>NZ_CP036455.1:2862096-4293144 GCF_004323735.1 Streptomonospora litoralis | reverse complement strand
TCCGCCCGCGAGCATGACCCGCGCGGCGTGCAGCACCGTCTCCAGGACCGGCCGCTCGCGTCCGGTGGCCCGCAGTTCCCGGAGCTCGTTCGCCTCCCTGGACTCCGTCTCGGTGTACATCAGTTCGAGGCGGCCGCCGTAGCGCTCCAGCAGCTGGGGTCTCAGCAGCTTGCGGTGGTCCGACAGCAGGCCGTTGGCCTGGCTGAATGGCTCGGTCTCGACGAGGAGGTCGCGAGGAATCTCATAGGAGTTGAGCCCCTCCTCCTTGGCGATCTCCTGGAAGGACCGTCTGATCTCCGCCTTCAGCGAGCCGTCGTCGAGCGGATGCTCCTCCAGGGCCATAGGCGTGGGCACGACGACGGCCAGGAGGTAGGAGCGGTGGCTGTTGCCGTAGACGAAGATCTGCCGCACCAGGGGGCTCGCGGCGAAGACCGCTTCGAGGTGGGAGGTCGCCACGAACTCTCCTTGGGAGAGTTTGAGGACGTTCTTGCGCCGGTCGACGATCTCCAAGCGTTCCGGCTCGACCTCGGCGACGATATCCCCGGTCTTGTAGTAGCCGTCCTCGTCGAACAGGGTCTTCGTCAACTCGGGCCGTGCGTAATAGCCGGGCACGATGGAATCGGTCTTCAACAGCAGCTCGCCCCGCGGATGCGGGCGGTCCGTCCGGAAGTAGCCTAGCTCGGGAACGTCGTCGAGCTTGAAGGCGGTAACCGGGGGCCGGATCAGCTTCCCGTCGGCCATCACGCCAGCGGCCTCGGTGGAGCCGTAGATGATATGCAGCCCGATCCCAAGGAGCGACTCCACGAACGCGTGGAGTTCGTCCGAGAGAGGCGCGGATCCGGAGCTGGCCCAGCTGACGCGGCCGCCCAGCAGGTTCTCCCGCATGTCCGCCTTGACCCGGGCCTCCAGGTCCGGGCCGTCGTCGCCCGCCCCCCTGCGCTTGTCGAGCTCGTGCTGGTAACGCTGGAAGAGCATCTCGCAAACGCGGGGCACCAGCGATACCTCGGTGGGTTGGATGAGCGAAATGTCCTCGAAGAACGTCGAGAGGTCGCTGCTGGCGGTGAAGTAACTCGCTCCTCCGCGTGCCATCGTGTTCTTGAGCGAAGAGTGGCCCGCCACGTGGCTCATCGGCATGTAGTTGATGTTCACCGCGTGGACATCGGAGAAGAGGTTGGACCACGCTTCTCCGCCCCACATGGCGGCATGTAGCCGGTCGGTGTATATGGCCCCCTTGGGGCTTCCGGTGCTGCCCGAGGTGTAGATGAGCATGGACAGCGCTTCCTCGTCCTCGGGGACGTGGAGCGGGGCCGCCTCCTGCGCGGCGCCCTCCGTCAGGATCTCGGCGAAGGTGGCGCAGACCGTCCCGGACCCGCGCAGGCGCTCCTTCTCGGCGAGATACGTCTCGCGCTGGTCCTGCACCCCATCGTGGTAGTCGAACACCAGGATGCGCCGGACACCGGGGAACTCGCGCGCCAGGTCGACCGCCACGTGCATCCGATCGAGGCTGGTGGCGATCATCGCGGGCCGGGTCTCTTCGGTGATCGCCCGCTGCTGGCGCAGCGAGGAGCTCGTTTGGAGCGGAACCGATACGGCCCCGAGGTGGATGCAGGCGAGGTCGACGACCGTGTATTCGACGCTCGTGAAACCGAGGACGACGACCCTGTCGCCCGGTCTCAGCGGGCTGTCCCTGTTGCGGCGCCACTCGCTCGCCACTGCTTGGACCCGCTGCCACAGTTCGCGGTAGGTGATGGTCCTGTATTCGGGAGCCGCCTTGAGCGAGGCGTGTCCGGTCTCGGGCGCGTGGACGAGCCGCCGCACACGCTCCCCTAGGGCGGGCCGGTCGGCGTAGCGCTCCAGCGTGCTCGCCATGATCTGCGCAAGTCGCATACTTTCCACTCCGGATCTCTCCAACGGGTGCGATGAACGGAGCGGCCCCGCGCGGCGCGGAGCCGTGAAGGCTCAGTGCTGCAGGGCGTTGTCGATCAGGCGGGCCAGGATCGCCGGCCCGTTCTCGGTCAGGACGGACTCGGCGTGGAATTGGGCCGAGGCGAATCCGGGCCCGCGCAGCGCGTGCACCTCACCGGTGACCGGGTCGCGGCAGACCTCGGCAGTGCCGACACCGGGCACGACGGCCTCGTCGGCGTGCCAGCGGGCGGAGAAGGCGTTGTAGAAGCCAACCCTCTCGGGGGTGCCGAACAGGTCGATCTTCCTCTGCATCCCCTGGTTGGGTTCCTCCCGGCGCGCGAGGGGCAACCCAGCCAGGCCGCACAGCACCTGGTGGCTCAGACACACCGACAGGAACGGGCGCCGCTCCTCCAGCAAGCGTGCGGTGAGTGCGCGCAGCCGGGCGACCTTGGGGTCCCCGGTGTGCAGAGGGTCGCCGGGACCGGGGCCCATGACCACCAGGTCCCGCTCCTCCAACGCGGGGTCCTCGTCGAAGCGGCGCACGTCCACGGCCAGACCCAGAGAGGAGAGCTGGTCGGCCATCATCGCTGTGAAGGTGTCCTCGGCGTCGACTACCAGCGCGTCCATTCCGCGCAGGCCGGGCCCCCCGTCAACGGCGGAGCGCCGGCCCAGCCAGTAGTCGGCGATGTGGGTGTTGCGACTCTGCAGGGCGGCGCGCACCCGGACGTCGTCGGCCAGCGCGCGCGCCGGTGAGGCGGTGAGCGCGTTGTATATCCCTGCGACCTTGGTGCGGGTTTCGGCCGCCTCGGATTCGGGGTCGGAGTGGCGCACGACGGTGGCCCCGGCGCCGATGCGCGCCCGCCCGGTGTCGTCGATGTCGGCGGTGCGGATCAGTATCGCCGAATCCAGCTCGGCCCGCCCGGCCGCGTCATGTCCGATGAGCGCGGCCGCGCCACTGTAGTAGGCGCGGCCTTGGGGTTCGTAGCGCTGGATGACGCGGCAGGCGCTCTCCAGAGGGCTGCCCGTGACGGTGGGGGCGTACAGGGTCTCGTGCAGGATCCGGCGGGGGTCACTGCTGCTGTCGCCCTCGATGTAGTACTCGGTGTGGGCCAGGCGGGCCATCTGCTTGAGGAACGGGCCGATGACGCGGCCACCGGCGGCGCTGATCCGCGACATCATCTTCAGTTCCTCGTCCAGGACCATGTAGAGCTCGTCGGTCTCCTTGGAGTCCTGCAGGAAGTGCAGGAGGGAGTCCACGTCCGGGCCCTGGGGCGGGTAGCGGTAGGTGCCGCTGATAGGGTTCATCACCGCCTTGCCGCCACGCAAGCTGATGTGGCGCTCGGGAGAAGCGCCGATGAGGGTGCGCCCGGGGACGCGGGCCAGGAAGGTCCAGTAGGCGCCGCTCTCCCGGCGCAGCAGGCGGGAGAACAAGGCCAGAGCCGTTTGGGGTGTGTAGTCGGTGATGTCAGCGATATAGGTGCGTTTGAGGACGAAGTTGGCTCCGTCGCCGTGGCCGATCTCCTCGTCGATGAGGCGGCGCACCAGGGCCGCGTACTGCTGATCGGTGGTGTCGAACCCGACGTCGCGCACGGCGATCGGGGCATCCGGCAGGCGGCGCAGGACCCGGGCCAGCGGCACCTGCTGCTGCTCGCGTACGGTGATGGCGGCCAGGGGGGTGCTGTCGTCGGGCGCGGCATAGCCGCGTTCGGTGATCTGGCGGTAGGGCAGCAGCGCGAACAGGCGGTGCCGCCCTGCCCCGTGGCTCCCGGGCTCCTCGCTCGCACCGGCTCCCAGCTCGGTACCGGGGTCGGGGAGGGAGAGATCGGCCAGCCGCTCGCACTGGTGTACGGGGCCAGCGACGACGTCGATCAGGTCCGGGTCGCCGGTCTCGGGGCGGTGCACCAGCGCGACGCCCTCGGGCAGGCCCGTTCCGGCCAGGATGCGTTCGAACAGGTCATCGGTTTGCATGAAAGCGCTCCCCAGGTGATGTATGCGGTGCTCGCGGCCCATAGGCGATCAGCGAGTCCGGGCCACCGGGCCGACCAGCGCCTCGGTGCTGGCGTCGGTGGTGAGCACAGCGGCGCAGCGGTCGGCCGCGTAGTGCAGCGCCATGCGGTGGTGCTCGGCGGAGAAGTCGGCCAGGGCGTCGGCGACCAGGAAGGTCTCGATGTCGTTGCTGAAGGACTCGATCGCGGTGGCCAGCACGCCCACGTGGGCGTAGACCCCGCAGAGCACCAGCTGATCGCGGCCGTGCCGACGCATCAGTTCCAACAGATCGGTGGCGTGGAAGGCACTGTAGCGCCACTTGGTCAGCAGCCAGTCGCCCTCGGCGGGGGCCACCTGGGGCACGATGCGCCGGTCCTGGGCCGATACCCGCATACCCGGTCCCCAGAAGTCGCGCAGCAGCCCGCGCTGGCGCGCGGTCATGCCGCCGGGCTGGGCGGTGTAGGCGATGGGGGCGCCGCCGACCCGGGCGGCCTCTCCCAGCGCGGCGGCGGCCGCGACCATGGGGGTGCGCATCTGCTCGGGCAGCGGGCGTAGGAAGAACTCCTGGAGGTCGTGCACCAGCAGCACCGCCCGGTCGGGATCGATGCTCCAGGGGACGGTGTTGTCGGGCAGGTCGCTTTCGCGGGGGAGCGGATAGGAGACGATCTCGGGGATTCCGGGCATGGGTACGGCACTTCCTCTGTGGTGGGTCCAGTGGATCGAGACGAGGGACGGGGCCTGGGCCTGCTGCCGACCGGGCGCGGGGCCGGTCCGGCAGTGCGGGACGTCGGGTCAGGCCTTCCATGCCTCCACGACCTCCATGGCCTGGCGGGGGTTCAGCCTCGGGTCGCACAAGCTGGTGTACTTGGCGCTCACTGCGCCCAACCGGTCCCCTCGGTCGGCGCACTCGGTGACATCGTCCGGGGTGGTCTCCAGGTGCAGGCCGCCGGCCGTGCCTCCGCCCTCGCGCACGGCCTCCACGAAGGTCCGCACCTCCCGTACAACCGTTGTGACGAGACGCGTCTTGAACCCCTCATCGGTGGTGACAGTGTTGCCGTGCATCGGGTCGGTGAGCCAGGAGACCGGGTGGCCGGCCGCGCGCACCGCGGCGACCAGGCGCGGCAAGCGCTCGCCCACCGCGTCGGCCCCCATGCGTGCGATGAGGGTCAGCCGCCCGGGCTCGCGGCCGGGGTCCAGCCGCTCGCACAGCCCGACCACCTCGTTTTCGGTGGCGTTCGGCCCGATCTTGGAGGCGACGGGGTTGACCACCTGCGACAACAGGGCCATGTGCGCCCCGTCGAGGCCGCGGGTGCGCTCACCGATCCACGGCCAGTGGTTGGAAGTGAGTACAGGGTCTCCGTTGTGGTGGCGCACCATGGGCACCTCGTAGTCCAGCAGCAGCGCCTCATGGCTGGTCCACAGCGGCGCTACGGCGTGGGCCGCAGGGGTGGACGACCATCCCAGGTCGCGCATGGCCTGGGCGGAGGCCTCGTATCCACTCAGGATGCGCTGCGGGTCGGGGCGGCGCAGGGCGGGGTCGGGTTCTGGGGCGTTGACCATGTGGCCGCGGTAGACGGCCAACTCTCGGCCCCCGGCCGTCTCGGTGGGGCGGGAGCGGGGCTTGGCGAACTGTCCGGCCATCCGCCCCACCCGGACGACCGGCAGGTGAGTGTTCATCTGCAGGACACCGCTGAGCATGCCTACCAGGCCGGCCTTGCGCACGGTGGCGCCTGAGAAGCAGTCGGCGGGGTCCTCGGCGCAGTCCCCGGCCTGTAGGACGAGGGCCTGCCCGCGGGCGACCGCGGCCAGCAGGGTACGCATGCGGAGCACGTCGGATGCGGCGACGAGGGCGGGGCGGGCGGCCAGTTCGCTCACGACGCGCTCGACCTGCTCGGAATCGGGCCAATCGGGCTGCTGCCGGACGGCGAGCGTTCGTATATCACTCAACATTTTTCACATTCACCTTGCCGGCGATTGAGGTAACGTAGGAGAATCAGACGCCGACAGAACCGAAATCGGCGGCCAATGAACCAGGTGACCGCCTCCGCGAACCGTTGTGCGCGGCACAGACGGCCTGTGGAGCGAAAAAGGTCGAACTAAGGTCGAGATTTCTCGTTCACCCCGGGAGTATGGGGCGGTGTTCAGCCTTTCCGTTTTTACCGGGCGGCTGTCGTTCCAATAACCATGATTCCTTCTGGAAGCGCGCCCGACAATCGCCCGGACGCCCATGTGTCAGGTCCGCACGAATGCAGGCGGTTCGTTCGAAGAGCTACCGAAAGGAGCGGAGCCGTACGGAGGTTCGTCGCGCACCGCCTGGCGGATTAGACGTTATGCAGGGAGGGTGCGCATGAAGTCCAGCTCCCCGCTCGCACGTTGTCGCGGGGTGTCGACCAGGCAGAATCCGGACGGTAACGCCTACTTATGTGGGATGAACCGCCCTGTCCGATGAAGACTCGGCCCTTGTCATTCCGACCAGGGGTCGGTCGGTTCGTTGGGCCGCGTAGTAGGGGGCCTCGTACTCGGTCGGGTGCAGGTCACCGAGGTAACCGTGCAGGCGCTGGGTGTTTGGCCAGTGGACCCAGCCAAGAGTCGCCGCCTCGACGCCCTTGACGCTCTTCCAGAGGCCCTTCTCGGCGCGGGAAGGGCCGCGGATCGGCTCGGTCTTGTAGTAGCCGTTGACCGTCCTAGGCCATACGCACCGGATACCGCAGCGGCGTATCCGCCGGCAGGTTGGAGAGCCGGTATCGGGCGGGCTCGGGCTCATGGAACGGCCACGCGGCGATCAGCGTCTCGGTCGGCAGCACCGCGTCCCGGCCGGTGCGCGCCGGCGCGCCCCAGCGCCGCGCTGCGCCCGGCCACCTGCGGCCGGGCGCACCTCCATAACCAGGAACGCGCTGCGCATCGGCCCGCGCGAGCCCCAGCGCCGGGTTCACCGCCGCAGAGCGGTGGCACCCTTGGGCGATGACCAACTGTCTGCCGCACCCCTGGACCGAGGACCCCGACCGCTGCCTGCGGCGGGCCTGCCCGCCGACCGCGGATTCGCTACCGATCCCCACCTGGCGCAAACGGTGATCAAGCGGTTCTGCGCGGCCGGGCACTGTTCACGCCGGGCCACCGGCGCGAGGGCTATGGCGCCGATCCGCTGCGCACGGCCTGGAGTCCCATGAGATGGGCTACGTGCTGGCCGTGTCCGGCACCACCGCGGTGCCCATCGGCCCGGGTCGGCTCCGATCCCGGGCCCTGAGTCGAAAAACGACTATCGCCGCCTGCGGGAAGGCCCCCCGCAGGCGGCGTCGGAATCATCGATCAGGCGGTTCCGACCTCTTCGGTCTTCGGGGCCACCGGCCCCGCGTCGGCTGTCCCTTCACCCTCCTCCGGCGCTTGGGGATCGGTCTTGGGCAGCCACCGCAGCGCAAGCACCCCCAACCCAGCGTGCACCGAAGCGGCCACGATCACCACCGCGTGCAGGCCGGTGACGAAGGCGGACTTGGCCTCGGAAAGCGCCGCCGACCCCAGGCCGGGCAACTCCGCCGTCTCGTTCAGCGTGGGAGCCAGATCCGGGCCCATGATTCTGAAGATCAACGCGGCCAGGGAACCCAGCAGAGCGATACCCAGGGCGTTGCCGATCTCGTTGGAGGTCTCGGCCATCGCGGCCGCCGATCCGGCCCGCTCGGTGGACACGGCGGCCACGGCCACGTCGGCCACCACGGCGAAGGAGATTCCGTAGCCGAGCCCGGCCACGATCATGGCGCCCACGTACCAGCCCGCACCGCTCGTGACGCCGGTCATCAGGAACAGCAACAGACCGGCGGTGATCGCGAAGTGGCAGGTGATCAGGGCGGCCCGGGTTCCGATGCGCCCGACGACCATCGGGGTGACGATGCAGGTGGCGGTGAGCACCAGGGCGCCGGGAACGGCGAGCATGGCTGCCTGGAAGACCGTCATCTCCAGCACCGTCTGCAGGTACACGCCCGACAGGTAAGCGGTGGCCGACCAGGCTGCCAAAGGCAGCAGACCGGTGATGATCGCGATGGTGAACACCCGGTCGCGGAAGAGTCCGAAGTCGATCAGCGGGTACTCCAGGTGGCGCTGGCGGCGGGCGAAGGCCACCAGGATCACCAGGCCGACGATGCCCGCGGCGGCCGAGAAAACCGACATGCCCTCGGCAGCCAGGTTCTTGACCGCGTAGATGGCCAGCAGCAGGCCCACCGCGGAAAGCACGACGCTCAGGACGTCGACGCGGCCTGGGCGGGTCACCTTCACTTCGCCCAGCAGGATCGGGGCGAAGATCAGGAACAGCACGATCACCGGGATGTTGACCAGGAAGACCGATCCCCACCAGAAGTAGCTGAGCAGCTGCCCGCCGACGATCGGGCCGATGGCGAAACCCGCGGCGAAGGCCGAGGCGAAGATCCCGATCGCCTGGGCGCGCCGGCGCGGGTCGGTGAACAGTTCACTGAGCACGGCCAGGGCCGACGGCAGCAGCGTGGCGCCTGCCATACCCATCAACGCCCGGAAAGCGATCAGCATCTCGGCGTTAGGCGACATCGCCGCTCCGGCCGAAGCGAGTCCGAAGAGCAGGGTCCCGATCAGCAAGAGCTTGAGCCGACCGTAGCGGTCGCCGATATTGCCGAAGGCCACCAGAAGCGAACCGACTGCGAAACCGTAGATGTCGAGGATCCACAATGACTGGTCGGCGGTCGGCGCCAGGGCGTCGGTGATCCTGGGCATCGCCAGGAACAGGATGGACCCGTCCATAGCGACCAGGAGAACCGGGCCGAGAATGACGGTGAGGCCGAGCCACGCCTTGATGCCGGGTGATCGTTGCACTTCTGGGGATGCGTCTCGCGGGTTCATGTCCCCCACGGTGGTGCAGCGCCCACAGGCCAACCAGCCCACAGCTGTGGGTACCCCCGAGAGGGATACCCACGGTGGCGGGACCGCGGGGTAGGGTCGCGGTCATGGAGCTGGAAACGCTGGGCGTGTTCCTCAAGTCACGCCGGGATCGGGTCACCCCCGCCGATGTCGGACTGCGAACGTACGGAACCGCCCGCCGCGTGCCGGGTCTGCGGCGCGAAGAGCTGGCCCACTTGGCCGGTGTCAGTGCGGGCTACTACACCCGCCTGGAACAGGACCAGGCTCAGACCGCCTCTCAGCAGGTGCTCGACGCCCTGGCCCGAGTGCTGCAGCTGGATCCGGCCGAGCGGCTCCACCTGCACAACCTCGCCGACGGCCCGACGGTGCCGGGGCTGTCCCGCCCCGAAACCGAGCAGCCGCACCAGCGGGTGCTGGCGCTGCTGGAGTCGCTGGGAGAGTTCACTCCAGCCGTGGTCCTGGGGCGCCGCGGTGACGTGCTCGCCTGGAATCGCAGCGGGCACGCGCTCGTGGGCGAGCACATCGACTTCGCGAGCCCCGGGGACCCGGAGAAGCGCCCGTCCGTGCCGCGGATGTTCTTCCTGGACCCGCTCACCCGCGACCTGCACAGCAACTGGGCGGAACTGGCCCGGGTGCACGCGGGCTACCTGCGGCTGACCGCGGGCCGCTACCCCACCGACGCGCGGCTGGCCGAGCTGATCGGTGAACTCGCCATGCGCAGCGGCGACTTCGCCGCGCTCTGGGCCGAGGGCGGCGTCACCGACTGCACGGTGGGCCGCATGGACCTGCGCCACCCCACCGTCGGCGAGCTCAGCGTGGACTACCAGGTCTGGCTGCAACCCGACAGCCCGGACCACCGGCTCGAGGTCTACACCCCCAGCGACGAGGCGTCGGCCGACGCGCTGCGCCTCCTGACCGAACAGGTCGCCGAAGAGCGGGGCTTCGAGGCGGTCCGCCTCCCGGCGGGCCACCCACCGGTCGGCGTCGAGGAGGGCTGACCGATGATCTGGGGGAATATGGACCTGGTCTCCGCGGACCCGAGCCTCATCGGCGTCTGCCCAGGTGACACTCCCGCATCGGACGAGGTGTCAGAACGGGTGCCGTTCGGCGCGGGACGGACGAGGGAGGGCGTGGACGGCTAGCGCACGAGGAGCTGCCGACCCCTCAGATCCACTCGTGCTCGCGTGCGATCCGGATGGCGTCCACCCGGTTGCGGGCGTTGGTCTTGGTGGTGACGGACGTGAGGTAGTTGCGTACGGTTCCGGCGGTCAGGAACAGGAGGTCGGCGATGTCCGTGACGTCCAGGCCGTCGGCCGCCAGCCGCAGTACCTCCACCTCGCGCGGGGTAAGCGGACACTCCACGCTTTCGAAGGCGGCCATCGCGAGCTGGCCGTCGACCACCCGGCGGCCGGCGTGCACACCGCGTACCGCCTCGGCCAGCTCCTTGGACGGGGCGTCCTTGACCAGGAATCCTCCGACTTTGGCGGCCAGCGCCCGGCGCACGGTACCGGGGTGGCCCAGGTTGGTCAGGATGAGCGTGCGGGTGTCCGGCACCTTCTCGTGGATCTCCGCGGCAGCGGTCAGGCCGTCCTTTCCGGGCAGGTCCACGTCGATGATGGCGACGTCCGGGCCGTGCTCCTGGGCCGCCGAGAGGATCTCGTCCCCGGAAACGAGCTCGGCGACGACCTCGATGTCGTCTTCCAGTTGAAGTAGAGAGACGAGCGCTCCCCGCACCATGTGCATGTCCTCGGCTAGGACCACCCGGATCACTGCTGCGTTCTCATTCCCTCGGCGGTGAACGATCGGCGCCGCAGGGCGGGCCGCCTCGAGTCACCTTATAACTCCCTGCCGCGGCCGCGGCGTTTTACAGTTGTCCACTTTCGGACAGCATGCGGGCCTCTGTTCCGGAACTCAATGGTCTTTCCAGCGCACCCCATAGTTACCCGAGCGAAACCGTCGATTATCCCACTTGAGCCCCCTATATTGTTCAGGTTGAGTTTGTCGACGATTCGGTCGACGGGCGCCTTGGCCTCCGGCAGCCTCAGCAGCACTCGGCCGGTGGATGGGCCGGGTCCGTCTGGTCCAGGGCGGAGACGCGCAGCGCCTTGCCTCCACGGCCAGGACGGCGCCGCCGTAAGGGCTTCTGTACGGGGCGGTGTCTTCTCAGGCAGTGACTCTTCTGCTGTCCCGGCAGGGCTCCTGCGCCCGTCATCCCTCGGTGGAACCGGAAACTCCATCGTCCTTACCCCGTTTTGCGTCGCCCATGGCCCGAGGCGGCGTGGATCTACGAGCCACACGGGCTGGGGGCCGCACCCGCCGCGCATCGGATCCCCGAACCGCGCGAAGCGGCCCGACCATCACTTATTCCCGCCCCCATTCAACCTGACACATTCCAAGCCGCCCCGTGGACACGCGGGCGCACGAATGCCAGTCTGGATTCCGACTGAGATTTCCTTCACTTCTTTCAATGCCCACTTATGTCGTTATATGACAAAGCCATATAACACCGAGAACGCATGAGAGGAAAGATGCAGAATTCTACTGCGGCAGAAGAGCGTTATCGCCTTGGTCGTGAGCTCGCCGATAAGCTCGGCGCCACGGACGGCCCATCCACCTTCGACCTGCTGGGAATGACGTGGGAACTCCTTCCCGGCACGTATGCTCCGCGCCCGGGGACGGGAACGGAATGGTACACAAACGCCATCCCGTACCCGGAGAACGGCCGATTCCTGGAAATCGGCTGCGGCGCGGGCGTCACCGCTGTTTGGGCTGCGAAACACGGATGCGCGCACGTAACCGCGACGGACATCACGGCGTCGGCGGTGGAAAGCGCTGCCCGCAACATTGTGCGGCACGGTGTGGAGGACCGCGTCCACGCTTTCCGCAGCGATGTCTTTTCCGACCTCGACAAGGACGAGCGATACGATACCGTCTTTTGGAACTGCAGCGTCCTCGAGGCGCCGCAGGAGTTTGAGTTCACGCGGGACGTCGAACGGGCCATCTTCGACCGAGGCTATTCAGCGCTGCAGCGCTATCTTCGCGGTGCGCACTCCTGGCTGGCTCCGGGCGGCAGGGCATTCGTCACGTTCAACAGCCTCGGCGACGCCAGCCGCCTACATGAGGTGGCTGACCAGGCCGGTACCTCCCTTCAGCCGCTCGACAGCTCCACCCGAGAACTGGTCGGAAAGGAGGTCACGTTCAAACTCCTGGAGATATACCCGAAGGTCCGCTGACTGCTACGGCAGCTGCAGATAGTCGATACTGAGCCCTTGCCAACCCACGGGCAACGCAAAGTCGGGTGAGAGTGAGAGCGGGGATGCTCCTGGTCACGGACCTGTGACGATGACCGGAAAGCCCTGAGGACATCAGAAGAGCCCCTGTACACGGGCGGACAGACATGACAAGTCACCGCCCCGCACAGGCAGTCTTCCATGCCCGCCCCCGCTCTCGCCTCCCCGATCGCGCCCTCGGCCGACCCCCGCGCCGCCCGCGAAATCCGCCACCGGCTGAGCTGCATCGTCACCATCGGGCTGTGCGCGGTTGTGGCCGGAGCCCGCTCCATCGCCGCCATCGGCCAATGGGCCGCCAACGCACCCCAGCACACCCTGGCCCGCCTGGCCGCCCGCACCGCAGGGGAGCACGCCCTCGAAGCCTCCGCCCCCGCGGCAAGCACGGCATCACACGACCAAACCGACCCGGTCTTGGCGACAGCAGAAACCAACTAAACCAGTCTCCACAAATCCCGGGGCTTGACACTTCGCCGAAACGGTGGTGGAGCTCCATGCCCTGGGCCCGCAGGTCGGCCGGGCCTCCGGTTTGAAGACCGCGCAAGCCGTAGTGCAGAAGGGTTCCCGCATGCCCGCCGCACTCGGTCATGCCTTGGCTGCCGACTACGGGGTGGGCGAGGAATTGACCGACCATAAGTTTAAATCGACGAACCCGGAAGGACAACGCACCCCGAACGTCGACCGACACTTCTATTTTCTCCAGAATCCAACATCGGCAAAAGTTTTATTCGACCTCTCGAATCCCAATTGAGGGGCAATTTCATCCAACTCGTCACTCTTTTCCTGGCATTCGTTTTTGAATATGGCGAGTTTGTGCTTTATTTTCCCATTGCCAGTCAATTCGACTTCGATTTTCTGGAACCCGCCCTGACGAAATTCAGGTCCACTTGCCGGAACTAAGAACCGCATTCCAGATATCTCCTCAAGAGGGAATTCCCTCTCCCCGGAGGCAGACTGCAGCCAGACGCCGGCGCCATTCAAGAGGAATGCGTTTTTTCTGTACATCAACACCCACAACACCGACCGCGCAAATCCCGTTACCGCAAAAGCTGCGGCAATTGCAGCGGGGCCTGTTATTGGGCCGTTTAGCACGATCGCTGACAGAATGAATGCGCCACCAAGAAGCAGCATAGGGCTCGCCGGCCTCCATATTAGAGTTCCAACTCCGGCGGGTTCTACACGAAACTCGGACTTCATTAGCTATAACTCATGTCTAATTTTTTCAGGGAATTTCAAATCAACGTCAATCTTAAATATGCCATCGCCGCCAATGCTGTTCTATGTCAGGCTAGACCAGAGTTGTGTTAGCATAGCTTCCCGGATAGGGAGTATAAGGAGCAGTCTGCGAACTCTGGCCACCTACTGCCACACTCGTGGGAGTTGTTGGCGTAGGGATCCACCGCCGGCTTAGCCGATGATCCACCGCCGCCGCCGCCGCGACCATAGGTGCTGTAGGTGTTGACGCTGTAACCTCTCCCGCGCGACCACCGCGACGTCGTCGTCTGCCCCGACCGGTAATTCACCCTGGTCGTACTCTTGTAGAAGGGGTCGGTCCCGTAGTGCGTCAGGTTGTACTTGTAATTCTTCGAAACGCTGCCGCCCCGGCTGCGCTCCGTGGTCGAGATCGACCAGGTGCCGCCGTTGAAACACACCCCTGCCATCGACCTTGACACACCAACGCCTGGCACAACACCTTCAACTTGCTTCAGCGCTGCTATGAGCGCCGCGAACGGGTCATTCACGCCTTCTTCGATCTGGCCGACACGATCATCACCGTCCGTCGCCTGATCCGCAAAGCGTGGAGCTCTCACCGATGGAGGGACCGACCGCAACGGCGTCCCTGAAACCCACCTATCTGCACGACCTCTTAGCCCCCGGTGCGACTGAAGTGGTCAAGGAATTGTCACGGCCGCGCAGAGAAGCGCACTCGAACTCGGGGTGAAGGATCGGTCCCGTATCAACCGGGAAGTATCGCCCGTTCGTGCGCCGAACCGAACCGGGCGCCTCTGTGAAAGTGTGTTCCTCCAGTCGCTGATCCGTCAAGCGCTCCCAGCGCTGCCGCTCCGCCGCCCTGAGGGGCCGCGCGGCAGCAGGACTCCGTTCTTTCGAGGTCAGCGGTTTGTCATCGGCATTTCTCCGAGGAGCTGCCGGTCGTCCAACCGCTTGCCGTTGTTCGTCCCGACTTTCGTGGCGAAAAATCTCGACAGACCTCTCAACCCTCCTAAAGCGGCCATTCGCTGACAAAGCAAGCAGAGCAAAACACCAGGTCAGCTGCTTCGTGCCAATCGGGCCGGCGTTCTGCGCTGGGCCGGATAAGGTTTTCCGTGTAGTCGGTCATGAAGGGCGAGGGGGGCCGTTTGCATGTGCACCTGAACGGAGTGCGACTCTGAAATACCTGGCTGCAGCGGTGAATGGACGCGGAGGGTGCCACAAAGTGCACTAGCGCGTCCCGCAAAAGTTGATCTCGCCGTTGTCCGGCGGTTTCCCGAAAAATGCGTGCAAGGGTGTGGACCACGGCGCGACCGCTATGTCAGTCTCTGGAATGTCGCTAACCGAGACGACCGCGAGGGAGTTCGTATGATCAAGGGGTACGGCGTGTTCTGCGACGCCGACCGCTATTTCTACGACACGCCTCACCGCCTTCGGTCGGACTCCGGAGCCTCCGGTACGGTCGGCGAAGGCGACGGTGTTTTCGAGCCGGCTGGGCGGCCGGTGCCCGAAGGGTGGCAGAGCCACCGCGCCGGCGACTGGCTGGCACTGCGGCCCGTCGAGAACCACTTGCCGGACCAGGGCTGGAAGATCCACGTCTCCGCCTGCCTGGACAATGCGGAATCGATCCTCGCCCGCGTCTGGGACTACTGCGTGGCGCGCGGTGTCTCCTTCAAGTTCGTCCCCACCCCGTACCTGCTGCACAACCGGAACGCCAAGTACGCCGACCGCGGAAGCAGCGGGAAGTTCATCACCGTCTACCCGGCCGCGGACGAGTGCGCCTCGATCGCCGCGGGTCTGGACGCGCTCGTGGGCGGCGAACCCGGGCCTTACATCCTTAGCGACGTGCGCTGGAACGCGGGCCCGCTCCACCTGCGCTACGGCAGCTTCACCAGGCGGCACTGCTACGACGAGCACGGCGAGCCGGTGCCCGCGCTGGAGAACGCCGACGGCGTCCTCGTGCCCGACAGGCGCGGCCCGGCCTTCCGGGTGCCGGAGTGGCTGGCCGTCCCCGACTTCCTCCGTCCGCACCTTGAGGCGCGGTCGGCCGTGGACGTCACCGGACTCCCGTACGACATCGAGCGCGCCCTGCACTTCTCCAACGGGGGCGGGGTTTACGCCGGCCGGGATCGGCGCACCGACGAGCCCGTAGTGCTCAAGGAGGCCCGTCCGCATGCCGGCCTGGCCGCCGACGGCGCCGACGCCATACGCCGCCTGGAGCAGGAGCGAAACGTCCTGGAGCGGCTGTCCGGGCTGCCGTGCATTCCCGAGGCCAAGGACGCTTTCACCCTCGGTGAGCACCGCTTCCTGGTGCTGGAGTACGTCCGCGGCAAGCCGTTGAACTCCTTCTTCGCCCACCGCCACCCGCTGATCGAGGCCGACCCCGCACCGGAGAAGCTGAGGGAGTACGCCCGGTGGGCGATGCGCCTGCACGGCCTCGTGGCGGCGGCCGTCGGGGATGTGCACGCGCGCGGCGTCGTCTTCAACGACCTGCACCTGTTCAACATCATGGTCTCCGAGGACGAGTCCTCCGTGGTGCTGCTTGACTTCGAGGCCGCCCGGTATGTCGAGGAGGGCGGCCGCCAGACGGTCGCCAACCCGGGCTTCGTCGCCCCGCCCGGGCGCCGCGGATTCGATGTGGACCACTACGCACTGGCCTGCCTGCGTATCGCGCTCTTCCTGCCCTTGACCAGCCTGTTCGCCGTGGACCGGGCCAAGGCCGCACACTTGGCCGAGGAGGCTGCGCGTGTGTTCCCCGAGGCCCGGGAGTTCCTGGAACTCGGCGTTGCGGAGATCCTGCGGGATGTGGACGGTGCGCCGGGTGGGGTCGAATTGGGAGCGCTCCCGGAAGCCGGCGAGCGCGATCCATACCGGCCGGTCGACCCGGGGGACTGGCCGCGCTGCCGCGACTCGATGGCCCGCGCCATCCTCGCCTCAGCCACCCCCGAACGGGACGACCGCTACTTTCCCGGCGATATCGCCCAGTTCGCCACAGCGGGCGGCGGCCTCTCCTTCGGCTACGGAGCGGCCGGGGTGCTATACGCCCTCGCCGAGAGCGGCGCCCCCCGGTGCCCCGGCGCCGAGGAGTGGCTGCTGCGGCACAGCAAGGAGCCCGAGTCGGGGACGCCTCTGGGTTTCTTCGACGGACTCGCCGGCCTGTCCTGGACGCTGAACCGCCTCGACCACCGCGAGCGCTCCCTGGAGTTGGCCGAACTGGTCCTCGCGCAGCCGTGGGAAGGGCTCGGCCCCGGACTGCACAGCGGGACGGCCGGGATCGGGCTGGCCCTGGACTCTCTGGCCGCCGACACCCGGGAAGCGGAGCTGCGCTCGGCTGCGCTGCGCTGCGCGGAGTCGGCCGCGCACCGGTTCCTCGACGCCTCGCCCGAGCGGCGCCGCGCCGGCCTGCTCCACGGTGGCGCGGGCGTGGCCCTGCTCTGCCTGCGCCTGTACGAGCGGAGCGGAGACACCGCGTTGCTCGACCTGGCCGAGCGTGCCCTGCGGGCCGACCTCGACCGCTGCGCCACCAGCGCCTTCGGCACGCTGCAAGTGGACGAGGGGTGGCGGACCTTGCCCTACCTCGGAGCGGGCAGCGTCGGGGTGGGGATCGTGCTCGACGACTACCTGGAGCACCGCCACGACGAGGCGTTCGAGCGGGCCCGGCCGGAGATCGTCGATGCCGCACGGGCCGGGTTCTACGCCCAGCCCGGCCTCTTCCGCGGACTGGCGGGCATGGTCGTGTACCTCAGCCGGACGACGGCCCCCGGGCCCGGCACCGGGCCCGATGCGGTGCATCGCCAGATCGACGCCCTGTCCCGGTACGCAATGCGCTACCAGGATGAATTGGCCTTCCCGGGAGAGCAGCTGATGCGGCTCTCAATGGACCTTTCCACGGGCACCGCGGGATGTCTGCTCGCGCTTGCTGCGGCGCAGAGCGAACAACCCGCCCGGCTGCCCTTCCTTCCTCCGCTGCGGCGGACCCAGAACCGGCCACTGCCATGGTCCGGAACAAATGAATAACCACTAGAAAATTATCGAAAGAAAGGATAGCACCATGTCTCTCCTCGACCTGCAGTCCCTGGAGACCACCACCGAGGCGCACGGCGAGGTTTCCGCCGGCAGCGAAGCCAGCCTTCTGCTGTGCGGCGACAGCAGCCTGAGCCTCACCACCTGCAACTGATGGCGCGCCGCGGATAGCGCGGCGCGACCGGGCCGCGGGGCCGGCCACCCGGCCCCGCGGCGTCGGGACCGGTCGGCGGGCCCTCAGTTCGGTCCGGCGGCGCCCCCGGGCGTCGCCGGACCCCGCCACGAGCCGTGCAGGAAGGCGACCGGATGGCGTCCACCCGACCGCGCGACGGCGCGAGTGACAAGGGCGCCGCACGATCCGCAGACGCCCTGCTCGCCCGCATGACCCGGGCGAGCGCCGGACGCACCGCGGGCATCCTGCTGTGCGCCGCCGGGGCGGCGGCCGTCTCGGTCGCCCTGCCCGCCGTGCTCGGCCGTACCCTCGACCTGCTCCTGCAGGGCCACCCGGACGCCGGACGCGCATTGGCGGCGGCCGTGGCCCTGACCATCGCCGAGGTCGTGCTGAACGCGGCCGTCGCCCTGCTGGCGGGTACGGTCGGCGCACGGTCCACCGCCTGGCTGCGGCTGCGGGGCCTTGGGCGGCTGGCGGCCGCGGCGCCCCACGGCGTGAGCCGTTTCTCGCCCGGCGACGCGGCGACCCGGCTCTCGACACACGCCACCGAGGCCGGTGCCGCCCCGGCCGGTGCCGCCCGGATCGTCGCGGCGGTCCTCGCGCCCACCGGAGCCCTGGTCGCGCTGTTCGTGATCGACCTGTGGACGGGGCTGGCCTTCGTTCTGGGGCTCCCCGTTCTGGGCCTGCTGCTGCGCTCCTTCGCCCGCCACTCCTCCGACAGTGTCTCCCGGTACCAGCGGGTGCAGTCGGTGATGGCGACGCGGCTGACGGACGCCCTTGGCGGCGCGCGCGCCATCGCCGCCGCCGGCACGGTGGACGAGGAGCGCGCCCGTATCCTGCGTCCGTTGGAGGAGCTCGGCGCAGAGGGCCGGCGCATGTGGTCGGTGCAAGGTTCCGCGATGGCGCGCAGCGGAGTACTCATGCCCCTGCTCATCACCGCCGTGCTCGCGGTCGGCGGGCTCGCTCTGGCGGACGGGAGGATCAGTGTCGGCGACCTGCTGGCGGTTTCCCGGTACGCCTCGCTGGCGGCCGGGCTCGGCTCGGTCGCCGGTCCGCTCGGAGCGCTGGTCCACGGCCGGGCGGCGGCGCGCCGCGTCGACGCGCTCCTGGCGGTTCCCCCGCTGGCCCACGGGCAGCGGGGCCTCCCTCCCGGCGGACCGGGGACGCTGGAGCTGCGCGGCGTGGGTGTGAGCCGCGACGGCGAGTGGGCGCTGCGCGGCGTCGACCTGCACGTGCCCGGCGGTCGGACGGTGGCCGTGGTCGGGCGCTCCGGCTCCGGCAAGTCGACGCTGGGGGCCGTCGCCGGGCGGCTCACCGACCCCGACGAGGGGGAGGTGCTCCTGGACGGCGTGCCCCTCGGCACCGTGGCGGCCGACGTGCTCCGCACCGAGGTCGGGTACGCGTTCGAGCGGCCCTCGCTCCAGGGCGCCACCGTCGAGGAGGCGATCGCTGCGGGAGCCGAGACCGCTCCGCGCGAACGAGTACGGTCGGCCGCCCGGGCCGCCGGAGCCGACGACTTCGTCCGGGTGCTTCCGCAGGGCTACGCCACACCGCTGGAGGAGGTGCCGCTCTCCGGCGGAGAACTCCAACGGCTGGGGTTGGCGCGGGCGTTCGCCCATGCGGGGCGACTGATGATCCTGGACGACGCCACCTCCAGTCTCGACACGGCGACGGAACGGCAGGTGGACCGGGCGCTGGCCCGCGAGATCCGCCCCGGCACCCGAGTCGTCATCGCGCACCGCCTCTCCACGGCGGCGCGCGCGGACGCGGTGGTGTGGCTGGACGGCGGCCGCCTCCGGGCTGTCCGCGGCCACGCCGAACTCTGGCAGGACCCCGACTACCGCGCGGTCTTCGGCCACGCCGACGCCTCCGGCGGCGGTGGGAACCGGTGAGGCCCCAGACGGCGCCGGACGCGGCCGCCGAGATCGGATCGGCCACCCCGTGCCCGCCGCGGTCCGGACGCGACGGCCCGCGCGACAGCAGGGCAGCCGCGCAGCAGCGGCACGGCCCCAGTCGCGGCATGCTGCGCGGGCTGATGCCGCACGCCCGGCCCTTCCTGTGGCGCCACCGGCGGCCGCTGCTGCTACTGGGCGCCTGCTCGCTGATGGAGTCCGGGCAGACCTTCCTCCTCGGGATCTGCCTGGCCCGTGCCCTGGATGAGGGGTTCCTGGCGGAAAAGCCCGCCGCCGGTCTGGCGTGGCTGGCCGTCGCAGCGGCCTCGATCCTCCTCGTCGGCCCCGTGCTGCGCGGTGTGTTCGCCCAGCTCTCCGGGCTGGTGGAACCGCTGCGGGACGGGTTGGTCCGCCGCGCGGTCGGAGGGGCGCTGCGCCGGGCCGTAGCCGACCCGGCACGGGCGGCGCGGGTCGAACGGGCGGCGGTGTCGCGGCTCACCCAGCAGACGGAGATCGCCCGGGACAGTTTCGCGGGGCTGGTCCTGACCGTGCGCTCCTTCCTGTTCACCGCCGTGGGAGCGCTCGCGGGGATGTTCACCCTGGCCCCCGAGCTGCTGGTGGTCGTGGTGCCGCCCATGCTGCTCGGACTGGTGCTCTTCCTGCTCACGCTCGCTCCCATGGCCGCGGCGCAACGCCGGTTCCTCGACGCCGACGAGGCGTTCGCCGACCGTGCGGGAGTCCTGCGCGGTCGGCTGCGCGACCTGGCGGCCTGCGGGATCGCGGGCACCGCGGTCGATGCGAGCCGAGGTCTGATCGACGAGGCCGCCGCATCGACGCGGTCCCTGGCCCGGTGGACGGCCGCGAGGACGCTGGCGCTCGGCGTGGCGGGGCAGCTCCCCATCGTCCTACTGCTCGTCGCGACGCCGTGGCTGAGCGACCGGGGCGTCACCACGGGAGCGCTCATGGGCGCCCTGGCCTACCTCGTGCAGTCCCTGCTGCCGGCACTCCAGGCGCTGATGACCGCTGTGGGGTCCGCGGGCAGCCGCCTCGTGGTGGTCCTCGACCGGTTCGTGTCCGCGGAGGAGGGCGGCGCCGACGAGGAAGAGCCCGGCCGCGCCGAGTCCGGTGACAGCGGGCCGCCCGTCCGGCCCGCCCAGGGGTTGGCACCGGCGGTGTGGTGCCGCGGTGTGCGGATGTCCTACGGAGCCGGAACGCCCCCCTTGGTGGAGGGGTTCGGACTCACGGTCGAGGCCGGGGAGCGCATCGCGGTCGTGGGGCCGAGCGGGATCGGCAAGTCGACGCTGGCGCACGTGCTGTCCGGCCTGCACGCGCCCGACGAGGGTGCCGTACGGCTGGCGGGCCGGCCGGTCGCCGGACGGTCCCCCCGCGAGCTGGCCCGGATGCGGGTCCTCCTCCCGCAGCAGGGCTACGTCTTCGCCGGATCCGTCCGGGAGAACCTCGCCCAACTGGAGCCCGGTGCCGAGGACGACCGCATCGCCCGAGCGGCGGCGGCGCTGCACCTCGAACCGCTGGTGGACCGCCTCGGCGGCCTGGACGGCGACGTCGATCCCGGGACGCTCTCCGCCGGCGAGCGCCAGGCGCTGTGTCTGGTCCGGGCCTACGTGTCACCGGCGCCGCTGCTCATCCTGGACGAGTCGACCTGCCACCTGGACCCGGCCGCCGAGGCACAGGCGGAGGAGGCGCTGGCGGCCCGGCCGAACACGACGCTGATCGTCGTCGCGCACCGGCTGTCGTCCGCGTTGCGGGCCGATCGAATCCTCGTCCTCGACGGCACGGGCACGGCGTTCGGCACGCACGACTCCCTGCTGCGCGACTCCCCGCTCTACCGGGACCTGGCGGGACTCTGGAACGCGTCCGGCTGACGGAACGGCCCAGCGCCGCTGCGCCCGGGGAAGACGGTGTCGACATCCCTCGGTGCCGAACGGCCGGGTGGGGGAGCGCGCCTTGCGGTATTACCGTGCCGCTCTCAGGGCAGTGGCCGACTGAGGGACAAGCGGGGCGATCAGGTGCGAAGCGTTCGCGTGGCGCCTCGCTGTCCCCGGCGCAGCGGGGTGCGCCGTTCACCCGGAACCGAGAGGAGACCGGCCATGTCCCAAGCCGCCGTAGTCGTGCTGGCCGACACCGAGAGCCACGCCGATCTGGGCCGGGCGTTCAACGCACTGGTCGCGGTCAAGGAATCCAAGCAGTACGGGGACGACGACCGGCTCATCTTCGACGGCGCCGGTACCAAGTGGCCCGGCGTGCTCTCCGACCCCGGGCACATGGCGCACAAGCTGTACGAGGAGGTCGCCGACGTGGTCGCCGGGGCGTGCGGATACTGCGCGAACGCCTTCGAGGCCGAGGGCCACGTCCACGAGGCCGGGATTGCCGTGCTCGACGAGTTCGAGGGCCATCCCAGCTTTCGGAACCTGATCGCCGGCGGTTACGCGGTCATCACCTTCTGACCGCGGCCGCGTCGCGGCCGCTGCCGGTTTCGCGGAGCCGCCGGGTCCGAGGCGGTGCGTCCGCGAACGGTGCTGCGGAGGTCATTCCTCGGCTTCGACGCCTCCGGCCAGCAGCGGCTCCAGTACCAGGTCGGGGTTGTCGCGCTTGATCACCCTCAGCCGGTACTTGTTGTGCACCAGCACCAGCAGTTCGCCGTCGGCGCGGCGCGTCAGCACCTCCGCGCCGGACAGGGCGTGGGCAGTCGGCGCCGACCCGGCGTCGGTGCGCCGCGCCAGTGAGTAGTCCAGGTGCGTCAGCTCGATCGGGGCGCGGAACTCCTCGGACATGCGGTGCGCGACGACGTCGAACTGCAGCGGGCCCACCGCCGCGAGGACGGGCGCCTGCTCGCCGCGCACGTCCGAGGACAGCACCTGCACGACGCCTTCGGCATCCAGCTGGGCGATGCCGCGCTGGAACTGCTTGTAGCGGCCCGCGTCCTTGGCGCGGGCGACAGCGAAGTGCTCGGGGGCGAAGCTGGGGATCGGCGGGAAGTGCACCTTCTTCCCGGCGTAGAGGGTGTCGCCCACGCTCAGGGCCGCGGCGTTGACCAGCGCGATCACATCGCCGGGGTAGGCGGTCTCGATGGTCGAGCGTTCGCTGCCGAACACGGCCTGGGTGTACTTGGTGGCGAACGGCTTGCCGGTGTTGGCGTGGGTGAGGACCATGCCGCGCTCGAACCGGCCCGAGGCGATGCGCAGGAACGCCATGCGGTCGCGGTGCGCCTTGTCCATGTTGGCCTGCATCTTGAACACCTGCCCGGAGAAGGGGGCACCCACCGGGCGCACGGCGCCGTCCGCGTCGACGGGATCCTCCGGCGCCGGCGCCAGGTTCACCAGCGCCTCCAGCAACTGCGAAACGCCGAAGTTGGGCAGCGCGGCGCCGAACAGCACCGGTGAGGACTCCCCGGCGAGGAAGGACGCCTCGTCGAAGTGGGCCTCGATCTCGCCGAGGAGGTCGATCTCCTCCTGGGCCTGCGTCCACTCCGCGCCTTCGGCCTGGGCGGCCTGCTCGGGGTCCACACGCTCCTCCCGGGCGCGGGTGGCCCCGCCCGGGGTGCGGGTGAGCTTGGTGTAGGAGCCGTCGGCGCGGTCGATGAGGCCGCGGAAGTCGCCGGCGATGCCCACCGGCCAGTTCATCGGGGTCGGCCGCAGGCCGATGCGCTGCTCGATCTCGTCCAGCAGTTCCAGCGGCTCGCGGCCGGGGCGGTCCCACTTGTTGACGAAGGTGATGACCGGCATGTTGCGGGCGCGGCAGACTTCGAACAGTTTGAGGGTCTGGGGCTCCAGGCCCTTGGCGGAGTCCAGCAGCATGATCGCGCAGTCCACGGCCGAGAGCACCCGGTAGGTATCCTCGGAGAAGTCCGCGTGGCCGGGTGTGTCGAGCAGATTCAGCACGCAGTCGCCGTAGTCGATGCGGAGCGCCGCCGAGGTGATGGAGATACCGCGGTCCTGCTCCATGGCCATCCAGTCGGAGGTGACGCCGCGCCGTTCGCCCTTGCCGTGTACGGCCCCGGCGGAGGTGATGGCCGCGGCGTGCAGGGCCAGCGCCTCGGTCAGCGTGGACTTGCCCGCGTCCGGATGGGAGATGACCGCGAACGTGCGCCGCCGCGCGGCCTCGCCGGTGACCTCCTCGGAGGTCGTGGAGTCGGTTGCTGTGGCCGTCGTACTCACCGCTGCTCTGTGTTCCTCACCTGTGGTCGGTCGCTCGCCGGGTGCGTGCGTCGCCGTGCGCGCAGCCGCTCGGCGAATTCCTCGGCCATGTCGAGTTGCTCGCGCAGGGTGCGGCAGCGGTCCTCGGCGGCCTGCTCGAAGGCGTCCAGCCGCTCCACCAGCCGGTGGCGCTGCTCGTCGGATGCGGCCGGATCCTCCAGCCCATCCAGGATCTCCAGTAGATCGCGCGTCTCCTCCAGGCTGAAGTCGAGCGGCTTCATCCGCTTGATCAGCAGCAGCCGGGCGACGTCGCCCTCGGTGTAGAGCCGGAACCCGCCGCGCGAGCGGGCCGAGGGTTCGACGAGGCCAACCTCGCCGTAGTAGCGGATCGTCCGCAGCGACAGGCCCGTGCGCTCGGCGACCCGGCCGATCTGCATGTGCTCGGCGCCCATCGACGCACCTCCCCGAAGCCGACTCTACCTTCACGTGAAAGAGGGCGGTGCACGCCGCCCGACCAACGACCGCGGCTTCAGCGAACGTGCCGCCCGTCGGCTGCTGCGTCTCAGTGAGCTGAGTTCAGGGTGCCCGAAAGGTCCTTGTGCAGCTCCTCGCTGGGGATGTTCAGGCCGGCGATCTCGGCGGTGATGCCGTGTTTGGCGAACTTGTCCACGGCGTGGTCGAGCGCGGCCACGGCCGAGGAGTCCCACATGTGGGCGCGGGAGAGGTCGATGACCACCCTGTCCACGCCCTGCTCAGCGTAGTTGAACCGGCCGACGAGCTCGTTGCTGGAAGCGAAGAAGAGGTCACCGCGCACCGAGTAGACCCGCACACCGCCCTCGGGGTCGAGCACGCTGGTCACGCCGGACAGGTCGGCGACCCCGCGGGCGAATAGCGCCGTGGACGTGAGCACCCCCACGATGACGCCGATGGCGAGGTTGTGCGTGGCCACGACGACGACCACCGTGGTCACCATGACCGCCGTTTCGGTCCAGGGCATGCGCCGCAGGGTGGCGGGGGCGATGCTGTGCCAGTCCATGGTCGCGATCGACACGAAGACCATCACCGCGACAAGGGCCGCCATGGGAATCACGGCCACCACGTCGCCCAGTACCACCACCAGGAGCAGGAGGAACACGCCGGCCAAGAACGTCGACAGCCTGGTGCGGGCGCCCGAGCGCACATTGATCATCGTCTGGCCGATCATGGCGCAGCCGGCCATGCCGCCGAAGAAGCCGGTGATGACGTTCGCCCAGCCCTGGCCGCGGGCCTCGCGGCCCTTCGGCGAGCGGGTGTCGGTGATGTCGTCGACGAGCTTGGCGGTCATCAGCGACTCCATCAGCCCCACCAGGGCCAGCGTCGCGGCGTAGGGCGCGATGACCGTCAGCGTCTCCCAGGTGAGCGGAACGGCCGGCAGGAAGGGTACGGGCATGCTTTCCGGCAGTTCGCCCATGTCGCCGACGGTGGGGACCGAGGCGCCGGAGGCCACGGTGACGATCGTGAGCACGATGATGGCCACCAGCGGCGCGGGCACCGCCGTCGTCAGGCGCGGCAGCAGGAAGATGATCGCGAGCCCGCCTGCGATGAGGGCGTAGACGGGCCAGCCCTCGCCCGCGAAGTGCGGCACCTGCGCCAGGAAGATCAGGATGGCCAGCGCGTTGACGAAACCCGTCATGACGCTGGGCGGGACGAACCGCATCAGTTTCGCCACCCCCACCAGGCCCAGGACCACCTGGAAGAGGCCGGCCAGGATGGTGGCGGCCAGCAGGTAGTCGACGCCGTGCTCGAGTGCCAGCGGGGCGACCACCAGCGCCATCGCGCCGGTGGCCGCGGAGACCATCGCCGGGCGTCCGCCGAGGAAGGCGATGGAGACCGCCATGATGAAGGACGCGAAGAGGCCGACTCGGGGGTCCACGCCCGCGATGATCGAGAAGGAGATCGCCTCGGGGATCAGCGCGAGGGCGACGACGAGGCCGGCAAGGACCTCGGTCCGCAGTCGCGAGGCGGACAGGCGCGGGAGGGGTAGGCGTCGGCGGAGTGGGATCTGCTGAGCGGTCATGAAGCCGATCTCGTGCTGGGCGAATGTGCGCAGCGTCACCGGACCAGGGCGCGCTGCGCCCTCACCGGGCACGCGGCACAGCGCGCGGTGGGTGGGTTCAAAGTGAGGGGGGAGCTCGATGCATGCGGGATTGCGCGGGGTCCGGCCTCTTCAGCGGCGCCGTTGCCGCCGGCCGTATGGGCGAACGCCCGCGGAGGCGGGAGTGGAGGGAGGAGTCGGGGTTGGGCCGCAGCCCGCAGGCACGGTATGAGTTTACTGTCACGTAAGCGTTGTGATCACGTTGTGCGCACGAGAGCCTGCCCACATCCCCGGCGGTCGGGAGGACCGGCGCGCGGTGACGGTGCCCGGTACGGAGACCGCCCCGCCCCGCGGGCACCACGTCGGGGCCGGCGACGCCGAAGGGCTCATCGGACGCGCGGCAGTACCGTAGGAGTGAACCCGCCCCCGGCCGACGCATCGAGCACGCCCATGCCTCACGGATCTCCCGCGACCCCGCCGGCGGCGGCCGTCTCCGCGGCCACCGGCGGCGAGGTGCGTTCCTGCACCACGCTGGGCACGTCGCACGCCTGGACGCTGCACAGCGGCGAACTGGCCGACGGGCGCGGCTTCTTCGCGAAGGTCGCCGACGGCTACGCCGAGGCGCCGGCCGCAGAGGCGGCCGGGCTGCGCTGGCTCGCCGAGGTCCCCGGCGGGGCGGCCGTGCCCGGGGTTCTCGCCGCCGACGGCGGCGTGCTGGTCTTGGAACGGGTGCATGAGGACGGCGCGAGGGCGGACGCGGCCGCCGATCTGGGGCGGCGCCTGGCCCTCACCCACCGGGCCGGTGCGCCGTTCTTCGGCGCGTCCTGGCCGGGTTGGCTGGCCACTCTGCCTCTGGACAACACCCCCGGCGACCGCTGGCCCGAGTGGTACGCCCGACGCCGTCTGCTGCCCTACCTCCGTGACGCCCGCGACCGGGGGTACCTGGACTCGGGCGACGTGGCACAGCTGGAACGCGTGCTCGACCGCATCGCCGACCTCGCGGGCCCCGACGAGCCCCCGGCCCGCATCCACGGCGACCTTTGGGCCGGGAACGTGCTGTGGGGCCGTGACGGCGCGGTGCTGATCGACCCCGCCGCGCACGGTGGGCACCGCGAGAGCGACCTGGCCATGCTGCAGCTGTTCGGCGCCCCGCACCTGGACCGGATCCTCGCCGCCTACGACGAGGCATTCCCGACGGCCCCCGGCCGGCGCGACCGCGTCCCACTGCACCAGCTGCACCCGCTGCTCGCCCACGTGTGCCTGTTCGGGCGCAGCTACCGCTCCCAGCTGCTCGACGCCGCGCGCCGCCTGGCTTAGGGCATCTGGAGCCGCGCTCGGGTCCTCGCGGAGCCCGCCTGGTCCCTCAGCGGCACCGCCGGGAGTCGAGCCGGGCGACCGGGCGCGCCACGTGTTCGCTTGGACGAGGCCGGGCGCCGTGTGGGCCGCCTCGCGCAGTGCCGTTTCGCCGTCTTGTTCTCGCCGTGGCCGGCGACGACATAGGAGCGGACGGACATCTGGCCAGGTTGTGGTGGTTTTGCCGAAAGAGGTGATTTAAGGTACTTTACTCCGCATTTCCCCGAACTGCCCGAAGGAACAGCCATGGCGCCAGGCATGGGCGCACTTCCGAATGACACCCGGTTTCTGCACATCGGCCCGTTCAAGACCGGAACGACCGCGATCCAGGGTGCGTTCCACCTGGCCCGCCCTCGCCTGAAGGAGCAGGGCCTCGCCTACATCGGCAGTAACCGCCAGCCCGCGGGTGCGGCGCAGCAAGCCGTCGGCCTCCCACCCATGTTCGGCTCGGTACACCGGCGCGATTCCTACTGGCAGGAGTTGCTCGACGAGGTCGAGGCGGTGGAGGGCCTGCGCCCGATCGTCAGCAGCGAGTTCTTCTGCGAGGCCGACGACGAAGCGGCCCGCCGGATCGTCGAGGATCTCGGCGGTTCCCGCGTGCACGTCATCGTCACCCTGCGGCCGCTCGCCAAGATCCTCTCGGCCCAATGGCAGCAGTTCGTCCAGGCCGGGCTGCTGCACTCGTACGAGGAGTGGCTGGATGTCACGTTCAATCGGCCGCCTTCCGAGCAGCCGATCCCCACGTTCTGGCGTCGCCACGATCACGCGTCCCTGGTCAGCCGCTGGCTCGAAATCGTCGGTCCCGACAACCTCACGGTGATCGCGGTAGACGACTCCGACCCCGGCATGCTGCTGCGCAGCTTCGAGGAGATTGTCGACCTTCCAGGCGGCTTTCTCGCGCCCGACGAGACTCAGTCGAATCGCTCGCTGTCGTACAGCGAGGCGGAGTTCTTCCGCCGGTTCAACCGCGAGTTCCTCGGTCACGACCTGGACGAACTGCTGTACGGCCGCTACATCCGGCGCGGTCTCGCGCCCCACCTGAAGTACCACTACCGGCCTGCACGCGAGGACGCCGTCATCCGCACTCCGGCCTGGGCGATGGAGCGGGCGGCGAAGCTCGGCGCGGAGTCGGAGACCACGCTGTCAGGGCTCGGGCTGCGGATCATGGGTGACCTCGCGGTGCTCGGCGAGATTCCGGAGAATCGGGTGGGAGAACCGTCGGAAGGAGAGTCGATTTCGGCCGAGGCCGCCGCCCACGCGCTGGTGGGTGCGCTCGTCGCGGTCGAAAAAAGGGAGAAGAGCCGGGAAAAGGCGGCCGAGAAGGCAGCCGAGGCTGCGGCGCGGAAGGCTGCCGACGCCGCGAGGGAGAAGGCGACCAAGGCAGCGGAGAAGGCCCGGCGCCGCGATCCGGACCGCTTGCCCAACGTGTCGGCGCGCCGTCTGGTCCGGGAGTTGGTCAAACGCGGAATCCGCAAGGTCGGCCGCGCTCGCAGGCGTCTTTCGCGCGGCCGGAAGAACCGGGTCGCCTCATGACCAGTGCCTCTTGCGGTGCCCACCCGGTTCGAGTCGGCTGAAGGCCCTGTAGCCCGTGCTCGAACGGGCTTGGCCGGCTCCGGTCGAGAGCGTCGTGGAGGTGTGTGCGTGGGGCGCCGTCGTGTGGTGGTCGTGCTGCTGGTGCTGCTGGTCGGCGGGGCTGTCGTCGGCCTGGCGTCGGTGGGCGCCGACAGGGTTCCGTCCACGGCGCGGGAGTCCGGGCCGGCGAACCACAGGCTGCCCGCCCTCCTCTACTTCGCGCTGGTGACCTTCGTCGACACCTTTCTCGGCTGGTGCGTGGCCCCGGTCCTGCTGGGCTACCGGGCCGCGCGTTCGGCGGGGTGGGCCGCGGCAGCCGGTGCCGCGTTCGCGGTGTCGGCGCTGGCTTTCTACACCGCCGGCAGCCACGTCGCGCGGGGCTTCGACGCCCGGGAACTGGCGGCCGGGGATCTGCCGCCGCCGCCCTCCGTCCCTGCCCAGCCCAGCGTGCTGGACAGCGCCCTCGGGATGATCCAGTCCCCGCTGCTCGCGATGGCCGTGGCCGGCGCCGTACTCGGGAGCCTCGCCGGGTACCACGCTCGGCGGTGGCCGCTCCTGCTGCTGGTATTGGCCGCGGCGGTCGCACTCGACCTGTGGCGGCGGGCGGACACACCGTGGCTGAGTGTCGCCAACGGCGTGCCGAACGCGCTGCTGGTCGCGGCGGGGGCGGCGGTGGTGGCCTGGACGGTGTGGTGTTCACAGCGTTCTCAGCGCGGATCGACTCCGAACATATGCCGGTAGGAGAGTTCGCCGCCCAGCCATCCCGAATAGCCGAGAACGGCCGCGCTGAGCGCGGTGAGTATCAGGCCCGACGGCAGAACTCCGCCTTCGGGGTCGGGAAGGCGCAGCAGAAAAGAAACCAGAAGCAGGACCAGCAGCACGCCGTTGGCGGCGCCGTGCCGCAAGGCCGCCCGGTTCCTCCGGATCTTCCGGACGGCGAGGAAGTCCACGGCCCCGGGCGCCGCGGCGATCAGGCCGCTGAACAGGCCGGCGCCGACGAGCCAGACCCCGGCCAGTGCCCAGGCGCGTGACCCCTCTGCCACATATCCCACGTCCGCGACCAGGGCCGCGACGACCGCTCCGATGGGCAGCGGAACCAGCATCGGATGAACGGGATGTCCGTTGATCGCCGCGCGACTGGGTGTCGGCTCGTTACTCATGGACCACTCCTTCCGTGCACAGCGGCCGCTACCCCTGAAGCCGAACGGGCTAACCGGTGGTGACGGCCCGTGGGCGGTGTGTGCCCCGCTGCGCCGCAGAACGGCACGACGCGGCACCGTCGGCCCGTGGCGGTTGGTCGTGGTTGACGAGTTCATCCGGCTGTGCCATTCTGAATATGGCACTGAGGCTGACGTTGATTATATTTTTGGACACGTCTCTCTAGATTGCGCTATGCTGCTGCCTCGCGCTGCCTCTTAACACCCTGCTTGTCGTTGGGGTGATTGGCGTGCGCGCAGTCCGACTCCATCCGTGCCTTCCGGAAGGACATCTGTTGGCAGCCTCGCGCAACGTCTCCGCCGTACCCGCTGGTCCCCGTCGCGTCTCTTTCGCGCGCATTCAGGAGCCTCTCGAAGTCCCGGACCTCCTCGCGCTGCAGACCGAGTCGTTCGGCTGGCTGCTCGGTAACGAGGAGTGGAAGGCCCGGGTCGAAGACGCTCGCAACGCGGGCCGCAAGGACGTTCCGCCTCAGTCGGGTCTCGAGGAGATCTTCGAGGAGGTCAGTCCGATCGAGGACTTCTCGGGCACCATGTCCCTGTCGTTCCGGGACCACCGGTTCGAGCCGCCCAAGTACTCCGAAGAGGAGTGCAAGGACAAGGACATGACCTACTCCGCCCCGATGTTCGTCACGGCGGAGTTCATCAACAACGACACCGGTGAGATCAAGAGCCAGACGGTCTTCATGGGCGACTTCCCGCTCATGACGGACAAGGGCACCTTCATCGTCAACGGTACCGAGCGCGTCGTGGTCTCCCAGCTGGTGCGCTCGCCCGGCGTGTACTTCGACCGGCAGGTCGACAAGACCTCCGACAAGGACCTCTACGGCTGCAAGGTCATCCCTTCGCGCGGGGCGTGGCTGGAGTTCGAGGTCGATAAGCGCGATTTCGTGGGTGTGCGCATCGACCGCAAGCGCAAGCAGGGCGTGACGGTGCTGCTCAAGGCGCTGGGGTGGAGCACCGACCGGATCCTGGAGCGGTTCGGGGCCTACGAGTCGATCCGCAACACGCTGGAGAAGGATCCCACGGCGGGTACCGACGACGCGCTGCTGGACATCTACCGCAAGCTGCGTCCGGGTGAGCCGCCGACCAAGGAGTCGGCGCAGGCGCTGCTGGAGAACCTGTACTTCAATCCCAAGCGTTACGACCTGGCCAAGGTGGGCCGGTACAAGATCAACAAGAAGCTGGGGCTTGAGGCGGAGTTCTCCCAGGGCACGCTGACCGAGGACGACATCGTCGCGACGATCGACTACCTCGTGCGGCTGCACGCCGGCGAGGAGGCGATGCCGGGCGTGGACGGTGACGTCGTCGTCGAGACCGACGACATCGACCACTTCGGCAACCGCCGCGTGCGCACCGTCGGCGAGCTGATCCAGAACCAGGTCCGGCTGGGCCTGGCCCGCATGGAGCGGGTCGTGCGCGAGCGGATGACCACGCAGGACGTCGAGGCGATCACGCCGCAGACCCTGATCAACATCCGCCCCGTGGTGGCCTCCATCAAGGAGTTCTTCGGCACGTCGCAGTCCTCCCAGTTCATGGACCAGACCAACCCGCTGGCGGGCCTGACGAACAAGCGCCGCCTCTCGGCGCTGGGGCCGGGCGGTCTCTCCCGTGAGCGCGCGGGCTTCGAGGTCCGCGACGTGCACCCCTCGCACTACGGCCGGATGTGCCCGATCGAGACCCCGGAAGGGCCCAACATCGGCCTGATGGGGTCGCTGGCGGGCTATGGCCGGGTGAACTCCTTCGGCTTCGTCGAGACCCCCTACCGCAAGATCGCCGACGGCCGCATCACCGATCAGGTCGACTATCTGACCGCCGACGAAGAGGACCGCTACGTCATCGCGCAGGCCAATACGCCGGTGAATGCGGACGGTTCCTTTGCCGAGGACCGCGTTCTGGTCCGCCGCAAGGGCGGCGAGTTCGAGGCCGTCGTGGCCGGCGAGGTGGAGTACATGGACGTGTCGCCGCGGCAGATGGTGTCGGTGGCCACGGCCATGATCCCGTTCCTGGAGCACGACGACGCCAACCGCGCGCTGATGGGCTCGAACATGCAGCGCCAGGCGGTGCCGCTGCTGCGGGCGGAGTCGCCGCTGGTGGGCACGGGTATGGAGTACCGGGCCGCGACGGATGCCGGCGAGGTCGTGCTGGCGGAGAAGCCCGGTGTGGTCGAGGATGTCACGGCCGACTACGTCACGGTGATGGCCGACGACGGCACCCGCAAGACCTACCGGTTGGGCAAGTTCCGGCGCAGCAACCAGGGCACGTGCTTCAACCAGCGTCCGATCGTGGAGGAGGGCGTGCGGGTCGAGGAGGGCCGGGTGCTGGCCGATGGGCCCTCCACCGACAAGGGCGAGATGTCGCTGGGCAAGAACCTGTTGGTGGCCTACATGTCGTGGGAGGGCCACAACTACGAGGACGCGATCGTGTTGTCGCAGCGGCTGGTGCAGGACGACGTGATGTCCTCGATCCATATCGAGGAGCACGAGGTCGATGCGCGCGACACCAAGCTGGGGCCCGAGGAGATCACCCGCGAGATTCCCAACGTCAGCGAGGAGGTGCTGGCGGATCTGGATGATCGGGGGATCATCCGTATCGGTGCCGAGGTGATCGACGGCGACATCCTGGTGGGCAAGGTGACGCCCAAGGGTGAGACGGAGTTGACTCCGGAGGAGCGGCTGCTGCGGGCGATCTTCGGTGAGAAGGCGCGCGAGGTGCGGGACACGTCGTTGAAGGTGCCGCACGGCGAGTCGGGCAAGGTGATCGGTGTGCGGGTGTTCAGCCGTGAGGACGGTGATGAGCTTCCGCCGGGGGTCAACGAGCTGGTGCGGGTGTATGTGGCGCAGAAGCGCAAGATCACCGATGGTGACAAGCTCGCGGGCCGGCACGGTAACAAGGGTGTGATCGCCAAGATTCTGCCGCAGGAGGACATGCCGTTTTTGGAGGACGGCACGCCGGTGGACATCGTGTTGAATCCGCTGGGTGTTCCGGGGCGGATGAATGTGGGTCAGATTCTGGAGATCCATCTGGGCTGGCTGGCCAAGAACGGTTGGCAGGTGGAGGGCGCCGAGGAGGAGTGGCAGAAGTCGCTCCATGCCATCGGCGCCACCGACGTACCGCCCGACTCCCGCGTGGCCACTCCCGTCTTCGACGGCCTGCGCGGAGACGAACTCAGCGGCCTGATCCAGTCGGTCCGTCCCAACGAGGACGGCATGCGGCTGATCGACGAGCACGGCAAGGCGCAGCTGTTCGACGGCCGCACCGGTGAGCCGTTCGCCGAGCCGATCGCGGTGGGCTACACCTACTTCCTGAAGCTGCACCACCTGGTCGACGACAAGATCCACGCGCGCTCCACGGGCCCGTACTCGATGATCACCCAGCAGCCGCTGGGTGGTAAGGCGCAGTTCGGCGGGCAGCGCTTCGGCGAGATGGAGGTCTGGGCCATGGAGGCCTACGGCGCCGCCTACGCGCTGCAGGAGCTGCTGACCATCAAGTCCGACGACGTCCTGGGCCGGGTGAAGGTCTATGAAGCGATCGTCAAGGGCGAGAACATCCCCGAACCGGGCATCCCCGAATCGTTCAAGGTGCTCATCAAGGAGATGCAGTCGCTCTGTCTGAATGTGGAGGTGCTGTCCAGTGACGGTATGTCCATCGAGATGCGCGATACCGACGAGGACGTCTTCCGGGCGGCGGAAGAGCTGGGAATCGACCTGGGGCGGCGCGAGCCGAGCAGTGTCGAAGAGGTCTGAGGCTCCCCGCGGGTGACGCCTCGCGGGTGTCGGCCCGCGCCGGAGAAGGGCTCTCGCCTCCCGGCGCGGGCCGACCCGCCTCGGCGGCCCGCCGTTGCCGAGCGGCGACGGCGGAATACCTGTATGCCGCTCGTGTTGACCAGACTGTGAAGAAGATCGGATTCCTGTCTTTCGGCCATTGGACCCCCTCGCCGCGCTCGCTGGTGCAGTCGGCCTCCGACGCCCTGCAGCAGTCGATCGAGCTGGCCGTCGCCGCTGAGGAGATCGGCGCCGACGGCGCGTACTTCCGCGTGCACCACTTCGCCCGGCAGCTGGCGTCGCCCTTCCCGCTGCTGGCGGCGATCGGGGCGCGGACCAGCCGCATCGAGATCGGCACCGGCGTGATCGACATGCGCTATGAGAACCCGCTCTACATGGCCGAGGACGCCGGAGCCGCCGATCTGATCGCCGGCGGGCGGCTGCAACTGGGAATCAGCCGCGGCTCGCCGGAGCAGGTCGTCAGGGGATACGAGTACTTCCGGCACCACCCGGCGGAGGGGACCACCGACGCCGACATGGCGCGCGAGCACACCGCGGCGCTGCTGGAAGCCCTCAAGGGCGAAGGGTTCGCCGAGCCCAATCCGCAGCCGATGTTTCCCAACCCGCCCGGCCTGCTGCGGATCGAACCGCACTCGCCCGGGTTGCGCGAGCGGATCTGGTGGGGCGCCGGCACCCGCGCGACCGCGGAATGGACTGGGCGGCAGGGCATGCACCTGATGAGCTCGACTCTGCTCACCGAGGACACCGGCGTGCCGTTCCACCAGTTGCAGGCTGAGCAGATCCAGCTGTTCAAGGACGCGTGGAAGGCCGCCGGCCACGGGCACGAGCCGCGGGTCTCGGTAAGCCGCAGCATCTTCCCGCTGGTGAGCAACGTCGACCACCAGCTGTTCGGTCGCCAGCGGGGCAGCACCGACCAGGTCGGGCACCTGGATGACGGCCTCGCCCGGTTCGGCAAGACCTATGCGGCCGAACCCGACAAACTCGTCGAGGATCTGGCGCAGGACGAGGCGGTCTCCGCCGCGGACACGCTCCTGCTCACCGTGCCCAACCAGCTGGGTGTCGACTACAACGCCCACATACTCGACAGTCTGCTGCGCTACGTCGCCCCGGAACTCGGGTGGCGGTCAACTTGACCCGGCCCTTCAGGGCAGCCCTGAAGGGCCGGGCTTGGAGGTAGTCGCCCGACCGGCTGCCGGGTGGGCTCCTCCGTCCAGACACCCCTGTTACTTACGGGGCGGCAGGGACGCGTGACGCACGCCCCGCATTCCACGCGTCCTCGCCCCGGCGGGCGATGGTGCGGGAAGCGTTGCGGTCGGCGTGGGCAACGACCCCACGACCGGCACACGAACCGGGCCCGATCGAGGCGGTTCCTCGTGTCGATGTGGTGGCGTTCGGCGCATTCCTGGCTGGTGTAGGCCGGATCCACCGAGACCAGCGGCACACCGGCCCGCTTGGCCTTGTAGGCGATGAAGGCGGCGAGCCGGGCGAAGGCCCAGGAATGGATCGCGACCCGTTGGGGCCGGCAAAGCCGTACCCTCTGCCGGATCCCCGTCAGGTCTTCCAGGGCGATACCGGCCGAGGTGCGTTCAGCCTCGGTCACGATCTGCTTGGCGATGGTGTGGTTGGTGTTCGCAACGTGGCGCCGCTCGCGGCGGTTGCGTTTCTTGAGCCGGCGTTTCGCCGATTTCGTCTTCTTGGCCTGGAGTTTGGCCCGCAGGGCGGCCTGGCGCTTGCGGTGGCGGTTCAGGCCCCGCCCGGCCGCCCGGTAGCCGGTGGAGGTGGTCGCGATGTTGGCGATGCCCAGATCCACACCGATGAACCCGTCCGGTTCATACTGTTGTGCCTCGGGCACCTCGCAGGTGGCCATCAGGTAGAACACGCCGTCGCGTTCGACCAGATCGGATTCGCCCTGCCGGTGCTCGATCAGCGTCTTGAGGGCCTCCGGTGCGCAGGCGAAACCCACGTTCTTCAACCGGCCCGCGGTGGTCCAGATGGACACCGTCTGCTGGTCGTACTGCCAGCTCAGACACCGGTCGTCGAAGGGGTGGGGCGGCCTCGGGCCGGAAGGCGATCGGCGCGGACTCGGCGTTGCGGCGGCGCTTCGAACCGGGTGTGCCGAGGTGGCCGGCCCGGATGTTGGCCGCCAGCGTGGTGTAGGCGTCGCGGACCTTCTTGATGGTGTGCTGGGCCGCCTGAGCGCCCAGTCCTTGAGCGCGCAGGTCGGCGTAGGTGTGCTTGCGCAGCTCGTACTCGCGCGGCACGCCGAGGTCGAAGGCCACCGCCGAGACCCGGTTGGCGGCCTCGTTGAGGGTGCGCAGGGTGGAGGCCGGCGCGGACGCCTGTGCGGCATCGGGCATGAGTTTGGCCTGCACGACGAGCTGCACAGCGGTGATCCTACGATCACCGCCGCCCCGATAGGGGCCGAACGCCGATATCCGCAGGCGTGCTCGCATTCGGGGCGGGGCCGTGATGAGAAGCGATTCCTCCCGGCTCTGCAGAGCCGGGGCTCCTCGCTAAAATCGGCTGAACCGGCGCGGCGTGATCCGGGCGGTGTCGCTACGGCGGTGATCGTGGAGACCACGACACGCCATCGGGATTCGCCACTCAGCCCGCCTCGCCGAGGGGCGTTTGTCGTTTCCTGACGGGGCGGGTCACCTGTTTCTCCACGCACGAGGGCATCCCCGCCGTCGCGCGCCCCTCCTGGCGCCGGTAGACGCTGGGCGACACGCCGACCAGTTCGGTGAAACGCGTACTGAAGGTGCCCAGCGACGAGCATCCGACCGCGAAGCAGACGTCGGTGACACTCAGGTCGCCGCGGCGGAGCAGCGCCATCGCGCGCTCGATGCGGCGTGTCATCAGGTAGGAGTACGGGGACTCTCCGTAGGCCTGGCGGAAGCGGCGGCTGAGGTGCCCCGCCGACATGTTCACGCCGCGGGCGAGCGCCTCGACGTCCAGCGGCTGCGCGAACTCCCGGTCGATGCGGTCGCGAACGCGGCGCAGCAGCGCGAGGTCGCGCAGGTGCTGGGCCGCGGCTTGCTTGCTGGTCACGTGCCGAATCGTGTCACGTCGGGGGAGAAGTTGCCTAGGCTGCTGGCTGCACCGCCCCGGCGCGAGCAGGCCCCGCACGGAAGGCGCAGCCGGGTCGGGTGCCCGGCGGGGCGGCCCGGCCGCCTCGGGTGCGGGTGTCCTCGCGCAGCGCAACGGTCTCACCTGGCCCAGGCGCCGACCGTGCGCCAGCTGTCCTTCACCTTGCGGAAGCCGAGCTCGGGAGCCAACTCCGCGAACTCTCGCTTCTTCTCGTCGATCTCGCCGGTGAAGACGGCTACCTTGTGCACCGTCACCCTGCGCATGTTCTTCTTCTCTATCCAGATGTGTCCGAATCCCCATCCCTGGTTGCCGCTTGCGAGCCCTACTTGGGATATTTCGAACAGCGGTACTCGGCGGGTCCTTCTCTTCTTGACCAGGTCGAAGCCCTCGTCGTCGATCCGCAGACGGTGGCCGCGGTAGAACCAGGCCAGCAGTAGGCCGCGGAGAATACCCGCCGCCAAAAAGAGCGAATAGAGCCGGATCGGCCAGATGACGACGCCGCCGTTCAAACCCTGGATTATGGGGATCAGTGCACCATAGCTCGACCAGCTGCCGAGCACCCGCAACACGATGTCTTCCGCCGGAATCGGTTCGATGACGAGTCTGGCTTTCCCGTCCTGCGGTTCCGCCTCGGTTGCTGCATCCATGATCCCGTCCTCTCCGGAACCCGAGCGCGCGAAGGCGGCATTTCCGGTCACCGCGTCACGGCTCCGCTTTTCCCTGCTCGCCGGTAGCGGTTCGAGGGCGGACTCCCGTACCGTCGCCGCCGGGCCCTGCAACGGGCACCCCGACGGTAGCGAGTGCAGCTGCGGCCGTCCAACACGGGGCCGCGGCACCGGCAGGGTAGGGCCGCGGCAGGCGGTGGAGGTCAGGTTGGTCCGGTCTCGGCGAACGGGGAGTCGGCTGTGCCTCCCGCGGTATCTTGCGTTCCCGGCCGCGGGGGTTGTTCCTCATGCAGCACACCGCGGGACAGCCGCCAGACGACGTCCGTCGACTTCAGCCGTTCGGGTCGGTGGGTGACCACGATCACCGTTCCGGAGAACGCGGCGACGATCTGATCCACCACGCTCGCCGCACGGGCGTCGAAGTGGGCGTCGGCCTCGTCCAGCAGCAGTAGCCGAGGCCGTTGCAGCAGCGCCCGCGCAAGGGCCACCCGCTGCTGCTGCCCAGCCGAGAGCCCGCGACCCGATTCCCGCACGGGTGTGCGCAGACCCAGGGGCAGTTCCGCGACGACCTCGTCGAGCCCGCTGGCCCGGACGGCCTCGTGCAGCCGCCACCCGTCGGCCTTCGGATCGGCGTAGCGCACGTTGTCGGCGATGGTGCCGCGCAGCAGCGGCAGGTGCGGCCCGGCCAGGCCGATCGCGCTGCGCAGCGAGTCGGCCCGGCACTCGGCGATGTCGGCGCCGTCCAGTAGCACCCGCCCGCCGTCGGGCGCCGTCAGCCCCGCGATCACCGACAGCAGCGTGGACTTGCCGGTGCCGTTGCGGCCGGTCACGGCGACGACGCCGCCTGCGGGAACCCGTGCGGTGGCGCCCACGAGCACGCCGTCGATCCGCACACCGTCCAGGACGACCTCGCCCCCGCCTTCCGGTAGTTCCGGTGCGCTGCTGCCGGGCAGGCGGCGGCGCGGTCGGGTGAGTTCGGTGCGGACCTGGCGCATGGCCACGGCGCAGGCGGAACGGTATTCGGTGATCCGGGTGAGCTCGCGCAGCGGGGTGACCATGATGCCCACCACCGCGATGGCCGCCGTCGCAGCCCCCGCTCCCTGGCCCGATCCGGCCGCCGCCACCAGCACGCCCGCACTGGCGGCCAGCGTCGTGGCTTCGCCGATGGCCCGCGTCGTGCCGATGGCGCGGGCGCGGTGCACCTGCGCATCGGCCAGCTTGCGCGAGCGGTGCGAGACGACCCGCCGCTCCGCCCGTTCGCGGCCGAACGCCTGGACCACCAGCGGCGCGCCGACCCGCTCCACCACGTGCGCGGCGACCCGAGACTGGCGGCGCCGGGCACTGCGGTGTGCCGTGCGGAGCCACGGCGACAGCGCGGCGGTCGCCCCCAGACCGCAGGCGGTGACCGCGCCCGCCACGGCGGCGATCCACGGGTCGATGAGCGCGAATGCGATCAGGCACCCGGTCAGCAGCGGGACGGCGACGGCCAGCTTGGCCAGGCCCAGACTCGCCCACCGGCGCAGGGCGCTGAGGTTGCCCATCATGCGCAGCGACGTCCCGCCCGTGGACCGCCCGCGCCCGGCTTCGCGCGAGGGGGCCGCGGTGATGCGGCGGAACAGCGCCGTGCGGATATCGGAGACCCACGACTGGCCCAGGCGTTCGGCCAGCACGCGCTCGGCGTAGAGCAGCGCGCCCGACGCCGCGACGAGCCCACCGGCCCAGGCCAGGACCGGCGCGGCGGGCAGCGCCGCGACGCCGCCCTGCCCGCTCCCGGTACCGAGCCCGCTCGCGATTCGGCCCACCAGCGACGCCCACCCGATCGCCGCGGCCGCCTGCCCCAATCCGACGGCGACGAGCAGCCCGAAGGTCCAGCGGCGACGGCCCGAGAGCAGCAGGGGCACCCGCCCCGCGCTGTCGCCGCCGCGAGTGTGGGACGGGGCCCCGGTCGCGCTCATGCCGTGCACTCCCGCACCGGCTGGACGACCGCTCGCGGGGTGAGTTGCGCGGCGATCGCCGGATCGGCGAGGTCGTCCAGGCCGTGCACCGGAAGATCCAAGTGCCGCGCGCACTCGCGTACGGCCAGTGGCGAGGCGGTCATCCGGCCGCTTACCGCCAGCACCGGAAGCCCGGCCGCGCGGAGCCGCTCGGTGCCGTACAACGCCCCGGCGGCGTCGCCCGCCGCGAACACCCAGCCCTGCACCAGCGCCGGCAGCCTGCCGGGCTTCAGCAGTTCGGCGGTCTCCGGCTGCAGCAGGCCGTCGGCGACCTCCAGGACGACCGCGTCGGCCCCGGCTCCCACCAGCCCGTCGTGCAGGTCGCGGGCCGCCGCGAGAATCCTCTCGATGGGGACGCGGTAGGTGGTGGCCAGGCCCGCGTCGGTGAAGTCGGCCGCTGCGAACGCACCGGAGTCCTGCAGCATCCACCGGTCGCCGCCCGCGCCGGTTCCGGTGACCTTGGCCGCACCGACGCGGTATCCGGCGGCGGTAAGCCCGCGGACCAGTGCCGCGCCGGTGGTGGTCTTCCCGGCGTTCATGGACGTGCCGACGACCGCGACGGTCGGCACGCCGTCCCGGCTGCCCGCGAGAACGGCGGCCCGGGGGGCGGCGAGGCGGGTCATGTTCACGGGTTCACCGGCGGCGTCCGCCGCGAGCCCCACCGGCTTCAACGTGGTCGGCTCGGCCAGGTCGGCGTGGGCGCTGATCACCTCGGCGGCGATGCCTCCGGCCGCCACGAGGTCGCAGGGCCCCAGGTCGGCGGGAGGTTCGGCCTCGAACTGGTCGGGGGCATAGCGCGCGCCGTACGCGACCAGGACCTCGTCGCCGGGGAAGAGGTGTGCGCGCCTGCCCGCAGCCGATTCCAGTCGCGTGTGCCTGCCGATCCCGGTGACTTCGGCGACGACGACGTCGCCGTGCTGCGGTCGCACGCCGGGACCGCTCAGCAGGTGGACGGGGCGGTCGCCATCGAGGGCGCGCACGGTGTAGGAGACCTTCAGCGCCGCGCGCCGGGTGTTGGAGAGCCGGTGCAGGACGGCCGGGGAGGAGGTGGGAGCGAACGATCCGTGCATGGTTGCAAACCCCTGTGCTTTGGCTGGTGGCGGGTTCCGCCGGGGACGACTGCAAGCCTGGTCGCCGCGGATGAGGCGGCCCTGAAGCGCACATGAGAGCTCTTTCATGCGGGCCGCGGCAGCGGCAGCGCTTGACGGTCGCCCGCACCGGGTGTCCGTCGGCCGATCGGCCCGCGCGGCCGCGGCGGCGCACGGGCCGCTTCACTCCACCAGGCGGTAGCCCATGCCGCGTACGGTCGCGATGCGCTCCGCGCCGACCTTCTTGCGCAAGGCGCGGATGTAGACGTCGACGACGTTGGACTCGGGGTCGTAGTCGTATCCCCACACCGCAGAGAGGATCTGCTGGCGCGACAGCACCTGCCCGCGGTGGCGCAGCAGCAGCTCCAGCAGCGCGAACTCGCGGGCGGTGAGGTCGATGGCGCCGGCGTCGCCGGTCGAGGCCCTGCGGGTGCGCAGGTCCAGCATGAGGCCGCCGCCCCGGAGCACGGTGGATTCGGCGTCCCGCGAGCTGCGCATCCGCAACCGGATCCGCGCCAGCAGCTCCTCGAAGCGGAACGGCTTGGTCATGTAGTCGTCCGCGCCCGTCTCCAGGCCGTTGACCGTGTCGCGCACGCCGTCGCGGGCGGTCAGGATGATCACGGGCAGCTCCGAGCCCATCTCGCGCATGCGCCGCAACACGGCGAAGCCGTCCTCATCCGGCAGCCCCAGGTCCAGCACCATCAGGCCGAAGTCGCCGGTGAGCGCGAAGTCCAGGGCGTCGCGGCCGCTCGTGACCACGGTCGCGGCGAAGCCGTTGGCGGTCAGCCCCTTGCGGACGAATGAGGAGATGCGCTCCTCGTCCTCGACGATCAGGATGCCGGCCACTGCTCGCTCCTCACATCGACGGGAAGAACCAGGGTGAACAGCGCCCCTTCTCCGGGGGCCGAACGCACCAGCACGTCGCCGTAGTGGGCGTCGGCGATGGCGCGCACGATGGCCAAGCCGAGCCCGGCGCCGGAGCGGTCCGCGCGGTTGCCGTGGCCGGCGCGGGAGAACCGCTCGAAGATCCGCTCCTGGTCCTCCGCTGCGATTCCGGGACCGCTGTCGCCGACCCAGAAGGAAACCGTCCGGCCGTCAGGCGAGACCCGCGAACCGGTGCGGACGGCGGCACCCGGTTCGGTGTGCTGGAAGGCGTTGTGCGCGAGCTGCTGCATCGCCTGCGTGATCCGCTGAGGATCGAGGTAGGCGGTGCCCTCGGCGATCTCGTCCAGCCGCCAGTCGCGGTCGCCGAGTGCCCGCACCTTGGCGTCGACGTCGCTGGTCAGCTCCGCCAGCGAGACCCGGCCGGGCTGCAGGAAGTCGGGGCGCTGCACCTTGGCGAGCAGCAGCAGCTCCTCTACGATGCGCGCCATCCGGTCCAGTTCGTCGGTGACCAGCCGCACGGTCTCGCGCCGCTCCTGCGGGTCGTCGCCCATCACCTCCAGATGGCCGCGCACCACGGTGATCGGGGTGCGCAGTTCGTGGCCGGCGTCGTCGACGAAGCGGCGCTGTGCGGAGAACGCCTCCTCCAGGCGGCCCACCATCGCGTTGAACTGCTCGGCGAGCGCGGCGACGTCGTCGTTGCCCGGGACGTCGATGCGGCGGGTCAGATCCTCCTCGGTGATCTGCGCAGCCGCCTGGCGCACCAGCCGGATCGGCGCCAGGATTTGCCCGGCCACCCACCATGCGGCGGCGCCGGCGAACGCCAGCCCGGCGATGCTCACCAGCACGAGCGTGCGCATGGTGGCGTTCACCTCCGCCATGTCGGCGTCGACGAAGTAACCGATCACGAACCAGCCGGGCGGGTTGGCCGCGCTCGCCCCGCCCGGCGGCGTCACCCGCAGCTTCTCCCACCGCAGCAGCCCGGCGGGGGTCTGCGCGACCCCTCGGGCGTTGGGCGAGGTGAGGATGGATTCGCGAGCGGGGACGTCGGCGGACGCGTCGAACGGCGGTTTCTGTCCCTGGCGGATCCGTCCCGTGGGCACCGCGGCCTGCGGGCTGTCCTCGACGTAGCCGAAGATTATCTCGTTGCGGTCGGGATGCTGCTGACTGATGTGCATCCGGAACAGGTTCTGCAGGTCGGCGAAGCGCCGCTGCGTCGCGGGGTCGGTGCCCACCGCCGCGAACTCCCGGAATTCTCCGATCTCCTGGCTGAGGGCACGGTCGATGCGGTCGTCGACCGCGGTGCGCAGCGCCTGCCAGGTGGCGACGTTCACCAGCACCAGGGCCGACGTCATCAACAGCAGTACCCAGGCCATGATCCGGGCACGGGCGGGGACGGGAACCCGGCGCCGCCGCGGTGTGTCCCCGGCCGGGGTTTCATGAGTGGGGGAGGGGTCGGCGGCGGGTGGGGAGGGCGCGCGAAAGGACGGCTGCGGCACGGTCGCCGCCGCCGGGTCGGCCGGCTCGGCCGGACCGGTGCGGTTGCGGCCGCCGTCAGTCGTCATCCTCGCCCTTGTCGTCGGAGTCGTCATCGTCGTCATCGTCGCCGGTGACTGCGGGCGGCGGGTCGACCACGTCGTCGTCATCGTCGTCATCGTCGTCGCCCCCGGGGCCGGCGGGCGAGGGGCTCGCAGGAGGCGACGTCTGCGAATCGGGGGAAGGCTCGGACGAGCTCGGGGCCACCGCTGTGGCGGACTCGCCCACGGTGACCTCGGCGGGCGGGCGCGGCGTCGGCGCCTCCCGCCCGGTGGCCCACGCCATCGCCCCCGAGGCCGCGAGGACGGCCAGCAGCGCGCCGATCAGGATGTTGCGGTACAGACCTTTCATACCCGCCGATCGTCGCGTCCGGATCTCAGATGGAGATGAAACGGCGATGAGGATTCTTTCATCTTGGCACGTCGACGCCGGGTGCGTCGCCGCACGGCATCGGAATCCGGCTCTTCGCGGGGCCGTTAGACTCGGCTGCGAATCGCCGAAGAGGGGGTCGACGTGGCTGCGTGGGCGCGCAAGGCGGCCGCCCTCGGCATCGTCGCTGCGGTCGGTGCCGGCTGCGGCGAACCCGCCCCTGAGGAACCGGGCCCCGCGGCAGCCGAGGTCACGGTCGTCAGGGGTGACGAGGTCTACCCGGTGACCGCCGAGATCACCGGCTGGGAGGTCCGGCCCCACCCGCAGGTTCCCGAACGCGGTGACGCGGTGAACTTCACCTACCGCTTCCGCGGAGACAGCATGTTCACCGGCCCGCACGCGCAGAAGGTCAAGCTCCTGGTTTGCGCCGTCGACGCGAGGGGGCGCGTCCTGGTGTGCATGGCGGTATTCAACGACGGAATCAACGACGTCTGGCTGGGTCCCGCTCCGGGACTGTCCCGCACGGCCGAGGTCCTGCTCCTGCCCGACCAGATGTATGCGGGCACGCACGCACACGATCCCAAGGACCACGACGGCTACGTCCCGCCCCGCTGGCCGGATCGCGGCGACCGGATCTAGCGCTGCGCGACATCGGAATCCGCGCACGCAACCTGTGGACAACCGGCGCGCGCCGAGCCCGGCGGGTTATGTTGGGGGTGTTGCAGCGGCCAGGTGTTCACGGGCGCCGGTTACTCCGGAGGCTCCCGTCGCGAAGGCGGCCGCGGGCCGCGTGATGCGCGGCCGAGACCCTTCGCCCTCGATCCGGGAGGTCCAGGTGAACACCGCTACCGATCCGTCCGTCATCGCTCCCTCCGCCGCGCCGGAGGCGTCCGAAGCCGCTGCCGGCACCCCCTGCTGCGGGGCCGATCCCCGCACGGCCGCGGCGCCGCCCGCCGCCCGCAGGGTGAGCCTCGCCCTCGACCCCGTCACCCACGAGGAGTTGCAGCGCGCCGCCGGACACCGCGACGTCGCCTCCTACCTTTACGTGCTCGCCGGGCGCTACGCGCGGTGGAACGAGCTGCGGGAGTGGCTGTCGCAGCTGGAGACCGCCTACGGTCCGCTCCCGCCCGAGGCACTCGAACGCATCCACCGCCGGATGCTGGGCCTTCCCCGCCGCAGGGACGGAGTGCGTTCGGTGTCGGTGACCTTCAGCGACGCCGAGTTCGCCGCCCTGAGCGCGGCGGCCGGCGACCGGCCGGTGGCCGCCCACCTCCGCGAACTGCTGGCCGACCAGCTGTGCCCGGCGCGCGGCGGCGACGGCTCCGACGACTCCGCGCGGGGGGAGGTGGAGCACACCGGTTAGGAATCGGCGAGTCTCCCTCGGCTTTCCGGTGCGGCGCCGCGCCGGAAAGCCGACGGGCACACTCACAGCGGGGCCGACACGGGTTCTCGGCTACGGAGGAAGGGAGACCTTCGCCGTCCGCGTCGCGCTGCGCGGCCGACCGCCGCCGTCAGTTCGTCGCCGCAAGCGAGCGCGCGTAGTTGACCGACTGCATGATCTGCGACACCGCCTGCGGGCTGTGCACCGGGATCATGGTCGAGTGGTACACCCCGTTGCCCTGGACGGTGACCTGCACACTCCCCTGCGTCTTCTGCTCCTTCATCAGCAGGAACAACAGGCCCAGCAGGCCGAGGCCGCAGAGCCCGACGAACAGGATGACCGTGACCACCGCCAGCACGATGCCCACCGTCGCGATGCCCTCGGTGGTGTGCGACATATCCGTGGATGTCCACACGCTGCCCTTGATCGGGAGGCGGCCGGCCGGAGTGATGACCGTGGTCTGCGTGATGGCGATGTCGCCGATCGTGGTCAGGACCGCATCGTTCTCGGGAACCGGGGCGTAGGGCGAATGCCAGCCCCCGGTCTGCTCCTTGCCGTAGGGCACCAGCGGGCCGGCGGCGGGGTCGGACGGGTAGCCGGGATAGCCGCCCGAGGGCATGTCCGGCTGCGCATACGGGTCACTCGGAGCGGGGCGGCCGTACGGGTCGCCGGGATCGGGCGGAGGCGGCGGGTAGTTCATGGCGACGATTGTTGCAAACCACGGGCGGCGCCGGAACCGGAATGGCCCGACCCTGCCACGGCCCGCTGCGGCGCCGCCCGCTTCGGCCCGGAGGCCGCCGCGCGGCCTGCGCAACGCCGTCTGCGAAGATGGGCGGCGACGGCACGAAGGAACGCGGTGCGAGTCCGCGGCTGTCCCGCAACTGTCAGGCCCCCGTTCGCCCGATCGCAAGGGGTGCCCGAGCCAGGAACTTCGGCCGTCGCGCACATACCGGTCACGGGGCGAGGACCCCTGCTCTGCCATAGAAGGACGACGACGCGTGGCTACCATCCTGCTGCTGTCCACGGCCGATACCGAGCTGCTGGCGGCCCGTGCCGCCGAATCCGGCTACCGCACCGCCAACCCGGCCCGCACCGACCCCGAGGAGCTCGGTGGCCTGATCGAGGGAGCCGACGTCGCCGTGGTGCGGCTGCTCGGCGGCAGCGAAGCCTGGCCGGGCGGCTTGGAGCGGCTGCGCGCCGCCGGCATCCCCGTCGTGGCCCTCGGCGGCGAGGCCGCTCCCGACGCCGAGATGATCGCGCACTCGACCGTGCCCTCCGGCGTCGCCACCGAAGCCCACGCCTACTTGCGCGAAGGCGGCATCGGCAATCTGCGCGAACTGGCCCGCTTCCTCTCCGACACGGTGCTGCTGACCGGTGAGGGCTTCCAGCCGCCCGAGACCATGCCCGAATACGGCATCCACGAGATCGGCGCACGCGCCTCCGGTGCCGAGCCCGCGTCCGCCGCGCGTTCCGACGGTGCCACACGCCCCACTGTCGCCGTGGTCTTCTACCGCGCCCACGAGCTGTCCGGCAACACCGCCTTCGTCGACACGCTCTGCCACGCCGTCACCGACGCCGGCGGCGCGCCGCTCCCCGTCTTCTCCGGCTCGCTGCGCGGCCTCTCCCGCGAGACCCACCCCGGCCTGTTCGAGATACTCGACCGCGCCGACGCCGTCATCACCACCGTGCTCGCCGCCGGCGGGGCCGTCGCCGCCGACGCCAGCGGCGGCGGCGACGAGGACGCCTGGGACGCCGGAGCGCTGGCCGCGCTGGACGTCCCCATCCTGCAGGGCCTGGTGCTGACCTCGACCCGCGAGCGCTGGCACGCCTCCGACGCCGCGCTGACCCCGATGGACGCCGGCATGCAGGTGGCCATCCCCGAGTTCGACGGCCGCCTGATCACCGTGCCGTTCTCCTTCAAGGAGGTCTCCGACGAGAGCGGCATCCCCGTCTACGCCGCCGACCCGGAGCGCGCCGCCCGTATCGCCGGGATCGCGGTGCGCCACGCCCGCCTGCGCTCCGTGCCGCCCGCCCGGCGCCGCCTGGGCGTGGTGCTCTCCTCCTACCCCACCAAGCACTCGCGCGTCGGCAACGCGGTGGGACTGGACACCCCCGCCTCGGCGGTGCGGCTGTTCCGCCTGCTGGCCGAGCGCGGCTACGACCTGGGCGCCGACGACTCGCTGTGGCGGGTTCCCGGCCCCGATGAGGAGCGGCGCGAAGACGACGGCGACCCGCTCATCCACGCCCTGATCCGCGCCGGCGGCCACGACGTGGAATGGCTCAGCGAGGAGCAGCTCACCGAGGCCACCACCCGCGTTCCGCTGGATGACTACCTGCGCTGGTTCGAGTCCCTGCCCGCCGAGCTGCGCGAATCCATCGCCGAGCACTGGGGCCCGCCGCCCGGCGACCTCTACGTCGACGACTCCCGGGGCCGTCCGGAGATCGTGCTGGCCTCGCTCCGGTTCGGCAACGTCGTGCTGATGATCCAGCCGCCCCGCGGCTTCGGCGAGAACCCCATCGCCATCTACCACGACCCCGACCTGCCGCCGTCCCACCACTATCTGGCGGCCTACCGCTGGCTGGAGTCACCCGCCGAGGGCGCCGGCGAGTCCGCCGCGGCGGGCTTCGGCGCCGACGCCGTCATCCACCTGGGCAAGCACGGCACCCTGGAGTGGCTGCCGGGCAAGGGCCTGGGCCTGGCCGCCGAGGACGCGCCCGATGCGGTGCTGGGCGACCTGCCGCTCATCTACCCCTTCATCGTCAACGACCCCGGCGAGGGCACGCAGGCCAAGCGCCGCGGCCACGCCACCGTCGTCGACCACCTCGTCCCGCCGATGGCCCGCGCCGACACCTACGGCGACATCGCCAAGCTGGAGCAGTTGCTCGACGAGTACGCCCAGGTCAACGACCTCGACCCGGACAAGGCCCCGGCTCTTCGCGCGCAGATCTGGACGCTGATCAAGTCCGCGGAACTCCATCACGACCTGCACCGGGAGGAGATGCCCGGCGCCGACGAGTTCGACGACTTCGTCATGCACGTCGACGGCTACCTCTGCGAGATCAAGGACGTGCAGATCCGCGACGGCCTGCACATCCTCGGCCGCGCCCCCGAGGGCGAGCCGCGCGTCAACCTGGTCATGGCCGTGCTGCGCGCCTCTCAAGTGTGGGCGGGCCGCGCAGGCGCGCTGCCGGGCCTGCGCGCGGTGCTGGCCGGCGCCTTCGGGCTGGACGAGAAGGAGTTGCTGGCCGAACCCGGCGCCCGCGCCGACGTGCCCGAAAGCCTGAGTGCGCTCGTCGACGGTCCTGCGCGCACCGCCTCCGACGCTCTCGACCTGGTCGACACCCTGGCCCGCCGCCTGGTCGAGCGGATGGAGGAGCGCGGCTGGCCGGCCGCCGGCGCCGACTCCGTGATCACCGAGGCGCTCGGCGGGACCGTGCCCGCGGGCGATGCCACGCACAAGATGGCCGAGGTGCTGCGCTTCGCCGCCGAGGAGGTCGTGCCGCGCTTGGCCGCCACCACCGACGAGATCGGCGCCGTCCTGCACGCGCTCGACGGCGGCCACGTCCCGGCCGGGCCTTCCGGCTCGCCCACGCGCGGGCTCGTCAACGTGCTGCCCACCGGCCGCAACTTCTACTCGGTCGACCCCAAGGCGGTGCCGTCGCGCAACTCCTGGGACGTGGGCCAGGCGCTGGCCGACTCGCTGGTGCGCCGCCACCTCGACGACAACGGCGAATACCCCTCTTCGGTGGGGCTGACCGTGTGGGGAACCGCCGCGATGCGCACCCAGGGCGACGACATCGCCGAGGTGCTGGCCCTGCTGGGCGTGCGGCCCACCTGGGACGACGCCTCGCGGCGCGTCACCGGGTTCGAGATCGTGCCGCCGGAGGAGCTGGGCCGTCCCCGCATCGACGTCACACTGCGCATCTCCGGCTTCTTCCGCGACGCGTTCCCCCACGTCATCGGCCTGGTGGACGACGCGATCAAGGCCGTCGCCGAGTTGGACGAACCCGCCGAGCAGAACTTCCCGCGAGCCCATGCCCTGGCGGACCACACCGAGCACGGGGATTGGCGGCGGGCCACCACGCGCATCTTCGGCTCCCGCCCGGGCGCTTACGGGGCGGGCCTGCTGCCGCTGATCGACGCCCGCAACTGGCGCGACGACGCCGACCTCGCGGAGGTCTACGCGGTCTGGGGCGGCTACGCCTACGGCCGCGGCCTCGACGGCCGCGAAGCGCGCTCGGACATGGAGTCCTCGTTCCGGCGCATCGCGGTGGCCGCGAAGAACCAGGACACCCGCGAGCACGACATCGTCGACTCCGACGACTACTTCCAGTACCACGGCGGCATGGTCGCGATGGTCCGCCGGCTCACCGGCAGCAACCCGGCCGCCTACGTCGGCGACTCCGCCGTGCCCGACCAGGTCAAGACCCGCACCCTGGGCGAGGAGACCCGCCGGGTCTTCCGCGCCCGCGTGGTCAATCCGAAGTGGATCGCGGCCATGCGCCGGCACGGCTACAAGGGCGCCTTCGAGCTCGCCGCGACCGTCGACTACCTGTTCGGCTACGACGCCACCGCCGGTGTCGTCGACGACTGGATGTACGCCAAACTCGCCGAGAGCTACGTCTTCGACCCGGAGAACCGGGAGTTCCTGGAGCAGGCCAACCCCTGGGCCCTGCGCGGCATGACCGAGCGGCTGCTGGAGGCGGCCGACCGCAAGCTGTGGGAGCGCCCCGACCCCGAGGTGCTGGACCGGCTGCGTGAGACCTACCTGGCACTGGAGGGCGACCTGGAGGACCAAGACTGACCCGCCGCTCCCCGTCGCGCGCCCCTGTCCCCACGGCCCGCGCGGCGGACGCCGCCCGCCCGTGCGGCGTCTGTGGAATGTGATCCGCTCCTGTGTGGTTGGTCACTGCTGCGGGGTAGTTTTAGTGCAAGCCGCGTCCGGACGGGAGGTCGGTACCGATGCCGATTTGGGTCCTCTGGCTGATCGCGGCCGCTGCCTTGGGCATTGCCGAGGTCTACACCCTCACGCTGGCCTTGGGCCTGCTCGCCGTGGCCGCGCTGATCGCCGGTATCGTCGGCGCCGTCGGCATGGGCTTCGCCGTGCAGGCCGCCGCCTTCGTCATCGCATCGGCCGCCGGCCTACTGGTGGTGCGCCCCATCGCCAAACGCCATATGCGCCAACCGCCGCCGCTGCGGTCGGGCACCGACCGCCTGGTGGGCCAGTCGGCGGTGGTCGTCGACGAGGTCACCGGCGAGGACGGCCGCGTCAAGCTCTCCGGCGAGGAGTGGTCGGCCCGCTGCATCGACGAGGACACCGTGATCCCGCCGGGGACGCGGGTCGACGTGATGGAGATCGAAGGCGCGACGGCCGTCGTCTACCCCAGGGAGGCGCTGCCGTGAGCGCGCCGCGCGCCGCAACGTCCACCGCAGCCCGCCCGCTTCGCCCCCACCGGGCACCCAGGAGGTAGCCATGGGGATCGACATCCTCTTCATCGTCATCGCGGTCCTGGCCGTACTCGCCGTCGTGGCGACCGTGCGGATCGTGCCGCAGGCGCGCGCCTACAACATCGAGCGATTCGGCCGCTACCTGCGCACCCTGAACCCGGGGCTGAACTTCATCATCCCGGGCATCGACCGCGTCAACACCAAGTTCGACCTGCGCGAGCAGGTGTTCTCGTCCAAGCCGCAGCCGGTGATCACCGAGGACAACCTCGTCGTCAACATAGACACCGTCCTCTACTACCAGATCACCCAGGCCAAGGCCGCCGCCTACGAGGTCGCCAACTACCTGGCCGCCATCGACCAGCTCACGGTCACCACGCTGCGCAACGTCATCGGCGGCATGGACCTGGAGCGGGCCCTGACCTCGCGTGAGGAGATCAACACCCGGCTGCGCGGCGTGCTCGACGACGCCACCGGCAAGTGGGGCATCCGGGTCAACCGGGTCGAGATCAAGGCGATCGACCCGCCGCCCTCCATCAAGGAGGCGATGGAGAAGCAGATGCGTGCCGAGCGCGACAAGCGCGCCGTCGTGCTGCACGCCGAAGGCGAGCGGCAGCAGCGCATCCTCACCGCCGAAGGCGCGCGCCAGCAGTCCATCCTCGAAGCCCAGGGCGACCAGCAGGCCCGCATCCTGCGCGCCGACGGCGAGGCCCAGGCCATCGAACGCGTCTTCCAGGCGGTGCACGCCAACAACGCCGACCCCAAGCTGCTCGCCTACAAGTACCTGGAGACCCTGCCGCACCTGGCCAACGGCGAGGGCAACACGTTCTGGGTCATCCCCGGCGAGCTCAGCCAGGCCGTGCAGAACGTCAGCAGGGCCTTCTCCGACAGCACCGGCGAGGCCGCGCCCGCCGAGAGCGGCGAGCAGCCCGCGGGCGCTGCCGAACAGGGCGACGGCGAGGACCGACAGGGCGAGCTGACCGAAGGACGCCGCGGCACGGCGGCCGAAGCCGCCGACCACGCCGCCGAAATCGCCGCCGAGGCGGTGGCCAGCGCCCGCCAGGAGGCCCAGGAGGCGGCCGGCGCGGGTTCCGAGACGGTGCCCGAGCCGCGCTCGCGCGAATCGGAGTGACGCGGGAGGCGGGGCGACGCCGGTGACCGCCGCCCCGCCTCCCGCGCGTCTCACGCGAGCAGGAGCTTTCCGGTGGTGCGCCGCGCCGCCAGGTCCTCGTGGGCGCGCCCGGCCTCGGCGAGCGGGTAGCGGCCGCCCACCCGCACCGACAGCCGGTCGGCGGCGACCAGCCCGAACACATCGGTCGAGCGCTCCAGCAGCTCCTCGTGGGAGGCCGCGTAGTGCGCCAGCGTCGGCCGGGTGAGGAACACCGAACCGGCCGAGTTCAGCCGCTGCGGGTCGATCGGCGCCACAGCGCCGCTGGCCTGCCCGAACAGCGCCAGCACGCCGCGCGGTCGCAGCGAGGCCAGGCTCGCCTCGAACGTGTCGGCGCCCACCCCGTCGTAGACCGCCGCCACGCCTTCGCCGCCGGTCAGCTCGCGCACCGCCGGCGCCACCTCCGTACTGGTGTAGTCGACGATCTCGTCGGCGCCGGCCTCGCGGGCGAGCCGCTGCTTGGCCTCGGTCGATGCGGTGCCGACGACCCGGGCGCCGCGCGCCTTGGCGAGCTGGACCAGCAGCAGGCCGGTGCCGCCCGCCGCGGCGTGCACGAGCACCGTGTCACCGGGCTGGACGGCGTAGGTGGAGTGCGTCAGGTAATGGGCGGTCATGCCTTGCAGCAGCGTGGCGGCCGCCTGCTCGGTGGTGACACCGTCGGGCACCGGAACGACGCGGTCGGCCGGTACCACCGCGCGTTCGGCGTAACCGCCGGGCCGCAGTACCCACGCCACCCGGGCACCGGGGGAGAACCCGATGACGTCGGCACCGGTCGCCGCAACGGTTCCCGCCGCCTCGACGCCGGGGGTGAACGGCGTCGGCATCGAATAGGCGCCGCTGCGCTGGTAGATGTCGATGAAGTTGACGCCGCGCGCCTCGATGTCGATCAGGACCTCGCCGGGTCCCGGCTCGGGATCGGCGACGTCACCGAGGCGCATCACCTCGGGACCGCCCTGCTCTTCGATGACGATGGCGCGCATGCCTGACCCCTCTCAACTCCGTCCGGCAGATCGAGCGGTGGGCGGCCGCACCTCCGGACCCGCTCGCGCGGTCCGGCGCGGTGTGCGATGGGCCGCGGCCCGCGCCGCCAGCCTATGATCCGGCGGTCTGGGATGTGCCGCCGACCGCGGGTTCTCCCAGGCGCACGAGCTCGAAGAGGTGGAACCCCGCCATCACGATGTCCTGGGCGTCGCCGCGGCGCTTGACCGTGACCCCGGCCATGCGGGTGGGGTTCTCGGTGGCGTCGTCGGGCAGCGGTTCGGGATCGACGGCTTCGAGCACGTGGTCGCCGTTGACCCACATGTTGATCACCATCGTCCCGGCGTCGTCGTCGGGCTCGCAGGTCATCGTCACCGTGTTGGTCACAGGGGCCCCGGAGCCGCCGCCGTCGGCCCCGGCGCCCAGCGGCCGCTGCTCCGGCGGATCGACGTATTCGCCCACCTCGTCGGTGGTGGCCAGCGCCGTGTCCCCGGAGGCGCCGCCGGCACGGCGGATCTGCGCGCTGGCGCCGTCGAAGCGCACGAGTGCCTCGTAGTGCGTCGCCACGTCGTCGTCCTCGTCGGAGACCTGGTGGTAGCAGCGGACGCCGTATTCGCTGTAGGAGGGGCCGGCGAGGACCTCGGCTCGTGCCCGGACCCGTACGGCCTCCGGGATCTGGCCGGAGTAGGGGACGAAGGCGCCCAGGCTCCCTCCGAAGTCGTTGTACTCCGAAACCCGCAGCAGCAGCCCGTGATCGGAGTGGTGGGCGTACTCCAGGAACTCGTCCTCGGGGTCGTAGGCGTCGTACTCCCAGGCGCTGTTGGCGAAATCATCCTGGTAGATGAGGTCGCCCTCAGGTGGAGCGTCGTCGGCCAGCAGGACCGCGCCGACTGCGCCCGCGACCACCACGACCAGCGCCGCCGCGCCCTCCGCGAGGAGCACGCCCGGGCGGCGGCGCCTGCGCGGCCGACCGGGTTCGAAAGAGCCGGGCGCGGTCCCGCCCGGTCCGGAAGGGGCGTTCGGGCCGGAAGGGCCTTGGTAGCCGCTGTAGCCGGCCGCGGGCCCGCCGAACGGCGGCGAGGCGGCCGCGCCGGGGCCGTGCGGCGGCTGCTGGGAGCCGGAGGGCGGGGCATAGGGGGATTGCGGGCCCGACGGCGGACCGTGCGGCGGCTGGGGCCCGTAGGGCTGACCGTAGGGTGGCTGGGCACCGTAGGGGGGTTGCGGCCCGGAGGGCGAACCGAAGGGTTGTGCGGGGGCTCCGGGAGGGGCGGCCGCGCCCGGAGGCGGCTCGAAGCGGCCCTCCTCGGCGGGGCGGTAGCCGGCGCCGGAGCCCGGGGGCCGCTCCGGCGCGGTGGAGGGTGCAGGGTACCCGTCATAGGGATTCTGCGGATCGGACGGCGGCGCCTCGGGCGCGGCGGTTTCGGGGTGGGCGTAGGGCTCGGTCGGGGTGCCGCCGGCCGGAGCCGCGTCTGTGAAGGCGGCCGCTCCCGTCTCTTCGGGGACCGCGGCCGCCCCCGCGGCGCCGCCGCCCACTGCTCCCGTGGCTCCTGCGGCCGCGGCCGCGCCGGTCGAGGGCGGGGTCCAGGACCCGGCCACCGTGCTGTCCACGGTGTCTTCGGCGGGGTCGTCCTGGCCCACGAGCGCGTTCAGCAGTTGCTGTGCGCTGGGCCGGTTGCGCGGGTCCTTCTCCAGCGCGCTGCGCGCCAGGTCCATCAGCCGGGGGTCGAGCCCGGTCAGATCGGCGTCGCCGGAGCTGATCAGGTGGAGCACGGCCGGCACCGTCTGGGCGTCGAAGGGCGCCTTGCCGGTTCCGGCGTAGGCCACCAGGCAGCCCCAGGAGAAGATGTCGGACGCGAAGGTGATCTCGCCTCCGGCCACCAGTTCGGGCGCCAGGTAGGAGGGTGTGCCCATGAGCTGGCTGGAGCGGGTCACCGCGCTGTCGTCGTCCATCGCGCGGGCGATGCCGAAGTCGATGACCTTGGGTCCCACCGCCGAGAGCAGCACGTTGCCCGGTTTGAGGTCGCGGTGGATGACGCCCGCGCGGTGGATTGCGGCCAGCGCCGCCGCGACTCCCAGCGCCAGGCTCTCCAGGGTGCCGCCGCTCATCGGACCGTCGGCGGAGACGGCCTGTGCCAGGTTGGGGCCGGGTACGTACTCGGAGACGATGAACAGGGGGTCGCCGTCCAGGCGGGCGTCCAGTACCCCCGCCGTGGAGAACCGGGCGACCTTGCGGGCGGACTCGACCTCCCGCGCGAAGCGGCGGCGAAAGTCCGGGTCGTCGCTGAGGTCGGGGTGGATCAGCTTGACGGCCACCAGGCGCTCGGAGGTGTCGCGGCCGAGGTAGACGGTGCCCATGCCGCCGCGTCCCAGGCGGCCCTCGATCCGGTATTCGCCGAGCTGCTGGGGGTCGCCAGTGCGCAGGGGCCTGGCGCGCTCGTGCCCGTTGTCCGTCACAGTGCTGCGTTCCTTAGGCCGGCGTGGATTCGCGCTCAATAGCGTACAGACGCCCCGGAGTGGAGGCATCGGGGCCGATATGCAGGTCTTCGTCGGTTTTGTGGGAGGAGGTTTGCGGTCTTAGACAGTGTGGGCCGCGGCACGGTTCCGAATGGCCGCAAGATCGGCTATGATTAGAACATACGTTCGAATTCGCCGCCTGTCCTTCCCCGCAGGCCGAGGCTTCCCGTTCACGGGGGCCGCGCTTGAGGGGAGTGTCGCCGGTGGGCCACGTCTACGGAGTCCCAGTCGACGTCACCGAGCAGGACGGACGCCCGGTGCGCTTCGTGTGGGAACGACGGGTCTACAACGTCCGCCACATCGTCGACCACTGGGTCACTTTGCGCGCCGACTGGCCTTCGGAAGCCCAGGAGCGGCTCCCGCAGCGTGAACACTGGCGGGTCGAAGCCGGAGGCCGGGGCGCGCGCGGCGTCTACGAGCTCCAGCACGATTCCGCCTCGGACCGGTGGCTGCTGGCGCGCGTGTGGGACTGAGCCGCCGCCCGCGCGCCCGAGTCGGCCGCATCCGGCCGTCGGCCGCTCCGATCACAGGGGCGGCCGGCGCCGACCGTGGCCCGTCGCCTGCTCGAAGGCGCGGCCGATCTCCAGCACCCGGCGGTCGGCCCGGTGCGGCCCCACGATCTGCAGGCCCACCGGAAGGCCGTCCGGGGTGAAGCCGCCCGGCACCGCCAGGGCCGGGCACCCGGTGACGGTGATGTGCGAGCAGGAGCGCATCCAGTCCAGGTAGGTCTGCTGCACGGCGCCGTCGATGTCGGCCGGGTACTCCAGCCCGGCGTCGAAGGGCACGACCTGGCTCACGGGCAGCAGCAGCGCATCGTAGCGCTCGAAGAACTCCCGGACGCGGTGGTAGATCCGGGTCCGCGCCAGTTCGGCGCGCGACACGTCGGAGCCGGTGAGCTTGCGCCCCTCCTCGATGTTCCAGGCCAGACTGGGTTTGAGGCGGTCGCGCGCCGTGTCCAGCAGCGGGCCCAGCGTGGCCTCGAACTGCCAGGCGCGCAGGGTGCGGAACACGTCGTCGGCGGCTGTGAGGTCGGGTGCGTCCTCGGCGACCTCGCAGCCCATCTCCGCGAACACGTCCAGCGCCGGCCGCAGCGCCTCGGCCACGGCCCGTTCGCACGGCGCCGACCCGCCCAGGTCCGGCGACCAGGCCAACCGCAGCCCCCGCGCGCCGTCCTCCAGCGGCGGCGCGAACGCCGAACCGGGCTCGCCCAGGGCGACCGGGCTGCGCGCATCGGGGCCGGCGATGACCGACAGCAGCAGCGCGGCATCGTCGACGTCGCGCGCCATCGGCCCCTGCACCGACAGTTGCTGCCAGCCCAGCGGCGCCGGATGCTGCGGCACCCGTCCCGGCGAAGGCCGCAGACCCACCACGTTGTTGAAAGAAGCCGGATTGCGCAGCGAGCCGCCCATGTCCGAGCCGTCGGCCAGCGGGTGCAGTCCCGCCGCCAGCGCCGCGGCCGCCCCTCCGCTGCTGCCCCCGGCGGAGCGCGCGGTGTCGTAGGGGTTGCGGGTCAGCCCGAAAACCGGGTTGAAGGTGTGCGAGCCGGCGGCGAACTCGGGGGTGTTGGTCTTGCCGATGGTGATCGCCCCGGCCGCACGCATCCGCGCAACCAGCAGTTCGTCGCGGTGGGGCACGTTGTCGGCGAGCAGGGGGGAGCCGAAGGTGGTGTGCACCCCGGCCGTCTCGTGGGTGTCCTTGTGCGCGACGGGCAGCCCGTGCAGCGGCGGCGGCGTGCCACCCGCGGCGAGGTGCTCGTCGGCGGCCCGCGCCTCGTCCATGGCGCGCTCGCCGCACAGCGTCACCACGGCGTTGACGGCCGGGTTCACCGCCTCGATGCGCTCCAGGTGCGCGCCCACCACCTCGCGGGCGGAGACTTCGCGCTCGCGCAGCATCCGCGCGAGCTCACGGGCCGGGCGGCGGGTGATGTCGTCGCTGTCCATCGGCGGCGGTGCCCTCCTGGTTTCGGACGCGCTTCGATGCGCCGGCGGGCGGCTCGGCGGTCCGGTGGTCGACTGCGGCCATCCCATACCGATCCGGGCGGCGGCCGCAAGGGTGATCATCGCCCGATCACCGCACCGGCGCTGGGCGGATTTCGCCGAGCAGGAGTGTGCGCTGTGCCTCGGCCGACGCGGTGCGAGCCGCTCCACGGCGGTGTGAGACTCTTGTGGACGGTGCCGACGCCGCGCGGCGCTTCGGGGACGTCCTCGTCCGCCGCCGCGGCGCGCAGGAACCCGGTGCGAATCCGGGACGGTCCCGCCACTGTGACCAGGGAGCGGACCCGCGGCGAGCGCCACTGCCGGAGTTTTCGGTGGGAAGGCGGCGGGCAAGCGGCGATCTGGAAGCCAGGAGACTGCGCGGCACCGCGCCAGACCCCTATGGGCGTGGACTCCCGAGGAAGGACTGAACCGCGTGAGCGCTCCGGCTCGCTACCCCTTCAGCGCGGTCGTCGGCATGGACGACCTGAAACTGGCGCTGCTGATCAACGCCGTCTCCCCGGCCGTCGGCGGCGTACTGGTCCGCGGGGAGAAAGGGACCGCGAAGTCGACGGTGGTGCGCGCCCTTGCTGCGCTGCTGCCCGACCTCGACGTCGTCCAAGGTTGCCGGTTCGGCTGCGACCCCGCCGAGCCCGACCCCCAGTGCCCCGACGGTCCGCACGCCGCCTCCGCCGTTCCCGACGAGCGCGCGGCTCGGTTGGTCGAGCTGCCCGTGGGCGCCTCCGAGGACCGACTCGTGGGATCGCTGGACATCGAACGGGCGCTGACCGAGGGCGTCAAGGCGTTCGAGCCCGGACTGCTGGCCGAAGCCCACCGCGGCGTCCTCTACGTCGACGAGGTCAACCTGCTGCACGACCACCTCGTCGACCTGCTGCTGGACGCCGCCGCCATGGGCACCTCCCACGTCGAGCGGGAGGGCGTCTCCGTACGCCACGCCGCGCGGTTCCTGCTGGTGGGCACGATGAACCCGGAGGAGGGCGAGCTGCGTCCGCAGCTGCTGGACCGCTTCGGGCTCACCGTGGAGGTCGCCGCCACCCGCGACCCGCAGCTGCGCGCCGACGTGGTGCGCCGCCGCCTGGCCTTCGAGACCGATCCCGAGGGCTTCGCGGCGGGCTACGCCCAACAGGAGGCCGAGCTCGCGGGCAGCATCCTCGCCGCCCGCAAACGCCTTCCCGGTGTCGTGCTGACCGACTCCGCCCTGCGCCAGGTGACCGCCGTGTGCGCGGCCTTCGACGTCGACGGGCTGCGCGCCGACATCGTCACCGCCCGCGCGGCCATGGCGCTGGCGGCCTGGCGCGACCACGGCGAAGTCACCGCCGACGACGTGCGCGACGCCGCCCGCCTGGCGCTGCCCCATCGGCGCAGACGCGACCCCTTCGACGCCCCCGACCTCGATGAGGACCGGCTGGAGGAGGCGCTGGACCAGGCGGGTGATGCGGACCCAAAAGACCAGGGTGAGCCCGCCGACCCCGACGACGATCCGGGCGGGGGAGGCGGAGGCTCCGGTGCCGGGGACCCTCCCGACGGCGGCGGCCGGGCCGAGGGGCCGGGTTCCGAGCCCCCGCAGGAGGGGCCCTCCGATGGCGGCGAGGCTGGCGACGACGCCGACGGCGGCGACGCCGAGAACGCCCCGACGCCAGGCGAGCGGCCCGCGGGATCGGGCCGCCGCCCTGACGAGGACGCCGCGTCCGAGGGAGAGCAGCCGCCGCCGCGGCCGCAAGAACCCGAAGAAGGGCGCCAGGCCGACACCGGTGACACCTACCGTCCGCGCCTGTTCAGCCTGACGGGCGTGGGCCAAGGCGCGCCGGGGCGGCGCTCGCGGGCCGAAACCCCCTACGGGCGCACCTCGGGCGCGCGCGTGCCCCGCGCCGGCGTGCGCGGCCTGCACCTGACCGCGACACTGCGCGCGGCGGCGCCCTACCAGCGCGCCCGCGGCCGCACCGGCCCGGGCCTGCTCGTCCGCTCGGGCGATGTGCGCGAGGTGGTCCGCGAGGGCCGCGAAGGCAACCTGGTGCTGTTCTGCGTCGACGCGAGCGGCTCGATGGCCGCACGCGAGCGGATGCGCGCCGTCAAGGGGGCCGTGCTCAGCCTCCTGCTCGACGCCTACCAGCGCCGCGACAAGGTCGGACTGGTCACCTTCCGCGGTACGGGTGCGCGGGTGGAGCTGCCCCCGACCTCGTCCGTGGAGGCCGGTGCGCGCCGGCTGCGCGAGCTGCGCACCGGCGGGCGCACCCCGCTCGCGGCGGGACTGCTCCGTGCGGCGGAGGTGCTGCGCGTCGAGCGGCTGCGCGATCCCAGCCGCCGTCCGCTGCTCGTGGTCGTCACCGACGGACGCGCCACCCAGGGCGGGCTGCAGGACGCACTGCGGGCCGGCGCGCGGATCGGCGCTCAGGGGGTGCACACCGTGGTCGTCGACTGCGAATCGGGGCCGGTGCGCCTCGGACTGGCGGCGCAGCTGGCCGCCGAGGCGCGCGGAGAGTCGGTGCGCCTGGACGAGCTGGGCGCCGACGCGCTGAGCACACTGGTGCGCAGTTCGCGCAGCGCCGCCTGAGACCCGCGGTGCGCCCCCACCCGCCCCACCCGACCGGCGTCGACCTGATTCGCCGACTGTTCCGAAACCGAGGAGAAGAGACCGATATGCCGCAGGGCAAGCCCGCTTACGTGCCCGACGACGGGCTGACCACCCGCCAGCGCCGCAACCGCCCGCTGCTGATGGTGCACACCGGCCCCGGCAAGGGGAAGTCCACCGCCGCGTTCGGGCTGGCCACCCGCGGCTGGTCGCAGGGCTGGGACATCGGCGTCTTCCAGTTCGTCAAGTCCGCCAAGTGGCGCATCGGCGAGGAGCGGGCGCTGCGCATCCTCGGCGAGTCCGGCGAGGGCGGTCGCGTCAGCTGGAACAAGATGGGCGAGGGCTGGTCCTGGATCCAGCGCGCCGGCACCGAGGAGGACCACGCCGCCGACGCCGCGGAGGGCTGGGCGCAGATCAAGCGCGACCTGGCCGCCGAGACCTACCAGCTGTACGTGCTCGACGAGTTCACCTACCCGATGAAGTGGGGGTGGGTCGACGTGGACGACGTGGTGGAGACGCTCACCGCCCGCGGCGGGCACCAGCACGTCGTCGTCACCGGCCGCGACGCCGACCCCCGCCTACTGGAGGCGGCCGACCTGGTCACCGAGATGACCAAGGTCAAGCACCCGATGGACGCGGGGCAGAAGGGCCAGCGCGGCATCGAGTGGTGATGGGGCGCGGCGGTTCGGGTCTGCTGTGCGGCCTTGTTGGGCCTTGTGGGTCTGCCGGGTGGATGGGTGGTCTTAGGGAAAAGCGTCGCCGAGGACGGCGGGTGGCCGGGCCCGCGCCCATCGGGGCGGGTGCTCGCCGGTGGCGCGCGCGACGAAGGCGGCCCCGGTCTGCTGGGCGGCCTTGTCGGTCTGCCGGGCGACGGGCGGACTTAACTGAAAGGCGGCGGCGACGGTCGCGGATGGCCCAGCCCGCGCCCAACGGGTCGGGTTCGCTGGTGACGGCGGCAGACGGGGGCGGCGACGACGGCAGCGGGGCCGGGCCTGCGGTGGTCGGGGCGGCGGTCACCGGACCCTGGCTGCGGGTGGTCGAGCCCGGGTGCCGCCGCTCGGTTGTCGGCGCGGGCACGACGGACGCGGGGCAGTTGGAGGCGGTCATGTGGCCAGGTCGGGGCCACGAGATGCACGTACGTGCGGCGGTATCCGCCTCGGTGTCGCCCCGAGACACCACCCCCGCACCACTGTTCCGCGATACGAAAAAATGCGGGTCATTATGCTCATTAATGTCCGATTTCTCGGTGGGTTCGCGCCCGTGCCGCGGCGGCGGTGGTGCACGAGGTGCACTGAATGGCGCGAAAAGGCTCCCGAGGTCAACTTTTCGTGCGTCTCGTGGCCGCTGCGCCCGCAGAGGCCGCCCGCAAAACGGGCATAGGGCCCCAAAAGTCCACCTCATCGGGCGGTGGAGTTCCCGGCGGCGACACGCGGGCGCCACGAGCGACGTGTCGTCGCACCCCGGCCCCCCGATCCGGCGCACCTCCGGGCGATGCGAGCGCCCGCAACCGCGCCGCGCCGCGCGGCCTCCGGCCTGCGCGGCCCGGTCGGAACACGGCGGCGGCACCTGCCGACCCGGCGCCCGCTATGTACGACGTGCCGGAGTCGGCCGCGGAGGTTGTGGCGGTCGTGGCCAAATTCCCAACGAACGCGGCTGGAGTTCGTCATACGGCCACGATCGTTCCCCCGCCCTCGTCAGGCGGGCAACCGGCGGGCACCCGAACCGGTGACCGCGGGCTTAGCCCACCGCGGCCGCGGGAGACTCGGTTGTCTCGCGCGCCGCGATCCCCGGAAGCCGCGCTAACCCGCGTCGTCCGCACCCGGCCCCAGGTCCGCCGGGATCAGGCTGTAGACCGCCAGGTCGGTGCGGCCCTCGTGGAGCGGCATCGCGTTGCGTTCGGTGCCCTCGTAGGTGAAGCCCGCCTTCTCGGCCACCCGCCGCGACGCGGTGTTGCCGACGGCCGCCTTCAGCTCCACGCGCTGGAACTCTTGGTCGCACAGGGCCCACCGGGAGATCGCCACGACAGCCTCGGTAGCCAGGCCGCGGCCGCGTGCCCAGGGCGCCAACCAGTAGCCGACCTCGGTCGAAGACGTGCGCCACAGTGTGCGGGTGAGTCCGACCGAGCCGGCGTAGGCGCCGGTGGCGGCCTCCACGGCCGCCCACTGCTGGCCGTCGCCGCCGACCCGGGCCTGCGGCGCCGCCACCAGGCACCAGTTCTCCGCGTCGGCGCGGGTGTAGGCCTGGCCGGGGCGCGGCATCGGCAGCCACCGCTGCACCCCCGGGTCGCCGGCACCGAGGTAGACCGCGTCGACGTCGTCGCGGGTATGCGCGCGCAGCACCAGGCGGTCGGTGCGCAGCACCACCGACGGCATCATCGGCGACTCGGCGACTTCAGCCACGGGACACCCCCTCGGTGTAGGCACGTGCCGCCCCCAGGAAGCGCTCGGCGACCGCGGGGAACCCGGCCCAGTGCACATGCAGGTAAGAAGCGCTGATCGTGGCAGAGGCGAATCCTTCTCCGCCATCCCTTTTCCACTGCCACGCGGGGCGGCTACCCAACCCCGGCTCGACGGCGGTGCGGTGGAACTCGTGGCCGCGCACGCGGGTGCCCGCCCGCGCCAGCAGGGTGTCGGCGACGGCCACCGCCGAGCGGTAACCCAGCGTCAGCGAGCCCGTCATGGCCGCGTCCGCCGGTAGCACGCCGCACATCGGGGCGCCGTCCAGGCTGCGCGACAGGTAGAGCAGTCCGGCGCACTCGGCGGCGACCGGCGCGCCGCTGCCGGCCAGTTCGGCGACCGCGCCGCGCAGCGCCGCGTTGGCCGACAGTTCCGCGGCGTGCATCTCGGGGAAGCCACCGCCGACGATGAGCGCGCCGGTCTGCTCGGGCAGCGACTCCGCGTGCAGCGGGTCGAGGTCGTGCACCTCGGCGCCGCCCGCACGCAGCAGCTCCTCCTGCTCGGTGTAGCCGAAGGTGAACGCGGGCCCGCCGAAGACCGCCACGCGCGGCGGGCGGGCCCCCGGCCGGGGCGGCGCCGCGGCCAGGGCCGCACCGGGCTCCCACGGCTCCGCGGAGAGCGGAGGCGCCGCGCGGGCGACGGCACGCAGCGCGTCCAGGTCGCAGGAGGCGGCGACCAGTTCGCCCAGCTCCCGCACAGCGCCGCGCGCCTGCTCACTCCGCTCGGCGGCCGGGATGAGGCCCAGGTGCCGCGACGGCGTGTGCACCTCTTCGCGGCGGCGCACAACGCCCAGTACCGCGGTCCCGGTGTCCTCCAGCGCGTCGCGCAGCAGCCGCTCGTGGCGGTCGGAGCCCACCCGGTTCAGGATCACCCCGGCCACGCGCACCCGCGGATCGTAGGTGCAGAACCCGTGCACGAGAGCCGCCACGGACCGGGCGCTGCGCGAGGCGTCGACCACCAGCACGACAGGGGCGCCCAGCAGCGCGGCCACGTGCGCGGTGGAGGCCGCGTCGCCGGGTCCGGCGAACCCGGCCGAGTCGGCGGCGCCGTCGAACAGGCCCATCACCCCCTCGACGACGGCGATGTCCGCCCCGGCCGCCCCGTGCAGGAAGAGCGGTTCGATGCGCTCCTCACCGCAGAGCACCGGATCGAGGTTGCGCGGCGGGCGGCCCGTGGCCAGCGCGTGGTAACCGGGATCGATGTAGTCGGGCCCCACCTTGTGGCCGGAGACGCGGTCGCCGCGCGCCGCCAGCGCCGCCATCAGGCCGGTGGCCACGGTGGTCTTCCCGCTGCTCGACGCCGGAGCCGCGATCACCACGCGGGGTATCACGGGCACGCTGCTCATCCTCCTCGCCGTCGGGGACGCCGGCCCGCAAGGCCGCGGCCGGCGAGTGGCCATGCTAGATCGTCGCCCGCACGCCGGAGCGCGCCGCCCCTGCTTGCGGGCCTGGCCGAGGCGGCCCGGCCGCGGGGGCGCCGACACCGCACCGGTACGCTTGCCCGGGCAGCCGCCGCGGCGCAGCGCCGTTCGAAGGCGTCGGCCGGCGGAGTCCGCGGGAACGCAGTCGACGAGGAAGCGGTGGTATGGGCACGGGCCAACGGCTGGTCGGGGTCGGCGTAGGGCCGGGAGACCCCGAGCTGGTGACGGTCAAGGCGGTCCGGCGCATGCGCGAGGCCGACGTCGTGGTCGTGCCCGTGATGGCCGACGACGAGCCGGGGCGGGCCGAGGCGACCGTGCGGGCCCATGTCGACGCCGAGCGCATCGAGCGAGCCGTCTTCGCGCTCAACGACCGCGGCGGCCGCAGCGAGCGCCGCATCCGCGCCTGGGACGAGGCGGCCCGCACCGTCCTGCGCCACTTCGAGGCCGGAGCGGATTCGGTGGCCTTCGCCACGATCGGCGACCCCAACGTCTACTCGACCTTCACCTACCTGGCGCAGACGGTGCGCGAGGCGGCCCCCGATACCGAGGTCGAGACCGTGCCGGGCGTGACGGCGATGCAAGATCTCGCCGCCCGTTCCGGCCGCGTGCTCGCCGAGGGCACCGAGCCGCTGACGCTGCTGCCGGTCACCGGCGGCCTGGGACGGCTGCGGTCCGCGCTGGACTCCGACGCCACCGTCGTCGCCTATAAGTTCGGCCGGTTCGCGTCGCGGGTCGCCGACGCCGTGCACGAATCGGGCCGCGACCCCGACGCCGTCTACGGCGCGCGCCTGGGCCTGGCCGACGAGGAGATCGCGCCGCTGGCGAAACTGGACGGCGCCGCGCTGCCCTACCTGTCCACTCTCATCGCGCCCGCCCGCCGCGAAGGCCCGCGCGGCGGCAAGCTGTGACGACACCGACGGCGCGTCGGCCCGGACGGTTCCGGGACCGCTGCGGGCCTGTGACCACGACCAGGCGGGCGGCAAGGGCGTGCGACGCGCCGCCTCGGCCCGCGAAAACGAGAGGTGAGTGAGCGACCATGTCCGGCGAGGAGCACAGTGGCCACGGCGCCGGGGAGGCGCCGGGCGGCACCGTCGCGTTCGTGGGTGCCGGCCCGGGCGCCGCTGACCTGCTCACCATCCGGGCGGCCCGCGCCATCGCAGCCGCCGACGTGGTGATCTGGGCGGCCAGTCTCGTCCATGAGGACGTACTCGAACACGCCCGCGCCGACGCCGAGATCGTCGACTCGGCCAAGCTGCCGATGGAGGGCGTGCTGCCCTACTACCGCCGGGCCGCCGAAGAGGGGCTGCGCATCGCCCGCATCCACTCCGGCGATCCCGCGCTGTGGGGCGCCATGCAGGAGCAGGTGGAGGTCTGCGCCGAGTTGGGGCTCGGCGTCGAGGTGATCCCGGGCGTCTCCAGCTTCAGCGCGGTCGCCGCCATCGCCCAGCGGGAACTGACCGTGCCGGAGGTCGCCCAGTCGGTGATCCTCACCCGCCTCGGCGGCGGCAAAACGCCCATGCCCGAGGGTGAGGAGGTGCGCGAGTTCGCCCGGCACGGCACCACCATGGCGCTGTTCCTCTCCGCCGCCCGATCGGGGCAGTTGCAGCAGGAGCTGATCGAGGGCGGCTATCCGCCCGAGACGCCGTGCGTGCTCGCTTACCAGGCCACCTGGCCCGAGGAGCTGGTGTTGCACTGCGCGCTGGGAGAGCTGGAGGCCACCGTCAAGCAGCACCGGCTGTGGAAGCACACGCTGGTACTGGTGGGGCCGGCCCTCGGCGCCGGCGGCACCCGTTCGCACCTCTACCACCCCGGCCACTTCCACACTTACCGCCGGGCCGATCGCGAGGCGCGGCGGGCTCTGCGTGAGGCGCGCCGGGGGGCCTAGGACCGTGTCCACGAGTCCGCGCAAGCGCCCGCGCGCCCAGGACGCACCGAACGGTGCGGCGCCGGGCGCCGAGGAGTCGCCTCAGCCGCGTGAGCCCGACCTGCCGCGCACGATGAAGGTCCGGCAGAAGGCCCTGCGCACCGGCTGGACGACCGGAACCTGTGCCTCCGCGGCGGCCAAGGCCGCGGCGGAGGCCCTGGTCACCGGCGAGCCGGTGGAGGTGGTCGAGGTGGCGCTGCCCTCGGGGCGGCGAGTCACCTTCGCCACCGAACGCTGCGGCCTGCTGTCCGCCGACCGGGCCGAGGCGGTGGTGGTCAAGGACGCCGGCGACGATCCCGACGTCACCGACGGAGCCCACGTCACCGCCACGGTTACCCGCCGCGAGGCCCCCGGCCTGGAGCTGGACGGCGGTGTCGGCGTCGGTGTGGTCACCCGGCCGGGCCTCGGCCTGGAACCGGGCGGGCCCGCCATCAACCCGGTGCCGACGCAGATGATCACCCAGGCCGTGGACGAGGCCGCCGGGGTCTCGGACGGTTCCGGGCCGGGGCTGCGCGTGGTGATCAGCGTGCCCGAGGGTGAGCGGATGGCCCGAAAGACCACGAACGCGCGGTTGGGCATCCTCGGCGGGATCTCCATCCTGGGCACGACCGGCGTGGTGCGGCCCTTCTCCACCGCGTCCTGGCGTGCCAGTGTCGAGCAGGCGGTGTCGGTGATGGCCGCCCAGAGCGAGGACACCCTCGTGCTGTGCACCGGCGGACGCACCGAGAAGGGCGCGATGCTGCGCCACCCCGACCTGGCGCAGGTGTGCTTCGTGGAGGTCGGCGACTTCACCGGTGCCGCGCTGCGCCGGGCCGTGGAGTACGGCCTGCGGCGCGTGGTCTTCGTCGGCATGGCCGGCAAGCTCACCAAGCTGGCCTCAGGCGTGCTGATGACCCACTACACCCGTTCCAAGGTCTCCACCGAACTGCTGGGCGCCGTCACCCGCGAGGTCGGCGGGTCCGAGAAGATCGCCGCCGAGGTGGACGGCGCCAACACCGGTCGGCACGCCTACGAGCTGTGGGAGCGGGCCGGTCTGCTGGAGGCGGCCGGAACCGAGCTGTGCCGCCGGGTCGCCGACGTCCTCACCCGATTCGCGCAGGGCGCGGTGGAGGTCGAGGTCGCCATGGTCGACTTCACCGGGCAGACCGTCGTCGCCGCCCACCCCGCTCGCCGATGATGCGGCCGGCACTGGAGGACGCAACCGGATGATCACCGTCATCGGTCTGGACGGCGCTCCGCTGACGGACCGGGCCGCCGCCGCGCTGTCGGCGGCGGTCTGTGTGGCGGGCGCCCGCCGCCACCTCGACGCCGCGGCCGAGCACATCGCCGCCGGCGCCGAGCGTGTGCCCATCGGCGACCTGGCCGCCGCGACCGAGGCGGTCCTGGCGGCGCGCGGGCCGTCCGCCGTGCTTGCTTCGGGCGACCCGGGCTTCTTCGGTGTCCTGCGCAGCCTGCGGGAGCGCGGCGCCGAGGTCGAGGTGGTCCCGGCCGTCTCCTCGGTCGCCACCGCCTTCGCCCGCATCGGCCTGCCCTGGGACGACGCCGTGGTCGTCTCGGCGCACGGCCGCGGCGACTCCGGACGCGGGGTGCGGCGCGCCCTCGCCGCCGCACTGGCCCACCCCAAGGCCGCGATCCTCACCGCGCCCGGAACCGCCGGTCCCGAGGCGTTCCTGCCCGAGCTGCTGCGGGCCGGGCGCGAGGTCCACGTCGCCCAGCGTCTCGGCTCGGCCGAGGAACGCGTCACGCGGGTCGCCGACGCCGGCGCCGGCGCCGTCGCCGCTGAGCGGTCCTGGGCCGCGCCCAACGTCGTAGTGGCCGTGGACCCCGCGCGGGCGATCGCGCCGACGATGGCGTGGCTGCCCGGTCACCAGGGCGCACCGTCGAACTGGGCCCTGGCCGAAGAGCGGTTCGAACACCGGGCGTCGCTGATCACCAAACCCGAGGTGCGTGCCCTGGCGCTCGCCCGGCTCGCGCCGCGGCCCGGCACCGTCGTGTGGGACGTGGGAGCCGGCAGCGGATCGGTGGCCGTTGAGTGCGCCCGCTTCGGCGCCCGCGCCGTCGCCTTCGAACGCAATCCCGAGGACTGCGCACGTATCCGCGCCAACGCCCGCGCCCACGGCACCGAGGTCGAAGTGTGCGAGGGCGACGCCGCCGGCGCCCTGGACGCCGCCGCGGCACGCCTGGCGCCCGACGCCGCCTTCGTCGGCGGGGGAGACGACGCCGTCGCCGCGGCCGTCTGCGCCCACCGGCCCGAGCGGATCGTCGTCGCGCTCGCCTCCCTCGACCGCATCCGCCCGCTGCACGACCTGCTCACCTCAGCCGGCTACACCGTCGGCGGCAGCCAAATGCAGGCGTCCCGGTTGGCGGACCTGCCCAACGGCTCGCTGCGGCTGGCCGCGGCGAACCCGGTGACCCTGCTGTGGGGCGCCGACCCGACACCGTCCCGACCGGAAAGGCACAGATGACCGACGACGGCACCATCGGCGTCATCGCCGCGACCGAGCGCGGCCGCACAGCGGCCCGGCTCCTGGCCCGGGCCTGGCCCGAACGGGTCCGCACGTTCACCGAGGAGCGGGCCGGCGAGGCGCTGCGCGGCGCGTTCGCCGAATGCGGCGCCGTCGTGGCGTTCCTGGCCGTCGGAGCGACCGTGCGGGCGCTGGCGCCCGTGCTCGGCGACAAGCACACCGACCCTCCGGTGGTCTGCGTCGACGAGGCGTCGCAGCACGCCGTCGCCGTGCTCGGCGGCCACCACGGCGGCAACCGCCTCGCCGGCGAGGTCGCGGCCGTGCTCGGCGCCCGCCCGGTCGTCACCACCGCCACCGACGCCGCCCGGACCACCCCACTGGACTCCTACGGCGCCGACCTCGGCTTCACCATCGCCGACACCTCCGGGCTGGCGTCCGTCGGCGCGGCGCTGCTCTCCGGCGAGCCGGTCCGCGTGGAAAGCGACCACATGTGGCCGCTGCCCCCGCTGCCGCCCGGCGCCTCGGCCCAGACCCCGCCGGAGACGGCGGCGGCGCTGATCCGCGTCACCGACCGCGCCGCACCCCCGGAGTCGGGCCTGCCCGCCGTGACCTACCGGCCGCCCTCGCTCGTGGTCGGGGTCGGCTCGGCGCGTGGCGCCGCGGCCGAGGAGATCGGCGCCCTCGTCGACCGCACCCTGGCCGAGGCGGGCCTGGACTCGGAGTCGGTGCGCGCGCTGGCCACCGTCGACGTCAAGGCCGACGAGGAGGGCATCCTGCGCGCGGCCCGCGAACGCGGCTGGGACGTCACGGTGTATCCCGCCTCCGAGTTGGCCGGGGTGAGCGTCCCCAACCCCAGTGAGGTGGTGCGCGCCGAGATCGGCACGCCCAGCGTCGCCGAGGCCGCCGCACTGCGCGCCGCCGCCGACGCCGGAAGCGGCGCCGAACTGGTGGCCGCCAAGAACAAGTCGGCCGAGGCGACCGCGGCCGTGGCCCGGCTGCGCCCGCGCGGCCGCCTCGCCCTCGTCGGCCTGGGCCCCGGCGCCCGGGACCTGGCGGCGCCGCGCGCGCTCGCCGAACTGCACCGCGCTTCCGTGGTCGTGGGCCTGGACCAGTACCTGGACCAGGTGCACGACCTGCTGCGCCCGGGCACGCGGGTCATCGCGAGCGGCCTCGGCCAGGAGGAGGAGCGGGCCCGCACCGCCGTGGCCGAGGCGCGAGCCGGCGCGGCGGTCGCGCTGATCGGCTCCGGCGACGCCGGGGTCTATGCCATGGCCAGCCCGGCGCTGGACTTCGCCGGGGCCGATATCGACGTGGTGGGCGTGCCGGGCATCACCGCCGCCGTGGCCGCCGCGCACCTGCTCGGCGCGCCGCTGGGCCACGACCACGCCTACATCTCGCTGTCGGACCTGCACACCCCGTGGGAGGCGATCGAGCGCCGCCTGCGCGCGGCCGCCGAGGGCGACTTCACCGTGTGCCTGTACAACCCGCGCAGCCGCAGGCGCGACTGGCAACTACCCGCCGCGCTGCGCATCCTCGCCGAGCACCGCCCGCCCGACATCCCCGTGGGCTATGTCCGCAACGCCGCCCGCGACGACGAGCGCGCCGTGGTGACGACTCTGCAGGACATGCTCTCCGGCGGTGCGGAAGACGTCGACATGTACACCGTAGTCCTCGTCGGCAGTTCGGCCAGCCGCACCGTGGCCGGGAGGTTCGTCACCCCGCGCGGCTACGCCTGGAGCACTGCCGCGGAGACCGTGCCGTAGCCCCGGACCTGGCGGTCCCGACCCGCCACTCAGGAGACGGGACCCGCCGGTGCCCTCATCCCGCCGATCGCCGCGGCCGAGATTGTCGGGGAGTTCGGCTAAGTTGCGGCCATGTCCGACATCACCGAGAAAAAAGACCGTCTGCGCGCCGAAGCGCTGAAGAACGGAATCCCGTCCCCCGAAGTCGAGCGGTGGCTGCAACTCATCCGGCCCTTCGCTGCCCTCACGGGAGGGGACGGCCCCGTGGCGGCCCGCTACGGCGGCCACCCGATCGTTCCGGTCTCCGGACCGCGACCGGAGATGTGGCAGTACTTCGTCGCCTCCATCGACTGCGCGGCCGTGCCGGGCGAGGTGACAGACCTACCCCTGCCGTCCGACGGCCGACTGCTGTTCTTCGCGGACCCCGACATCTGCAATATGCCGTCGGGTGAGGTGGTGTACGTGCCCGCAGGGACCGCTGTCGCGGAGCGGTCGGCCGAGGACTACGACGACGACTGGCCCCTCCCATGCATAGACCTGCGCCTGAAGAGGGGGTTCAGCCTGCCCGACGGCGACCTTGCCGACATCGGCTTCCCGCACAGCGAACTGCTGGATGAGCTGTGGTGCGATATCGACGAAGGGGCCGAAGGGATATTCGAACTGGGCGGCTACCCCAGGATCTGGAACAACGACCCTGTCGAGAGGGAACCCGCGGAGGAGGACTGGGTGCTATTGGCCGAGTGGAGCACCGCGGACGATGTGAAAAGCCTTGACCTGGGCATCGTCTACTGGACGATCCGGCGCGCCGACCTGGCCGAACACAGGTTCGACCGGGTGCGGGTGGAAGTGGACATGGTGGGGTGAGCGACAGGTCCGTCTTCGCCGTGTTCAAGAACGTCGGTCTGCTGTGCGGTCTTGTCGGTCTGCCGGGTGGGGGTGGTCGGAAGGGAAAGGCGGCGGCGAGGACGGCAGCGGGACCGGCCCTGCGGTCACCGCACCCCGGGGCCCGCCGGTGACGGCGGCCAACGGGGGCGGCGGGCACCGGTCCTGCTAGCGGGCGGCGCGTCGGCGCCGACCGGCGCTCCTATGGCCAGTATGCCGGTTCACCCGGCGTCTATCGTGCTCATATGGCCACGGAACGCGTTTTCCGGCGACCATAAGTTCACGATAGACGGGAGAAGCCGCGCCGACAGGGCTTAATTAAGCGGCGTCGTCGGCGCCGCCGCCCTCCAGCAGCCGGGCCGCCTCCTCGGGTGTGGCGGGGTCCGGGGCGTCGGCGGCCAGTACCCCGGCCGCCCGCAGCGCCCGCCCGGCCGCGGGCGCCCAGGCCGGGCGCAGCCGGGCCGCCGAGAGCAGGGCCGGATCGCCGAGTACGTCGCGGGCCCGCCCGGCGGCCAGCACGCCGCGGTTCAGCAGCAGCACGCTGTCGGCCCAGCGGTAGGCGAGGTCGACGTCGTGGGTGGAGACCACCAGGGTGGTCCCCGCCGCGCGCAGCCCCTCCAGCGTCTCCAGCAGCGACTCCACCCCCTCGGGATCGAGTCCGGCGGTGGGTTCGTCCAGCACCAGTACCGACGGCCGCATCGCCAGCGCCCCCGCCAGCACCACGCGTTTGCGCTGGCCGTAGGAGAGCAGGTGGGTGGGCTGCTCGGCCAGCCCGGTGATGTCCAGCGCGTCCAGCGCCCACTCCACGCGTTCGCGGGCCGCCTGCTTGTCCAGCCCCAGGTTGAGCGGGCCGAAGGAGACGTCCTGGGTGACGCTGGCCGAGAACAGTTGGTCGTCGGGGTCTTGGAAGACCAGTTGGACCCGGCGCCGCAGCTCGGTCAGCTCCCGGCGGCCCCGCCGCACCCGCTCGCCGCCGAGGCGGACCTCGCCGGCCGAGGGCGTGAGGCTGCCGGAAAGCAGGCGCAGCAGAGTCGTCTTGCCGCCCCCGTTGGGGCCGAGCACACCCACGACGTCGCCCGCGGCGATCTCCACGTCCAGCGCGGTGAAGACCGGTGCGGAGTCGGGGTAGTGGAACGAGAGCCCGCGCCCGGCCAGTACGGCGGGCGGGGCGGCGGTGGTTTCACCGCTGCGGGCAGTGGTCACGGGCCGGCTCCAAGGAACGTGTAGCCCAGCGTAGCGGCGGCGACCAGCAGCGGCGGCGCGGCGGCGGCCGCCACCGCGGCGGGGCGCAGATTCAGGTCGTCGATCAGGACGGTCAGTTCGCCGGTGTAGCCGCGGCACTCCAGGCCGCGCTGCATCCGCTGCGCCCGATCATAGGAGCGCACGAACAGCGCGGCCCCCAGCGAGCCCACCGAGCGGATCCAGGCGCGCCGGTCGACATAGCCCAGCCGCCCGGCCTGCCCGGTCTGGATGCGACGGGCGCTGTCCAGGGTGACGAACAGCATCCGGTAGATGAGCGCGACCACCTCCACCAGGGCGCTGGGCAGGCCGATGCGCGTCAGCCGCGGCAGCAGGTCGGCCAGCGGGGTGGTGAAGGCGAACAGCAGTTGGCAGCAGACGGCCGCCGCGGCCCGGCCGGTCACCTCGGCCGCCTGGGCCGGGCCGGCTGGGTCGAACGCGACGGCGCCGTGCGGACCGCCGACCGTCACCAGCAGGGCCAGTGACCCGGTGAAGATGAACAGCAGCGGCACCCACGCCGCACGCGCGAAGGCGCGCGGCGATACGCGCGCCGGTCCGAATGCCGCCGCCAGGGCGACCACCGCGACCAGGGGCGCCGCGGGCCACGTGGGCAGCGCCAGCGCGCATACCAGCAGACCGCCGAAGAAGACCCCCTTGGCGGCGGGATGCACCCGCCGCCAAGGGCTGCGATAGGCGGCGGCGTCGATCGCGAGCATGCGGCGCCGCTACTGCGCGGAGGAGTCGGGCTCCGCCGTCGCGCTGCCGATGGAGGCGGAGCCTTCGGAGCCGTCGCCACCCGCACCGGCCTTGGCCAGCTTGTTGCGGGTGCGCACGACGCCGAAGTAATAGCCGATGATGCCCGCGCCGATCGCGGCCTGCAGCGCGAAGATGCCGGACTCGATCTCGCCGGAAGGCGGCTCGTAGAAGGGCGTGAACCACGGCTCGTAACCCTGGTCGATCTCGGTCACGGCCGCCTTGCCCTGGGTGTCCGCACCGGCGAAGGGCTCCTGCAGGTGGCTGCCGGAACCGATGAGCAGGGGCAGCACGGCGATCAGCGCGGCCGCGGCGATGAGCAGCCAGGTCGTCGGAGTCTTCGGCATCTGTCAGCCCGCCTTCTCTTCGGTCGCTTCGGTGGAGAGCGCCGTGCCCGCCGCGGCAGAACGCCGCAGCACGCCCAGCCGCCGCAGCTGATCGGGGCTGACCCGACTCAGCAGCCGCACGATCACCACGGTGACCAGTCCCTCGATGATCGCGAGCGGGATCTGGGTCAGGGAGAAGATCCCGGCGAAGGTGGCGAAGGAGCCGAGGAAGCCCGACGCCGGGTCGGGAAAGGCCAGCGCGAGCTGCACGCTGGTCACCGTGTAGGTGGCCAGGCTGCCCAGGGACGCGGCGAAGAACACCGCCAGACCGAGCGAGGTCTGCTCACCCAGCGAGCCGGTGAGGGAGCGGATCGTTCTGTACACGCCGTAGGCCACCCACGGCCCCACCACCGCCATGGAGAACACGTTGGCGCCGAGTGTGGTCAGCCCGCCGTGTGCCAACAGCAGGGCTTGGAACAGCAGCGTGATCGTGCCCAGTGCCGCCATGACGGGGGGACGGAACAGTACCGCGCCCAGCCCGGTCCCGGTCGGGTGCGAGCAGCTGCCGGTGACCGAAGGGATCTTCAGGGCCGAAAGCACGAACGAGAACGCCCCCGCCGCGCCGAGCAGCAGTTTGGCGTCGGGGTCGGCACGCACCGCCTGCGTCAGCGAGCGGACACCGTGCGCGACGAAGGGGGTCGCGGCGGCGGTCCAGGCGGCGGCGTGCTGCCATGGCAGAAAGCCTTCAGCGATATGCATGTGGGGGACCCAACTTCCAGCACCTCGTGGACGGTCGTCGCGCCGTGGCCGGTCTCCTGGCTGACGGGTCGGCGCCCTTCGTCGGCCTTCCCAGGGTGCAGCGTCGCTGATGCTCCCCAGTGACCTTCGCCGACCACAGCCCGCGGGCGGTGATCGAGACGTCGGGCTTCCCGCTCACAGTGGCGAGGGCCGCGCCGGTTTCGAACCGGACTTCCCGGACACCACGGCGTAATGAACGTACGGCCAAAGCGGCGGGTTCGCAATACGGGGCACCGCGCGAGTGCCGCCGAGAGCCTGACCGAAAGGCCGTGTACGCTGGGCGGGCGCCGCGCCTGAGGCCCGCCGCCCAGCCCGGCGGGAGACGTCCGCAGCCTCGGCGCGACAAGGGAAGGAGGCGCTGTGGGCCACCCCGGCCGAAGTGGTGCACCGATCGCTGTGACATCGTCGTGCACGGCCTGCGGCGCCTGTCTTTTGACGTGTCCGGAGCACGCTCTGCGTCCCGAGCGCGGCCGGCCCGCGGTACTGGCCGAGGTGTGCACGGGCTGCCTGGAGTGCGTCGAGGTCTGCCCGGCCGACGCCATCGCGGTTCTGACGGGCTGACCGCGCCCGGCCCGAGCTGTTCGAGCGAGGAGGCGACACGACGGTGGAACGGCGGATACACCCCATCGAGGCGGAGTCCTTCGCCATCCTGCGCTCCCGTATCGACCTGGGCCACCTGCCGCCGTTGAGCCGGGCCGTCGCCGAGCGGGTCATCCACTCCAGCGCCGACCTCGACTACGCCGCCGATCTGGCGATCGACGACACCGCCGTCAAGGAGGCCGCGCAGCGCCTGGCCGAGGGCGCGCCGATCGTGACCGACGTCGCCATGGTCGCGTCGGGGATCACATCCCGCGATTGCGTGTGCCACATCGCCGACCCGCGTGCCGATCGGCTGGCCCGCACAGCCGGGATCACGCGATCCGCCGCCGCGGTACGCACCGCCCACGCCGAGGTCGGCCCCGGAGCCGTCTGGGTGGTGGGCTGCGCGCCCACCGCACTGGCCGAGATCATCGCCCGCCGGGTCGAACCGGCGCTGGTCGTGGGGCTGCCGGTGGGCTTCGTCGGTGCCGCCGAGTCCAAGGCCGAACTGCGCGCCAGCGGGCTGCCGCAGGTGAGCAACGTCTCGGAGAAGGGCGGATCGGCGGTCGCCGCGGCCGCGGTGAACGCCCTGCTGTACGGTCCCGTGCCGGACTGAGCGCGCCCGCCGACCGCGACACCCCGCGTCGCAGAGCGGCTCCCCGCCATCTCCCCCCACCCGAAGAGTCGGACGACGCGGCCTGAGAGCCTGTCCGAAACGCCCCACTCACCAGTTAGGAATCGGATGCAGCCTCCCCTGTTGCTGGTCGGACACGGAACCCGCGACGACAAGGGTGTCGCGGACTTCGAGGCGTTCGTCGAGCGCCTGGGCCGCCGCTTCGCGGACCGCGAGGTCGCCGGGGGATTCATCGAACTCTCGCCGCCCCCGCTGACCGAGGCCGTCGGCGACCTCTACGCCAAGGGCCACCGCAGCGTCGTCGCCGTGCCGATGATGCTGGTGGCGGCCGGGCACGCCAAGGGCGACATCCCCGGTGCGCTGACTCGCGAGAAGGAGCGCCACACCGGACTCGACTACGTCTACGGACGTCCGCTAGGCCCCCACCCCACGGTGCTGCGCCTGCTGGCCGAGCGCCTCGACGAGGTCCTCGGCGAATCCGCCCCCGCGACCGCCGGCGCCTCCGACGGAGCGGAGGGCGGCACCGCCGTACTGCTGGTCGGCCGAGGCTCCACCGACCCCGACGCCAACGCCGAGGTGTGCAAGGTGGCGCGGCTGCTGCAGGAGGGCCACGCGGCCGGGCGCGGCGTCGACTTCGTCGAACCCGCGTTCATCTCGCTGGCCTGGCCGAGTGTGCCCGAGGGACTGGAGCGCATCCGCCGCCTGGGCGCCCGCCGCATCGTGGTGCTGCCTTACTTCCTGTTCTCCGGTGTGCTGCCCGACCGAGTCGCCGACCAGACGCTGGACTTCGCCGGCGCCAACCCCGAGCTGGACGTCCGCTGCGGCCCGGTGATCGGCGACTGCGACGGGCTGGCCGACGTGATCGCCGAACGCTACGACGAGGCCCGTGCGGGCGACATCCGGATGAACTGCGACACCTGCGTCTACCGCATCGCCCTGCCCGGCTTCGAGGACAAGGTCGGGGCAGCCCAGACGCCGCACCACCACCCCGACGACCCCGCGCACGGCCACGGGCACGGCCATGGGCACGGGCATGGCCACTGAGGAGTCGGGTCTGAGCGCCGGCGGGCGGGCGGAGCCCGACCTGCACCACCACGGCGACTCCGAGGCGGCCCCGGGCCTGCTCGACTTCGCCGTCAACGTCCGCGAAGGCACCCCGCCGACCTGGTTGACCGAGCGCATCGCGGCGTCGCTGGCCGACGTCGCCGCCTACCCCGACCCGGCGCCGGCCCGCGACGCGGTGGCCCGCCGCCACGGGCGCGACATCTCCGAGGTGCTGCTGACCGCGGGGGCGGCGGAGGCTTTCGTGCTGCTGGCGCGGGTGCTGCACCCGCGGCGCGCGGTCGTGGTCCATCCCCAGTTCACCGAGCCGGAGGCGGCGCTGCGCGCGGCCGGACACCCGGTCGAGCGCGTCGTGCTGGAGGCACCGCGCTTCGAACTGGACCCCGGCGCCGTCCCCGCCGACGCCGACCTGGTCATGGTGGGCAACCCGACCAATCCGACCTCGGTGCTGCACCCGGCCGCCGCACTGCGGTCCCTGGCCCGGCCCGGCCGCACGCTCGTGGTCGACGAGGCTTTCGCCGACTGCGTGCCCGGTGAGGCCGAGTCGCTGGCCGACCGCGCTGGCGTGCCCGGCCTGGTGGTCGTGCGGAGCCTGACCAAGACCTGGGGGTTGGCCGGGCTGCGCGCGGGCTATGTGCTGGCCGAGGCGCAGACGGCGGCCCGCCTGGCCGAGGCGCAGCCGCTGTGGTCGGTCTCGACGCCCGCCCTCGCGGCGACCGTCGCCTGCTGCGAGCCGCAGGCACTCGCCGAGGCCGAAGAGTGGGCGTGCCGGCTCGCCGGCGAGCGCGCCGAACTCGCCGCCGACCTGGCCGCCTGCGGGCTGCGCGTCACGCCGGCGGCGTCGGCGTCGTTCCTGCTGGCCGAGGCCGACGACGGGGCACGGCTGCGCGAGCGGCTGCGCGCGGCCGGAATCGCCGTCCGGCGCGGCGACACCTTCCCCGGTCTGGGCCCCAACTGGTTGCGCGTGGCGGTTCGCGAGCGGCCGACGGCTCTCCGACTGACGCGAACTCTGGCAGAGTTGCTGTGAGTTGCTGTGAAGTCGCCGTGGTGCGGCGGGTATGTCCGCGGAGTCGCGAGAACGGCGATGCGTGTGTGTCCACTGCTGCCGACAGCCGGCCGGTGCCGCCGGCGCGCCTTGGGGGGACGAGATGACCGGTGAGGACCACCGGCGCCGAAGAGGCGCCGACGAGGAGGGCGACCCCTCGTCGAAAGGGCTTCTCGACGACCTGCCCGAGACCGGGCGCGGCTCCGGTTCCGGCTCCGGCGCCGCGCCGCCGTCCTCGGGCCGGCGCCCGGCGCAGCAGCGCCCCAACCCCTTCACCACGCCGGAGGACCGGCGACACGGCGGGGGTGGCGGACCCCGGAGCGGGCGCTCGGAGCAGCCCAACGTGATCCCCTTCCGCGGCGGGGGCCACGAACGCGCCGGCGACGAGCGCACCGCGGAGCCGGCGCAGGCCCGCCACGAGCAGCCGGGTGAATCCCGCGAAGCCGACGAGGGCGGCGAGATGGGCGAGGGCGAGCGTTCCACGGCCCGTCAGGGGGCGGCGCCGGAACCCGAGCCCTCCCGCCGGCCCCAGCCCGAGCGGTGGGCCAGACGCCTCTCCGAGCTTGCGAAGCCGACCGCCCCGGGGCAGACCGGGAGTTCCCCGCGCGAGACCGAGCCGACCCATGGGGGCCGCCACGAGCCGGACCCCGAGTCCGCCCCGGGACCCCGGGAGACGGCCGAACCCGCTGCGGAGCCCGTTCCCTACCGCACTCCGGGCAACCGACCGGAGCACGAACCCGCGCACGCCCGCGCGGACGAGCGCGCCGACGCGCCCCGCACCCGTGCCCGTCCCGCCCCGATGGCGCCGCAGTACCCGCCGCCCTCCCGGACCGCGCCGTCGGCCCCCGTTGCTCCCCCCACCCGAAGCACCGGCGGTAGCGCCGCTCCCGGCCCCGACCCCGCCGACGGCGCCTCCACCGGCGGGGCGGCGCCGCCGCCCGCGCACGACGCGCGCGCCTCCAGCGGCGCCGCCCCCGGACCCCCGACCCCGAGCGAAGACGAATCTCCTGTGAACGCACACGCCGCAGCCTCCTTCCCGGAGCACTCCGACGACCCGGCCGACCAGAGCGGCGGCGACCACCGGAGTCGCGCCGGCGACCAGCCGCGCGAGCCGGAGGAGCCCGCCCACGCCGCCGAACCCGGCGAGCACGCCTACGCCGACGCAGAGCGCGAAGCCGTCTACCGCGCCATCCGCGAGCGCCGCGACGTGCGCATGGGCTTTCGGGCCGACCCCATCCCCGACCCGGTGCTGCGGCGCGTCCTCGACGCCGCCCACCGCGCGCCGTCGGTCGGCTACTCCCAACCCTGGGACTTCATCCTCGTCCAGGACGAGGACGTGCGCGACCGCGTGCAGAAACTCGTCCAGGAACAGCGCGAGGCCTACGCCCGGGCGCTGCCCGGCGCCCGCGCCCGCGCCTTCTCGGGGCTCAAGGTCGAGGCGATCCTGGACACCCCCGTCAACATCGTGGTGACCGTCGACCCGACCCGCGGCGGCCGGCACACGCTGGGCCGCCACTCCCAACCGCAGACCGCCTCCTACTCCACGGCGCTGGCCGTCGAGAACCTCTGGCTGGCCGCGCGTTCGGAGGGCCTGGGCGTGGGCTGGGTCAGTTTCTTCGAGGAGCGCGAGCTCGCCCAGTCGCTGGACCTGCCGCCGCACCTGGAAGTCGTCGCCTACCTGTGTGTGGGCTACGTCGAGGACTTCCCGCCCGAACCCGAACTCGCGATGGGCGGCTGGGCGCGCGGCCGCCCGCTGCACTGGGCGGTGCACCGCGACCACTACGGCCGCCGGGGCCTGCCCGGCGAGAAGGCCACCAGTCTGTTGGAGGAGACGATCGCGGCCATCGGCCCCCTGAACCAGCGTGCGGTCAACGAAGCCGAGGAGCGCCAGGCCGCCATGACCAAGCCGCCCGGATCCCTGGGCGTGTTGGAGGAGGTCTCGGTACGGCTGTCGGGCCTCGTAGGCGAGTGCCCACCGCCGATCCCCGAGCCCGCGGCGGTGGCGATCTTCGCCGGCGACCACGGTGTCCACGCTCAGGGGGTCAGCGGCTGGCCCCAGGACGTCACCGCCCAGATGGTGCACAACTTCCTGGCCGACGGCGCGGTGGTGAACGCGTTCGCCGAGCAGGTGGGCGCCGAGGTCACCATCGTCGACGTGGGCGTGGCCGCCGACCTGCCGACGGTTCCCGGGTTGCTGCCGCGCAAGATCGCCCGCGGCACCGCCGACTTCACCCGGGGCCCGGCGATGAGCCGCACCCAGGTCGACTACGCCGTCGAAGCCGGCATCGAGGTCGCCCGCGATCTGGTTTCGGCCGGCAACCGGTGCCTGGTCACCGGTGACATGGGCATCGCCAACACCACCCCCTCCGCCGCCCTCATCTCCGCGTTCACCGGTACCGACCCCGCCGACGTCACCGGCCGCGGCACCGGCGTCGACGACGCGATGCTGGAGCACAAGATCGACGTGGTGCGGCGCGGTCTGGCCGCCAACGCCGACGCTGTCGATCCGGCCGACCCCGTGGGCGTGCTGGCGGCCGTCGGCGGTCTGGAGCATGCCGCACTGAGCGGGTTCATCCTCGGCGCCGCGGCCCTGCGGGTCCCCGTGCTCCTCGACGGGGTGATCGCCGGCGCCGCCGCGCTGGCCGCGGCGGCGATGGAACCGCTGTGCCTGAACGCGTGCTTCGCCGGGCACCGCTCCACCGAGCCCGGACACGCCGCGGTGCTGTCGCACATCGGACTGCGTCCCCTGGTCGACCTGGAGATGCGGCTCGGCGAGGGGTCGGGCGCGCTCCTGGCGCTACCGATCCTGCAGGGGTCGGTGCGCGCACTGCGAAACGTCGCGACCTTCGATTCGGCGGGCGTCTCCGAGCGGGGTTGACTCGTTTGCGCATATTAGAGTGAAAGCGGCACAGGATGCGCCGGTCGGTGCCGAAACCAAAGCGTGATCCCCGTTTGACACGGTGGCATGCGGGAATCGCGCCATGCGACCCGTGATCCGTGCGAGGGCGCGGGCGCCGGCGCGCCCCGATGAGACCTAAAGGGAGCACGGCGCGAATCTGGAGGGCAGCCTCGGTGACCTATCTTCTCGGATTGCGGATGGACGGGCGCGAGGCCCTGGTCGTCGGCGGCGGCCGGGTCGCCCAGCGCCGGGTGCCGGTCCTGCTGGAGTCCGGGGCCCGGGTCACGCTCGTCGCCCCTGAGGCCACCGCCACCTTGGAGGGCCTCGCCGAGGCCGGCCGCATCACCTGGCACCGGCGCGAGTTCCGGCCGGGCGACATCGCCGAGGAGGCACTGGGTCGCTTCTGGCTCGTGCACGCCGCCACCGACTCGCCCGAGGCCAACGCCGCCGTCGCGGCCGAGGCCGAGGCCGAGCGGGTGTGGTGCGTGCGGGCCGACGACCGCCACGCCTCGGCCGCCTGGACCCCGGCCACCGGCGGCGCGGCCGGGGTCAGCGTCGGCGTAGTCGCCAACGGCGACCCCCGGCGCGCGGCCGGGCTGCGCGACGCCGTCGTCGAAGGACTGGCCGACGGGACCCTCGACGCCCGGCGCGGGCGCGAGCGCCACCGGGGTGTGGCGCTGGTGGGCGGCGGCCCCGGCGACCCCGGGCTGATCACCGTGCGGGGGCGGCAGTTGCTCGCCCAGGCCGACGTGGTCGTCGTCGACCGCCTCGCCCCCAACTCGCTGCTGGAGGCGCTGCCGGCCGAGGTGGAGATCGTCGACGCCGCCAAGATCCCCTACGGCCGGGCGATGACCCAGCAGGACATCAACGACACCCTGGTGGAGCACGCCCGCGCGGGCCGGTTCGTCGTCCGCCTCAAGGGCGGCGACCCGTTCCTGTTCGGGCGCGGCGGTGAGGAGGCCGCGGCGTGCGCGGCCGCGGGCGTGCCCGTCGCCGTCGTCCCCGGAATCACCAGTGCCCTGGCCGCGCCCGCCGCCTCCGGGATCCCGGTCACCCACCGCGGAGTGGCCCAGGACGTGCACGTGGTCTCGGGGCACGTCCCGCCGGACGATCCGCGGTCGAGCGTCGACTGGGCCGGACTGGCCCGCGCAGGCGGTACCGTCGTGGCACTGATGGCCGTGGAGCGGATCGAGGCCATCGCCGCCGCCCTCGTGGAGCACGGGCGCGAGCCGGACACCCCGGTCGCGCTCGTCCAGGAGGCCACGATGCCCACCCAGCGCACGGTGAGGGCCACGCTCGCCACCGTCGGGCGCGTGGTCCGCGAGTCTGCGGTGCGCCCTCCGGCCGTGATCGTCATCGGAGAAGTGGTCGACGTGGCCGGGGAACTTGACATACTGCACATGGGGCGTGCGGAGCCGGGGGCCGGCAGCGCCTCCGCCGATGACGCCGTCGGCGACCCACCCGAGGGGAATCGCATCTTGTGACCGCGACGACCGATGAGGAGGGCGGAAGCGCTATGTCCCGGCCGTCCGCGATGCCGGAAGCCACAGGGGCGGGCCGACCCGGGCCCCGCGCGGCCGAGGGGGCCGACGGGCACCGGGCCGCCCATGGGCGCCATGAGCGCGCCAACACCGACGCCGACGAGCGCAACGGCGCCAGACACCGGGGCGACGATTCATTCGACGCCCGATTCGAGAAGGTTCTGGAGCACCTCGGCAGCCGCATCCGCAGCATCGAGTTCGCCGAAGGCCTGCCCGGAGCCGACGAGGGCGTCAGCGCACGCCGCGACGTCCTGCACCAGCTCGACGACTACGTCCTCCCGCGCGTGCGCCGCCCCCAGACCCCGCTGCTGATCGCCGTGGCCGGCTCCACCGGTGCGGGCAAGTCCACGCTGGTCAACAGCCTCGTGGGGGAGCAGGTCACGACCACCGGGGTGCGTCGGCCCACCACCAACAGCCCGGTACTGGCCTGCAACCCCGCCGACGCCGACTGGTTCAGCGAGGCGACCTTCCTGCCCACCCTGCCCCGTGTGCGCCAGCAGGGCCTGGCCATGCCCGGCAAGGACGGCATGCTGGTGCTGGCGCCGAGCGAGGCCATGCCCCGCGGCGTCGCACTGCTGGACACCCCCGACGTCGACTCGGCGGTCTCGGCCCACCACGAGTTCGCCGCCAAGTTCCTCGACGCGGCCGACCTGTGGGTCTTCGTCACCACCAGCCGCCGCTACGCCGACGCCCGCGTCTGGGAGTTCCTGCAGGTCGCCCGCGACCGCAACACCTCACTGGCGGTAGTGCTCTCGCGGGTACCCGAACGCGGCCGCGACCAGCTCGTCGAGCACTTCGGCGCGATGCTGGAGGCCAACGGGCTGGGCAACGCCATCCGCTTCGCGATCCCCGAGACCGACCAGATCTCCGGCGAGCGCTTCACCTCCAACGTCGCCGACCCGGTACGCGACTACCTGGCCGACGTCGCCGGCGACCTCGTGCAGCGTGACCGGGTGTCCCTGCGCACCTTCATCGGCGTCATCGACAGCTTCCGCACCCGCGTTCCCGACCTCGCCAAGCAGGTGGAAGTCCAGGTCGAGACGCGGCGGGGTCTGGAGGCGGCCGTCCAATCGGCCTACGAGAGGGCCGGCGCCGAGATCGACGACGCCCTCCGCGAGGGCTCGCTGATGCGCGGCAACCTGCTGGCGCGCTGGCAGGACATCGCGTCCAGCGGCGAGCTGATGCGGATGATGCGCTCCCGCGGCAAGCGCAAGCCGCGCGGGGACGAGGACGAGGAGTCGCGCGTGCGCGGGTTGGAACGCGCCGTGCACGACGGCCTGGAGTCGCTTGTGCTCGCGTCGGCCGAGCGCGCCGTGGAAGAGGTCGCCGACCGCTGGGAGGCCGTTCCCGGCGGTGACGCCCTGGCCGAGCGCGCCGGCGGGCGCGGGCTGCCCACCGCCTTCATCGAGCGGGTCGGATCCGCCGTCGCCGAGTGGATGGGCGGAGTCGGCGAGATGATCGCCGCCGACGGTGCCACCAAGCGTTCGGTCGCCCGAGTGCTCAGCTTCGACAAGCAGGCGTTCACGCTGGTGCTGATCGTCGAGCTGCTCGGATTCGATGCGGCGGGCGCCGCGTCCGACCGCAGATCCGGCCCTTCGCCGAACAAGCTGCTCAACGGGGTGTTCGGCGCGGATTCACTGCGTAACATCAGTACTCGGGCACGTGACGACCTGCGGCGGCGGATCGGAACCCTGCTGTACGAGGAGCGCACCCGCTTCACCGACACGCTGGCCGCCGCCAAACTGCCCGAAGAGGCCGACGCGGTCCAGCTCTATCAGGCGACGTACAACCTTGAGATTGCGCGATGACGACTCATTGGAACCCGGCTCACGCGGATGAGGAGCCGGAGGCGGCGGGGAACCACGAGACCGGCCGCCCCTCGCAGGGCGAGGCACCGGGTTCTGGGCAGGAGGCGCGCAGCGGCGAGCAGGCGTGGAACGGCTACGTCGTGCCCGAGAACGACCGGGCGAACGCCGGCTGGGCGCCTCCCGCGGGCGACGCCTGGCCGCCGAGTCGGCCGGTCGGTCCGCCCCCGTCCTCCTATCCCGCGCTCCGGCGCGCTGTCGATCAGCAGTCCGGCGACGCACCGTACGATCCCGAACAGCGCGGCGGCGCCGACGCAGCAGGAGACGACGCCCCCACGGCGCCGGTCCCGCAGGTCGGCACGGAGCAGGAGCAGCCCGCCGACCGCGGTCGCGGACCGCTGCACGCGGGCGCCGGGGACGGGGACGAAGCCGCTGGGGCGGACGAGGAGTCGGAATCCGGCGAATCCGCTCCGCTGCCGAAGCGCCCGGTCCGCGACTCGGCCGAGTCCGGTCCGCGCCAGGCCCGGCGGGAGCAGGGCGCCCCGGCGGCCGCTGAAAGCCAGGGCCCCGAACGCCCCTCGCACGGCCGCCATGCCGCCGCGCGCGCCGAACCCGAGGCGCCGCGCCGCGAATCCGCCGGAGACGCCGGCGGCCGCGGCGACCCCGACGACCCCGACCGGCTGGCCGACTGGGTGGGCAGCCTGGCCGACGTCAACGAGAGCAACATGATCGCCGGGCGCCGGACCGGGCCGATGCCGGTCGTCGGAGCACACGGAGCACCCGCCGGCCAGGCCGAGTCGGCCGAACCCGAGCCCCAGGCCGAGCGCCCGCAGGGCCGCGGTACGGTCGGTACGCGGTACTGGGCCGACGACACCTACGGCGACGACGAGGAGTTCCGGCCGACCGCGGGCGAGGACCTGTGGGAACCGATGCCGGAGGTCACCCGTGAGCAGCTGATCACCCGCCTGGACGCGGTGTCGGCGCTCGTGGGCATCGGCGCCGACGATTTCGATTCCGAACTCATCGAACACGCCCAATACATGCTCGACCACGCCGGGGCCCGGCTGCGGCTGTCCGGCGAGCACACCGTCGTCGCCCTGGCCGGCGGCACCGGGAGCGGCAAGTCGTCGCTGTTCAACGCGCTGTGCGGGCTGGACTTCTCCCGTGTCGGCATCACCCGGCCCACCACCTCCGACGTGCACGCCTGCGTGTGGGGCAACGAGGGTGCCGAGGGCCTGCTGAACTGGCTGGGCGTGCCGCGGCGCAGCCGGCATTCGCGTACGAGCGAGCTGGACAAGACCAGCTCCGAGCTGTCCGGTCTCATCCTGCTGGACCTGCCCGACCACGACTCGGTGCGTGCCGAGCACACGGCCGAAGCGGCGCGGCTGATCGGCTCCTGCGACCTGCTCGTGTGGGTGCTGGACCCGCAGAAGTACGCCGACGCCGCGGTCCACCACCGCTACCTGGCCGAGATGACCGGCCACGGATCGGTCACCGTCGCCGTGCTCAACCAGGTCGACCGGGTCGAACGCGAGGAGCTGGAGGAGCTGCTGACGGACCTGCGCCGGCTGCTGGAGACCGAGTCGGGGGTGCACCCGCGCATTCTGACCACCTCGACGCTCACCGGGCAGGGCATCCGCGGCCTGCGGTCCCTGCTGGCCGAGACCGTCTCCGCGCGCCGGGCGCAGATCGACCGGCTGGTCGCCGACCTCGACCGCGTCGTCGTGGGTTTCGAGCGCTACCACGGCGACCCGGACGAAATCGGCACCGCGGTGCCCGACCGGGTGCGCTCCGGCCTCGTCGACGACCTGGTCGACGCCGGCGGCGTCGCGGCCATCGCCGACAGCGCCGAGACCGCCTACCAGCGGGAGGGCGAACGGCGGGTGGGATGGCCGATCGGCCGGTGGGCCCGCAAACTGCGTCGCGACCCGTTGCGGTCGGTCGGCGACGGCTTCAGTGGCGAAACCGAGCGCGCCGCGCCCGTCGAGGCTTACGGAGCGGGCATCGACAAGGCCGCCGTCGACGTCGCCGGCCACGTCGCCGGATCGCTGCCCGTGCCGTGGCCGCGCCGCGTTCGGGCGGCGGCGCGCAGCGGGCTCGACACGCTGCCCGATGAGCTCAGCGGAGCGGTGTCGGCTTCGGTTCCCGACCCCGACGACACGCCGACCTGGTGGCGGGCGGTACAGGCGCTGCAGTACCTGCTCGTGGCGCTCGCGGGCGCCGGCGTCCTCTGGTTCCTCACGGTCCTGGTCAGCTGGCTCGCCGGCGGCCTGACCGGCGTGCCGGTGCTGGACACCCCGCTGTTCCTCGGCTTCGCCGCAGCGGTGGCGGTGGCCACACCGGTGGCGGGGTGGCTGACCGGTACCGGCTGCGCCAACCTGATCGAAGCCTCGGCGGCCCAGCGGCGCGAGCAGGTCGAACAGCGCAGCTCCCAGCGGGCGCGCGAGCTCGCCGAGGAGCGCATCCTCGCCCCCGTCGAACAGGAGATGACCCGCTACGCCGAGTCCTGCCGGGCCCTGGCGACCGCCAAGGGGGCCACGGTCGGATAGGTGCGATGTCCCGGGAGGTTGGTAACGCGGCTGGCGGGAGTGCGGCCGCCGATCCCGGTGTGGGGACGGTGGTCGTTGTACCAGTCCGACCAATCGGGAAACGCGTCCTGGGGTGGCGCGCGATCTCGCGCACGCCTTTGTCCGCGGCGCGCAGCAGGGCGATCTCTTCTCGTTCGGCGAAGCTCAGCGACCGGGTCGACGGGCCCGCCGCAGGTGGGGGCATCACCCCGCCACGCTGGTCGAGCCACCGCCGGCCCTGCGATCTCGACACGCCTACGGTCGCGGCGGCGTCGGTGACGCAGGCTCCACGGGGCAGCGCTCTCCAGAAGCGGTGCTCGTGTTCGGCGGGCAGCGGGGGCCGCCCCCCGGGGTGGGTATTCATCACAACACCTCCGTGCGGAGCCGGTGACCCCCTGAACCCGCGGCCGGAATCCGGCGGAAGCGGAAACCGCGCAATAGATGCGCCGACCGGCCCGCGGCGGCCCAACGCCGCCCCCGGCCGGGCGCGCCACCGGCGAGCACCGGGTGCGTCGGCCGCGGACCGGACCCGGCGCCGTCCTCGGTGCCCGCCGTTCCCCGTCGGGCCACCCTTCACCCGGCAGACCACAAGGCCGCCCAGCACACCCGAGCCGCCGCCCCGTCGGCCGCCGCCACCGGCGGGCACCCGAACCGACAACCGCAGCCCCAGCCATCCGCCGCCGCTTCTCAGTCAAGACCACCCGTCACCTGGCAGACCGGCAAGGCCAAGGGCAAGTCGGCGTAGCGGATCCGAGCCGTATGGCCCGGCCGCCCACGGGAGCGGGACCGATCCAGGCGTCCACGGACACCGGGGGAGGTGGCTCGGGTGCCGAGGTAGGGGCTCGGCCCCCGGTGCCTTCGCCGTCCCGCAGCCCTCGCCCATCCTTGTGGCCGGTCGTTGATAGCACCTCCGACCTGCGGTTTCCCAGCCTGTGGCGGACGGGGTGACCGTGGCCGCCCCCCTGTGGGAGCGATTCCGCAGCGCCGGAATCCGGGGTTTCCCTGAGCGTTACACAATCGGCGATTAAAATGTCACTGACTGTGATGCAAAGTGGGGTCTCAGCAGACGCCACCGGATGAGGCGGGGCGCTCGCGCCTTGCGGCCTCACCCGGGATGGAGGCTGGGTGTCCCGAGTGCGAGCGGGGGAGATTCAGGTGGCGGTGGCCGAGGAAGGCGCGGTGAACCGCAAGCGGCTGTGGCGGCGGCCTCCTGACTCCTCGACGCTGTTGGCGCAGCCACGCGGTCTCATCGCCCTGATCGCCGCGGTCGTGGGCGGCGCTGTGCTGTTCGGCGTCTGCGCGGTGGCGTGCACGCCCATCCGCGGCGCGGAGGTGGCAACCTTCGGCGCGCTGGTGGTGTGTGCGGGGCTGTGTGTGGAGGCCATGCGCCGCCTGGGCAAGCCCTCCGGGCTGACACGCGACCTGCTGGGGGCCTGGTGGCTGCCCGCGATCCTGCTGCTGCCCCCGCTGTACTCGCTCCTCATGCCCGTTCCCGTCTACCTGCTGCTGCAGTACCGCATCCGGCGCGCGGTCGTGCACCGCCGGGTCTTCAACGCCGCCTCGGTGGCGGTCTCGGGTTTCGCGGCGTCGCTGCTCTTCCACAGCGTCGTAGCGGGCGGGTGGTCCGCCGGGGTGTCGCTGCCGCTGGAGGTCACCGAGGACGCCGTATCGACGGTCGACGGTGCGCTGGTCGCGCTGGCCTGCTGTGTGGTGTTCACAGTGCTGAACAACCTCTCCGTGGCCGCGGCGATGGTCCTCAGCGCCACGGGCGCCCCCTGGCGCAAGCTGCTGGCCGACCGCGAGGCGCTTATGGTCGACGGGGTCGAGCTGTGCGCCGGCATCACCGCGGCGATCGTGACCGGCCTGTCGCCGCTGCTGCTGGCGGTCGCCCTGCCCCCGGTCCTGCTGCTGCAGCGCAGCCTGCTGTTCGAGCAGCTGCAGAAGGCCGCCCGTACCGACCCCAAGACCGGCCTCCTCAACGCGGGCACCTGGGAGGCCGAGGCCGGCGCCGAACTCGCCCGGGTGCGCGGCGCGGGGCAGACGGCGGCGGTACTCATCATCGACATCGATCACTTCAAGTCCGTCAACGACACCTACGGCCACCTCTTCGGCGATCACGTGCTGCTAGGAGTGGCCACCACGATCACCGGCCAACTGCGCAGGCGCGACGTCGTCGGGCGCTTCGGCGGTGAGGAGTTCGTGGTGCTCCTGCCCGGCGCGGACATGGCCGAGGCCTGCCGCATCGCCGAACGCCTGCGGCTGCGGGTGGGCCGCATGGAGATCAACGCCGACGGCGAGGAGGTAGGCATCACCGTCTCGCTGGGTCTGGCCGTGCTGCGGGTGCACAGCGACGATCTCATCGGCTTGCTCGCGGCCGCGGATCTCGCCCTCTACCGGGCCAAAGGCGCCGGCCGGGACCGCGTGTGCCTGCCGGTGGTGCCGCGCCCCGCCATTCCGGCCCAGCTCGCGGTCGTCGACGACGACCCGCGGTCCGCGGACGCGCACCCCGCCACCAGCGTCGCCGCCTCCGATGCCGCCGAGTCCGACCGGTAGGAAACGCGGGGCGCGACGCCGCCGGAGCCCTGCAGCTGCTGGGGCCGCCCCCGGTTCTCCACAGCCCGGAAACCGGCGTTGCCGCGGCATGCCCCGCCCGGCGACCGTGGGTTCATGAAAAAGAACCCTGAGTCACCTCAGATCCCCGCCCGCCTCACTCTCACCGGACCGCACGACATCCTCGCGGCGGTCCCCTACATCCTCGGTTACCACCCGCGCGAAGCCCTGATCGTGCTGGGCCTGCGGGGTGATCCGCCCCGCTTGCACACCACCCTGCGCCGCGATCTCGCCACCGGAGCCGGTGCCTCCGTCGATGAGGCGGCCGAAAGCATGGCCGCCGCACTGTATACCGAGGGCTGCACAACGGCGCTCGCGGCCGGCTACGGTCCCGCGGCCGAGGTCACCCGCCAGATCGACGCCTTGCGAACCGGAGCCGAGCGTGCCGGCATCGCCGTGCGCGAAGCCCTGCGGGTGGACCAGGGACGTTACTGGTCCTACCTGTGTCACGAGCCGGACTGCTGTCCGCCCGACGGTGTAGTCTTCGATCCCGCCGTCTCGGCGGTGGCGGCCACGGCGGTCGCCAACGGCCTGACCGCCTGGCCGAGCCGGGAGCACGTCCGCGCTCACCTGGCGCCGGTGGAGGGCGCGCGGCGCGAGCGGATGCGGGCGTCCACCCGCGCGGCCGAGGAACGCGCGGCACGTCTGCGGAGCGGCGCCGAGCCGGGCGGACGCGACATCTTCGGCCCGCGGTTCCGGGCCGAGGGGGCCCGGGTGGTGCGGGCGGCCGTCGGGGCGGCCGTCCGGGGCGAACCGCCGGCGGATCCCGACCGCATCGCCTGGCTGAGTGTGCTGCTGGCATGCCTGCGGGTGCGTGACGAGGCGTGGGTGCTCATCGACCAGGAGGACGCCGCGGCTCAGCAGGAGCTGTGGCGGCTCGTGCTGCGCTACGCCGAACCCGGCTACCGCCCCGCCCCCGGCGCGCTGCTGGCCGTCACAGCCTGGGCCCGGGGCGACACCGCGCTTGCGGAGGCCGCGCTCGAACGCGTCTGGGAAGCGGACCCCTCCTACTCGATGGCCGCACTGGTCCATCGCGCTCTGCGCGCCGGGCTGGCGTGGCAGGGCTTCCCCGCCGACCGGCTGGAGTCCGCCTGGCCGCTGGAGGATCCGTGAACGCCGCCCCCGCTGTCTGGCCGTGGCACGCGCGGCCACGCCCTAGGCTGGAAACATGCCGGAGTTCATTTACAGCTTGCGAAACGTGCGCAAGGCGCACGGCGACAAAGTCGTGCTGGACGACGTCTCGGGGCAGTTCCTCTACGGGGCGAAGATCGGCGTGGTCGGGCCGAACGGCGCGGGCAAATCCACGCTGCTGAAGCTTATGGCGGGCGACGAGCACGCGTCCAACGGCGAAGCCCGGCTGCTGCCCGGCTACAGCGTCGGCCTGCTCTCCCAGGAGCCCCGCCTCGACCCCGAGAAGACCGTCCTGGAGAACGTCGAGGACGGGGTCGCCGAGACCAAGTCGATGCTCGCGCAGTTCAACGAGATCGCCGAGAAGATGGCCACCGACTACTCCGACGAGCTGCTCGCCGAGATGGGCAGGCTCCAGGAGCAGCTGGACCACCGCAACGCCTGGGATCTCGACAGCCAACTGTCCCAGGCCATGGACGCCCTGCGCTGCCCGCCGCCCGACGCGGACATCGCGACCCTCTCCGGAGGCGAGAAGCGCCGGGTGGCGCTGTGCCGCCTGCTGCTGGAGCAGCCCGACCTGCTGCTGCTGGACGAGCCCACGAACCACCTCGACGCCGAGAGCGTCCAGTGGCTGGAGTCCCACCTGGAGTCCTACGCCGGGACCATCATCGCGATCACCCACGACCGCTACTTCCTGGACAACGTCGCGACCTGGATTCTGGAGCTGGACCGCGGCAAGCTCTACCCCTACGAGGGCAACTACACCACCTACCTCGACACCAAGGCCGCCCGCCTGAAGGTGGAGGGCCAGAAGGACGCCAAGCGGCAGAAGCGCCTGTCCGAGGAGCTGGAGTGGGTCCGCTCCAACGCCAAGGCCCGCCAGACCAAGAGCCGGGCCCGCCTGGAGCGCTACGAGGAGATGGCCGCCGAGGCCGCCAAGACCCGCAAACTGGACTTCGAGGAGATCCAGATCCCGCCGGGCCCGCGCCTGGGCAACTCGGTCGTCGACGTCAACAGCCTCACCAAGGGCTTCGAGGACCGGGTGCTGATCGAGGACCTGAACTTCTCGCTGCCGCCGAACGGCATCGTCGGTGTCATCGGCCCCAACGGTGTCGGTAAGACCACCCTGTTCAAGATGATCGTCGGCGAGGAGAAGCCCGACTCCGGCACCATCAACGTCGGTGACACCGTGGAGATCTCCTACGTCGACCAGTCCCGCAGCCGCATCGCCGGGGACAAGAACGTCTGGGAGGTCATCTCCGACGGCGAGAGCTTCATCAAGGTCGGCAACGTCGAGATCCCCAGCCGCGCCTACGTAGCCGCGTTCGGGTTCAAGGGATCCGACCAGCAGAAGCCGGCCGGCGTGCTCTCCGGCGGCGAACGCAACCGCGTCAACCTCGCGCTGACTCTCAAGCAGGGCGGCAACCTGCTGCTGCTCGATGAACCCACCAACGACCTGGACGTCGACACGCTGGGCTCGCTGGAGAACGCGCTGCTGGACTTCCCCGGCTGTGCCGTGATCACCAGCCACGACCGCTGGTTCCTGGACCGCGTCGCCACCCACATCCTGGCCTGGGAGGGCGGCTCGGACTGGTTCTGGTTCGAAGGCAACTTCGAGTCCTACGAGAAGAACAAGATCGAGCGGCTGGGCGCGGACGCGGCGCGCCCGCACGCGGTGACCCACCGCAAGCTGACCCGCTGACGAGCAGCCCCGGCCTCCGGCATCCGCCCGGGTGCGCGCTCCGCGCCGCGCCCGGGCGGCCACGGCCGAGGCCGCGAGGGCTCGCATCCCCGGTCGGCACGGCATAGGGTGACCATCGACTATGACTTCCCCGCGCGAAGAACCCCAGACGTTCTATGAGGCCGTCGGCGGCGAGGAGGCGTTCACCCGCCTCGTGCGCCGCTTCTACGAGGGCGTGGCCGAAGATCCCGTGCTGCGTCCGCTGTACCCGGAGGAAGACCTCGGGCCCGCGGAGGAGCGGCTGCGCCTGTTCCTGATGCAGTACTGGGGCGGGCCGCGCACCTACAGCGAACGCCGCGGCCATCCCCGCCTGCGGATGCGGCACGTCCCCTTCCGCGTGGGCTCGCGCGAACGCGACCACTGGCTGCACCACATGCGCGCCGCCGTCGACGACCTGGAACTCCCCGAGGCGCTGGACCGCCAGCTCTGGGAGTACCTCGTCTACGCGGCGCACAGCATGGTCAATACCCCCGACGACACCCCCGGCGGCGAGGCCGAGCTGCGCATCCAGACCCCTCCGGAGTAGGCCGCCGTCAGGGAGCGGGAGCACCGGCCTGCTGCGCTGGGCGCAGGCTGAGTGAGGCGACCGCTGCGGCCGCGGCGCAGAAGGCCGCGGCGCAGGCGTAGACGGCGTCGATGCTCCACAGGTGGATGACCACGCCCATCAGCATGGGTGTGAGGGTGTTGCTGACTGCCTGGAGTGAGTTCTGTGCGGCCATCGCGCGCCCGGCCCAGGCCAGGCCCGCGGTCTCGGCTACGGCGGTGAACATGAGGCCGTTGTGGGCCACCGCGAGCACCAGGCACGTCAGCAGTAGGGGGACCGAGGCGGCGGGGAGGACGCCGGCGGAGAGAGCGAGCAGCACGAGCGCCGTTCCGGAGGCGGCGGCGAGGACGCGGACGGGCCGCAGCCGACTGCCCAGCCGGTCCGATACGACGCCGAGTACGGGGCGGGCGAGCGCCCCGGGCACCATCGTCGCGCCGACCAGGGCGCCGGCGGCGGGTGCGGCCCAGCCGTGCACGCTCACCAGGTAGACCAGTGCGTAGGTCGTCATGGAGAACTGCGGGACGCCCAGCAGCATGCTGACAGCGTGGAGGCGCCAGATCGCCGCGTGCCGGTAGGGGGAGCGGGAGCGGAAGGCGGTGGGGGAGTGGGCGCCGGACGCTGCGGCGGAGCGCCCGGGTCCTTCCGACCGCCCGTCCCGGTTCGCGCTCTCGTCGCTGGTGGCGGCGGTCGGCCCATCGGCGGGCGGCGCTGCGGGACCGACCTCGGCGGCTGCGGCAGCACCACGCTCCGGCGGCCGGGCGAAGACCACCACGGGCGGCACCATGACCAGCGCGAGCCCGGCGGGTAGCAGCATCGCGGCGACGAAGCCCCAATGCTCGGCGACCAGCGGCATCAGCGCCGCCGACGCGCCCATTCCGACAGGCTGGGCCATCTGCCGGATCCCCATGGCCAGCCCGCGCCGCCGCGCGTCGAACCAGGCCATCACCAGCCGCCCTCCGGCGGCGTTCACCGGCCCACCGGATGCCCCCACACCGACAAGTACGGCCCCGACCCCGAAGACCCCGTCCACGACGCCGAGCAGCCCGAGGCAAAGGGCGGTCAACAGCAGACTCGCCGTCATCGTGAACCGCTCCCCGTAGCGGTCGATGACCACGCCCCACCCGAACAGGGTCACCAGCAGCCCGAAGGCCGGCAGCCCCGCCAACGTCCCGGCCTGGGCGATGCTCAACCCGTATGCCTCACGCAGCGCAGGCAGCACGAACGGAACCCCGAACATCGCACCGACACTCGCCACCTGAGCGACGACCGCGATTCCCAGGATGATCCAACGTCTACTGCCCACCAGGACAGACTAGTCAGCACAACCATGCAAGACCGTCGTGGGGTGCACCGTCGGTCCGGGGCGGAGGGCTGCGCATAGGAGGTGAAGCGCGTAGGTTTACTCCGGCGTCTGCGAGGCGTCCAATAGGTCGAGCTCGGCTTTGTCCAGGGATACCAAGGGGTCTATGAAGAGATGATCCTCCCGTTTCTTCTTTAGGATTCCGATGAAATCGACTTCGATGAATCCGGTTGCATCGAGGGAAAATGGGTTTCCGCGCTCATGCATCAAAAACAATGGTTCAAAGGGGTTTGCGGAAACCAAACTATGGGAGCCAGAATTCGTGAGTTCCCTATAATTCAACACCCATTGGATAGCCTCGCCGCCGCCTCAAGATGATCGGCATTCAGCTTGGGAATCTAGATCGCCGAGGGATCTAGTTCGCCATTGTCACCGGCCACAGCGGTACCACCGTTCTCCAGCCTTGGCCGCGGGTGGGGCCCCCGCGGCGAGGTTGTCCATAGGGGGCCAGCCCCGCGGGATAGCGGAGACCGCACGGTCCGCGGGGATACGGATCAGGGCTGTCGGTCTAGAGGTCGAGCTCTGAGATGTCGCCGACGTTGGCTTGGGCCTCCTCGGCCATGTCGAGGTTGCCGTTCATGTAGGCCTTCGTGGCTTCGCCGGCTCCGCCGATGGCACTGGAGGTGCGGCCGACCATGCCCCACATCTTGGGACCGAAATGGTCGAGGAACTCGTCCAGAGCGGTTGCGATGGGCTCGCTCGCGGCGTCCTCAGCGGCGTCCTGGAGGTGTTTGCCGAAGTCCTCGATCTGGCCGGTGAGCCCTTCGGTCATCGCCTCGTCGCCGACGTAGCCGCCTACGCTGGTCAGCACTGAACCGACACCCTCGGGGCTGATGTCCCATCCACTCACGTTCGACCGTCCCCTATCGCTGACCTGAAAGGGGCGCAACCCGCGCATCGCGGCGCGCTCCTGACACTTGCGCCAAATGGCATTATGGAAACCATCGAAGACATACGGTGACGACACGTGACGGCGCAATACATGTGCTGCGCTGCAGGATCGGTACGCAACCGCGGGTCAAGACACTGCTGGGGGCTCGGATGGCCGGTACCGGCCGCCCTGTCTACGTCTACTCGGACGCCGCCACGCTCGTGGCGCCGACAGGAGTGGTGGGGCGACTTCCAGCCCTTGGCGAGGTGGAAGCCGTCCCGGTGGTCGCGGTGCGGTCCTCACCCCTCCGGCAGGAGGAACTCGTCGAGGAACTCGCGCTCCGCCCCGTCCAGTCGGCGGACGGACTGGGTGCCGGTGTCGTAGCCGACGAGGACCGAGGTCGCGCGGGCGTAGGTGTGGTCGTCGTCACAGATCTCGTAGGCCAGGCGGAAGCTCGCGGAGCGGACCTCGGTGACCCAGGTTTCCACGCGGACGGGCTCGCGGCGGAGCAGGATGGGCTTGACGTAGTCGATCTCGTGGCGCGCCACGACCAGACCGCCCAGGCGGGTGCGGCGGCCGGAGGCGTCGTCCCAGCGCAGGAATGCGATGCGGGCGTCCTCCAGGTAAGTCAGCATCCGCACGTTGTTCACGTGGTTCAGCGGGTCGAGGTCGGCGAAGCGGACCTGCGCGTGGAACACGTGCCGCCGCGGCTTGTCCGGCGCCTGCCGGGACGGCTCCTGCTGCATAGCGGCCTCCACCACGGTGATACGTCCTCCCACCTGCGATCCGTAATGCACACGCTGCCGCGGCTCACGCTATCGGCCGGGTCGGCGACGCGGATCGGCCGGGGTGCCGCGGAGGGGCAGGCCGGCGGTCCCGCTACGTGGCCCGGCCATGAGCCGACCGGGTCGACGGGGACTTGGCCGAGTCGGTCGAGCCGGTGCGGGCTGGACCGGGGGGTTCGGCCGCCGGGGAGGGCGTGGCCGTCGCGTGGCGGAACTCGCTCGGGCTGACGCCGCGGACCCGTTTGAAGGCCGCGCTGAATCCGAACGGGTCGGAGTAGCCCACGCTGCGGGCTACGCCCGCGATCGTCGCGGCCTCCTGCTCGAGGAGCAGGTCCGCCGCGAGCGTCATGCGCCAACGGGTGAGGTAGGTGAGCGGGGGTTCGCCGACCTGGTCGGCGAACCTTTTGGCCAGCGTGGAACGTGACACCCCGATACGTTCGGCCAGCCCGGCAACCGTCCACTGTGCCGCCGGTTCGGCGTGTAGCAGGCGCATCGCGTCGCCGGCGACCGGATCCCGCTGAGCGGCCCACCACGCCGGGCGCTCGCTGCCTGGCCGCTCGAACCACTCGCGCAGCGTGCAGACCAGCATCCAGTCCAGCAGCCGGTCGAGCACGATCTGCCGCCCCGGAGCGTCAACGGCGACCTCCGCGGCGAGGTGGTCCAGCACGGCGTCGCCCGTACCCCCTGCGTCCGCGCGCAGCACTGCGGGCAGCCCGTCCAGCAGGCTGCGGCTGATCTCACCGCGCACCGGGTACGCGCCGACGATCAGGGTGGTCGCGCTGAGGCCGTCGCCGTCCCCGCCGTTGTCGTTCCAGCCTCGCCGGTGTCGGGTGCCGCCCTGCTCCGGCGTCGTGCAGCGCTCGCCGCACGCGATCGGTTCGGCCGCTGTGTCGGGCTCGTCGACGAAGGTGAACGTCGCAGGACCGCGCACGACGATCGTCTCGCGGGCGCGAAGCGGCTCGGGCGGTCGGTGGTCCGGCACGATCCAGCCCGCCCCGGCAAGCACAGTGCAAAGGGTCAGTGGCGCGCCGTCCACGAAGTGCAGTGCCCAGGGTGCCGTCAGGGTCGACTTGCCGAACAAGGAGCCGTGGGCTCGCACTCGGCGGATCAGGTCACTGAACACGTCCACTCCAGCGAGGGTAGACGAATACGCAGGCGAACCGGCTTCCTACCTATGGGCTTGTCCGAATCGGCCGAGTTCAATGGATGCGAAAAGCGAGCTGCCCGGCTGCGGCTGAGCTGCTCGAAAGCCGACCGCGAAACCAGCGGTCCTGGCCTATCCGAAGGAGCCTGATGAGCACCGATGCCTATTCGCTGACCGCCCGGGACCTCGCGTTCCTCCGTCGTCCCCTGCACGGGTTCCTGTCGGTAGCCGGAGGGCCGAACCCGCCACAGCCCCGGCCGGTGTGGTTCGAGGCGACCGACGAGGGCAGGATCCAGCTGTTCACGGGGCCGGATTCGCTCAAGGTGCGGCGCGTGCGCCGCGACCCCCGCGCCTCGATCGTCGTCGCCGCCCCCGTGGGTGAACGCGAGCGCTGGTTGTCACTCACAGGCCGCGCCACGGTGGAAGGCGACGGAGCTCATGAGCTCGCCGCCCGCCTGGCCGCCCGCTACTGGGGTCCCGACGAGCCGACCCGCGCTGGGGATCTCGCACATATCCTGGCCGAGGACCAGGTGCGTCTCGTCATCCACACGGAGACCGTGCGCCGGTTCGAGTTCTGACCCCGTTTGGCGACCCGCCCCGGCGGGTCGCCGTTCCGGAGGCCCGCCTCGCCTTGCGCTACGTCAACCGCCGTCGGCGTCCAGCCCTGTTTGGTGCGCCAGGAAAGCCAACTGATCCGCGCTGAGTCGGACCGTGCGCGAGACCGAGCGGGCGCTGTGGCCCACCTCGGGCTCGCGGCGCAGCAGGATCGGATGCTCATCGAGCGGAGCCGACGTGGCGTGCTGGAGGGCGGCGCACATCTTGCGGGCGTGCAGCGGGTCCACGCGGGTGTCGTTGTCGAAGACGGTGAAAAGGGTCGCCGGGTACGCCGTGCCCTCGGTGACCCGGTGGTAGGGGGAGTAGGCCAGCAGCCAGGCCAGCGCCTCGGGATCGTCGGCGCTGCCGTACTCCACGTTCCACAGCTCGCCCAGCCCGAAGCGCTCGTAGCGGACCATGTCCAGCAGCGGCGCCGAGCACACCGCCGCGGCGAAGAGGTCGGGACGCTGGGTGACGGCCGCGCCGACGAGCAGGCCGCCGTTGCTGCCGCCCATCACGGCGAGCTGCCCGGGTGTGGTGCGGCCGGTGGCGACGAGGTGCTCGGCGGCCGCGACGCAGTCGTCGAAGACGTTCTGCTTCGCCCCGAGCATCCCGGCGCGGTGCCACTCCTCGCCCTCTTCCAGCCCGCCCCGCAGGTTCGCCACCGCGTAGACGCCCCCGGCGCGTACCCAGCTCAGCGCGGTAGCCGAGTACCCCGGCGTCATGGAGATCCGGAATCCGCCGTAGCCGTAGAGGATCGTGGGGCGCGGCTGCCGGTCGCCGGCGGGAGATACCACCAGCATGCGCACCGGTGTGCCGTCGCCTGAGGTGAAGACCAGTTGCTCGGTGCGGACCTCGGGCATCTCCGGAGTGCCCGGCGCGGCGGCCCACGACCTCACCTCGCCGGTGCGCGCGTCGTAGTGGTGGACCGCCGCCGGGGAAGTGCTGTCGCTGTAGCCGAACCATGCCTCGTGACCGCCCTCGGGGCGCTCCAGCAGGGCGCCCACCGAGCCGAGTCCCGGCAACTCCACCGACCCGCGCCGTTCGCCGGTGGCCAGGTCGTGCACGGTGATCTCGCTGATCGCGTGGCGCGCCCACGAAACCAGCAGCACGCCTCGGTCGAGTTCGGGCCCGTCCAGAACCGCGTAGTCCTCCAAGACCGCGTCGGCGTCGGCGGCGACCAGAGTGCGCCAGTGCTCGGGGCCGGGCGTGCGGGGGTCGGCTACGCACAGCCGACCGCGCGGGGCGTCGCGGTCGGTGGAGACGTACATCCGCCCGTCGCGGCCCACGGAGGGCACCGCCTCGGCGTCGTCCCCCTCCTGGACGGCCGTGAAGCGCGGCCGCTCCCAGCCGTCCTCGGTGAGATCGGCGATCCAGGCGTCGTTGCTCGCCGAGGTGCCGCGTGCGGCGGTCAGCACCAGCCACCGCCCGTCCCGGCTGACCCCGAGCCCGTAGTGCTCGGTCTTGTCCCGGCCTGCCCCGAAGACCAGCACGTCGTCGTCGGTGGAGGTGCCCACCCGGTGCAGGTAGACGCGCCGGTGGTACTGCTCTTCGCCTTCGGGCACCGAGCCCGGCGGCAGGCGGCGCACGTAGTAGAACGCCTCGCCGCCGGGCAGCCAGGCCACCGGCGAGTAGCGGCACCGGTCGACGGGCCCGTCCACGATCTCGCCGGTTGCGATGTCCATGACGCGCAGCAGCGACTCCTCGTCCCCGCCTTCGGAGAGCTGGTACGCCAGCAGTCTCCCCTCCTGGTCGGGCCGCCAGGAGTCCAACGTGGTGGCGCCGCCGGGGTCGAGCGCGACCGGGTCGATCAGCGCGCGCTCGGCGAGCGGATCACCGCCGGGAGCGGGTCCGGCGATGTAGAGGACGCCGTGCTCCTGATCAGCCGTGCGGCGCATGAACAGGCAGCGCCGCCCGCGCCAGACGGGCGCACCGACGAAGCCCGCTCCCATGAGCGCCTCGATGCCGCGTGCGAGCGGCTCACGCGCGGTCCACCGCTGCGCCTGCCCGCTGAACAGGGCGTCCTGCGCCCGGGTCCACTCCTTGGCCTCGGGAGAGCGGGGATCCTCCAGCCAGCGGTAGGGGTCGGCGACGCGGTGCCCGTGCAGTTCCTCTGTGCCGTCGAGGCGCGAGGCATCGGGATAGCGGGGTTCAGGCATGCCCAGAACTCTATCCGCCGCAAACGGCGCGCCGAGGCGCGCCCGGGTCACCTGTGGATGATCATGAGTTACCCGGTGGTTTTCGCTGCCTACGCATAATTAGGGTGGCGGCGGAGCGGTCCGACCAAGCAAACTGAATGCGGGACGTTACTCGGCGGGAACCACCCACGGGAGGTCCGTGTGGCAACGCGAACAGCACCGGTCGTCCGGCCGGTCGACAAGGAGGCCTCCTGGCTGGCCGATCGGCTGGCTGGGGAAGAGACACGGCCGTTTGCTCAGACGGTCCGGGAGACGCTGTGAGCCGCGCAAGCAGTACGGAGGGTGGCACAATACACCGCCACGTACTGCTTCTCAACGCGAGCTACGAGCCGCTGACGACTCTACCGCTGCGCCGGGCCATCCTGCTCGTGCTTCGGGAGAAAGCCGAAGTGGTGCACGGCGACGCCGGCGGCACCGCCCTGCATTCGGCCACCACCGCGCTTTCGGTGCCTTCGGTCATCCGGCTCCGACGCTACATCAGAGTGCCCTACCGGCGCCGCGTCCCCTTGACGCGGGTCGCCCTGATGCGGCGCGATGCCAATCACTGCGCCTACTGCGGGAAGCGGGCCGAGACCATCGACCACGTCATCCCCCGCAGCCGCGGCGGTGCGCACGTATGGGAGAACGTAGTGGCCTCCTGCAAACCGTGCAACCACCGCAAGGCCGACCGCCTGCTCGACGAGCTTGGCTGGAAGCTGAACGTGACACCCACGGTTCCCCGCGGGATGCACTGGCGGCTCATCAACGGGGAGAACCACGGCGATCCCCAGTGGGCACCGTACATGGCACGGGTGGCGGCCTGACACGGACCGCACGGCCCGCCGCCGCGCGGGCGCCCGGCGGCGGGCCTGAAGGGTCCCACCCGCCGCCGGGCGCTTATGCTTGTTCGCATGCCTCGCTACGAGTACCGCTGCCGCGACTGCGGTGAGACCTTCGAGCGCTCCCGCCCGATGGCGGAGTCCGACCGCCCCGCGGAGTGCTCCCGCGGCCATGCCGACACCGTGAAACTGCTGTCCACTGTCGCCGTGGGCAACACCGCCGAGGCCCCCGCCGCAGCCGGCGGTTGCTGCGGCGGGGGCTGCTGCTCCTAGGATCGCGTTCTAGCGCTCGATCTGGGTGACGTCGCGTGCCGCCCCGGTGGAGGCCGATGTGGCCATCGCGGCGTAGGCGCGCAGCGCCTGGGTGACCGGGCGCTCCCGATCGCGGGGCCGGAACGCGCCCAGCTCGGCGATGAGCCGCTCGCGGCGGGCGTCGAGCTCCTCCGCGGAGACCTCCAGGTGCAGCGAGCGGTTGGGGATGTCGATGGCCACGGTGTCGCCGTCGTGCACCAAAGCGATGTCGCCGCCCTGGCCGGCCTCGGGCGAGGCGTGGCCGATGGACAGACCCGACGTCCCGCCGGAGAACCGGCCGTCGGTGATCAGCGCGCACGCCTTGCCCAGCCCGCGGCCCTTGAGGAAGCTCGTGGGGTAGAGCATCTCCTGCATACCGGGCCCGCCCTTGGGGCCCTCGTAGCGGATGACGACGACGTCGCCCGGCTCCACCCGCTTGTTCAGGATGCCGTCGACGGCCTCTTCCTGGCTTTCGAACACCTTCGCCGGGCCGGTGAAGGTGTGCAGTTCCTCCTCGACGCCGGCGGTCTTCACGATGGCGCCGTCGGGCGCGAGGTTGCCGTAGAGGACCGCCAGCCCGCCGTCCGCGGTGTAGGCGTGGGCGACCTCGCGGACGCAGCCCTCCTCGCGGTCGGTGTCGAGGGTCTCCCAGCGGACGTCCTGGGAGTACGCCTTGGTCGTGCGCTTGCCTCCGGGGGCGGCGTAGAACAGCTCGCGGGCGTCGTTGTCGCAGGTGTCGGCGGCGATGTCCCACTTGGCGAGGTACTCGCCCAGCGTGGCGCCGTGGACCGTGGGCACCGAGGTGTCCAGCAGCCCGCCGCGGGCGAGCGCGCCCATGATGGCCGGGATGCCGCCCGCCCGGTGCACGTCCTCGATGTGGTACTTGTCGGAGTTCGGCGCCACCTTGCACAGGCAGGGCACACCGCGGGAGAGCTGGTCGATGTCGGGCAGGCCGAACTTCACACCCGCCTCGGTGGCCGCCGCGAGCAGGTGCAGGATGGTGTTGGTCGAGCCCCCCATGGCGACGTCCAGCGCCATGGCGTTGGCGAAGGCCGCCGGCGACGCGATGGACAGCGGCAGCACCGAGGAGTCGTCATCCTCGTAGTAGCGGCGGGCGACCTCGACGACCTTGCGCCCGGCGTCCTCGTAGAGCCGCTTGCGGGCGACGTGGGTGGCCAGCACCGTGCCGTTGCCCGGCAGCGCCAGCCCCATGGCCTCGGTCAGGCAGTTCATCGAGTTGGCGGTGAACATGCCCGAGCACGAGCCGCAGGTGGGGCAGGCGGACTCCTCCAGCTCGTCCAGCTCGGACTGCGAGACGCTCTCGTCGGCCGAGGCGACCATCGCGTCGACCAGGTCGAGTTTGCGCTCGGTGACGGCGGTGCCGTTCACCACGGTGGCCTTGCCGGCCTCCATCGGCCCGCCGGAGACGAAGACGGTGGGCACGTTCAGCCGCATCGCCGCCAGCAGCATGCCCGGCGTGATCTTGTCGCAGTTGGACACGCAGACCAGGGCATCGGCGCAATGGGCGTTGACCATGTACTCGACCGCGTCGGCGATCACCTCGCGGCTGGGCAGCGAGTAGAGCATGCCGCCATGGCCCATGGCGATGCCGTCGTCGACGGCGATCGTGTTGAACTCCCGCGGTACCCCGCCCGCCTCGCGCACGGCCCCGGAAACGACGTCGGCGACCTCGCGAAGGTGGACGTGGCCCGGCACGAACTGCGTGAAGCTGTTGGCGATCGCGACGATCGGCTTGCCGAAGTCCTCGCGTTCCACTCCGGACGCGCGCATGAGGGCGCGCGCTCCGGCCATGTTCCTGCCGTGGGTGACGGTGCGTGAGCGCAGCGCGGGCATGGGGTGCTCCCATCGACGCCGGGAGGCGTGGACGACATGTGTTCCACTCCGATGGTAGCCCTGCCGAGGGACCGGTGACGTCTCGGTCTCGAAGATTAATTGTCCAGATGGTGAGACGATGAGGCGTGCGGCCTGCGGTCTCCGGCGTGCGGCCGGGCGCCGACCCCGCCGTACTGCTCCACCGCGCCGGGGCGAGACCCCGGCGCGGTGCGGCTGGAAGGGTGGTCGCGGGCGGACGACGGCGGTGGGCGGCGAGCGGGAGGGGCGCCCGCCCCGGGCCGGAGCAGGATCGAGCGGCGCCCTCAGTACCGGGCGGGCAGCACCTGCTGCGCGGCGTCGTGGATCTCCTCGATCTCTTTGTCGGTCAGCTGGCGGGGTTTTCCGGTGCGCAGCCACTTGCGGACCTTGGTGCCGCTGATCACGTCGACACCGCGCAGGTTGTGGCTGTCCCAGGGCAGTCCCGGGCCGTAGATGGCCAGCGACGGGCGCACCGAGACGTCGCGCCCGAGGTACTCGCTGATCAGGCGCTCGGCTTCGCGCGCCTCTTCAAGGGCCTCGTCGATCCGCTCGTTGCGGGAGAACTTGCCGTGGTAGAGCTTTTCGAGCTTGTTGCGCAGCGGCAGGCGCTTGTCCCACGCCTCGGAGTCGATGGCGAACGCCCCGCGGCGGCCCACGACGAAGTGGTCGATCTGGCCGTTGCCGCCGGGGATGCCGCGGGCGTGCAGCACGCGGTATCCCACCCGCTTCATCACGCGCAGTTGCGCCTCGGTGCGGCGCTGCGCCGCCGACGGCCGGCGCCACCGCGGAACCTCGGACTGGCGCCGCGAGGAGTAGACGATCATGGCGATCAGCGCGGCTGCCGCGAAGGTGGCGCCGATCCGCCAGTCGCCGGTGAGGAATCCGCCGGCCGCGCCCGCGACGGCGACGACGCCTCCGCGGAGCAGCAGGCGCCGAGCCGATCGCGAGGCCAGCGCGCCGTAAGTCTTGCGGGCCGCGGCGTTGGAGCCCTGGGTGCCACTGGAACTCGTCGTTCGGGAACTACTGAAGGGCGAGCCGGAGCTGCTCTGCTGCGCGGCGCCGTTGACTGAGGTTGCCGATTCCACGCTGGAAAGAGTAGTTCGATCCATATGCGAGTCCTAGTACATCGAATCTCACACTTTACTTCCCCGCCAACGGGTGCTTTCTCACGTGTCAGGAGGGTTGCTCCGGGGGAAGACAGCTCTTTCCCGGCTCTCTAGAGAGGCACCCCCATAAGCATCCCCCGATCCGGCGGTGCTGACACCGGCTGTGCCGGACTACGATCAACGTCCATGGCCGAGATCCACGAGCTGACGGCGATCCAGCAGGCCGAGGCCGTCCGCCGGCGCGAAATCTCCCCGGTGGAGATCACCGCGCACTACCTCTCCCGCATCGAGCGCATCGACGGACGACTCGGGGCCTTCATAACGGTTGCGAACGAATTCGCCCGCGAACAGGCCCGGAAGGCGGAAGAAGCGGCGCTGTCCGACACGCCGGGCGAGCCGCCGCCGCTGCTGGGCGTTCCGATTCCGATCAAGGACCTGGAACCCGTGGCAGGACTGCGCTACACCGCGGGCTCGGCGGTGCATGCCGACCGCGTCGCCGAAGCCGACTCCGATGCCGTCGCCGAGTTGCGCGCCGCCGGCGCGGTCGTCACCGGCAAGACCAACACCCCCGAATTCGGCTGCCCCTGCCACACCGAGAACGACATCGCCCCTGCCGCCCGCACCCCCTGGGACCTTTCGCGCTCGGCCGGCGGCTCCAGTGGCGGCGCCGCGGCGGCCGTGGCCGCGGGGCTGGCGCCCGCCGCCCACGCCGGCGACGGCGGCGGCTCCATCCGCATCCCCGCCAGCGCATGCGGCGTCTTCGGCATCAAGCCCACCCGCGGGCGGGTGACCGCCGGCCCCTTCCGGCCCGACTACATCGGACTTTCGACGGCGGGCCCGATCGCGCGCACCGTCGCCGACGCGGCGCTGGTGCTCGACATCATCTCGGTGAACCGCCCCGGCGACTACTTCACCGCGCCCCCGCTGCCCACCGGCGAGACCTTCCTCGGCAGTGCGCTGCGCGACCCCGGGCGGCTGCGCATCGCGCGCTTCGGCGCCTCCCCCGTCCCCGGCGCCACGGTCGCCCCCGAGGTGTCGGCCGCCTATGAGGAGGCCGCCGAGCTGCTGGGGGAGCTGGGCCACGACGTCGAGGACATCGAGCCGCCGGTCGACGACGACCTGATGGAGTCGTTCGAGCTGGTGTGGGCGGCGATGGCCGCGTCGGAGCCGGTCGATCCCGCCGACGAGCACCTGCTGCGCCCCCTCACCCGCATGCTGCGCGAGCGCGCCGCCTCCTCCTCGATCGCCGCCTACATGGGCGCCACCGCGCGGCTGCAGAACGCCGTGCGCGCGGTACTGCCCCGGCTGATGCCCTACGACGCGGTACTGACCCCGACGCTGGCCCGCCCGCCCGCGCCGGTGGGCCACTTCGACGCGGGCGGCGATCCGGCCGAGGAGTTGCGGCGGATGACGGAGTTCACCCCCTTCACCTCCCTGTTCAACATCACCGGGCAGCCCTCGGTGAGCGTTCCGCTGCACTGGAGCGAGGAGGGCCTGCCGATCGGGGTGATGCTCAGCGGGAGGCTGGGCGGCGAGCCTACTCTCCTCTCGCTGTCGGCTCAGCTGGAGGCGGCGCGTCCGTGGGCGGAGCGCCGGCCGCCGCTGTGGTCCGCTTAGGTGCGGCCGCAGGCGATCCCAGGCGCAGTGCGGCCAGGGCCGCCAGTACCGCCGCTGCAGCGGCACCCGCCGCGCCCGCGGCGACACCGCCGAAGTCGATCAGCCAGCCCGTCAGGGGCGCTGCCAGGGAGATTCCGCCGGTGATGGCCGAGGAGAACCACCCGTAGGCCTCGCCCCGGCGGTGCGGCGGCGCCACCTCGCCCAGCCGCTCGGTGATCGCGGCGATCGTGGGGGCGATGGCCAGGCCTGCAGCGAACAGCACGGGCGTGACCAGCCACGGAGAGGGTAGCTGCACGATCGGCGGTAGCAGGGGGACCAGCAGCACGGTGCCCGCCGCGGTGGCGATCGCCCGGCGGGACAGCCGCGGCGGCGCCGTGAAGGTGCCCGCGACCAGGCCGCCCACGCCCGAGCCCGCGGCGTAGACGGCCATCAGCGCGCCCGCATAGCCCGGCGACCCCAGTTCGCGCGCCCAGGCCACCGCCGTCAGGTCGACGGCGCCCAGCCCGGCGGCCAGCATCGCGGTCATGGCCACTACGAGCGCGATCCGCGGATTGAGCAGCAGCGAGCGGCGCGCCGGGGCGCCTGAGCCGGGCGCCGTCTCCTCGGGCGGCAGCGGCTCCGACAGCCCCGCCCGCCGCAGGCTCCAGGCGAAACCGAGGGCGCCGACGCACGGCAGCACCGCCATGACGGCGACGCCCACCCGGCTGCCGGCCGCGCCCACCGCGGCCGCTGCCAGTAGCGGGCCGCCGATGAACAGCAGCTCCTGCAGCGTGGCCTCGGCGGCGAACATGGTCTGGCGGGTGGGCCCGGAGGTGAGGCGCGGCCAGATCGAACGGGCGATCTGGGTGGCCGGCGGCATGAACAGCCCGGTGGCCAGCGCCAGTGGTACGGCCGCCCACCACAGTGCCGCCGGCAGCAGTGCGAGGGCGGCCAGCCCGGCCCCGTAGACCGCGGCCGAGCTCAGCATCAGCCGCGCCTTGGAGCGGCGATCGGCCAGGCGTCCGCGAACGGGCCCGGCCACGGCGGTGCCCACCGTCAGCCCGCCCGAGACCAGGCCGGCGAGGGCGTAGGAGCCGGTCCAGCCCGCCACCAGGAATGTCACCGCGATCGGCAGTCCCCCCTGCTGCAGCCGCGCGAACAGCGACCAGAACAGCAGGCCGCGGACATGGGGGATTGCGAAGAGGCGGCGGTAGGACGACAGCATTCTCCGCATCGTACGACGGAATCCGGTATCCGGCCCCTATTAGGAACGTAGTTCTCTTTTCCGGCTAACTTCGCATTCCATCCCATGGAAAGGGGAGATGGCATGGCGCAGCCGCCACGGATCCGCGTGGTGCGGCATTATCGTTGTCTGTGAGTGATGCGGAGCTGGCCCGGCTGGCCGAAGAACACGGCGTCGCGACGACATACGAGGATTGGCGCGGCCGCCGCGTGCACGTGCCCGTCGACACGCTGCGCCACGTGCTGGGATCCCTCGGCGTGGACGCCACCTCGCCCCGCGCCGCCCTGGAGGAGTACTGGGCCCGCCAGGCCACGCGCCTGCTGCCGCCCTGCCTGGTCGCCCGCGCCGGACGCGCGCCGCAGCTTCCCCTGCCCGACCTCTCGCGGTGCTGGGTCGAGCAGTCCGGCGGCGGCTGGAGCGAACCGGGCCCCCACCTGCCGATGGGCAGGCACACCCTGCACGTGGAGAACGGCTCGGTGCGCCAGCAGGCGCCGCTGCTCGTGGTGCCCGACCGGCTCGACCCCCGACCGGGCGAGCGCCGGGTCTGGGGCCTGATGGCCCAGCTCTACTCACTGCGCTCGCGCGCCTCCTGGGGGATGGGCGACCTGCGCGACCTCTCCGAGTTGGCCGACTGGAGCGCCCGCGACCTCGGCGCCGACTTCACCCTGGTCAACCCACTGCACGCCACCGAGCCGGTCTGCCCCATCGAACCCTCGCCCTACCTGCCCGTCAGCCGCCGCTACAGCGGCCCGCTGAACATCCGCATCGAGGACATCCCGGAGTACGCGGCCCTGGAGCCGGCCCAGCGCGAGGCCGTCCAGCGGCTGGCCCGCCCGCTGCGCGAGCACGCCCGCACCGCCGACCTGCTCGACCGCGATGCCGTCTGGGACGCCAAGCGGGCGGCGCTGATGTCGCTCTTCCAGGTGCCGCGCACGCCCGCACGCGAGGCCGCCTTCCAGAGCTATCTCTCCCGTGAGGGCGCCACCCTGGTGGAGTACGCCACCTGGTGCGCGCTGGCCGAGGAGCACGGCCGCGACTACCGCGCCTGGCCGATCGAGCTGCGCGACGTCGCGGCCCACACCGTGGGCGCCGAAGCGCTGCGCCGCTGGCCCGGCGTGGAGTTCCACCGCTGGCTGCAGTGGATCCTGGACGACCAGCTCGCCGCCGCCCAGGCCGGAGCGCGCGCGGCCGGCATGTCGCTGGGGATCGTGCACGATCTGGCCGTGGGCGTACAGCCCGGCGGCGCCGACGCGTGGATGTTCGCAGACGCCATCGCCCCCGGTGTCAGCGTCGGTGCCCCGCCCGACGAGTTCAATCAGCGCGGCCAGGACTGGGGCCAGCCGCCCTGGCACCCGGTCCGGCTGGCCCAGCAGGGGTACGCCCCCTTCCGGCAGGTACTCGGCCAGGTGCTGCGGCACGCCGGCGGCGTGCGTATGGACCACATCATGGGCCTGTTCCGGCTCTGGTGGGTGCCCGAAGGCGCATCACCGGACCAGGGCACCTACGTGCGATACGACCATGAGGGCATGGTCGGCAGTCTGCTGCTGGCCGCCCACGAGTTCGATGCGGCGGTGATCGGCGAGGACCTGGGCACCGTCGAGCCCTGGGTCCGCGACCACCTCGGCGAACGGGGCGTGCTGGGAACCTCCGTGCTGTGGTTCGAGCGCAGGGAGGACGGCAGCCCGCGCCGCCCCGAGGAGTGGCGCTCCGACTGCCTGGCCACCGTCGCCACGCACGACCTGCCGCCGGTCGCCTCCTACCTCTCGGCCGAGCATGTGGAGCTGCGCGACCGCCTCGGGCTGCTGAACCGGTCCGCGGCCGCCGAGCGCGCCGACGCGGAGGCGCAGGTCGCCGCCTGGCGGGAGCGGCTGGTGGAGCTGGGGCTGCTCGACCCGGACGTGGACCCGCTCTCGGAGCCGGGCGCCGTGGTCGCGGCGCTGCACGCCTACCTGGTGGACACGCCCGCGCGCATGATCGGCGTGTCGCTGGCCGACGTGGTCGGCGACCGCCGGATGCAGAACCAGCCCGGCACCAGCGACGCCTACCCCAACTGGCGGATCCCGCTGACCACCGCCGAAGGCGAACCCGTGCTCCTCGACGAGCTGATGGCCGACCCGCGCCTGGCCGAGTACGCCCGCCGCGCACTGCGCCCGCTGATCGAACCGTTTTACCTGGAGTCGTCCCCGTGACCCGGGACTGGAACCCGGTATCCGCAGGCATCCTCGTGTGAGCGGTCGGAGCGGTGCCGCGAAGCGGCTTCCGTTTCGGATCCGAGTTACCCGGCTGGTCCCGCTGAACCGGCGCCGGGCTCCGCCGAGGCGTCTCTGCAGAGCCCGGCGCCCGCGCGCACAAGCGGGCGGGGCGCGCGGAGTCCTGTGCGCGCCCCGCCCGAAGTCGGCTATCCCGCCGCGCGCGCGTCGCAGGCCTGGGCGTTCAGCGCGCGCCGCACGCCGGCCTCGCCCTCCACGAGCAGGCGGCGCAGCGCCGGGGCCGGGTGCTGCTTCTCGATGTACTCCTCGGTGCGCCGGATGGTCTCCTCCTCCACGAGGTGGCCGGGGTAGGCCATCTCGGCGAAGGTCTGGGCGAACTCTCCGGTCCACTCCCGCCATGCCTGGTCCAGCAGGGCGAAGTAGCGCTCGACGTAGGGCCGGTACAGCTCGCGCTGCGAGGGCTCGGTGAACCCGGACAGCGTTGCGCGGAACTCCGCGTTGGCCATCTCGCCGGAGCGGATCCGGTCCCACGCCTGGGCCTTGGCCTCGGGGGCGGGGATCGCGGCGCGGCAGCCGGCGGCGTGGCGCTCTCCGGTCGCGGTCGGGTCGAGGTCCAGCTCGGCGGCGATCTCCTTCTCGCCGGCCCGCCCCGCGGTCACCAGCCGGCGCAGCAGCGTCCAGCGCAGGTCGGTATCGATCGTCAGGCCCTCGACCGTGATCGCGCCGTCCAGCAGTCCTTGCAGCAGCGACAGGTGCTCGGCGCCTGCCGCCGCGTCGGCGAACCCGTGGGCGTAAGCCAGCTGCAGGTCGCCGCCGGGTTCGGCCGAGGTGAGCAGATCGCGCAGGCGCCCGGCGAGCATGTCGAAGCCGCTGTCGCGCCAGGAGGGGTCGGTGTACTGGTGCAGCGCCGCCACGGCCTGGCGCAGCAGGGTCTGCACGACCATCACGTCGCCGACGCCGCCGATGCCCGACACCACCAGCCGGACGTGGTCGCGGGCGGCCATCTCGCCGTCGCGGGTCATGTCCCAGGCCGCGGCGAAGCACAACGCGCGCGGCAGCGACTCCGTGATCTCGCCGGCGCTCTCGACGACGGTGCGCAGGGAGCGCTCGTCCAGCCGGATCTTGGTGAAGGTGAGGTCGTCGTCGTTGACCAGGATCAGGTCGGGTCGGGCCTTGCCCACGAGGTCGGGCACCTCGGTGCGCTCGCCGGAGACGTCCAGCTCGACTCGGTCGCGGCGGACCACGCCCTGCTCGGTGCGGTCGTAGAGCCCGACCGCCAGCCGGTGCGAGCGCAGCGTCGGGTACTCCTCGGAGGCCTCCTGGCGCACCGCGAAGGAGGTGAACGCGCCGTCCGCGTCGACCTCGAACTCCGGGCGCATGGTGTTGACGCCGGCGGTCTCCAGCCACTCCCGCGACCAGCTCGACAGGTCGCGGCCCGACGCCTGCTCCAGGTGGCGCAGCAGGTCCGACAGCTCGGTGTTGCCCCAGGCGTGCTCGGCGAAGTAGGCGCGCACCCCGGCGAAGAAGGAGTCCTCACCGACATAGGCCACCAGCTGCTTGAGCACCGAGGCGCCCTTGGCGTAGGTGATGCCGTCGAAGTTGACCTCCACCGCCTGCATGTCGGGGATGTCGGCGGCGATGGGGTGGGTGGAGGGCAGCTGGTCCTGGCGCAGCGCCCACGCCTTCTCCACGTTGGCGAAGGTGGTCCAGGCCTCGGTCCACTTGGTGGCGTTGACCTGGCAGTAGACACTGGCGAAGGTCGCGAACGACTCGTTCAGCCACAGGTCGTCCCACCAGCGCATGGTCACCAGGTCGCCGAACCACATGTGCGCCATCTCGTGCAGGATGGTCTCGGCGCGGCGCTCGTAGCGGGCGTCGGTGACCCGGGAGCGGAAGACGTAGTCCTCCAGGAAGGTCACGGCTCCGGCGTTCTCCATGGCGCCGGCATTGAACTCCGGTACGAAGAGCTGGTCGTACTTGTCGAAGGGGTACCGCAGTCCGAACAGCCGGTGGTAGAAGTCGAAGCCCTGCTTGGTCACTTCGAGGATCGCGTCGGCGTCGAGGTACTCCGCCAGCGAGGCCCGGCAGTAGACGCCGAGCGGGATGCCGTCGTGCTCGTCGCGGACGACGTGGTAGGGGCCGGCGATCAGCGCCGTGATGTAAGTCGAGACCGGGTCGGTCGCGGGGAAGTGCCAGCGCGACTTGGGGCCCTCCGGGTCCTCCACCGCCGCGGCCGAGACGTCCGGGGCACTGTTGGAGACCACCTCGAAGTCGGCCGGCGCGAAAACGGTCAGTTCGAAGGAGGCCTTGAGGTCCGGCTGGTCGAAGCAGGCGTACATGCGCTGGGCGTCGGACGTCTCGAACTGCGTGTAAAGGTAGGTCCGGCCGTCGACCGGGTCCACGAAGCGGTGCAGGCCCTCGCCGGTGCGCATGAAGGCCGCCTCGGCCAGCACCCGCAGTTCGTTGCGGGCCTGCAGGCCGCGCAGTGCGATGCGGCCCCCGTCGAACACCTCGGCCGGGTCCAGCTCCTCGCCGTTGAGCACGACCGAGGACACGCTCGGCGCGGTCAGGTCGATGAAGGTGTCGGCTCCCGGCTCTTCGCAGTCGAACCTGACAACCGTGCGGGACTCGAAGGTCTGGTCGCCGCCGGTGAGGTCGAGCTCCACGGTGTAGGAGCCCACGCTGAGGATGCGAGCCCGCTCCCGTGCCTCCTCGCGCGTCAGATTGCCCGCCACATCCGCTCCCTTCAGGCCGCCGGAGCCCCCGCCGGCCGGATCCGCTGTTTCCCCCGCTGCAGCCCTGCGACGCCAATCGAGGGGTGCGCTGCTTGCCGCGTCCGATCCTGCCACGCTCGCGGCGGGAATGCGGAACCCCGTGGGAATGCGGGACCGGCGGCCGGGGTTGGGCCTGGATGCCGGAGCCGTCCGCGCGCCGCCCGTGCGGTGTGTCGCAGGCGGGCGCTGGGCAGGCGACCGGCACCACGACGAGGCCGACGACTGTGCGAGGAGACCCCTGTGGCTGACGAAGAGCGGGCGAGCGGCGAGACGGTGCCCGTCGACTTCTGGTTCGACCCCTTGTGCCCCTGGGCGTGGATGACGTCGCGGTGGCTGCTCGAAGTCGAGAAGGTGCGGCCGGTGCGCCCCCGCTGGCACGTGATGAGCCTGAGCGTGCTCAACGAGGGCCGCGATCTGCCCGAGGAGTACCGCAAGCTGCTCGATTCCGGATGGGGACCGGTGCGGATCGCGATCGCCGCGGAGCAGCGGTTCGGCGGCGAGGTGCTGGGTCCGCTCTACACCGCGCTGGGCACCCGGTTCCACCACCGCAAGGAGCCGCGCGAGGAGGGGACCTACCGCGCAGCTCTGGCCGAGGCCGGCCTGCCCGAGGACCTGGCCGAGGCGGCCGAGTCCGCCGACTACGACGAGGCGCTGCGCCGCTCCCACCACGACGGCATGGACCGCGTGGGCTACGAGGTGGGCACACCGGTGATCTCCGTGGAAGGGGTGTCCTTCTTCGGCCCGGTCGTCACCCCCGCGCCCAAGGGAGAGGCCGCCGCACGGCTGTGGGACGGCGTGCTCCTGGTCGCCGGCACCGACGGCTTCTTCGAACTCAAGCGCAGCCGCACCCGCGACCCGATCTTCGGCACCGAGGAGTAGGGCGCGTCCCTGCCCGGCCCGCTGCGGCGGCGGGCCGGGCAGGTGGCCTTCGGACAGCCGGACCCCGGCGGCCCCGGGGCGCCGCCCCTGCAGCACCCGACAGAGAGGCCTCGACGATGAGCGCACCCGAGGACGAGCGCGTGGTGGACCTGGACGACGACGGGCCGGACATCCTGCCCGACACCACGCGGGACGAGTACGGCCCCGGGTGGGGCGACGAGCCCGACGACAACACCGCCCGACTGCTGGAGGAGCGGCCGCCGCACTGGTGATAACGCCGATCCCCGCGGCCCCCGGTCGGCGGAATAGTGGAACGCCGTTCTGGGAAAGTGGAGGCCATGCGTTCCCTCTACCTGAACGGCGCCTGGACCTCCTCGGCCTCCAGCGCAGCCATCGACGTCATCAACCCGGCGACCGAGGACGTCGTCGACGCGGTCCCGGCGGGTGACGCCGCCGACGTCGACCGCGCCGTCGCGGCGGCCCGGGAGGCGTTCCCCGACTGGTCGGCCCTGCCCTACACCGAGCGGTGCGCGCACCTCGCACGCGCCCTGGAGCTGCTCCAGCAGCGCGCCGGCGACATCGCGGCGGCCATCGCCACCGACATCGGCGCGCCGCTGAAGTTCGCGCAGAAGGTGCAGACGGGCTTCCCGCTGCTGATGTTCAAAACCTTCCTGGAGCTGGTGGAGGCCGACGGGGAGCGGCTGTTCACCGGCGAGGAGGTCAACAGCTCCCTCGTCGTGCGCGAGCCCTACGGCGTGGTCGGCGCCATCACGCCGTGGAACTACCCCCTGCACCAGATCGTGCTCAAGGCGGTGCCGGCGCTCGCGGCGGGCAACACGTTCGTACTCAAGCCCACCGAGGTGGCCCCGATGGCCGCCTACGCCCTCACCGAGGCGCTGCACGACGCCGGACTGCCCGAGGGTGTGTTCAACCTCGTCTCGGGCACCGGACCCGTCGTAGGCGAGGCCGTCGCGGCCCATCCCGGCGTGGACATGGTCTCCTTCACCGGCTCGGGGCGCGCCGGCAAGCGCGTCAGCGAGGTCGCCGCGGCCACCGTGAAGAAGGTCGCCCTGGAACTGGGCGGCAAGTCGCCCAACGTCGTCCTCGCCGATGCCGACCTCGCCACCGCCGTCCACAACGGGGTGGCCGACGTCATGCGCAACACCGGTCAGAGCTGCGACGCGCTGAGCCGGATGATCGTGCCGCGCGAGCACTACGACGACGCGGTGCGCATCGCCGCGGAGGCGGCGCGGAAATACGCCCCGGGCGACCCCTTCGAGGAGGGCGTGCGCATGGGCCCGGTCGTCTCCGCGGCCCAGCGCGACCGCGTGCGCGACTACATCCAGGCCGGCGTCAAGGAGGGCGCCCGGCTGGTCACCGGCGGCGCCGAAGCGCCCGAGGGCCGCGAGAGCGGCTACTTCGTGCAGCCCACCGTCTTCGCCGACGTGGTCGGCGGTATGCGCGTCGCCCAGGAGGAGATCTTCGGGCCCGTGCTGGTGCTGATGTCCTACGACACCGAGGACGAGGCCGTGCGCATCGCCAACGACACCGACTACGGGTTGTCCGGGGCGGTGTGGTCGGCCGACTCCGACCGCGCGCTGGCCGTCGCGCGGCGCCTGCGCACCGGCCAGGTCAAGATCAACGGCGCCGGCGTGGAGCCGCGCCTGCCCTTCGGCGGCTACAAGCAGTCGGGTGTCGGCCGCGAGTGGGGCATGTACGGCATCGAGGAGTTCTGCGAGGTCAAAGGCATCCAGCGGTAGTCGACCCCGGTGCAGGGCGCCGGCGGGGGTGTGGCATCATCGGCATTCGCGCGGCCGGTGACACCCGCCGCGCGCCGTGTCCGGACACCAACGACGAGGTGTGAGTTGAGCAAGCTGACGGAGTCGAAGGCCGGCCCGCTGAGCAAGGACATCAAGGCCATGGTCATGGCCAACGTGATCGCTCTGGCCTCGCTGGCCCTCTTCGCCGCCATGGGATTGGGCATCGCCTCGGTCGCCACCGGCGAGTCGCTGTTCCAGGCCCTGTAAGACCCCGCGGGCGATGCTCGCGACATCCGTTCGCCCGCTCCCGGCGCTGGGGCGCCGGGGGTGGGCGCTTCTCATGGGAAACTGAAGACGTGCGTGTTTACCTTGGCAGCGACCACGCGGGATTCGAACTGAAGGAGCACCTCGTCGCCTGGCTCAAGGAGCAGGGGCACGAGGTCGCCGACGCCGGTCCCGCCGGCTACGACCCCGCCGACGACTACCCGCCTTTCGTGCTGCGCGCCGCCGAGCAGACGGCCGCGGAACCCGGCTCGCTGGGCGTGGTGATCGGCGGCTCCGGCAACGGCGAGCAGATCGCCGCGAACAAGGTGGCCGGTGTGCGCGCCGCGCTGGCCTGGAGCGAGGAGACCGCGCGACTGGCCCGCCTGCACAACGACGCCAACGTGATCGCGATCGGCGCCCGCATGCACACCCCGCAGGAGGCCGTTCACCTCGTCGGCGTCTTCCTGGCCACCGCCTACAGCGGCGAGTACCGCCACACGCGGCGGATCGCGATGCTCACCGACTACGAGCGCTCCGGCGTCCTGCCGCCTCTGCCCGGCGGCGTCTGAGGGCGGACAGCCGCACCTGGAGCGGCCTCGCACGACGGGCGGCGGATCCGCGGCGCTGCCGGTGCGCGGATCCGCCGGTTCCGGGGCGCCGGCGGGGGAGAGGCGGGTCGCGGTGGCTCCCGCCCGCTGTGGCATGGTCCGCCCGTCGTGCACGCTCTGCCGTGACGGCAATACGGATCCGGATTGCTGGAAAGCCCCCCTCGTGCACGTGCGTGCCGCCCGGGGCGCGGGATCGGCGCGCTTTTCGGCGGGTCAGAAGATGTCGCCGCAGTACGGCCGGTCGGAGCGGTGCAGGGCCGCGTCCAAGCGCTGTACCGCGCCCGGTGCCGCCTCGTCGATCAGTCCGGCCGCCAGGTAGCCGCCCAGTCGGGTGTCTCCGAGGTAGGCGGCGCCCAGGTGCGAGACGTCCAGGCGGATCTCGGGGGAGTCCTCGGTGGCGGAGCAGCGGGCGGCGGTGGTGTCGGCGCTCAGCCGCCACCGTCCGGCGTTCCACGGGCAGTGGCGGTCGGCGACCTCCAGGACGGTGTCGACGGGGGCGGCGTAGCTGCGCCGCTCCAGCGCCGCCTGCAAGTCGACCAGGCGCACCCACAGGTTGTCGACCTGGCGCCGGCGGGCGCGGTAGGGGTCGGACAGCAGATGGAACAGCGGGTCGTCGGGCGGCGCCATGTCGTGGGAGACCTGGAAGACCAGGTCGCGTGTGAGGATGTGCTCCCACAAGAGGGTGTAGGCCGCGGGAGAGGTGGCGTAGAGCTCCTTGATCCGCAGGCTGCCCTCGGAGGCGCCGTGCTCGTCCCACTGCTGCTTGGTCCGGTAGAGCGCGTAGCCCAGCGGGCCGGCGTCGTCCTCGGCGACAGCGCAGAGCAGGGGGCCGTGGCCGCCGCGCTCCGCGGGCGGATCGCGCAGCACCTTGTTCCACCAGGCCGAGCTGCGCTGAAACTCCCCCACCCGCTGCACCGCCGCGGCCTGGTGCACCACCGCCATTCCCTTGCGGGCATCGCCCGCCTCGGTCAGCCGCAGCCGCAGCGCCGGATCGCGCGGTGCTTCGGGCCGCAGCGCCGCCTCCCGGGTGCGCAGGGTGAAATCGAGTGCCGTCGCCGCCGGGCCGTAGCCGAAGCGGCCGTAGATGCCGCCTTCCGAGGCGAACAGGGCGGCGACGTCCTCGCCGCGTTCGCGGATGTCGGCGAACTGGCGGCGCATCAGGGCGCTCAGCACGCCGCGGCGGCGGTGGGTGGGCCACACGCCGACCCCGGTCACGGCGGCGACGGGCCGCGGCCCGCCCGGCAGGGCCATGGTGAAGGAGTGGACGCCGGCCGTGCCGACCGGCTGAGGGCCGTCGAACGCCGCCAGGGTGCGGTCGAGCTCCGTGGTCTCGCGTATCCGGTCCAGGTCGAAGGTGGGCGCCAGCAGCGCTTCGCGGACGGTCTGCGCGACGGCGGGCAGTTCGGACTCCTCGGGTACCCGCACGTGCCATCCCGCGCCGGGCCCCGATTCCGCCGCGGCGGCGTCACGGGAGAAGGACATGTCCACTGTCCCTATCACCGCACCTGTCAAGGGCGCGAGTGAATTTCCGGTCACCGGTTGTGATCGGTCCGCTGTACCGGTTTCCGGCCGTCTGAGACTGTGAATTCGCCGGGAATCGGTGAAGAGCTCCGTGCGAGCCTGACGCGCGGGCGGTTTTCTGCCCATACTGGATCATGCGGGGTTGTATACGGGATTCGGTGTGTACGCTGGGGGGATATCGGTTGGTCCCATACACGGGGCTGTCCCGGGAGGGCCGCGGGGGCGGCGTGCCGGGGTACGCCGTGCGCGCTACAGTGCGGGCACGATGAACGGCAAGCCCACCGCCCCCCTCCTCCGCCATGCGCGTTCGCTGTGGCAGCGCGTGGCGGCGCTACTCCGGCGCAAGGTGCTGTTCCGCTATCGGCTGGTGCTGATCACCCTCGTGCTGCTGGCGGTCGGCATCGGAGTCGGCGCCGTATGGGGGCCACCCGGATGGTTCCCGCCCAGCGCGGTGATCGTGACCGTCGTGGCGGGCGGGCTGCTGCTCAAGCGCAAGAGCCTCGCGTTCCTGCTCGCCGTGGACGCCGCCGTACTGCTGTTCACCGCGTTCAGCCTGGACTTCGCCCAGGTCGGGCCGGGGCTGCTGGTCACCATCGGCGCCACCGCCGTGGTCGCCTACCTGCTTTCGGGCGTGCGCGAGCGCCTGGGCATGCAGGGACTCAGCGGCGAGCGGATGCTGCTGGAGCTGCGTGACCGCCTGCGCGCCCAGGGCGAGCTGCCCGACCTGCCGCACGGCTGGGGCGGCTCGGCGGTGCTGCGCCAGGCCGGGGGCTCCTCGTTCGGCGGGGACTTCGTCGTCTCCATGCGCCAGGGTGACCGCCTGGAGGTCGCGGTGGTCGACGTCTCGGGGAAGGGCGTCGACGCCGGTACTCGCGCGCTGCTGCTCTCCGGTGCGTTCAGCGGCCTGATCACCGCCGTCCCCAGCGCCGAGTTCCTGGCGCACTGCAACCACCACCTCATCCGCACGGCCCTGGGCGAGGGCTTCGTCACGGCGGTGCATCTGAGCCTGGATCTGGACAGCGGCGACTACCTGCTGGCCTCGGCGGGCCATCCGCCGGCGGTGCAGTACGACTACGGCGCGGGCCGGTGGGCCTCCACCGACGCGAAAGGCGTCGTGCTCGGCGTGATGCCCGAGACCCAATACACGCCGGTCAAGGGCCGCCTGCGCCCGGGCGACGCCATCATGCTCTACACCGACGGCCTCATCGAGACCCCCGGAGAGGACCTCGACTCCGGTCTCGACCGGTTGCTGGAGGCGGCCGACAGCGCCGCGCTCCAGGGGTTCGGCGAGGGCGCCGAGACCATCGTCGACATGCTCAGCAAGGACAAGAACGACGACACCGCCCTCGTCGTCATCTGGCGCGACTGAAGCAGGGCGCGGCGTCCTCGGCGCCGCGCTCGTGGCGGTAGGGTCGTCGTGTTCCCCGGGCAGACGAGTGGCGCCTCCTTGCCGCGTCCAGAGGCCCCCCGCGCCCCATGCGGAATTCTCGCGATCGATGAGGGGGTGCTCAGCGTGTCCGACGCCGACGTCGACTCCGGCGAGGAGCTGACCGAGCTGGTCGAAGCCAACGACCTGACCGGCATCCGGTTGTGGCTCGCCGAGCACCAGCCCTATGAGATCGCCGACGAGCTGGAGCGCATGGCCAGCCACGTCGCTCTGGTCCCCTTCCGGCTGCTGGACAAGGACCGCGAGCTGGAGGTCTTCGAGGGGCTGGACCCGGTCCACCAGCAGGAGATCCTGCTGGGGCTGCGCGACGCCGCGTTCCACGAGCTGCTGGAGTCGATGGACCCCGACGACCGGGCGCGGCTCATCGGGGAGGCACCCGCCAAGATCGCCACGCGCGCGCTGGCGGGTCTCAGCCCGGCTCAGCGCAAGATGACGGCTGCGCTGCTGGGCTACCCCGAGGGTTCGGTCGGGCGCTACATGACGCCCGAGACCGTGATCCTGCACCGCGACCTCACAGTGGGCCGCGCGCTGGAGGTCGTGCGGGCGAAGGGCGCCGACGCCGAGACGGTCTACACGCTGCCGGTGGTCGACGACGGACGGCGGCTGGCCGGCACCGTGCAGCTGAGCGACCTCGTGGTCAGCGACGACGACGGCCTGGTCAAGGACATCGTCGACGTGCTGGTTCCGCGGGTGGCCTCGACCGAGCCCGCCGAGGAGGCCGCGCGGTTGATGCAGCAGGCCAACATGGTCGCCCTGCCGGTGGTCGACTCCGAGGAGCGCTTCGTGGGTCTGCTGACCTTCGACGACGCGCTGGAGCTGATCGAGGCCGCCGACTCCGAGGACATCGCCCGCCAGTCCGGAGCGAGTCCGGTGGCCGGCCACTACGTCGCCGCGAGCGTGGTCCGGCTGGCCCGGGCGCGCTCGGTGTGGCTGCTGCTGCTCATCGTGGCGGCCACGCTGACCGTCAACGTGATGCAGGGCTTCCAGGCGACTCTGGAGCAGGTCACCGCCCTGGCGCTGTTCGTGCCGATGCTGACCGGCACCGGCGGCAACGTCGGATCGCAGTCGGCCACCGCCATCGTGCGCGCGCTGGCCGTGGGCGAGGTGCGGTTGCGCGACCTGCCCAAGGTGGCCTGGAAGGAGTCGCGGGTCGGCATTCTGCTGGGAGTGATGCTCGCCTGCATCGCGATGGTCATCGGCACGGCGCTGGTGGGGATGCTGATCGCGCTGGTCGTCGCGGCCTCGGTGATCGCCATCTGTACCTGGGCGGCCGTCATCGGCAGCACCATGCCCCTGCTGGCCCGCCGTGTCGGGGTCGACCCCGCGGTGGTCTCGGCGCCGCTGGTGTCGACGCTCGTGGACGCCACGGGACTGCTGATCTACTTCACCATCGCGCGGCTGATCCTGGGCGTCTGAGTCGCCCGGCCCGTGCGCCGGCGGTGGATCCGGGCCCTCGCGGCGTCGCCGCTTGACACCGGATGGTCACCCGCAGGTATGAATCCCCAGCTGGGCGGGTATCGCCGTGGGCGATCGAAGATCAGTCGAGACGTGTCCTATCAGGGGGTGGACGACATGTCCGAGGGCAGTGCCTTCGACAAGATCAAGAAGGCGGCGAGCGGCCACAAGGACAAGGTAGAGCAGGGCGCCGAGAAGGTTAAGGACTTCGCCAAGGAGAAGACCGGCGGCAAGTACGACGAGAAGATCGACCAGGCCGGCGACTCCGCCACCGACTACATCACCGGTGAAGGCGGCGACTCCGGCCAGTCCGGCGAGTCGGGGTCCGGCGAGTCGGGCGAGTCCCGGCAGCGCTAGCGGAAGGCGCCGCGACAGGCTTATCGCAATGCTGCGGCGGCCGCGGACCGGGGGCACGGTCCGCGGCCGCTGTGCTGTGTGCGGAGGGGACCGCCTGCCGGACGTCGGCGCCGGTGCGGTGGGAGGATGGGAAGCCTGTCCGAAATGCCGGTATACCGTGGGGAGGTCTTCCGCGTTCCGCCGGCCGTCCGAGCCGAGGCGGGCGCGCCGCCGCAGCGGAGGAGGAGCGGACACCGGTGATCCCGACGGGACGGCCCTGCCGACTGGTCGTGTGCCGCGGTTGCTGCTGCGGTACGGCCAAGAAGCGTCCGGGAGTCGACCACGAGGGGCAGTTGGAACGCCTGCGCGGGCTGCGCGACGCCGAGGGCCGCAACGTCCCCGTCCGTACCAGTGACTGCCTGGGACCCTGCTTCCAGGCCAACGTCGTCGTGGTGCAGCCGTCGACCGAAGGGCGCGAATCGGGTGGCCGACCGGTGTGGCTCGGCTCCTTCACCGAGGACCGGTTGGTCGACGACCTGGACTCCTGGATCCGCGCCGGCGGGCCCGGCGCCGTGCCGCTTCCGGACTCGCTGGCGGACCGGGTGACCTCCAAGGACGCCGAGAAGCCGAAGAAGGCCAAGAAGAGCAAGAAGACTAAGAAGTCCAAGAAGGACGAAAAGGCCGATAACTCGGGCAAGGCGACGCGGGGCGAGGATCCGGCGGCGGGCAGGGCGCCAGGAACCGGGAAATCCGGTAAGGCGGACGAGCCGAAGAAGGCCGCGAAGGCTGAGAAGGCCGAAAAGAAGACTCGGAAGAGCAAGAACGGCAAGCGATCCGGCAAGTCCGAGCGCAAGGCGGAGAAGGCCGCGAAGAAGAGCGGCGAAAGGGACAAGAAGGTCGAGAAAAAGAAGAAGGGCTGATCCGAGGGGACGTGAGGCGGTCGCGTGCCCGGCGTCCGCCTCACGTCCGTTCCGTGTCCCGCGGCGGGCCCCCGACACCCCCGCGGGATTCGTCTCCCAGCGGCCCGCGGCCGCTTCAGTCGCCGGCCGTCGCCGCGGCGGGGGTCGCCTCCTTGGAGGAGAAGTAGGTCAGCTTCTCGGCCTGAAGGAGCCCTGAAGGGCCGCGCTTGCAGCTCTTCCACACAACTGGCGGGTGTGCTTCAGGCCGCGTCGTCGGCAGCGTGACTCACTGCCCAGCCCACCACACCCCTGGAAGAGATGGTGCGGGCTGCGTTCACATCGGCATGCTCAGCAAAGCCGCACGACGTGCATCTGAAAGTGGCCTGGTCGGGCCGGTTCCTCTTGTCGATGTGGCCGCACTCGCTGCAACCCTGCGTCGGCTTCGGGCACCTCGCAGGTGGCGTACAGGTACCAGTTGTCGCCGCGCTTGATCAGGTCGGACTCGCCCTTGCGGGCACGGCTGCGTGAGACGCCGAGCCGAAACACTCCGCGCCCGCCCCGTCGCCGGGTCACACGCGCGAGGCCGCCGTCCCTTGCGCGTCCTTCTCCTGGGAGGCGAACTGGGTGCGGTACAGCGCGGTGTACAGCCCGCCCTCGCGCAGCAGTTCCTCGTGGGTGCCGCGCTCCAGGATGCGGCCGTCCTCCAGCACCAGGATCAGGTCGGCCTCGCGCACGGTGGCCAGGCGGTGCGCGATGACCAGCGACGTACGCCCGACGAGCGCGGTGCGCAGAGCCTCCTGCACGGCCGCCTCCGACTCCGAGTCCAGGTGCGCGGTCGCCTCGTCGAGCACCACCACCGACGGCGCCTTGAGCAGCAGCCGCGCGATGGCCAGCCGCTGCTTCTCGCCGCCCGAGAGGCGGTAGCCGCGGTCGCCGACCATCGTGTCGAGACCGTCGGGCAGGTTCGCCAGCAGCCCTTCGAGCTGAGCGGCGCGCATGGCCTCGATCAGCTCCGCGTCGCCGGCTCCGGGGCGCGCGTAGCGCAGATTGTCCCCGACCGTCTCGTGGAACAGTTGCGGATCCTGGGTGACGACGCCCACGGCGTCCCGCAGCGACTGGCTCTTGACGTCGCGCAGATCCTCGCCGCCGATGCGCACCTGCCCCGACAGCGGGTCGTACAGCCGCGAGACGAGGTGGGTCATCGTCGTCTTTCCCGCGCCCGAGGGCCCCACCAGCGCCACGAGCTGCCCGGGTTCGGCGGTGAAGGACACGTCGCTGAGCACCTGGGTGTCCGCCGCGCTCTCCGCCTGGGGCGTCAGCTCCAGGGAGTCCAGCGACGCCTCCTCGGCGGTGGGGTAGCGGAAGGACACCCCGTCGAACTCCACGCCGAGAGGGCCCGCAGGCAGGTCGCGCGCGTCGGGCCGGTCCTCGATCATCGGCTTCAGGTCCAGTACCTCGAACACGCGGTCGAAGCTGACCAGCGCCGTCATGACCTCCACGTGCACGTTCGACAGCGCCGTGATGGGCGCGTACAGGCGGGTCAGCAGGGTCGTCATGGCCACGAGCGTGCCCAGCTGGAACGCGCCGCCGATGACCAGATTGCCGCCGACGCCGTAGACGACGGCGGTCGCCAGCGACGTGATCAGGCCGATCAGGGTGAACAGCAGGCCGCCGAAGACCGCCTGGGCGACACCGATGTCGCGGACGCGGGCGGCGCGCCCCGCGAAGGCGTCCGCCTCCTCCTCGGGGCGCCCGTAGAGCTTGACCAGCATCGCGCCGCCCACGTTGAACCGCTCGGTCATCAGCGAGCTCATCTCGGCGTTGAGGTCCATGCCGTCCCGCGAGATGTTGGCGACCTTGCGGCCGATGAACTTCGCGGGCAGCACGAACAGCGGCACCAGCAGCAGCGCGATCAGGGTGATCTGCCACGACAGCAGCGCCATGGTCGTGATCACGGCGACGGCGCTGATGAGGTTGGAGACCACCGACTGCAGCACCGAGGTGATGGCGCGCTGTGCTCCCACGACGTCGGTGTTGAGGCGGCTGATGAGCGAGCCCGTCTGCGTGCGGGTGAAGAACGCCAGCGGCATCCGCTGCACGTGCCGGAACACCTGGGTGCGCAGCATGTAGATGACGCCTTCGCCGATGCGCGAGGAAAGCCATCGGCTGGTCAGCCCTAGCGCCGCCTCGAAGACGGCGAGCAGCGCGACACCGACCGCCAGCACGGTAACCAGGCTGGTGTCCTGCTGGCTCACGCCGCGGTCGATGATGGCCTTCAGCAGCAGCGGGTTGGCGACGACGATGCCCGAGCTGACCGAGGTGGCCAGCAGGAAGAACGCGATCGAGCGCCAGTGCGGGCGCGCGTAGCCGGCGATGCGCCGCACGGTCCCCGGCGGCAGGCTGGTGCGCTTGGCGCTGCCGTCGTTGACCAGCGACCGGTAAATGGGGGGCCCACCGCCCTGCATCATCGCGCTTCCCCGTTCCTGTCCGTGTCCGCGGTCCCGCGCAGCGCCCTCAGGCGTAGGCACGGTGCCTCTACGAGTGCCTCAACACCACCGACGCATACCTCCTTCCCCGCCGCTCCGCGGGCAGGCCGCCGGCGGCCACGGGGACGCTATCCGGTCGCGGCACACGGGCGTGGCGCCGGGGCGGGCGCGAGGCGGCGCTACAACGAGCGGGTCAGCCGACTCAGCGCGGCACTGGTGGAGCGGCCCCGGGTCATCGGCAGTTCCCATGCCTCGGCGCCCAGCACTTCCGCGCCGCGCCGCTTGGCCGAGGTGTAGGGATCTCCCGCGGTGAAGGCGAGAGCGGCCATGCCCAGCGGTCGCAGCAGGTCGGCGTAGGCGTCCCAGCCGGTCACCTCCGCCGGTCCGGAGACGATGAAAACGCCGTCGACACAGCGCAGCGCGGCCAGCAGCTCCGCCCGCTCGTCCTCGGGGTTGACCGGCCGGCTCGGCCCCTTCCAGGCGCGGACACGCGCGTCGTCCTCGACACCGACGACCACCGGTAGCTCCGGTCGGCGCTGCTGTACCTCGGCGAGGAAGCGGACATGGCCCACATGCAACACGTCGAACGCGCCCGTGACCACGACGGGAGCCTCCGGGGACTCGGGCCGGGCGAACCAGCGCGACGTGAGAGCGGGCACGTGCAGCGGATCGGGACTCGTCATCACTCACCTTCACGGCCGGCGCACCTCGGTCGGTCGGCTGCCCATCCGGCTCCGCCCGCACGCACAACATATCCGCGGCGGCGAATTATGTGCAGTCGGGCCGAGCGAGAGAGCCGGTCGCGGACCGCCCGCCGCTACCCACCGGTGGCGCGGCGAGATCGGTTGCCTTCCTTTGGTGATGCCGATGCACAGGCATGGTGGTCTCATCGCACGCGGCGGAGGACGGTGGACGTGAGAAGAAGTCCCGAGCGCCGGGCGGGACTCTCCCCACGCGGTCGGCGCTGAAGGCGCGCCGAACACGACCGGGCCGGGACGGGGGAGGAGCCATCATGGCAGGCAACACGGAGTCACCCGGGATGCTGACCACGGCGCTGGTCCTGGGCATCGTCGGCGGCGTATTCGGAATCATCGGCGCGATCCTCTGGATGCTGTTCGCCGGTTTCGGTGCCGCTTTCGACATGGCGGGCGCGGGAGCCTTCGCGGGAGGCGGCTTCATCGCCCTCTTCCTCGCCGTGCTGGGCATCGTCGGGTGAGCATTGGCGCGGGCCGCGTCCAAGACGTCCACGCTGCTTCTCCTGATCGCCGGAATCGGCGGGTTCTTCACGGCAGCGTTGGGCTGGGTCGTCGCCGGCCCACTGCTGATCGTCGGTGCGATCCTGGCCTGGTTCGGCCGCAGGAAGAGCGTGGCGGCCCCGCAGGCCGCAACCCCGGCCTGATTCGAGCAGGGGACACGTGCCAGGTCTCCGGGTCACACCGGCAGACCTGGCTTCCGCATTGTCGCGACGGCCTCCTCAGCGGCTCCTCACCCGCAGTACGTGTACAACCGGGTGACACGGTTTCCGAGACCGTGCCAGAGCTTCGACCTGCGGATACGGCCCTCCAGAACAGTGCTTCGGTCTTGACTTCAGTACTAGTTCTGCAATCATTGATGTATGAGTACTCAGATCAGCGATGAGGTGGCCTTCTCCGACCTCTTGCGGCGCCAACGTGAGGTCGCGTACAAGGCGGCCCGGGGCAAGGGTGTGCTGCTGCGTCGGCGCGATGCTGAGGACCTGTTTCTGACGAGTGCCGCGCGCATGGAGACCGCCGAGGAAGGCTTCAGCGTCGTCACGAAGATTTTCGCCTCATTGATGAAGGAAGACGACGGAGCGAGGACCCTGCTCCTAGCGATGCCCGAAGTCTTTCCTTGGGTTCGCTATCTTTCGGCCGAGGAGGTCCGGGAGTTTCTTGTGGAAATAACCCAGACCGTGCGAGCTTGTGATGAATTGGGGAACCTGACTCCGGTGGCGACCGTGGTGAAGGCGTGGCGTTCCACGGCCGAGGCCTACGCCGATCCCGAGCTGCGTGATGCCCTCACTGAGCGGGACGTGGACGACGCTGGTCCGGTTTCTCCCGATGGAGATCTCTAATAATATCTCCGCATGGGTTCACGTGATCGTGACCGGGTTCCCCCTCCCTCCGTGCATAAAGAGTGGGACCTCCGGTTTGGCAAGAATGACGCCAAGAAGGGATGGGAGGAACTCTGCCGGTGCGCTCCGGGAAACACACGCCGCGCATTCGAGGACATCAGATCCGAACCCTGCCCCGAACCGCAGAGACAGAGGCAGCACAGACTCCGTGGACGGTTGTCCACCTACCGGATCAACGGTGAACCCCATCCGCTCTGGTGCTATGAGGTGACCGGCGGCGGCCGAGTTTTCTACTGCGTCGTCGAGGCCAAGCGCCTGGTCTGGCTCATCCACGCGGGGCCCGGGCACCCCAAGGTGACCGATTGAGGCGGTGACGCCCTCCGGGGCCGGTCGGCCCCGGATCCCATCAGGCGGTCTCCGGACGACCCGAGCGCCTCCTGCTGAACGCGACTGCAGCACTGCCCCGCGACGACCGAGGGCCAGGCCCCCGGGTTACCCCCGGCGGACCTGGCCCTTCGGCTGTCAGAGCGGGCGACGGGAATCGAACCCGCATGGCCAGCTTGGAAGGCTGGAGTTCTGCCATTGAACTACGCCCGCATGGCGTCGGCGGCCCGGTGCGTCCTCTAGACTCGTGGAGCCGACGGAGACCAGACTACAGTCTTCGCAGCGCGGGTTGTGCCATCGTTTCACGGCCGTCGGCGCGCGGATCACGGGGAGTAGCGCAGCTTGGTTAGCGCGCATGCTTTGGGAGCATGAGGCCGCGGGTTCGAATCCCGCCTCCCCGACGACATGACTCGTGGTGCCGGGCGTATGCCGCGTGCGCCGTGAGGGGCCCTCTGACTGCCCTAGACTTGGCACGATCAGCAGGAAAACGTTAAAGCCAGCACAGGCCCCGCAGCTCGGTGTCACAGCCTGCGCCGGCCTGCCGGTACGTCAGTCCGGTGGTCGGGGAGTGCGCCCTGAGTGCCGGGTCGTCCCGGAAAACTGCCGGAAATCTAGGAGTACCGCCCCGTGAAGACCGATGTCGAGGAGCTCAGCCCGACCCGGGTCAAGCTGACCATCGAGGTTCCGTTCGAGGAACTTGAGCATGCCTTCGACGTGACCTACAAGTCGCTCGCCAAGCAGGTCCGCATCAAGGGCTTCCGCCCCGGTAAGGCGCCCGCTCGGCTGATCGATCGGCACGTCGGGCGCGGAGCGGTGATCAGCGAAGCGGTGAACCACGCCGTACCCGAGCTGTACAACGAGGCCATCCAGAAGGAGGAGATCTTCGCGCTCGGCCAGCCCGACGTGGAGGTCACCAAGCTGGAGGACAACGACGAACTCGCCTTCACGGCCGAGGTCGACGTGCGCCCCAAGTTCGATGTGCCCGACTACGAGGCCCTGCAGGTCACCGTCGACGACGCCGAGGCCACCGAGGACCAGGTCGAGGAGCAGGTCGGCAACCTGCGCGAGCGGTTCTCGACCCTCGTCGGCGCCGACCGGCCGGTGCAGCACGGCGACCACGTCTCCATCGACCTTTCGGCCGCCGTCGACGGCGAGCCGCTTGAGGACGTGCAGACCAGCGGGCTCTCCTACGAGGTGGGCACCAACACCATCCTGGAGGGCCTCGACGACACTCTCACCGGGATGTCCGAGGGGGAGTCGGCGACCTTCTCCACCAAGCTGGTGGGCGGCGAGCACGAGGGCCGCGAGGCCGACGTCACCGTGACGGTGCACAGCGTCAAGGTCAAGGAGCTGCCCGAGCTCGACGACGAGTTCGCCCAGATGGCCAGCGAGTTCGACACGATGGAGGAGCTGCGCGCCGACGTTCGCTCGCGCATGGCGGAGGTCCGCCGCCTTCAGCAGCTCAACCAGGCCCGCGACCGCGCGCTGGAGAACCTGGTCGAGTCCGTCGAGATCCCGCTGCCCGACTCGGTGGTGGACGAGGAGCTCGGCCGCCGTCGGCAGAGCCTGGAGCAGCAGCTCACCCAGAGCGGGCTGACCAAGGAGTCCTACCTGGAGTCCGCGGAGCAGACCGAGGAGGAGTTCGAGGAGGAGCTCAAGCAGGGCGCCACCTCCGCGGTCAAGGCCGGCTTCATCCTGGACCAGCTCGCGCTGCAGGAGGAGCTCGCCGCGGACAACAACGAGCTGAGCCAGTACGTCATGGAGCAGGCCCAGCGCATGGGGGTCTCGCCCGACCAGCTCGCCCAGCACCTCGTCGAGTCCAACCAGATTCAGGTGGCCTACACCGAGGTCGTGCGCTCCAAGGCGCTGGACCTGGTGATGGAGAAGGCGACGATCACCGACGAGTCGGGCAACGTTGTCGAGCAGCAGTCCGGTGACGAGGCCGGCGTCGGCGAGGCGGAGTCCGCGGCCGACACCGAGGAGGCCGTCGAGGAGAGCGCCGAGGAGCTGGAGTCCGACGAGGCGGAGCGCAAGTAGTCCGCCACCACCCTCGACGGCGGCGCCCCGCGCCGCCGCGATCGCAGAACGAGCCCCGTCGCCGCGCCCGCACCACGCAGGGCCGGTGCGGGGCTCGTGCGCTCAATGCAGAACGCCCAGGTAGGCGCCGCGGCACCTGCGCTCAAAGCGAACAGGCCCGCCATACGTGCGAGCCCGGCCGCTGCGGGCGTTAGTGTCGCAGGCGTCGCAACCGTTTCGAGTCCGGAGCAGGTGACGAGAGTGCCGCCGACCTTCAACGAGTCCCAAATCGACGCCCGTACGCCCGAGTCGCCTATTCCTTCGATGTATGAGCAGACGTCCCAGCGCCTGCTGCGCCAGCGCATCGTCTTCCTCGGCCAGCAGGTCGACGACGACATCGCCAACCGCATCGTGGGCGAGCTGCTGCTGCTGTCGGCCGAGGACCGCCAGCGCGACATCACGCTCTACATCAACTCCCCGGGCGGTTCGGTGACCGCCGGCATGGCGATCTACGACGTCATGCAGTACATCCCCAACCACGTCCGCACCGTGGGCATGGGTATGGCGGCGTCCATGGGCCAGCTCCTGCTGTGCGCAGGTGCGCCCGGCAAGCGCTACGCGCTGCCGCACACCCGCGTCATGATGCACCAGCCTTCCGGCGGGATCGGGGGAACGGCCTCCGACATCCGAATCCTGGCCGACCAGCTGCTGTACGTGAAGCGGATGTTCTTCGAGCGCGTCTCGCTGCACACGGGCCAGACCCAGGAGGAGATCGAGAAGGACGCCGACCGCGACCGCTGGTTCACCGCGCAGGAGTCCAAGGACTACGGCTTCATCGACGAGGTGCTGGAGGGCACGCTCGACGTGACCGGCGAGCAGAGGTAACCCGCGACCCCGTCCGTGCGGATCAGGTGCACTGTGGAAGGCCAGAACATGACCGAGTACAACGCGAGCCCCTACGGCGGCGGCATGGCGCCGCAGAGCCCGCAGAGCCGCTACATCCTGCCCTCCTACGTCGAGCGCACGTCGTACGGCGTCAAGGAGATGAACCCCTACAATAAGCTCTTCGAAGAGCGGATCATCTTCGTGGGCGTGCAGATCGACGACGTCTCCGCGAACGACATCATGGCGCAGCTCATCACGCTTGAGCAGATCGACGCCGACCGGGACATCCAGATGTACATCAACTCCCCGGGCGGCTCGTTCACGGCGCTGATGGCCATCTACGACACCATGCAGTTCGTCCGCCCCGACATCCAGACGGTGTGCATCGGCCAGGCGGCCTCGGCGGCCGCGGTGCTGCTCGCCGGAGGGACCAAGGGCAAGCGCGGCTGCCTGCCCAACGCCCGCGTGCTGATCCACCAGCCCGCGGCCGAGGGTGCCTACGGCCAGGCCAGCGACATCGAGATCCAGGCCAACGAGATCATGCGCATCCGCGAGCAGATGGAGGTCACGCTCGCGCGGCACACCGGCCAGAGCCAGGAGCAGATCTCGCAGGACATCGAGCGGGACAAGATCCTTACCGCCGAAGGCGCCAAGGACTACGGGATGGTCGACTACGTCCTCCCGTACCGCAAGACGTCCCAGAAGTAGGGACGAGCCGGGCCGCGAGCGTCGGAGGCGGACCGGCCGCCACACGCCGTGGGACCGAAGTGTGGTGATGCCGGTCCGCAACTTCGCTTAGTCTCGGAGGAACGACGCACAGATCGCCCCGACCATCGTTCGCCCGGAGGGCATATCCTCACAGAAGCGGTAGCTTGCTCGGACAGAGGGCGCGTCATCCGCTTTCGCGGCACCGCCGGGTGGCCGATGACGGGGTGGCCTACGTTTTAAGGAGTGGCTGGGTGGCACGCATCGGCGACGGTGGAGACCTGCTGAAGTGCTCGTTCTGCGGCAAGAGCCAGAAGCAGGTGAAGAAGCTCATTGCCGGCCCCGGCGTTTACATCTGCGATGAGTGCATCGATCTGTGCAACGAGATCATCGAAGAGGAACTCGCCGATTCCACTGAACTGAAGTGGGACAGCCTGCCCAAGCCGCGCGAGATCTACGAGTTCCTCGACTCCTACGTGATCGGTCAGGAGCAGGCGAAGAAGGCCCTTTCGGTCGCGGTCTACAACCACTACAAGCGCGTGCAGTCCGAAGGCGACCGCCCGCGCGACGAGGACGTGGAGATCGCCAAGTCCAACATCCTGCTGCTGGGCCCCACCGGCTCGGGCAAGACCCTGCTTGCCCAGACCCTGGCCAAGATCCTCAACGTCCCCTTCGCCATCGCCGACGCCACCGCGCTCACCGAGGCCGGCTACGTGGGCGAGGACGTCGAGAACATCCTGCTCAAGCTGATCCAGGCCGCCGACTACGACGTCAAGAAGGCCGAGACCGGCATCATCTACATCGACGAGGTCGACAAGGTCGCGCGCAAGAGCGAGAACCCCTCGATCACCCGCGACGTCTCGGGCGAGGGCGTGCAGCAGGCGCTGCTGAAGATACTGGAGGGGACCACCGCCAGCGTGCCCCCGCAGGGCGGTCGCAAGCACCCCCACCAGGAGTTCATCCAGATCGACACCACCAACGTGCTGTTCATCTGCGGCGGCGCGTTCGCAGGGCTGGAGAAGATCGTCGAGTCCCGCGTGGGCAAGCAGGGGATGGGCTTCAACGCGGTGCTGCGGCCTTCGCCCACCACCGGCGAGGACGCCTCCGACCAGTTCACCGACGTGATGCCGGAGGACCTGCTCAAGTTCGGACTGATCCCGGAGTTCGTCGGCCGCCTCCCGGTCATCACCAGCGTGCACAACCTGGACCGCCAGGCGCTCGTCCGCATCCTCACCGAACCGCGCAACGCCCTGGTCAAGCAGTACCAGCGGCTGTTCGAGCTGGACAACGTGGAGCTGCAGTTCAGCGACGACGCCCTCGACGCGATCGCCGAGCAGGGCATCATCCGCGGCACCGGCGCCCGCGGCCTGCGCGCCATCATCGAGGAGGTGCTGCTCTCGGTGATGTACGAGGTGCCCAGCCGCGAGGACGTCGGCCAGGTCATCATCACCCGCGAGGCGGTGCTGGAGCACGTGAACCCCACGATCGTGCCGCGTACCAAGCGCGGCCCCGAGCGCGAGGAGAAGAGCGCCTGAGCGGCGCCGCCGACCCGACGTAACGGCGCGACCGCGGGCACCGGCCTGCGGCCGCGCCTCTTTCGTGTGTGCTCCGGGCCCGGCGGCTCACGGCGAGCCGACCGCGGCGCCGGGCTCCTCCTGCCATCCCTCGATCGGCTCCTGCTCCATGGCCTGCACCAGCCACACGAACCAGATGCCGACTACGAGCCCCGCGACCAGCACGGCTGCCGCGCAGCCGAGCGCGACCCACTTCACCGCTCTCATGTTCCTCCCGTCTCGGTGCGGCTTGCGTCGCTGGGACGCGGCGACTGCTGCCGCGGTTCCGGGATCGGGCGGGCTTCGGGCGCTACGAGGCGGGCCGCCGGCGGCGTGATGGCGGAGCGACTGCCGCGGTGGGTGTCGGCGGCCCCGTCAGCCGTCGATGATCTCGTCCATGCGGTTGATGTCGGCCGTCTGCTCGGCGATGACGTCGGCGGCCATGCGCAGCACCATCGGGTGCTTGCCTTCGAGGGTGACCTCCTCGGCCATGGTGATGGCCCCCTCGTGGTGGGCGGTCATCAGCTCGACGAACAGCCGGTCGAACTCCGCGCCATCTGCCGACCGCAGTTCGTCGAGCTGGCGCTGACTGGCCATTCCGGGCATGTCGGAGTGGTCGAGGTTCACCGGGCAGCCGTCCGGGGAGCCGTCGGAGCCGCCGGTCGCGTGCCCGCCGTGGCCGCCCTCGGGGCCGTGGGCGCAGAACCCCGCGTGGTTGGGGTTCTCCTCCGCGGGGTCGTAGACGTTCTGCTCCATCCAGGCCTCCATGGCCTCGATCTCCGGGCCCTGTGCGGAGGAGATGCGGTCGGCCATCGTCCTGATGTCCCCACTTTCGACGCGGCCCTCGACCATGTCGGTCATCACCAGAGCCTGGCCGTGGTGCTCGATCATCATCAGGATGTACTCGACGTCGGCCTCGTTGTGTCCCAGGCCCGCCGCGGCGGCGTCGATCTGCTCCTGCGAGGCCGGTGTGGCGGACTCCCCGGGCGCGCCGGGATCGAGGATCGGCGGGCCGTCGGCCTGCCCGCCACCGCCGGTGCAGGCCGCCAGGCCGCCGAAGAGGACGAGGGCGGCCGCGACCGCCGTGACCCTGTGCCGCACGGGGGCTCCTTCCGCGGTGGGACGAGGGCGGCCCCGGGTGCCGCCCTGACTGGATTGTGTACTCGTCGCAGCGGCGGTTGTCCAGGACCCGCGGGCCCCGCGGACCCCGGCCGACCGGGGCGCTCGCGTCGGTACGGCGCGGCTGGGCGCATCCGAACGCGAGTGCTTTCCCAGTTCAACGGCTATTTTTCCGGTGATGTTGGCGTGTTGTGCAATGAATCGCGCTAATGATCACCGATCGTAGAACCGAGGTCGCGGGAGTGTGCTCCTATGTACAACGCGTCCCTTGCTCGGTATTTTCGCATCGTTCGGGATGCATCGGATAAGGAGTCCACATGTCGCCATCCCCCTGGCCGTTCCGATCCCGCCGTCTCCGCCCCCGCGGATTCGGCGTCGCCCTCGCGGGTGCGGCAGCCATGGTCGCGGCGAGCGTCCTCGCCCCGGCCGCGGCCGCCGATTCCGCCTCCGACGACGTCACCACCAGCGATAATGTCGTCCACCTGGCGAATCTTCCCAAGGAAGGCCCGTTCGCCTCGTACGGCGCCTTCAATTCCGATCTCGCCTTCACCGGCGACTACGCCATCGACGGCAACTACAACGGCTTCATGATCTACGACATCTCCGAGCCGGAATCGCCGCAGGTGGTCAGCCAGGTACTGTGCCAGGGCGGCCAGGGCGACGTCTCGGTGAGCGGCGACCTGCTCTACTTCTCCGTGGACTACCCGCGCGCCGGCCAGGACTGCGGCGCCCCCGCCGCCACGCCCGCCGACGCCGACGCGTTCGAGGGCATCCGGATCTTCGACATCTCCGACAAGTCGCAGCCGAAGTACGTGTCGGCCGTGGCCACCGACTGCGGCTCGCACACCAACACGCTCGTTCCCGGGGGCCGCGGCACCGACTACGTCTACGTGTCGTCCTACTCGCCGTCGGAGGACTACCCGAACTGTCAGCCGCCGCACGACAAGATCTCGATCATCAAGGTCGACAAGGACGATCCCGCCTCGGCCGCGGTGGTCAACGAGCCGGTGCTCTTCCCCGACGGCGGCAACGAGGACCAGGACAGCCTGCTGCTGCCCACTACCGGCTGCCACGACATCACCGTGCTGCCGCGCAAGGACATCGCGGCGGGCGCCTGCATGGGCGACGGGGTCCTCATGGACATCCGCGACCCCGCCGAACCGCGGGTGACCGAGCGCGTGACCGACGACAATTTCGCGTTCTACCACTCGGCCACCTTCAGCAACACCGCCAAGACGGTGATCTTCACCGACGAGCTCGGCGGCGGCGGCGCCCCCACATGCAACGAGGAGGTCGGCCCCAACCGCGGCGCCGACGCGGTGTACAGCCTCAAGGGCGGCAGGGGCAACCCGCGGCTGAAGTTCGAGAGCTACTTCAAGATCGACCGCCACCAGGCCGACACCGAGAACTGCGTCGCCCACAACGGCTCGCTTATCCCGGTGCAGGGCAAGGACTACTTCGTGCAGTCCTGGTACCAGGGCGGGGTCTCGATCATCGACTTCAACGACCCCGAGAACCCGCGCGAGATCGGCTACTTCGACCGCGGTCCGCTCAGTGACGAGGAGCTGCGGATCGGCGGCTCCTGGTCGGCCTACTACTACAACGGCCACGTCTACTCCTCCGACATCCAGCAGGGCTTCGACGTGCTCAAGTTGGATGACCGCAGGCTGGAGCGGGCCGAGAAGGTCGAATACGACCAGTTCAACCCGCAGAGCCAGCCGCGCTACCACCCCGGGCGCAACCGCTAGGCGCGCATCACCGGCGGCCGGCCCGCCGTCCCCGTCCGCGGGGCGGCGGACCGGCCGCCGCGTGCGGTGCGGCGGGGAATCGCGTGCCCGGCACCGGCACCGCGCCCGGGTGAGTAGGGTGGGCGTGTGTGCACCCAGAACCACCGGAAACGCCGTGAGTGAGCCCGGGATCCGCGAACAGTACGAGCGTGCCGTCGCCGAGATCACCGCCCGCAGGGTCGAGACCGACATCGATCCCTCGACCGAGCGGATCCGCGCCCTGATGGACCTGCTGGGCGAACCCCAGCGCGGCTATCGGACCATCCACATCACCGGCACCAACGGCAAGACCTCTACAGCGCGCATGATCGACGCGCTGCTGCGCGAGCGCCACCTGCGGGTCGGCCGCTACACCAGCCCCCACCTGCGCACCATGCGCGAGCGGGTGGTGCTCGACGGCGAACCGGTCTCCGAGCAGCGCTTCGTCGAGGCCTACGAGGACATCCGGCCCTACGTCGAACTGGTCGACGCCTCCCACGAGATCCCGCTGTCCTTCTTCGAAGTGTTGACGGGGATGGCCTACGCCCTCTTCGCCGACGCCCCGGTCGACGTCGCGGTCATCGAGGTCGGCATGGGCGGCACCTGGGACGCCACGAACGTGGTCGACGCCGACGTCGCCGTCGTGACGCCGATCGCCGTCGACCACACCGAGTTCCTGCCCGACACCGTCGAGGGCATCGCCGAGGAGAAGGCGGGCATCATCAAGCCCGACTCCATCGCCGTCCTCGCACAGCAGCCGCTGGCCGCCGCCGAGGTGCTGATGCGCCACGTCTCCGAGATCGGCGCGCGGGTGGCGCGCGAGGGCCTGGAGTTCGGCGTCGCCCAGCGGGGGATCGCCGTGGGCGGGCAGCAGTTCTCGCTGAAGGGCCTGCGGGGCGGCTACGAAGGGCTGTTCCTGCCGATGTTCGGCGCCCACCAGGCGGGCAACGCCGCAGTGGCCGTGGCCGCGGTCGAGGCGTTCGCCGGTCCGGGCGAGGCGGAGGACCGCCTCGACCCCGAAATCGTCTCCGAGGCGCTGGCCGGAGTCGAATCGCCGGGGCGCCTGGAGATCCTGCGGACCTCGCCTACCGTGCTGGTGGACGCCGCGCACAACCCGGCCGGGATGGCGGCGACGGTGGAGGCCGTCCAGGAGGAGTTCGGCTTCGTCCGCCTCGTCGGGATCCTCGCCATCATGGCCGACAAGGACGTCGAAGGCATCCTGGAACCGCTGGAGCCCGTGCTCAGCGAGGTCGTCATCACGCGCAACTCCGCGGAGCGCAGCCTCTCGCCCGAGGAGCTGCGGGACTTCGCCGAACCGGTCTTCGGCGCCGACCGGGTGCACGTGCACGAGCGTCTCGACGACGCCATCGACGCCGCCGTCGCGCTCGCCGAGTCCGACGGCGAGCCCAGCGGCACCGGCGTGCTCATCACCGGTTCGGTCGTCACCGCCGGCGACGCCCGCCACCTGATCAAGGGGGAGTGAGCATGCGCCGGATGTGCGCGGTGGTGCTGGCGATCGAGTTCGTCGTCATCGGGCTCGCGGTGCCCGTCGCAATCCAGATCGCGGGGATTCCCGCGCCGGTCGCCGGCGGGGTGTGGGGCGGTCTGGCGGTCGCCGCGCTGGCGCTGTCGGCGCTGCAGCGCTTCACCTGGGCCTACTACGCGGGCTGGGTGCTGCAGGCGGCGTTTCTGATCAGCGGATTCGTGGTGCCGGGACTGGCGATACTGGGCGTGGTCTTCCTGGCGCTGTGGGTCTCGGCCGTACTGCTGGGGCGGCGCACCGACGCCCAGGACGCGGCCCGGGAGCGGGCTGAGCAGGAGTAGAACGGGGCCTCCCGGGGCCGGTCCATCCCGGCGATCGTGTCCGAAGCCGCCGCGGAGCGGCGCCGGATGCAGGCGAACGCCGCGATCGCATTCGGCGAACCGGGGAGGCCGCCATCGGGCCGCGGCGGCAGTCGACTGCGGCCGGTTGCGCGCGGTCGACCCGGGTCGGGCTGCTGCGCTCGGGCCGCGGGCACCCGGACGAAGCGATAGGGTGACCACGGCCGGTCGGCCGTTTCCGCCGCCTCTCGGGCGCACCGCAGTGTCGGCCCTGCCCGACCCTCCCTATTCTTTCGACTCTTGCACCGACTGCCGAGGAGTGACACCACCGTGGAGCGCACCCTTGTCCTGATCAAGCCCGACGGCGTGCGGCGCAGCATCGTCGGCGAGACCATCTCCCGCATCGAGCGCCGGGGCCTGCGGATCGTCGCGATGGACCTGCGCACGCTAGAGGCCGACACCGCCAAGATCCACTACGAGGAGCACGCCGAGCGCCCGTTCTTCGGGTCGCTGGTCGAGTTCATCACCGGCGGGCCGCTGGTGGCCATGGTGGTCGAGGGCGAGCGCGCCGTCGAGGCGTTCCGCGCGCTGGCCGGCGCCACCGACCCCGTCGCCGCCACTCCGGGGACCATCCGCGGCGACTACGCCCTGGAGGTCCAGCAGAACATCGTGCACGGGTCGGACTCCACCTACTCCGCCGAGCGCGAGATCAAGCTGTTCTTCCCCGATCTCGGGGCCTGAGCGGCTCCCGCTCCCTCCTCGCGCCGGGCGATGCCCGGCGCTTTTTTGGTGTCCGGGGAGCTGATCGATTCGGAGTGTTTGCGTAACCGAGAGTGGTGCCGGAGTTACGATACGGGTACTGGATCCACATCCGTACTGGAACGAGTCCGTATTGACCGCCCCGTGGGGGCCTCACCCGTTTGGTGCCGCTGAGGACGCTTCATGACCAATAACCTCGCCTTTCTGGGCCGCGATATGGCGGTCGACCTCGGGACAGCCAACACACTCGTCTACGTCCGCGGACGCGGGATCGTGCTCAACGAACCCTCAGTGGTCGCGTTGAACTCCGCCACCGGCAAGATCGTCGCGGTGGGCATCGAGGCCAAGCAGATGATCGGCCGCACGCCCAGCAACATCACCGCGGTGCGGCCGCTGAAGGACGGCGTCATCGCCGACTTCGAGATCACCGAGCGCATGCTGCGCTACTTCATCCAGAAGATCCACCGACGCCGCCACTTCGCCAAACCGCGCATCATCGTCGCCGTGCCCAGCGGCATCACCTCCGTAGAGCACCGGGCGGTCAAGGAGGCCGGATACCAGGCGGGCGCGCGGCGCGTCTACATCATCGAAGAACCGATGGCCGCGGCGATCGGCGCCGGGCTGCCCGTGCACGAGCCGACCGGCAACATGGTCGTCGACATCGGCGGCGGCACCACCGAGGTCGCGGTCATCTCCATGGGCGGCATCGTCACCTCCCAATCCATCCGGACGGGCGGCGACGAACTCGACCAGGCCATCATGACCTTCGTCAAGAAGGAGTACTCGCTGATGATCGGCGAGCGCACGGCCGAGGAGCTCAAGGTCGCCATCGGTTCGGCGTTTCCCACCAAAGGCGAGGAGCTGCATGCCGAGGTGCGCGGGCGCGACCTGGTCAGCGGGCTGCCCAAGACCGTCGTGATGTCGGCGGCCGACGTCCGCCAGGCCATCGAGGAACCCGTCACCGCAATCGTCGACGCGGTGCGCACCACGCTCGACAAGTGCCCGCCCGAACTCTCCGGTGACGTCATGGACCGCGGCGTCGCCGTCACCGGCGGCGGCGCCCTGCTCGCCGGACTGGACGGCCGGCTGCGCCACGAGACCGGCATGCCCATCCACGTCGCCGAGAACGCGTTGGACTCCGTGGCCGTGGGATCGGGCACCTGCGTGGAGAACTACGAGCGGCTCAGCCAGGTCCTCGTCCCCGAGCGGCGGCGCTGAGATGCGGCGCGACGGTTCCCGGCCGCGCCTGGTCGTGGGCCTCCTCGCCGCGGTCTCGCTGGTGCTGGTGGTCCTGGACTCCCGCGCGGGAGCCAACCCGGTCACCAGCGCCGCGCGGACGGTCGGCGAGGCGGCCTTCCATCCGGTCGCCGCGGGGGTCTCCGCCGCGGGAGCCCCGATCACCGGCGTGTTCTCCGCGCTGGCCGCCGCGCCGGGTGCGGCCGAGCGCATCGACGAACTCGAACGGCGCAACGACGAACTGCGGGCCCGACTGCGCGACCGGGGCCGCGACGCCGACCGCGCGAAACGGCTGCGCGAGCTGCTCCAGCTGGCGGGGGCGGGCGGCTACGAGATCGTGCCCGCCCAGGCGGTGACCAGGGTGACGGCGCGCGGCTTCTCCGACACCGTCACCCTCGACGTCGGCCGCGACGACGGTGTCCGCCGGAACATGACCGTGGTCGCCGGCGACGGCCTGGTGGGCCGCGTGGTGCAGGCCGGGGCCGCCACCGCGACGGTGCTCCTGGTGACCGACCGCTCGTCGGCGGTGGGCGCACGGCTGGAGGATTCCGAGGAGATCGGCGTGGCCGAAGGCGCGTCGTCGGGCATCGGCGACGGCGAGCCGCTGCGCTTCGAGCTGATGAGCGCCGACGCCCGGATGCGCAAGGGCCAGCGCATCGTCACGCTGGGCTCGCACAACAGCACCCCGTTCGTCCCCGGGGTGCCCATCGGAACCATCACTTCGGTCGACGACACGCCGGGACGGCTGACCCGCACGGGTCACGCCGAGCCCGCCGTCGACTTCGGTTCGCTAGACGTCGTGGGGGTCATCGTGGCCGGACCCGAGGGTGACCCCCGCGACTCCCTCCTGCCCGATCCGCCGCGCGAGGCACCGGGAGCGGAGGACGGCGAGGACGCGCCCGACGCCGAGCGGCCAGAGGCGCCCAGGCCCTCCGAGGGTTCCGCGGGCTCCGGCGAGGGCGACGGCGGGGGAGGCGGCCGCGGTGGAGCCGGCGACGGCGGCGGCTCCACACAGGAGTCCGCCGACGACTCAGGTGGAGAGGACCGATGATGAAGACGACGGTCTCCGCGCTGCTCGTGGCGGGGGCGGTGCTGCTGCAGGCCGCGGTGGTCAACCGGCTGCCGCTGCCGTGGGGACTGGCCCCCGACCTCGTGCTGCTCGCGGTCGCCGGGGTCGCGCTGTGGTCCTCGACCACCACGGCGGCGGTCTCCGGCTTCGCCGCGGGCCTGGCGGTCGACACGCTTCCCCCGGCCGACCACGAGATCGGCCGTTCGGCCCTGCTGCTGTGCCTGGCCGGTTACCTGCTCGCCGCGATCCGCGACTCCGAAGTCCACCGGGGTCTTGGCCCCTACCTGGCGGCCGCCGTCGCCGCGCTCGGCGTGGCCGGGGGATTCGCCGTCATCGGCCTGGTTCTGGGCGACCCTCGTTCGGTGCTGCCCGAGGCCCTGTGGGCCGTGCTGGGCAGCACCGGGATGACCGTGCTCGTCAGCCCCGCGGTACTGGGGCCGGTCACCTGGGTGATGCGCCGGCTCTCCCACCACTCGCGCGGCGACCTGCCCGCGCCGTGGCTCGCCGCGAACGGAGGTGTCAGGTGAGACGGCTGCGCAGGCGGCGGATACTGAGCGGTCGTCGCCACCGGAGCGACCTGCCGGGCGCCGATCCGGCGGCGCCGGGCATCCGTGCCCACGGGCGGCGGCGCGGAAGCGTGCTGGCCGTTCAGCTGCTGGTGATGGCCCTGTTCGCGGCGCTGACCGCCCGCATGTGGTACATGCAGGTCCCCATGGCCGAGCACTACCACGAGTTGGCGCTGGCCAGCCACACCCAGAAGCTCATCGTGCCCGCCCTGCGGGGCCGGATTCTCGACTCTCACGGCCGCCCGCTGGTGCGCAACCGCACCGAGCTGACCGTCACCGCCGATTTCCACACCCTGCTCAACCAGGACGACGACGGCGCCGCGGTGCTGCGCCGCGTCGCCGAGCTGCTCGACCAGCCGTTCGAGAAGCTGCAGAAGCGGGTGCGGCTGTGCGGTCCCGAAACCGGCCGCCCGTGCTGGCAGGGCTCTCCTTACCAGCCCATTCCGCTGGCCGAGGACATCGACCCGCGGGTCGCGCTGCAGATCAGAGAACGCAAGAGCGAGTTCCCCGGAGTCTCCGCCCAGCAGATGGCGGTGCGTGAATACCCCAACGGAGACCTCGCCGCACAGATGCTCGGCTACCTTCAGCCCATCACCCAGGAGGAGTTCGAGGCACGCGAGGAGCTGCGCGCGGAGTTCAGCGGCGTGGACCGGGTGGGCCGCGACGGTCTGGAGGCCGTCTACGACGATCGGCTGCGCGGCGACTCCGGCTCCCGCGTCCTGGCCGTCTCCAGCCGGGGCGACGTGCGCGGCACCGTCCGGGCTACCCCGCCCGAGCCGGGGATGCACCTCGTCACCACCATCGACACCGAGGTGCAGCAGATCACCGAGGACGCGCTGAAGAGCGCTGTGGAGAAAGCCCAGAAGCAGGGCAAGCCGACCGAGTCGGGCGCGGCAGTGGTGCTGGACGTACGCACCGGACGGGTCATCGCCATGGCCAGCCTGCCCACTTACAACCCCGAGGTGTGGAACGGCGGCATCGACGCCGAAACCTACGAGAAGCTGCTCAGCGAGGACGCCGGCGAACCGCTGATCTCACGCGCGCTGCAGGGCCGGTTCCCGCCGGGCTCCACCTTCAAGCCCACCACTCTGGCCGCCGCGGTGGAGAGCGGCGCCGCTTCGCTCGACGGCTCCTACAGCTGCCCGGGCTCGATCGGCCTGGCGGGCCGCTCCTGGCAGAACTTCGCGGGCGGCGGGTACGGCACGATCAGCCTGCGCAAGGCCATCGTCGTCTCCTGCAACACCGTGTTCTACCAGCTTGGCAACGACATGTACCACCGGTTCCGCAAGAGCGACTCCAAGCAGAGCCGCAGGGACCCCGTCTCCGCGATGGCGCACGGCTTCGGCTACGGAGAGCCCACCGGCATCGACCTGCCGCACGAGTCCGGCGGGCGCCTCCCCGACCGCCAGTGGAAGCGGGAGTACTGGCAGGACACCCGCGAGCACAGCTGCAAGATGGCCGAGCGGGGCTACGACGACGTCCGCGAGGAGAACCCGTCCCGCGCGGCCTACCTGGAGAAGCTCGCCCGGGAGCACTGCCTCGTCGGCGACGAGTGGGGTGCGAGCGACGCCATCAACCGCTCCATCGGCCAGGGCGACATGCTGGTCACGCCGCTGCAGCTGGCCCGCGCCTACGCCGCCATCGCCAACGGCGGGACCGTCTACGAGCCGCGGGTAGCCCGCGCGTTTCTCTCCGCCGACGGCAAGGGGGTCGAGGAGGTCGAACCCGTGAAGGCCGGAGAGTTGCCGATGAGCGACCGCACCCTGAACTACATCCAGAGTGCGTTGACCAAGGTGCCCAAGGACGGCACCGCGGCGTTCGCCTTCGAGGGATTCCCGCAGGGCGAGGTGTCCATCGCCGGCAAGACCGGTACCGCCGCGATGCAGGGCCGCGAGGACTCCGCCTGGTTCGCCTCCTACGCCCCCGCCGACGACCCGCAGTACGCGGTGGTGGCGATGATCCCGCAGTCGGGCACCGGCGGAGTCAACGCCGCCCCCGTCGTGCGCAAGATCTACGAGGGCATCTACGGCTTCGCGCCGTCCGGCGGCGGGCAGGGAGGCGACTCCGGCGGCTCCGCACCGACCGAGCCCGCCCTGCCCGGGGGTGAGCCGCCCACGGCGCTGCCCAGCGTCCGCCCGGACGGCTCCATCGCGCCTCCCGACGACAACTGACGACCGCTGGCGGTAGCCGATGACCACCCTTCCCAGTCCGAACCCGGGCCCGCCGAGTCTGGCCGACCGCGCCGGGCGGCTCCTCGCGGACTCGGCCCCGCGCCGGCTCGATTGGCCGATGCTGCTCGCCCTCGCCGCGCTGTCGGCGATCGGCACGCTGCTGGTGTGGTCGGCCACCTACGACCCGGCCGACCCGGGCAACGCGCTCGGCCACGTCGAGCGGCAGGTGATGCACCTTGCGGTGGCCGCCGTCGCGATGCTGGTGGCGGCGGCGGTGGACTTCCGCGTCTCGCGCGCCTACGCGCCCATCCTCTACCTGCTGGCCGTGCTGGGGCTGGTGCTGGTGTTGACGCCGCTGGGCGAGACGATCAACGGATCGCGGTCCTGGCTGGTCCTGGGCGGACTGCAGATGCAACCGGGGGAGATCGCCAAAGTGGGCCTGGTCCTGGCCGTGGCGATGCTCCTCGGCGAGCCCCGCGACGGCGAGTTCGCCCCCACCACCCGCGACGTCCTCTTCAGCCTCGCGGTGCTGGCGGCGCCGCTGGGGCTGATCCTGGCCCAGCCCGATCTGGGCACGGCCATGGTCCTCACCGGAACCTACCTGGGCATGCTCGCCCTGTCGGGGGCCCCGCTGCGGTGGGTGGCGGGGCTCGTCGGCGGGGGCCTGCTGGCGGCTTTCAGCGTGTGGTGGTTCGGCCTGCTCAAGGATTACCAGGTCGAGCGCTTCACCACCTTCGTCAACCCGGGCGCCGATCCCCGCGGTATCGGATACAACGCCAACCAGTCGATGATCGCGGTGGGCTCGGGCGGCTTCAACGGCGCCGGCCTGTTCCAGGGTGAGCACACCCGCGGCCGGTTCGTGCCCGAGCAGCACACCGACTTCATCTTCACCGTGGCGGGGGAGGAGTTGGGGTTCGTGGGCGGCGCGGTGATCATCGGGCTGATCGCGTTTCTGCTGTGGCGGATCCTGCGCGTGGCCGCCCGCTGCGAACAGCCCTACGCCCGCATGCTGTGCATCGGCGCGGCCGCCTGGCTGGGTTTCCAGAGCGCGGTGAACATCGGCATGACACTGGGAGTCGCCCCGATCACCGGCATCCCGCTGCCGTTCGTGTCCTACGGCGGCACGGCCGCCATAGCCAACATGGTCATGGTGGGGCTGGTCCTCAACGTGCACGCGCGCGAACGCGGCGTCCACTGACCCGGGAGCCGGAGTCCGCCGCGCTGTCGGGCGGGGCCTCTCGGGCCCTGCGGTCGGCGGGGCTCGAGTGGTGGCTAAGCTGGGGAAGCTCAGCAGGACATTCCGCGACAGCCGACGCAGGGGAACGACCATGCCCATCGAAAGCGTGTTCTCGCAGCTGGAGGCCCTGCTTCCACGCGTGCAGAAACCCGTCCAGTACGTCGGGGGCGAACTCAACTCCGTCGTGGGCGACTGGGACGAAGCCGAGGTCCGCTGGGCGCTGATGTACCCCGACGCCTACGAGGTGGGCGCGCCCAACCAGGGCGTGCAGATCCTCTACGAGGTCCTCAACGAGCGTGCAGGGGTCCTGGCCGAGCGTACCTACGCCGTTTGGTCCGACCTGGAGCAGCTGATGCGCGAGCACGGCGTGCCCCAGTTCACCGTGGACGCCCACCGGCCGGTGGGCGCATTCGACATGCTCGGCATCAGCTTCGCCAGCGAGATGGGCTATACCAACATGCTCACGGCGCTGGACCTCGCAGGCATCCCGCTGCACGCCGCCGACCGCACCGACGACCACCCTGTGGTGCTGGGCGGCGGCCACGCGGCGTTCAACCCCGAACCCGTCGCCGACTTCCTGGACGCGGCCGTGCTCGGCGACGGCGAGGAGATCGCGCTGGCCGTTTGCGAGGTCGTCCGGGAATGGAAGCGCGAAGGGTGCCCCGGCGGCCGCGACGGGCTGCTGCTGCGCCTGGCCGAAGGCGGCGGGGTGTATGTGCCCCGCTTCTACGACGTCGACTACCACGACGACGGGCGCATCGCCGCCTACACGCCCAACCGCGCGGGCGTGCCCCACAGCGTGCAGAAGCACACGGTCATGGACCTCGACAAGTGGCCGTACCCGAAGGACCCGATCGTGCCGCTGGCGGAGTCGGTGCACGAACGCTACAGCGTGGAGATCTTCCGCGGCTGCACCCGCGGCTGCCGCTTCTGCCAGGCCGGGATGATCACCCGTCCGGTGCGCGAGCGCAGCAAGGAGACCGTCACGCAGATGGTCGAGCAGGGTGTGCGTTCGTCGGGATTCCAGGAGGTCGGGCTGCTCTCGCTGTCCAGCGCCGACCACAGTGAGATCGGCGACATCGCCAAGGGGCTGGCGGACCGCTACGAGGGCACCAACACCGGCCTGTCGCTGCCGTCCACGCGAGTGGACGCGTTCAACATCGACCTGGCCAACGAGCTGACCCGCAACGGGCGGCGCTCGGGGCTGACGTTCGCCCCCGAGGGCGGCAGCGAGCGGATGCGCCGGGTCATCAACAAGATGGTCACCGAGCAGGACCTGATCCGCACCGTCACCGCCGCCTACGCGGCGGGCTGGCGCCAGGTCAAGCTGTACTTCATGTGCGGACTGCCGACCGAGCAGGACGAGGACGTACTCGCCATCGCCGAGTTGGCCAAGGAGGTCATCCGCACCGGGCGCGAGGTCACCGGACGCACCGACATCCGCTGCACCGTCTCCATCGGCGGGTTCGTGCCCAAACCGCAGACCCCGTTCCAGTGGGCGGGCCAGACCCCCTACGAGGTGGTCGACGCGCGGCTGCACAAGCTCAAGGCCGAGCTGCGCTCGGACCGCCGATACGGCAAGTCGATCGGCCTGCGCTACCACGAGGGCAGGCCCTCGATCATCGAGGGGCTGCTCTCCCGCGGCGACCGGCGCGTGGGCCGGGTGGTCGAGGAGGTGTGGCGCGCCGGCGGACGCTTCGACGGCTGGAGCGAGCACTTCTCTTATGAGCGCTGGCGCGAGTGCGCCGAGAAGGCACTGGCCGACGAGCCGGTCGACCTGGACTGGTTCACCGTTCGCGAGCGCCGCGAGGACGAGGTGCTGCCCTGGGACCATCTCGACGCGGGACTCGACCGCGGGTGGCTGTGGCAGGACTGGGAGGACTCGCTGCACGGGGACGAGTCCGTCGAGGTCGACGACTGCCGGTGGACCCCCTGCTACGACTGCGGGGTGTGCCCCACGATGGGCACCGAGATCCAGATCGGTCCGAGCGATCCGGGCCGGTCGCTGCCGCTGACGGTGCTCTGAGGCCGCCGGGCGTGTGCCGGGCTCGTCGCTCAAGGGCGAGAGGGATGGGTATGGCCCGGCGCCCCGCTCGCGCCGGGCCATACGTGATGTAGGACGGGCCGGTGGCGCGGATGGTTGGCATCCGTGCGGGATTTCTTTGAAGAAATTTCTACTCGGAGTGTCGTTGCAGGTCACAGTGTCGCTCTGGTGTCCGGTGGGTGTCGCGGGGGTCGCGATCGAAGCCGGTCGAACGCTTTTCAACCGGTCGGCGGGCGGGAACAGCACATACGTGGGTGATCCAGTACGGAGTACGTGTTCATCGGGTCATCCGCCCACCGGTCCGCTGCGGCCGAGCGGCCATCGAACCCCGTTCCGATGGCGCACGCTCCTTGGAGCGCACCGTACGCTGAAGTAAGACGTGAATCTCCCAGGTGGGTGAGTCAGGGAGGAATCGACTCGCCGGCCGGGGAGTTACCGAGGAAAGGAGAGACGCTGCCCCCCGCACCTGAGGGCACCACCGAACCCTCCACCGGACGACCCGGACCGCGAATGCGAGTCCGCTACACCAAGCGCGGCAGGATGCGGTTCGCGAGCCATCGCGACATCGCCCGTGCGCTGGAGCGGGCGCTGCGCCGGGCCGGTGTCCCCGTCGCGTTCTCAGCGGGGTTCACGCCGCACCCGAAGCTCTCCTACGTCAACGCCGCCCCCACCGGGGTGGCAAGCGAGGCGGAGTACTTCGAGATCACGCTGGCCGAGCCCGTTGCACCCGACGAGGTCCGTGTCCGGCTCGACGGCGCCATGCCCGACGGGCTCGACGTCGTCGAGGTCGTAGAGGCCGCACCGGGGGGTCTGGCCGACCGCCTGCAGGCCTCGGAGTGGCTGGTGGAACTGCCCGGCGTCGACCCCGACGACGCCGCGGAGGCGGTGGCCGCATTCGACGCGGCAGATACCGTCGAGGTGGAGCGGCTCACCAAGAAGGGCCGCCGCCGCTTCGACACCCGTGCGGCCGTCCTCCATCTCCGGGTGGACGGGCGCGCCACAAGGGGCCGAGACGAGACATATGCCATACTTCGGATGGTTGTACGGCACACGACACCTGCCGTCCGACCGGACGACGTGGTCAACGGCCTTCGCCGGGTGGCCGACCTCGCGCCGCTGTCATCGCCTGTGATGACCCGGCTGGCGCAGGGGCCGCTCGGCGGTGCTCCCGACGCGATCGCCGATCCGCTCGCCGCGGATGTCCAGGCCGATCCGGCAGGAAGCACGGTGGAGACACCGCGGCCGACCCCGCCCGCGCGGAGCTCTGCGGATGAGTGAGCTCCACAGGGGACGCGGGCGACCCGAAACGACTTTGCCCCGGCCAGCCCCGAACCGGCTGCCGGCGCCGACATAGCGACAACAGTCCGCGCGCGCAGCGGCCGCGGCCCCGCGCCGACGCCGCGCCCGAGGACTTGACGGGAGAACGCCCGGATGCTCGACAACGAGCCCGACAGCGGTGCCGAAAGCACCGAGGGCACAACTGAAACCACACAGACACCCGCCGCACCGGCGACGACGTTCGCACCACCGCAAGAGAGCGAAGTCAAGGTCAGCGGGCCGGCGCGGCGCGGCGGAGCCCTGCGTTCGGCGGGTCCGCCGCCCGAGCCCGAGCCCGTCGAACCGACCGACGGACCCCTGACCACCGTCGCCGGCCAGCCGACGCTGGAGGACACCTCCCCCGGCGACACCGCGCCCGACGGCGGCGCCCGCCAGGAGCCCGGCGACGCGGAGGAGGCCGAGGAGGCCGAGGAGGCCGCGCCCAAGCGGCGCAGCCGAGCCCGGAGCACCCGCCGCACCGCTGCACCCGCACAGGCCGACGGCGGCGACTCCGCTCCGGAACGCGCCGAGGACTACACCAACACCGCCGATTCCGCAGCCTCCGCCGACGACACCTCCGTCGCGCCGGAGGCCGTCGGTGCCGCCGCATTCCAGTCGCCGATGGTGCTGTTCCAGCCGCCGGTCGCCCCGGCGCAGCCGGCTGCGCGCGCACACAGCAACGGATCGGCGGCGCCGGCGGAGGCGGAGCCGGAGCACGCCGCCTCCGCACAGACCGAGGAGGCCGCCGAGTCGGCCGCCGAAGAGGACACCGAGACCGACGACGAGCGTCCCTCGCGCCGCCGCCGGCGCCGCGGAGGGCGCGGGCGCGGGCGTGCCCGAACCGGCGAGGACGAGGCCGAGGACACCCAGGCCGCGGAGTCCGAGGGCGGCACCGAGCGCGCCCCAGAGGACTCGGCTGCCGCAGCCGAGGAGGACTCCGGCGAGGGCGAGCCGGGCGAGGGCGGGAGCCGTCGCCGCCGCCGCCGTCGGCGCCGCACCGGCGGGGACGGCGAGGAGGCTGCGGGCCAAGGCCAGGACGATCCGCCCAACACCGTCGTCAAGGTGCGCGAACCGCGTAGCGGCAAGACGCCCGAGGACGAGGTTCAGGCCGTCAAGGGCTCTACTCGCCTGGAGGCCAAGAAGCAGCGCCGCCGCGAGGGCCGCGAGCAGGGGCGCCGCCGCGCGCCCATCATCACCGAGTCGGAGTTTCTGGCCCGGCGCGAGTCGGTCAAGCGCGACCTGGTCGTCCGGCGCACCGGCGAACGCACCCAGATCGCGGTGCTGGAGGACGATGTCCTCGTCGAGCACTACGTCGACCGGGCCACGCACAAGTCCTACGTCGGCAACGTCTACCTCGGCCGGGTGCAGAACGTGCTGCCGTCGATGGAGGCCGCCTTCGTCGACATCGGCAAGGGCCGCAACGCCGTGCTCTACGCCGGCGAGGTCAACTGGGACGCCTCGGGCATGGAAGGCCAGCCCAAGCGCATCGAGTCCGTGCTCAAGTCCGGGCAGTCGGTGCTCGTGCAGGTCACCAAGGACCCGCTGGGTCACAAGGGCGCGCGGTTGACCAGCCAGATCAGCCTTCCCGGCCGCTACCTGGTCTACGTACCCGACGGCTCGATGACCGGCATCAGCCGCAAGCTGCCCGATAAGGAGCGCACGCGGCTCAAGCAGATCCTGAAGAAGGTCATGCCCGAGAACGCCGGCGTCATCGTGCGCACGGCGGCCGAAGGCGCCAGCGAAGAGGAGCTGGAGCGCGACATCTCCCGGCTGGCCAAGCAGTGGGACTCCATCAAGCGCAAGTCGCGCTCGGCCAGCGCGCCCGCGCTGCTCAACAGCGAGCCCGACCTGACGGTGCGAGTCGTGCGGGACGTCTTCAACGAGGACTTCTCCAGTCTGGTCGTCTCCGGCGACGAAGCCTGGGACACCGTCCACGACTACGTCGACTACGTGGCGCCGCACCTGTCGGAGCGGCTCTCGCATTGGACCGACGAGCGCGACGTCTTCGCCGCCTACCGCATCGACGAGCAGATCGCAAAGGCGCTGGAGCGCAAGGTCTGGCTGCCCAGCGGGGGCTCGCTGATCGTCGACCGCACCGAGGCGATGACCGTGGTCGACGTCAACACCGGCAAGTTCACCGGCCAGGGCGGCAACCTGGAGGAGACGGTCACCAAGAACAACCTGGAGGCAGCCGAGGAGATCGTGCGCCAGCTGCGGCTGCGCGACATCGGCGGCATCATTGTGATCGACTTCATCGACATGGTGCTGGAGAGCAACCGCGACCTGGTGCTGCGCCGGCTGCTGGAATGCCTGTCACGCGACCGCACCAAGCACCAGGTGGCCGAGGTCACCTCGCTGGGCCTGGTGCAGATGACCCGCAAGCGGGTGGGTCAGGGCCTGCTGGAGGCGTTCTCGCACAGTTGCGAGTACTGCGGCGGTCGGGGCCTGACGGTCTCCACCGAGCCGGTGGGCGGCCCCAAGTCCAACGGCGGCGGCAGCGCAAGCGGCGGCGGCCGCAAGAAGAAGGGCAAGGGCGACAAGGACCGGACCGAGCAGCCGCAGGCGGAGCCAGCCGAGCCCGAGCCCGACGCCGCGTCGGATGCGGCCGATCTGGAGCCCGCCGCGGGCGCCGCCGGCGCGGCGGCGGCCGAGGACCTCACCGAGGAGGAGGCCGCCCCGGCCAAGGGCAAGCGGTCCGGCACCAAGTCCGCGGGCAAGTCCGCAGGCAAGTCCGGCACCAAGTCCGCGGGCCGGAAGACCACCCGCCGCACCAAGAAGGACGCCGCCGCGGCGGCCGAGTCCGAGGCCGCCGACGCCGCGGACTCCTCGGGCGAGAAGACCGGTGAGCCGCCGGCCGAGGCGGCGGCCGCCCAGGAGCCCGCGTCGGGTTCCGGCGAGCAGGGCGAGGGCGGCGACGAGCCGTCCGAGGCCGAGAACTCCGCCGAGCAGCGCCCCCGGCGGCGCCGCACGCGGCGGACCAAGACCGCGGCGTCCGCCGAGTCGGCGGTGGCCGAGGCGACCTGAGCGGCGTACCCGCCGCCGCTGCGCGGGCCGCACCGGGAGACGGGGCGGCCCGCGCAGCCCTCGCGCGGACCCGCGGCGTGCCGCGCCCCGTCCCACCGGTGGTAACCTAGAAGGCGGTGCGTCGGCGCGCCCCTATCGTTCGCGCGCCCGAGACCTACTTCTCGACCTTGCGCCTCCGCGAGCGAGCGCGCGGGTCGAAGGTCGATTTTGAGCGCATTTCCTTCCCCGCTCCGGCGGGGCTGGTCCAACGAGCAGGAAGAGAGTTCCCGGTGTACGCGATCGTGCGAGCGGGCGGCCGACAGGAGAAGGTGGCTGTCGACGACGTTCTGAACATCGACAGGGTCTCCGACGAGACCGGCGCCACGCTGACATGGGAGCCGCTGCTTGTCGTCGACGACGGCAAGGTCATCAGCGACGTCTCGGAGCTGAGCGGCTACTCCGTCACCGCCGAGGTGGTCGGCGACGCCAAGGGCCCCAAGATCAACATCATGAAATACAAGAACAAGACCGGCTACAAGAGGCGCATGGGCCACCGCCAGAAGTACACCCAGGTGCGCGTCACCGGTATCGCTTCGAACAACAAGAAGTAGGGGAGGGGCGCGAGATGTCCACCAAGAAGGGTGCTTCGAACAGCAAGAACGGCCGCGATTCCAACGCGAAACGGCTCGGTGTCAAGCGCTTCGGCGGCCAGGCCGTCAACGCCGGCGAGATCCTCGTCCGCCAGCGCGGCACCCGCTTCCACCCCGGCGACAACGTCGGCATCGGCGGTGACGACACCCTGTTCGCGCTGGTCGCGGGCCAGGTGGAGTTCGGCAAGCGGCGCGGCCGCAAGGCCGTGAACATCGTCCCGGCCCCGGCACCGGCTCCTACCGAGTAGGCCCGGCGGCGGAGACGCATACGCGTAAGGCGGGCCAGTCGGGCTGGGACTGGCCCGCCTTACGCATGTTACGAGCGGAGACGGGCCGCCGCGGCGGCGTTCCAGCGGGCGCGCCGGGCGGCGCATAGGCTGGTTGAGCAGGGATCGGCACGGGAGAGGTACACATGCCTGACTTCGTCGACGAAGCGGTCTTGCACATCAAGGCCGGTGACGGCGGGCACGGCTGCGCCTCCGTGCACCGCGAGAAGTTCGTACCGCTGGGCGGGCCCGACGGCGGCAACGGCGGCGACGGCGGCGACGTCGTGCTGGAGGTCGACCGCAACACCGCCACCCTGCTGGAGTACAAGCGCCGCCCGCACCGCCGAGCCCGCAACGGCGCGCCCGGCCAGGGCGGCCACCGCTCCGGGGGCGAGGGTGCCGACACCGTGCTGCCCGTGCCCGACGGCACCGTGGTGCTCGACTCGGCGGGCGAGGTGATCGCCGATCTGGTCCGGCCCGGTACCCGGCTCGTCATCGCTCGCGGCGGCAACGGCGGACTGGGCAACGCCGCCCTGGCCTCTCCCAAGCGCAAGGCCCCCGGATTCGCGCTCAAGGGCGAACTCGGCGAGGCGGTCGACGTGCGCCTGGAGATCAAGGCCATCGCCGACGTGGGCCTGGTCGGTTTCCCCAGCGCCGGCAAGTCCTCGCTGATCGCCGCGCTGTCGGCGGCCCGCCCCAAGATCGCCGACTACCCCTTCACAACGCTCATCCCCAACCTCGGCGTGGTCGAGGCCGGCGCCACCCAGTTCGTGGTGGCCGACGTCCCCGGCCTGATCCCCGGCGCCAGCGAGGGCAGAGGGCTGGGGCTGGCGTTCCTGCGCCACGTCGAGCGCTGCTCCACGCTGGTGCACGTCCTCGACTGCGCGACCTTCGAACCCGGCCGCGATCCTGTCAGCGACCTCGACGCGATCGAGGCGGAATTGGCCGCCTACGGAGAGGCCGCCGGAGTCGACCTCTCCGACCGCCCGCGCCTGGTGGTGCTGAACAAGATCGACGTGCCCGACGGCCGGGAGCTGACCGAGATGGTCGCCCCGATGTTGCACGAACGCGGCCTGCAGGTGTTCGAGGTCTCCGCCGCGACACGCGAAGGGCTGAGCGAACTCTCCTTCGCCATGGCCGAGCTGGTCGAGGCAGGGCGCGCGGCCCGCCCCGAGCCCGAGCCGAGCCGCATCGTGCTGCGTCCCCGGGAGATCGGCGAGGCCCCCTTCGAGGTCGTCCCGCTGGGCGGCAACACGTTCCGGGTGCGCGGCGGCAAACCCGCGCGCTGGGTGCGCCAGACCGACTTCTCCAACGAGGAGGCAGTGGGCTACCTCGCCGATCGGCTGAACCGGCTCGGCATCGAAGCCGCACTCGCCGAGGCCGGGGCCGACGAGGGAGCAGAGGTCTACATCGGCGACGAGGAGGACTCCGTGGTCTTCGACTGGGACCCGACGGTCGACACCGAGACCACACCGATCGGCCCGCGCGGCACCGACTCCCGGCTGGGTTGAGGCCGTCCGGGGCGCGGCAGGCGCCCCCGGACGGATCCCAGTGCCGCGCGGGGTATGCGGTGGCCCAGCCGCCGATACGTCCGATACCCATGGAAAGAAGTGCGACGTGCGCAACGCACCGTCAGAACCGTCATCGTCGGAAGGGAACGACGCGCCGACCGGGCGCACCGAGGTGACCGGGGCCGCCCGGGTCGTGGTCAAAGTCGGGTCCTCCTCGCTGACCGCGCCGGAGGGCACTATCGACCGCGAGCGGATCGGTGAGTTGGCCGACGTCCTCGCCGAGCGCCGCGCCGCGGGCACCGAGGTGGTGCTCGTCTCCTCGGGAGCCGTCGCGGCGGGCATCGTGCCGATGGGGCTGGCCCGGCGCCCGCGCGATCTCGCGACCCAGCAGGCCGCGGCCAGTGTCGGCCAAGGCCTGCTGATCGCCCACTACACCGCTGCGCTCGCCCGCCACGGGCTCACCGCCGCCCAGGTGCTGCTCACCGTCGAGGACATGATCCGCCGCGTCCAGCACCGCAACGCCCAACGCACGCTGCGCCGGCTACTGGACATCGGGGCCATGCCGATCGTCAACGAGAACGACACGGTGGCTACGCACGAGATCCGCTTCGGCGACAACGACCGCCTCGCCGCGCTGGTCGCCCACCTGGTCCGCGCCGATGCGCTGGTGCTGCTCTCCGACGTCGACGCCCTCTACGACGGCAACCCCGCACGGCCGGATGCGCGGCGCATCGGCTATATCGCCGACCCGGCCGACCTCGACGGCGTCGACATCGGCAGCGCCGGGCGGCGCGGGGTCGGTACCGGCGGCATGGTGACCAAGGTGGCGTCGGCGCGCATCGCGACGGAGGCGGGTGTACCCACCGTGCTGACGTCGGCGTCCAACGCGCGCGCGGCGCTGGCCGGCGAGGGCGTGGGCACCCTGTTCGCGGCCCGTGCGCGCCGCCGGCCCTCCACCCGGCAGCTGTGGTTGGCGCATGCCACGGCGGCGCGCGGCAGCCTCGTGCTGGACCCGGGCGCGGTGCGCGCGGTCGCGGGCGGGCGGGCGTCGCTCCTGCCGGCCGGCGTGGTCAAGGTGGAGGGCGACTTCTCCGCCGGTGACCCCGTCGACCTGCGCGACGAAGCGGGCGCGGCGATCGCCCGCGGCCTGGTGAACTACGACGCCGGCGAGATCCCGGACTTGATGGGACGCTCCACCCGTTGGCTGGCACGCGAACTGGGGCCGGAATACGAGCGCGAGATCGTGCACCGGGACGACCTGGTGCTGCTGGCGGGGGCCCGCGCATAGCGGTGCCGATGGCGCGGAGCGGCGACGGGGGCCGGCCTCGCTCGCCCGGTCGCTCCGGCCGCCGTACTGGGACGCGGTCGGCGTGCCGCCCCGGCGGCGGTCCCCGCGGACAGTAAGGTGGTAGGGATGAGGCCCACCACACACGAGTTCGACACGGAGCTGCGCCACGACGGCCGCGTCGTCACGCTGGGAGCGGTGACCTACCGGGGGCGCACCGTGCTGCAGCCGGGACCGGACCGCTTCGCCCCGCTGCGGCGGTGGGCCCGGGACGTGGCCGAGCAGCTGGGCGGGCCGGTGACATGGCGGGCCAGCGCCGAGGGCCAGGTTGTCGACGAAGGCACAGTGCACCCCGCTGAGCGCGCCGTCGAGGAGGAGCCTGACCAGGCGTGCTGAGCGGGGCCACCTGCGCCCGCGGCGGGGATCGGCCGGGTCGGCCGTGCCGTGATTCCCGTGCCGTCGCCTTCGCTATGCCGTCGACCGGCGGCGGTTCAGAGCCTGCGAGCGCTCTCGGCTCCGCATTTGGAGCAGTGGAACTTCCGATCGCCTCCTAAGACCCAGTCGTGTTCTCCACCGTTGGGACATGCCGACATCGACACCACCTAAGCTCTCGACCGAGCAACCTGGCGCCGTCACGGTACCGGCTGGGCAACCGGCTTGTCCGGGAAACGGGCAAGCCCGCGGCGGCCCGTGGCGGCCCGCCCTCTCGGGGCCGCCAAGCCCCGGGCGGGCGGGCGCCGAGCGGATAGGCTGGAGACGTCACCCGCGATCCCCCGACTACCTGTGAAAGCGACCAGCACCATGAGCGATACCGAGCGCGAGGTCCGCGCCTGCGCGGAGCGCGCCCAAGACGCCGCGGCCGACCTCGCGCCGCTGAGCCGGGCCGTCAAGGACGAGGCGCTGCTGGCCATGGCCGACGCCCTGGTCACCGAGGCCGAGTCCGTCGTCGAGGCCAACCGCCAAGACGTCGAGCGCGCCCGCTCCGCCGGCGAGAGCGAGGCCGTGATCGACCGGTTGTCGCTGTCGGTCGAGCGCGTGGGCGCCATCGCCGACGCCGTCCGCGACATCGCCGAGCTGCCCGACCCGGTCGGCGAGGTGGTGCGGGGAGCGAGCCTGCCCAACGGACTGGAGCTGCGCCAGGTGCGGGTGCCGCTCGGCGTCATCGGCATCATCTACGAGGGCCGGCCCAACGTCACGGCCGACGCGGCCGCGCTGTGCCTCAAGAGCGGCAACGCCGCACTGCTGCGCGGCTCGTCCTCCGCGCGCTCGTCCAACCTGCGCATCGTCGAGGTGCTGCGCAGCGCGCTGCAGAAGACCGGGCTGCCCTTGGACGCCGTCCAGCTGGTGCCGGGGGCCGGGCGCGACTCCGCTCAAGCCCTGATGCGCGCCCGCGGCCTGGTCGACGTGCTCATTCCGCGCGGCGGCGGCTCGCTGATCCAGACGGTGGTCAGCGAGTCCACTGTGCCGGTGATCGAGACCGGCGAGGGCAACTGCCACGTCTACATCGACGAGTCCGCCGACACCGACATGGCGGTGTCGATCGCGGTCAACGCCAAGACGCAGCGGTGTTCGACGTGCAACACCGCCGAGACCCTGCTCGTGCACACCGCGGCGGCCGACCGGTTCCTGCCGCGGGTGCTCGGCGCGCTGCGGGACCTGGGTGTCACCGTGCACGGCGACGACCGGGTCGGCGGCTACGACGACGCCGTGGTGTCGGCGACCGAGGCCGACTGGACTGCCGAGTACCTTTCGGCGGACCTGGCGGTGAAGGTGGTCGACTCCCTGGACGACGCGATCGCCCATATCCGCCGCTACTCCACCAAGCACACCGAGGCCATCGTCACCGACTCCCAGGCGGCGGCCCGCAGGTTCGTCTCGCGGGTCGACGCCGCTGCGGTCATGGTGAACGCCTCCACGCGGTTCACCGACGGCGGCGAGTTCGGTTTCGGCGCCGAGATCGGGATCTCCACGCAGAAGCTGCACGCCCGCGGCCCGATGGGCCTGCCCGAGATGACCTCCACCAAGTACGTGGTCACCGGCGAGGGCCACCTGCGCTGACGCCGCCGCGCCGGACCCGCGTCCCGAGCGGGGCGCGGGGCCGGCCGCGGGCGTCGGTACGGGCGCCGCCGGCGCGGGGCGGCGCCCCGAGGCGGTGTCGGCCCTCCGGTGCGACCGGGCGGAGCGCTCAGGAAGCCGAGCCGGCGTTGTTGCTGTCGTTGCGCCGACCGCCGGCGCTCTTCCACCGCTCGGCGACGGAGTCGAAGATGCGCCCGCCGGTGTTGGCGGCGCTGCCGGCGACGTCGCGCAGCGTCCCCACCAGCGGGTCCTCCGAGCGCTCCCAGGACTCGCGGTAGGAGTTGGCCGCGTTGCGAGCCTCCTCGCCCACGGAGGCGTCCCTGTCGGAGTCGCGGCGCGGGTAGTCGCCGTCGAGGATGCGCTGGTAGGAACCGTCGTCGAGCCACCGGCTCAGCTCGGCCATGCGGATGACGGCGAAGGGATGGGTCTGGCCCATGAGGCTGAGCAGCTTGATCAGGCTGTCGCGGGCGTCGCCGCCGCGCTCGTATTCGCGGGCCTGCTCCATGAAGGAGTCGGGGTTCATCTCCGCGAGCCGGGAGCCGCCGGCCAGCTTCATCAGCGCCCGCTTGGCGGCGTCGGGGTTCTGCGCCGCCAGCACGCCCGCGCGGTCGCAGGAAAGCTCGGACTTGCGATACCACTCCTCCAGGGCGGTCACGATGGCCCGGATGCCGATGTAGCCCAGCGGGATCCAGGCGACGCGCGCGGCGAGGCGGATCAGCGCGAGCAGCATGGTGCGGTAGACGGCGTGGCCGGAGAGGATGTGGCCGACCTCGTGGCCGACGACGAACCGCTGCTCCTCGGGGTCGAGGAGGTCGAACAGCCCGGTGGTCATCACCATGAACGGCTTGCTGCTGCCGATGGCCATCGCGTTCGGCCGCGGGTTCATCTGGATGTAGAGCTCGGGGACCTCGTCGAGGTCGAGGATGTACGCGGCGTCGCGCACGTAGTTGTAGACCTCGGGGAACTGCTGCTCGTTCACCCGGACGGCGCTGGAGAGGAACATCAGGCGCAGGGCGCGTTCGTTGAACAGCCCGGACAGGCGCTTGAAGACCTCGTCGAAGCCCCGCAGCGACCGCAGCGCGACCAGGGCGCCGCGGTCTGCCGGATGCTCGTAGGCTCGGGAGCTTATGTTTTCGAGTCGGACGCGTGCGCGGTCTGGAGCGTTGGTGGTCATGTCGGCATGCTATGCGTCGGCCGTGCGCGATGCCACGATTCGCGCCATCGAGATATGACGCGATTTTCCCGGGGTGCCGGGTAGCGGTCCGGAGGTGGCCGGAGTCGGTCGATTAATCTCGGGATAGACCGGACAAAAGGCGAGGGCCGGTGCCGTGAACCCCCGGTTCGACGGTGATCGGCGACACGCAGGAAACGGAGCCTTACGTGCGCAACGAATCGGCGGGGGGCCTCTCCGGCGCGGAGCAGAGGCGCAGGAACCCGCGCCGCGTGGGCGTCATGGGCGGTACGTTCGACCCCGTCCACCACGGGCACCTGGTGGCGGCCAGCGAGGTCGCCCACCTGTTCCACCTGGACGACGTGGTCTTCGTGCCCGCGGGCCAGCCCTACCAGAAGGACCTCGCCCAGGTGACCTCGGCGGAGGACCGGTACCTGATGACGGTCATCGCCACGGCGGAGAATCCGCAGTTCAGCGTGAGCCGGATGGAGATCGACCGCGACGGACCCACCTACACCATCGATACGCTGCGTGAGATGCGCCAGCTCCACGGAACCGGTGTGGAGCTGTTCTTCATCACCGGCGCCGATGCCTTGGGCGCTATCCTGAGCTGGCAGAACGTGGACGAACTGTTTGAACTCGCGCATTTCGTAGGCTGTAACCGCCCCGGACACCGGCTCACCGACCCCGGTCTGCCCGACGGAAAGGTCAGCCTCGTGGAGGTCCCCGCCCTGGCGATCTCCTCCTCGGAGTGCCGGGAGCGCGTCCGCAAAGGCGAGCCCATCTGGTATCTCGTACCCGACGGCATCGTCCGCTACATCAACAAGACCGGGCTCTACCTCGACGACCCGACGGCGGGGTAGCTATCCGAGGGAGGCTGCTGCTACATCGTGTCCGCCACCGACCGGGCCGTGGGGCTCGTGAACATCGCCGCCGAGGCGGCCGCAGACAAGCTCGCCCAGGAGATCATCGCCTACGACGTCAGCGACCAGTTGGTGATCACCGACGCATTCGTGCTGTGCTCGGCGCCCAACGACCGACAGGTCCGCTCCATCGTCGAGGAGGTCGAGGACCGACTGCGCGACAAGGGGGGCGTCAAGCCCGTGCGCCGCGAGGGCGAGCGCGACGGCCGCTGGGTGCTGCTCGACTACGCCGACATCGTCGTGCACATCCAGCATGAGGAGGAGCGCGGGCACTACGGCCTGGAGCGGCTGTGGAAGGACTGCCCCCGGATCACGCTGCCCGAGTCCGCCCGCGGACAGGGGCGCGCCGGCGCCGACGGCGCGTGAGCCGGGGACGCCTCCGCCACGGGCGCGAGCACATCCGTTCGACCGGTCGGGAGGCCGCCCGTGACTGAGACCCGCCGAGTCGTGTGCTGGCGCCACGGCCAGACCGAGTGGAACGCCGAGAAGCGGTTCCAAGGCCAGACCGACATCGCACTCAACGAGCGCGGACTCGCTCAGGCGCGCCGTGCGGCGCCCCTGCTGGCGCGGCTGCGGCCCGACGCCGTCGTCTCCTCCGACCTGAGCCGCGCCGCCACCACGGCGCAGGTCCTCGGCTCGGAGACCGGGCTTGCCGTGACCCTGGACAAGGGTCTGCGCGAGCGCTTCGGCGGCGAGTGGGAAGGGCTCACCACCGCCGAGATCCGCGAGCGCTGGCCCGAGGAGGACGCCCGCATGGAACCGCCCGGCGGTGAGGACATCTCCGCTGTGGGGGAGCGGGTGCAGGACGCGATCGAGCGCGGGCTCGCGCTCGTTCCCGAGGACGGCCTGCTGGTGGTGGTGGGCCACGGCGCCGCGCTCCGCGCCGGTATCAACCGCATGCTCGGCCTGCCGCCGGACCGCCGCCAGGTGCTGGGGCCGCTGGGCAACTGCTCATGGTCGCTGCTGGGCCCGCTGCGCGCCGGCGGTTGGCGCCTGCTGGAGCACAACGCGGCGAGCCTGCCCGAGAAGCGCACGCTCAGCGACGACCGCTGAGCGTGCCGCGGGGCGGGGGTCCGGGTGTGTGGCGGCCCGCGGCCGGGCCGCGGGCCGCGGGCCGCCACACAAGCTCCCGTTTCGACGTGCGCGCCGGATTCCGCTACAGTCGGTACTGCCGCAGCGGAGACGCAGCGGTGTCCGACCAGGGGCTATGGCGCAGTTGGTAGCGCGCCTCCATGGCATGGAGGAGGTCTGGGGTTCGAATCCCCATAGCTCCACCCGCGGCAGAACGGCCCTGCCCACAAGCGCAGCTGGTGGGCAGGGCCGTTTCATGCTCGGGCTAGGCGGATTCCTCGTGCTGATGCTGCGGCTCACCGCCGACCGGCGCTGCGGCGGGAGCGGCGGGTCGTCGGACGAACAGCGCCGTAACCACCGCCGCTGCCCCGATGCACCCCGCGACGACGAACGCCATGCGCAGACCTTCCGCGTCGGGGCTCTCCGCTGCCGCGGCACTGCCCAGGGCCGCCACGGTCACGAAGACGGCGGTGCCGAACGCGCCCGCCACCTGCTGCAGAGTGGTCAGGATGGCGCTCCCGTGGGAGTAGAGGTGGTCGGGCAGGGACCCCAGCGACTCGGTCATCAGCGGCGTCATCATCAACCCGAGCCCGGTCATGAGTACAACGTGGATGGCGATCACCGCGGCCAGCGAGGAGTCCGGACCCAGCGCGGTGAACAGCCACAGCGACACCGCCATGGCCAGAGCGCCCGGGATCACGAGCGGCCGGGCGCCGAAGCGGTCGAACAGCGCCCCGACGGGCCGGCCGAGCAGGCCCAGGACGAGTCCGCCGGGCAGCACGGCAAGCCCGCTGACGAACGTGCCCGTGTCCATGACGGTCTGCAGGTACAGCGGGAGCAGGATCGACGCTACGCCCAGCAGGCACATGAACAGCAGGCCCGCCAGGATCAGGCAGACCACGAAGCTGCGCTGAGTGAAAGGGCGCAGGTCGAGCAGTGCCCGGTCCTCGCGCTGGAGGCGGAGTTGGCGCCAGACGAAGACGGCCAGCGAGACCCCTCCGATCGCGACCGGGATCCACGGCGGCAGCGCGTGCCCTCCGCCGCCCGATTCGCCGATGGAGGACAGGCCGTAGAGCAGGCCCCCGAACCCGACCGCGGACAGCAGCACCGAGAGCAGGTCCAGCGGCACCGACCGGGTGCGGCTGTCCAGGCGCAGCCAGCGGGCGCCGATGGCCAGCGCCGTCACCGCCAACGGCAGGACCAGCCAGAACATCCAGCGCCAGCCCAGCGAGGCCAGCACGGCGCCGCCGATGGTCGGGCCGATGGCCGGCGCGACGGCGATCACGATGGTGATGGTGCCCATCGTCGCGCCGCGCCGGTGCGGCGGGACGAGCCGCATCACCGAGGTCATCAGCAGCGGCACCATCACGGCGGTGCCGCAGGCTTGCACGACGCGTCCGACCAGCAGCGTCGCGAATCCCGGGGCGACCGCGCAGAGCAGCGTTCCCAGGCTGAACATCGTCAGCGAGGCGAGGAACACCTGGCGCGGGGTGAACCGTTCGAGCAGGAACCCCGTCGTGGGGATCACCACAGCCATCGTGAGCAGGAAGCCGCTGGTCAGCCACTGCACCGTGGTGGTGGAGACGCCGAGGGCGACCGTGAGGTCGCGCAGGGCGACACTCAGGATCGTCTCGTTGAGGATCATCACAAAGGCCGAGATGACCAGCATGCCGATCAGCAGGCCGGCTCGCGGTGTCTTGGCCGCTGCGTCGGGAGGATGGTCGGAGGTTTGCGACGCGGTGGCCGCGGTGTCGGTCATGGGCATACCTCGTTGGCGGTGTAAGCGGTGATTCGAAGGGCATGGCGGTCGTGCGGGACCGAGGGGCGGCGGTGCGGGCGGACGGATCCCTCGTCCGAAACGGAACCCTAGGAGTGCGTTCGGACACCGCCCCCGGAGGACGTCGGTCCGGTGCGGCGGAAGGGAAGGCCGTGGCCAAGGTGCGTCGCGCGCGGTACGTCCGGAAGCGGCCCCGAGCTCATGGAGCGGACGTCCGATCGGGCGGCGCGGTCGGCGGCGGAACGGGCGCGGATGCGCGAGCCGGGATCGCGGAGCCGCCTCCGTCGATCACGATCATCCCCCGCTTCCCCCTAGCGGCGCGGCCCGGTGTCCGCGGCCGCCGAACCCCTCGGCCGTCTGCCGTGCTTCCCCCACGCTGGGAGAAGTCGGGCGGAAGGCCCCAAGTCACGCTATCAGTCGGGTAAGTCAATCGACTGGGAATTTCACCACACCGGTCGCCGCGGGAGTGCGGCCACGAGAATCCCGGTCGTGCCGACACCGGCACCGCTCCACGGCGGGAACGGCAGCCACCGGACCCGGGACTCGCGCACGGGCGCATAGCCTGCAAACGTGACCGAAACGCTCGACACCGGGGAATTCACGGCCGCAATCGCCCGGATGCGCGCGGTCCTGGGGCGGGGACCGGTGGTCGCGCTGACCGGCGCGGGGATCTCGACGGACTCCGGCATCCCCGACTACCGCGGGCCCGACTCGCCGCCCCGCAAGCCGATGACCTACCAGCAGTTCGTCGGCGACGCCGCCTTCCGCCGCCACTACTGGGCCCGCAACCACGTGGGCTGGCGCCACGTGCACACCACGCGCCCCAACGACGGGCACCGCGCCCTGGCCCGGCTGGAGGATGCCGGCGTCGTCTCCGGAATCATCACCCAGAACGTGGACACGCTGCACGAGATGGCGGGCAGCGGCGGCGTTCTCGACCTGCACGGGCGCTACGACCGCGTGGTGTGCCTCGCGTGCGGCCGGGTCGTCTCGCGGGAGCACCTGGCCCGGCGCCTGACCGCGCTGAACCCGCACTTCGCCGGGGGAGTGGACGACGTGGAGATCGCGCCCGACGCCGACGCGGTGCTCGCGTCGACGCGCGGTTTCACCGTGGCCGACTGCGCGGGCTGCGGGGGGATGCTCAAGCCCGACATCGTCTATTTCGGCGAGAACGTGCCCACCGAGCGCGTGCTGGCGGGCTACCGGCTCGTCGACGACGCCGAGGCCCTGCTCGTCGCGGGTTCGTCGCTCACCGTGCTGTCGGGCCGCCGGTTCGTCAAGCGCGCGGCCGACCAGGGCAAGCCCGTGGTGATCGTCAACCGCGGCCCCACCCGTTCGGACGCGCTCGCCGCGCTCACCGTCGACGCGGGCTGCTCCGCCGTGTTGAGCGCACTGGCCGGGGCATACCAGGCATGATGTCGTCGTCGCGAACTGCGGCACCGCAGACGGCGTCGACGTCCGGCAGTGGTCCTGGCTCGGCACGCCTGCCGGCAGTGGCGGCTGGAGCCGGCTACGGTCTGCCCGTCTGCCCCCGAGCCCGCGGCCGCCGTAAGTGTGCCGAGCACTCCGCTGGTCGGGTATGCTGGGAGACGAAACAAGGGGCTATGGCGCAGCTGGTAGCGCGCCTCCATGGCATGGAGGAGGTCTGGGGTTCGAATCCCCATAGCTCCACTCGATTCAGAGACGATCCCGATCGGGGGCCTTCGGCCTCCCCGGTCGGGATCGTTTTTTCGTCTTTCCGGCGGCCTTCCCCGGGGACTCCGTGCTGACGCGCCTCGCGTGGGCGGTTTCCCGAGACGCCCCGGCGTGTCCGGTCGTTCCAAGGCCGCTCCGCCTGCCGCCTCGCCCCGTCATTCGCCGGGCTCGTCCCCGCTTACCGGTTGGGCTGGGCCGTATTTTAGAACGCCGGTCTGCTGTGCGGCCTTGATGTGGCCTTGATGGTCTGCCGGGTGAATGGGTGGCCTTAGGGAAAAGCGGCGCCGAGGACAGCGGGGCCGGGCCCGTGCCCACCGGGTCGGGTGCTCGCCGGTGGCGCGCGCGACGAAGGCGGCGGGGGCACCGCAGGGTGGCGCCTGCGCCCAACGGATCGGGTGCCCGCCGGTGGCGCGCCCGACGAATCGGCGGCTCGGCTCTGCTGTGCGGCCTTGTTGGTCTGCCGGGAGGTGGGCGACCTTAGGGAAAAGCGGCGCCGAGGACGGCGGTGGGCCGGGCTCGTGGTCGTCGGGTCGGGTGCTCGCCGGTGGCGCGCCTGACGGATCGGCGGTTCGGCTCTGCTGTGCGGCCTTGTTGGTCTGCCGGGCGACGGGTGGACTTGACTGAAAAGCGGCGGCGACGGTGGCGGAGGGCTGGGCTCGCGGACGTCGGTTCGGTGCTCGCCGGTGGTCCGCCCGACGAGGCGGCGGCGACGCCGACGGGGCCGGGCCCCGCGGTAGTCGGGGCGGCGGTCACCGGCCCCGGCCGCGGGTGGTCGAGCCCCGGGGCGCCGCCCGGTTGTCGGGCGGGCCTGATGCGGGGCTCCCGGCGGCGGTCGTGCGGCCGGAATGGGGGTCACGAGATGCACGTACGTGCGGTGGCATGGGCATCGGTGCCGCCCCGCGATGCCGCCCTTGCACCGTGATTCCGCGATACGAAATAATGTGGGGTGCTTTGTCCACCAATGCCCGATTACCCTGTGGGTCCGCGGCCGCGCTGCGGCGGCGGTGGCCCACGAAGCGCGCCGAATGGCGCGAAAACAGCCCCGGAGTCAACTTTTCGTGCGTCTCGTGGCCGCGGCGCTCGCCGAGGCCGCCCGCAAAACGGGCATAGACCCACAAAAGCCCACCCCATCGGGGGGTGCGACTCCCCGCGGCCGCGCCCGGGCGCAACGAGCGACGCGTCGTCGCCCCCGGCCCCCGATCCGGCGCACCCCCGAGCCGCGCGAGCACCCGCGACCGCGCCACACCGCGCGGCCGTCCAGCCTGCGCGGGCCCGGCCACAACACGGCGACACCACGTCGGCCAACCGGCGCCGGTATGTCCGGTATGCCGGTTCACCCGGCGATGATCGTGAACTTATGGCCGCGGGATGTGCTTTCCTGCGACCATAAGTTCACGATAGTCGGGCCAAGCCGCGCCGACCGGCCTGCGGCGGCCGAACGCCGTCCCCGCCGCAACCGCCACCGGCGAGCACCCGAACCGACAACCACAGGCCCGGCCCCGCTGCCGCCGTCGCCGCCGCTTTTCAGTGAAGACCACCCGCTGCCCGGCAGACCGACAAGACCGCCCAGCAGACCCGAGCCGCCCCGGCTCGGCGCACCGCCACCGGCGGGCACCCGGCCCGTTGGGCGCGGGACCAGCCCTCGCCGTCCTCGGCGCTGCCTTCCCGTCGGTCAGCCCGACGCTCGGCAAAGGGGGCGAGGCTGCACAGCAGACTCGCGCTGCGCGGCCCGGCCGCCCATAGGAGCCGGACTGATCCAGCGCTTCTGAAACACGGCTCCGCCCCCGTGCGTCCAAGAGGCGTTTCCGCTCGGTGCTAGGTTCCTGCCATGACTGCGGTGCTGTGGGCGGGGTCGGCGGCCGCCGGGGTGTTCGTGGCGGTCTTCCTCGTCGACGGGTGGACTCGTCCGGGCTACCGGTCGGTGCGGCATCCGGTCAGCGCGCTGGCGCTGGGACCGCGGGGGTGGCTGCAGACCGCGAACTTCGTGTGCTGCGGGGCCCTGATCGCCGCCGCCGGTGCGGCCGTGTTCCCGGCCACGGGCGGCGTCGTGCTCGCCGCCGCGATCGCGGTGTTCGGCCTGGCGCTGGTGGCGTCCGGAGTCTTCCCCATGGACGCGATGCGCGGTTACCCGCCCGGGTCGCCCGACGAGACGCCGCAGCGCTTCAGCCTCCGCCACCGGATCCACGACGCGGCCGGGGCCGTGGTGTTCCTCTCGCTCCCGGCGGCGGCCGCGGCAGCCGTGTTCACGCTCGACGGTGCTTTCCGAGTGGGGTACTCGGCGGTGACCGCCGCCGCTCTGCTCGGGCTGTTCTCGTTGTTCGGCCGTGCCTGGGAGGACGACTCCCCGCGGGCCGGGCTCATCCAGCGCCTGAACATCGTCGTCGGCTGGGTGTGGCTGGGACTGCTGCTGGCCGATCTGGCCGTCCGCGCCGACTGAGCGGGCCCGACGATTCGGCGCACCCGAGTGCGCGGGCGGGGCGGGTCGGCGGCGGGTCGAGTCCGCCGCCGGCCCGCCCCTTGGGGCCGCGTGCGCCTACTTCCGCGTCTCGCTCACCATGAGCAGCACTTCGCCCGGAGCCCACAGGGATACGTCGCGGACGTAGTAGTCGTCGGGCGCGTCCTCGGCTTTCTCACTCTGCACCACCGTCTGCTCGCTCTCCTGCGGGGGCGCGGCGCTCTGTCCGCCCGGAGACGCCGAGGGGACCGGGGCGGGTGCCGAGGCGCCCGGGCCGGCGGCCTCTTCGGTGAGGATGCGGTACTCGGCGACCTCCTGGCCGTGCTCGGCGATGACCTCCTCGGCCTCACCCACCGTCATTCCGGGGATGTCGGTGCCTTCGAGCGCCTCGCCCTCCGCGGTGGCCGAGTTCGTCGTCTGGTACTTCTCGCCCTCCTGCGGCTTGCGGCCGAAGGCCAGTTCCACGTGGTTCTCGTAGCCTTCGGGGATGCGCACGCCGACCGGGCAGCCGCCGCCCGGGGCACACTTTCCGGGCGCCTCGACGACTTCGACGTCGCGGCCGTCACGTCCCTGTGACTTCGAGTCGCCGTCCAGGTAGACGAGCTTGCCCACCATCGTGGGGGAGGCCGGGACCAGCGACAGCTCGACGTCGAGGCCGTGTTCGGCGAAGCGGGCGGCGTAGCGCTCCGGATCGGCCGTGGGGTCCTTCACCTCGGCGACCACCACCCCGTCGGAGACGTCGATCTCCAACGCCGCCGCCCTGTCGGGCGCGACCGCGTCGGGGGCCGATGTCGGCATCAGCGCGGTCGCCGCCACACCTCCGGCGGCGAGCACGGCCGCGGCGGGCACGGCGATCAGCAGGCGGCGGGCGGTCCTCTTCGGTGCCACAGCGGGCTCCTGTTCCTGTTCGGGGATACCGGCGAGCAGCTCGCGCGCGGCCGGGCGGGCCGCGTCGAGCTCCTCGGACGCGTTCACCTGCGGACGGAGCCGGGCCACCAGGTGGTCGAGCCCGTCGTGCGATCGGAATCTCATGGTTGCGCTCCTTCCGTGACCGCCGAGAGCGGTCGGGTTCCCTCGGCCGCGGCGTCGCCGACCTCCACACCCGCCTTGCGCAGCGCGCGGGCGAACCGCCTACGCGCGCGGTGCAGCCGGACCCGGGCGGTGCCGCGGGCACAGCCCAGGGCGATCGCGATCTGGCCGGGGTCCAGCCCCTCCCAGCCCGCCAGGGTGAGGATCTCCCGGTCGCCGTCGGGCAGCGACCGGAACGCGGCGCCGATGCGCCCCAGTTCGGGCTCCGCGGCCTCGGGCCGGGTCACCTGGACCCGGCGGAGCTCCCCGCGCAGCCGCTCGGCAAGCGCCGTGCGGCGCCGGGCGCCGCGCCGATGGTTGCCCAAGACCTTGCGAGCCACCCCGAAGATCCACGGCCGCGCGCCGGGCCCGGTCGGTACGTCGTCCAGGCGGTTCCAGACCGTCACGAACACCTCTGCGACCAGGTCGGCCGCCGACTCGGGGTCCTCGACCCGTCTGAGCAGGTACCCCAGGACATCGCCGTAGGACTCGGTGTAGAGCGCCTCGAACCTGGCCTGTGGGTCGGCGGGCGGCGGAGGTGGCTCCGTCGGGCTCTCCGGACCGTCATGGGACAACGTGCTCCCTTTCGCCGGGTGATTGCGTCCTTGCCGACCCACATGTCCGGTCGGGCGTGGGCGTTACGGTCCGCGGCCGGTCCGCGTTCGGGCCCGTCCGCCGACGGCGGACGGGCCGCTGCGAAATGGCCGGTACCGGCCGCAGGGGAACCGCCGGGCCCGCCCGGTCGTCCTGCCGACGAACGCCTCGGCCGCCCGCGAGCGGCCACGGGGAGGATCCGGTTCGTACACCCCGGACCACGCCGGGTCTCCCGCGGTTCCCCGCCGCCGACCCGCGGCGGGTACGCCTATGGGATACCGGGGAGTGGAATGTAAGTTCGACAGGAGCCCCTTCGAACGGCCCCGGAGACGAGCGCCGGCCGGCAGCTCGGAAACGCCGACCGGTACCCGCGGCCGTCGACCCAGCAGAGGACGACCGTGACCCCGACTTCCCCCACTCCCCGCCGCAGACTGGCGGGACGACTCCTCGGCGCGGGAGGCGCCGCGGCGGCGGCTGCTGCGGCGATCACGCTCTCGGCCGTGCTGCCCGCGTTCGCCGACCAAGGGCCGCCGCCGGCCCCCGAGAGCGCCGGCCAGCCCGCGGCCTCAGCCCGCATCGCCTTCGTGGACTGGTGCGGCCGCGGCGCGATCGGGGAGATCGGCACCGCCGGCTCCGGCGCCGCTTTCCGGGGTGACGCCGAATGGAGCGATGATCCCGAGGGGGTGGCCGCCGGCCGCCACTTCGCCGCAGACCCGGCCGACGCCTACAGTTCGGTCGTACGCGAGGGCGCCCGGCTCACCGCCGCCGCGGGAATCACCGACGTGCGCTTCACCCCCGAGTGCCGCTCCGCCGCGGGCGCCTCGCCCGCCGTCCCGGTGGCCGAGGCGTTCGGCCGCGATGCTCTGCTGGTGCTCGATTCCGCGGCCTCCACCGCCTGGTGGAGCGCCACGTCGGGTCCGCAAGCCCAGATCACCGTGAACGGCCTGAAGATCCTCGGCCAGCCGGCCGACGTCTCCGACGGCGACTACACCAACACTTTCACCGCCGACTCCGGCGAGGGCGCCATCACGGTCGCCGTCAGCGCCCAGCGCCGAGTCAGCGAGCCGTCCGGCACCCTCCTCCCACAGGCGGCTCCCAGGCCACCGGCGACGTCCCGCCCGCAGGTGACCCCGGGGCAGGCGACCACGGGGCAGCCGACACCGGGGCAGCCGACGACTCCCGGGCCGTCGGCGACTTCCCGGCCGCCGGCGAGCCCCCAGGCGCAGGCCACTCCCGGGCCGCCGGCGACCTCCCGCCCGCACGCGGAGTCGACGGCGGCCCGCGCCGCGGCGTGGCTGTCGGTGCGTTTCGAGGTCGCCCGTGTCGACGCGGAGGGTAAGCCGATCAGCGGGTTCGACTACGCGATCGAGTTCGTCGGTGCGGCGGTGCATGTGCCCGTCGACGGCACGGCCGGGGGAGAGGCGACCCCCCGGGACGACCGTTCACCCTCCGAACCCGGCGCGACGCCCGCCGACCCCGGCGACAGTACCGCCGGGTCCATCGGCGGGGGCCCCGGCGATCCGGCCGGCTCCGGCGGGGGCCCGACCCAGGGTGCGGCGGCGCCGTCCGACCGGCCGACCGGCACCGAGGCCGACCAGAACGGCGCTTGGTCCGCGGATCCGCCCGCTACGCCACCGGCCGAGACTCCGGACGACGACGGGCAGGGCCCGGCCGACGAGGCGCCGACCCAGTCGGATCCCGCGCCCGGCCCCACCGTCGCCGCGCCCACCGACCCCGAGCACGCGCCCTCTGTCGAGCCCGGCGGCGGCGCCGATCCGGCGGGCGCCCCGGACGACGGCCGGCTCCCGGTCGCGGGCAGCGCGCTCGTCGGCCTGGTGGTCACCGGTCTGGCGGCTCTCGGCGGCGGCGGTACCGCCATCTACCTCGGCCGCGGCCGCAAGTCCGGCTTCGACGGCGACGGCATCGGCGACAGCCGGCCCCGCAGCTCCAGATCGGCTGACGACTGGCTGTAGGACCAGGCGCGGACGCGGCACAGGGCAGCGTGCGGGTGAGCGCGCGGCGCGGCGGGTATGGCCTGCACAGCCAGCACTTCGACGACGAAGGAGGCCGGGATGTCGCTCACGATGGGCGGTGGACCGTTCGCCCGCGACGCGCCCGCCACGGTGAACTACCGGATCGAGTCTCCGCACCACGCACTGTATATGCAGCCCTTTCCCCGGCGGGTGCGCGCCGAGCTCGGCGGCCAGGAGGTCCTCGACTCCGACCGCGGGATGCTGCTGCATGAGACCTCGCTGCTGCCGCAGCTCTACGTGCCGACCGAGGACATCCGCACCGAGCTGCTGACGCCCAGCGACCGCACCACCCACTGCCCCTACAAGGGCGACGCGTCCTATTGGCATCTGCGGGTGGGCGAGCGCGTCGCCGAGAACGCCGTGTGGGCCTACCCCGACCCCGCGCCCGAGGCGGCATGGCTGCGCGGGCTCTCGGCCGTGTACTGGGACGCGGCCGACACCTGGCTCGACGAGGACGAGCCCGTGCGGGGCCACCTGCGCGACCCGTACCACCGGGTCGACGCGCGGCCCGCCACCCTGTTGGTGCAGGTGGCCTTCGGCGACCGGGTGCTGGCCCGCTCGGCCAAACCCAAGGTGCTCTCCGAGACCGGCCTGCCCAACCGCTACTACCTGCCGGCCGGCGACGTGCACCGCGAGCTGCTGGTGCCCAGTCGAACCGTCACGTACTGCCCGTACAAGGGCAAGGCCACCTACTGGAATCTGCGGCTGGAGGACCGCGAGGTCCCTGATGTCGCGTGGTCCTATGCGCATCCGCTGAAGGACGCGCTCGACGTGCGCGACCACCTCTGCTTCCTGCACGACGAGCTCACCTTCACGGCCGAGCGCACCTGAGGGCGGGAGCCCGGCCGCCGCGGCGGACGAGGTGCCTGTGGAGAGCGCGCCCGTCCGTCGCAGCCGAGCGGTACTGTCGCATCCGTGGCTGAACTTCCCGACGTCGAGACCCTGCTCAACGCCGCCGTGCGCGCCCTGGGCGGCTCGCGGCGCGACGGCCAGGCCGCCATGGCCGAGGCCGTCTCCACCTCCGTGGACACCGGCGAGCACCTGGTCGTGCAAGCGGGCACCGGAACCGGGAAGTCCCTGGCCTACCTGGTCCCGGCCCTCCGCCACGCCATGTCCGAGGACACCACGGTCGTCGTCTCCACCGCCACGCTCGCGCTGCAGCGCCAGCTGATCGAGCGCGACCTGCCGCGGCTCGGCACGGCGCTCGCGCCGCTCCTCGACCGCGAACCCGTCTTCGCCATCCTCAAAGGCCGCCGCAACTACCTCTGCCGCCACCGGCTGCACGGCGCCGACTCCGGCGACCCCGAGGACACGGAGCTGTTCGACCCCCGCCAGCTCTCGTCACTCGGCCGCCAGGTCAAGCGCCTGCACGAGTGGGCGGAGGAGACCGTGACGGGCGACCGCGACGAGCTCGCCCCCGGGGTCAGCGACCTCGCCTGGCGCCAGGTGTCGGTCTCGGCCAACGAGTGCGTCGGGGCGGCGGCCTGCCCCTTCGGCCAGGAGTGCTTCTCCGAGCAGGCGCGCTACGAGGCCGGCGGCGCCGACGTCGTCGTCACCAACCACGCCATGCTGGCCATCTCGGCGATGCAGGGCTACCAGTTGCTGCCCGAGCACCGGGTGCTGGTGATCGACGAGGCGCACGAACTCGTCGACCGCGTCACCTCGGTGGCCACCGGCGAGCTGGGGGAGCGGGCGGTCAACACCGCCGCCAAGCGGGCCGGCCGGCTGGTGGAGGCCGGGTTGACCGAACGGCTCAGCGAGTCCGGCGACGGCCTGGTCCTGCTCTTCGCCGAGGCCGAGGCCGGGCGGCTCGACCACCTGCCGGATTCCCTTGCAGGCGCGGTGGCCGCCGTCCGCGACGCGGCGCACGCCTGTCTGAGCGCCGTGCGAACGGGCTCCACCGAGCAGGACCCCGACTACGCCACCCAGCGAAAACAGGCGCTCGCCGCACTGGAGGAGGTGCACGACACCGCGGTGCGGATCCTGGAGTCCTTCGAGCCGCCGCTGCGGGAGCGCCGCGACGTCGTGTGGCTCGCCAAGGGGCCCAAGCAGGCGCCCGCGCTGCAGGTGGCGCCGCTGGCCGTGGGCGGGCTGCTGCGCGAGAAGCTCTTCGGCGACCGCACCACCGTGCTGACCTCGGCCACCCTGGCACTGGGGGGCACCTTCGCACCGCTCGCCGCCCAGTGGGGGCTGGGCCGCGAGACCTCGGGTGCGGCGCCGGGCGCTCCGGCCGAGGCCGCGCCTCCGGCCGCCGAGGCCGCAGCGGCGCCGGCCGGACCCGGCGACGCCGTCGAGACCGGCGGGAATCCGGCCGGACCCGGCGGCGGCCCGAGCGACACCGATTCCGACGCCGACGATCCGTCGAAGGCGGCGGGCGAGCCCCGCTGGCGCGGCCTCGACGTCGGTTCGCCCTTCGACCACGCGCGCAGCGGCATCCTCTATGTCGCCCGGCAGCTGCCGCCGCCGGGGCGCGACGGCCTCGACCCCCGCTACCTCGACGAGATCGCCGGCCTGGTCGAGGCCGCGGGCGGCCGCGCGCTCGGTCTGTTCAGCTCGATGCGGGCCGCCGCGCAGGCCGCCGAGGAGCTGCGCGAGCGCCTGGACGTGCGCATCCTCTGCCAGGGCGACGACTCCACCGGCCGCCTGGTCGAGGAGTTCGCCGACGAGGAGTCCTCGTGCCTGTTCGGCACGCTGTCGCTGTGGCAGGGCGTCGACGTTCCCGGGCGCTCCCTGCAGCTCGTCATCGTCGACCGGATCCCGTTCCCGCGGCCCGACGACCCGTTGGCCTCGGCCCGCCAGCGGGCGGTGGGGGCACGGGGCGGCAACGGATTCATGGCGGTGGCGGCCACTCACGCGGCACTGCTGCTGGCCCAGGGCACCGGTCGGCTGCTGCGCTCCGCGCAGGATCGCGGCGTGGTGGCGGTGCTCGATCCGCGCCTGGCCACCGCGCGCTACGGGGGGTTCCTGCGCTCGTCGCTGCCGCCGTACTGGGAGACGGCCGACCCCGAGGTGGCCCGCGCGGCGCTGCGCAGGCTCGCCTCGGTGCCGGACGCAAGCTGAATTCGACAGCGGCGGCACACACGTAGGCTCCGCGCGGCAATGCCGGGAAAGCGGCCGCGCAACCGGCCCGCGGCTGCCGACAACGGCGGCCCGACGCCGAGCGGCGGGCCGCACGGCCGACTAGCGCCGCACGCGATAGCCGAACAGCCGGACTGCGTAGCCCGGCGTGTCGTCGTCTGCGGGTTGGATGTACCAGCGGTCGTCGTTGTCGCCGATGGACAGCTCGTTCCACATCAGATCGATGAGTTTGAGCCGGGCCGCAACCGAGGAGCTGGGGTCCAGCACGATGGCGTAGGAGAGATCGGTGAGCCGCTGGGTGACCATGCCCACCGGCTGGCCGTCCCAGATGGCGGGCACCGGGGCGTGGCCGATGTCGACGCCGCACAGCCGCAGCTGTTCGACCTCCTCGTCCAGGGCCTCGGCGGCCAGTGCGTCGTCGAGGTCGAGAGCCTCTTCCAGCTCGTCGCGGTCCTCGTCGTCGCGCAGGTAGGCGTGGTAGGTGCGGTGTCCGCAGGTGCGGCACAGGCGCCAGACGACGCAGCGTGCGAGCCCGTAGGCGGACTGCGCCTCGCCGATCGCCCGGTAGGCGCTGACCTTCCGGCTCGTGCCGCATTCACAGCACAAAGCGGTGAGATCCTGCTTCATCCTTCAGTCCCCCTCCCAGGCGAGTATGCGATGGGAAGGCCGCAAAAGGGAACCCGGCGGCTGAAGCAGTTGCGGCAATGTGTCGTCATCCACGTCCAAAATCCGCGCGGCGGAAGGTGTCCCGGTGGCACCCGCCACACCCGGAATCAGCGCGGAGGCGGGCCCTGGTCCCCGCCTTCCGCGTCGTCGCGGCCACCGCCGGGCACCGGGGCGCTGGGCCGGCGCCGGACGGAGCGCGGTGCCGTCCAGCGGTGAAGCAGTCGCGGGCCCGCGGGCTGCCCCCGCTGCGCGCCGCCCGGCGGGGCCGACGGACCGGTGCCGTCCGCGGCGCCGCCATCCGGTGTGGTTGCGGCGGTCTCGTCCTCTTCGTCGGCCTTGTGAGGCTCGCCGGACCCCAGCAGCGGGTGTTCGGCGACCTGGTAGCGGCGGATGTAGACGCTCAGGAACGCCTGCAGGCTGGCTCCCGCCGGTAGGGCGAGCAAGGCGCCGGGCGCCCCCAGGATCGCGGCCCCGGCGATGACCGCGCCGAAGGCCACGGCCGGGTGCATGTCCAGCGTGCGCGCCGTGATGCGCGGCTGCAGCAGGTAGTTCTCGAACTGCTGGTAGACGACGACGAACACGAGCATCCACAGCGCCGGCCAGGTGCCCTGCATCAGCGCGACCAGCACCGGGACCGCGCCGCCGATGTAGGTGCCCACGGTCGGGATGAACTGGGAGAGCACTCCCACCCACAGCGCCAGCGCGAAGGCGTAGTGGACATCGAGCACGACCAGCGCCAGGTAGTGGGCGACAGTGGCGATCAGCGCCAGCAGACCCCGGGAGTAGATGTAGCCGCCGGTTTTGCTGATGGCGATCTCCCAGGCGCGCAGCACCTCGCGCTGGGTGCGCGGGGGCAGCACCGAGCAGATCGTGCGGCGGAACCGGGGGCCGTCGGCGGTCAGGTAGAAGGTGAACAGCGCCACCGTCAGCCCGTTGAACAGCAGCGTGAGCAGCGTCGTGCCCGCGCCCCAGGCGTTCTCGGCGAGGCTGGAGGCGTACTGGTCGACAAGCCCGGTGGCGTCGGTGATCTCACTGAGCAGCGTGTTGGGCGAGAAGCTGGTGTTGAAAGTGACGTTGACCCAGTTCAGTAACCCGCGGCTCATCGCCGGGACCTGGTCGATGAATTCCAGCACCTGGCCGACCAGCATCGACCCGAGAACCGAGAAGAACGCGCCGACCAGCGTGACCACGCCCAGCATCACCGCGCCGGTGGCGGGACCGCGTGGCCACCGGTGCTTGTGCAGCCAGTTGACGGCGGGCTCCAGCGCCAGTGCGAGGAACAATGAGACCAGCAGCAGCACCAGCAGCCCGCGCAGCTGCAGGAACAGCCAGCCCGCCAGCGCGAAGGCGATCACCGTCCAGGCGACGAGCATCAGCGCCCGCGGCAGCCACGGCGGCAGGCCGTTCTTGTTCGGTGGGGCCGGGGCGGTCATGGGCGCGGGTCGCCTTCCTGCTCCGAAGCCGGCGGCTCGGAGCGTCGCTGCGCTGATGCGGTGCGGTGCGCGGATGCGAGAGCACGTGCTCTCGGCTCGCCGGCGCTTCGCCCGCAACGCGCGTCTGCGGGGCCGAGGGCTCGGCCGCCCGGCCTGCTAGTCGTCCAGCGACAGGCCGCGCTTGTTGCGCGCGGTCCAGTCGCGCATGCGCTGCGGATAGCCGACGACCTGCACATCGTAGACGGGCGCCGCCAGGTTCCGGGCGACCTTTCGGATCACGTCGGGCGAGCCCACCCGGCGGCGGATCCACTCGCCGTCGGTAGCCACGGCGACCGCGGTGGTGCTGGTGGCGAAGGTCTCCGGCTCGACGAAGAACTCCACGCCCGTCCTGCTGTTGTGGAAGTCCATCAAGGCCCGGATGTCGGAGTCCTCGGCCGCGCGGTCGAACCGGGCCTTCCCGCGCCGCTTGGCCTTGCGGAGCCCGAACCGGTCTCGCCATCCCATATGTCGCTGCGCTCCCGTCACTGCCGCCGCTTGGTCGCGGCTCCTTGCGATGCCGCCCCCGACCGTGTATTCGAGTCTATCCGCAGCGTCGGCCGCCGTTTTCCGCGTTCACGCCACCTCACGGTGATCGTGCTGCTACGTTCGGTTGGATTCCGGGCGGTGTGCGCATGCGGTCGTGCGCCTGCGGAACGAGGAACCGGGCCGGGTACGCGAAACAGGGGAGTCTGCATTCGATGGCGCTGTGGAGATGGCTGGGCGAGACCGCGCGGGAGCTGCGGGCCGACGGACAGGCCGAGCTGGCCGAGGCGCTCGTGCGGCTGGCGCAGACGGCCGCGGAGGGCCGGGCCGATGCGGCGGCCGACGCCGCACCCGCTGCGGCGCGGGCGGCCGCCGCCGAAACCGCGCCGAGCTGGGCGGTGGGCCTGGTCGAACACTTCCCGCTGGCGGCCCGCGTGGGCGACCGGGCCGAAGGCGACTCGGCGCTGCCGGCCGCGCTGTCCCGGCTGCGCGCCGCTCATGCGGGCGCCGGCGACACGGAAGGCGCGGCCCTCCCCGGTTGCGGCCCGGCCGCCTGCGCCGCCGAGCCCGTACTGGCGTGCTACGCCAACATCGACGGCCCGGGGCACGTGGTCGACCGCGCCACGCTGGTGGCCGAGAGCCTCGCCCACACCGTCCCCGGCACACCCGCCTGGGAGGCGCTGGTGCTGGCCCAGGCCGACATGCTCGTCGACGACGAGCGCCCCGGCGAGGCCGTGCGCGAACTCGACGCCCGCGCGGCCGCGGCGCGCGAGGGCGGCCGCGACGTCAGTCTCGGCTACGCCTTCGGCTATGTACGCGCGCTGCGCCACCAGGACCGCTACGACGACGCGCTGGCGGTGCTGGAACGGGTGGAGGTCGGGATGGCGGCCGCCTGGCCCGGCGGAGCCGCACGGGCGGCCGCGCGCCGCCGCTTGGAGATGGAGCGCGCCCGCCTGCTCGCGTGGCTGGCGCGCGCCGGGCGGCACTCGCCGCAGGAGGCCCGCGCGGCGCTGCCGGAGCTGCGCGAGGCCGACGCCCACCCGCGCCTGCGGCCCGCCTGGGCCGAGACCGCCGAGCACCTGGTCGCCGCCGGGGCGCTGGACAACGACTGGCGCCTGGGCACGGCGCTGACCGCATGGTCGCGCTACTCCGAGCGGGTGGGCTCGCACCGGCCGGGCCTGCGCGTCTCGCTGGTCGCCGCCCGGCTCGCAGGCGCCCGCGGAGCCCGGTGGGCGGCCGACTGCGCGCTGGCCCGCGCTGAGCGTGCGCTGGAGAGGGTGCGCCGCGGCGCCGAGGAGGCCGCGGACCTCGACGAGATCCGCGCGGACACCGCCCGCCGCGCACCCCGGGAGCTGCCGGTGCCCGCGGCGGAGGTGCTGCCGATGCTGCGTGGCCAGATGTCGGAGGAGGTCGACCCCGAACACCAGGCCGACCTGGTGGTGGCGGCGCTCGCGGAGCGCCCCGGCGACGCGTCGCTGCTCAACGCGCTGGGCCAGGTGGGCCGCACACTGGCGTTGACCGATGCGGCCGCCGCGATGCACTGGCCGCGCCTGCGCGAGGTGCCCGGAGACCAGAAGACGGCCCTGTCGCTGCTGGAGACCCTCCTGGCCGACAAGGACACGGCGGGTCTGCGCGTTCTCGTCCGGCTCCTCACCGACGCGGCGAGCGAGGCCGGTTCCGGCCACCGTCCGGACGGGGCGGCGGCGTCCGAAGTCGCCGCGGCCGCCCCGGCGGGCTGAGTCGGCTCTGCGACCTCGACCGGGGCGGCGCCGTCTCCCGGCGGCCGACTGGTGAGCCGCCATGAGTAGCCGTACTCAGTACTGCCGCCGGGTGGGCTTGCGAACCTGGCTGCATGCACGATGAAAGCGACGATCTCCACGGTTCCCCCACAGGCGCCTCCGGCGGCCTCGACCGGTCGCGCGACCACGAGCACGACCGGAAGTGGTTCGTACTACCAGCCATCGGGACGGTGCTCACACTCGGCGCCGCGCCGGTCGTGTTCTTCATCCTGGCTTGGACGGGGGCAGTGATCCAAGACCAGTGTGGGTCCGGCTGTACATCCGAAACGGCGCTCTGGTACATAGCCGTGTCCTTCGGCGTGGCGGCTCTGCTGACCGCCGCGGGCCTCTGGTTCGGGCCCCGCACTTACCGTTGGCGGCGCGTTCGGACGGGGGCGGCGGCGATCATGGCGGGTATGGGACTGCTGTCGGTCGTACTCGCGTTCGCGAGCCCCGACGCCTGAATCCGCCGGCCACCCCCACCGCTCGGTTTCCGCCGAAGCCGAGCGGGGTCTTGCCGGAAACCGTGCGACTGACGGCACAGGCGCAGTGGCGCCGCCGATCGTCGGCTATGCCGCCGGGGCATACCACGGCGACCTGCAGCCGGGAGGTCGGCCTGAATGCGCCCTATGCCTGCGGCACCCGGGCCAGCGCCTGGCCGGCTGCGTAGTTCAGGGCCGATGCGGGAAGCCCCGCGGGCCGTCCGCTGGCCAGAACGGCGACCCCGCCTGTGGCCGGCATGTCCGGGGCCGCGGGGACGCCGAGGCGGCGCAGCGTCTGTGCGGCGACCGCCGCCGCGGCGGTGAACAACTCGACGCGCCCGCCCAGCGCCCCGATGATCCGCTCGCGCACCAGGTCGTAGTGGGTGCAGCCGAGTACCACCGCGGCGGTCTGGGCCGGGGTGCGCTCGGCGGCGTAGGCGATGGCGGCGTCGAGCGCCGCGGCCTCGCCCGACTCCACGGCCTCGGCGAGTCCGACGCAGGCCACCGGTGTCACGGCCGCGCCCTGGCCGAACTCCTCGATCAGCCCCTGCTGGTACCTGCTGCGCGTGGTCGCCTCGGTCGACCAGACCGCCACCGGTCCGCCGCCCGCGGCGGCGGGTTTGATCGGCGGGACGGTGCCGATCACCGGGATCTCCGGTTCGAAGGCCGCCCTCAGTGTCGTCAGACCGTGCACCGAAGCCGTGTTGCACGGCACGACGATCGCGTCCGGCGCGCAGCCGCCGGCACCCGGTACGGGTTCGGCGTCCAGCGTCGCCCGGGCGCCGGCGAGGACGCGCCCCACGATCGTTTCGGGCGTGCGCGAACCCCACGGCATGTGGTCCGGGTCCATGGAGAGCACGAGGTCGGCGTCGGGCCGCGCCGCGCGGACGGCGGCGGCGGTCGAGAGCATTCCGATCCCGGAGTCGACGAAGGAGATGCGCACGTTTGCCGATCCTACGCCGCCGCGCCCCGCGGTGCCCGCACGGCCGCAGCGGCGCGGCTGTGCGAGTGAGAGAAGTGAGAGAACCGCCTCTGGCCTGTGTGAGGTATCGAGACAACGACTATTGGGAAGAACAGCAGCGGTGCCGTATCCGGCGCGTGCTCGGCAGGTCCGGCCGGAGCACCGCCCTATTCCGCGCAAGCGGGGGTCGCACTGCTCACACGGGCCCGACACGTGGATCTGTCGGCCCCGAGGCATAGGCTGTCTGCCGGTCTGCCGCCGCTGCGGCAGACCGGCACTACGGCAGCGGCGCGGCGGCGCCGAGCGGGTTGAGAAGCGGGTGAGATCGATTCGTCAGTCTTCGCAGCGGGACTTCGCCGACCATGTCGAGGCCGTGCAGCGGCTCCGGCGCGACTACGCGCGGCTGCCCGCCGACGCGCCCGTGCGGCTGGCCAAACCCACCTCCAACCTGTTCCGCTTCCGCGACCCCTCCGACGCCCCCAGGCTGGACGTGTCCGCCTTCTCCTCCGTGCTGGCCGTGGACCCCGTCGAGCGGGTCGCCGAGGTCGGCGGCATGACCACCTACGAGGATCTGGTGGCGGCGACCCTGCCCCACGGGCTGATGCCGCTGGTCGTGCCGCAGTTGCGCACGATCACCGTCGGCGGCGCCGTCACCGGCCTGGGCATCGAGTCCTCCTCGTTCCGCAACGGCCTGCCGCACGAGTCGGTGCAGGAGATCGAAATCCTCACCGGCGCCGGGGACGTCGTCACAGCGCGGCCCGACAACGAGCACAGCGAACTGTTCTACGGCTTCCCGAACTCCTACGGCACGCTGGGCTACAGCCTGCGGCTGCGCATCGAACTGGAGCCGGTCAAGCCCTATGTGCACCTGCGCCACCTGCGCTTCGGCGGAGCCGACGAGGCAATGGGCGCCTTCGCGCGTATCTGCGCCGACGCCGAGCACGCCGGCGAGCGGGTCGACTTCGTCGACGGCGTCGCCTTCGGGCCCGGCGAGCTGTACATCACGCTGGGATCCTTCGTCGACCACGCGCCGTGGGTCGGCGACTACACCGGCGCCGACATCTACTACCGCTCCATCCCGCGCTACGCGGGCCCCGGTCCCGGCGACTACCTGACAGTGCACGACTACCTGTGGCGCTGGGACACCGACTGGTTCTGGTGCTCGGGTGCGTTCGGCCTGGGCAACACAGCCGTGCGGCGGTTGTGGCCGCGCGCCCTGAAGCGCTCCGACGTCTACCGCCGGCTGGTGGCGCTGGACCGGCGCACCGACTTCAGCCGGCTGCTCGCCCACTACCGCGGCCGTCCGCAGCAGGAGCCGGTGATCCAGGACGTCGAGGTGGGTGTCGAGCGGGGCGCGGAGTTCCTCGACTTCTTCCACGCCGAGATCGGCATGTCCCCCGTCTGGATGTGCCCGCTGCGCCTGCGCGAGTCCGCGGCCCCGGCGGCGGGGCGCTCCCACGTCTGGCCGCTGTATCCGCTGGAGCGGGAGCGGCTCTATGTCAACTTCGGGTTCTGGGGGATGGTCCCCATGCGCCCGGGGCAGCGGCGTGCGCACCACAACCGCGCGGTGGAGGAGGAGGTCTCCAAGCTGGGCGGACACAAGTCGCTCTACTCGGACGCCTTCTACTCCGAAGAGGAGTTCTGGCGGTTGTACAACGGCGAGGGGTACAGCGGGCTGAAGCGCGCCTATGACCCGGACGGGCGGCTCCTCGACCTCTACGCCAAGTGCGTCGGTAACAGGTGAGACGCCGGCCCACAGCTCGGCGTGGGCGGGCGCGGGTGAGAAGGGAACACAAATCATGCGGCTAGCGGAGATCTTCGAACGCGTCGTCGGCACCGACGCCCCTGTTCGGTTCCGCGCCTATGACGGCAGCTCCGCCGGAGAACCCGACAGCGACACCACGCTGGTCGTGCGCACGCCGGTGGCGTTGAACTACCTGGCGCAGTCCCCGGGCGCGATGGGGCTCACGCGCGCCTACGTCGCCGGCCACATCGACGTCGAAGGCGACATGTACACGGCTCTGCGTCGGATGTCGGAGCTGACCTTCGGCGAAGGGCCGCGACTCTCGCCGACCGAACTGGGGCGGATGGTACGCAGCATCGGCTGGGTGAAGTTCGTCAACCGGGTCGCGCCGCCGCCGCAGGAGATGCGCCGCAGCCGGCTGTCGTTCCTGGGCGGCCGCCACGCCAAGGACCGCGACGCCGAGGTCATCCACCACCACTACGACGTCTCCAACGCCTTCTACGAGCTGGTGCTGGGCCCGTCGATGACCTACACCTGCGCGTTGTTCGGCAGCGAGGACACGTCCCTGGAGCAGGCGCAGCGCGACAAGCATGAACTGGTCGCGCAGAAGCTCGGGCTGCACAGCGGCATGCGGCTGCTCGACGTCGGCTGCGGGTGGGGCGGCATGGTCATGCACGCCGCCCGCGAGCACGGCGTCAAGGCGCTGGGCGTGACGCTGTCCAAGGAGCAGGCGGAGTGGGCGAGCAAGTGCATCGCCCAGGAGGGGCTGACGGAGCTGGCCGAGGTCCGGCACATGGACTACCGGGACGTGCCCGACGGCACCTTCGACCGGATCAGCTCCATCGGTCTCACCGAGCACATCGGTAAGCAGAACCTCCCCGCCTACTTCGCCGACCTCCACGACAAGCTCAAGCCGGGCGGGCGGCTGCTCAACCACTGCATCACCCGTCCGCGCAACGACCTTCCGGCGATGAAGCCGGGCGGCGTGATCAACCGCTACGTCTTCCCCGACGGCGAGCTGGAGGGGCCCGCCGACATCCAGCAGCCGATGAACGACGCCGGCTTCGAGATCCGCCACCAGGAGAACCTGCGCGAGCACTACGCGCTGACCCTGCGGCACTGGGCCGACAACCTGGACCGCAATTGGGAGGCGGCCGTCGCCGAGGTCGGCGAGGGGACGGCTCGGGTGTGGCGGCTCTACATGAACGGCTGCATCCTCGGTTTCGAGCGCAACGTCGTCCAGCTGCACCAGATCCTCGGTGTCAAGCTCGACGGGACCGACGCGCACATGCCGCTGCGCCCCCGCTTCGAGTGAGGTGTCCGCTCCCGGCGACCGGCCCGCACCCGCGAGCCGGGCTCGCCGCAGCGGGTCCGGCCGCCGGGAGCGGGCGGTGACCGAACGGGCGAGGCGTTCCTGCGCGGACCGCGGCGCGCCGTCGGCGGATCGCGGGCGGCGCGCGGCCGCCGGGCGCCCATCAACGGCGCGGCTGCGGGCATGATGGGGGTATGCCTGGCACAGACGACACGGACCGCATGAAGCAGCTCGCTATCACGCTGGTCGACGCCTATGTCCGCAAGGACCGCGACCTGCTGGACCAGACCGTGGCCGAAGTCGGCGACGACACCGAGGGCGCCGTCTCCGAGCTGAAGGTCTTCGGCTCCTTCCTCTCCCGGCGGGTGCAGGAGACCGGGGTGGTGTGGAAGCCGGCCGACTCCCGCGAGGCCGTCGCCTCGGCGGTGGCCGACATGCTCCCGCCCGAGGTGGAATTCGCCGTGATCACGGTGTGGGAGGCGTACTCGCTGGGGGAGGAAGAGGCGGCCGAGCGCTTCACCAACGGCGACCCCACCGTTTACCTGCACATGTTGGCGGCCTTCTCGGCGGCCATCGGCCAGGCGGTCTACAAGCCGGCCGAACTGATCTCGACGCTGCGCATCGCCTCGGGCGGCTCGGAGTAGGCAGCTCGGCGGGCGGTGTCGGGCCGGAGCGAAGCGGTGCACCGGCGGTTGCGGGGGCGCGGGGTTTCCGCGCCCCCGCGGCCGCCGAACGCGCTTGACACAATCTCTTCGCGTGTAAAGAGTGAGGGAGACGGTTTCCGCATACCCGCGAGGAGAGCGCCCCCATGGCCCAGCAGTCTGCTGCCGCAGGCCGTACCGCCGAGCCCGCCGGTCCCCGCTCGCCAGAAAGCGGCGGGCTTCCCGACATCTCCGACATCGATCTGTCCGAAAACGAGTTCTGGGCGCGCCCCCTCACAGAGCGGCACGCCGACTTCGCCCGCCTGCGCAGCCACCCTCCCCAGTTCTTCGCCGAGCCCGACATGGGACCGCTGCCGCCCGGACCCGGCTACTACGCACTGGTCAACCACGCCGACGTGGCCGAGGCCGGCCGCGAGCCCGGTGTCTTCGCCTCCCAGCCCAGCGCCATCTCGATCCCGGACATGCCGCAGGACTTCGCGGAGTACTTCGGCTCGCTGATCAACCTCGACGATCCCCGCCACGCCCGGTTGCGCCGCGTCGTCTCGCGCGGCTTCACCCCGCGCATGCTCGCCCGCCTGCAGGAGGACGTGGAGCGCCACGCCGCGCGCATCGTCGACAACCTCCTCGGCACCGGCCCGTGCGACTTCGTCTCGCAGGTGGCGGCCCGCCTGCCGCTGGTGGTCATCTGCGAGATGATGGGCATTCCCGAAGACCGCCACGAAGAGGTCCTGGCCAACTCCAACGTCGTGCTGGCCGGAAACGACGCCGACTACCTGGGCAGCGATGCCGAGACCGCGATGGCCCGGCTGCTGGAGGCCGGGGAGAACCTCTCGCGCCTGCTGGCCGAGCTGGCGGCGCAGCGGCGCGCCGAGCCCACCTCCGACCTCACCTCCGCGCTGGTGAACGCCAACGTCGACGGCGAGTCGATGACCGACCAGGAGGTCGGCTCCTTCTTCATCCTGCTGGCGGTGGCCGGCAACGAGACCACCCGCAACGCCATCAGCCACGGTCTGCGCCTGCTCACCGAGTACCCCGAGCAGCGCGAGCTGTGGTGGTCGGACTTCGAGGGGCACGCCCCCGCAGCCGTCGAGGAGATCGTCCGCTACGCCTCCCCGGTGGTGTGGATGCGGCGCACACTCACCCGCGACTACGAGATGAACGGGCATACCTTCCGCGAAGGCGACAAGGCCGTCCTCTACTACGCATCGGCCAACCGCGACGCCGCGGTCTTCGACGACCCGGACACCTTCGACATCGCCCGCAAACCCAACCCCCACCTGGGCTTCGGCGGCCCCGGCCCGCACTTCTGCCTGGGCGCCCACCTGGCCCGCCGCGAGATCACGGTGATGTTCCGCGAGCTGCACCGGCGTGTTCCCGGCATCCGCGCCGCGGCGCCGCCCCGGCGGCTGGCGTCCAACTTCGTCAACGGCATCAAGTCGCTGCCGTGCGAGTTCTGAGAGACTCCAGAAGACGCGAAGCGGCCGACGGCGGCGCGGCGGGTGAAAGCGCCTGCCGCGCCGGGGCGCGGCGGTAACCTGTCCGGCGGACATGCGGTCCCGTTCCGGTGCGTGCGCAATCTTTGCCGGGCCGTTGTGTTGTTTACTTCACACTGGCCGCGCTTTTGCGTAAGTTCCTTACCACCCACGGGTAATCGCGAGCGGACGGGAGACCTCCGATGGCACGCACCCGCGCCCGAGCACGGCGGTCCGCCGCGGCGGCCGCCGTCGTGGCCCTGCTCGCCGCCGCATGCGGCAGCGGCGGCGCCGACGGCGGCGAGGGCCGGACCCTCGACGTGTGGATCATGCAGGGCACCCACCCCGACGCCACCGCCTACTTCGACGACGTCGCCCGGCAGTTCCGCGAAGAGACCGGCGCACGCGTCGACGTCGAATTCGTGCCCTGGGCCGACGCCCACGACAAGTTCGTCACCGCCATCGCGGGCAACACCATGCCCGATGTCGCCGAGGTCGGCACCACCTGGACGCTGGAGTTCGCCGGCGCCGGTGCGCTGATGGACGTCTCCGACCGCGTCGGCTCCACCGACGCCTACGTCCCCAGCCTGACCGAGGCCGGCACCCTCGACGGCGGCCTGTACGGCGTGCCCTGGTACGCGGGTGTGCGCTCGGTCCTCTACCGCACCGACGTGTTCGACGAACTCGGCCTGGAACAACCCACCACCTGGGCGGAGCTGCGCGAGACCGCCATCGAGATCTCCGAGCGACGCGACGACATGACCGCCTTCCCGGTGCCCGGCGACGCCGTCTACCAGATGCTGCCCTTCGTATGGGGCAGCGGCGGCGACATCGCCACCTCCTCCGGCCCGACCTGGACCTCCGGACTCGACGGCGCCCAGGCGCGCGAAGGACTGTCCTTCTACACCGACCTCGCCCTGCAGGACGGCGTCTCCAGCACCGGCGCCGCCACCTGGATGGAGACCGACCTGCAGGACGAATTCATCTCCGGCGACGTCGCCATGATGGTCGCGGGCAGCTGGACCCCCAAGGCGATCCTGGAAGCGAACCCCGACCTGGAAGGCCGGATCGGCGCCTTCCCCGTCCCCGGACCCGACGGCGGCCTCAGCCCCTCCTTCCTCGGCGGCTCGCACCTGTCGGTCTTCAACTCCGCCGACGACCCCGACCTGGCCTGGTCCTACGTCGAACTGCTCACCAACGACGAGAACGCGCGCCGCTGGTCACAGGCCACCACCTACTTCCCGGGCAAGCAGGAGCAGCTGCAGCCCTACACCTCCTCCGACGACCCGCTGGTGCAGCCCTTCGCCGAGCAGATGAGCGAGGCGGGGCGCGGACTGCCCGCCACGGAGAACTTCGGCAAGGTGCAGGGCGACATGGTGCTGCAGGCCATGCTGCAGGACATCCTCAACGAGGAGGCGTCGGTGGAGGAGGCCACCGCGCGCGCCGCCGAGCAGGTCGAGCAGACCCTGAACGAGGGCGCCTGAACCGGTGGCCGACCCCGTCCCGACCCGCACCGCGGGCGCGCCGCGCGCATCGAGCGCCCCCTCGGGGGCGGCCGCACCGCGGGCGCGGAACCGACCGAGCGGGCGCCCGCGCCGCGGCGGCCCCCGGCTGGGCGCCCGCGCGCGCCGCCGGAGCCTGCCCTGGGCACTGCTCGCCCCCGGCCTCGCGGTCGTCGCGGTGCTGCTGCTGGTGCCGCTGGCGCGCGTGGTGCAGCTGTCGTTCCAGGACTACGGCCTGGACAACGTCGTCTCCGGGCGCAGCGACTACATCGGGCTGGACAACTACGCCCGTCTGCTGAGCGACCGCTACCTGTGGACCGTGGCGCTGCCCAACACCGCGGTATTCGCCGCCGTCGCGGTCACCGGCACGGTCGTCTTCGGCACGCTGGTGGCGCTGCTGCTGAACACCCTCAGCAGGCTCAGCCGCACCCTCGTACTGGGCTGCATCATGGTCGCCTGGGCCATGCCGGCGGTCTCCGGCACCTACGTGTGGATCTGGATCTTCGACGTCGACGACGGTCTGGTGCGCCGGCTGCTGCAGGCCGCGGGCGTGCTTGGCCCCGAGGGGTTCAACTGGTTCACCGAGCGGGCGACCTTCTACGCCATCGCCGCGCTCAACGTCATCCACCACGGCTTCCCGTTCGTCGCGGTGACCGTGCTCGCCGGGCTGCTGACCGTCCCGCGCGAGCTGCACGAGGCCGCGCTGCTGGACGGAGCCGGGCCGTGGCAGCGGTTCCGCAGCGTCACGTTCCCCACCATCCGTCCGGTCTTCGCCGTGGTCACCATCCTCTCCACCATCTGGGACTTCAAGGTGTTCGCGCAGGTGTACCTGATGCCCGGCGGCTCCGGCGGCAACCGCGACGTGCTCAACCTGGGGGTGTGGTCCTACGTGCGATCCTTCAGCAACCAGTCCTACGGCCTGGGCTCGGCCATCGCGGTGCTGCTCACCCTGATGCTGCTGGCGATCACCGTGGTCTACCTGCGGGCGCTCTTCCGCGACGAGGAGCTGCGGTGACCGCCCGCGGCCGGAGGCGACCGACCACGCGCTCCGCGGCCCGCGCGCTGGCGGTGGCCGGGGTGCTGGCGTTCACCCTGTTCCCCGCCTACTTCATGGTGGTCAGCGCGCTTTCGGAGCGCGCGGCATCCGGTACCGAGACGCTGCTGCCCGACTCGGTGACGCTGGAGAACTTCCGCTTCGTGCTGGCCGAAGCCGGCTTCCTGCGCTACCTGGGCAACTCGCTGGCCGTCGCCGGGCTGACCGTGGCCGGAAGCAGCGTGCTGGCGCTGCTCGCCGCGGTCGCGGTGTCGCGCTTCCGCTTCCGGTTGCGCACCACCGTGCTCGTGCTGCTGCTGACCGTGCAGATGGTACCGCTGGAGGCGCTGGTCATCCCGCTGTTCCTGCAGGTGCGCGACCTGCGCATGCTCAACTCGCTGATCGGGCTGGCGATCGTCTACATCGCGCTCGCTCTGCCGTTCGCTATCTGGATGCTGCGCGGATTCGCCGCCGCCGTACCGAAGGAGGTGGAGGAGGCCGCCTACATCGACGGCTGCTCCTGGGGGCGGATGTTCTGGTCGGTGCTGTTCCCGCTCGTCGCGCCCGGGCTCGTGGCCGCCGGCGTCTTCTCGTTCATCACCGCCTGGAACGAGTTCATTCTGGCGCTGACGTTCATGAACGAGTCGGAGAAGTACACCGTCGCCGTGGGACTGCGGCAGTTCTTCGGCCAGTACACCACCGACTGGGGGGCGGTGATGGCCGCTTCGACCGTGATCACACTGCCGGTGATGGCGTTCTTCCTGCTCGTCCAGCGCGGCCTGGTCTCCGGGCTGGTGCAGGGGGCGGTGAAGCGTTGAGCGCCGACGCGGCCGACCCCGCGCTTCGCCGGATGGTGCACACCGTGCTGATGCCGGGGTTCGGCGGAACCTCGGTGCCGCCCTGGCTGGCCCGCGCGATCGACGACGGCGTCGGCGCCGTCGTCTACTTCGCCCCCAACCTCGGCGCCGACCCCGCGGCACTGTCGGCCGAGCTGCACGCGCTGCGCCCCGATGTACTGGCGGCCTCCGACGAGGAGGGCGGGCGTGTGACCCGCCTGCACGCCGCCCGCGGCTCACCCTTCCCCGGCCACGGCGAACTCGGCCGCGGATCGCCCGAACGCACCAGGGCCACCGCCGCCGCGATGGGACGTGAGCTCGCCCACGCCGGAATCGGCGCCGCGCTCGCCCCCGTCGCCGACGTCAACGTCGACCCGGCCAACCCGGTCATCGGTGACAGGTCCTTCGGCGCCGACCCCGAGCGGGTGGCCGCCCACACCGCGGCGTTCGTCGAAGGCCTGCACGCCGCCGGCATCGCCGCCGCGGCCAAGCACTTCCCCGGACACGGCGACACCCGCACCGACTCCCATGTGGGACTGCCGGTGATCGGGGTCGACATCGCGACCCTGCGGCGCCGCGAACTGGTGCCCTTCGCCGCGGCGGTGGCGGCCGGGGCCGACATGGTCATGACCGGGCACATCGCGGTTCCCGCGCTGGACACGGCGCCCGCCAGCGTCTCCGCCCGGTGCTACGGACTGCTGCGCTCCGAGCTGGGATTCGCGGGCGCGGCGATCACCGACGCGCTGGACATGCGCGGCCTCGCCGCCCACACGGGTGCCGGTGACCGGGCCGCGGGCGTGGCCCGCGGCGCGGTCGCGGCGCTGGCGGCCGGAGCCGACCTGCTGTGCCTGGGAAATCCGGCGGACACCGGGAGAGCGGAGAACGCCGAGCGCGCGGTCGGATTCCCGGGCGGACCGGGTGGCCGGGTCGCCGCCGGCGAAGAGCGGAGGCCGCGGACTCCGCGGACGGCGGCGGCCACCGGCGAAGCGCTGTTCCGCGCGGCCCGCGACGCGGTCCTCGCCGCCGTCGACGAGGGACGCATCGGCAAGAGCCGACTGGCCGAGGCCGCCGGGCGCGTCGAGGGGTTGCTCGCGTCCCGGAGCCGGGCACCTTGACCACCCGCCCGGCCTTCGCAAGGGTGGCGGCTTGATGAGACGCAGACCGCGCCGCGCGAAGGGGAGACATGGAAGCCGAGCCGACGGAGCACCCGATCGAGCCAGAGGCCCCCTGGCCCAGAAGCCCCACGACCGTGCGGATCCGCTGCAACACCTGCATGCGGCTGCGCTACTTCGCCGACCGCCACGCCGACCACCTCGGCGAGTACAGCCCCGGCCCGCACTGCAAGACCTGCGGCAAACCCGTCGAGTTCCGCTGCATGGCCTGCGGCGCCCAGTGGCGGCCCCTCTAGCGCGGCGGTGGTGCGGCTCCGCAACTCCCGGGCCGCCGCGAGGCGTCGGGGGGCGGCACGCGAGTGCGCCGCCCCCGCCCGGAGTCAGCGCAGTTCGCGCTTGAGGATCTTGCCGGTGGCCGTCATCGGCAGCGTGTCGCGGAACTCCACGATGCGGGGGTACTTGTAGCCGGCCAGCCGCTCCTTGGACCACTCCACGAGCTGCTCCTCGGTCAGCGCCGCCCCCTCCTCGCGGATCACGAACGCCTTGATCTCCTCGCCGTGGGACTCGTGCTCGACGCCCACCACCGCGGCCAGGCTGACCTCGGGGTGGGTCATCAGCACCTCCTCCAGTTCCCGCGGGTAGACGTTGTAGCCGCCGCGGATGATCATGTCCTTGGAGCGGTCGACGATGAAGTAGAACCCCTCTTCGTCGCGGCGCGCGATGTCGCCGGTGCGGAACCAGCCGTCGGAGAACACCTGCTCGTTGGCGTCGGGGCGGTTGTGGTAGCCCTTCATGTTGCAGTGGCCGCGAACCGCGATCTCGCCCGGACCCTCGCCCTCGACCTCGTTGAAGTCGCTGTCGACCAGCTTCATCTCGACGCCCCAGATAGGCCGGCCGATCGAGCCGGGCTTGGCCTTGACCTTGGGGTTGTTGAACGACACCACCGGAGAGGTCTCCGAAAGACCGTAGCCCTCCAGCACCTCGACCCCGAACCGCTCCTTCACGTTGCGCGCCACCTCGCCGGGCAGCGCGCTGCCGCCGGAGACCGCGGTGCTCAGGTTGGCGGTGATGGCGCCCATGTCGTACTCGCCCTTGGCGCCGAGCAGGCCCCAGTACATCGTGGGCACCCCCGCGAAGACGGTGACGCCCTCCTTCTCCATCAGCGACAGCGCCTCTTCGGGCTCGAAGCGCGCCTGCAGCACCAGCGTGGCGTGCCGGTACAAGCCGCAGTTCATCATCGTGGTCTGGCCGAAGATGTGGAACAGCGGCAGCACGGTCAGGTAGACGTCGTGCTCGGAGCGGTCGAACAGCGAATCGGAGGCGACGGCGTTGAACAGCAGGTTCATGTGGGTCAGCTCGGCGCCCTTGGGGGTGCCGGTCGTGCCGCTGGTGTAGATGATGACCGCGGTGTCGTCGGCCTCGGTCTGCACCGTCGCGAAGGCGCCGGTGGTGCCGGCCAGCGCCGCCCAGATGGTCTGGGCGCCCTCGATCTGCGACTCGGTAGCGCCGGGGGTGGCCGGGAGGTCGATGTAGACCTCGCAGGAGTCGGTCTGGTTGAAGGCATCGAAGGCGCGCTCGCCCAGCGGCAGGTCGGGTGTGCCGGTGAAGGCGAACAGCGCCTTGGCGCCCGAGTCCTGCAGGTGGAAGGCGATCTCCCGCGGCGTGAGCAGCACGTTCAGCGGGACCACGACCGCACCGGCCTTGAGTGCGCCGAAGTACACGAACGGGAAATAAGGGGTGTTGGGGCTTGCCAGCGCGACGCGGTCACCCCGCCCGATGCCGCGCGCGGTGAGCATCTCGGCCACCTGGTTGGCGATCATGTTCGCGGTGGCGTAGTCGATCCGCAGGTCGCCGAAGACCAGGCAGTCGCGTTCGGGAGTGGTCCTGGCGCCGTCTTCGAGCAGTGCGGCGAGGTTGAGCATCGCGCCTCCAACTACAGAGTGCCGTGGTTTCGGTCACCTTTCTACCGCAGAGTAACCTGATTTCGGCTGGTTGGGGTATCCGCACTGCCCGCCGCTACGCGGGTTCGCGCGTCAGCGTCACACTCGCCGGCTGGGCCTGCGAGCCGCTGATCCCGATCTCGGAGACCCGCCACGACGAACCCCCCGCCTCCAGGTGGTCGCCCAGCCTCAGGGTGTATTCGGTGGCCTCGCCGCCCCGGGGCTGCGCGCTGATCACCACGGCCGGCTCCGAACCGTCCTCATATCCCGTCAGCCGCAGTTCGACGGCTTCGGCCTCGGCCTGCCCCGCCACCGAGGCGGGCGTGCCCTCCAGCAGTTGGACACGGTCGTTGTCCACACCGAGCACCGGTGCCGAACTCCCCGGCTCGGGCTCGGGCTCGCCTTGGCCGCAGGCCGCGGCACCCATCAGCAGGCCGGCCGCGACAGCGGCGGCGACGGCGATCCGGGGGGCGCGGCGGGCGGAGTCGAACACGGTCATCTTCGTCGGGTCTCCACAGACTCGGGGGGAACGGGGGCGCCGAGGCGGGCAGGACGCGCCGACGCGGCGCAACGGGGAGGCGGGCTGTTCGACGGGACGAACGCAGCCAAGGGGGAACGTCCGGAACGGGGATGCCGACGCTCACGGCCATTCTCCCATCAGCCCGGATGGCCGGACGCCGCGCATTCGCGTTCCGGACGCGGCCTCTGCGGGCAGTGGAGGGGGCGAGAGCCACGAGAACGCAGAACACGCACCCGAGGAGAACGAGATGCCCACGTGGATCTGGACCATAGGGATCCTGATTCTGGCATGCGCGGTCTTCATCAGCTGGTGGCTGGTGCAGTGGACCAAGCAGCCGCGCACCTACTTCCGCGCCGGGCTGGCCGATCCGCAGCGCCGCCGCTTCCCCTGGCGGCAGCGCGGCCGCTACGCGCCGCAGACGGTGGTCGAGGAACCCACCGAACGCAACGCCATGGACACCAACCTCGACCACGAGGCCGCGACGATCATCGAAGGCGAGCGGCACGAGACCACGCCCATCACCACCAACGTCGACCGCGAGACGCGACACCTGCTCGACGAGGAGATCTCCGGCCGCCCCGTCATGGAGCGCCACACCGAGATCCACCGCCCGGACCCCGAGGCGGAGGCCGAACTGGAACCGGAGCCCGTGCGCCAGCGCCGCCTCGCCGCCGAGGAGCACGAACGGGCGGCCGAGGAGTACGAAAGCGCGGCCCGCGCCCGCGAGCCCGGAGGCGCCCCCGCCGAAGAGCCCGCCGAAGGCAGGATCCGCCGCCGCCTCCGCGTCCCCCGCCGCCCCCGCAAGCCCCGCCGCAGGTAGCCCCGCCCGCCGCTCACCCCGCACCACCCGCGTCCTCGGCCGCAGGGGGTCTACGCCGCCCGGCGGCCGCCGCGTCGAGGTAGCGCCTCGAACCGCGCTAACCTTGGGGCAGACACCCCGGCTGGCAGCTCGACTCGGCGGAGCCGACCCCCGAGGGCGCGCGGCCCAGCAGCCGCGACCTCCCAGCCGCCACGTGCCCTCAAGTGCGACCGGTTAGAGGACGATCCAGCGATGACAGCGGTAGACGGAGACCAGGTGACGAGCGAGTCCTACGACGCTCGCGCGCTCCAGGACAAGTGGCAGGCGCGATGGGCCGCGGAGAACCCGTTCACGGCCAGTGAGGACCCGGCCGACGACCGTCCGCGCTCCTACGTCCTGGACATGTTTCCCTACCCCTCCGGGGACCTGCACATGGGCCATGCAGAGGCGTTCGCCATCGGCGATGTGGTCGCGCGCTACCGCTTCCAACTCGGCGAGAACGTGCTCCACCCGATCGGCTGGGATTCCTTCGGGCTCCCCGCCGAGAACGCCGCCATCAAGAACGGCACGCACCCCGCCGAGTGGACCTACGCCAACATCGCGACCCAGGCCGACTCCTTCAAACGTTACGGCGTCGCGCTGGACTGGTCGCGCCGCCTGCACACCAGCGACCCCGAGTACTACCGGTGGAACCAGTGGCTCTTCCTGCGGTTCTTCGAGCGCGGTCTCGCCTACCGCAAGGAAGGCCTGGTCAACTGGTGCCCCAAGGACCAGACCGTGCTGGCCAACGAACAGGTCGTGCAAGGGCGCTGCGAGCGCTGCGGCACCGAAGTCGTGCGCCGCAGTCTGAACCAGTGGTACTTCCGCATCACCGAGTACGCCGATCGGCTACTCGACGACATGGACCAGCTGGAAGGCAAGTGGCCTGAGCGTGTCCTGCTCATGCAGCGCAACTGGATCGGGCGGTCCACAGGCGCCGACGTCGCCTTCGAAATCGAGGGCCGCGACGAGCCCGTCACCGTCTTCACCACCCGGCCCGACACCCTCTACGGCGCCACTTTCTTCGTGGTCGCGGCCGACGCTCCGCTGGCCGACGAGCTGTGCACCGACGAGCGCCGCGCCGAGTTCGAGGACTACCGGGCGCAGGTCTCCAAGCTCACCGACATCGAGCGCCAGTCCACCGAGCGCACGAAGACCGGCGTCTTCCTCGGCCGCTACGCCGTCAACCCGGTCAACGGCGAGCGGATCCCCGTCTGGGCGGCCGACTACGTGCTGGCGGAGTACGGCCACGGGGCCATCATGGCCGTACCCGCCCACGATCAGCGGGACCTCGACTTCGCCCTCAAGTTCGGTCTGCCGGTGCGCGAAGTCCTCGACACGGGCGAAGGCGACCCCGCCGAGACCGGCCTGGCCACCGCCGGTGAGGGCCGGATGATCAACTCCGGGCCGCTGGACGGGATGTCCAAGGGCGACGCGATCGACCGCATCATCGAGATCCTCGGTGAGCGCGGCACCGGTACGGCGTCGACCAACTACCGGCTGCGCGACTGGCTGCTTTCGCGACAGCGCTTCTGGGGCACCCCCATCCCGATCATCCACTGCCCGGACTGCGGTGAGGTCCCCGTCCCCGACGACCAGCTGCCGGTGAAGCTGCCCGACAACCTCAAGGGGGCCGACCTCGCCCCCAAAGGTGTCTCCCCGCTGGCCGCGGCCGCCGACTGGGTCGACGTCGACTGCCCATCGTGCGGCGGGCCCGCGCAGCGCGACACGGACACGATGGACACCTTCGTCGACTCCTCGTGGTACTACCTGCGCTACTGCTCTCCGCAGCACGAGACCGCACCCTTCGATGTCGACAGGGTCGCCGAGTGGGGGCCCATCGATCAGTACGTGGGCGGCGTCGAGCACGCCATCCTCCACCTGCTCTACAGCCGGTTCTTCACCAAGGTGCTCTACGACATGGGCATGGTCGCGTTCACCGAGCCGTTCCGCCGGCTGCTGAACCAGGGCCAGGTGATCAACCAGGGCAAGGCCATGTCCAAGTCCCTCGGCAACGGGGTCGACCTCGGCGAAGAGATCGACAGGTACGGCGTCGACGCGGTGCGCCTGACCGTCGTCTTCGCCGGCCCCCCCGAAGACGACATCGACTGGGCCGACGTCTCCCCCTCCGCATCCCTCAAGTTCCTGAACCGCGCCTTCCGGGTGATGGTCGAGGCCGGGGCCGCCTCCGCACCGGGGACCGATCCCGGCAAGGGCGACACGGCGCTGCGCAAGGCCACCCACCAGGCCCTGGACAAGATCACCGGCGCCGTCGAGGGGCACCGGTTCAACGTGGCCGTGGCGCGGCTGATGGAGCTGGTCACCGCGGCGCGCAAGGCGATCGACTCCGGGCCCGGGGCACACGACCCCGCCGTGCGGGAGGCGGCCGAGGTGATCGCCGTCGCGCTGTCGCTGTTCGCGCCGTATGCCGCCGAAGAGGGCTGGGAGCGGCTCGGGCACACCGGTTCGGTCGCCGTCGGCAACTGGCGCGCGCCCGCTCCGGAGCTGCTGACCCAGGAGTCGGTCACGTGTGTCGTCCAGGTCGCCAGCAAGGTCCGTGACAAACTGGAGGTCGCCCCCGACATCGAGGCCGAGGAGCTGGAGCGGCTCGCCCTGGCCTCGGAGAAGGTGCAGGCGTTCATCGGCGACAAGGAGGTCCGCAGGGTCGTGGTGCGCGCGCCCAAGCTGGTCAACGTCGTGGTGGCCTGATCCATGGCTCGGATCGGGCGCGCTCCTGGCGCCGCGGGCCGCCGCGAACAGGACGGACCGTCGCTCGCCGTGTGGATCTCCGCCGGGGCGGGGGTCGTCGTGCTGGTGGCCGCCGCGGTCACCGCGGGACTGCTGCTGGCAAGCGGTGCGCCCGCTGTGGGAGCCGACGAGGCCGACACCTACGCCTCCGCCCCCGCCTGCTCGGACGTTCCCGGGCAGCGCGTCCGGGAGCTCGTCCCCGGCGCCGCCCTGGAGACCAGCGAGCAGGGGCCGATGGCCGACGCCGAGAGTTCGACCTGCGTGTGGACCTCGGTCGGGGCCGACGAAGGCCCGCCGCGCTCGCTGCACGTCGACTTCACCGCCCACTTCACCGACAAGGCCGGCGAGGTCAGCGGCGCCCGCGCCGCCGCCAAGAGGCTGGAGGAGCTGGCCCCCATCGGCGAGCTGGACGGCGCCGCCCCGGTCCCCGAACTGGGCGAAGGGGCGCTGGTCTGGCCGGGGACATCCGACGGCAGCTCGGCGGAGGTCGCCTTCCGCCGGGACAACATGCTCATCGAGGTGTTCTACGGAGGCCATACCGACCGTCGGGGCGGCGAACTGGAATACGAGACCGCGCGCGACGGCGCCGTCGCGATCGCCGAGCGACTGGCCGCGTCCCTGTAGCGCCGCGGCGTGCGAACGGGCGGGTCGCGGTCGGGGCGGGATAGTAGCGTGGCCGCGTGCGTGCCGGACCCCGGGCGCATCCGCGCGGGCGGCAGCACGACGACAGGGAGGCGCCGATGACCCGGCCACCTTCCGGCGGCCCTGGAGCCGGGCCGCCCGGACCCGGCGGCGGACGGCCCGACGAGCAGCCGGAGCAGCCGCACGAAAACGGCGCGCCCGGTTCGGGGCAGGGCCACGGCTACACACATGTGGCACCGCCCTCGGGGTGGTCGGCTCCGGGAGCGGCGCCGGAAGGGCCGACCGCGGCCGCGCCGCCGCCGCAGCCGGCCGCACCCGGGTTTGCCGCGCAAGGCGGATACGCTCCGCCGGGTGCTCCGGGTGCTCCGGGTGCCGGGGTTCCTCCGGGGCCGTCGGGCCTGCAGCCGGGCGCCGCCCCGGAGCCCGAGCCCATTTCCTCCGCGCCCGCGCAGAGCCGTGGCTGCGCCACCGCCGCGGTCGCCGCGGTGGCGGCCGTGGTGCTGGCCCTGGTCGGCGCGGGTGTGTGGGCCGTATTCGCCATCAGCTCGGCCGCGACCGGTGCCTACGAGTCGGCTCCGGACTGCTCTGTGGCGCCGGACGATGTGCTGGACGGGATGGTCCCCGCCCGAGAGACCGAGTTGAACCAGCGGATCGAGGGGTTCGAGGAGGGGGTCCGCGAAGGCTACGAGTGCCGCTGGGCCACTCCCGAGACCGCCTCGGAGGTACCCGCCGCCGCCCGGATGGTGCTCGTCCGCTACGCCGACCGCACCGGTACGACCGGCGCCGAGGCGGCGTCGCGCGCGCTGGAGGCCGCGGCGCACGGCGGCTCGCCGCGGAACCTCTCCGGCATCGGCGACGAGGCCAGGACATGGACGGAGAACCTGCAGGGCTTCGACTGGGGTTGCGTCGCCGTGCGCATGTCGAACCTGTACACCATGTCCTGCTACACCTCCGCCGTCGACTACCGTGCCGACGAGTCGGTGCCGGGCGACGTCGCCCTCGCCCACGCCGAATCGCTGTCGCGCGCCCTCGTCGCGGAGATCGAGCAGGGCAACTACTGACACCGACACCGACACCGACACTGCGAGGGGGCCGCAGCTGTTCGTCCGCGGCCAGGCGGAAACCCGTTGGAGGGCCGGGTTCCCGCCGCTTGGCGGCAAGCCGGCACACGCGCTGCGCGGACCGGCCCCATTGCCGCAGTCCGCTGCGGTGGCGGTGTCGTACGTGGTGCGGCGGGGCGCCCCGGGCGGGATCGGGCGCCTTCGTCGTATCCGCAGGTGCCGCGACAGCTCCCGTCGACGAGCTCAGGCCCCCACTGCGGCCTCCAGGAACCCCTCGACCGCGGGTGCGACGTCGGGGGAGAAGCGGCGCCGGGAGTCGAGCACGTCGGCGCCCGGCGCTTCGCTGTACATGCGGAACACGTGGTCGGCGCCCTCGACGCTGACACGCCGCCCGTCGGGCAGGCCCCGCATCAGGCGGTCCACGTTCTCGCGGGTGATCTGCGAGTCGGCGGTGCCGCGTAGCACGAGGGTGCGGGTGTCCGGCGGGAGGTCGCGCGCCAGCTGCAGCGGATCCATCGCGTCGATTTTGCGGAGGAACGGCGCGACCTGGGGGTTGAGGACGCCGGCGACCTCCTGGGAGAGGTCCGCCCGGCCCAGATCGCCGCCCTCGCGGATCAGCGAGATCGCGTAGCGCACGTCCGAGAGCGTCTGGGCGGCCTGGGAGTAGTCCATGCCGCCGGCCGCTTCGGCCGTGCGGACCTGCTCGGTGAACTGGCGGTCGACGGTGTCGAGGTAGCGCTCGCCGGGAGGAGCCGCCAGGATGAGCGCCCGCGGCGGGTGGGCGTCGACGATCCGGTGCGCGCGCAGCGCGAAGAGCGCGCCCTCGCTGTGGCCGAGGACGAGCAGCCGCGAGGGGTCCACCTCGGGCTGGGCGGCCAGGTGGGCGTAGGCGTCGGCGACCTCCTGGGCGAAGACGTCGTAGCCGACGGGGGCGTCCGCGTCGTGTGAGGCCATGCCGGTTTCGCCGCTGCCGAGCTTGTCGTAGCGCAGCGAGGCGACGCCGGCCTCGGCGAGCACGCGGGCGAAGTTGCGGTTGGTGCCGGCGTCGGGCCGCATCGGGTTGTCGCCGTTGCGGTCGGTGGGGCCGCTCCCCGAGATGATCAGGGCGGCCGGCAGGCCCGCGCCGCCCTGAGGGGGCAGTGCGAAGGTGCCGTGGACCGTGTCGGGGCCGCTCTGGAAGGTCACCTCGCGCTGCTGCGGGCGCACGCCGGGGGGCTCGGCGGACGAGGACGACGTGTCGCCGTTCGCCCCGCAGCCGGTGACCAGCAGCGGAGCGAGCAGCGCGGCGAGGACGGCGGCGGAGCGCGGCCAGGAGCAGAGGGGCATGGTTCCACCGTATTGCCCGCCGGGCCCGCAGAGGCGCGGCAGCATCCGGGCGGCCCGTCGGACGGGACGCGACCGGTGGGCCGCCCCGCGGGCCGCCGAGGCCGACCGGGGCGGCGCTTTCGCCTCGGGCGGCGGTCGGCCGCCCTGCGGTTCAGCCGGAACGCTACCGCCTGCGGAGCCGGCGAGCGGAGCCCGGGAAGCGCAGCGGGGACGGTGCTCGCCGCCGATCGTCGGTGCCGTGTGCTTCGCTGAGAGTGCTGTGGGGAAGCACCGGCCGGCGGGGCCCGGCGGCGTACCGCGCCGTCCTCCGCGCCTGTCGGGCGGCGCTCTGCCGAGGCTGTCTGCTGTCGCGCCGGTCCTCGTCTCGCGGCGGCACCCGCCATCGAGTTCCGATTCGTAGAGGCTAAAGTCCCTACCGCAGCGGTTTCGCAGTGGTATAACGGCGTCCGCGCTCGTCTCGCACGCCGCTCCGTATGTCGGGATATAACCGTTGGGTTCCGAAACGGCGACGGGCTCGTGATCTCCATCGAAGATCACGAGCCCGTGCCGAAACGAGGTGAACTCGTTATGCCGATGCCCCGCCGACGACTCAGACGCGGCGCAGAACGGCCACCACCTTGCCCAGGATGGTGGCCTCATCACCGAGAATGGCCTCGTAGTCCTCGTTGCGCGGCAGCAGCCACACGTGGTCGGCGTCGCGCTTGAACGACTTCACCGTGGCCTCGTCGTCGAGCAGGGCCGCGACGATGTCGCCGTTGTTGGCCTCGGGCTGCTGGCGCACCACCACCAGGTCGCCGTCGGTGATGGCGGCGTCGACCATCGAGTCGCCGACGACGTTGAGCATGAACAGCCGCCCCTCGCCCACGAGCTGTTTGGGCAGGGTGAGGACGTCTTCGATGGACTCCTCGGCCAGGATCGGGCCGCCCGCCGCGATCCGGCCGACGACCGGTACGTCGGTGGCGCGCGACTCGTCCGCCTCCGGGGTCTCCTCCAGCTGGTCCCAGGACCGCACCGGAGCCTGGCCCGGAATGCGAATTTCGACCGCGCGCGGGCGATTCTGGTCGCGGTAGAGGTACCCCTTGCGTTGCAACACCTTCAATTGGTGCGCCACACTGGACGGGCTCGATAGCCCCACCGCGTCGCCGATCTCCCGGATGGACGGTGGATATCCGCGCTGCCGCACATAGCGGTGGATGCAGTTCAGCACGCTCTGCTGGCGTGCGGTGAGCTGCGGTGCGCTCTCGGCGCCCTCAGCGGACTCCTGTGAATCGGCGGGTGGCGCGGCAGTGGACCGGAGCGCGGTGACGGACCCCCCGCCCGCGTGAGGTTCCTGGGTTCCGTGGTTCTCCTCCGGCACGGCCGGCCTCCTCGGCGGTCGGTTGATTTCTGGGTGCGGCTATCGGTGCAGGCGTCAGGCCCAGCCCCGTTCGGACGGGGTCGGCCAGTCGATCGTGTTCGACAGCGGTAACGCGCGCGCCGCCACTGGTAGTGGCGCCGCCGATACCGCAGCTAAACATGTCCAACGTTAGTGCGTGACCACGGCAATATCAAACAAACGTTCGAGATGGTGCTGAAAAATTCGCTCGAATGCGGTAGGAATCGAACGTTAGTTCTAACGAACTGGCGTACGAAGGTGAGGGCAGTGTGGCCATGACTGTGTCTGTGTCTGCGTCTGAATCCGCCTCTGCATTCGAACCCCCCGTACCCTGGGCCGATGCGCCCGACGCCGCCCCGCTGGACCGGCGGGCCCGGCGCTCGCGGCTGACCGTCGTACCCAGCGACCCCCCGACCCCCGAGCCTCCGGCCGAGAGCGCGCCGGCGGGTGCCGCCGCGGTTCCCGCCGAGTCCGCGGTCCCCGGCGCGCACGACGGCGCTCTGTTCGACTGGGCCCGGCAGATCCCGGAGTGGCGCAGCGCGGCCCCTGCGCCCGCCGCGCGACGGCGCCCGCCGCAGGCCGCGCCACGTCTGCGCACTTCGGCCGCACCGCGCAGCGCCGCCCTGGAGCTGTGGCACGACCGGCTCACCCGCCGCGGCCGGGTCGTCGCGCTTACGGTGGCCACGGTCCTGGCCACGGGCGTCCTCGCCGGCCTCTTCGTCGCGGTGGCCACCGGGGGCGCGTCGGCCTCAGGCGCGCCCACCGAGTCGGCGCTGACCGAGGCACCCTCCACCGTTGTGGTCCGCGACGGCGACACCCTGTGGGAGATCGCCCAGCGCGTTCGGCCCGGCGACGACCCCCGCAGCACCGTGCACGAGATCGTGCGCGTCAACAGCCTCAGCGAGTCGGAGCTGGAGCCGGGCCAGGAACTCGTGATGCCGGACTTTTAGTAGGACTTCCCTGAGTTGCTGAACGCCGCGTGCCGCCCCGCCCGGCTCGCTGCCGCCTGCGGCGGCGCCCGCGGTGCACTGAGCAGCCCTGGTGCCGGTCGGGGAGCGGCCGCCGTCGAAACCGCCGCCTCGGGCACCGCGCTCAAGGCGACCATCGAACTTCGACCCGGCCCCTCCGCCCCGCCGCACCCCGCCGGGCCCCGAGCCGACAGCCCGCTGCGCGGAACGGGGCCTGCGCGCCTCCGCGGGCAGGCTGCACTACCGCCGAAAAGCATCGGCCCGCACGGCCCGCCAGGCAGCGGCGGAGATATCCCACTCCGATTGAGCGGCAGGGATTCCGACGCCGCCTTCGAGCCGCCCCGGCGGCATCCCCGGCGTCGGCGTGTGAGGGCCCGAGGGCCCCGCGGGCGCAGTAGGGTGACCACCGGTCGCCGCAGCGGTGCCCGGTAGGCTCGCCGCCCCGCGACGGGTCCCCGTACGCCCCGCCCGTTCGGCGCCGCGGCCTCCTCCCGTGCACTCCCGGTTCGCAGCCGCCGCGTGTCGCCGTCCCCCTTGGAAGGCGTGCGTCCCCGCCGCCGCGCCCGCGCTTCGTGTGGGGCCGGGCACACCTTCCACGGTGCGCAGAGGCGGCACGAAGACGGCACGCCCGGCCACCTTGCGTGCTTTTCCGGCGGTGACCTGCTGCGGTCGGTCGCCGCCCGCCGAAGGGACTTGCGTTACCGGTGGGGCAGTCGTAGGTTAACCACAACATCTAGTGCTCGCCGTGAAACAAGCAGCCTAGAAATTGTGTTTTAGTAGGTACCTGATTCCTCGTGGATCGCCTGCGGTGCAGGCGGTCTCGACGGAACCGGCCCCCGGGCCGCCACGCCTGCGCCGCACATCCGCATCATCGGACGGCGCCGCACCGGGCGGGCCGGGGCACCGGAGCACAGTCGTTCCGACATCGGGGGGAGGCACGCCGGCGTGCACTGTCCGTTCTGCCGCCATCCGGACACCCGGGTGATCGACAGCCGGTCGACCGAGGACGGCGCAGCCATCCGGCGGCGCCGCTCCTGCCCGCAGTGCGAGCGCCGCTTCACCACGCAGGAGACCGTCCTGCTGATGGTGGCCAAGCGCTCGGGCGTCACCGAGCCGTTCTCCCGCACCAAGATCGTGGCCGGGGTGCGCCGAGCCTGCCAGGGGCGCCCGGTCACCGAGGACTCGCTCGCCAAACTCGGCCAGCAGGTCGAGGAGGAGATCCGGTCCCGCGGTGTGGCCGAGGTCCCGGCGCACGAGATCGGACTGGCGATCCTGGGCCCGTTGCGCGAGCTGGACGAGGTGGCCTACCTGCACTTCGCCTCCGTCTACCGCGGCTTCGAGTCGCTGGCGGACTTCGAGAGCGAGATCGCCCTGCTGCGGGCCGGACGCGAACACAGCGCAGGCGAGCCCGTCCGGGTAGCCGATGGCGGAGACGGCGAGGACGGCGAGGGCTAGGCCGCAGCGGGCCGCCCGGCGAGCACGAGGCGCCGCGTCCAACCGGGTGGATGCGGCGGAGCAATCAGGTACGCGACGAGGAGCAGGGGGAGCGACATGACGGAGACCGCAAGCGGAGCACAGCGCAAGGGGAAGGACCGCCGCAAGGGTCTGAAGATGGAGCGCGTCTTCACCAAGCCCGGTGTGCACCCCTACGACGCGGTCGAATGGGAGCGCCGCGACGTCGTCATGACCAACTGGCGCGACGGCTCGGTCAACTTCGAGCAGCGCGGCGTGGAGTTCCCCGCCGCTTGGACCATGAACGCCACCCAGATCGTCGCCAGCAAGTACTTCCGCGGCGCCCAAGGCACCCCCGAGCGCGAGTGGAGCCTCAAACAGCTCGTCGACCGGGTCGCCGGCACATACACCGAAACCGGACGCGCCAGCGGCTACTTCGCCACCGACGAAGACGCCGAGATCTTCGACCACGAGCTCAAGCACGCCCTCGTGAACCAGCTCTTCAGCTTCAACTCCCCGGTGTGGTTCAACGTCGGCACCGCGTCAAAGCAGCAGGTCAGCGCCTGCCAGCCCTACAGCGCGCGAGTGAGCACACCGCAAGGGCTCGTTCCCATCGGTGAACTCGTCGAGTCTGACGCGGTGGGGACCAAGGTCTATGACGCGCACGGTCTCACCCGAGTCCTGGCGACCAAGGCCAACGGCGTCAAGGACGTTCTGCGCTTGCACACCAAGGCGGGCTACACGCTGGACGTGACGGCCGATCACCTGGTGTGGAAGGCAACCGGCGATCACACCGGAAAATTCGTCACCGCGGGTGAGCTGGCGGTCGGCGACAAGCTCCAGTGGCACCGGCGAGACGCCTATGGCGAATCGGAGATCGACCCCGCCGAGATCGCCGAGGCGGCTCTGGCCGGCTGGCTGCAGTCAGACGGCTTCGTCGGGCAGTACGGTGAGGGAACCAACCGCTCCCTGACCATCGAGGCGATGACGGTCACCGAGGAGGAACTGGACTGGGTGACGGGAGCCCTCGACCGGGTCTTCCCCGACGTCCACCGTCACGAGCGGCGCGTGGAGACTCAGGACACCTCCCTGGACTGCCGGCGCACCCGCCTGTACGGGAGCGGTCTGGCGGACTTCGTCGCCAAGTGGGACCTGCGCACCCGAGGCGTCGACATGCGGGTACCCGAGCACCTGTTCACCGCGCCCCTTCCGGTGGTCACCGCCTACCTGCGGAGCATCTTCCAGGCCGAAGGCTACGTTTCGAAGCGAGAGCGCTCCGTGCGTATCGGCATGGATATGATCTCCGAGGAGCTTGTCCGGGGTGTGCAGCGCCTGCTGCTGCGCTACGGCATCTTCGCGCGCGTGGCGCGTAAGGCCGAGCGCCGTCCCGACCGCAACGACCTCTGGAGCCTGGGCATTCAAGGTGCCGGGGAGCGTGCCGCGTTCGCCGCTGAGATCGGGTTCATCGATGCCGCCGAGGCGGACAAGCTGGAGGCGAGCCTGGACGTTCCGGGCCTTGCGGCCCACCCGATCAAGCGTCTGGAGATCGCTGCGGTCGAGAATGTCGGCGCCATGGAGGTCTACGACATCCAGACCGAAAGCGGCGAGTATCTCTCGGACAACCTCCGGGTCCACAACTGCTTCATCCTCTCCGTGGACGACACCATGGAGTCGATCCTCGACTGGTACAAGGAAGAGGGGATCATCTTCAAGGGCGGCTCCGGTGCCGGGGTGAACCTCTCCCGCATCCGGTCCAGCCAGGAACTGCTCACCTCCGGCGGCACCGCCTCGGGGCCGGTGTCGTTCATGCGCGGCGCCGACGCTTCGGCGGGCACCATCAAATCGGGCGGTGCGACCCGCCGCGCCGCCAAAATGGTCGTGCTCGACGTCGACCACCCCGACGTCGAGGAGTTCATCGAGACCAAGGCGCGTGAAGAGCACAAGATCCGTGCCCTGCGCGACGCCGGGTTCGACGTCGACCTGGGCGGCGACGACATGTTCAGCGTGCAGTACCAGAACGCGAACAACTCCGTCCGGGTCTCCGACGCCTTCATGCGCGCCGTCGAATCCGGCTCGGAGTTCGGGCTGACCTCGCGCACCACCGGCGAGGTCGTGGCCACCGTCGACGCCGAGGAGCTGTTCGGCAAGATGGCCCGCGCCGCCTGGGAGTGCGCCGACCCGGGCGTGCAGTACGACGACACCATCAACGACTGGCACACAAACCCCGAAACCGGACGAATTAGTGCAAGCAACCCGTGCAGTGAATACCTCTCACTTGATGATTCTTCGTGCAACCTAGCATCAATTAATCTGCTCAAATTCCTTCGTAGTGACGACACTTTCGATATCGACGCTTTTGCGAAACTGACCGAGTTGGTCATCACGGCGATGGACATCTCCATCACCTTCGGCGACTTCCCCACGGAGAAGATCGGCGAGACGACGCGCGCCTTCCGTCAGCTGGGCATCGGCTACGCCAATCTCGGCGCGCTGCTCATGGCCACCGGCCATGCTTACGACTCCGACGGCGGGCGCGCGGTCGCCGCCGCCATCACCTCGTTGATGACCGGCACCGCCTACAAGCGCAGCGCGGAACTGGCCGGCGTGGTGGGGCCCTACGACGGTTATGCGAAGAACGCCGACGCCCACAAGCGCGTTATGCGCAAGCATGCCGCCGCCAACGACGATTTGCGGACGGTCGGCGCCATGGACCGCGCTATCTCCGCCGCGGCCACCGCAACCTGGCAGCAGTGCCTCAAGACCGGCGAGAAGCACGGATGGCGCAACGCCCAGGCCAGCCTGCTGGCGCCTACCGGCTGCCTGACCGGCGACTCCCTGGTCACCACCGACCGCGGCCTCGTCCGGATCTCCGAGCTGGGAGACGTCTACGGGCCGAGGTGGCAGGAGCTGTCCACGGAGGTGGCGACCGATGAAGGACCGAGGCAGGCGACCAGGTTCTTCGTCAACGGGGAGGAGCCCACGCGGCGCATCGTCACCGCCGGGGGCTACCGCATTCAAGGCACCTACGCACACCGGATCAAGGTCGTCGATCCCGAGACGGGAGCCTGGGAGTGGAAGCGCTTCGCCGACATCACTCCGGACGATGTCGTCCCGGTGCAGATGGGCACTCTGGTGGGTGAGACGCGTCGTGTAGTGCTGCCGGTGCTGGAGCAGGCCTACTACGCGGGGGACCGCAACGTGGTCGTCCCCGACGCGGTCGACGAGGAGCTCGCCGAGCTCGTCGGCTACTTCATGGGCGACGGCAGTCTGCACGCCAAGGGGTTGCGTTTCTGCGTCGCCGACACCGACACCGAGGTCGTCGAGCGCCTCCGTATCCTGGCGAAGGGGCTGTTCAACCTCGTCCCGGATGTCACGCAGATGGAGGGCTACCAGGAGGTGGCCCTGTCGTCCGTCCGCCTGGCGCGGTGGTGGAAGGCTGCCGGATTCGCCAAGGACCTGCCCGGTCAGAACCACACCGGCAAGGGCTGGACGCCGCATGTGCCCTCCGCGATCCTGGAGGCCAACGACCCCTCCGTCTACGCGGCGTTCCTGCGGGGGTTGTTCGAGGCGGACGGCACCGTGTTGGAGGGCGTTCCGAGCCTGTCGACGGCGCACGAGTCCTTCGCCGGCGAGGTCCGCACGCTGCTCCTGACGCTGGGTATGGCAACCACGACTCGAGGCACCCGGAGCGGGTACGGCGGCGACTGCCACATCGTGCGACTGCGCAACGTCGATCACGCGCTCCGCTTCGACGAGCTCGTCGGCTTCATGGGTGACCGCAAGAATCGGCTCATGGTCGCCTTGGAGCCGGAACGCTCGGCCAGAGGGGATCGGATCATGCTCCCTCGGGAGGTCTGGGACGAACTGGTTCCGGTCGGCCACCGCGATCGCGGCACCGTAGTGCAGTCGCTGCGGACCAGCGGCGGTGTCGCCCGTCAACTGGCCGAGCGTATCCACACCGAGACCATGGACGAGCGGCTCGGCCACGCCCTCGGCTACATCTTCGAGCGGGTCGCGGACAACCAGGACGGCGGCGTCCAGCCGACCTACGACATCTCGGTGCCCGACAACGTCACCTACGTGGCCAACGGCTTGGTCAGCCATAACACCATCGGCTTCATGATGGACTGCGATACCACGGGTATCGAACCCGATTTCTCCCTGGTCAAGTACAAGAAGCTCGTCGGCGGCGGGTCGATGCAGATCGTGAACCAGGCGATCCCGCGGGCCCTGACCAACCTGGGCTACCCGCAGGAGCAGGTCGAGGCGATCGTCGAGTACATCTCCGAGAACGGCCACGTCGTGGACGCGCCCGGGCTGCGGCCCGAGCACTACGAGGTGTTCGACTGCGCCATGGGCAGGCGCTACATCAAGCCCATGGGCCACGTGGAGATGATGGGCGCGGTGCAGCCGTTCCTCTCCGGGGCGATCTCCAAGACGGTGAACGTGCCGGAGGAGGCGACCGTCGAGGACTTCGAGCACATCTACTTCCAGGGGTGGAAGCTGGGCCTGAAGGCGCTGGCGGTCTACCGCGACAACTGCAAGGTCGGCCAGCCGCTGTCCACGGCCTCCACCGAGAGCGCTGAGAAGGACGAGGACAAGGCGCGGCCCGAGCCCGAGGTCATCGAGGTCAATCGTCCGGTCAGGCGCCGGCTGCCCAAGAAGCGGCCGAGCGAGACGGTGTCCTTCTCGGTGGGCGGCGCCGAGGGCTACATCACGGCGGGTTCCTACCCCGACGACGGCCTCGGCGAGGTCTTCATGAAGCTCGGCAAGCAGGGCTCCACGCTTGCCGGGGTCATGGACGCCTTCTCCATCGCGATCTCGATCGCGCTGCAGTACGGGGTTCCGCTGGAGACCTACGTCGACAAGTTCACCAACATGCGCTTCGACCCGGCGGGGATGACCGACGATCCGGACATCCGCATGGCGCAGTCGGTGGTCGACTACATCTTCCGCCGCCTGGCGCTGGACCACCTGCCCTACGAGGAGCGGGCGGACCTGGGCGTCCTCTCCGCCGAGGAGCGCCGCGCCCAGGCCAACGGCGAGGACCCGGCCCAGGTCGCGGCCCAGGTCGAGTCCTACGCCCAGTCGGCCCCGCTCACCCCGGCCGAGAGCGCGGCCGAGGAGGGGGCCGAGCGCTCCGAGGGCTCCGGCGGGGAGAAGCGCGGCGATGCGCACTCGACCACCGAGTTGGTCGAGCGCAGCCAGGGCTTCGTCGCCGACGCTCCGCTGTGCGTCACCTGCGGCACGAAGATGCGCCCGTCGGGCAGCTGCTACGTCTGCGAGGGCTGCGGTTCCACGAGCGGCTGCAGCTAAGCCGTCCGCTCAAGCCGAGAAAGTATGGAATAGCAGGCCAGAAGGGGAAGCCGAGTTCGATCGGCTTCCCCTTCGGTGCTCTTGCGGTGTTCCTGGACGGCTTGCGGCAGGATGTCCGCCCCGGCTCGGATCCGAGCCGGATCGAGCGTCGCGGACGCGACGCAGCCGGGTGAGGTCGCTGGGGCGCTGCGCGGCGATGAGTGCGTTTCCCCATGAGGGGTGGCACATGGCGGGTTCCTTTCCCGATGCTCGTGAGCCCCCGGTCGCCCGGCGATGCGGGCGGCCCGAGGGCTCGGTGGTGGCGGATGGCGGGTCGGGTTCAGCGGACCTGTTGGATGCGGACCATGTTTCCCGCGGGGTCGCGGAACGCGCAGTCGCGCATCCCCCAGGGCTGGTCGGTCGGCTCCTGGACGACCTCGGCATCGGCGCCCTGCACCTTCTCGAACGTGTCGTCGAGGTCGCGGGTGGCCAGCATGATCCAGCCGTAGGTGCCCTTGGCCATCATCTCGGTGATGACGCGGCTCTCTTCTTCGGTGATGCCGGGGTCGGCGGTCGGCGGTGCCAGCAGGATGCAGGTCTCGGGTTGGCCGACCGGACCGACCGCGATCCACCGCATCTTTCCCTGCCCGACGTCGCTGCGGACCTCGAAGCCGAGGATGTCGCGGTAGAAGGCCAGGGACTCGTCCGGGTCCTCGTGGGGCAGTGGCGTCGTGTGAATGGTGATGTCCATGGCGGTAACGCTAGGCGCGGCGCTGGTGCGGCGCTTCTCGATTCCTGACCGAACCGCTCACGGGCGCGTGCGGGCTGCCGAGCGGGCTCGATCGGGCCGAACGCGGGCGCGCGGGCCGGGCGCGGCACGAGCCCTCGCACACGCCGAACGGAAAGCGGCTCCGCGATCGCGTCCGGGGGCTTTTCGAGGGCGTTTCGAGAAGGGGGCCGAGGCCGGCTCGCAACCACGCTCGCCGGACATCCGAGGGAGCCCATCCGGAGAGCGCTCTCAAAAGAGATTTCGGTGATCCTCCGCCGCGATTCGAGGGTATCGAGACCCGCCCGGACCAGCAGAGAGCGCTCTCGCGGTCTCGCCGCGTCACGCTGAGCCGCCACTCGCGGCCCTTGCGTCCCAGTCGTGACCTCTCTAGCATCGGGCGACAGTGACCGAAACCAACCGATCACACACGAACAGCAGTCAGGTGCAGTGAAACGGCGCTTCTGGCTCGGGGCTTCCTGCCGGATGCCCCGGGTCCGCGAGTTCCGCTCCGGCTATTCGGATCCGTCTGAAGGCGGACCCCTTCGGTCGCTTGCCGGTGGCGGGTGCGTCCGTTCCACAGGTGGGGCGGCGTGCGCCCGGTTCCGCTTCCGCAGCGTCAACCCGCGGAAGCGCCGGGTCGGCGCCGCTGTCGAGACATCGCCGCGCACCTGGTTGCGGGCGGTGGGGCGGTGCCTGTGCGGATCGCCTCACCGCTTCGGATCCCGAGCATCTCTTGCTGACTCCCTGACCCGAGGAAGACGAGATGAAGAGCCCGCGTTCCTGCCCGAGCGCCCAGGCGCCCTCCGCGCCCGGCGCTGCGATGCCCCCGGTCCGAGATCGCCGCGAGGCGGCCGCGCGATGCCGCGGTCCTGAAGCGGATCGGGGCCGGCGGCGGAGGAGAATCCCTCTGCTCCCGCCGGGGGAGTGAGGCCGACCCGGCCCGCTCGCCATCCCGCGGCTCGTTCGTGATCCCGCCCCGCGCGGCCGCAGGCCCGGCCCCTCCACGCTCCCGGGCCGTGGTCGCACCTCCTCCCCCGCGGACGGGCGCCGCCACTCGACTGCGCGGTGCCCGTCCGCCCTTTGCCCCTTCGGAAGGGAGTCCATTCGATGATCGACCGACGTTCGTTCCTGCGCGGCGCCGGCGGAGCGGCTCTGGCCGCCCCGCTGCTCGGCAGTGCCGCGTGCGGCGCGTCCTCCACGAAAGCCGATCTGGCCGCCGGTGGCGCCAAGGCGGCGGCGGCCGGCGCGCTGCCGGTTTCCTTCGTCAACGAGAGCGGCTATGCCGCCGGAGCGGTGCGCCTCTACATCGTCGGCACCGACCTCGCCAGCGGCAAGCAGGCCCGGGTGCGCCCCGACGGCACGCTCGCGCCGGTCAAGCTTTCGGACAACACCGACGGCGGATACACCGACTACTCGATTCCGCTGAGCGAGGCGGGCGGTCTCACGCTGCCGTTCATGTCGGGGCGTATCTACATCGCCCTGGAGGACAAGCTGCGGTTCAAGGTCGTCGAGGACGGCAACGGCAATCCCGCGCTGCAGTACCCGGCCGGCTGGGTGGAGTCGGACCCGAACTTCTCGGTGCTGCACGACACGGTGGAATTCACCCACGACGAGAGTGGGATGTACTGCAACACCTCGATGGTGGACCAGTTCAGCGTGCCGCTGGCGATCGCGCTGAGCGGTGAGCGCCGGCAGTCCACCGGCCGCCTGCAGCCGGGCGGTCGTGCGCAGGTGTTCGACACCATCAGGGCCGACCCCGACTTCTCCCCGCTCGTAGTCGGCGATCGGCGGATCATCGCGCCCGGCCACGGCATCGACTCGGGCCGGTTCTCCGCCGATTACTACGCCCCGTACATCGACCGGGTGTGGTCGCGCTACGGCGGCCGGGACCTGATCGTGACGACGAACCAGGGCACCTTCACCGGCCGGGTGAACGGCTCCGGGCAGTTGGCCTTCGACGGGGGAGTGGCGCCCATCTCCAAGCCCTCCACCCGCGACGTGTTCTTCTGCGACGGCGCGCTGCACGCCCCGAACGACGGCCTCAACGGCCCGGTGGCGGCGATCCTGGGCGCGGCGCTCAACCGCTCGACACTGCTGAACACCGCCGACCACCCGGTCACCGACCCGGCGGCGTTCTACAACGCCGACATCACGAACAGGTACGCGGAGGTGTTCCACGAGGTCGCCGAGGACGGCAAGGCCTACGGCTTCGCCTTCGACGACGTTTCGGGCTTCGCGTCCTACATCCAGGACCACGCCCCGTCGTCCTTCGAGGTCACACTGACCCCGTTCTAGTCGGACGAGCCAACGGGAACGACAGGCCGAGGCGGGCCGGAGCGGGGCTCCGGCCCGCCCGAAACGGCTGCCTTGCACGCCGGGCGCCTCCGCGCGGTTAGGAGGCGCGTTCGGCGGGTAACCCGTCGTTACCCTCTGGAAGGACCGCCATGCTGATAGCTGAGATTCTGCGCAACAAGGGCTCGGCCGTCGTGAGCGTCTCCCCGCGGGAGACGGTGGCCGGCCTGCTCACGCTGCTCGCGCGGCACAACATCGGTGCGGTGGTGGTGATGCGGGACGGCGCGGTCGCGGGTGTCGCCTCCGAGCGCGATATCGTCCGGGCGCTGGACGAGCGCGGCACCACGCTGCTGGAGGCCCCCGTATCCGAGATCATGACCTCTGTCGTCGTCACCTGCACCACCGACGACACCGCCGACACGCTGACCGTGCTGATGACGGAGAACCGGGTGCGCCACGTGCCGGTGCTCGACGGCGGCACCCTCGTGGGGATCGTCAGCATCGGCGACGTGGTCAAGAGCCGCATCAGTCAGCTGGAGCAGGAGCGCAGCCAGCTGGAGGCCTACATCACCCAGGGGTGACGGCGCGCCGCCGCACCCCTCTCGACGTCGCCCGCCCTCCTTTGCGGCGCCGCCGTCAGTCGCGGCCGCGCCGCCGGTCGGCGACGAGGTGGGCGGCGGTGCCGGTGGCGGCGGTCACGGCCAGTACGGACGGCCAGGCGCCCAGCTTCTTGGCCAACGGGTGGGAGAGCCCGAACGCTCCCGTGTAGACGGCGGTGAGCGTCGCGGCCGCGGGCAGTCCGGCGCTGCGCCGCCAGCTGCGGAAGGCCGCCGCACCGCAGGCGGCCAGCACCGCGCCGCCCAGCTGCCGGTTGCCGGTGCTGCGGGCGACGCTGTAACCGCCGATGAGGCCGGCGGTGGTCAGCAGGCTGCTGGGTACCGAAGCCATCGTCTCCACTCCTTGCTTCCGCGGGGGTCCGCGGGCCGCCCGGCGTGTGCGGGTCGGCCTGCTCCACCGCCGACGCTACCGCGACGCCCGTCTGATCGGTGCGCTACCCCTCCGGGTCCGGATCTATCAGCCGCCCGGGGTCCGGCCTTCGCCGGGCGAACGGGCGGCCGGTCTGATTTTCGGACATGGATAGGCGATGGTTATCGTCTCCCCCCTCCATGGGGCGAGGTGGTGTGGGAGCATCCTTGCACTCTCAGCAGGAGCCGCGGAACCGCGACGGCGTCGTCCGCGTCGAATCCGCAGTTCCGCAACCAGCAAGGAGTCGATACCTATGTCCTTCGCGCAGACCGTGCGCGGAGCCGCCTCCGCCGTCGCCGAAGGCGGCGATCCGCGCGAGGCGGTCTCCGACGCGCTCGGCGACGCGGCGGAGGGGTTCGGCCTCGACCCGGGCGACTTCCTGGCCGCCCGTGAACAGGGCGCCTCGGTGGGAACCCGCATCGAGCAGCAGAGCTCCTCCCTCAACAATTCCGGCGAGGCGTTGAACCGCAGCTCCTACGAGCGCGGTCCGAGCGGACCGGTACACGTCATCTGCCCCATGGTGATCCCCAAGGGGCGCACGTTCACGACCATGCTGCCGGTGATCCTGCTGCTGATCGCGGGAGTCGCCGGTCAGATCGTGACTTTCCCGCTCTCGGCCGCCACCGGTGCGCTGCTCAACCCGTTCTTCGGAATCCACTACTGGGTGGTGTTCGTCGGCTTCGCCGCGTTCATGTGGTGGCGCCAGGGCATGGTGATGGTGCCCGACGGCTGCGCGGCGCTGATCACCAGGTTCGGCAAGTTGGAGCAGGTCGTGGGGCCGGGCCGCGTCACGCTGCTCAACCCGTGGAAGCGGGTTTCCTACATCGTCAACACCAACCGCGAGTACCCGTTCAACGCACCGATCCGCGAGGCCCCCACGAAGAGCGGGGTCAAGGCATCCATCGACCTGTTCGTGCAGTTCAAGATCGAGGACCCGGAGCAGTTCATCTTCGTGCTGGGCGCGGTGCAGGGTTTCCAGGAAAAGCTGAACAACGCCATCAGCGAGGTCACCCGCAGCCTGATCTACGACCAGCAGGCGTCGGAGATCTACGACATGGTCGGCGAGAACACCGCGCGGCTGCTGGAGCAGCTCAACCAGCAGTTCCTGCCCGCGGTCCGGTTGACCAACGCCAACATCACCCACGCCGAGCCCTCCAGCCAGGAGTACCGCATGGACCTGGCGGCGCCGGAGATGGTGCGGGTGGCCAAGGAGGCCTACACCTACGAATACGAGCTCCAGCTCCGCAAGGAGCAGAACGAGGGCGACCTGAACAAGGAGCTCGCCTCGCTGAACGAGACGCTGTCGGCGATCCAGGCCGACATCGCCCAATACCAAGCGCAGATGGACACTGCGCTGGAGCGTGAGACCAACCGGGCGCGCGCTCAGGCCCGCCAGCGGTTCGTGGAGGCCGAGAGCACCGCCAACGCCAACGCGGCGCTGCTGGAGGCCCAGGCGCTGGACATCCGCGCCGTCAGCGCCGCCGAGGCCCCCGAGATCCTCAACTACCGCTACCAGCAGGACCTGCTGGACAAGCTCGAGTCGGTCGCCGACAGCCTGCCGCAGGTGCTGCACATCGGCGGCGGCGACGACACCAGCGTCGACTTCCTGCGGGTGGCCCAGGGCATCATCGGCGAAGCCGAGTCGACGCTGTTCTCCGACGAGGACATGGCGGCCATCCGCGCCCGGCTGCAGGAGATCTCCGAGCGCATCTCCGAGCGCGAGGAGGAGATCACCCGGGTGCTGGAAGAGGACGGCGAGGAGACCGTCGAGCCTCCTCCGCCGGAGGACGTGCCCAACGCCGACCGGATCGAGGAGATCCGCCAGTCGGTGAGCGACGACTCCATCGACGAGCGGCTCAGCTCGGTCGCGGGCGATTCCGCGGAGGGTGCGGACATGGCGGCCGGCTCCGGCCCGGAGCAGGGGCGGCCCGGTGCGCAGCAACCCGGAACGGACCCGCAGCAGCCCGGCCATGAGCGGTCCCAGAGCGGGCCCGCCGCGCCAGACGGCCCGCCGGCGCCGCCGTGGCCGCAGCAGCCCGGCACGGACGAGGGAGGTCCCCGATGAGCCAGCAGCACCCCGAGCCCGGTACCGGCGGCTCCAGCATCAAGGAGGCGCTGGCCTCCTGGAACGACATCGCGCGCCTGCTGCGCGGCGGTGACCAGGGCGCGCTGGTGCCGGTCGTCATCCCGCGCGACAGCCGCGGCCTGCGGTGGACCATGCTGGTGTGGTTCGCCCTGTACCTGCTGCTGTCCGCTCTGCTGCTGGCCTCGGTCGGCGGGTTCTTCCTGTCGTGGGCGGCGATCCCGGCGTTCGCGCTCGCGCTGGGCGCGCTGCTGCTGGGCCTGCTGTGGTGGTGGCGTTCCTCGATCGTGGAGATCGAGCAGGGCACCGTGGGCGTCCTCACCAAGTACGGCGCTGTCGTGGGCCAGCTCGACCCGGGCCGGCACTACCTGTGGCACCCGTGGTCGCGGGTGGACTTCGTGGTCGACATCTCCACGGAGATCCCCTACACCGCGCCGGTGCTGGCCTGCCCCACCCACGAGAACGTGCCGCTGAAGTCGATCGAGTTCTTCCTGAAGTTCCGCATCACCGACGCGGTCGCGTTCGTGCGCAGTATCGGCGCCAGCAACTTCGACCTGGTGCTGTCCAACGCGGTGCAGGACGCCATCCGCCAGCGCAGCCGCCAGGTGCTCACCGAGAGCGCCTACGACCTGCGCGGCTCCGACGTCGCCGACATGCAGGAGCTGCTCAACCGGCAGCTGAGCCGCTACGGCGTGCGCATCATGGGCTGCAACATCCCCGATGTGCAGCTGCCCAACCAGTACCAGCAGCACCTGGCCACGCGCGAGCGCGTCGCCAAGGAGCTGGTCGCCTACGAGCAGGAGTGGGAGCTGACCCGCAAGCGGCGCATCGACACCCTGCTGATGGACATCGAGCGGTCCAAGAAGACCCGCGACGCCAAGATCGTCGAGGTCAACGCGGCGCTGAACAAGGCGCGCAAGGACGTCGCGCAGATGCTGGAGGAGCAGGAGACCGAGGCCCAGCGGGTGCGCTACGAGATCGAGACCCGCGGCCGGGCCGACCTGGTTGCCGCGCAGAACGAGGCCAAGGCGCAGCGGCGCCTGGCGACCTCCTACCGCGACAACCGCGCGGTGCTGCGTTACGAGCTGGCCCGGCGCCGACTGGACGTGGGGGCGACCCTGGCCGAGCACGCGCCGCAGCCGGTGGTGGTGCGCACCGACGGCCAGAGCGGCGACTCCTCGGCGCTGTCGACGCTGCTGCTGGCCCAGTTGCTGCCCGATCTGGGCGGCAAGCGCGGCGGTTCGCGGCAGTCGCTGGACTCCGGCGACGCGGACGAGGCCGCCCAGACGGCCTCTGACGCGTTCCAGCAGGTGCAGGGCGCGATGTCGGCGGCCGCCGATCGGGGCCGCACCTACGCCGACCACGCGGAGAACCAGGACGGCGGCGACCGCGCCGACCGCGGCGGGCGCCGCCGCGGCAGGTAGGCGCGAGAAGCGAGAGGGGGAGGCACCCGCCTCCCCCTTTTTCGCGTTCGGCGGGCGGGGCGATGCGGTTCGCCGGTCCGGTCCCTCCCTGCCTGACGCGGCCGCGCCGCCTTTCGCGTAGCGGGGACTCGCGCCGTGCGGACGGCGGCCTGTCGGACCTTCGGGAGGGCCGTTCTTTGCCTCCGCTTTGCCGTTGGCGGCGTATTCTGCAGCTCTACGGGGGACCGTTCCCGGATTCCCGGCCCCGTCTTCCGGGAGATCCGGGAACAGCCGCCGCCGACGCCGGCCGGTGCCGCACGCGGACGCCGTTTCTCGTCCGCGCTCGCGCCGGATACGCCCGGCCGGCGCCCTCGGGCGCGGGACCGCCCCCGTTCGACGGGCCCCGCGCCGATCTCGCGCGGCGCTCAGGCGGCGTGGGCCAGGGCGCCGTAGCCGCAGTCGATGTCGACGCCGTGCCGCGCCGCGATCTCGACAAGGTCCTCCAGTTCGCCGGCCTGTACCAGGCACAGGTCCTCGTCGCCTCGCTCGCGCGCCTCTTGCAAAGCGCTGACGGCGTCGTAGAGGCGCAGGTGCAGAGCCGTCATGAACTCGTTCATCGCAATCCCCCGTCCCTGAGGAAATCCCCTGTCGCATCCATGTCTACCGATCGCGGATAAAAGCGGGGTGAGGCCCGAGCGGGGAAACGGCATGAGGAGACCCACCCCCGATCCGGGAACCGCATCGGCGGACGAGGAGCGGGTTGCGGCCCGCTGCGGCCGACGGCCGGTCTCGCTCGGTGTGCTCGAAAGGGGCGGGTGTCAGTACTCCGTCCAGGAGTACCAGGGGCCGCTGATGTGCTCGTAGACGACGCCGCCGTGCCCTTGCAGAAACACGTCGGTGCGCAGCGGTTCCCGGCTGTAGGCGAGCCCGGAGGCGTCCAGCAGCCCCGCGCCGCGCACCGTGTAGCGGGTGACGCCGTCCTCGGTCACCGAAACGGACTTCAGCGGGTAGAGCCCCGCCCACGTGTCCAGCGGGGCGGTCGTGGCGGGCCGGGCGGTGTCGCCCACGGCCCGCAGGGCGGCGGCGGACGTCTCCACGCGGGCCTGCAGCGGGATGTCGGTCAGCGACAGCGCGATCGCCCCGGCGGCGATCAGCGGCGCGGCGATCCAGCGCAGCCGGTACCGCAGGATCATGGGCCGGGCGATGGAAACGGCGATGCCCAGGCGCAGTGCGCCCATCGCGGCTAGCAGCGCGCCGCCGCCCATGCCGATCACGAAGCTCGGCAGGTGCCCGCCGGGCACGCTGTCCTCGTAGAGCAGCACGAGCCCCACCAGGACGCACGCCGGGATGTACAGGCGGCCGGGAGGCCGCGACGCCCATGAGGACAGCCGTTGCCGAGGAGTCGGCGGATGGGCGATCTCGATGAGCTTCGCGACCGAGCCCTCGTCGGCGGCGGACATGCGCGGATCTTCCCCCTCAGGCCATGACACGGGTCGACCCGAGGGGTGCACAGAAGGGGCCTCGGGCGACCGGGTCAGATACGGGAGGGCCGGCCGAGCGCGGCCCTGCCTCCAGGATAGGGGAGCGGCGGGGCTTCCTCGGGCCGTCTGCCGATTCGCATCTGCCTGTTTCGCGCCCCTTCCGGGTCGCGGGCGCCGACCCGGCCGACGCGGCGGCGGTGCAGGATCAGCGCGTCGGCACAGAGCCGTCCGGGGGCCAGTGCCCCCAGCAGGCAGACCGCGGACAGCGCGATCCACCACGGCGCGTCCGACGCCGGCACCGGGCCCGGTGCCGGCGCGGCGCCGAGCGGAACCGGACCCAGTGCCGCGAGCGCTGCCGCCGCGGCCAGCGCCGTGCCCGATAGCGGGGCGGCCAGGCCCGCGGCGAACGCGGCCGCGCCGGCCAGCACGGTGCCGGCGAGCAGGTCGGACCGGGTGCCGCCCGCCAGTGCATCCAGGGCCCACCCGGCGGTGATCCAGGCGGCCGCGAGCCGCCCGCTCAGGGCCGCGAGGTCGAGCACCGCCGCGCGGACCGCATCGCGGCCGCGACGCGCCCACGACCGCGCGCGTTCGGGACGGGTTGCGCCGCCGTTAGTCGGGGCGTTTCGGTTGGCGGCCCCCGAGTGGGTAGGCGAGCCGGGGTGCCCGGCGCTGCTGCCGGTCCGCGTCGGCGGCGGCTCGCCCTGTGGTCTGCTCAGCTGCATGCTTCCTTCCTCGGCGGCCCGGAGTCATGCGGAAACTACCGACGGCGGCCGGTCGTGGCCCTGTGTAACACGCGGTGGTCCGCCGAAAAGCCCTGCGGCATCCCGCCGCAAAGGTGTGCCCGCCGTCGCCGAACCCCTAGGCTTGAGCCGTGGCTGAGACCTCCGCGACCCCCGCCCCGGCGGTCGGCGCCTCCGCTGCCGCCGCCGAACCGTCGGCCGTACCCACCTACGGCCTGGAACGCGAACTGCAGCGCGGCGGCGCCGTGCGCGTCGCCGGTGTGGACGAGGTCGGCCGCGGCGCCTGGGCCGGCCCTGTCGTGGTCTGCGCCGCGGTCACCGACGGCACCGACCCGCCCGAGGGGCTGACCGACTCCAAGAAGCTCACCCCGCAGCGCCGCATCGGCATCGCCGAGCAGTTGCGCCCCTGGGTGTACGACCACGCCGTCGGCGGCGCCGAGCCCGAGGAGATCGACGAACTCGGTATGACGCGCGCCCTGCGCCTGGCCGCTACCCGGGCGCTCGAAGCGCTGGCGGCCCCGCCCGACGCCGTCATCCTCGACGGCAAGCACGATTACCTGGGCGCCCCCTGGCGGGTGCGCACCGAGATCCAGGCCGACCTCACCAGCATCGCCGTGGCCGCGGCCTCCGTGCTGGCCAAGGTGCACCGCGACGCGTTCATGGCGGGCCTGCACCCCGAATTCCCCGACTACGGGTTCGACACCTGTGTCGGCTACCCGTCGCCCGTCCACCGAAGTGCCCTGGCCGAGTTCGGCCCCACCCCCCATCACCGGATGACCTGGTCCTACTTGGACGACCTGCCCGAGTGGCGGCACCTGCGCAAGCCGCGCCCCGATCCCGGCGGGCAGATACCGCTGCTGTAGGTCCCGCGGCGCGACACGCCGGATCCCTGCTGGGCACCGCTGCTGCGGCAGGCTCGTGGTCCGCGGCAGTGCTGCAATAGTGGGACCCGCTAAGCAAGGAGGGGACAGGGATGCCGCGCGACGAACGCTCCCGCACCTCGGAGCCGCCCCGGCGCGCCTCCGCCCTGAACCGCTTACGCGCGCTCTACTACGGCTACCTCCTGCGCACCCGCCTGGTGGCGGGCCTGGTCGCCGTCACCGTGCTGGCGGTGGCGGCGGCGCTGCTGGGCCTGCCGGTGCTGACGACCGTGTCGGCGTCCGCGGCCGCCCTGCTGGTCTTCGCGGCGCTGATGCGCTCCGGCGACGCCGTGGCCACCGCGCTGATCTGCATCGGCTGGGTCGTCCTGGCCTACGCCCTGTTCCTCATCCCCGTGCGGGTCGCCGACGCTTCGGTGCTACTGCTCCTGCCGGTGCTGGCGCTGCTCGTGTCGCTGGCCGCCACCCGCATCACGGCCTTCCCCGTGTGGCACACCACCCTGGTGGCGCTGCTGGTTGCGCTGATCGCCGGGCTGGGTGTGGCGCTGGCCGGGATGGTCGCCGGATCCGCCCCGGCCGCGCTGGGTGTGCTGTGCGCCGCCGGAGCTGCCGGGCTGGCGCTGCTGTGGCGGGTGCTGGCGGCCTACCGGCTCCGCCGCACCCTGAGCGACCTGGGGGCGCCCCCGCCCACGCGCGAGGGCGGGATGCGCGGCGGTGCGCCGGCGCAGGCCGCCCCCGCCGCCGGGGTGCGCCAGCGGGCGTCGGAGGGCGGGCGCGCCCGCACCGCGGCAGACGGCGGTGAGGACGCCGCACCCGTCCCCGTCGACGAGGCGCTGGCGGAGTTGGAGGACATGATCGGTCTGGACCCGGTCAAGCAGCAGGTGCGCGCGATCGCCGCGTCGATCGAGGCCGCGCGGCTGCGCGCGGACGCCGGGTACTCGGTGGACCGACCGCTGCGCCACCTGGTGTTCTCCGGGCCGCCGGGAACCGGCAAGACCAGTGTCGCCCGCGCGCTGGCCACGGTTTTCCACTCCTTCGGTCTGCTGCCCACGCCGCGGGTGGTCGAGGCCCAGCGCGCCGACCTGGTGGGGGAGTACCTGGGTGCCACCGCCATCAAGACCAACGAGCTCATCGACCGGGCGCTGGGCGGTGTGCTGTTCGTCGACGAGGCGTACTCGCTGGTCAACGACGGCGACGGGCAGCCCGACCGGTTCGGCAACGAGGCGGTGCAGACCCTGCTCAAGCGCGCCGAGGACGACCGCGACCGGCTCGTGATCATCCTCGCCGGATACGAGGCCGAGATGGACCGGTTCCTGTCGTCCAATCCGGGGCTGGCCTCGCGGTTCGCCACCCGCATCACCTTCCCCAGTTACACCGCGGAAGAGCTGCAACGCATCGCGGAGGCCCTGTTCGAGCAGCGGGGCGACCTCCTCGACGGCGAGGCCGGTCCCGCGCTGCGCCGCCGCTTCGACCAGACCGAGCAGCGCGGCGCCATCGACGACCTCGGCAACGGCCGCTTCGTGCGCTCCCTGGTCGAGAAGGCGGCCGAGGCGCGTGACGTGCGCGTCGTCACCGCCGGAGAGTCCGCGCACCGCCCCGACCCCGAAGAGCTGGTGACCGTGCGCGCCCCCGACGTCGCGGCGGCGTTCGACGGCCTCACCGCCCGCATGCCCGGCATCGGCGAGGCCCCCGACGTCGACGAGGCGCTGGCCGAGCTGGACGCCATGATCGGTCTGGCGCCGGTGAAGCGCCAGGTGCGCTCGCTGGTGGCCCAGCTGCAGATGGCCAAGCTGCGCGAGGAGCAGGGGTTGCGCAACCATCCGCCCATGCGGCACTTCGTCTTCTCCGGGCCGCCCGGCACCGGTAAGACGTCCGTCGCCCGCATCCTCGGGCGGGTCTTCGCCGCGCTGGGGCTGCTCAGCCGCGCCGAGGTGGTCGAGGCCCAGCGCGCCGACCTGGTCGGCGAGCACCTGGGTGCGACCGCCATCAAGACCGACAAGCTGGTCGACCGGGCGCTGGGCGGTGTGCTGTTCGTCGACGAGGCCTACGCGCTGGCCAACCCCGGCTACAGCGGCGGCGACGCCTTCGGTTCGGAGGCGGTGCAGACCCTGCTCAAGCGCGCCGAGGACGACCGCGCCCGCCTGGTGGTGGTGCTGGCCGGCTACCCGGCCGAGATGGACCGGTTTCTGGCGGGCAACGCCGGGCTGGCGTCGCGGTTCAACGTGCGGGTCGCGTTCCCCAGCTACACCCCCGAGGAGCTGACGGAGATCGCCGAGGCGGTGGCCGACGACACCGGCGACGCGTTCGACGACTCCGCACGCGAGGACCTGCGGCGCATCTTCGGTTACGTCTGCGACTCCGGGTGGATCGACGAGCTCGGCAACGGCCGCTTCGCGCGCTCCCTGTTCGAGAAGGCGTGCTCCCACCGCGACGTGCGGGTGGCCGACGAGCTCGGCGACAGCGCGACGGCCGCCGAGCTGACCGTCGTCACCAGCGAGGATGTGCGCCAGGCCTACGCCGAGGTGACGCAGCGCTGAGGGGCGCGGCCCTGCTGCTAGTGTCCGGCCCATGAGTGGACCCAACACCCCCGTGCGCCAGGCCGTGATCCTCGCCGGAGGGCAGGCGACCCGGCTGCGTCCCTACACCGACACCCGCCCCAAGGCCATGGTCGAGGTCGCCGACCGGCCGATCATCGACTACCAGCTGGAGTGGCTGGCCTCGCACGGCGTCGAGCACGTCGTCGTCTCCTGCGGCTACAAGGCCGAGGTGCTGCGCGAGCACCTGGACGGCCACCCGGCCGGGCCGGACATCACGCTGCTGGTGGAGGACGAGCCGCTGGGCCGCGGCGGCGCCCTCCGGTACGCGGCGTCGGGCCTGTACGAGTCCCCCGAGCCCTACTTCGCCCTCAACGGCGACGTGCTCACCTGGTTCCCGCTGGACGAGTTCACCGCCTACCACCGGGACAAGGGCGGCGCGGCCACCCTGGCGCTCGCCCAGTACCAGACGAGCTGGGGCATCGTCGACGTCACCGACGACGGCGCGATCGAGGGGTTCACGCAGAGTCCGATGCTGCCGTTCTGGATCAACGCCGGCGTCTACGTCTTCGAGCCGTCGGCCACCGAACTGCTGCCGGCCAAGGGCGACCACGAGTCCACCACCTTCCCCGAGTTGGCCGCGCAGGGCCGCCTGTTCGGGTACCGCATCAACGGCTTCTGGCGCGGTGTCGACACGGTCAAGGATGTCAAGGAGGCCGGCGAGCAGATCCCGGCGCTTCGGGGGTCGGCGCGGGTCACCTGAGCCGGGTAGGCTGCGGCGCCGCCGGCGAGGGGCGGAGCGGGCGGGGCGCCCGGTGCGCGGTATCGTCGCGCCCGTGACGACGAACGAAGCACCGCGGCTGCTCTCCCAGGCGCCCAACTTCCGCGATCTCGGCGGATACCGCACGCGCGGCGGCGGCCGTGTCCGATCCGGCGTCGCCTACCGCTCCGGCGCCCTCGACCGGTTGGACGACGCCGACCTGGCGGCGCTGCGCGACTTGGGCATCCGGCAGGTCGTGGACCTGCGTACGGTCTTCGAGCGCGAAAACAACGCCGACCTGCTGCCCGACGGCGCCGACTACATCCCGCTGGACGTGCAGGGCGACCACTCCACGGGCGCCGATCTGGTGGAGGTGCTGACCGACCCGTCCCGAGCCGAGAGCGTGTTCGGCGACGGCGGCGCGACCCGGTTCATGCACGAGGTCAACCGCATCCTCGTCACCGGTGAGGAAGCCCGCGCCGGCTACGCCGAGGCGGTCCGGCGCATCGCCGCGGGCCCCGGCCCGACCGTCGTGCACTGCACCGCAGGCAAGGACCGCACCGGGTGGGCGGCGGCGCTGGTGCTGGAGCTGCTGGACGTGCCGCGCGAGACCGTCTTCGCCGACTACCTCGCCAGCAATGACCGGCTGGCCGGACTGCGGGCGGCGATGCGCGACATCTCCGAGCAGTCGGGTGTCGACCCGGAGCTGGTCTGGCCGATGGTGGAGTGCCGCCGCTCCTACCTGGAGGCGGCCTACACCGAAGTGGAGGAGGCCTTCGGCTCCTTCGAGGCGTATGCGGCCGAGGGTCTGGGGTTGGCGCAGTCCACGATCGACGCCTTGCGCGGGCGGATGCTGGAGTAGGAGCCGATGGGCGGGAGGGGCCGGGAGGTGCGCAGCGGCAGAAAGGATCTCGTAGTCCGGCCCGACGTCCGGAAAGGGCCGGCGAACCTGGCCCTGGCTACCGTGGTGGGCGCCGGGGCAAGCCTCAGCGCGGTGTTGGAGGCGGGTCCGGTGATCGGGTCGGGTGTGGCCGCGTTGTTCGCGGTGATGGTCGTTCTCAGCGCCTTGCACCTCTACCGCTCCCGGATCCTGCTGACACCGCAGGAGATCGTCCATCGCGGCGCTGTGCTCCAGCGGCGGCGGGCACGGTCGAGCGTGGCGGAGGTGGTGCGCGCCACCATCGTCGCGCCCCAAGGGCCGCACGTCGAGACCGTGTTCCTACTGGACGCCCGGCGCACCCTGCTCCTGAGGATCAACGCCCGCAACTATGCCCGCGGGGACATCGGCCGGCTGGTGAGAGCGCTCGGAGTCCGGCGCAGCGGTCCCCGGCGCCCGGTCGACTCCGGTGAGCTCGCCAAGATGTACCCGGGGCTGCACCTGGTTTCGTTTGTCGAGCGGTATCCGTACCGGATCGGGTTCGCGATCACGGGGGTCGTGCTGATCGGCTTCGTGGGAGTGTTAGTCGCGTCCTGAAGCGGGTGGACGGCGAAGGCCTGCATCCGGCCCCGCCTGCCGCTGCCGGCCGGGGCCGCGCGGTCTCGGCTCGGTGCGGTACTCCCAGCGCTGATCACGCCCCACCGCCCGGGGGTTTCCGGTCGGCGCCTCAGAGGTCTTCCAGCCGCCCGGATACGTCCTCGCCGGGCTCGGCGTCCCCCAGCACCTCCATCAGGGTGCGCAGGACCACGGGGCGCTCGTGGCCGCGGTCGAGCAGCCGTTCGGCCGCGCTCCACAGCTGGGGCGGGTCGCCCTTCCAGAGGCGTTCGGCCAGCTGCTCGTGGGCGTCCAGCGCCTCCTCCGTGGCGGCCGGGTCGGCGGCCCGGCCGGTATCGGGGATGCCGGTGGAGTGCCTGCCCTTGTGCCGGACGGGGGACTCGTACTCGCCGAAGTGGTCCAGCCGCAGCAGCGCCCGCCGCCCCTCGCGCGTGGCCGGGTCGAACTCGTCCTCGGACTCGGCGAGCAGGTCGCTGGTCAGCAGCGGAAACGCGAACATGCGGCGTGGCAGCGCCGACAGGTCGCCGTCGGGCAGCAGGCGCCGCACCACCTTCGCGGGAAGCCCGAACGAGGCGGAGACGTCCAGGTAGGAGGTGGTGAACGCGGCGGTGGCCTCCCAGAGTGCGTCCAGCGTCGCGCTGACCGCCACCTCCGGGAGGCCGTGGCGCGGCCCCGCCCAGCGGATCCAGGCGGCCAGCACGTGCGGCATGGCCTCGTGCTCCTCGGGCAGCAGGATGACCCGCCGGGGCAGCCATCTCAGCAGGAACGCCTCGACCTTGCGCGGGCTCACCCGCAGCGGGCGGTCGCTGTCCACGTCGCAGCCGTAGGCGATGATGTGGTCGACGCAGCGGCTCGCCGCGTAGGAGTCGGACAACTCGGCGGCGGCGTCGGAGGCCAGGAACCGCGCGGCGAGCACCGCCCGCCGGTCGCGGCTGCGCGCGGTGCGGTTCTGGCTCGCGGGCTCGCGCGGCAGCACCCGCACGCGCGACCGGATCAGGGCGTGGTGGGCGGCCGGCGACCCGTCGGTGATGCCCTGGCCGCCCGAGCCCGCGGCGATGGCGCGGTCGGTCTGGGTCACGGCGCTCTCCAGCAGCACGCGGGCGCGCTCCAGCTTCAGTTGGGCGAAGGTCGCCATCGGGTCGCCGCCTTCGGCGCGGCCGCGGCAGTGCGCCAGCAGCTGCTCGACCTTGGTGGTCACCCAGGCGTCGCGCAGCACGCCGCCGCTGTTGTGGTCGACGACGGCGATCAGGGCGTGCTCGCCGGCGTCTGAGCCGGAGTCCGCACCGTCGTAGCGGAACGTGGTGATGATGTCGTCGGTGTCGCCGAAGCGGTTGCCCGAGACGTAGGCCGCCACGGGCCGGGCACGTCCGATCGCATCGGCCCAGACCGGGCGCGCCGCCCCGTTCTCGGCGAGCGCCGTCGCTCCCTTTTCGGCCAGCTCGCGCTGATGCACGGTCGTGCCCAGAACGGCGATGCCGGTGAGCAGCGCAAGACCGGCCGCCGAACCCGAGGCCTCGGCGTGGGCGACCAGGCCCTCGCCCAGCAGGCGCTCGACGTCGACTCCGGGCACGCGGCGGCCCCACCACGAGCCGAGCATCTCGCTGACGCCGATCTCGGCGTCGAGCGGTTCACGGGTCGCGAGCAGGGTGCGTGCGGCGCGCAGCATCTCGGCGAAAACGGCCTCTGGCATGGCACCCGGATCCGGCTGGTCTGAGTGGGGCGGTACGGACACCCCACAGAGCCTAGGGCACCCGGACCATCGGCCAGGGTGCATCGGTGCGATCACCGCGTGCCGAAAGTGCGCGTGCGCGCCCGTCGCGGCGCGCGCCCGTGCGCCGCGACACGGCGGACGCTAGGCCGGCCGGCCGTGGCCGTGGATGCGGGGCGGGACGATGAGCCCGGAGGGCGGGGCGGACTTGATCATCGCCTGCAGGTGCTCGCGCGCTACGCGCTCCACCAACCCGGGGGTGACTCTGAAGCCCAGGTGCTCTGCGCATTTCCAGGTGTCGTTGACACAGCGCTCGACGCAACGGTGGGACAGCGCGCCGAACTCGCCCTGGAGTCGGCCCGCGATTCGTTGGAGATCACCTACGGGATAGGTTTGCAGCATCCTCGCTCACGCCCCCTCGCTGGCTGTGGTCTGGACGGCGACCACCATCCATTTCACTGCGTTGTGGCGGGGTGTCAACCCCCGCAGCGGGCGGCCTTAACGAGGTTTTGCGCGCTGCTGGCCCGCGGTGGACGGGGCGCTCCGACACCCGCCGGCGCGGGCCGGCCGCAAGGTACCGGCGGCGTCGCGGTTTATTTCGGACAGGTGGCGTGCGTGCACCGATTTCGGATTTCCCGCTCTTAGCAGGGACAAACCACTGCTGATTCGGAAAAGGATGACCGAAACAGCGAACACGCCCCTATGCTGGACGTGACGGCGTATTATTTGCCATCCGCTATGGCCGCTGACTTTCCGCTGTGCCCCGTCTCGGCGAGTCGACGCGGTTGTGGCCTATGCTGATGCGGTGGCGGTCCCGGCCCGGCCACGCGCGGGTCCGCCCGCAGGGGATCGCGCGCCGCCGGTGAGTCATGGACGATAGGGAGTGATCGGCGCGACCACCGGTGAGCCGTGGACGGAGTGGCTCCCGCCTCCACAGGTGCCCGGCCCGCATTGGTTAAGCTTCTGGCGCTCGCCCAGGCGAGTCCCCTCGAAACGGGGGAAAGGACCCCGGAGGTGTCATCGTTGAGCACCGAGACGTCCGTCCCGCCCCCGCGCATGTCCGAACTGGGCCCCGTCGACTCCGCCCTGCTGGACACCCTGCTGCGTGAGGCCCCCATCGGCTTCGCGTTCTTCGACCAGGCGGGCCGGTTCCAGCGCGTGAACCGCGCGCTGGCCGCGATCTACGGCATCGAGGAGTCCGCCTGCCGCGGCCGCGCGCCCTCGGAGGTCCTGCCGTCGGCCGACGACGCCGCCGCCCACGAGGCGGCGATAGCGGCCGTGCTCGCGGGTGAGGGCGTGGTCGACACCGACCACCGCGCCGCCGGCACCGAGCCCGACGACACCGGCAGGCAGCACGGGTGGTCGCTGGCCTGGTACCCTGCCCGCGCCGACGGCGAGATCGACGGAGTGGCGCTCATCGCGGTCGACCTCTCCGACCGCTACACCGCCGAGGTGGCGCTGCGCCGCACCGAGGAGCGCTACCGCTCCCTGCTCACCGCCACCAACCAGGTCGTGTGGACCGCCGACGCCGACGGGACCGTGCGCGAGGACTGCCCCGAGTGGCGCACCATCACCGGACAGACGGCCGAGCAGTACCTGGGCCGCGGCTGGCTCGACGCCGCCCATCCCGACGACCACGAACAGGTCGAGCGCGCCTGGAACGACGCGGTCGCCGATCACACCACCTTCGACGAGATCTTCCGGGTGCGCACCCAGTCCGGCGACTTCCGCTACTACCGCTCCCGGGCCGTGCCGATCATGCGCGGCGATTCGCTGATGGAGTGGGTGGGCGCGCACAGCGACATCACCACCCAGCACGAGGCCGACGACATGCGCCAGCGCCTCACCCAGCAGTTGGGCGAGGCGGCGCTGCGCACCGTGCGGCTGCAGAAGGCCACCGCGGACCTCGCGGAGGCGCTGACGGTGGGCGAGGTCGTCCAAGCCATGACGGAGATCGGCCAGTCGGCCGTGGGCGCCGACACCACCACCCTGGGCGAACTGGACCCCGACAGCCTGCGCCTGTCGATGCTCAGCGACGATCCCGGTGCCCGCTCGGCCGCCCGGCCGGGCTACGCGGCCCCGGGCTGTCCGGCGACGATGGACATGGCGGTCCGCGAGAAGAAGCCCTTCATCGCCCAGAACCCCGCCGAGTTGCGGGCCCTGCTGGAGGACGAGGACGACACCGAGGTCCTGGAGTTCCTGCACGCCACCGACCAGCGGGCCTGGGTCGCGCTGCCGCTGCTCAGCGCCGGCCAGCCCATCGGCGCGCTGCGCTTCGCCTTCGCCTCCGCGCGCGACATCTCCGACGAAGAGAAGGTCTTCCTGGAAGCGCTCGCCGGCCAGTGCGCCCTCGCTCTGGAGCGGGCCAAGCTCTTCGAGCGCGAGCACCGCACGGCGGAGGCGCTGCAGACGAGCCTGCTGCCCGAGGACCTGCCCAAGGTCAAGGGCATCCGGATGCAGGCGTTCTACCGTTCGGGCACCCAGCACGTGCAGGTCGGCGGCGACTGGTACGACGCCTTCCCGCTGCCCGACGGCCGCGTCGCCGGCGTGCTCGGCGACGTCATGGGCAAGGGCATCAAGGCCGCGACCGGCATGAGCCGGGTGCGCAACGCGCTGCGCGCCCTGGCGTTCAGCATGCCCGAGCCGGCCGACGTCCTCACCGGCCTGGACCGGATGTTCGACGCCACCGAGGGCGCCGACCAGGTGACCACCCTCGTCTACTTCGTTCTCGACCCCGAGACCGGCCAGATCGACCTGAGCAACGCCGGCCACCTGCCCCCGCTGGTCGTTACCGAGCAGGCGGGCCCCTGGCTGCTGGAGGCCGAGCCCGACACCCCTCTGGGAGTCAGCTCCGAACGGGGACACCACAAGTTTTTCGTGCAACCCGGTAACACCGTGGTGCTCTATTCCGATGGACTTGTTGAGAACCGAAAGCGTGCTGTCGCCTCCGGTCTCGACGAACTGGTCACCGTAGCGTCCCAAGCGCGGCCGGAGGTGGTGGGCGATCCACAGCACATGCTCCAGTACCTTGTTGAGGGCATGCTCGCAGGGTATGAGCAGGACGATGACGTCACGCTGCTCGCCGTCCACCTCCCGGTGATGGACAGCGCACCGGAGTAGATAGACCGTACGAAGAAGTCCGACACTTTGCCTAAGGTGGAGGAGCCATCAGCCCCGCTGCGGCGGGGGGTGGGTTCGAGGACCCGACGGTGGGTTCGGTTCCGCGCACGGCGCGGCAAGATCCTACTGGGCGGATGTGCCCAAACGCTAGAGAGGGCGCATACGCTGAAAGAAGTCGGTGTCCCCGTCGGCCAGGCGGGGATGCTCCCGGGCAAGAGCGAGGAGAGGCGGCAGCTCTCCCCTCGCGGCTCATAGGGCCGCCGGGTCCAGCAATCTCGCCACACGTCCGTTCGAGAGGTGTTTGTGTCACCTGCCAGTTCGACCCGCTCTAAGCAGCCGGACTCGCTGCACGAGCCCGTCATCCAGCAGTTGATCGAGCGTGGGCGGTCCCAGGGGTACCTTGAGCCCGAGGACGTGCGCCGTGCCTTCGAGGAGGCCGACATCCCCATGTCGCAGGCGCAGGCCGTGCTTCGCAGCCTGACCAAAGAGGGCGTGACCCTCGTCGTGGGCGCCGAGGAGTCGGCCCCGTCCCGGCGCAAGTCGGCGGCGGGCCGCAAGTCCGCGGCGGGCCGTAAGCGCGAGACCGCCAAGAACGCGGCCGAGGCCGCCCCCAAGGCCAAGCGCGCCGCCGCGGCCCAGGAGCAGACCGACACCGTCACCGCTGTCGTCGACTCCGCGTCGCCGGCCGCCACCGCCACCGCGCCCAAGAAGCGTGCGGCCGCCGCGGCCCCGGCCCCGGAGGCTGCGCCGGAGGAGGAAGCGGCGGCTCCCGCCGCCGAGCCGGCTCAGAAGCCCGCCCGCAAGAGCTCCGCCAAGTCCTCCGCGGGGACCAAGAAGACCAAGGCCAAGGCGAAGACCGCCGAGGCCGCGGACGCCAACACCGCCGCTCCGGCGGCGGCTCCCGCCGGCGACTCCTCCCAGGGCGGCGCCAAGGACGACCAGGGTGAGGGCGGCGCGGACGGTGCGCTGGAGGTCGCCGAGGACCAGGACATCGAGTTGGAGTCGACCGACGAGGAGTTCGAGGACACCGGCGTCGAGCTGGAGCTCGTCGAGGACCCGGACGACGGCTTCGCGCCCGCCGAAGGGCCTGTCGCCGGCTCGGGCGTCAAGCCCGAGTCCGTGGGCATCCCGGAGAAGGCCGCGGCCAACACTTCCGAGGACGAGGCGTTCGTCCTCTACGACGATGACGACGACGCGCCCGCCGCCCAGGTCGTGGCCGCCGGCGCCACCGCCGACCCGGTCAAGGACTACCTCAAGCAGATAGGAAACGTCGCACTCCTCAACGCCGAGCAGGAGGTCGAGCTCGCCAAGCGCATCGAGGCCGGCCTGTTCGCCGAGGAGAAGCTGGCCGACGACGGGGCCTCCCTGACCCGGGACTTCCGCGACGAACTGGAGTGGATCGCCGAGGACGGCGGCCGCGCCAAGAAGCACCTCCTCGAAGCCAACCTGCGCCTGGTGGTCTCGCTGGCCAAGCGCTACACCGGCCGCGGCATGCTGTTCCTGGACCTCATCCAGGAGGGCAACCTCGGTCTGATCCGCGCGGTCGAGAAGTTCGACTACACCAAGGGCTTCAAGTTCTCCACCTATGCCACCTGGTGGATCCGCCAGGCGATCACCCGGGCCATGGCCGACCAGGCGCGCACCATCCGCATCCCGGTGCACATGGTCGAGGTCATCAACAAGCTGGCGCGGGTGCAGCGGCAGATGCTGCAGGACCTGGGCCGCGAGCCCACGCCCGAGGAGCTGGCCAAGGAACTCGACATGAGCCCGGAGAAGGTCGTCGAGGTGCAGAAGTACGGTCGGGAGCCGATCTCGCTGCACACTCCGCTCGGCGAGGACGGCGACTCCGAGTTCGGCGACCTCATCGAGGACTCCGAGGCGATCCAGCCGGGCGAGGCGGTCAGCTTCACCTTGCTGCAGGAGCAGCTGCACTCGGTGCTGGACACGCTGTCCGAGCGCGAGGCTGGCGTGGTCTCGATGCGCTTCGGTCTCACCGACGGCCAGCCCAAGACCCTCGACGAGATCGGGAAGGTCTACGGTGTGACCCGCGAGCGCATTCGACAGATAGAGAGTAAGACCATGTCGAAGCTGCGCCACCCGTCCCGTTCCCAGGTGCTGCGCGACTACCTGGACTGAGGCGCGGCGGCACCGCAACCGCACCTCGGCAAAGACGAGCCCGCCGCTGGAGCGCTGCGCCCACGAACCCGCGTCCGGGCATCCCGGCGCTGGGATGAGCGGGCGGCTGCGCATCGGCGACGGTATGCGCCGCGGCGCGCGCCTGCGGTGGCGGCGGTCCGTCGCCGCCTGGGCCGAGGGCCGGCGGCGTCGAGTTGCGTTGTCCATGCTCCGTGTCGTTCGTGGTGCCTGGTCGCCCGAGCGCGCCGCCGAAGAGGCGGGCGTCCGGTCGCCGAAGGGTGCGTACGGACGGCGGGTGCCGCTCGGCGATTTCGTTGCGCCGATTCGACGGTCGACCGGGCCGGTCCCTCCTGACCACGGGGACCGGCCCGGAACGCATCCGCGGTACCGGCCGACACCGGTGCTCCCTGTACGTGTGGCGACTCCGCAGGAAGCACCGCGGCCGTGCGACCGCTCCGTACAACTTCCTCATCCGACGCGACTATCCTGCCGATCGCCGTGTATGGCCGAGATAAAGCGTCGATATCCGTTCGTTACCGAGCGGTGCCGCTATCGCCGCTCAGCGTCCGGACGGTGCCGGAAATCCCCCCGTCACACGGGCCTTTCGCGCACTTGGTGGAAAGCGGGGAAGCTCGCAGTACGTGCGCGGTGTCACCACCCCGCACTCCGTCGGCCGTCGAAGGCGGCGCATCCTCCCGTGCTCGATCGTGCCCGGCGTCTTCACCCGCGCTCGATCACGTCCAGTGTCCACGGGTGGTTGCGGCGTGCCGGCTCGCCGAGTTCGACCGGGTAGCCGAGGTCGCCGAGTGCCTCCGCGAACTCGGCCGGGGTCTGCACGTTCACGCCCTCGGCCAGCAGGCTGTGCGCGACGGAGCCGCGGACGGCCTTGGCCATGTGGCTGACGACGGTGCGATTCGCCGTGTCGCCGGTGCCGGTCTCACGCAGCACCCGCACCGCCACCGTGCGCCGCGCGGTTTCGCCGCCGGGCCGCCACGCCGCGGCGTAGGTGGAGGAGCGGCAGTCGACGACGAGTTCGCCCTCGGCGCGCTTATCCAGCAGGTCGCTGAGCTGAGCGCGCCAGTACGCGCCGAGTGGGCCGATTCCGGGCAGCTTCACGCCCATCGACAGTCGGTAGGGCGGCACCCGGTCGCCCGGGGCCACTACGCCCCACAGGCCGGAGAAGATCAACACGGACGCCGCCGTCCGCTCGGCCGCAGCGGAGTCGAGCAGGTCCGGCAGTGCCATGCGGTCGTAGAGCACGCCGGTGTAGAGGTCGGCGGCCCGCAGCGTCGGCGCGTCGGAGAGGTTCCGGTTGCGCCGGAGCGCCTCGCCCTGAGCGGCGGAGATCCCCAGCACCTCCCGCGCGGGCTCCTGTGGGCCGCGGCACAGCTCCTCCAGGTGCGCCGTCACCTCCTCCCGCGCCTGGGCGACCTCCGGCAGCGTCAGCGTGCCGAGATCCACCGGAGGGCCGTCGCCGGTCGCGGCCTTGCCCTCGGACGGCGGCAGCAGGATCAGCATGCGCGGGCTCCTCCCCGATAACGCGGTCGGATGTGCAGGGGCACAGCGGTGCGGAAACACCGCGCCGCCCGGCCCATCAGGATAGAGGCGCCGCGGCCCGGTTCGGCGCGGCGGCCGGTCCGCACAAACGCCTTCTCCCCGCGAAGGGGCAGGCTGTAGCTTGGACGCCGTTCGGCAGCGAGAGGGGCGAGGGTGGTATCGGACGTGGGGTGGGTGGAGCGGATCGGGGCGGATTGGCCCGCCGCCGAGGTCGAGATCCGCGACGGATGGCGGCTGTCCTGGAACGAGGGCGTTACCCGGCGCGCCAACTCGGCTGTGCGGCTGGAGGCCGGGGCGCGCGTCGAGGCCGCCGAGGAGTTCTACCGCGAACGCGGACTGGCGCCGTGCTTCCAGACCTGGCCGGGTGACGAGGATCTGGACGCCGTGCTGGCCCGGCGCGGCTACGCTGAACAGGCCGCCACGCAGGTGCTCGTCCGCGATCTGGGGGAGTGGCCGCCCGCCGCTCACGGCGCGGATGTCGCCGTGGCCGAGCGGCCCGGCGCCGCCTGGCGTGCGTTGTGGGCCGAGGCCGGGCAGCCTCCCGAGCGCGTCGCGGCCCTCCACCGCATTCTGGACCGGGTGCCGCGGATCGGCTACGCGCTCGAAGAGAGCGGGGCGGCGCGCGGCTGCGCGGCGCTGAGCGGAGCGTGGGCGGGCGTGTACGCCATGGTCACGCGCCCCGCCGACCGCGGGCGCGGGCTGGCCGGCGCCGTGCTGGAGGCGCTGCTGGAGTGGGCCCGCCTCAGCGGGGCCGAAAACGCCTACCTGATGGTGGAAGCGGACAACGCCGCGGCCCTTCGCGTCTACGAGCGCGCGGGTTTCAGCACACGGTGCACGTACCGCTACCGCGTCGCTCCCGGCGTGCCCCGAGAGGGGGCGCTGCCGGCGGAGTACGCGGCGATCGCGGCCGAGCGGACCGACGAGGACCGCGCGGTGGCGGCCGCGCTGCGAAGCCGCCTCTCACCTCGGGCGCGGGAGTAGCGGCCGATCCGGCGCGTCCGCGCTCGGGCGCGGCGGACGGGGCCACCCGGTTCGAAAGCGCGGTCTTCACCGGGACCGCACGCGAAAACGGCGGAGGCCCTCCCGCGGGAGGGCCTCCGCCGCACGCCTTTCGATAACTAACGCTCCTCGTCGGCGGACGTGGCCGGGCTCTCTTGCAGTCGGCTCGTCTCGTCCTGGATCTCCGAGGCGATCTTGCGGATCGAATCGTCATGCTCACGCATGTGATGCGCGCAGAACAGCAGTTCGCCACCGGAGTTGAGAACCACTCGGACGTACGCCTGCGCACCACAACGGTCGCAACGGTCAGCAGCCGTCAGCGGCTGGGTGGGGGCAAGGGTTCCAGTCACTTCGCCTTCCTCAATACTCGGCGCTAGTCACTCAGCACAACATCTAACCGGACCAAGAGCTTCCCAACCAGCCCCTTTGTACGCCATCAGCGGAATCGGCCTGTGCGGTGCGCCGGTACGGGGGGTTTTCCGGGCGTTCGCGCCGCTTGCCGCCGACGGGCGGGCCCTCTCCTGGTGATCGATGGTGATGGGGATCACCCTACTTGTTCGCGGTCTCGGCTTGCCCGACCGGGGGTGAGGCGGTGGCGTGCGGGTGGCCGACGGGGTCCAGGAGGCCCGTGAGGCGTCGCCGAGGGCCGCCGCCGCGCCGGAACGCCGGTGAGGCGGCGGAGTCCGCGGAAACCGAGGTGGTAATCTCGCGCGTGGTGTGCACGTGATGATCAGGCGACCGCACCGCTGCGGCCGGGTGTACCGCACGCCACCGGCGCGCTCACCCCGTGACGGCGCAGAGCCGCCGGGTGCCGCCCGCGGCGCCCCGGCCGTCTCCGGATCGCCGGGTCCGGCCGCCTGGTGTGCGCGGCGGCGTTGGCGTCACATTCCTGTCACACCGGTGCGTCAAGCTAGCGGCGACAACGCATCCGCCCCCTGTCCGCCCACGTCCAGCGCACGCCCGCTCGGCGAGTGCGCCGGTCTTTTCAGTCGAACGCAGGAGTACCCCACGTGACCGCCCTAACCGCAGCCGTCGACGAGCCCGAGGACTACTCCGCGCGGCACCTTTCGGTCCTGGAAGGACTTGAGGCGGTCCGCAAGCGTCCCGGCATGTACATCGGGTCCACGGACAGCCGCGGTCTGACCCACTGCATGTGGGAGATCATCGACAACTCCGTCGACGAGGCCTTGGGCGGCTTCTGCACCCGTATCGACGTCGTGCTGCACGGTGACGGCTCCGTCGAGGTCCGCGACAACGGGCGCGGCATCCCCGTGGACGCCGAGCCCCGCTCCGGCCTGCCGGGCGTGGAGTTGGTCATGACCAAGCTGCACGCGGGCGGCAAGTTCGGCTCCGGGTCCTACAACGCCTCCGGCGGTCTGCACGGTGTCGGCGCCTCGGTGGTCAACGCTCTTTCGGGCCGGTTGGACGTGGAGATCGACCGGCAGGGCCGCACGCACGCGATGAGCTTCCGCAGAGGCATCCCCGGCGGCTTCGACGGCGCCGGGCCCGACGCCCCCTTCACCGCCGGCTCCGGGGTGGAGGAGGTCCGCCGGGTGGCCAAGAAGGTCACCGGTACCCGCATCCGGTTCTGGCCCGACCGGCAGATCTTCCTCAAGGACGCCGACATCGCCCGCGAGTCGCTGCTCGACCGCGCCCGCCAGACGGCGTTCCTCATCCCGGGCCTGTCCATCGCCGTGCGCGACGAGCGCTTCCCGGAGGAGGGCACCTACGAGGAGGAGTTCCGCTTCGACGGCGGCATCGGGGAGTTCTGCACCTACCTGGCCCCCGACGAGGCCGTGAACGACGTGCTGCGCATCCAGGGCTCGGGCCAGTTCACCGAGACCGTGCCCGTCCTCGACGACCAGGGCCACATGACCCCCACCGACGTCGACCGCCGACTGGAGGTCGACATCGCGCTGCGCTGGGGCACCGGTTACGAGACCACGGCGCGCTCCTTCGTCAACGTCATCGCCACCCCCAAGGGGGGCACGCACATGACCGGCTTCGAGCGGGCGCTGGTGCGGGTGGTCAACGACCAGCTGCGTGCCAGCAAGCTGCTCAAGGACAAGGACGACCCGGTCACCAAGGAGGACGTCCTCGAAGGGCTCACCGCCGTGGTCAACGTGCGCCTGCCCGAACCGCAGTTCGAGGGCCAGACCAAGGAGATTCTCGGCACCTCGGCCGCCTCGCGCATCGTGTCCCAGGTCGTGGGCAAGGACCTGCGCGCCTTTCTCGCCTCCACCCGCCGCGGTGAGAAGCAGCAGGCCCGTGCCGTGCTGGACAAGGTGGTCAACGCCGCGAAGGCGCGCATCGCCGCCCGCCAGCAGCGCGAGACCCAGCGGCGCAAGAACGCGCTGGAGAGCTCCGCGCTGCCCGCCAAGCTCGTCGACTGCCGCAGCGAGGGCCTGGACCGCAGCGAGCTGTTCATCGTCGAGGGCGACTCCGCGCTGGGCACCGCCAAGCTGGCGCGCGACTCGGAGTTCCAGGCGCTGCTGCCCATCCGCGGCAAGATCCTCAACGTGCAGAAGTCCTCGGTCTCGGACATGCTGAAGAACTCCGAATGCGCGGCGATCCTGCAGGTGATCGGGGCCGGTTCGGGCCGCACCTTCGACCTCGACGCCGCCCGCTACGGCCGGGTGATCCTCATGGCCGACGCCGACGTCGACGGCGCGCACATCCGCTGCCTGCTGCTGACGCTGTTCTACCGCTACATGCGCCCCATGCTGGAGGCCGGCCGGGTCTACGCCGCGGTGCCGCCGCTGCACCGCATCGAGCTGACCAACGTCCGCAAGAAGCGCGGCGCCAAGCCCGAGGACCGCTACATCTACACCTACACCGACTCCGAGCTGCAGCGCCGTCTACTGGAGCTGGAGAAGAAGCAGATGACCTGGAAGGAGCCGGTGCAGCGGTACAAGGGCCTGGGCGAGATGGACGCCGACCAGCTCGCCGAGACCACCATGGACCCCCGGCACCGCACGCTCCGCCGCATCCGCGTCGAGCACGCCGAAGAGGCGGCCAAGGTCTTCGACCTGCTGATGGGCAACGAGGTCGCGCCGCGCCGGGAGTTCATCTCGCAGGGCGCCCAGGAGCTCGACGTCAGCCGCATCGACACCTGAGCGGCTCGGCCGCGGGGCTCGACGGGGCGGACCCCCGCCGGCCCTCGGCGGTGGCTCAGCCCGGCGGCCGCCATTCGCCGCCGGCCAGGAAGCGCTCGATCGCCGCGGTGTAGGGCGCGGGGTCCATGCCCCGCTCCGCCACCCACGCGTCGTCGTAGTAGCTGTGCCGATACCGCTCGCCGCCGTCGCAGATCAGGGTGACGACGCTGCCGCGGCGGCCCTCGCGCAGCATGCGCGCGACCAGGTGCCACACGCCCCACATGTTGGTGCCGGTAGAGCCGCCCGCGCTCAGGCCGGTAACGGCATTGAGGTGGCGCATGGCCGCGATGCTCGCCGCGTCGGGGACGGGCACCATCAGGTCGATGACCGAGGGTACGAAGCTGGGCTCCATCCGCGGGCGGCCGATCCCCTCGATGCGCGAAGGCATGCCGGTGGCGTAGTCGGAGGCACCGGTGACCCAGCCGGGGAAGAAAGCCGAGTTCTCCGGATCTACCACGGCCAGGCGGGTGTCGTGTCTGCGGTAGCGCACGTAGCGCCCGATGGTGGCCGAGGTGCCGCCGGTCCCCGCGCCCACGACGATCCAGTCCGGTACCGGGTGGCGTTCCATGGCCAGCTGCTCGAAGATCGACTCGGCGATGTTGTTGTTGCCGCGCCAGTCGGTGGCCCGCTCGGCGTAGGTGAACTGGTCCAGGTAGTGCCCGCCGGTTTCCGCCGCCAGCCGCTCGGCCTCGCTGTACATCTCGGCGGGCACGTCGACGAAGTGGCACTTGCCGCCGTAGCGCTCGATCAGCGCGATCTTCTCCGGGCTGGTCGTGCGCGGCACCACGGTCACGAAGTCCAGCCCGACCAGCCGGGCGAAGTAGGCCTCGGAGACCGCCGTCGATCCGGAGCTGGCCTCGACGATGGTGGTGTGCTCGCCGATCCAGCCGTTGGCCAGGGCGTACAGGAACAGTGAGCGGGCCAGCCGGTGCTTGAGGCTGCCTGTGGGGTGGACCGACTCGTCCTTGAGGTAGAGGTCGATGCCCCACTCGGGCGGCAGGGGGAACACGTGCAGGTGGGTGTCGGACGAACGGTTGGCGTCGGCGACCACTTTGCGCACCGCCTCGTCCACCCAGGCGCGGGCGCGGGCGGAGCCGCTTTCCACGCAGGGTCCGTCTGGTCCGTCTGGTCCGTCTGGGGAGTCGGAGGGTGCCGTCATGGCGTCGACTTTATCGCCGCGCTGAAGCGGCGCCGAGGGGCTCTCCCGCCTGCGGGAGAGCCCCTCGATACGCGGTGCGGCGGCGCCGGTGCGGCTCTCAGTCCAGCGAGCCGCCCGACATCGCGGCGTGCATCCGCCGGTAGGGGGCGGCTTCGTCGTCCCTGCTCTGGCGTTCGAGGGAGCGCGCGAGGGCGATGTGGGCCCAACTGTCGCAGGGGTCGAGGTCGATGATCCGGCGAAAGGTCCGCTCGGCCTTGGCGAGCTGGGCCGAGTGGAAGTAGGACCGCCCCAGCAGCTCCAGGATGGAGCGGCTGCCCGGCTCGTCCTCGGCTATGGGCCCCAGGATTCGGGCGGCCTCGATGTAGTCGCCCAGGTCGAAGTACAGTTTGCCGCGGCTGAACGTCTCGTAGGTCGTCTCCTTCACCGGAACTCCCTTCGTCGGGCAGCACAACCCCGAAGCGGAATGACGTATTCCCGTTAGCGCGGTCCCTCACACGTCGGCGGGCTCGATCCGGCCGGTGTCGACGTCGTAGACGACCCCGGCCACGGGCAGCTCCCGCGGCAGCAGCGGGTGGTGGCGGATGCGCTCCACGTCGCGGCGGAGGGCGCCCATCTGGTCGTTGTCGGCGCCGAACGCCAGGCTGCGGGTGTCCACGCCGTGCTCCCGCTCGATGAGGTCGTGCACCTCGGCGTCGCCGGAGACCGAGGCCATCTTGCAGCGGGTGTGCGGCATGACCAGCACCCGGTCGACTTCCAGCAGGTAGGCGGCGAGCACGAGCGTGCGCAGCACCTCGTCGGTGACGCGGCCGCCGGCGTTGCGCAGGATCTTGGCGTCACCCGTCTGCAGACCCAGCGCCGGGAGCGGGTCGATACGGGAGTCCATGCAGGTGACGAGGGCGAGGCCGCGTGCGGCGACCGGCTTCAGACCGGTGTGGCCGAACCCGGCGGCGTAGTCGGCGTTGGCGGTGTAGAGGTCGTCGAAGGCGCTGTTCAAGCGGTACTCCCGGAAGTTCGGGGCCCGAGGGCGGGCGCGCGCCCGGCGGTGCGCCCTACCCGCCCCGGGGTCGAAGCGGTCACGTCACGGCGGTGGAGGTGCCCGCCGGAGCGGGCCGCGGCTCCGCCGCCGCGGGAACAAGGGTCAGCGGGCTCAGTTCGCGGTGCCGGAGGCCGAGGCGGCGCCGGTGTCGGTGCGGCCGGTACCGACGACGGAGATGACCCGCGGCAGCGGCTCGCCGGAGCCGTCCCGGCGTTCGTCCAGGTCGGGCAACCGGATCGGGCCCCCGTCGGCGCGGCTCGCTCGTGCCGGCGCACGTCCGATCCAGGCCAGCACCAGCGTGTCCTCGCCTTTGAGGAAGCGCTGGCAGCGCACGCCGCCGGTGGCGCGGCCCTTGGCTGGGAACGCCTCCAGCGGGGTGAGCTTGGCGGAGCCGCCGCCGGTGCCGGGCAGCTCCGTCTCCGTGGAGCTTCCCGCGACGGTGAGTACGACGGTGTCCTCAGGCAGCGCGACCGCGCCGAACCAGAGCACCGTGGCGCCCTCGGGCAGCTTGACACCGGCCACCCCTCCGGCGGGCCGTCCCTGCGGGCGGACGTTGTCGGCGGAGAAGCGCAGCAGCTGCGCCTCGGAGGTGACGAAGACGAGGTCCTCCTCGCCGGTGGCCAACTGGGACGCGCCGACGACGCGGTCCCCCTCGCGCAGGTTGATGATCTCGAAGTCGTCCTTATTGGGCGCGGACTCCGAGGTGACGCGTTTGACCACGCCCTGCTCGGTGCCCACCGCGATGCCGGGCCCGTCGTCGTCGAGGGCCGCCACCGAGACGACGCGCTCGTCCTCGCCCAGTTCGACGAACTCCTCGACGGGCACGCCGTGTGACTGCGGAGGTGACTCCGAGGCGTCGTCGGGCAGTTCGGGCAGCTCCACCACCGGTACCCGTACGGCCCGTCCGAGGTCGGTGATCAGGCCGATGTCGGCGCGGGAGGTGGCGGGTACCGAGACGGCAACGGCGTCGTGCCGGGTGCGCAGGCCCTCGAACATCGGCGGCACCTGGGCTGTGGAACTTCGGCCCAGCAGACCGGTGGAGCTGAGCAGCACGTGGCAGGGCTGGTCGGCCATCTCCAGCGGGATGGAGGCGCTGCGGGTCTCGCCCGAACTCTCCTGCAGCACGGTGCGGCGGGGGGAGGAGTACTCCTTGGCGACCTCGCCCAGCTCCTTGGAGACCAGCCGGCGCAGCTTGGCGTCGGACTCCAGGATGGCGGTGAGCTCCTCGATGTCCTTGCTGAGCTGGTCGCGCTCGTTCTCCAGCTCCAGCCGGTCGTACTTGGTCAGCCGGCGCAGCGGGGTGTCGAGGATGTAGCGGGCCTGGGTGTCGGACAGCTCGAAGGTCGTCATCAGCCGCTGCCGGGCCTGGGCGGTGTCTTCGGAATCGCGGATGAGCGCGATGACCTCGTCGATGTTCAGCAGCGCGACCAGCAGGCCCGCCACCAGGTGCAGCCGCTCCTCGCGCTTGCTCCGGCGGTGCTCGCAGCGGCGCCGCACCACCTCCAGTCGGTGGTCGACGAACACCTGGAGCAGGTCGCGCAGCCCCAGCGTCCGCGGCTGGCCGTCGACCAGCGCCACGTTGTTGATGCCGAAGCTCTCCTCCATCGGCGTCAGCCGGTAGAGCTCCTCCAGCACGGCTTCGGGGTTGAACCCGTTCTTCAGCTCGATGACCAGGCGCAGGCCCTGGTTGCGGTCGGTGAGGTCCTTGAGGTCGCTGATGCCCTGCAGCTTCTTGGTCTGCACCAGCTCCTTGATGCGGCTGACGACCTTCTCCGGCCCCACGCTGTAGGGGAGTTCGGTGACCACCAGGCCGGTGCGGCGCGGGGACACCTTCTCGATGCTGACGGTCGCGCGTGTGCGGAAGGTGCCGCGGCCCTTGCGGTAGGCGTCGCGGATACCGTCGAGCCCCACGACGGTGCCGCCGGTGGGCAGGTCGGGCCCGGGGACGAACGCGAGGAGGTCGTCCAGCGAGGCGTCGGGGTGGGAGACCAGGTGGCGCGCCGCCGCGATGACCTCTCCGAGGTTGTGCGGGACCATGTTCGTGGCCATGCCGACGGCGATCCCCGAGGCACCGTTGACCAGCAGGTTGGGGAAGGCGGCGGGCAGGACCTCGGGTTCGTTCTCCTGGCCGTCGTAGTTGGGGTGGAAGTCGACGACGTTCTCGTCCAGCGAGGTCACCAGGAGCTGGGCGGAGCGGTCCAGCCGTGCTTCGGTGTAGCGCATGGCCGCGGGCGCGTCGTCGCCGCCCAGGGAGCCGAAGTTGCCGTGGCCGTCGACGAGCGGCACCCGCATCGCGAACGGCTGGCTCATCCGCACCATGGCGTCGTAGATGGCGGAGTCGCCGTGCGGGTGCAGCTTGCCCATCACCTCGCCGACCACGCGGGCGCACTTGACGTGGGCGCGGTCGGGGCGCAGCCCCATCTCGTTCATCTGGTAGAGGATGCGCCGCTGGACCGGCTTCATGCCGTCGCGCGCGTCGGGCAGCGCGCGCTGATAGATCACCGAGTACGCGTACTCCAGGAAGCTGCCGCGCATCTCCTCGGATACGTCGATGTCGATGATCTTCTCGGCGAGGTCCTCGGGTGGTGGAGAGGTTGTACGGGCCATGCCGGTAATTCTGGCCCCGCGCGGCGACCATGGCGAACCAGGGGCCCCGCGCCGACCCGCCGTGCCGCGTTAGGATTTCGTCAAAATGCCGGTAATTTGGGCTGCCCGAGGTTTTCCGCGCCGACGCGGTCGCGACGATGCTCACGTTGGGTGACTCCGGGTGGATGCGTCGGGTCCCGGGGGCGTCCCGCGGGTGAGAAGGCCCACCCCCCCTGCCGGGAAGACGCGCGGCAAGCGGCGCGAAGCGGCGGGTGTCGGCGCAGGTGGGGGCAGGTGCGTCACACAGCGTCCCGGGCCGGTCGAGGCGATGGAAGGCGGCGAATGGTACACCCGTCGGCAGGGCAGTCAAGGCTGAGACGAAGCTCCGGGCTAGCCTTTGACCCGTACCGGGTTATACCGGGAGGCCCGACCGCCCCCGCGGCCCCGTCCCGACCGCACGCCCCGCCGGCACCGTCCGCCCGCCGCCCGGTGGCGGGCCGCCACCGCCGGTCCGACCGACGATGAACGACGTGCCTATGCTGCTGCCCGCCATCCTCGTGCTGCACGCCGCCGTCGCGGTGGTTCTGCCACCGCTCGCCGGCCGCCTCGGCGCCCGCGTCTTCCTGCTCGCCGCGCTGCCGCCCGCGGCCGCTGCGGTGTGGGTGCTCCTGCAGGCTCCGTCGATCCTCTCCGGAACACCGGCGACCGCGGCCGTCGCCTGGGCACCGGCACTGGGTATCGGGTTCGAGTTCCGCGTCGACGCCCTCGCGCTTGCCATGACCTTGCTGGTCAGCGGCGTGGGTGCGGTCATCTTCGGCTACTGCGCCACCTACTTCCACGCCGACGAGCGCAGCCTGGGCCGACTGGCCGCGGTGATGGTGCTGTTCGCCGGATCCATGCTCGGCGTGGTCACCACCGACAACCTCTTCGCGCTGTACGTCTTCTGGGAGCTGACCTCGGTCACGTCGTTCCTGCTGGTCGGCCACGACGACCGCAAGGAGCAGGCGCGCCGCGCGGCCACTCAGGCACTGGTCACCACCACCGGCACCGGGCTCCTCATGCTCATCGGGTTCATCATGCTGGGCTGGGCCGCGGGCGACTACAGCATCTCGGCGCTGGTGGCCGACCCGCCGGACGGCGGGCCGTGGCTGACGGGCGCCCTCGTGCTCATCCTGATCGGGGCCTTCGCCAAGTCCGCGCAGGTGCCGATGCACTTCTGGCTGCCGGGCGCGATGATCGCCCCCACCCCGGTCAGCGCTTACCTGCACGCTGCGGCGATGGTCAAAGGCGGCGTCTACCTCGTCGCCCGCCTGGCGCCGGGCTTCGCCGACGCCGACGTCTGGCAGGTGCTGGTGCTGGGAGTCGGCCTGGCGACGATGATCGCGGGCGGCTGGCGCGCACTGCGCCAGGACGACCTGAAGCTGCTGCTGGCCTACGGCACCGTCAGCCAGTTGGGTTTCCTCATCGTCCTCGGCGGCGCGGGAACGCAGGTGGCCGCCACGGCCATGATCGGGGTGCTGCTGTCCCACGGCCTGTTCAAGTCGGCGCTGTTCCTCACGGTCGGCATCATCGACCACCAGACCGGAACGCGCAGCATCAGCCGACTCAGCGGTCTGGGACGGCGCATGCCGGTGCTCGCGGCCGCCGCCGGGTTGGCCGCGATGTCCATGGCCGGGCTCCCGCCGCTGCTCGGGTTCGCCGCGAAGGAGGCGGCCCTGGAGGCGTTCGTGCCGGGGGCGGCGCCGGCGCCGCCGCCCGAGGCGGCCGCGGCCGTGCTGGCCGGGCTGGTCGCGGCCTCCGTCCTCACCTTCGCCTACAGCGCCCGGTTTCTCTGGGGCGCCTTCGCCGACAAGTCCACCGTTTCCGAGCGGAGCTTCTTCGCCCCTTCCGCGGCCTTCGTCGCCGCTCCGGTGGTGCTGTCGGTGCTCAGCCTGGCGCTGGGCGCCGTCCCCTCGGCCGCCGACCCGCTGGCCCAGGGCTATGCGCACGCGCTGCCGGCCCCGGAGAAGCCCTACCACTTGGCGCTGTGGCACGGTCTGACGCCGCCTCTGCTGCTGACGGGGCTGGTGGTCGCCGCGGGTGTGCTGATGTTCGCCAAGCGCAGGACCGTCGGCCGACTGCAGAACGCCATGCCGCGCTGGCCCGACGCCGAGTACGGCTACCACTTCTTCATCCACGGCACCTACAGCGTCGCGCTGAGCGTCACCCGCCGCACCCAGAGCGGCTCGCTGCCGGTGTACCTGGGCATCATCCTGGCGACGATGCTGGTGCTGCCCGGGTTCCGGTTGGCGGCCGGGCTGGTCACCGGCGGCATCGACGTGCCCGGCCCCCAGGAGGGGCTGCGGCTGTGGGACAGCCCTCTGGAGCTGCTGGTGGCGGTGGTCATCGTCGTCACCACGGTCGCCACCGTGCGCGAGCACCGGCGGTTCCCGGCGCTGATCCTGCTCAGCGTCCTCGGGTTCGGCATCGCGGGGCTGTTCGTGTTGCACGGCGCGCCCGACCTCGCGCTGACGCTGGTGCTCGTGGAGACGCTGACCACGATCATCCTGGTCTTCGTGCTGCGGCGGCTGCCCACGACGTTCAGCGTCCGGCCCGACGGTTGGGGCAAGCGGCTGACGGTGCTGCTGTGCGCGGCCGCGGGCACCTTCATCGCGATCTCGCTGTGGCTGATGACCGCGGCGCGAACCGACGATCCGATCTCCACGGGCTACGCCGACCGGGCGGAGGAGGCCGGCGGCACCAATCTCGTCAACGTGATCCTGGCCGACTTCCGCGCCCTGGACACCCTGGGCGAGATCGTCGTGCTGGCCACGGCGGCGGTCGCGGTGGCCTCCCTGGTGCTGCTGAACCGGCGCGACCGGGTCGTCGACGAACCCGCCGCCGAGACCGAGTCGGAGGCCGGCGGCGAAGCGCCGGAGCCGCCCGGAACCGGCGCACCGGCGCTGCGGCGCCCGTCCGGCTCGGAGTCCGTCGGCGCACAGTCCGCCGAGCGCGATCCCGGACGCGGCCAGGACGCGGCGACCGGAGAGGACACGGCGGCCGAGGACGACGAGGAGGGGAGCCCCGATGACCGAGGATGACCCGGCACGCCCCCAGCCCAGCCCGGGGCGCGCCGACGGCGAGTGGGGCCGCGCCGATCGCAGCGGCGCCCCGCCCGAGGACTGGGAGGCGCCGCGCGAGCGGTGGCTGAGCACCGGCGTGCGCCCGGCGTTCGGTCCCCGCTCGGTGCTTCTGGAGGTCGCTGCGCGGCTGCTGACCCCTGCCATCCTCACCTTCTCGGTGTTTCTGCTGGTCTCGGGGCACGACCGGCCGGGCGGCGGGTTCGCCGGCGGCCTGGTGGCCAGCATGGCCTACGTGCTGCGCTACATCGCCGGAGGCCGCCACGAATTGGCGGCCGGGATGCCCATGCGCCCCAACGGGCTGCTCGCCGTGGGGCTGCTGATCGCCTGCGGCACCGCCGCCGCGCCGCTGCTGCTGGGCGATCCGGTGCTGGAGGTCTACAGCTACACGGCCCATCTGCCGGTCTTCGGCAAGGTCAAGTTCGCCAGCTACCTGCTCTTCGAATCGGGGGTGTTCCTCATCGTCGTCGGTCTGGTGCTCTCCGTCGTCGCCGCCCTGGGCGCGCGCATGGAGGCCGAGGAAGAGGAAGCCCGCGGCCGACGCCGCGCGGGCTCCGCCGAGGAGGGTGCCCGATGAGCGCGCCCGGGTTCATTCTCATCGTGGCCGTGGCCGTCCTCTACTCCTGCGGCTTCTACCTGCTGCTCCAGCGCTCGCTGATGCGCGTGGTGTTCGGAATCGTCGTGCTGGGCCACGCCGCCAACCTGTCGCTGATGCTCACCGACCGGGCGATCACCCTGCCGCCGCTGCTGACGGGCAAGGACGGTCCCATCTCCGATCCGCTGCCGCAGGCGATGGCGCTGACCGCGATCGTCATCACCTTCGGGGTCACCACCTTCCTGCTGGCACTGGCCTACCGGGTGTGGCTGGGCGACGACAACGACGAGGTGCCCGCCGACCTGGAGGACCGCCGGATCGGGCGGCTCTCGGAGCCGGAGGACTCCCCGTGAACGTGCTGCTGGCCGTGCCGGTGGTGGTGCCGCTGCTGGGTGCCGCGGCCGCTTTGCTGATGCGCCGCGCCCCGCGCCTGCAGCAGGCCGTGGCGGTTACCGCGCTGGCCGCGGTCGTCGTGGACACCGCGCTGCTGCTGCGCGCCACCGCCGACGGCACCGTGCTGACCAGCCAGGCGGGGGCCTGGGAGGCGCCTTTCGGTGTCACCGTCGTCGCCGACCCGCTCGCGGCTCTGCTGCTGGCGGTGTCGGCGGTGGTGCTGCTGGTGGTGCAGCTGTATGCGATCGGTCAGGACATTGCGGGGCTCAGCCGCGCGATGCCGCAGGTGTTCCACCCCATCTACCTGGTGCTGACCGCCGGAGTGTGCCTGAGTTTCCTGGCGGGCGACCTGTTCAACCTCTTCGTCGGCTTCGAGGTCATGCTGACGGCCAGCTACGCGCTGATCACCCAGGCGCCCACGCGCGCCCGAGTGCGGGCCAGCATGATCTACACCGTGGTCAGCCTGACCTCCTCGATCCTGTTTCTGACCGGGATCGCGCTGGTCTACGGGCTGACCGGCACGGTCAACCTCGCCGACATCGCGGTGAAGCTGGGCGGCGCCCCGGAGGAGCTGCGCATGGTGCTGGCGCTGCTGTTCCTGGTGGTGTTCGGGATCAAGGCCGCGCTCGTGCCGATGCACTTCTGGCTGCCCGACAGCTACCCGGTGGCCATCACCCGCATTTCCGCCATCTTCGCGGCGCTGCTCACCAAGGTCGCCGTCTACGCCATCATCCGCAGCCAGACCCTGCTCTTCGGCCGCGACGACATATCCGCCGTGCTGCTGTGCATCGCGATCGCGACCATGCTCGTGGGTATCTTCGGCGCCCTGGTGCAGGACGACCTCAACCGCTTGATGTCCTTCGCCCTGGTCAGCCACATCGGGTTCATGATCTTCGGGCTGGGGCTGAACTCGGTCTCGGGCATGGCCGGGGTGGTGGTCTACCTGGTGCACCACATCGTCGTCCAGGCCAGTCTGTTCCTGGTCAACGGGCTGATCCGGCAGTACGCGGGGCATAGTTCGCTGCGTGCCATGCGCGGCCTCAACACGGTGTCGCCGGTGTTGGCCGTCTACTTCTTCCTGCCCGCGATGAGCCTGGCGGGGCTGCCGCCGATGTCGGGGTTCATCGCCAAGGTCGCCCTGTTCCAGGCGGGGGTGGGCGCCGGCGGGTGGCTCGTCTACGCCGCGATCGCCGCCGGGGTCGCCACCAGTCTGCTGACCGTCATGGCGGTGTTCCGCGTATGGGTGCGGGGGTTCTGGGGGACACCGATGCCGGACATGGTCGAGGCCCGTGAGCGGCTCAAGCGCGGAGCCCACCTGGGCGGCCTGCGGTTCATGGCGGCGATGACCGGTGTGATGGTCGCGGCCGGGCTCACGGTGGCCGCCGCGGCGGGCCCGCTGTCGGACCTGGCCTTCGTCGCGGCGCACGACCTGGTCAACGGCACGTCCTACATCGAGGCCGTGCTGGGTGAGGGGGCGCGATGAGCACGGGGCCCGCCGTCCGCGCGAGTGCGCCCGGACCGGGGCGGGAGCGGCCGCCCAGCCCGCTCCAGCGGTTGCTGCGGCGGCTGCCGATGCTGCTGTGGCTGACGCTGATGTGGGTGGTCCTGTGGGGCGATGCGAGCCCGGGCACGGTACTCGCAGGCGCCGGCGTGGCATCGGGCTGCTACGCGGTCACTCGGCTGCCGCACCTGCCCGTGCGCCTGCGTTTCCGGCCGCTGCACGCGTTGCTGCTGGTCGGACACATTTCCCTGGAGCTGCTGGCCTCCAGTATCCGGGTGGCCGCCCACGCGCTGTGGCGGCCCGCGCGCATGCGCGGCGCCATCGTGGCGGTCCCCATGCGCACCGACTCCGACCTGCTGCTGGTCATGGTCACCGCCGGGCTCTCCTTGATCACCGGCAGCCTGGTAATCGAGCTGAACCGGGAGGAAGGCGTGCTCTATGTGCACGGCACGCCGGTGCAGTCGGCGCGGGCCGTGCGCAAGTTGCGCCGTCAGGTGCGGCACACCGAGGAGCGCTTCGTCCGCGCGTTCGGCACCGCGGCCGACGTCGAGGAGTTCGAACGGGAGGAGCGGCTGATGCGCGAGGCCGAGTCCCAAGACGCCGGGGAGGAGAGTCGATGAACGTCCTGGACTACGCCTACACGGTGACCTTCGTGCTGCTGGGAGCCGGGGTGCTGCTGACCGTGTACCGGTTGGTGCGGGGGCCCTCGGTGATGGACCGCATCGTGTGCCTGAACGCCACCTCGGTGCTGCTGATCAGCTTCATCGCGGTCGAGGTCGCGCTGCGCGGCGATCCGGCCTACATCGGTGTGGTGATCACCTTCGCGCTGCTGGGATTCGTGGGTTCGCTCACCGCGGCCCGCTTCGCCGAGAGGAGGGCGCATGACCGGGGCTGACTGGGCCACCGCCGTCCTGCTGCCGCTGGGGGCGGCGTTCGCGTTCGTCGGTACGGTCGGGCTGGTTCGCTTTCCCACCCTGCTGGGGCGCGTGCACGCCGCCACCAAGCCCGACACGGTGGGCCTCGTGCTGATACTGGCCGGTGCCGCGTTCCAGCTGCCCGACATCCGGGTGGCCGCCTGGCTGGGACTGGCCGCGCTGTTCCAGTTCCTCACCGTGCCGGTACTCGCCCAGACGCTGGGGCGCGTCGCCTACAGCCGCGGCGAGGTCAAGACCGAGCTGCTGGTCGCCGACGAGCTGGCCGACGCGGTGGAGCTGTCCCGCGAAAAGGGCGAGGAGGGCGCCCAGTCCTGACGGTCGAGGCGAAGGGCGCACCGCGGCGGCCCTTTCCACGCCGCATGCTGCGGTTCCAGGACCGGCGCAAGGCGCCTGTGGACAGCCGCCGCACCGCGCCGCCGGGTTCTGGTACCAAAGGGAGCATGGTGACCCCTGCGTCCTCCGAAACCGGCACCGCGCCCGGCGCCGCCCATCCCGCCGACATCTCCTCCGCCGACGATGCCGCGCTGCGTGAGCGCGCCGAGGCCCATCTGCGCGCCCTGGCCGGCGATTCCGCGCGGCTGCGCGAGGACCAGTGGAGCGCCGTCCGCGCGCTGGTGGCCGACCACCGCCGCGCCCTGGTCGTGCAGCGCACGGGGTGGGGCAAGTCGGCGGTGTACTTCGTCGCCACGGCGCTGCTGCGCGCCGCCGGCGCCGGTCCGACGGTCATCGTCTCACCGCTGCTGGCGCTGATGCGCAACCAGATCGCCGCCGCCGAGCGCGCCGGCATCCGCGCCCGCACCGTCAACAGCGCCAACTCCGACGAGTGGGACGCCATCTACGCCGAGATCGCCGCCGGCGGCGTCGACGTGCTGCTGGTCAGCCCCGAGCGGCTGAACAACCCCGATTTCCGCGACCGCGCCTTGCCGCAGCTGGCCGCCGGGGCGGGCCTGGTCGTCGTCGACGAAGCCCACTGCATCTCCGACTGGGGCCACGACTTCCGCCCCGACTACCGCCGCATCCGCACCCTGCTGCGCGAGCTGCCGCCGCGCATCCCCGTGCTGGCCACCACCGCCACCGCCAACGGCCGCGTCACCCGCGACGTCGCCGAGCAGCTGGAGACCGGCGACGGCGTCTCCACCCTGGTGCTGCGCGGCGGACTGGACCGCGCCGGTTTGCGGCTGTCGGTGGTCGAACTGCCGGACACCCCGGCCCGCTGGAGCTGGCTGGCGCGCTGTCTGGCGGATTTGCCGGGTTCGGGCATCGTCTACGCGCTCACCGTCGCCGCCGCGAACGACACCGCGGCCTTCCTCGCCGACCGCGGCTACGACGTGCGCGCCTACACCGGCCAGACCGACCCCGAGGAGCGCCGCCGCGCCGAGGACGACCTGCTCGCCAACCGCACCAAGGCGCTGGTGGCCACCAGCGCTCTGGGCATGGGCTTCGACAAGCCCGATCTCGGCTTCGTCGTGCACCTGGGCGCTCCGCAGTCCCCGATCTCCTACTACCAGCACATCGGCCGCGCCGGTCGCGGTCTGGAGCGCGCCGAGGCCGTGCTGCTGCCGGGCCGCGAGGACCGCGACATCTGGTCCTACTTCGCCTCGCTGGCCTTTCCGGCAGAGGAGACTGTGCGCCACGCGCTGGGCGTGCTGGCCGAGGCGGGCGGGCCGGTGTCCCTGCCGAATCTGGAGACCCGGGTCGACCTCGGGCGCAGCCGCCTGGAGCAGATGCTCAAGGTCCTCGACGTCGACGGCGCGGTGCGCCGCGTGCGCGGAGGTTGGACGGCTACGGGTGAGCCCTGGGCCTACGATGCCGAGCGCTACGCGGCGGTGGCCGCGGCCCGCGAACGCGAGCAGCAGGCCATGCTCGACTACATCGGCACCGGCTCCTGCCGCATGGAGTTCCTGCGCCGCCAGCTCGACGACCCCGAAGCCGCGCCCTGCGGCCGCTGCGACAACTGCGCCGGCGCCGCCTTCGCGGCCTCGGTCGACACCGAGGACCGCGAGGCGGCCGCCCGCCACCTGGACCGCCCCGGTGTGGCCGTGGCGCCGCGCAAGCAGTGGCCCTCGGGCATGTCCGCGCTCGGTGTCGAGCTGTCCGGGAAGATCCGCCCCGAGCACCAGGCCGAGGAGGGCCGCGCCCTGGCACGCCTCACCGACATCGGCTGGGGCGCGGAGCTGCGCCGGCTGCTGCACCCGGAATCCCCTGACGAGCCGGTGGGCGAACGCGTTTTCAAGGGGCTCGTCGACGTCCTCGCCGCCTGGCCGTGGCAGCGGCGCCCGGCGGGCGTGGTCGCCATTCCTTCGCTTACCCGCCCCCGGATGATCACCGACCTGGCCCGCCGCCTGTGCGAGGTCGGCCGCCTGGCGCCGATCGGCTCGCTCGCCTACACCGACGCGGAGGCGGGGCCGGGCCCGCGCCGCCACAACAGCGCCCAGCGCCTGGCGCAGGTACAGCGCGCGCTGACCGTGCCGCCGCGGACCGCCGAGGCGGTCGCCGAGCTGGACGGCCCGGTCCTGCTGGTGGACGACCACACCGATACGGGCTGGACGCTGACGGCTGCCGCGGCTCCGCTGCGGGAGGCGGGCGCCGATGGCGTGCTGCCCTTGGTGCTGGCCGCACGGAGTTAGCCGACCGGTTCGGCGGCGACCTCGCGGAGGAAGCCGACCCACTCGTGGTGGGGGAAGGCGAGGAGGGTGGTGTCTGGGGACTTGGAGTCGCGGAGGCCGACCTGGTCGGGGAGTCGGGCGGTTTCGACGCAGTTGGTCTCACTTCCGCTGTAGCTGCTCTTTTTCCATTGGCCGATCCGAAGATTCATGTCACTGTCTCCTGTAGTTCTGAGCGATCTCTGTCATGAGATCCACCGATTCGGCTGGATCCAGGGCGGTTTCTGTCAGCGTAGCGACGTCAGCACGGAAGGCGTCGATGTCCCGGGGCTCATCCAGGAAGAGGCTGGAGCGTCGGTGCTCCAGATGGACAAGGGGCTGCGCCTTCTTGAATTCGAGGACAGTGAACGGCCCGTTGAGCGCTATGTGACCCGCCGAGGTCTGCGGCAGGACGCGAATGCAGACGCGGGGGTCCTTGCTGGACTCGACGAGGTGATCGAGCTGATTCGTCATCACTTCGCCTCCGCCGAGGGGGCGCCGTAGAACGGCCTCGTCGATGAAGGCTTGTAACGAAGGTCCGTCCTCGCCCTTGAGAATGGCCTGACGTCCGAGGCGCGCTGCGACACGGGTCTCGGCGACGTTCTTCTCGATCCCGGTCGCTGCCATGACGGCGCGCGTGTAGCCCGAAGTCTGCAAGAGTCCGGGAACGAGGATGAGAGCGACGTCCGTGATCGCGGTCGCCTGACTCTCGAAGCTGATGAGTGCGGCGAGCTGGCTTGGCAGGCTGGATTCGCTGCTTTCCCACCATCCTGGGCGGTGTGCCTCCCGTGCCAGTTCGATGAGCCGATCGCGATCGTCGCCTTTGACCTGGTAGATCGCTAACAGCGTCGCTATCTCTTCGGTCGTTACACCGCGCTTGCCGATCTCGATGCGGCTGATCATGGTGTGCGACCAACCGGCACGGTCGCCAGCCTCGCGTGTGGTTAGCCCCGACTGGAGACGAAGCTCCTTGAGTTCGGCGCCCAGGCCGCGTGCCCGGACTGTTGGCTTTCGCGGCACCTGCTACCGACCTCCTTCGCCGTGAACAACGGCATCCTACGGGCTACCGGGAATGCCTGGTTACCGAGAGTGCTTGCGAAAGCTCTCCGGGTTTGGAACAGTTACAAGGTGCGTAACTGTTCCAAACTAATCCTCTCGCCTTCTCTGGAGGAACCATGACCCCCTCCGATACCCATGGCCACGAGTCCGCCCTCACCGCGGAAATCACCGAACTCTGCCGGGAGGAAGCCCCCCGGCTGTTCACCGTCGCCGAGATCGACGTCGACAACGACGACGGTTGGATCCTCGGCTGGGGCCTGTCCTGGCCCGACCGCGTCATCCTCACCGGGGCCGACGGCACGGGCTTCGCCCGCTTCCGGACGCTCGAATCGGCGATGCGGCTGTTCGGCCCTTGCCGCGCCACTCGCGTCGTCTGGCACGACGCCGACGACGGCGGCAGCGCAGCGACCGCCTCTCGCGACAGCGGGGAGGGAAAGGCGGACCCGAGTGCCGCTAATCCCCCAGGTCCGGCCGCGCCCCCGGCTGGTGGAGTGCCCGAGCCGCGAGGCTCTGGGCGCGGGCCAGGGAGTCCTTGGGGTGCTTGCCGGCCAGCCAGGACGGGAGGAAGCCCGCGATGAACGCGTCGCCGGCGCCGATGGAGCCGGGGGAGGGCTCCACGGGTTCGGCGGGCACCGTGACCAGGTCGTCGCGGGTCGTGGACGCCCACAGCGCGCCCTCGTCGCCGAGCTTGATGACGATGTTGGGGTACCACGCGGTGAGCACCTTGGCGGCGGCTTCGGGCTCTTCGCGGCCGGTGAGCACCTTGGCCTGCCGGGTGTTGGTGAACAGCAGCCGCGCGCCGTTCGTCCAGTCGAGGAAGTTCTCGGCGCCCGCCCGCTCCAGCGGGGCGTGGGAGCCGCCGTCCACCGAGATCGACATCCCGGACTCGCGGCCCATGCGCAGCGCCATCCGGGCCGCGCGGCGGGAGTCGGGGTTGATCAGCGTGAACCCGGAGATGTGCAGATGTCCGTCGGGGCCGAAAACGTCGCGGGGCAGGTCTTCGGGCTGCAGGCGGGCGTTGGCGCCGGGGTCGCTGAGCATCGTGCGGTCGCCGCGGTGGGTGATCATGACGACGCAGGTGCCGGTGGCTCGCTCGGGGTCCATGACCAGGCGGGAGTCGATGCCGTAGCCCATCAGCTCCATCTCGCGGGTGCGCCCTGTGATGTCCGACCCGCGGCGGCCCACGAAAATGGTGTCGGTGCCCTCCATGGCCAGCCACGCCGCCACGTTGGCACCCGAGCCGCCCCCGTAGGTCAGCACGGACGCGGGGGTGTCACTGCCGCGCGCAAGAGGGTAGAACGCCCGTGCGACGCTGTCGGTCATGAGATCGCCGATCACGACCACTCGTGCCATTGCCTTGCCCACCACCTTGCGGCCCCGAAATGGGGGACTTGCGCGATCATGCCCGAAGAGCCTGTGTGCTGACAGACGTTAACAGGTTAGAGGGAGACGTCGGGTAACGAAGTGGCAGAGCTGCGTGATATCGGACCGCCTGCCCGATGTCCGACCCGCTGCGGCCGAGTGAGGTCCGCCACGTCCACCGACGACTCGAATAGGCTCAAACCGTGCATTCATACCCGAACCACTGGGAAGCCGACGTAGTCCTGACCGACGGCGGCACCGCGCACCTGCGTCCCATCACCCCCGACGACGCCGACCTGCTGCGCGCGTTCCACGACCGCCTCTCGCCGGAGACCATCTACTACCGCTTCTTCGCGCCCTACCCCAAGCTGTCGTCGCGCGACGTCGAGCGTTTCACCAACGTCGACTACGAGAACCGGGTGGCCCTGATAGCCACCATCTCCGACGTCATGGTGGCCGTAGTGCGCTACGACAAGGTGGCGCCCGGCGAGGCCGAGGTCGCCTTCGTCGTCGAGGACGCCCACCAGGGACGCGGCCTGGCGTCGGTACTGCTGGAGCACATCGCCGCCGCGGCGATGGAACGCGGGGTGAGCCGCTTCATCGCCGACGTGCTGCCGGAGAACCGGCGGATGACCAACGTCTTCCGCGAGGCCGGCTACACCGCTCAGCAGTCGTTCGACGAGGGCGTCATCCGCCTCACCCTGGACCTGGAGCCCACGCACGACGCCCAGGAGGTCATGCGCGCCCGCGAGCAGCGCGCCGAGTCCCGCTCCATCGCCCGGCTGCTTTCGCCCGGTTCGGTCGCGGTCATCGGCGCCAGCCGCACCGCGCACACCATCGGCCAGTCGGTGCTGCGCAACCTTCTGGCGGGAGACTTCCAGGGCCCGGTCTACCCCGTGCACCCCACCGCCAAGGCGGTGGCGGGCGTGCGCGCCTACGCCGGCATCCTGGACGTGCCCGACCCCGTGGACCTGGCGGTGGTCGCCGTGCGCGCCGACATGGTGGGCGACGTCGTCGACGAGTGCGCGCAGAAAGGCGTCCACGGCCTCGTGGTGGTCAGCTCCGGTTTCGGCGAGGCCGGGCCCGAGGGCCGCGACCGCCAGGACCGGCTGGTGCTGACCGCCCGCGCCGCCGGGCTGCGCGTGATCGGCCCCAACTGCCTGGGAATCGCCAACACCGACCCCGAGGTCTCCCTCAACGCCACGCTCGCGCCCTACGTGCCGCCGCGCGGGCCCATCGGGTTCTTCTCGCAGTCCGGTGCGCTGGGCCGGGCCATCCTCCAGCGGGTCGCAGAGCGCGGCATGGGGCTGTCCACGTTCGTCTCCGCCGGCAACCGCGCCGACGTCTCGGGCAACGACCTCGTCCAGTACTGGCAGGAGGACCCCGCCACCAAGGTCGTGCTGCAGTACCTGGAGTCGCTGGGCAACCCGCGCAAGTTCACCCGGCTCGCCCGGCGCCTGGCCAAGCAGAAGCCGGTGGTGGCCGTGCGCAGCGGCGGCTCCTCCCAGGGCGTGCCCACCGGCCACGCCGCCGGAGCGCTGTCCCTGCCCGACTACGCGGTGACCTCGCTGTTCGAGCAGGCCGGCGTCGTGCGTGTGGACGACATCACCCAGATGTTCGACGTCGCCCAGCTGTTCGCCTACCAGCCGCTGCCGTCGGGGCCGCGGGTCGGCATCGTCGGCAACTCCGACTCGCTGGGCCTCCTTGTCAAGGACGCCTGCGTACGTCAGGGCCTCAAACCCCGCGACCCGGTGGCGCTGGGACCCACCGCCACGGCGGAGGACTTCGACGAGGCGCTGACGACCGTGCTCGCCGACGACTCCGTCGACGCGGTGGTGGTCGTGTTCATCCCGGCGCTGACGCCGATCTCCGACGACGTCGCCGAGGTGATGCGGGCCAAGGCCGCGTCCGCGGAGAAGCCCATCGTCACCACCTACCTGGGCTATCAGGGGCTGCCCGCCGAGCTGCGCCGGATCGGCGACAACGGTGAGACGGCGAGCGGCTCCATCCCCTCCTACCCCGCTCCCGAGGACGCGGTTCGGGCGCTGGCCCACGCCACCCGCTACGCGCTCTGGCGCGACCGCCAGAGCGGCCGCCACCCCGAGCTGGCCGACATCGACGGCGCCCGGGCGCGCGAGATCGTCGACCAGGCGATCGGCAAGGACGACGGCCCGGCATCCAGCCAGAGCGTCTGGTTCACCAGCGAACCCGTGCAGCAGGAGGAAGCGGCCGCCGACCGCGACACCGCCTACGCGCTGCTGTCCTGCTACGGCGTCGACGCGGTGCCCTACACACCGGTGTCCACCCCCGAGGAGGCGGTCGAGGCGGCCGAGGCGCTCGGTTACCCGGTGGTGGTCAAGGCCAACGCCCCCGACCTGCGGCTGCGGGCGGGCGGCAGCGGGATCCGCGCCGACCTGCACTCGCCCACCGACGTGCGCGGCGCCTTCGACGCGCTGTACGACCGGCTCGGCACCGAGGCCGAGTTGGTGGTGCAGCCCATGGTCGTTCCGGGGGTGCCCACCGTCATCCGGGCGGGGGAGAACCCCTCGTTCGGTTCGGTGGTGGGTTTCGGACTCGCCGACGTGACGGCGGAGCTGCTCGACGACCGCGCTTTCCGGCTCGCCCCGCTCACCGACACCGACGCCTCCGACCTGGTGCACGCGGTGCGGGCCGCGCCGCTGCTGTTCGGTCTGCCCGCCGGCGCGACCAGCCTGGCCGAGCAGCCCAACGTCGAGGCGCTGGAGGAGACGCTGCTACGGGTCTCCCGCCTGGTCGACGCGTTCCCCGAGGTCGCCCACATCGAACTGGACCCGGTGATCGTCAACTCAGAGGGCGCGCACGTGCTGGGTGCTCGCGCGTGGCTGCGGGAGCCGCCCGACCGGCGGATGGACTCCGGGCCGCGGCGCCTGCGCGGTGTGACGTTCTGATCGCCGGCGCTGATCCGCTACGGCCCGGGAGCGTAGGCGCCTGCGGCACCGGGCGGGGCGGGCCGTGACCGGGTCCCGTCCGCCGAAGGGGGAGCGTCCCCGCGCACGGCCCTGTCGCCGCGCCCCGGAGCGGCGGCGTGCGGGCGGTTCGCGGCGGTTGCCCGAGCCGTCCGGCTGCGGCTGTATCTGTGTCTGTGCCTATCTCTGTGTCTGTGTGCGTGTGTGCTCCCCCGCGCGTGCGGAGACGCACGGACGGCAGGCCGCGATCAGGCCGGCTCGGGCTGGGGCTCCGGGTCGGGCGGCAGGGGTCCGGGACCCGGTCCCGGACCCGGTTCGGGATCGGGCGGTGCGGGCGGGTCGGGCACCGGTTCGGGCGACGGCCGCCCCGGTTCGTCGGGCATCGGAGGGCCACCTGGTTCCGGCGGTCCCGGTACTGGAGGCACGGTTGCGTACATGCCACGGGGACTACCCGCTAACCCCCGGCTTTCCACTTCCGCCGGAGAGTGACCGGGCGTCGGACGACGGCCGCCGCCTTCGCCGTCCTCCCGGAGTCGGCGCGCCGCGATCCTCCGCGCCCTGCGGGTGCGATGTGTCATGGGGAGAAGGCAGGATGGAACCATGAGGAAAACGCGTGCCGTGTCCACCGACTGGCGCTCGGAGATCGAGCGCAGCGGCTACTACCCGGCCCTGGTGATCGACGCCGTGGCATTGGCGCTCGGCGACGAGGCCGCCGAGGCTTTCGTCGTCCACCACGAGGCCACCTTCGACCCAGGCCTGGAGATGCGGCGGCACATCACCGTCATGCTCCTGACGCCCACCCGGCTGCTGGTCTGCCACACCGACGAGCATCCGCCCGCCGAGGCCGGAGGCCGCCCGCACGCATCGACCACCACCGACGCCATCCGGTTGGGCAACATCCAGTCGGTCGCACTTACGCGGGTCGTCTCCGACCCCGCCAACTACGTGCCCGGCACCATGCCCAGCGAAGCCGTGCTCAGCATCGGACTGAGCGTCAGTCCCGGCGCCATCGCCAACATCGACCTCGAACCCGCGTCGTGCACCGACGAGTCCTGCGACGCCGACCACGGCTACACCGGCGCCATCACCGCCGAGCCCCTCACCGTACGGGTCAGTCAGACCGCCGACGGCACCGAATCCGTGGAGAACCTGATCCACTTCACCGACGTGCTGTCGGAGGCCACCGGCGGCTGAGGCCGAGACGAGGCGCGCCGTACCGCATCCACCGCGGTGCGGCGAAGGGCGGTGCGCGCCGCGGAAGCCGGGTAGGCAGACGGTGGGGACGGGCCCGCGGGCGGCCGCCGCCGGCGGGCCGACCGCCCTGCGGGCGGCGCCCCCGCGCGACGACAGCAGGCAACCCGGCAGCCGACACCGCACCCGGGTCCGAATAGCCAGAAATGGGGCGTGCCCGTGCCCACCTACCCCGACGACCTGAAAGTGCCGAGCTACGAGGAGTCCCTGGCCGCGCTGAGCACATCGGTGCTGGCCTCACTGGGGGTCGCCGGCGAGCCCGACCCGCTGCGGCTGCCGCCGGTCCGCAGGGCCTGCGTGCTGCTCGTCGACGGGATGGGCTGGCAGGCGCTGGGCGAGTACCGCGTCCACGCTCCCTTCCTGGCCGAGCTGCTGGAGACCGGCACCCACATCGCCGCCGGATGCCCCACCACCACCGCCACCAGCCTGGCCACGATGGGCACCGGGCGGGTGCCCGGCCACCACGGCGTCGTGGGATACCAGGTCGCTGTTCCCGGCACCGAACGGGTCCTCAACCAGCTGCGGTGGGGCGACCCCGACATCGTCCCCGAGGACTGGCAGCCGCACGCCACCGCTTACGAGCGCGCCGAACGCGCCGGCGTACGCACCGCCTACATCGCCGACGGCGCCTACCGCGGCAGCGGGCTGAGCCGGGCCTCGGCGCGCGGTGCCCGCTACGTCGGCGCCGACAGCGCCACCGAACTCGCCGTGCGCGCCGGCGAGGCACTCGGCGGCGACGACCGGGTCCTCGCGTTCGTCTACCACTCCGACCTGGACTCCTTCGGCCACGTCTACGGCGTCGACTCCCCCTACTGGCGGCTGCATCTGGGCCACGTCGACCGGCTCGCCGAGCAGATCGCCGACTCCCTGCCGCCCGATTCCGCGCTCTACATCACCGCCGACCACGGCATGGTCGACACCGCACCGGACACCCGCGTCGACGTCGAGTCCGAACCCGCGTTCGCCGCCGGTGTGCGGCTGCGCGCCGGCGAGCCGCGCGCACGCCACCTCTACACACGCGAGGGGGCCGCCGCGGACGTCGCCGCCACCTGGCGCGACCTCCTCGGTGAGCGGGCCCTGGTCCTCACCCGCGAGGAGGCCGTGGCCGACGGCCTCTTCGGCGACGTCGAGGACGCCGTGCGGCCGCGCATCGGCGACGTCGTCGCCTTCGCCCGGGGCGCCACCGCCCTAGTGGCACCGGCGTCCGAACGCACCGTGAGCAGGCTGATCGGCCACCACGGTTCGCTGACGTCCGCCGAGCTGCGGGTGCCCCTGTTGCAGGTCGCCACCGTGGCCTAGGGTGGCCCTCGTGAACATCGGAGACCCCGCTCCCGACTTCGAGCTGCACGACCAGGACGGCGCCGCCCGCACTCTCGGCGGCATGCTGTCCGCGGGCGAGTCCGTGGTCCTCTTCTTCTACCCGGCGGCCATGACACCGGGGTGCACGGCCGAGAGCTGCCACTTCCGCGATCTCGCAGCCGAGTTCGCCGAGGCGGGCGCCCGCCGCGTGGGTATCAGCGCCGACAACGTCGACACCCAGCGCGCCTTCGCCGACAAGAACGGGTTCGACTATCCGCTGCTGTCCGACCCCGACGGGACCGTCGCCGTTCGCTACGGCGTGCGGCGCAGCGGTCCGCTGGCGGCTCTGTCGCCGACCCGCCGCACCACCTTCGTGATCGGTTCCGACCAGCGGATCCGGCACGTCATCAAGAGCGAACTGCGCATGCAGGCCCACGCCGACGGCGCCCTGCGGGTCCTGCGCGAGGGGCGGAAGCAGAGCGGCCGCGGCGGCTGAACGGCCGGAAGCGCGGCGAAGCGGCTGTCGTGAAGGGCCACGGCGTGTCGTGCCGACAGCTGCACGACCGCCGCACCTCGTCCGATCGCGGGTTCTGGTCCGGGAAACAGCAGCAGAAAGGGACCGTCGCGGACATGTCAGATCGAGCGGAGCACGACGGCGGCTTCGCGGGCGCAGGCCCGGCGGGTCGCACCGGCGCGCAAGGAGCAGGCGAGGCCGACGCGGCGGCGTCGGAGGAGTCCGGCGGTGCCGCCGGAAGCGCAGCGGGCGCAGGGGAGGCCGCCGACCCGCTGGTGAGGCGGGAGACCGCAAGGGGCGTGGCGGTGCTCACGCTCGACTCCCCGGCGAACCGCAACGCCCTCTCCGCGCGGCTGCGCGCCGACCTCTCCGGTGCCTTGGCCGCGGCCATGGCGGACGACGCCGTTCGGGCGGTCCTTCTCACGGGCACGGGACCGGCTTTCTGCGCGGGGGCCGACCTCAAGGAGATCGCCGCCGAACGCGCCGGCACCCCGCCTCCGGTCGCCGCGCCGGGCATGGCCGAGTTGTTCTCCGCGATCATGGAGGCGCCCAAGCCGGTCGTCGTGAAGCTCAACGGCCCGGCGCGTGCCGGGGGGATCGGCCTGGTGGCGGCGGCCGACATCGCGATCGCACCCGAGGACGCCACTTTCGCGTTCACCGAGGTCCGCATCGGCGTCATCCCGGCGATCATCTCGGTGCCTGTTGCGGCCCGCATGCACGACCGCCAGCTCACCCGTTACTTCCTGACGGGCGAGTCCTTCGGCGCCGCGGCCGCCGCCGCGGCGGGCCTGGTGACGACAGCGGTGCCGCGCACCGAACTCGACTCGGCGACCGAGGCGGTCCTGGAGGGCATGCGCGGCGCGGCGCCGCGCGCGCTGAGTGGGACCAAGGACCTGCTGTCGCGCGCGGGAGCGGTGGCGCCGGGGGAGCGCGCGGTCGAGCTTGCGCACATGGCCGAGCTCTCCGCGGAGTACTTCGCCGGGGAGGACGCCGCCGAGGGCCGCGCCGCCTTCCTGGAGAAGCGATCACCGAAGTGGGTGTTGTAATGGACGACGTGACTTACTCCGGAGATACGCGGGTCGGGGGACCCGCCGACGTACGCGAACTGCCCGAGCTGACCATCAGCAAGCTGGCGGTCGGGCCGATGGACAACAACGCCTACCTGCTGCGGTGCCGCCGCTCCGGCGATGCGGTGCTGATCGACGCCGCCGCCGAGGCCGACCGCATCCTGGAACTCATCGGCTCCGACGGCTTGGCCCGCGCCATCACCACCCACCGCCACCCCGACCACTGGGGTGCCTTGGCGGAGGTCGTGGGAACCACCGGTGCGCGTACCGTCGCCCACCCCGACGACGCCGACGACCTGCCGGTCTCGATCGACGAGCCGGTAGAGCACGGATCGCGCGTCCCTGTGGGCGAGTCCGAACTCCAGGTCGTCCACCTGCGCGGGCACACCCCCGGTTCGATCGCCCTGCGCTACGACGACCCGCAAGGCACCACGCACCTGTTCACCGGCGACAGCCTGTTCCCCGGCGGTGTCGGCAAGACCACCAGCGCAGGGGACTTCCAGTCGCTGATCGGCGACGTCGAGCAGCGCGTCTTCGGGGTCCTCGGCGACGACACCTGGATCTACCCCGGCCACGGCAAGGACACCACCCTGGGTGCCGAGCGCCCCAGCCTCCCCGAGTGGCACGCCCGCGGCTGGTGACACCCACCTGACGCGCCGTCCCACCTCCGGCTCCGGCCGCCTGGCGGGCCGGGGGCGGGACGGCGCGGCCGGCCCGTTGGGCGCGGGCGCCACCCCGCGCCGGCGTCGTCGCTTTCGTCGGGTGGGTCGGCGGCGGGCACCCGGTCCGGTGCGCACGGGCTCGGCCAATCCGCGACCGTTGTCGCTGCTATTTCGAAGCCACTCGTCGCCCGACAGGCCGACCAGGCCGCACAGCGGACCTTCGCCGCTCGCGCCCCGGCCGTGGCGACGGCCCCACAGCACCGGTTCAGGAACGACCTAGGACAGCTCGGACTCGTCCTCCTCGTGGACTGCGCTCTCTTCGGCGCTGAAGGCCTGACGGTCGACACCGGCGTCGCGGGCGATCATGGTGTCCTCGGCGTCCTCGCGGACGCCTTCGTCGGACTCGACCACGCGCACTCCGCCGGTCTCCTGCTCCGGCCCCGGCGGGGGAAACTCGTCGGCCGTGCGGGCTGTGCTGCCGAGGGCGCCGGGGACGTCCGGCTGCTCGCGCGCGAGCGCGTCGTCGAGCGGTTCGCCGGACTCCTCCAGCGGTTCGCCCGACTCCTTCTCCGTGCCGGTCGAGCCGGATTCGTCGATGGCGGTGGGAACCCGGCCCGGCAGCGGCTGGTCCTCGGTGGTGTCCTCCTGCGCAGGCAGCCCGGCTTCCTCCCAATCGGCGGCGGTCTCGTTGACCGGGTCGTCCGGGAACTCGTTCTCCTCCGGGTGGTTCTCGCTCATATGCGCTCCACTAACCCCGCATCCGGCCGTCTAATCGCGGCGTGAGCAGGGGCGGAGCCGCAGTGGCGGCCTCAGAAGGGAGAGGTGTGCTCCGGCAGCGGCCGCCGGGCGACGAATCCGAGATCGGTGCGGTGGTACCAGGCGAGTTCGGTCTCTCCCTCCAGCCAGCACAGCCGCACCGACACGCCGTCGAGCAGGGCGGGGAAATCGATCAGCAGCGGTGCCACGCCCTTGACCTCGATGCCGTTGTCGGCGAACCACGTCTGCAGCTCGGTCAAGCGCGCTTCGGCCGCCTTCAGTTCGGCGCGGCCGCCCAGGGCGGAATCGCCGCCGCGCAGGTCGGCGGCCAGCTCGGCGAGATCGGCGCGCAGGTTCACCAGTTCGTCGGCGTGGCGGTGGACCTCCGGCATGAGCGAGCGCGCCTCGGCGAGCGTGAAAAGGCGCGGCTCGCTCCAGCCTTCGGTGAACGGGTCGGCGGGGGGATGTGCGGCGTCGTCCATACCCGCACGCTAGACCATTGCGCCTCCCGATCCGCAGTGGGACGGGCGGGACCGGGCGGTACGGGTCCCGTCGCCCGGAATCGGCTCATCCGGCGCCGTAGCAAATGAAACCGGCGTCGGCGAGGTGCTCGGCAACGGCGCCGGCGGGCGTCGCGCCCGCGTGCAGCGCCGTGTGGAAGGCGAGCATGGCGGGCGTGATACCGCGGTCGCTTACCGGCAGCACCCCGGCCACCACCGCCCCGCCGCCCACGGCGAGGAGCGAGGCCGCCATTCCCAGCGGGGCACCCGAAGCCGCGGGAACCGAACCTCCGACCCAGCACGACGAGAGCACCGTCACCCGCGGCGCGCGGGCGAGCCGCTCGACGTCGTAGGCGAACAGCGGTCCGTCCTCCAGCAGTACACCCGCCAGCATCGGCGCCTGCCAGGACGCCGAGCCGTGGGCGGCCAGGTGGGCGATGTCGGCCTCCTCCAGGCCGCCCAGGACATCATCCACGCACACCCTCGGCCCGCACAGCACCCGTGCCCGCGGGAGCGCGGCCCGCAGCGCGTCCACCTCGGCCGCGGCTCCGGCGGGTGCCGCCCCCGCGGCCAGCAGGACCCGCGCACCGGCACCGCGCTCGGCGCGACCCTCTCCTCGCTCGCGGCACGCCAACCAGGAACGCCCCGACGGGACGACACTGATCTCACGGCCCCGCATGCTCGGCAGCAGCCCCCAGGGCAGCGCCTGCGCCGACGGGGGCGGAACCACCACCAACGAGCGGTCCCCGACCGCTTCCCGTACGGGGCCGACGAGCAGCCGTTCGACCGCGGCGGCCGCCGCGGCGACGCCGTCCCGGCGGAACCGGCCGCCCTCTTCGGCGAACACCCGCGCGCGGGCGGCATAGGCCAGCTTCGCGACGGCGTCCTCGGTGTCGCCCGGCGGCGGCAGCGGGTGGACGCGCATCCGGCCGCCGGCGAGGGTGATCGCGGCGTCCCTGCCGTGGACGCGCAGGTACCGGACCAGCGCCCGCTCGCCCAGGCGCTCGGCGAGCGTGGCCGCCACGGGGTGTTCCGGGCCGCCGACGTCTTCGGCGGCCATGCATTCCGGGTGCCACTGGGCGGCACTCAGCCGATCTGCGATGGCCGACAGTTCCTGCCGGGCCGCGGGATCGCCGCCGTGTGCGCGGACGTGCGCCCTTCGGCACCGGTCCAGCAGCGCCGACCACTCCCGGTCGTGGCAGGGGCCCGAGGGCACGGTCGAAAGGGATGCGAACTCCGCCCATTCCAGGGCCGCGGCCGCGTCGCCCGCACGCAGCGCGAGCCGCGCGCCGGCGGCCGCCATCTCGCGCCGTCGGGCACGTGCGTGGGCCATCAGTTCCAGATGCCGGGCGGGGGTGGTGTGTTCCGGTCGGCTGAGCAGCCGGTCGCGGGCGCTGCCGTGGTCGCCCGCGGCGAGCGCGCGCAGGGCGGCCGCCTCGTGGGCGGAGGGCAAGACGGCGGAGAGCGGGCCCAGCGGCGCGGCGTGGACGCAGTGGGCGAGGGCGGTGGTCGTCTCGGGCGTGGCCGACCAGTCGGCGTCGACCGGGGCGGCCGGAGCGGGCGGTGTCGGCTCGCCCACGTGTTCCCCGCCCTGCCGCGGACGGGGGACCTCGGAGGCACTGACCGCCGGCCGGGCCCGCGCCCCCGCAGCCGCCGCGTCGGCGCCGATCGGCGCGGCGATTGCGGCGCATTCGGCCGCCCGGCGGCCGGCACCCGCGACCGAGCCGGATCGTGCGGATCGGGATCCGGTGGAGCGCGGCGGCGGGAACGCGCTGTGGCGGGCGGACCACTCGACCAGGCGCGCCAGCTCCGTCCAGAGCGAGTCGGCCGCGAACGCGCGCCGCAGCCGGCGGGCCAGATCCCGGGCCCCTTGGGCATCTCCGCGAGCAAGGCGCATCTTCGCGTGGAGAAGACCGGCGGTAGCGGCCTCCGCGGAATCGCGACCGCTGCCGGCGTGCACAGCGAGCCCGCCGAGCAGGCGCTCGGCCTCGCGGTGCATGCCGGCGGCGAGCAGCGCGTCGGCGTGGTCCAGGCGCACGCCGGGACGGCGCTGCGGCGGCACGAGGTGCTCGGCGGCGGCGAAGCAGGAGACCGCATGGGCGATGTCGCCGCGGCGCACGGCCAGGCATCCGAGGTTCTGCAGCGTGACGCCGCGCAGGCACGACTGGCCGTGCTCGTCGGCGTGGCGCAGGGCGTCGGCCAGGTCCGCGGCGGACTCCTCCGATCGGCCCTCGTACATCAGGGCGAGACCGCGGTTGCTCAGCACCCCCGGCAGCAGATGGCGGTCGGTCTCGCGGTCGAGGGCGGCCAGGGCGGAGTCGAATCCGGCCACGGCCGCGCCGAAGCGGCCGCGCTGGGCCGCGGCCACGCCTTGGTGGGTCAGCAGCACGGCGCGCGCCGATGCGGCCGCCGCGCTCAGCCGGGCGAGCGACTCGGCCGCCATCCCGCCGCTGCCGCGCAACGCGAGCAGGCCCAGCCGGGATGCGCGCGCGTGCGCGGCGCGTTCGCCGTCGCCGACACGCGCGGCGACGGCGGCCGACTGGCGCAGCAGCCGTTCGGCGGCGGCGTCCTGCCCGGACTCGCGGCTGGCGGCGGCCAGCATGCGCAGGGCGGCGGAGCGGGTAGCCGCGTCGCAGTCGCCGGACAGCACCTGCTCGGCGCACTGCCGAGCCAGGTCGGGGTCCCGAGCGACCAGAGTGACCGGGTGGGAAACGCCGTCGAGCCGCCCAGGGGTCATGGAGGGGTGCCTTTCGCCGTCGATGCAGGGAGTGCGCAAGGCGTGCGGGAAGGGATATACGGGCACCGCTCGCCGTTTTCGGTGCGCAGCGCCACTGACAGTACTAACGCGGTTACCCGCATGTGGAGAGTCGCGGAGTGACCTGTCGGATTCATCCCCTTACGGGGCCCACCGGGTCGCGACCAAACCGACATTCCGTCGCCCGTGCGCCCGGCCCGGAACCGCGGCAATCGCACCGCCGCAATCGCCCGACCGAATCGCCGCCGTCGGCATCGCGCCGCAGCGGTCGGTTGTTCCCGGGAGCGGGGCGGCTGCCGTTGCTTCGGCGGTGCTCCGCCGTTCGGAGCGGAGGTCTCAGCCCTGTCCTAGGAAGTGCTGGATCGGTCGGGCACCCATGGGCGGCCCGGCCGTGCAGCTCGGGTCCGCTGGGCGGCCTTGTCGGCCCGTGTCGTTGACCGGCACGGCTTGGCCGACCTTCCCGGGTAGCGGGGCACGGCACCCTGTTTCGCCCGCCCGGCGGAACAGCATCTGGTGTCTTATCCCCGTCGGGTACCGCCGGACAAGTCGGGAACGGAGCCGTCAGGCTCGAAAGCCCGTGGAGACCGGGCAAGGGCGGCCTCACGGTCGGCACAGGTCGATGAAGCAGGAAGTCCAGGAAGCCCGGGAAGCCGTGGTCGTGCCGATGCGGTACGGGCCGGAATCCCCCGGCTGCAGCGGGGGAGCGCGCCAACGCGTCGGGGATCAGGCGGTGACCCAGGGGGTCGCCACGGGTGGGGCGGCGGGGTGGTGCAGGAGGACGCTGACCGGTCCGGTCGGGACATCGGGGGCGACGAAGGCGCCGTCGGCGTCGACGGGGGCCCGAGCCGACCCGTGCGGGGTGCGGATATCCGCCGAGGTCGGCCCCGGCGGGTCGACGCGGCCGACGAGGGTGCGCCGGTCGCCGACCGCGGTGATCTCCAGATCGAGCGTGGCGCCCGGAGTGTCGAAGCGCAGGTAGCGGGGCGCCTCGGCCAGGAGGGCGGAATCGCGGACGCCGGCGGGCGGCGACTCCGCCGAGTCGGTGCCGACCTCGCTCATGACCGCGTCGTCGCGGCGCATCGCATAGGCGGCCCTGGCCGCCGCACGAACCTCATCGCTGACGGTGCCCGAGCAGGGACCGCGGTCGGCCTGCAGGTCCGCGATGAGGCGGTCGAGGTCGGGTTCGCCGGGGCCGCGCTCCGCCCCGTACGGCGCGGATCCCGTGCCGGGTGCGTCGTCGCCGTGGCTCATGCCGGGTGCCTTCCTGCCGATGTGCCGTTCCTTGCCGCGCCGGCCCGCCCCCTCGGCGGCGACCGGGCCGGGGCCCCACTCGCCGGCGTCGGCCGTGGACGGCCCGGGCACCGCACCGCCCGCGCCGCAGCCGCGCCGGGCGACCGGGCGCCGCGCCCCGCCTCCGCAGCTCTTCCGGGGCGCGCCTAGCCACCGCCCCTGCCGTACCCCTGCTCGACCAGCAGCCGCTGCAGCCTGCGGCGGACGCGGCGGCGCACGGCCGGGACCGCACTGGGCTCCACGCCCGCGAACTCGGCGATGTCGGCCGCCGGCGAGCGCGGCGCCTCCAACTCCAGTACGGCCACCGTCCGGTCGGGCTCGCGCAGGGATGCGATTGCGCGGCGCACCAGGCGGTCGCGCTCGGCCGCCATCGCGATCGCCTCCGGGCTGCGGTGGTCGGCGGCGTCGAGCCGCTCGGGATCGGTGGGCGGAGCGCGCCGGGCCAGGCGGCGGAGTTTGCCGCACTCTCGCTGGGTAGTGGTCGCGAGCCAGGGGCCGACGCTCTCCGGGGTACGGATGCGGGAGAGGTGCTCGGCCAGATTGGACCACACGGTCTGCTCGGCGTCCTGTGCGTCGTGCGGCGAAAGGCCGTGGCTGCGTACGACTGCGTGGACCCGCACGGCGAACCGATCGATCAACGCCTCCCATGCCGCGCCGTCGTCGCCGAGAGCGCGCTTCACCAGCTCGCCCGTCGAGACCTCCCCATAGGGCTGGTCCGCCACCCGCACCCCCAGTAGACTCTCAGCTCCCGCCTCGCGCGCACGGCAACAGTAGCCGCTGGCCGAATGGGATGTGGGGAAACACCGGATCCGGTCGTGGCGGACCTGGTGCCGATGGTGCCTATGGGGCACAATGGTGCCGGGAAAATCCAGAACGGACAGCTCCTCTGCGGGTACGAGGGCGTCGGGGAAGCGCACTCGTTCGTATCAGGAGGTTCGGTGTCCGCACGTGGCGTCTTGTACGTCCACTCCGCGCCTGCGGCGCTGTGCCCACACGTCGAGTGGGCGGTCGCGGGTGTGGTTGGCGTGCCTGTGAAACTCGATTGGAGCGCCCAGCCGGCGGCTCCCGGTGCTCATCGCGCCGAGCTGAACTGGCAGGGTGCCCCCGGCACCTCGGGTGCCATCGCATCGGCACTCAACGGTTGGCAGAAGCTGCGCTACGAGGTCACCGAGGAGGCTACTCCCGGCTGCGACGGCGTGCGGTACAGCTACACGCCCAGCCTGGGTATCTTCACCGCCGTCACCAGCGCCGCAGGCGAGGTGATGGTCTCCGAGGCCCGGCTGCGCAACGCCATGGAGCGCACGGCGGCCCAGGAGGAGACCGACCTCGCGGCCGAGCTCGACCGGCTCACCGGGCGGGTCTGGGACGAGGAGCTCGAACCCTTCCGCTACGCCGGCGACGGCGCCCCGGTGCGCTGGCTGCACGCAGCCGGCTGACCGCGCCCGGACCTTCCGCCGTACCCGCCGGAGACAGCACGGTCACCGGCGGGACGACGGCGACTGCGGTCCGGAGCACCGCCGCTGCCGCTCGACTCAGGGCCCGTCCCGGTGGCGGTCGCTCGGAGATCCGGCGATCGCGCCGGCGAGAGTGAACAGGAACATGAACCCGATCGGGATCATCGGCCAGAACAGCAGCGGCTCGGCGTGGATGATGCTGGTCACGCCCCAGATCCCGACGAGTATCACCGAGATGGCGGCCAGGCCCCGCCAGGGCTCCAGCCGCTCTCGCCACTCGGCGCGGGCCTGCCCGCGGCGGTCGGCGGGCTCGGCGGTCTCGGGGACCGCCGGGGGTTCGGGGAGGTCACGGGTGAGCGGCCACAATTCGCCCATGGTCTTCGCCTGTATCGCCGTGCTGAGCCGCTCCTGGTACTCGTCGAGGTCCAGCCGTCCGTCGCGCAGGGCGGCGGCCAAGCGCTCGGCGCAGGCGTCGCGGTCGGAGTCGGCCGCCCGCATCCGTTCCGGGGGCAACTGGTGTTCGTCCATGGTCGTCGATCCCTCCACCCGGAGCGGGGACGCTCATCTGCGGGACCCGGAACCTTCGTCGGGCCAGATGGCGGCGGCGACGAGGATCGCTGCCCAGATCCCCAGCGGCACCAGCGGCCAGTACGGCACCAGGTTGCCGCCCATGATGCTGGTGACGCCCCATATGCCGGTCATGATGACCGCGCCGCCAAGCCACCATCGCCACTCGTCTACCCAGTCTTTCCACGGAGACACCAGGGTGGAGCGATTGGCACCGACGGTCGCGGGCTCCGCGTCGTCGGGCACGGCCGGAACAGGAGGCTCGGGAAGATCCGCGGTGAGTCCCCGCAGGTCGCCCATGACCACAGCGCTCATCGCCTCGTCCAAACGGCGTTCGTACTCGGCGAGATCGAGGCGGCCTTCCGAGAGCGCGGTGGCGAGGCGTTCGGCGCAGGCATCCCGGTCGGAATCCGAGGCACGCATCCGGCCTTCCGGGACGCGTTCGTCGTCCAACGCCCACCCCCTGCCGCACGATGATGGGACTTTCACGATACGCCGCGCACGCGCAGGAGAAAAGCGGCCGGAGCAGGGCTGGAGGAAAGCGGCAGGTCAGCGGCGGGCCGCGGAATCGCCGACGAGCTAGCCGCGGCAGCGGCCACCCGACGAAATCAGCACCACGGCCCAGATGCCCAGCGGCAGCAGCGGCCAGAAGTACAGGAGTTCGCCGGAGGCGACGCTGGAGAACAGCCATATGGTGGTCATCACGGCCGCGGCGCCCGACCAGGTGCGCCACTGCTCGGCGGGTCGGCGCCGGGCGGCTCGGCGGGCGTTCTCCTTGCCCGTCTGGGCGAGGTCGACGGGACCGTTCGCGCGCGGCCGGCCGGCGGGGTCGGGGAGGTCGTCGGTCAGCGGCGCGAGGTCGCCCACGGTGACCGCGCCCATCGCGGAGTCGAGGCGGTTCTGGTACTCCGCCAGGTCCAGCCTGCCCTCGGAGAGAGCCGTCGAGAGTCGGCGCGCGACGGCGTCGCGGTCGGCGTCCGAGGCGCGGAGTTCGTCGTGCGGAGTGAGATCGGCAGTCAACCGGCACGCCCCCTTCATGCTGTCCGTTTCAAGCTTAGACGCAGCGGGCGCGGCCCGGGATCCCTCTTTCGGCCGGTTTCCAGGCCGCGCGCATACGCCTTAGGTCGCAGTCCGCTCGATCGGTCCGCCCTCGCGGTCTCCCGCCTGCGGCGCCCCGCTGTCCGCGCGGCGCCACGCGGCCACGGCGGCGCAGACGCCCGCCGCGGCCGCGCCTATCACGCCGGTGTGCTCGAAGGAACCGGTGTAGGCGAACGGTGTGCCGTCCAGGCGCGCCAGCGCGCCCCCGGACTCCTCCAGCACCAGCGCCGGCGCCGCGACGTCCCAGTCGCGCACCCGGACGTCCTTGACGAACAGGTGCGCGCCGCCGTCGGCGATGCGGCACAGCTTCAGCGCGATGCTGCCCGACTCCAGGTAGCCGCGGCAGCCGAAGCGTTCGTAGGCGGCACGCGCGATGCCGCGCGGCTCGGGGGTGTTGTCGGTGAGCACGCCTGCACCCGAGGCGGCCGGGGCCACCCGCAGCGGCACCTCGTGCGCGTTCGTCCATTCCGCAGCGAGCCCGGTGCGGGGGACGGGCACGCCCGCGTCGGCGAGCCGGCGCATCAAGGTGTACTTGTCCAGGCACACGGCCACGAACCCGGGGCGCGGCAGCAGCACGGCGATGCCGTCGTCGGCGAGCCGGGAGACGGCAGCCAGTTCCTCGTCGACGAGCGGCACCAGCGCGTCGGCCCGCTCCTTGAGGCAGATGCCGCGGATCTCCGGCAGGTAGGATTCGCTGTTCCCGGGCGGGACGAGGTAGCAGCGGTCTGCGAGGTACAGGCCGGGGGCGGTGGGGTCGATGTCGGTGGCCACGACGCGGTAGCCCTGCCGCTGGAGATGCTGGACGATTTCGGGAGTCTGGGGAGCGCCTGCGGTGGTGACGACGACGGTGGGCTGAGTGGAGTCAGCTGCAGCGGACACCGGTGGACCTTTCCGTTGCGGTCGGGCTGATGGCGCGAGTCGGCTCGGGGCCCGAGGCGCGCTGCGGCATCGCTGCGCCGCGGCCCCGGCGAGGCGGCGCGCCCCCGGGCCGGGCGATCCATCGAGCCTAGACCGGCGCGGCGGCCTCAACCCGCTGGTGGCCGGTTCCGGTTCCCACGTCAACCGAACGGGGGTCTGCGGCGTAGGGCGTCGGCCCTGCCGCGGTTCAGGCGCGCTCGCGGGCGCCGAGCAGCCCGTGGTCGTCCAGGAACGACTCCAGTCCGGCGTGGTCCGCGTAGCGGTGGGCGGCGATGCCGAACCGCTGCGCGGCGAGCACGTTCTCCTCGCGGTCGTCGACGAACGCGGTGCGCTCCGCCGCGGTACCGAGTTCGCTTAGCACGTGCTCGTAGATCTCGGGCTCGGGCTTGCAGCGTCCCAGCTCCGCGCTGAAGAACAGCGCCTCGAACGGCCGCATCACCGGCGAGTGGCGTAGCGCGCCCGCGATGTCCCGCGGCGCGTTGGACAGCAGCGCCAGGCGCACACCGTCCCCGCTGAGCCGGTCGAGGAGGTGCGCGGAATCCTCGCGGACGTGGATCCACGAGCCGACGTCGAGCGCCCAGAGCTCGTGCACCGTGGCGGAGCTCCACTCGGCGCCGACGCGGCGGGCGACGCGCCTCCAGAACTCGACCGCCTCGATGCCGCGGTCGTAGGCGCGTCGCTCGCTCCAGTAGGCCGCCCACAGGTCCTCGGGCGCAACGCCGGCGACCTCCTGCATCGCCTTTTGGTCCTCGGGCGGCGGCGTACGCGAGATGACGTCCCCGAAGTCGAAGACGACGACGTCGATGTCCGAAGAGCCAGAACCCATGTCGCTATACACCCCTGTATGTGTTGAAAGACCCGATCTTCGCACGGCACATGTGTGAGAGAGGTGAACGCCGCCGAATCGACGCGCGGGGGCTCCCCGGGTTGGGAGGCCCCCGCACGGTGCGCTGCGCGGCGGCTACACCTCGTAGACCGGGGTAACGATGGCGCGCCCGATGGCGTGGAAGAACAGGTTGAACCCGAGGAAGGCCGGTGTGCCCGTCTCGTCGATACCCAGGGATTCCACGTCCACGGCGTGCACCGCGAACATGTACCGGTGCGGGCCGTGCCCTCCGGGCGGCGCCGCGCCGATGTAGCGGCGGGCACCGGCGTCGTTGCGCAGTGTCAGTGCCCCCGCGGGCAGGCCCGAGCCGTTCTCGTCGCCGGCTCCGGTGGGCAGTTCGGTCACCGAGGCGGGGATGTCGCACACCGCCCAGTGCCAGAAGCCGCTGGCCGTGGGCGCATCGGGGTCGAAGCAGGTGACGGCGAAGCTGCGGGTGCCCTCGGGGAAGCCGCTCCAGGACAAGTGCGGCGAGACGTCCTCGCCGCCCGCGCCCATGATGCCGCTGACCTGGGCGTCGGGCAGGGTCCGCGCGTCGGCGACGTCGTCGCTGAGCACGCTGAACGACGGAACGGCGGGCAGGAATTCGTACGGAGATGGCGGCTGTGCCACGTCGGTCCTCCTGGAGTGGTCGGTTGGCCGGGGACGTCCGTCCCCGCGCCTCCTGCTACCCCAACGCATATCGCGAGATCGGCGTGTTCGCTAACGGGTGTCGACGTGTTGGAACGCCTCGGCCAGACGGCCCTCGGCCAGCCCTCCCGCGGCCGCGTTCTCGGCCAGCCACGGGCGCAGCATCTCCCCGATCCCTGCAGCGTCCTCGATCTGGCTGGCGTGGCAGGACAGCGCCGCCAGTTTGCGGTCGAAGGTGTCGGTGATGTCGCTGTAGCGGTTGGGGGAAGGGCCGTGCACCAGCCACACCTCGGGCACCTTCCAGGGCTCCAGGCCCTCTTCGGTGAGCAGTTCGGGGTAGGCGTGCGGGTTGCGGGCGTCCGGGTAGACCGCGTTGATCCCGGACTCGCCCGTGGCCAGGTGGTCGGGGTGGCTGGGCGCGATGTGCGACCAGTCGCGCTCCGGGCTGGGGACGACCACGCGCTGGGGGCGCACGCGGCGGATGACGCGGGCGATGTCGCGGCGCAGTTCCAGCGTGTGCATCACCCGGCCGTCGGGATAGCCGAGGAACCGGACGTCGTGCACACCCACGGCCGCCGCCGCCTTGCGCTGCTCGCTGCGGCGCAGCTCGGCCATCCCGTCGCCGTCGAGGGTGCGCTCGTCGCCGCCCGCTTCGCCGTCGGTCACCATGAGGTAGGTGACCTCGACCCCTGCGTCGGTCCACGCGGCGACGGTCCCGGCGCAGCCGAAGTCGACGTCGTCGGGATGGGCCATGACCACCAGCGCGCGCTCGATCCCGCTGGTGTGCGCGTTCCGCTCGGTCGCTTCGCTGTCACTCGGCATGGGCGCCCTCCTTCGCGGTCACCGCGGACCGGCTGACCGCGCCGGCCCGCATTCACACCCTGGAACAGCATCGGCGGGACAGGAGTGATTCCGCGCCCCGACGTCCGGTTCCGGTCAGCGTAGACAGACACGGCGGTACCGCCGTGCCTTCCTCGCCGACCTGGACCGCATGCAGCCTGCGGGCAGCCTCGCCACTCCGCACTCCCGCGGCCCGGTCGCCGGACCGCCGGGGCGCTCATGGTCGCCGCGTTCTCCACTGCCCCGCTTCTGGGATTGCGTGCAACGCCGCACAGCTGGGATACGTCGCGGTCGGAGTAGAGCGTGCCCTCGTTCGGGCGCCAGCGCGACGCCGGTCGACGGCGTAGTTGTCCTTTCCGTCCAGCCAGTAGTTCCAGACACGGGCCGAGTGCGGTACCGACGTGTCGAGGGAGGGGGATTGCTCGGCGTTCTCGTGATCGGCCGCCGGCTGGCGGGGGGCGGTGCCCACAAATGCGCTCCTAAGGGATTTTTCGGCATCCTAGCCCCCGCGCGGGTTTCCGCCGCCTCACGGCACCACCACGGCACGCCCCTGGATCAGACCGGATTCCATCCGCTTGTAGACGTCGGGGCCGTTTTCCAGGTCGTAGCGCTCCACGAGCACATCCAGTGCGCCCTGCCGGGCCAGGTCGACCAGTTCGATCAGCTCCGAGCGGGTGCCCCAGTAGGTGGTGCCGGTCCGGGTGCCGTACGGCACCGACTCGAACCCGACGTCGATGCTCCCGTTCCCGATCCCGATGAGGGTGAGGTCGCCGTCCCTGCCGACCATGTGCGTGGCCAGCGACGTGGTCGCCGCGGAGCCGGCGAAGTCGAACACGGCCGCGGCGCCCTGGCCCCGGCTCAGCTCGTGAACGGCGTCGATCGCCCACTCGTCGCTGGAGAGCGCGTGCTGCGCCCCGCTGCGCAGTGCCAGGTCGAGGCTCTCCGAGCGCACGTCCAGGGCCACCACCGCGGCCGCGGAGAGCCGGCGCAGCAGCTGCACGGCGATGTGCCCCAGTCCGCCGACCCCGATCACCACGGCGACGCTGCCCGCGGTGAGCCGGTCCAGCGACCGCTTGATCGCGTGGTAGGGAGTCAGGCCCGCGTCGGTCAGCGGTACCGTGCGCACCGGGTCGAGGTCGCCGATGGGCACGACGTGCCGCTCGGAGTCGATCAGCACGTACTCGGCCAGCGCGCCGGGGGCGCCCAGACCGGGCGGGAAGATACCCAACTGCTCGGCGTGCGGGCAGTAGTTCTCCCGGCCCTGCGCGCACACGCGGCACACCCCGCAGCCCCACGGGCCGTAGACCAGCACCGAATCGCCGACCGCCACCCGAGAGACACCGGCGCCCACTGCCGCCACCTGTCCGGCGCCCTCATGGCCCAGCGTCATGGGCAGTTCGAAGGGCATCCGATCGGCCGGCCAGCTCATCACCGCCAGGTCGGAGTGGCATACGCCGGCGGCGGTGACCTTCAGCAGCAGCTGGCCGGGTCCGGGCTCGGGCACCTCGACGTCGACCACACGTGGGGCCTCTCCGACCCTGATGTACTGCACCGCGCGCACGGCGTCTCCCTTCTACGGCGTCGGCCGGGCTCCGGCAGGCGCGCCGCGTCCGGGCACACCCGCCACCATGGTCCGGCGGCCGCGCGCACCGGACACGGCGCAACGCCGAACGACCGCCGGATCGGCGCGATCGCACGGGCGGCGCCGCGCCTGACCGGCCGGGTCGCGGGTGGCAGGGTACGGTTAATAGTCGGTAATGCGTCGTTCGACACCGCCGCCCGGGGCGGTCGCCGGTGCTCCCGAGAAGGGCGCGCCGACGGCGCCGACCAGGCAGAGTCCGGACGGGAGGCAGCACGATGCCGAGAAAAAGCATCCCGGTGACCACCGTGCTCACGCGCGCGCTCCTCGGGTTCCTCGCCGCCCAGCTCGCAGTGGTACTCGGCCTCATCGGCGTCGACCAGTGGCGCAAGCGCGTACGGCCGCTGCGCTCCGGGTTCCCCCGCACCCCGCCCAAGGCGGTCCCCGTGGGCGCGAACGAGCTCACCACCTACACCTACGGCGAAGACCTCTACCGCGACATGCTGGAGGCCATCCGCGGGGCGCGCCACCGGATCATGTTCGCGTCGTTCATCATCAAGAACGACGCCACCGGGCGCCGGTTCAAACGCGCGCTGATCGAGGCCGCCGACCGCGGCGTCGAGGTCTACGTGGTCTACGACTCCTTCGCCAACCTCGTGGTGCCGAGCAGCTTCTTCCGCTTCCCGCCGGGCATCCACGTGCTGGCCTACCCGCTGCTGCGGCCCGGCCTGCTGCTGCTGGACCTGCGCAAGGGCGGCCGCGACCACCGCAAGATCCTCACCGCGGACGGCGAGGTGGCCTTCGTCGGGGGCTACAACGTCGGATCGGAGTACGCCACCAAGTGGCGCGACACCCACCTGCGGGTCGCCGGGCCCTCGGCCTGGGAACTGGAGAACGCGTTCCGCGACTTCTGGAACATGCTGGCGGGCGAGGACCAGCCGCGCATCCCCGACACCGGCACCCCGGAGTGGGCGCCGGCCATCCGCGCCTACCGCAACGTGCCCGAGCAGCTGATCTATCCCATTCGCGGGATGTACCTGGAGGCCATCGACCGCGCCCGCTCGCACGTCTACATCACCCAGGCGTACTTCATCCCCGACGGGGAGATCCTGCGCGCCCTGATCAGCGCCGCCCAGCGCGGTGTGGACGTGCGCATCCTGATGCCGGAGCACTCCAACCACGTCGTCGCCGACTGGCTCTCCCGCGGCTTCTACGGCGAGCTGCTGCGCGGCGGCGTGAAGCTGTGCCTGTTCCAGAACGCCATGGTGCACGCCAAGACCGCGACCATCGACGGCCGCTGGTCGACCATCGGCACGGCCAACGTCGACCGAATCAGCCTCACCGGCAACTACGAGATCAACGTGGAGGTCTTCGACGACGACATGGCCGCCCACCTGGAGCGTGTGTTCGCGAAGGACTCCACCAACACCCGGCTGCTGACCCTGGAGGAGTGGTCCGGGCGCCCGCTCGTCGCCAAGCTGTGCGAAATGCTGCTGGTGCCGCTGCGCCCGCTGCTGTGAACCGCGGTGCGGCGCGCCGCGCACTCCGGTCGGCAGGGTGGGCCGGCCCACCACTTTCGGCAGTGCCGGTGCAGTACGGGCGGACGATAGCGTCGGCACGATGAGACAGCTGGGTGCGGCCGCGATACGGGCGGGACGCGAGGTGGTGCGGCCGCTGGCAGGCCGTCCCACGCTGCGCTCCGTCGCGCTGGACCTGCTGCTGTGGGCCGCGCTGTGCCTGCCGGTGGCACTGGAGCTCACCGCACGCTCCTCGGGGGTGCAGGCCCCTTCGCTGGCCACGCCCGCCGAGGCGGTCATCGGTTCGGCCGTGCTCGCCACCGCGATCGCGGTGAGCCGTCCCTTCCCGATCGCGGGTGCGCTGCTGGTGCTCGTGCTGTCGGAGTCGGTGGCTCCGAGTTTCCTGCCGGCCGTGTGGGTGCTGTGCTACCTGCTCGGGTTGCGCGATCCACGCGTGTGGCTTGCGGGCGCGGCCTGCGGCGTCGCGGCTGCGGCGCTCGCCGTGCGGGTGGCGGCCGATCCGCAGGTGCTGCTCGACGTTCCGGGCATGCTGATCACCTACGTCTTCGCGATCGTGCTGCCGTGGATGGTCGGCAGCTACCGGCGCCAGCGCAAGAACCTCGACGACGCGGGCTGGGAGCGCGCCCGCAACCTGGAACGCGAGCAGCGCATCGCAGCCGACCAGGCGCGGCTGCGCGAGCGCTCCCGCATCGCTCAGGACATGCACGATTCCCTCGGACACGAGTTGAGCCTCATCGCACTGCGGGCGGGCGCGCTGGAATTGGCTCCCGACCTGGCCGATCGGCACCGCAACGCGGCGGGCGAGCTGCGGGAAAGCGCGACCACGGCCACCGAGCGGCTGCGGGAGATCGTCGGCGTCCTGCGGGAGTCCGGCGAGGACGCGCCGACGGCGCCCACCGCACCCGCCGGGGAGGAGATCGCCGAGGTCGTCGACCGCGCGCGCCGCTCCGGCGTCGAAGTGGTGCTGGAGCGCAGCGGCGACTGGGAGGCCGTCGCCCCCATGGTCGACCGGGCGGCCCACCGGGTCGTGCAGGAAGGGATCACCAACGCCACCAAGCACGCGCCGGGGGCGCCGGTGCGGGTGGTCCTGGAACGCGCGGCCGATGAGACGGTCGTCACGGTCGCCAACAACGCCCCGCCCGCGGCGGCCGCGCAGCCGGCGGAGTCGGCGGAGTCGGCGCGCGGCGGGCGCGGCCTCGTCGGGCTGGGCGAACGCGTCCGGCTGTCCGGCGGATCCCTGGAGGCGGGCGCGCGCGGCGGCGGCTTCACCGTCGTCGCGCGGTTCACGGCCGCGGGCGGCCCCGCGGGCGCGGACGCCGCCGACCCAGCAGGCGAAGCGGAGTCCTTCGCGGCCGACGAGCAGATGCGCGCCGCCCAGCGGGGCCTGCGCCGCCGCACCCTGCAGATGGCCGCGGCCGCCGTGGTGCTGCTGATATGCGGGGCCGGGTTCGCCGCGGGCGGCACGTACCTGCGCCTGAACTCGGCGACTCTGGAACCCGACAAATACGCCGGGCTGCGGTTGGGCGCCCCCCTGGCGCAGGTGGAGCCCGAGCTGCCCTGGCAGCAGTACGATCCGGCGGCGGAACGCGACGACAGCGCCGCCGCCGGCCGGTACGACTGCCGCTACTACCGGTCCTACCACGGGTTCCCCGGCGGTGAGTACAGCGTCTACCGGCTGTGCTTCGGCGGCGGCGAACTGGTGGCGAAGGACTCCCTGCCCGAGTTGGGGCCCTACCCCGACGCCGACCCCTGAGCGGCCCCGACCGGCCCGGCCCCGTCGGCGCGGCGGCGCAGCCGACCAGAACCGGCCGGCGTCCGCGGCGACGGGCATCGGCACAACGGCGTAAGAAAGGACTGGCCCCGATGATCCGGGTGCTGCTGGCCGACGACGAGGCGATGATCCGCGCGGGAGTGCGGGCGATCCTGGAGACCGACGAGCACATCGAGGTCGTCGCCGAGGCGGCCGACGGCCGCGAAGCCGTCGAGACGACGCGCTCCCACCGCCCCGATGTCGCCCTGCTGGACATCCGCATGCCCCGGCTCGACGGGCTCAGCGCGGCCGCGGAGATCCGCCGGGAGGTCCCCGACACCGCCGTGGTGATCCTGACGACCTTCGACGAGGACGCCTACATCTCCCGTGCGCTCAGCGAGGGCGCGGCGGGGTTCCTGCTCAAGGCGGGCGACCCGCGCGAGCTGGTGGCGGGCGTGCGCGCGGTGGCCGACGGCGCCGCCTACCTCGCGCCGCGGGTGGCCCGCCACGTCATCGACGAGCTCAGCGGCGGCCGGATGAGCCGCGGCGCCGAGGCACGCGCCCGCACCGCCGAGCTGACGGCGCGGGAGCAGGACGTGCTGGCGCTGGTGGGAGCCGGGCTGTCCAACGCCGAGATCGCCGGCCGCCTGTACCTGGTGGAAGGCACGGTCAAGAGCTACGTGAGCGCCATCCTGAACCGCCTGGGCCTGCGCAACCGCGTCCAGGCGGCGATCCTCGCCTACGAGGCGGGCCTGGTGGAGGCTGAAGGGTAGGCATTGCCTTCCGGACGGACGGGCGGGGACTCTCCGGTCGGTTCAGGGGCGGGTTGCCGCCGGAGCCCCGCCACCGCACGGCCCGCCACGAAACGCGGCGGCCCGCACCGTCCCGGGCGGGCCGCCGCGGATCCGGGCGGCTCGGGAGGCTCAGGCGTCGCGCCGGGCCAGCAGCGCCCAGCCGGCCGCGAGAGCGAGCAGCGCCCAGCCCGCCAGCCACAGCGTGCCCACACCCCAGCCGTACGGGTCCTCTATCCCGGTCATCAGCGGCAGCCCGGCGGTCGCGGGCATGCGGTCGACGACCGCGCTGACGGTCTCGTTGCCGATCATCGTGCTGATCGTCGGGAGCGCCATCAGCACGCCGATCGCTGCGGTGATCGCGCCCGCGGTGCTGCGGGTCAGCACACCCAGGCCCATGGTGAACAGGGAGACCCCCGCCATGTAGCCGCCGGTGCCCACGACCGCGTGCACAACGGGCGCGGTCTCGAAGACCATCGCGTCGCCGAAGACGGCCACGCCCGCAGCCATCGTCGACGCCCCGGCCAGGCATCCGGTCACGAACGACACGACGCCCAGCACCGCGGTCTTGGCCAGCAGCATGCGGCCGCGCCGCGGTACCGTCGTCAGCGTCGTGCGCATCGCTCCGGTCGCGTACTCGCCGGTGACGATCAGCGAGGCGACGGCGACCATCGCGAACTGCGAGAGCATGATCGACATGGAGACCAGCCCGTTGGCCTGCACCCGGTCGCCGACGGTGTCGCTGGCCTCCATGGCCAGCGCCCCCAGCAGCGCGGTGCCGCCGGTGGCCGCCACCGCCACCGCCAGGCACAGCCAGGTGGAGCGCAGCCCCCACAGCTTGCTCCACTCCGCCGCCACGGCGCCGGGCAGCCCGCCGCCGCTCTCCTGCTGCGGCGCGCTCCGCCGCACCTGTCCCTCCTGTGCCGTCGCCGCCATGGTCACACCCGCTCCTTCTCGTCGAGGCCGTCCGCATGTCCGCTCTGCGCGCCGTCGGCCGCCGGAGCCGAGGGCGCCCCGAACTCCACGCTGGAGGCCGTCAGCTCCATGTACGCCTGCTCCAGCGAGGCGGAGCGCGGACTGAGCTCGTTCAGCCGCACGCCCGTCTGGTGGGCCACGCCGCCGATCGCGTCCAGCGTCCCGCCGTGCACGATCAGCTCGTCACTGCCGCGGTTCTCCACCCGCATACCCGCCACCAGCAGCTGCTTCTCCAGCTCCTCGGGCGAAGGCGTGCGCACCCGCACCGCCGTGAGCGAGCTGCGTTCGATGACCTCGGAGATGGGGGCGTCGGCGATGAGCTTGCCCTTGCCGATGACCACGAGCTGGTCGGCGGTCGTCTGCATCTCGCTCATCAGATGGCTGGAGACGAAGATCGTACGGCCCTCCGCCGCCAGCGAGCGCATCAGCCCGCGGACCCAGCGCACACCGTCGGGGTCGAGGCCGTTGACCGGCTCGTCGAACATGAGGATCTCCGGGTCTCCCAGCAGCGCCCCGGCGATGCCCAGCCGCTGGCCCATGCCCAGCGAGAACTTGCCGGCCCGGCGGTTGGCGACCTCGGTCAGGCCCACCGTCTCCAGCACCTCGTCGACGCGGCGCAGCGGCAGCCCGTTGCTGCGCGCCATCGCTGTGAGGTGGTTGCGGGCGGTGCGGCCGGGGTGCACCGCCTTGGCGTCCAGCAGCGCGCCGATCCGGCGCATGGGGTGGCGCAGCTCCGCGTAGTGCTTGCCGTCGATGAGCGCCTGGCCGGCCGAAGGGTGGTCCAGGCCCATCACCATCCGCATCGTGGTCGACTTGCCGGCTCCGTTCGGGCCGAGGAACCCGGTCACCTTGCCGGGCGCCAGGTCAACCGAGAGCCGGTCGACGACCACCTTGCCCCCGTAGCGTTTCGTCAGGTCCCGCAGGCTTATCACGGTGGCGCTCTCCTCGTTCTCCTCGCTGTGTTGACGCCGACGACACTACGGAGTCGCCCCGGCAAGCCGCAGTGCGCGAACGGCAGCGGCCGACACCGACTTTCGACAGGGGGAGCGGTGCCCGAGCACCGCCGAAGGACGGGTGCCGCGGGGCGGCCCTCAGCCCCCCGCGGCGGGTGCGACCAGCCCCGATGCCCGGCAACCTCCCCTACCAGTGGCTCGGTGACACCTACCCCGGGCCGGCCTTCGAAGGGCTCCTGCCGCCGGCGGCCGCGCTGGCGCTCATGGCGGCCTACGTCCTGCTGCCGCTGGGGGCGGCGGTGGCGGTGCTGCGGCGCCGCGACGCTTGAGCCGGGCGGTTCAGCGGCGCCGGGCGGTGGCGTCGGCGATGGCGCCGACGGCCAGGGCCGCCAGGGCGGGCAGGAAGTAGGGCCCGATGGAGAGCAGCGCGAGGCCGATACCGGCGAGCAGCACCACCGCCGCGGCGCCGGCGGTGAGCGGGCGCATCCGCACGGGAACCAGCAGCGGCAGCACGGTCAGCAGCACCGCGGCAGCGCACCACCACAGGACCGGCGGCCGCGGAGCGAGGACGGCGAGCACCGCGGCCGCCCCGCAACCGAGCACGGCCGCCGCCCACACGGCCTTCTGCCCCAGCGCGGATCTTCGCGCGCGGCGGCGCCCCGTTCCATCGGACAATCCGCCCTCCTCCCCGCTCGCCGTCGCACCCGCCCCCATGGTGAGCCCTGCCCGCAGGCGGCGGTGCTCGGGGCCCGGCTTGAGGACGGCCGTGCGGATTCCGGTCGGGAGCCGGAGGCGGTAGCACCCGATCTCTCGGGGTGCGCACCACTTCAACGAGGTGCTCCTGGACAGCGGACCGAGTCGCCCCCGTCGGCCGCTACCGGCGGGCAACTGACCCGGAGACCGCGGGCCGAACCCGCCGGGGCCGTGGTCTCGCCTTGTCTGCAACTGCGGGACCCTGCGGTGCACAGCGGTGCAGCAGTGGGGCAGGCGTGCCTCGTAGCAGCGCACCTACGCTTGCGGGTATGCGAAACGGATGGCTGTCCCGGACGGCTGTGCCCGGCCGCGCAGGGGTGGTGGTCGGCATCGTGCTGTGGGGCGGCTGCACCGGGCTGATCAGCGTCGAGGCGGGGGACGTGCGGGCCGCTCCGGTCCCCGAAGTCGCGGTGGTCGCGGCGCTGCTCGCGGTGGCCTTCGTGCTGCGCGGGCCGCGCCCCTTCACCGCGCTCGGGATCGTCCTGGGAGCGCTGCTCACCCAGGCGGTCGCGATCGCGCTTACACCGGCCACCTCGTTCGTCACGGCCTATCTGGTGCCGTGTGCCGTCCTCGCGTTCTCGGCCGGGCGCCGGTCGGAGCGCTCGGTCCCCGTCGTCGCGATGGTCTCCACCGCGGCGCTGGCCGCCTTGGCGGCCTACGCCCTCGCCTCGGCGCGCCTCGGCGACGCGCGGGAGACTCTGACCGGGATCATCGACTGGGCGGGCGCGGTCGCGGTGCTCGTCGCCATCGTGATCGCCCCCTGGTTGATGGGCCGCTACTGGCGCCGCCACGCCGAGCTGCGCACCGCCGGCTGGGAGATCGCCGACCGCATGGAACGCGCCCGCGACCTCGACGCCGAACGCGCGCGGCTGCGCGAGCGCTCCCGCATCGCAACCGAGATGCACGACTCGCTGGGCCACGAGCTGGCGTTGATCGCGGTACGCGCCGCTGCGCTGGAGATGGCGCCCGAAGGCGACGGAGCGCGCGGGGCCGCCACGGAGCTCCGCGCGGCCGCGCACGGGGCCAATCTGCGGCTGCGCGAGATCATCGGGGTATTGCGCGAGAACGCGGAGCACTCGGAGCCCGAGGGTGCTCAGCGACCCGGCGAGCACGGCATGTCCGGCATGCCCACGTCCGGCGAAACTGTCGAGGATGTCTCCGTCCTCGTCGACCGCGCGGTGCGCGCCGGCTTGAGCGCGCACCTGATCCGCGAGGGCCCCGACACCGACCCGGCATCCCCGGCCGGCCGCGCCGCCCACCGCGTCGTCCGCGAGGCACTGACCAACGCGGCCCGGCACGCCCCGGGCGCCGCCGTGACCGTCCGAATGGTCCGCGAAGACGGCGATTCGGGCGGTTCGACGACCGTGCTGGTTTCCGACACCGGCGCTACGGCAAGCTCCCCGGGGTCGCCGAAGACACCACAGGCGGCGGAGGGCGGGTCGGGCCTGGCCGGTCTGCGCACCCTCGTCGAGGGTATGGGCGGAGACTTCAACGCCGGTGGGAGTACCGAGGCCGAGGGCGGCGGGCCCGGCGGCGCGGTCGGCGGCTCCGGCCGCCGGCGCGGTTTCGGGGTGAGTGCCCGCATCCCCGACACCGCGGACGCACCGGCCGATCCGGCTCCGGCCGGAACGGAGACGGCCCGGCGGCTGCACGGCGCGCGCCGCGGCGCCCGGCGGCGACTGGCGGCGGCACTGGCCGTGCCGGCGGCCCTGGTGGCGTTGGTCGCCGTCGCCGGGTTCGGGGTGCTCTGGTACCTCGGGACGAACTCGGTGCTGCCGCCGCAGGACTACGCGCGGCTGAGCATCGGCCAGGAGCGGGCCGCCGTCGAGCGCATGCTGCCGCGCTTCGACTACCCGGCCGACGAGCTGGTCGACCCGCCTCCGGTCCCGTCCGGCGCGACCTGCCGCTACTACCTGGTCGAATGGGAGAACGGGCTGCCGCCGGTCTACCGCCTGTGCTTCGCCGACGACCGCCTTGCCGCCAAGGACCGCATCGCACGCGGATGAGCGTGGCCGACCCGAAGGGCGGTTCCCGTCGCGGAGCAGGCACCGCTTGCCGCCGGGCGTGCCCCGGCCGGTGGATCGGTCCGGTCGATGCTGTCGACAAGATGAGCGGCTACTTCATGGCGGCGAGCTGGATCAGGTTGCCGCAGGTGTCGTCGAGGACGGCGGTTACCACCGGCCCCATGTCGGTCGCGTCCTGGGTGAACTCGACACCCAGCCCCTTGAGACGCTCGACCTCGGCGGACACGTCGTCCACCGTGAACTGGGTGAACGGGATGCCGTCGGCGACCAGGGCCTCCTTGAACCGGCCCGCCGCCGGGTGTTCGTCCGGCTCCAGCAGCAGTTCCACGCCGTCCGGGTCGGCGGGGGAGACCACGGTGAGCCAACGGAACTCGCCGGCAGGCAGGTCGGTCTTCTTGGTGAAGCCGAGCTTCTCGGTGTAGAAGGCGAGCGCCTTGGCCTGGTCGTCGACGTACACGCTGGTGATGCTGATGCGGATCACGGGTTCGGTCCCTCCTGGATGCTGTCGATGGGCCACCGCTCGATGATCGAGCGCAGCGGGCCCGTGTCGAGGTGGTGGAACTTGCAGCGGCCCTGCCGCCGGGTGTGTACCAGGCCGGCTTGTTCGAGCACGGCGAGGTGCTGTGAGATCGCCTGGCGCGATGAGGCCAGGCCGTGCTTCATGGTCAGTCGGCCGCAGATCTCGAACAGCGTCTGACCGTCCTTGTCGGCCAGTTCGTCCAGGATGGTTCGTCGCGTCGCGTCGCCGAGAGCTTTGAACAATCCGGATTCTGCGTCCACATGTCCAGGTATATGCAAGTCCTTGCTTGCATGTCAAGGAAGGGTGGCCGCATCGCCTTCGCGCTCTGCACCGCTGGAGAACCGGGACGGCGCCGTGCGCCGCTCGATCGGCGATAGGCTGCGTGCGTCGCCGGGAAACAGAGCGGCTCGGGGGTGCGCAAGCGTGTCGGTGATCCGCGTCGTGCTGGCCGACGACGAGACGATGGTGCGGGCGGGTATGCGCGCGATCCTTTCGGCCGACCCCGGCATCGAGGTGATGGGCGAGGCCGCCGACGGAGCCGCGGCCGTCGAGCTGGTCGGCGAGCACCGCCCCGACATCGCCCTGCTCGACGTGCAGATGCCCGGCACCGGCGGCTTGGAAGCCACCGAGACCATCACCCGCCGATTCCCCGGCACCGCCGTGGTCATCCTGACGACCTTCTCCGAAGACGCCTACATCGCCCGTGCGCTCAGCGGCGGCGCCGGCGGCTTCGTGCTCAAGACCGGCGACCCGCGCGAGCTGGTCTCCGGGCTGCACGCCGTCGCAAAGGGCGGCGCCTACCTGTCGCCGGAGATCGCCCACCGGCTGATCACCGAACTCGGCGCGACAGGAACGGGCGGACGCATGTCGCGCGGCGCGGCCGCCCGCGAGCGGATCGAGCGGCTGTCGGCGCGCGAACGCGGCGTCCTCGGACTCATCGGCGAGGGTCTGCCCAACGACGAGATCGCCCGGAGGCTGGGCATCGTGCCCGGGACCGTAAAGGTCCATGTCGGCTCCATCCTGACCCGGTTGGACGTGCGCAATCGTGTCCAGGCGGCGATCCTCGCCTACGAGGCGGGCCTGGTCGCCGAAGACCCGTTCCGCTCGTCCGGCTGAGCCGCGGTACCCCGCCCCCGGGGCCCCCGGGGGCGGTCGTTGCGCAGCCGGCCCGGACCCCCTCTCCGCGGGGTGAGACGACGACCGGCGGCCCCTGCCTATGCCCAAAGGGGTAACATCCGGCCGACCTCCGGTTCATGCGCGGACCGGCGGCTCGCGGCGATGATGCCGGGCATGTCTGCACGTAAGCACGGATTCTCACCGGCGCGCCGCCGCGCGGCCGCCTACCCCGCGGCAGCCGCCGTCGTCGCCGTATGCTGCGCGGTCCCCGCAGCCGTGGCCGCCGTCGCCGATCCCGACCCGATCCGGCTGCATCCGCCCGAGCCCACCGGCCCCTACTCCGTCGGCCGTGCCGACCTGCATCTCGTCGACGAGAGCCGCGGGCACCCCTGGGTCGAGGGAGCCGAGAAGAGGGACGTTCCCGTGTCGGTCTGGTATCCGGCCGAAGACACCTCGGGCGAGCGGGCCCCGTACATGCCCGACGCCGTCGCCGAGGTGATGGCGGGGCAGGTGGAGCAGCTCGGTCTGCCCCGCGACGCCGTCGACTTCGCCGGGTCCGACACCGACGCGTTCGCCCGGGCCGATGCAGCCCCCGGCGCCGGGAAGCTGCCGGTGGTGCTGTACTCGCACGGGTTCCGGCAGTCGCGCCACCAGGCGACGGCCCAGCTGGAGGAGTTGGCGAGCAGCGGTTACGCAGCGGTCGCCATGGACCACCCCTACGAGACCTCCGCGGTGGAGTTGCCCGGCGGGCGCATCGTCCGCGACGCCGCTCCGGGCAGCGGCGCGGAAGCGCTGCGGACAGCGGTCGGGGTGCGGGTCGCCGACACCCGCTTCGTGCTGGACGCCCTTGAGGACATCGCCGAAGGCCGCAACCCCGACGCCGCCGGCCGGGCGCTGCCCCGCGGCCTGAGCGGAGCACTCGACCTCTCGGCCGTGGGCATGTACGGCCATTCCCTGGGCGGCCTCACGGTCGCCGAGGCGGTACTCGCCGACGACCGGATCGACGCCGGAGCCGACCTCGACGGGACCATCGCCTACCACGTCGGCGAGGAGGAGTGGGCGGAATCCACCGTCGAGGGCGTCGACCGCCCGTTCCTGCTCATGGGAGGCGGTGTGATCGGCGGCAGCGCCGACCCGCACACCAGCGGGCACGCACCGGACTGGCGCATGTTCCGCCGGGCCTCCACCGGCCCGTTCACGGAGCTGTACCTACCCGATGCCGAACACATGAGCTTCACCGACTCGCAGTGGATCCTGCCGCAGGTCGGCCGGCGACTGGAGCTGAACGGCCGGAAGTGGGAGGACGCGGTGACCGGTTCGGTGGGCACCGTCGACCCGCAGCGGAGCGTCGCCGCGCAGCGCGCCTACATCACCGCCTTCTTCGATCGCCACCTGCGCGGCGAGGGGGCACCGCTGCTCGACGGGCCGTCCGCCGAGTACCCCGCGGTGGAGTTCGTGGGCTGACACGTGCGGGCGGCCCCCGGCACCGGGCCGGAGGCCGCCCGCGGATACGGCGGATCTCCGCTCAGGCGTCGCGGACGCTCAGCTCGGTGTAGCCGACGAGCTGCGCGGCCACCGCCCACCCGAGGACGGTCACCACGTTCACCGGACCGCCGTGCGGAGCGGTGTAGAACCCGGCGTCATCGAAAGCGTAGAACTCGATGCCGGCCGTACCGGGCAGGTAGGCGGCGGCGTCGTTCAGTGCCTGCAGCCCGCTCAGCTGCAGCACCAGCGGAACGCCGATCAGCAGCAGGAAGCCGGCGCCGATGGTGCTCGCGGTGCCGCGCAGCGCCGTACCCAGGCCCGTGAACAGCACGGCGAACAGCGCCATGCACAGGCCCGCGCCGAGCACGGTCGGCGCCGCGAAACCGACGTCCAGCGGCGCGTACGAGCCGACGACGCTCCACAGCACCGCCATCCCCAGCACCGTCGCCCCCGCGCCCGTTGCGAAGGCGAAGCCGGCGGTGACGGCGGTGCGCGCGGCCAGCACCATGCCGCGCCGCGGGACGGTCAGCAGGGTGCCGGTTATCGCGCGAGTACCGTACTCGTTGGTGGCCGCCAGCGCCGACAGCGTGAGCACGGCGAACTGCACCAGGTAGTACACGCCCTGCGAGGACAGCTGCGCGTAGGAGAACTCGCCGGCCGCGACAGGGTCCTCGGCGAACCGGTCCGCCATGGAGAGCCCCATGATCAGGGCGAACGCGACCATGGCGGCCGCGCCCAGCCCCAGACACCACCACGTGGTGCGCAGCGAGGCGAGCTTGGTCCACTCCATGGCGGCAGTGCGGGCGAGCGCGCGGGCGGTCGAGGGGCCCGCGCCCGGGTCGGTGGAGAAGGCCGGTTGCGTGGATGCGGTCTCGGTGGTCATCGGTGCTCCTGCCGATCCGGTTGCCGCACGGCCGTCGCCGCGGGATCGTGCGCCCCGGCGTGTGCCGCACGGTCCGCGCCGCCCGCCCCGCCGGAGTCCCGGTGGTCTGCCCCCTCGGCGCGGTACTGCGGTGCGTTCTCCGTGAGTTCGAGGTAGGCCCGCTCCAGCGACCCTTGCTCGCGGTACAGCGTGTGCACCCGCGCTCCCGCGGCGTGTGCGAGTTCGCCGACCTGTTCCGGTTCGAGTCCGCGGACCAGCAGTTCGCCCCCGGCGCCGGCCTGCACCTCGACGGGCTCGCCCGCAGCGGTGCGCGATCGGTGCAGCGGCCCGGCCAGCAGCGCGGTGTCGGGGGTGCGCACGGTCACCCGGGTGCGCGACCAGGCGTCGATGACGTCGGCCATCGGCGCGTCGATGACCAGCCGCCCGCGTCCGACGACCACGAGGTGGTCGGCCACCAGTTGCATCTCGCTCATCAGGTGGCTGGAGAAGAACACGGTGCGGCCCTCGTCGGCGAGTTCGCGCACCAGACGGCGTACCCAAAGCACGCCGTCGAGGTCCAGGCCGTTGCCGGGTTCGTCGAAGACCAGTGTCGCCGGGTCGCCCAGCAGGGCGGCGGCGATGCCCAGCCGTTGGCGCATGCCCAGTGAGAACCCGCCGACACGCTTGCCGGCGACCTCGGAAAGCCCCACCGTCTCCAGCACCCGCGCGACACGCGGCGACGCGATCCCGCTGCCGCGCGCGAGTGCCAGCAGGTGGGCGCGGGCGCTGCGTCCCGGGTGGGCGGCCGAGGCGTCCAGCAGCGCGCCGACCTCTTGGGCGGGCCGGGCGATCTCGGCGTAGCGGCGGCCGCCCACCAGCGCCTCGCCGCTGCTGGGCCGGTCCAGGCCCAGCAGCAGCCGAAACGTGGTCGATTTTCCCGCCCCGTTGGGGCCGAGGAAACCGGTGACGCGGCCGGGGTGTACCTCGAAGGTGAGATCGTCCACGGCGGTGGTATCGCCGTAGCGTTTCGTCAGATGTCGTGCGGCCAGCATGCGCGTCCTCCCTCGTCGTCCGCTTGCGGCAGATGACGCTACGGACGCGCGGACCCGCACCGCATCGGGTGTTCGTCGCCGCTCCGCTATGCCCGAAGGCATAGCGCGGCCCTGGACCGACCGCCCCCGCCCGGGCGGCAGGCGGGTCAGTCGCCGTCCTCCGCGGTCTGCCCGGTCCAGGCGCGCTGCTCGATTGGGCCGTGCTCGCGCTCCAGGTGGATCGCGGTGTTGACCAGCGCGATGTGGGAGAGCGCCTGTGGGTAGTTGCCCACGAGCCGACCGGCCGCGGGGTCGAACTCCTCGGACAGCAGTCCGACGTCGTTGCGCCGTTCCAGCAGGCGTTCGAAGAGCTCGCGGCCCTCGTCGACGCGGCCCTGCATGATGAGGTTGTCGGCCAACCAGAACGTGCACGGCAGGAACGCGCCTTCCCCCGGCGGCAGGGCGTCGACCTCCTTGCTGTTCCCGTCCATGGTGTAGCGCTGCAGAAACCCGTCCTGCATGAGCTCGTTGCGGATCGCCTTGACCGTGCCGGTCATCCGCTCGTCGTCGGCCGGCAGGAAGCCGACCGTGGTGAGCAGCAGCAGCGACGCGTCCAGCGCCGAGGAGCCGTAGTACTGGGTGAACGTGCCGCGCCGGGAGTCGAAGCCGTGCTCGCACACGTCGTCGAAGATCTCCTGGCGCAGCTGCTTCCATCGGTCGACGGGGCCGTCCAGGCCGAACTCCTCGACGGCCTTGATCGCGCGGTCCGCGGCCGTCCAGGCCATCACCTTGGAGTGGGTGAACTGCCGACGGGGGCCGCGCACCTCCCATATCCCGTTGTCCGGGTCGCGCCAGCTGCGCTCCAGGAACTCCATGAGGGCGCGCTGCAGCTTCCACGCGGACTGATCGGGCGGAATACCGCGCAGGCGCGCCTGGTGCAGCGCGTCCATCAGTTCGCCGTAGACGTCCAGCTGCCAGTGCCGCGCCGCCTGGTTGCCGGCGCGCACCGGCCGGGAATCGGCGTAGCCGGCCAGCCAGTCCAGCTCGACCTCGGGCAACCGCCGCTCGCCTTCGATCCCGTACATGATGCGCATCTGCGCGGGTTCGCCGGCCGCCGCGCGCAGCGCCCACTCCCGCCACGCGACCGCCTCCTCCTCGTAGCCGGAGTTCAGCAGCGCGAGCAGGGTGAAGGTGGCGTCGCGGATCCAGCAGAACCGGTAGTCCCAGTTGCGCACCCCGCCCAGCTGCTCGGGCAGCGAGGTGGTGGGCGCGGCGACGGTGGCGCCGCTGGGGGAGTAGGTCAGCGCCTTGAGGGTGATCAGCGAACGCACCACCTGGTGGCGGTATTCGCCGTCGTAGGAGCAGCGCTGCGCCCACTCGCGCCACCAGTTCGAGGTGCGCTGGATGGCCTCGCCCACGTCGACGCGCGCCGGGGAGGAGGCGTGCGGGGCGATCCAGGCCAACCGGAAGTCGACGGTCTCGCCCTCGCCGACGGTGAACTCGGTCCACGGGCGGCCGTGCTCGCTGAGGTCGAATTCGACGTCCGCGTCGAGGTAGAGGGTGTCGGGTCCGGCGACGAACTGCAGTCGGCGGCCGAACCTGCGCGTCCAGGGGACGATGCCGCCGTAGTCGGTGCGCACCACGGCCTCGGAGCGGACCCGTACGCGTCCCTGGAGGCCCTCGACGCGGCGGACGAGGTCGGGGTGCTCGTCGCGGACCGGCATGCAGTCGGTGACGCGGACGATGCCGTCGTCGTCGCCGTCGCCGAACTCGGTCTCCAGCACCAGCGTATCGGGGCGGTAGCGGCGCTCCAGCAGCCGGTGCGGTCCCGCGGGCGCCATGCTCCAGTAGCCGTTCGAGGAGTCGCCCAGCAGTTCGGCGAAGCAGGCGCCGGAGTCGAATCGGGGCAGGCACAGCCAGTCGATGCTGCCGTCGGTGCCGACGAGCGCCGCGGTCTGGGTGTCTCCGATGAGTGCGTAGTCTTCGATACGCAGGGGCATCCGATGACCTCCCTTCGATCGGGGGATCGGCCTCTTGGCTACCCTTCCCCGCAGGACCGGGAGATAGCAGGCTTAGCCGGGCCGACTTCGCGGTGGTGGCCGGACGCACTGAGCGCGTCCCGGTGGGAACGGAGGCCGCGCGCCGCCCGCGGCGACGGCCCCGGCGCGCCGTGCGTGTGCTACTTCTTCGATCGGCGCAGCAGGCGCCAGGTGACCGCGCCGGCGGCCGCCGTGGTGCCGAGTGCGGCCGCGGCGATCCGCCCGCTGCGCCGGGCGGCCCACTGCTGGACGCTGACGGCGCGGCCGCGGTCGTCGAACGAGCCGTGCGCGCCGTAGTCCCGGCCGTCGGCGCTGTCAGCGGGGCGCCACAGGTTGGCCGGTGCACGAGCCTCCCGCTTCTCGGCCGTCTGCTGCGAGGCGTAGCCGGACCGGGCGAGGATCCGGTCGAGCAGCCACGGCGCCAGCCGGTTGCCCAGGACGGTCTGCACGGTGGAACCGCCCACCAGGTATTCGCGCGGCCGCGGGCGGTCGGCGGCGCGGGCGATGGCACGGGCGGCGATCTCCGGCTGGTAGATCGGCGGTACCGGCTGCGTATGCCGCGGCAGCCGCGACAGCACCCATTCGAACTGCGGGGTGTTCATGGCGGGCAGTTGCACCATCGTGGTGGACACGCCGGAGCCGTCGTGCAGCAGTTCGCACCGCAGCGACTCGTGGAAGCCTTGCACCGCGTGCTTGGCGGCGCAGTACGCCGACTGCAGCGGGATGCCGCGGTAGGCCAGCGCCGAACCCACCTGGACGATCGTGCCCCTGTCCCTTGGCAGCATGCGCGCCAGCGCGGCCTTGGTGCCGTAGACGTAACCCAGGTAGGCCACCTCGGTGACCCGCCGGAACTCCTCCGGCTCGATGTCGCGGACCGGGGCGAACACGCCGGTGAAAGCGTCGTTGATCCACACGTCCACGGGGCCCAGTTCCGCCTCGACGCGCTCGGCCGCGCGGTCGACGGCGGCGGCGTCGGCTACGTCGACCGGCACCTCCAGCGGCGTGCCGCCCGCCTGCCGGACGTCCTCGGCGGCACCGGCGAGTCCTTCCTCGCCGCGCGCGAGCAGCGCGATGCGGTCGCCGCGCGACGCGAACTCCCGGGCGGTGGCGCGGCCGACTCCGCCGCTCGCCCCGGTGATCACCACGACTCTGGCATGTTCGGCCATCCTCGGCCCCCTCCGCATCGAATACGCCACAGGCCGCTACCCGGGTCTTCACCGGCTATGCCGAGCCGTGCCCGCGGCGGCCGTACGTTCACGCCTCCTGCAGGTCGCCGCGGCGGGCATCGGACCGCGCCAGCGCGTCCAGCAGGCCCTCGACCAGCGGCGAGCGCCCGCGGGCGATCGCGGCGGCCCATCCGGTGCGCGTCCGCGCGGCCGGGGAGCGGCACCAGTCCCACAGGGCGTCGAGGCGCGCGTGGAAGCCGAGCGAGCCCCGGTTCTCCTCGTCGGCCGCCACGACGGCGGGCCAGCCCAGCGCGTACGCCTGCGCGCTGACCTTGGCGCCGCCGACCACCGGGTCCACCGCGACGGCCGGGACGCCGTTGCGCAGCGCGAGCGCCAGGCCGTGCAGGCGGGTGGTCACGACGAGGTCCACGCGGCGCACGAGCGCGTCGAACTGGGTGTAGGTGGCGCAGTGCTCCGGATCCGAGGTGTCCAGGCGGGTATCCAGGGGGACCCGTGCGCAGTCCTTCGTCGTCAGCCAGCGTGCCAGTTCGGCGTGCACCTCGGCGTGGTCACCCCGGTCGCCGTACTCGGGCTGGCCCGGGGCCTGCGTCACCCCGACCACCGGTACCTCCGGGGCGTAGGGAGAGGCGACGGCCAGGTCGGGCAGGGGCGCGTGGGTGGCGCCGTCGCGCGGGACGACGGTGTGGAATCCGCGCACGGCCTCGTCGGCCGGATCGACCACCGAGACGCCGACGGCGATGCGGCGGCAGCGGGCGAACCGCGCGTGCAGCTCGCGTACCTGCCGGCCGTGCGCCGGGCCGCAGACGAAGACGAGGTGGTCGTAGTCGTCAGGGGATACGTCGTCCAGGACCGGCCCGTCGATACGGGTGTTGGGGCTGCGGCCGACGTCGTGGGCGATACCCGCCTCGCGCAGCGCCGCACTGACGGCCGCGGCCGCCCCCGCGTCGCCCGCGGTCGCCTCGCCGTGCAGGAAGCCGAACCAGCCGGTGACCAAAGCTCGCATGGTCGCCCCGCTACCCGTGCAGCCCACCGATAGAGATGCGGTTTCCACCGGCACCCGCCCTAGCTGCCACACCGACGGTGCCGGGATTCGGACACGCGGTGAACGGCCCTCCTAAGCTGGGCGCGGGATAGGGTGCCCCGCCGGCGCCCCGCCGAGCTCCGCGCGGAGCGCGCGAGCGCGGTGAGCCCCGATCCCGGGCCGAAGGCGCACGCGACGAAGGCACGGAGTACCACTGTGACGGGCGGAAGCGGACCGAGGGATTCCCACGCGCTGTATCTGCGCGAACTGCGGCTGGCGCTGCGCAACAACTCGGGAGCATACGGGTACTCCGTGATGATCACCGGGGCTCTGGCGATACTGAGCGCCGTCTACCGCAGCCCGGACATCGGCCAGGTGTTCCTCTTCCTGCTCGGGGCGGTGCTGAGCTTCGCGGCGGTCGAGTTGCTGGCGACGCGCGGCTTCACCCGGCCCATCGACGACTCCGAGGCCACCAAGGTGATCGCCCTCGGCAGTTCGTTGAATTTCGCCTCCATCGGGCTGGCCGTCGGCGCCGCCGCCATTGCGGGCGTCCTGCTGCCGGCGACGCTCGCCTGGCCGGTAGGCGGCTTCCTCGGCTCCCTGGTGTACCTGCTCGGCGCGGCGGTGGAGATGAGCGTCGCCCGCCGTATCCAGGAGTTCCGCAACCAGGAGTGATCCGCGAGCCTCCGGCGGTGGGGGCGGCCCGAGCAAGTGGGAGTCCCCGATACGGCGCGTCGGCGGGGGAAGGCTCTCCAGGGGCGGCACGATCGTGGGCATAGTCGGTGCCGCGCGGGGATAGCGGCCCGGCGCACGGCGGCCGCCGCGGCGGCGTGCTGCCGCAGGCGCCGACAGAGACGGGAGGCGTGATCCGGATGGACTCCTTCTGGCCCGCGCTCGCCCTGCTCGCCGTCGCCGTCGCCGGCGTGCTGGGCGTCTACGGCGCCGCGGCGCTGGTCGGCGTCGGCGGAGCTCCGCTGTCGCGGGAGCCGTACCTGGGGGGAGTTCCGGTCACCGAGCACGCGGTCTCGCGCTTCCACGTCCGCTGGTACGCCGTGACGCTGCTCTTCCTGGCCTTCGACATGGAGATGGTCTTCATGTACCCGTGGGTGCTCGTCGTCGCGGAGAAGGGTGTGCACGCCGTCGCCGAGATGTTCGGCTTCCTGGCGGTGCTGGTCGTCGCGGTCGTCTACGCCTGGCGGGAGGGGGCCTTCAGGTGGACGTGACGGGTCCCCTCCGATGGCTGCTGCGCGCTTCGGTCCCGCGGCCGCTGGTGGTGACCGCCCCGGGCGGCACCGCGAGCCGTCTGGCCGTGGAGCGTGTCCTGCGTGAGAGCGGCGTGCGGCGGGCACTCGGCCCGAGCGAGGCGGACACGCTGGTGGAGTGCGGCCCCGCGGGCACAGCGCTGGACGAGGCGGCCGACCGGGTCTGGGACCAGATGAGCGAGCCGCGCGCCCGCGTCCGCGTCGAAGTGCCCGCCCAGGCCGCCACCCGCCTCGACGAGGCGCGCGCCGCACTGCTGGATGCCTCCGAGCAGCGCCGCGCGGCGGCGCGGCGCGCGGTCGAACCCGGCGGCGGTGGTGATCAGCAGGGCGCCGAGCACACTCCCGCGCACGACGCGGACGCCGAGCCGGGCACCGACGACGGCGGCGACCACGCGGATGCCCGGGAACACGGCGAGCACGACGGCGAACACGACGGCCACCACGGCCACCCAGACATGGAGCTGCCCGGCGGCCTGGTGATGGCCGATCGCGGGGACGACCGGGACGGGCTGCGGCTGGACCGCCTGCATATCGCCTTCGGCCCCGTCCAGGCCGACTGGCCCGCGGGGCTGGTGGCCGAGCTGACGGTGCAGGGGGACGTGGTGCAGGACGCACGCGTGTCCACCTTGTCGGCGCCGCCCGGCGTCGCGGCCTTCTGGGACCACGACGCCCGGGCGGGCCACGGACTCGTGCCGGAGCGCATCCGCGCGGCCGCCGCCGCCGATTCGCTGCAGCGGCTCCTCGCTGTCGCCGGCTGGCCGGACGCCGCCGCGACCGGGAGGCTGCTGCGTGACACCCTTCTCGCTCCGGACGCCGGGGTGACCGGGCGGGTGCGCTTCACCCGCTGGCTGCGCCGGGTGCGCGGGTCGCGGCTTCTGCGGTGGTCGCTGCGCGGACTGGGGCCGGCTCCCGACGAACTTCCCGAACGCCTGCGCGGGGATGTGCCGGCCCGCATGGCGCGGTGGCTGGACGACATCGCCGCGGTACTCGTGCCCGACACCTTCGACACCTTTCTGGCCCCGCCCATCCAGCGGCGGTCGCCGCGCCGTGCGCGCTTCTCCGCCCGCGCCGGCCGCCGTGGGCGCGAACCGGGTGACGGCGCGGCCGGGGCCGCTCCGCCCGCGACGGCCGCCTCCGCCGCCGGTACCGCGCCGGAGCCGCCTCCGCTCGGCAGGGAGCGCGCCGTAGGCGCCCGAGCCGCCGTGGACGTGCTGCCCCGGCTGCTCGTCGGCCAGGAGTTGGCGGCCGTGCGGCTCATCGTGGCGTCCTTCGACCCCGACGTGGAGGCGCTCGCCGCCTATCCCGCCGCGGTCCCGCCGCCCCACCACGCGGCCGGCGGCCCCGCCGAAGACGAGGCGCCCCATGGCTGAGCCCGTGCATTGGTGGGGACTGCTGATCGCCCCGGCCCTGCTCGCAGCACTGGCCTACGCGGCCGCCGCCGGCTCCGCGGTGCTGGCGGCCAGGGCGGCTGGTGCGCCCGCGGCCGCGGCGGCGGCCGAACCCGCCCGGGAGGCCGCCGGCCTGCTGCTGCGCCGCCACCGCACGGTGCCGGGTGCGGACGCGCTGCTGGGCCGCCTGGGCACAGCGAGCGTGCCCGTGGCGGCGGTGCTGGCCGTGCTCGTCGTCCCCGTCGGCGGGTACGCCATCGCGGACCTGTCCATCGGCGTCGTGTGGTTCAACGCCATGGAGGTGCTGCTGTGGGCCGGACTCTGGACGGCCGGCTGGGGCGCGAACTCGGTCTGGGGCCTGGTGGGCGGCTACCGCTTCGTCATCCAGGGCCTCTCCTACGAACTGCCGCACATGTTCGCGCTGACCACGGCCGCGCTGGGCGCGGGCTCCCTGCGCGTGGGAGACGTCGTCGCCGCTCAGCAGGGCGTGTGGTTCGCGGCCGTGATGCCGGTGGCCTTCGCCGTCTACCTGGTCTCGGCACTGGCCATGTCCTTCCGGCCGCCGTTCGACCAGCCCCTAGGAGCTGACATCGCGGGTGGGGCGGCCGCCGAGGCGGCCGGTCCCGACCGGCTGGTGCTTCTCGCCGGGCGCCATCTGATGCTGGCCGCCGCTGCCGCGATGGCCGTTCCGCTGTTCCTGGGCGGCGGCGCCGGCCCGCTGTTGCCGGGCTGGGCGTGGTCGCTGCTCAAGGCCGCCGCCGTGCTCGCGCTGCTGGTGTGGGCGGGGAGCCGGCTTCCGGCACTTCGCATGGACCGGTTCGCCGAGGTCGGCTGGCTGGTGCTGCTGCCGCTGGTGCTGCTGCAGGCGCTCGCGGTGTCCGTCTTCGTCCTCGCGGGTTGGATGTGATCGAACCATGGCCGAGTGGATCGTCTTCGCCGTCTGCGCGCTCGCCGCGGTCGCCTCGGCGGTCGCGGTGTTCCGCGTCGACTCCATGGCCCGGGCCACGTTCGCGCTGCTGGCGTCGTTCGTCTTCACCGCGGTGCCGGTGCTGCTGCTCGGCCTGTCCTATCTCGGGGTGCTGATCGTGTTGATGATGACCATGGAGATGGTCGTCATGGCCGTCTTCATGATCATGTTCATGATGAACCCGGCCGGTCTGATGCCGATGAAGATGCTGCACAACAACAAGGGCGCGGCGATCATCTCCGTCGGCGCCTTCTGCGTCCTGGCCGCCGGCGCGCTGCTCGTGCCCTGGCCGAGCGCGCCCGCGCCGCCTCCCCCGGCCGATCCCGCGCTCCAACTGGGCGAGGCGATCATGGGGCCGCACATGCTGGTGATGATGGTCGCCGGACTGGTGCTGTTCGCGACCATGGTCGCCGGGGTCGTGCTCGCGACCGACCGCGGCCGCTACGACCGCTACGGCGACGACCTGCGGGCCCGCCGCGGCGACGACCCGATCCGCGGAGGTGTCGGCCGGTGATGCTGGAGGCGTTCCTGCTGCTGGCCGCCGCGCTGCTGGCCGTCGGCCTCTACGGCGCGCTGAGTCAGCAGTCCATCGTCATGGTCATGATGGGCCTGGAGCTGATGGTCAACGCGGTCATGGTCGCCGCGGCCGCCGTCTGGTTCCACGTGTCGCCCCAGCTGCCCGACGGCCAGGTGCTGGTCCTGGTGGCGATGCTCGCGATGGCGGTCGAGATGGCGATGGGCTTCGCGGTGGCGATCGCGATCTTCCGGGCGCGCGACGTGGACGTGACCGACTCGGCCGGCGACCTGCGGGGCTGATCCGATGGGTGCGTTGCAGCCGGGGGACGCGCTGCTGTGGATGCTCGTCGGCCTGCCCGCCGCCGCGGGCGCCGCGCTGCTCGTGTGCGGGCGCCGGGCCGACCGGGCGGCCGCCGCGGTGGCGGTCGCGGCCGCTGCGGCGCAGCTCGTCCTGGCCGCGGCCGCGGCCGTGCAGCGCCCGACGGCGACGGCTCCGGCGCTGCCGGGGATCTCCTTCGGCCTGGCCGTGGACGGCCTGGCGGCGGTCGGCGTCTGCACCCTGGCGGCCGTCTTCGCCGCGGTCGCGGTCTTCTCCGCGGGAGAGCGCGGCGAGCCCGAGTCGGGCGGCGGGCGTTCCGGCGCGGCGCCGGACGGCGTGCGCCGCTACGGCGCCCATTACTACGGGCTGCTGCTGCTCTTCGCGGCGGCGATGTCCGCCGCCGTCACCGCCACCGACCTGCTCACTCTGCTCATGGCCTGGGAGGCCATGGGCGCCGCCTCCTACGGGCTGATCGCCTTCCACCGCAGTGAACCGCGCTCGGGGCGCTCCGCCGCCGTCTCCTTTATCACCACCCGCACCGCCGACCTGGGCATGTACGCGGCCGCGGGCGCCGCCCTGGCCGGCGGCGTCCCCGGCCTGGACCTGAGCGGCCTGGCAGGGCTGGAGGCGCCGTGGAACCATGTGGCTGCCGGCGGACTTCTGGTAGCCGCGCTGGGCAAGTCCGCCCAGCTGCCGTTCAGCTTCTGGTTGTCGCGCGCCATGGACGGCCCCAGCCCGGTCTCGGCGCTGCTGCATTCGGCGACGATGGTCGCTGCGGGCGGCTACCTGCTGCTGCGCGTCCAGCCGGCGCTGGCGGCGACCGGGTGGCCCGCCGTCGCGGCGGCCTGGGTCGGCGCGCTCACCGCTGTGGTCCTGGGCGCAATCGCGTGCGCGCAGCGCGACCTCAAGCAGTTGCTCGCCGCCTCGACCGGCGCCCAGCTCGGGTTCGTCGTGCTCGCCGCCGGGATCGGGGGAGTGTCCGGGGGCGCCGCCCAGTTCGCCGCGCACGCCGCGGTCAAGAGTCTGCTGTTCCTGGTCGCCGGCGTCTGGCTGGCCGCACTGGGCACGCGGGATCTCGCCGGCCTCGCAGGAGCCGCCCGCCGCCACCCCGTGGCGGGCGGGTGCTTCACAGCCGGCGCGCTTGCGCTCGGCGGCGTGCCGCCGCTGTCGGTTTGGGTGGCCGAGGACCTGGTCCTGGCGGGCGCCCCCGCTGCCCTGCACACGGCGGGGCTCGCGGCGTCCGCCCTGGCGGCCGGTTATGCCGGCGTGGCGTTGGCCGCGGTGTGGCGCCGCCCGGAGCCGAAAGGGGGTGGTGCGCAGGCCGCGGTCGGCGGCGCGGTGCCCTCGGGGAGTGGAGGTGCGGTCGGCATCCGCCGGCCGGCTCCCGGCGAGCTGCTGCCGCTTCCGGCGCTCGCCGCGGCCGCGGTACTCCTGGGCGCGCTCGCGCTGCCGGGAGTCCATGCGTGGTGGAGCGCGCTGCTCGGCCACCCCGGCGCGCCCGTGCCCGGCCTCGCCCAGGCCGCGGGGTCGGGTCTGCTCGCGGTACTCGTCCTCGGTGCCGTGACGTCGTGGCGCCTTCGGCGACCGGCGGCCAGGGCGGCGGATCGCCGGTGGGTGCGCTGGCCGCGCTCGTGGCTGGGTCTGGAACGCGCCGCGCGGGTCGCCGTGGTGACCCCTGTGCTCGCGACGGCCCGCGGTCTTGCCGCCTTCGACGACCGCGTGCTGGACCGCGCTGTGTACGGGGCCGCTTCGGGAGTCCCCCGCGTCTCGGCCGCGCTGGCCCGCCGTGTCGAACCGGCGGTGGAGTCCGCGATCGCCGCCCTCGCCGCCGGCGCCCGCGCCCTGGGCACGCGGGCCAGGCGCCCGCAGACCGGCCAGGTCCATCAGTACTACGCCCAGGCGGTCACCGTCCTCGCGGCGGTGGCGCTGGTATTCGTGCTTGTCGCGGCGGTGGTGTGAGTGGTGGACACGGTGTATCCGCCCTCGGCGGCCCGCCCGACCGGGCCGCCGAGGCTGCGCAGGGGACGGGGGGCGCTGCCGAGGGCATCGGTGGGGCCGGCGGGCGCCCGGCGCGGGTTCGCGTTTCCGGTCGTGTCGAAAGTGGTGAGGTGATCCGTGCTTTCCGTCGTCGTCTTCCTCCCCCTGCTGGCCGCAGGTGTGCTGGCGGTGCTGCCGCGGCTCGCGGACCGGGCCGTGGCGGCGGTGTGGATCGCGGTGGCCGGGATCGAGCTGGTGCTGGTCGTACTGCTGTGGATCGGCTACTACGCCGCTGCCGATCCCGGGGCCGCCGACACCGCCGACCGCCCCGCCGGACCCGCCGGACCGATCGCCTATGAGACGGACCTGGAGTGGATCCCCAGCCTCGGTTCCGGCTACCACATCGGCGTCGACGGGCTCTCCCTGCCGCTGGTGGCGATGACCGCTGTGCTGTTCCTGGCCTGCGCGGTCTACTCGCTGCGCGCGCGGCAGCCGAGGATGCGCGGCTACACGGCGCTGTTCCTGGCCCTGCAGACCGTCTCCACCGGACTCTTCGCCGCTCTCGACCTGCTGCTGTTCTTCGTCTTCTTCGACCTGTCCATCGCGCTGATGTACTTCGTCATCGCGGGATGGGGGCACGGCAACCCCGCTCGGTCCGCGCTGCGGTTCTTCCTCTACACCTTCGTCGGCTCGCTCGCGCTGCTCGTGGGGTTCATCGGCCTGTACCTCGCCGCGGACCCGCACACCTTCGACATGGTCGAGCTGGCGCGGAGGACCCCGCTCGACGGACGCGCCTTCGCAGGCGGCGCGGTGCTGCTGGCCGTCGGGATCGGGCTGGCCGTGAAGACGCCGCTGGTGCCTTTCCACACCTGGCTGCCGCCCGCGCACACCGACGCGCCCGCCGCCGGATCGGCGATCCTGGCGGGGGTGCTGCTGAAGATGGGCGCCTACGGATTCGCGCGCATCGCCATGCCGATCCTGCCCGACGCCTGGAGCGCATGGGCGCCCGGCATCGCCGCCGTGGGAGCCGTCTCGGTGCTCTACGGCGCGCTGGTGGCTCTGGCCCAGAGCGACTTCAAACGCATGGTCGCCTACACCTCGGTCAACCACATGGGCTATGTGCTGCTGGGCCTGGGCGCGGCCGGGACGGCGGCGGCCGGATCCGGCGGTGCCGCTCCGGCCGCAGCCGGGCTCGCCGTCAGCGGGGCGGCGGTGCAACTGGTCAGCCACGGCCTGCTCACCGGAGCGCTGTTCCTGCTCGCCGGCGTCCTCTACGAGCGCGGCGGAGGTTACGACATGGGCTCCTACAGCGGGCTGGCCACTCCGGCCCCGCGCTTCGCCGCGGTGCTTGCGGTGGCCGCCTTCGGTTCGCTGGGGCTGCCGGGGCTCTCGGGGTTCATCGCCGAGTTCCAGATCTTCACCGGCGGACTGGGCCTGCTGCCCGTGCAGACGGCCCTGGCGCTGCCGGGAATCCTGATCACCGCCGCGCTGCTGCTGCGCGCGCTCCAGCGGCTGCTGCTGGGCGGACTCCGGCTGCCGCCGGGCGCCGGCGGCGGCTTCGGCGACCTGCGGGCCGAGGAGAGCGCGGCCGTCGTGCCGCTGCTCGCGCTGTCCGTGCTCATCGGGCTGCTGCCGCATACGCTGCTCGACGTCGTCGCCCCGGCAGCCTCCGCCGTGGCCGACCTGGTGCTGCGGTAGGCGGGGGGCGGCCATGACCACGACGACGCTCATCGGACTCCTGCCCGAGGGGATACTGGCCTTCGCCGCAGTCGCGGGCCTGCTGCTGGGCAGTTGGCTGCCGCGCCGGCGGCAGTGGGTGGTGCGCGCGCTCGCGCTGGCCGCCGTCGCCGCGGCACTGGCCGCCACGGGCGCCGCGGCGGCCCCTGCGGCGCAGACCGTCGCCTCGGGCGGCTACGCCGTCGACGCCGGACTGCACGCCGCGCGCGCCGCCGTACTGGTGGGCACCGGGCTGGTGGTGCTGACCGCCGCCGACCGGTTCGCCGGAACCCGCCGCGAGACCGAGGTCTATGTGCTGCTGCTGCTGGCAGCGGTGGGCTCGCTGGTGCTGGCCGGGGCCAACGGCCTGCTCCTGCTGGCGGTCGGCTACCTGCTGGCGAGCATCCCGCTCTATGCGCTGGTGGCCGCGGCCAAGGACGCCCCGGGCACGGAGGGGAGCCTGAAGTTCTTCCTGCTGGGCGCCCTGTTCAGCGTGGTCCTGCTGGGCGGCACGACCGTGCTGCTGGCGGCGGGCGGCGCGACCGGCTACACGCCGCTGGGTGCCGGGCTGCCCGAGGCGCCGCCCGCCGCCGCTGCCGCCGGGGCGATCGCGGTGCTGGCAGCGCTGCTGTTCAAGGCGGGGGCGGTGCCGGCGCACTTCTGGGTGCCCGATGCGACCGAGGGCGCGCCGGCGCCCGTGGCGGCCTTCATCACCACGGTGCCCAAGATCGGCGCCCTGGTGGCGGCCTACCGGATCGGCGCCGCCCTGCCGCTGGAGGCCGCGGGGGACTGGTCGCTGCTGCTCGCCTGCGTCTCCGCGGCCACCATGGTGCTGGGCAACCTCGCCGCCTTCGCCCAGGACGGCGTGCTCCGGCTGCTCGCCTACTCCACCGTCGGCCAGGTCGGGTTCCTGCTGATGGGCGCGGCCGCCTACGCGGGATCGGCCGAGGCCCTGCGGGGACTGCTCTACTACCTGGCGGCCTACACGGTCACCAACATCGGCGCGTTCGCCGCGGTGTGCGCGCTGCCCCGGGCGGAGCGGATCGGCGACTGGCGGGGCCTGTTCGGGCGCCGCCCCTGGCTCGCGCTCAGCCTCGTGGTATGCCTGCTCGGCCTGGTCGGCACCCCGCCGACCGCGGTGTTCGTCGGCAAGCTCACCGTGTTCACCGCCGCGTTCGACGCCGGGCTGGTGTGGCTGGTTGTGCTCGCCGCGGTCATGACCGCGGCGAGCCTGTTCTACTACCTGCGCTGGATCCTGCCGCTGTTCCAGCGGCCGGGAGCCGAAGACTGCGGCGCCGACGCGGCCGCCGGCGCCGAGCCCGCCGGGCGCTGGAGCACGGGCGTGGCGATCGCGGCCGCCGCGGCGTCGCTGCTGCTGGGAGCGGGCGCCGGACCGGTGCTGGAGTTCCTCGATGCCGCCCCCCTCGCCGGCTGAGGCCGTGCGGGAGTCGGCGCCGTCGGTGTCCCTGGGACCAGCCTCGGCGGAGATCGGATATCGGTATGTCTGCTATGCCGGTATCTGCGGGAATCTTCGTGAAGAAATGGCCGGACCCGGGGCCTGGAGGCGACCATTTCTTCACGAAGGATGGGCGGCGGGCCGCATGTCCACTGCTCCAGGTGCTCGTCTGCGCTATGTGTGAAGAGTAGACCGCGCCAGAGACGAAACCTCATCGCTCCGCCCCGCGCGCCTCACGCGCGCGGGGCGGGAGCAACGGTAGACAAGCGGCGGAAGCGACGCCTCTGGAAGGCTCAGGCGCCCTCCTCCGCACCGCCTTCCCCAATGGCGCGTCCGTGCTCGGCCGCCCGCTCGCGCTCGCGGATGCGCTCGCGCTGCGGAACCACCGTGTACTTGGGGTCGGCCGCCGACGCCTGCCCCGCCTTGAACACGCCCAACCGCGTGCAGGCCGACCCGGCCAGCAGCGCGGCCCCGGCGAGGACCGAGACCGTCCGGCTGCGGCCGCCCGCGAGCGCGCCCACGGCTCCGCCGACGGTCAGCGCTTTGGCGACCCGCAGGACCGTGCCGCTGCGCCCCTGCTTGTAGGGCTCGGCGACCATGCCCATGCGCCGCTCCATCGCCTCCATCGCCGTCGTCTCCAGCACCGATCCGATGACTCCCGCGCGCCGGGCGGGCCCGGCCTGCGCCACCGGCGCCGTGATCATGCCCATGCCTCCGGCCGCGGCCGCGGCCGATCCGGTGAACACGAACGGCATCTCCCGGTAGCCGTCGTGCCAGGCGGGCACCGCGGTGTCGCAGATCAGCGGCGCGGTGTAGGCCGCGACGGCCGGGCCGAAGGCGGCGGCGCCCAGGCCCGCGAGCCTGCCCGGCCCCGGCAGCAGGCCGGTGGCCGACGAGACCGCGGCGGCGCCGGCGAGCGGGCCGTAACCCACCAGGAGCCACGTCCCCACGCTCATCGGCGAGGTCCACTTCACCACCCGCAGCATGTTCAGAAACCGCGCGGGCCGCCCGAGATCGTTGATCAGCGCCGCCAGCGAGCCGGTGACACCCGCCAGCGCGGTGTAGCGCAGCGGTCGGGCCAGGTCGGGGCGGCCGGTGAGGTCGGCGCCCGCCGCGAGGACGGACGAGGCACCGGCCAGACCCCCCAGGAAGAAGTACCCGGCGATGTCGCGCGGCTGCCACACGATCTGGTTGAGCACCGGCTGGTTGTAATACGAGCGGAACTCCGAGCCCGCGCCGCGGTCGCCCGGCCCGGTGTGCCGATGCCCGTCGACGGTGGAGGCCGCGCCGGTCATCGCCTCGCGGTCGGGCCGGGCACCGCGGATGCCCTCCTTGGTCACGTCCGATGTGCTCAACGCCGACCTCCGATGAACGTCGCGGTGATTCCGGCCAGCAGCGCCGCCGCCGCGACGCCCGCGTGGCGCCACATCGACGGCAGGTCCCGTGTCGTCACCACGGGATCCGGCGGCAGCCCGTAGACCTCGGGTTCGTCCAGCAGCAGGAAGAACGCGCCGTCGCCGCCGACCCCGTCGTCGGGATCGCGGCCGTAGAGCTGCGCGGACTCGATGCCGGCGTCGTGCAGGCTGCGCAGCCGCTCGTCGGCGCGCTCACGCAGCTCGTCCAGGTCGCCGAACTGGATGGAGTCGGTCGGGCACGCCTTCGCGCACGCCGGCTCCTGGCCCTCGCCCAGCCGGTCGTAGCACAGCGTGCACTTCCACACCCGGCCGTCGTCCTCGCGCTTGCCGATCACCCCGTAGGGGCAGGCCGGGATGCAGTACCCGCACCCGTTGCAGATGTCCTCCTGGACCACGACCGTGCCGTACTCGGTGCGGAACAGCGACCCCGTCGGGCACACGTCCAGGCAGGCGGCGTGCGTGCAGTGCTTGCACACGTCGGACGACATCAGCCAGCGGAACTCGCCGCGCTCCTCCTCGCCGGCGGAGGCGCCCGGCAGCTCGAAGGACGGCATTCCGAGATCGACCGGGTCGGGCGCGCCCTCGGGCCGGCCGACGCCGGTCTCCTGGACGCCGATCGGCTTGCGCTGCTCGATGAACGCCACGTGCCGCCAGGTGTCGGCGCTGAGACCGCCGCTGTTGTCCAAGGACATGGCGGTGAAGTCCAGGCCGTCCTCGGGAATCATGTTCCATTCCTTGCAGGCGACCTCGCAGGCCTTGCACCCGATGCACACGCTGGTGTCGGTGAAGAAGCCCATGCGGGGGCGGGCGTCCTCCGCTTCGGGCGTCTGCGCCGTGTCGCCGGGGACTCCGGTGCGCGCGCCGGACTGCTCGTCTAGGGCCATCGGTCATACCTCCGTTCCGGTGCGGTCGTCGATTCCGGCGCGCCGCTGGTAGTCCAGCACCAGCTCGCGGCGCTCGCCTCCGCGAGGGCGGCGCCCCGGCCGGATGTCCACGGTCAGCGCCTTGACCTCCTGGATGTGCACGTTGGAGTCCAGCGCGATCGACGACAGCTCGTTGAAGGCGTCGCCCGTGGTGTAGCCGTTGGGGCCCCAGTGGTAAGGCATCCCGATCTGGTGCACGGTGCGGCCCTGCACCCGCAGCGGCACCATGCGGTCGGTCACCAGTACCCGCGCCTCGATGGCGTTGCGCGCCGAGACGACGGTGGCCCAGTCGCCGTGCGTCAGGCCCCGCTCACGGGCCAGCTCGGGTGAGACCTCGCAGAAGAACTCCGGCTGCAGCTCGGCGAGATAGGGCGTCCACCGGCTCATCCCGCCCGCGGTGAAATGCTCGGTGAGCCGGTAGGTGGTCACCACGAAGGGGAAGACCTCGGCCTCCGGCGTGCCGGGATCGGGGTGATAGCGGTTGTCCGGATGCGGGTAGACCAGGCGCGTGGGGTTGCGGCTCTGCCCGTAGAGCAGATTGGCGAACGGCGAATCCTGCGGCTCGTAGTGCGTGGGCATCGGCCCGTCGGTGAGCCCGGCCGGCGCGTACAGCCAGCCCTTGCCGTCGCCCTGCATGATGAACGCGTCCCTGCCGTTGAGAGCCTGCACACCCCGGGCGCCCTCGGGCGGTTCGTAGTCGGGGCGCTTGTCGGCCTCGAAGTCGGGGATGTCGTGGCCGGTCCACCGCCCCTTCTCCTCGTCCCACCACACCAGCGCCTTGCGGTCGCTCCAGGGCGCGCCGTCGGCGTCGGCGGAGGCCCGGTTGTACAGCAGCCGCCGGTTGTTGGGCCACGACCACGCCCACTCGGCGGCGATCCAGTCCTGCTCGGTGTGGGGTTTGCGGCGGGCGGCCTGGTTGACGCCCTCGGCGTAGACCCCGCAGTAGATCCAGCAGCCGCACGTGGTCGAACCGTCGCTCTTCAGCTGGGTGTAGACGTCGAGGTGGCGGCCCTCGGCGTCGTAGCCGTTGATCTCGGCGAGGACGGCCGCAGCGGAGGGCTCGGCGCCCTCCTCCAGCGGGTAGTCCCAGGTCAGCTCCAGCAGCGGGCGGTCGCGCGGGTCGGTCGATCCCGCGAGCTTCTCGCGCAGGATGCGGCCCAGGTGGTACATGAACCACAGGTCGCTGCGGGCGTCGCCGCCGGGCAGCACCGCCCGGTCGTGCCACTGCAGCGTCCGGTTGGTGTTGGTGAAGGTGCCCGACTTCTCGGTGTGGGAGGCGGCGGGGAAGAAGAACACCTCGGTGCCGATGTCCTCGGTGCGCATCTCGCCCGATTCGATCTCCGGGCCGTCCCTCCACCAGGTCGCGCTCTCGATGAGCGAGAAGTCGCGTACCACCAGCCAGTCCAGGTTGGCCATGCCCCGGCGCTGCGCGCGGGCGTTGGCCGAGCCGACGGCCGGGTTCTCGCCCATCAGGAAGTAGCCCTTGCACACCCCGCGCATCTGCTCCATGACGGTGTCGTAGGTGCTGTGCGAACCGGTGATGCGGGGCAGGTGGTCGAAGGCGAAGTCGTTGTCGGCCGTGGCGTGCTCGCCCCACCAGGCTTTGAGCAGGCTGACCAGGTAGGAGTCCATCTCCGACCAGAACCCGTTGACCGCGGCGTCGGCGGTCACGAAGTCCTCCAGCGTCTGCTCCTCGTGGGCGTGGGGCATCGGGATGTAGCCGGGCAGCAGGTTGAACAGGGTCGGCACGTCGCTGGAACCCTGGATGCTGGCGTGGCCGCGCAGCGCCTGGATGCCGCCGCCCGGCCGGCCGATGTTGCCCAGCAGCAGCTGCAGCACCGAGGCCGCCCGGATGTACTGGGCGCCGACGGTGTGCTGGGTCCAGCCCACCGCGTAGCAGAAGGCGGACGTGCGGTCGCGCCCGGAGTTCTCGGTCAGGTGGTCGCACACCCGCCGGAACGTCTCGCGGGGGATGCCGCAGATCTCCTCGACCATCTCCGGTGTGTAGCGGGAGTAGTGCCGCTTGAGGATCTGGAACACGCAGCGGGGGTGCTCCAGCGTGGGGTCGGTCTCGGGGGTGCCGCCGACCGCGGCGCCGCCCGCACCCTGGGATTCCGGCCGCGCGCCCGCCCCGGTCTCCTGCGGCTGCTCGACCCGGTCCCAGTACTCCTCGTCGCGTTTGCCCGAGGCCGGGGCGATGTCCACGCCCTCGTAGCGCCAGTCCCGCACGTTGTACTTGCGCCCGTCCTCGGAGAAGCCGGAGAACAGCCCGTCGAGGTCCTCGGTGTCGCGGAAGTCCTCGTTGACGATGGTGGCGGCGTTGGTGAAGTTCAGCAGGTACTCGCGGAAGTAGTGCCCCTCGCTGAGCACGCGGTTGATGATCCCGCCGAGGAAGGCGATGTCGGTGCCGGCGCGGATGGGCACGTGCAGGTCGGCCAGCGCGCTGGTGCGGCTGTAGTGGGGGTCGACGTGGATGACCACGGCTCCGCGGGCCTTGGCCTCCATCACCCACTGGAACCCGACGGGGTGCGCCTCCGCGTAGTTGGAGCCCTCGATGACGATGCAGTCGGAGTTCTGCAGATCCTGCATGAACGTGGTGGCGCCGCCGCGGCCGAACGAGGTGCCCAGCCCGGCCACCGTGGAGCTGTGGCAGACGCGCGCCTGGTTCTCGATCTGCACCACGCCCAGCGCCGTCAGCAGCTTTTTGATGAGGTAGTTCTCCTCGTTGTCCAGTGTGGCGCCGCCGAGGCTCGCGAGACCCAGGGTGCGGGAGGTCCGGATCCCGTTCTGCTCGTCCTGCCAGCCCTGGCGGCGGGCCTCGATCACCCGGTCGGCGACCATGTGCATGGCGTCCCACAGGCCGATCTCTGAGAAGTCGGCGGCATGCGGCGGCCGGTAGAGCACCGTGTGCCGACGGGAGGAGCCGGTGGTGAGCTGCAGGCTGGCCGAACCTTTGGGGCACAGTCGGCCCCGGCTGATGGGGGAGTCGGGGTCGCCCTCGATCTGCACGACCTGCTCGTCGCGGACGTAGACGTTCTGCCCGCACCCCACCGCGCAGTAGGGGCAGACCGACTTGACCACCCGGTCGGCCTCAGCCGTGCGCGCCCGCAGATTGCGGCTGCCCGCGGACTTGGCCGCGGCTCCGCGACCGGACGGGTCTTTTCCGGTCAGCTGCCGGTAGACCGGCCATGACTCGATCAACGTGCGAACGCCCATCGCCTCTCCTCTGCCTGCTGCGCTGGTCGGGCCGACGGGCACGCGGACGGGACCGCCGTGCTCGTGGGGCGGACGGCCGCTACCCCGGCCGCAGGGTGGCAAACGCAACGTGCAACGGGGGAATACCTGGCTGGAGCGGGGTTCGGCGCGCCGCCCGGCCGGTCGCGCGCCCGGCGGCCCAGGTCGGCGGTCGCCGCGATCAGTCCCGCGGGCGGCGGTTCACCCACACCGCGAGCTGGGTGCGGTCGCGCAGGCCGAGCTTGCGCAGGATGCTGGTGACGTGGTTCTTGGCGGTGCCTTCGGTGATGAACAGGCCGCGGGCGATCTCGCGGTTCGCGGCCCCGGTGCCGACGAGGCGGGCCACCTCCAGCTCGCGTTCGGACAGCCCGGCCTCGGCGGGGGAGCCGGGGGTCGGCTCGGCACCGCCCCCGGAGTCCGCCGCCTCGCCTGCGCCCGAATCCGCCGGGCCGGCCAGCAGCGCACCGACGATGCGCTCGGCGGCCGCCCCGCCCAGCACCGTCTCCCCGCGGGCCGCGCGGCGGATCGCCGCGACCAGTTCGTCCGGCGGTGTGTCCTTGAGCAGGTAGCCCTTCGCGCCGGCGCGCATGCCGCCGAAGATGTAGTCGTCGTCGTCGAAGGTGGTCAGCACCACCGCGGCCACCCCGGGGTACTGCGCCGCCATCCGTTCGATCAGCGCCACGCCGTCCATCCGGGGCATGCGCGCGTCGACCAGCGCCACATCGGGAAGGGCGCCCTCGCAAGCGCCGTCGAGGAAGTCCAGCGCCGCGACGCCGTCCCGGGCGTCGCCGACGATCCGCACCCCTTCTTCGACCTCCAGCAGCTTGCGCAGACCCTGGCGCAGCAGGATCTGGTCGTCGACGATGAGGACGCGCACGGCCGCTGCGGTCATGCCGTCTCCGCTTCCGCGTCCGCTCCGAGTGCCGCCGGACTCTGCACCGGCAGGCGCGCGACCACCTCGAACCCGCCCTCGGCGCGGTCGCGGGCCGCCAGGCTCCCGCCCGCCGTTTCGACGCGTTCGCGCAACCCGCCCAGCCCGAATCCCTCCGCCGCGCCGCGGGCGCCGCGGCCGTTGTCGCTCACCCGCAGTTCCACCGCCGTGCCACTGCACTCGGCGACCGCGTCGATCCGGTCGGCGCCGGAGTGGCGCAGCGCGTTCGTGACGGCTTCTTGCAGTGTGCGGTAGCAGATGAGGCCGGTCTCCTCGGCGGTCTCCGGCCAGTCGCCGCGGCTTGTGAAGCCGATCGCCGTCCCGCGGCCGGTGAACGACTCGGCCAGCGCGCGCATGGCTTCGACTCCGCTGCGTCCCCGCATGCGCAGCGGGTTGAGCGCCCGTACCCACTGGCGGGTGTCGGCCAGCGCGTCGCGGGTGAGCCGCTGGGCGTCGGCGACCTCCCGCCATGCCTCTTCGGGCCGCGTGTCGCGGAACCGCTGCGCGTTGGCCAGGCTCATGTTGACGACGGTCAGGTAATGGCCGACGGAGTCGTGCATGTCGCGGGCCATGCGCGCACGCTCCTCGGCGACGGCCAACTCCCGGGTGCGCTCGGCATAGCGGCGCAGCTCGGCGTGGGCGTCCTCCAGATCGGCCAGCAGGCGGCGGGTCCGCTCGGATCGCTGCCAGGCGGCCGCCAGCGCGGCCGCCGCCAGCAGCATGAACAGGCACAGCAGCAGCACCAGTGCGCTGTCCAGCAGCGCGGACGGCACCCGCTGAGCGGGGTTGGCCAGGCTCACGGCGAGCGTGACGGCCCAGGCGCAGGCGGCGTAGGCCAGACCGCCGGCGACGCCGAACACCACTGCGGCGTTGCCGATGGCCAGGGCGGGCATCAGGAGGCCGACGAGCTGGCCGTTGAGCATGACCCCCAGCGCGGCGGCCAGGAAGCCGCAGGACGCCGCCTTGCGCACCGGTGGCGCCGAGCGGCTCCAGGCGATGCGCGGCCACAGCAGGCACGCCGCCGCCAGGGCGGAGGGCACCAGGTAGTAGAGGGCGTCGGGCAGCGGCCATCCGGCGGGCACGAACCCGGGCGCAAGCGAGGTCGCATAGGCGTTGACGGCCAGTACGACCGCGACCGTGCCCCAGAAGAGCACGCCGAGGATCAACGGCGGACCCGCTGCGCGCGGTGCGATCCAACGGCTGAGATCCCGGGGGGTGCGGACTCCGCTGTGGCCCATGGCATCCGAGCCTAGCCCGCGGAGGGCGGGGCGAGGAGGGCGCCCGCGGCACGGCCGGGGCATGTTCCGCGCCGTGCCGGAGGTCATGTGCCCACCCCTCGGACGCGCTGCGCGGGGACGTGCCGGGTCCGTGACGTCGGGGCGATGCCGGCCGCGGGTGCCGCCTCCTAGCGTTCGCAGCACAACGGACGGCCGCGGCGGTGTGGACGGGAGCCGTGGCCGCCCGTGGACCAGGGAGGCGGCGATGGAGGAACGACAGCGACCGGAGAGCGCGGAGCCCGTGCGGGCCGCGCCGCCCTGGGCGGGCATCGCCGTCGCGGCGGTGAGCATGGCCGCCATGGCGGCGGCGGACGCGGCGCTGTGGGACCGGATACCCGAGGCGGTGACCACGCGCGAAAGCACGGTGCACCGTTCGGCGGTGCGGGTGCCGCGCGAGGTGGTGGCGGCCGCGTTTCCCGCGGCGCTGGCGCTCGTCGCGGCGCTCCTCGCGATGAGCGCGCGCGTGGACGCGGTCTTGCAGCGGCGCCTGCACACGACGCCGTTCGCGGGGGCCGCGCCGCCGCCGCGTACCCGGACGGCGGGTGCGAACACGGTGCTGGGGCTGCTGGGGCCGTTCATGGCGCTGCTGCACGTGGGCATGCTGATGCACTTCGCCGGCTATGCGGTGCCTGTGGAGCGAGGCGCGGCGGTCGCGGTGGGCGTGCTGCTGGTGGGGGTGGGCGTCCTGGTGCCCCGCCTCGGCCCGCCGGGCGAGCCGGTGGATCCGGCACTGAAGCGGCTGGCCGCGGCCTGGCACCGCGTCCAGCGGCCGGGCGGGTTCGCGACGGCCGCGTTGGGCGCGGGCACCGCCGCGGGAGCACTGGTACTGCCGCCGCTGGCCGTGGCTCTCACCGCGGCGCTGCTCGTGGCGGCCGTCTACGGGTTCATGTTCGCGCTCGCTCTGCGGCGCCTGCGCTGACGCGGCCGGTGGTGCACGCGCGCGGGCGTACCCGGAAGCGGGCTGCCGACCGGTGCCCGGATCCCCGCTCGGCGGGTCCGGGCACCGGTCGCTTCCGGTATTCGGACGGCGGGCCGGTCAGCTTTCCGAGCCGGAGCCGGTCCCGGACTCCGATTCGCCGCCGTCGGGGACGTTCAGCGGCTTGAGCAGCACCCAGCCGCCCATCAGGAGGCTGAAGACGAGCATGCCCAGGCCCGACCACAGGTTCAGGTTCACCTCGGTCTTCTCGGCCCCCTGGAAGATACCCATCGCCGTCAGGACCACGCCGTAGATGACGAACAGCAGCGCGATGATCGTCCGGACGTCGAAGGCCTTGGCGGTGTGCCGGCCCGCAGGGGTGTCAGCACTCATCGGATTGCCTCCTTGCCAGCTTTTCTCAACATATGTCTGCCCTGCGGTCGTCTAGGCGAAGATGAAGTTCAGGGCGATGGTGATCACCAGGGCGATACCGGCGAGCAGGGCCGGCCGCCGATACCACCCGGCGTCCTCACCGGTGTGGGACGGGCGGCGCTGCTCGCGCGGCGTCAGCGAGTGCACCAGGCCCACCAGTTCGGAGTCGGGCCTGGGCCGGGTGAACATGCTGACCACGACGCTCACCACGATGTCGACGACGAAGGCCGCACCCGCGCCCACGAAGCTGGCGCCCTGCGCGGAGAGCCCCAGCACGCCGGTCTCGCCGAGGATGAACACGATGATCGCCGCCGCGGTACCGGCGACCAGACCGCTCCAGCCGGCGTGCGGCGTCATCCGCTTCCAGTACATACCGAGGATGAACGTGGCGAACAGCGGGGCGTTGAAGAACGAGAACAGCTGCTGCAGGTAGTTCATCAGGTTGGAGTAGCCGGAGGCGATGAACGCGGTGCCCACGGCGCCCACGGTGGCGACCACGGTCACCCAGGGACCCATCCTCAGGTAGTAGGAGTCGGGCCGGTTCTTGACGACGTAGGCCTGCCAGATGTCGTAGGTGAACACCGTGTTGAACGAACTGAGGTTGGCGGCCATGCCGGCCATGAACGAGGCCAGCAGACCCGCCAGCGCGACACCGAGCAGGCCGTTGGGCAGCAGGTCGCGCATCAGCAGCAGGATGGCGTCGTTGTACTCGACGTTGGCGTTCTCGCCGGCCTTGAGGGCCACCATCTCCGAGGCGGTGACGCCGGCGATCATGCCGGGGATCACGACGATGAAGGGGATGAACAGCTTGGGGAAGGCGCCGATGATCGGGGTGCGCATAGCGGCCGACATGCTCTTGGAGGCCATCGCGCGCTGGACCTCGACGAAGTTGGTCGTCCAGTAGCCGAACGCCAGCACGAAGCCCAGGCCCAGCACGATGCCGAAGACGCTGAGGATGTCGCTCTCGAAGCCGGTCAGCGAGTTGCCGGGCCAGGCGGAGAGCTGCTCCGCGCCCTGCGGGCTGTTGGTGATCTCATCGACCAGCCCCGACCAGCCGCCGACGCGGTTGAGCCCGGCCAGGGTCAGCGGCAGCAGCGCGGCGACGATGACGAAGAACTGCAGCACCTCGTTGTAGATGGCCGCGGAGAGCCCGCCGAGTGCGGTGTAGCTGAGCACGATGGCGGCGGCGACGATCAGGGACAGCCACAGCGGCCAGCCCAGCAGCGCGTCGACGATGGTGGCCAGCAGGAACAGGTTGATGCCGGCGATCAGGATCTGGGCCGCGGCGAAGCTGATGCCGTTGACCAGGTGCGCCGCCTTGCCGAAGCGCCGGTTCATGAACTCGGGGACGCTGCGCACCTTGGAGCCGTAGTAGAACGGCATCATCACGATGCCGAGGAACAGCATCGCCGGTACGGCGCCGACCCAGAAGTAGTGCATGGTCGCCATGCCGTACTGGGCACCGTTGGCCGACATCCCGATGATCTCGATGGCGCCGAGGTTGGCCGCGATGAAGGCCAGGCCCGTCACCCAGGCCGGCAGCGAGCGCCCGGACAGGAAGAAGTCCAGGCTGGTCGATACCGACCGGCGGGCGAGGAAGCCGATCCCCAGCACGAACACGAAGTACAGCGCGAGCAGGGTGTAATCGACGGCGGTGGCGTCCAGCCGCAGTGGCTCTTGTGCTAGGGCGGTCACTTCGGCCAGTCCTCTCTGAACACGATGGTCCTTCCCGTCGGGGGTGCAGCCGCGAACACTTGCGGTCCTCGGTCGGTGCGGGGTGGCGCCGGCCGGCGGGGGCGGTGCGGGCCGCCGCCGCGCTCGGCCGGAGCGGGCCGGGCGAGGGGCGTGCGCGGCATGTCGGGGCGACGCCCGCGGGCCGCTGCCGGGCCGCCCGCGCCGGAGGATGCGGCGTCGGAACGCCGCCGTGCTCCCGGCGGCAGCGGTGCGGGACCGGCGGGCGAACGGGCTCTGCCCCGATCCGTATGCGGTTGTCGTGCGGGTGCAACGTCAATTTCTCACGAAATCGAACATTAGCGCACATTCGGAGTAACCCTCGTGCAGAAGTCCGGGCGTGTCAAGCGTCGCATCACGGATGCCGCGCCTCCCGGTTGACACGCCCTTCGGCCCCCCGGGTGGGCCGGGTGAGGGTGGATACGCGTGGATACGGGATACTGGGGTTGAGCTATCGGTGGCTTGACACGTTTGCGTGGTATGTCACTATCATCCCAACAATTTCCAACACGGGCACGCGGTGCCGCGGCTCGCCAAGGGTGCACGCCCCGACGACGGGTCCGCGGACCGACGGACCCGCCGACGACGGGGGACGCGATGCTGGCCGCGCAGCGACAGGCACTGATCCTCGAACAGGTGCGGGCCGCCGGCGGGGTCCGCGTCACCGAGCTCGTCGAGAGCTTCGACGTCTCCGACATGACCGTGCGGCGCGACCTCGACGCCTTGGAGGCCCGCGGCCTGCTGCGCAAGGTCCACGGCGGGGCGGTGGCTCCGCACCGGCACAGCACCGAGGAACCGGGCTTCGAGATCAACGCGACCCGCCAGGAGGAAGAGAAGCAGGCGATCGCCGCCGTCGCCGCGCGCCTCGTGGAACCCCACAGCGCCATCGGCCTCTCGGCGGGCACGACCACCTGCGCCGTCGCCCACCGCCTGCGCGACACCCCCGGCCTGACGGTGGTCACCAACTGCCTGCGCGTCGCCGACGTGTTCTACCGTTCGGCCCGGCCCGACCAGACCGTCGTGCTGACAGGCGGTTTCCGCACCCCCTCCGACGCCCTGGTGGGGCCGCTGGCCGTCGCCGCCGTGCGCAGCCTGCACCTGGACACGCTGCTGCTGGGGGTGCACGGGATGGACGTCGGCGCGGGCCTGACCACGCCCAACCTGATGGAAGGCGAGACCGACCAGGCGCTGGTCGAGGCCGCGCGCAAGCTCGTGGTCGTGGCCGACCACACCAAATGGGCGACGGTGGGCATCTCCACCATCGCGCCGCTGGAGCGCTGCGACGTGCTGGTCACCGACGCAGGGCTGGAACAGGACGCCCGCCAGGCGATCGCCGACCGCGTCGGCGGGCTGATGATCGCCGGTGAGGACCGGGAACAGGAGCGCGACGAGCCGGCCCATGGCGGAGGGCGGGCCACGGGCGCATAGGACCCGGCCCGGTCGGCCCCTCGGCCTTCGCGGTGGAAACCCCGGTACTCGGCCGGTTTCGGGTTTTCCGCCGCGAAGGTTCCCGCGGAAACCGTTACCGCGGCCGGTAGAGCACCGCGTCGACCTCGATCGCGAAGCCGGGCAGGTCGGCCTGCAGCGTCGTCCGCGCCGGCGGCTCGGTGCGGAAGTAATCCGCGAACAGTTCGTTCATCGCCGCGAAGTCGCCCAGGTCGCGCAGGTACACGCCGACGCGTACCGCGTCGGCCAGGCTCGCCCCGGCGGCCGCGGCGACCGCGGCGAGGTTGTCGAAGGTGGTGCGGGCCTGCTCGGTGAACGGACCCTCCACCAATGAGCGGTCCCGCAGGTGCGGGGTGGCTCCGGAGAGGTAGACGAAGTCGCCGGCGACGACCGCGTGGGAGTACGGGCCGCCGGGAGGGGCGGCCTCGTGGGCGTGGACGGCTCGCTTGGGCATGCGGGGTGCGCCTTTCTACTCTGGTGTGTCGGGCACCCTCGCGGCACCGGGTCCGGCACCGCGAGGATCGGCAGTAAGCGGCGGGAATCAGAACAGGGTACGAACGGCGTCGACGACGCGCCTTCGGGAGTCCAGGACCGGAATGAGCGGCCACTTGTCGAAGACCGTGCAGGGGTGCGACAGGCCCAGCTCCACCACATCGCCCACCTGCGGCACCGCGTCGCCCGCGGACTCCGCCACGTCCAGGAAGGCGTGGTGGTCGTTGAGTTCCACCACCCGCACGCCCTCGCCCACGGCCGTGCGCCGTCCGTCGCGCAGCACCGCCCGGGGGCGGGGAAGGTCGATGTCGAAGGACACGTCGCGCTTGCCCGCCCCCAGCAGGGCGCGTCCCGGCTCCGGACACGACAGTACGCGGGCGTAGCAGGTCAGCGCCGGGCGCAGCGGTGCCGGGTCGGCGGCGCTGCGCAGCGGGGAGGCGCGTTCCATGAACAGGTCGTCGTGGGTGAGGTAGCAGCCGGAGCGGATGACCGGGCGCAGCGGGCGCGACAGCGCGGGCACGGCGGCCAGTGCGTCGGCGGCGAGGTCGGGGTAGGCACTGCCGCCCGCGGTGACCACGATCTCCTCCACCGCGGCGAAGAGCCCCTCGGAGTCGGCGCGGGCCGCGAACTCCGCCAGCGCATCCAGCCACGCGCGCGCACGCTCGGGCGCGTCGCCGTCGCGGCGCTGCGGGAAGACGCCCTCGTAGCCTTCGACGCCGGCGAGCCGCAGACGGGCGCTCGCCGCCACGCGGCGCGCCAAGGCGAGCGCGTCGCCGGGGTCGCGCACGCCGGTGCGCCGACCGGCCACTCCGATCTCGACGAGGACGGGCAGGGGGCGCGGCGCCGCCGCGAGCGCGGTCTCCATCGCCGCCGCCTGCGCTTCGGAGTCGACCAGGCACATCGGGGTGAAGTCCGGATCGTCCAGCGCCTCGGCGAGCCAGGCGAGCTGGCCCGGCTCCACGACCTCGTTGGCGATCAGCACCCGGGAGGCGCCGAATCGGCGCATCACCCGCGCCTGGGCGACCGTGGCGGCGGTCAGGGCCCAGGCGCCGCGGTCGAGCTGGGCCGACCACAGGTGCGGCGACATGGTCGTCTTGCCGTGCGGTGCCAGTTCGGCCCCGTGCTCGGAGCACCAGCGGGCGAACCGGTCCAGGTTGTGCCGCAGCGCGTCCTCGTGCAGCACCACAGCGGGCAGCCACAGGTCGTCCAGCCGCAGCCCGGCCGCGCGGACCTCGGCCGCGCTGACGGGACTCGCGGGCAGCGAGCGCGCTTCGACGCGGTCGGCGTCGAGCGCGGCGAGTTCCTCCGCGGGCAGCCCCGTCCCGGCGACGGCAGCGGAGCCCCCCGCCGGGGTGGCGGAGGATGCGGATTCGGTCATCGGGTGCGCGGCACGGCAGCGGTTTCCGGCGAGGCGGAGCGCTGAGGCCGCTTCCCTCCCTTCACGACAGACGGTTCGGGGACCCGCGCAGCACTCCGGTGTGCCGAGCGCTCGCGGCGAGCGGCAGACGGCGCTCGCTCGGCGCCGGGCCGGACGTCCGGCCCGGCGCCGAGACACCTCGCGTGCGGCCGGTGTCCACCGGCGTGCGTCCGAGACGGGGCTCGGCGCGGCCGGTCGGGGCCCAAAGCCGGGAACAGCCGCGGTGGCACCGGCGGCGCCGGTGCCACCGCGGGCAAGCGGTGAGCGGGTTCGCGGGCGGCCGCGCGCGGCGGCGTCGGAGCGGGCAGGGTCCGGGCCGGGGCCGGGCCGGGGGTGCACCGCTTCACGGGTCTCTGGCGAAGAGTCCGCTGACCGGTCGGGCGCCGGGCGGCCCGCCGGGTCCGGGGCCGCCGCGGCGGGCGCGTCACGCGTCCGCCCTGGGGAAGGGCTCGTCGAAGTCCTCGGGGCGGTCGAGGCGGCGGACGGCCGATCGGATGTTGTGGACGCGCTCCTGCTCGGCCCGGTGCTGCGCCGGACTGAGCGGGATCCAAGGCGGCGGCGCCTCGGCGGCGCAGGGAGGCAGGAGGCGGCCGCCGACGTAGGTGGCGGTGTTCGTCAGGCGCACGGGTGACTCCCGCATGCCGCCGTGCACGTCGAGGACCGGGAAGCGGCCCTGTTCGACGTCGAAGACGGCGATGTCGGCGACCGCGCCCGGCGCCAGTGTTCCGGCGTCGAGCCCCAGGGCCCGCGCCGGGCGCACCGTGGCGGCGGCGACGGCCTCGGCGAGGTCGGTTCCGGCGGCGACCAGCTTGGTCAGTACGGTCGGCAGGTCGAAGGCCGGACCGTGCACCGAGCGGGCGTGCAGATCGGAAGAGGCGACCGGGCGCACGCCCGCGGCCAGCTCCGCCTCCAGCACGTCGAACGCCAGGGCGCCGGAGCCGTGGCCGAGGTCGAAGACGACGCCGGCATCCAGCGCGCGGCGCGTGGCGTCGGTGAGCCGCCCGTCTTCGACCAGGTCGGCCGGGCAGCCCGAGGCGCAGTGGGTCATGATGTCGCCCTCGGTCAAAAAGGGCACGATGTCGGCGATGGCGGGCGGCCCGTAGCCGACGTGCACCATCAGCGGGCGCTCCAGCCGCCGGGCGAGTTCGGCTGCGCGGCGCAGCGGCTCCACCCCGTGCCGACCGACCGTGCGCGCGTCGATCCGGGCCTTGACTCCGCGCACGAACCCGCCGTGGCGCGCGGCGACGGCCGTCGCGGTGTCGACGTCCAGGTTGTCCAGATCGTGGTGCTCGCCCGTCTCGGCGACCAGGCCCAGTGCCGACACGTTGATCAGCGCGTGCACCCGCACCCGCGCCGCATCCGCGGCGAACCGGTGCAGCCCGTCCATGCTGTAGGCGCCCGCGGACCCGGCGTCGACCCACGTGGTCACCCCGGTGCGCCAGGCGATCGGGTCGGGGTCCAGCCCCCAGTAGGTGGCGCCGTGCCAGAGGTGGGTGTGCATGTCGACCAGGCCGGGGACCACCAGTCGGCCGCCCGCGTCGACGACCTCGGCCGCGTCGGTCGCGGCGCCGTCCGAGCCGTGGGGCGCGGAGGCGTGCGGCCGCACCTCGGCGACGCGGCCGCCGCGGACCGCCACGTCGGCGACGGCGTCCAACCCGCAGGCGGGATCGACGACGCGGCCTCCGCGCAGCAGTAGATCCCACATCTTCGGGGCTCCTTCGAGGCGGTGTCGGTGCAAAGGCGGGCCGACGGTGGGGATGTCGGCATGCTGCACTCTGCGCATCAATGTTGCGTATGTGTCAGCAAGTGCTTAGCATTCCGGCGAGATCACGGTCAATACGGCGCTCCGGCCGGAGCGCACGGGGAGGTCCCGCGTGAGCAGTGACCACGCGCCGTCCGTCCACGACGGGCCCGGCGGACCGGAGGTGGTGTGCGCCGGCGAGACCATGGCGCTACTGGTTCCCGACCCCGGCACCCCCGAGCCGGGGAGCGGGGAAGCCCTGGGTGCGGCAGCGCCCGGCTACCGGCTGGAGATCGGCGGCGCCGAGTCCAACGTCGCCGTCTACCTTGCGCGGGCCGGGCACCGCGTCACCTGGCACAGCGCCCTGGGCGACGACGCGTTCGGCCGCCACGTCCTGGCGCGGCTGGCCGCGGAGGGCGTGGACTGCTCGGTGGCCACCGATCCCGCCCGCCGCACCGGCCTGTACGTGAAGGAGCCCGACGGCGCCGGCGGGACGCTGGTGCGCTACTACCGCACCGCTTCGGCGGCCACCGCCCTCGGCGGCGCGGACGCCGCGCGGATCCGCGCGCAGCAGCCCCGGATCGTGCACACCACGGGCATCACCGCCGTCCTCTCGCCGAGCTGCCGCGAGCTGGTCGACGGCCTCTTGGACGGCGCCGCGCCGGGCACCCTGCGCAGCTTCGACGTCAACTACCGCCCGGCGCTGCACGGGCCCGCCGAGGCGGAGGTGCTGCTGCGGACCGCCCGCCGCGCCGATGTCGTCTTCTGCGGCCTGGACGAGGCCGCCGCCCTGTGGGAGGCGGTCGACGCCGCCTCCGTCCGCGCGCTGCTGGAAGGTCCCGAGCTGGTCGTCGTCAAGCAGGGGGCCGACGGCGCCACCGCCTTCCGCGGCGCACAGAGCTGGCACGAACCGGCACCGGAGGTCGGCGTCGTCGAGCCCACCGGCGCCGGCGACGCGTTCGCGGCCGGAGTGCTGCACGGCCTGCTCATCGGCGCCGACGTGCCCGCCAGTCTGGCCGAGGGCGCGCGACTGGCCGGGGCCGTCCTCGGGGTGCCCGGCGACATCCCGCCCCGGTCCGACACGGGCGACGGATTCAACGGCTCCGACGGCTCCGGACCGGGTGCCGAAGGCAGTCAGAGGGCGTGGCACTCGGCGGCCGGCGGGCCGATCGCCCCCGGGCGACCGGGCAGCTGAGGGGGAGGCCGTGTCCAGCAGCGTCGAACGCGCCCTGCGAATCCTGGTCGAGCTGGCCTCCGGCCCGGCCACCATCAGCGAGCTGGGTCGGCGCCTGGACGTGCACCGCACCACCTCCCTGCGCCTGCTGCGCACCCTGGAGCAGGAGCGCTTCGTGCGGCGCACGGCCGACGGCCGCTACCGCATCGGCCCGCGTATGACCAGCCTGGCCCAGGCCGCCCTGGAGGGGCTCGACGTGCGCGCCGCGGCATCGACCCACCTGCACGACCTCGGTGCGGCCTGCGGCCACACCGTGCACCTCGCGGCGCCCGAGGACGGCAGCATGGTCTACCTGGACAAAGTGGAGTCGCGCCACGCCGTGCGCATGTACTCCCGCATCGGCGCGCCCGCCCCGATGCACGCCACGGGCGTCGGCAAGACGGTGCTCGCCGACCTGTCCGAATCGGAGCGTGACCGCCTGCTGGGCGATCCGCCCTACCCGCGCTGCACGCCCAACACCCGCACGACCCGCAGCGGCCTGGCCGCCGACCTGGCCGAGACCGCCGAGCGCGGTTGGGCGCTCGACGACTTCGAGCACGAAGAGTTCATCCACTGCGCAGCCGCCCCGATCCGGGACGCCACGGGCCGGGTTGTGGCGGCGGTGTCGGTTTCGGCCCCCCACATGGTGGTCGACCGGAACCGGTTGCTCGCCCTCGTTCCCGACCTCCGCCGCACCGCCACCGCCATCAGCGAGGAGCTCGGCTGGCCTGGCGAGTCCTGAGCGGGCCGGCGGCCCGTGCCGAGGGCGTCCGATCGATGCACTCCGTCCGCCGACGTGGGGGAGGGGCGGCTCGGGTAGGCTGGGCGGCCTCGTTGGGGCCTTTGTTGGGCCTTGTTGGTCTGCCGGGTGGCGGGTGGTCTTACGGAAAAGCGGCGCCGAGGGCGGTGGGCGGCTGGGCCCGTGGTCGTCGGGTCGGGTGCTCGCGGGTGACGGTGGCCGGCGGGGGCGGCGAGGACGCCGGGGAGCCGGGAGGCGCTCGCGTGCCCGTTATGTCGCAGGGCATCGGGACGGTCGTGCCCGTATGACGAAATCCAGCGGCGTTCTTTGGGAATTCGGCCACGATCGCCAGACCTCCGCGGCCGACTCCGGAACCTCGGACATAGCGGGCGCGGGGACGGGCAGGCGCCGCCGCCGTGTTCCGGCCGGGCCCGCGCAGGCCGGAGGCCGCGCGGCGGGGCCCGGCCGCGGGTGCCCGCACGCCCCCGGTGGTGCGCCGGATCGGGGGTCGGGGGCGACGATACGTCGCTCGTGGCGCCCGGGCGCGGCCACCGGGGGCTCAACCCCCCCCCGACGGGGTGGGCTTTTGTGGGTCTATGCCCGTTTTGCGGGCGGCGTCGGCGGTCGTGGCGGCTACGAGGCGCACGAAAAGTTGATGTCGGGGGCGTTTTTTGCGCCATTCGGTGCGCTTCGTGGGGCGTCGCCGCCGTAGCGCGGCGGCCGACCGACCGAGAATTCGGGCATTGTTGGGCAAAATACCCCGTGTTGTTTCATATCGAGGAATGAGGGTGCGGGGGCGGCACTTCGGGGCGGCGCCGAGGCCGATGCCGCCGCACGTACGTGCATCTCGTGGCCCCGACCCGGCCGCATCCCCCGCCGGGAGCCCCGCGTCAGGCCCGCGCCGACAACTGGGCGGCCCCCGGGCCCGCCCACCCGCAACTGGGGCCGGCGATCGTCGCTCCGACCACCGCGAACTCGGTCCTTCCGGCCCCGCTGGCCCTGCTGGCGCCGTCGCCGCTTCGCCGGGTGCGTCACCGGCGGGCCCCCGACTCGTCAACCGCGGGCCCAGCCATCCGCCACCGTCGCCGCCGCTTTTCAGTCAAGTCCACCCCTCGCCCGGCAGACCATGAAGGCCGCCCGGCGGCCCCGGGCCGCCCGTCGCCGCCCCTCGCCGCCCCCGCCGGCAGCCGCGCCCGCTACTGGTAGCGGAACCGGGCGCGGCCGCGGGGCGGAAGCCTCAGGGGAGGCGGAGCTCCCCGTCGACGCGGCGGGGGATGGCGAGCGGGTTGTCCTCGCGCAGGGAGTCGGGCAGCAGGTGCTGGGGGACCTGCTGGTAGCACACCGGGCGCAGGAACCGGCGGATCGCGGTGCTGCCGACCGAGGTGTGCAGGACCGACGTCGTCGCCGGGTACGGACCGCCGTGGTGCATGGCGTGGCTGACGGAGACGCCGGTGGGCCAGCCGTTCCACAGCACGCGGCCCGCGCGGCGGCGCAGGCGCTCCAGCAGCGGGCCGGCCTCTTCGTCGGTGTCCTCGCCCTGGACGGTGGCGGTGAGCTGGCCGGGCAGGCGCTCGGCGACCTCCAGCGCCTCGGCGGGGTCGGCGTAGCTCACCACCAGCGAGACCGGGCCGAAGCGCTCCTCCAGCAGTTCGTCGGCGTGCTCCAGGAACCGCTTGGCCGTGGTGCGCACCAGCGACGGCGTCCACACGGTGGTGCCGTCGGCGCCCTCGCCCGGTCCGCCCTCGACGACGGCCTCGGTGGCGGGGTGGTCCGCCAGCGAGCGCAGGCCCGCCGCGAAACCCTGCTCGATGCGCTCGTTGAGCATCGGGGCGCCCGCGCGCTCCCGGACCGCCGCGGCGAGTGCGTCCACCTCGGTGCTCTCCGGCAGCAGCAGCACGCCGGGCTTGGTGCAGAACTGGCCGGTGCCCAGGGTGAAGGAGTCGACGTAGCCGCTGAGGATCTCGTCGGCGCGGGCCCCGGCCGCAGCGCGGGTGACGAAGACCGGGTTGAGGCTGCCGAGTTCGCCGTAGAAGGGGATCGGGTCGGGCCGCCCGGCCGCCAGGTCGTGCAGTGCGCGGCCGCCGGGGATCGACCCGGTGAACCCGACCGCGCGCGTGCGCGGGTGCAGCACGGCCCGGCGTCCGGTCTCCTCGCCGAGGACCACGGCGAAGGTGCCGGCGGGGGCGCCGGCGTCGCGCAGTGCGGCGGCGACGACCTCGCCCGTGCGCACCGACAACTCGGGGTGGCCGGGGTGGGCCTTGACGACGACGGGGTTGCCGCCCGCCAGTGCGGAGGCGCTGTCACCCCCGATCACGCTGAAGGCGAAGGGGAAGTTGCTCGCGCCGAACACGACCACCGGGCCGAGCGGTTCCAGCACGCGGCGCAGGTCGGGCCGCGCGCCCATCGGCCAGTCGGGGTCGGCGTGGTCGACGGTGGCCTCCAGGTAGCCGCCGTCTTCCAGCACTCCGGCGAACAGCCGCAGCTGGAAGGTCGTGCGGGCGAGTTCGCCCTTGAGGCGGGCCTCGGGCAGGTGGCTCTCGCGCTGGGCGATCGGCACCAGGTCCGCGGCTGCGGCGTCGACGGCGTCGGCGACGGCGCGCAGCATGCCGGCGCGCTCGCGCGGAGCCAGAGCGGCGAAGCCCTCGGCCGCCTGAGCGGCCGATTCCAGGGTGCGGTCCAGATCCGCTTCGGTGGTGTCGCGGATGGCTGTCTCAGTCATGGTGTGCTTCCTCGTGTCGCATGCTGCTGGCGTGGAATACGCTTTCCCTTACTCTCCTACCACGTCGGCGCCCCCGCCGGCGGCCGGGATCGACGAACCGGCCGGGATCGGTGAACCGGCCGGGACCGGGCGTCCCGGTGCGGCGATCGGCGCAGCGGTCGGAACGGGTGCTGCGCCGACCCCCTTCCCGCGCCGTGCGGCGGCCATGCCGGTTGCGGGCGGGACGGTTCCCCGGGGGTCCTCCGGCCGCGGCCGCCCGTTCGGTGGGCCGGGCTCACACCGCCGACCCGGGGCGGGCGAAGCGCACGCCCGCCGGCTGGTCGCGGCGGTCGAGCGGGGACATCCGCGGGGGTCGGGGTGTGCGTGCGAGGGCGTCCAGGCCCAGGCGGGCCCGGCGGACGCGCTCGCGGGCGGAGGCGAGCACGGTGGTGCTGAGCTGTTCGCCCGAGGGGTAGACGTCGGGCGCGTTGCGCAGGCCGAACTTGACGTAGACCGGCGCCGCGGCGCGGATGATCCCGGCGATCTCGTGGTGGCGGACGAACCCGCCGACGTTGTCGGGCGCCTCGACGTAGAAGTCCAGCGTCACCGGGCTGGCCGCGCGCAGCTCGGCCAGTTGGTGCAGGGTCAAATCCGAGGGGACGTTGACCGTGTCGGCGCCGAGGTGCTCCTGTACGGCGAGTCCGGCCGGGTTGACGGGGCCGGCCATCACCGAGACCTTGAGTTGCAGGTCGGCGGGCAGGTCACCGCGCCGGCGCATGCTGTGCAGCACCCACAGCAGCCCTTCGTCGGCCACGAGCAGGCTGCGTACGCCCAGGGACGCGGCGCGCTCGGCCTCGGCCACTCCCGCTGCGAGCTGGGTCGTGCCCCTGCTGCGGGCGCAGACCGATCCGGCCGGGCTGGCGTGGGCGGCGCCGATGTCCCAGTTGGCGCCGGGGCGGGCGAACAGGCACAGTTCGACGCCGGCTTCGGCGCTCGCCCGCACCATTTCGGTGACCTCGCTGTCGGTGAGCATGCCCACGCCCGAGCCCTGTGAGACGCGGTGCACGGGAACGTCCCACTCGCGTGCGGCGGAGAGGACCGCTTCCAGCGCGCGGGGTCCTTCGACGCTGGGGATCTCCAGGCGCCAGGCGCCCCCGTCGGGGAAGGCCAGTGGCGAGGCGGGCGGGTCGGCGTCGATCGCGGGCAGGCCGAGCGCTGCGAGGCTCGCGTGTCCGGGGGCCGGGTGCGGCGCGGGGTCGGTCATGGCGGTCCTTACGGGGGTGGTCCGGGTCCGCGGCGCTGCGGCCGCGGCCGCAGCACCCTCGGCGTTCGGTATATCGAATGATGTTCTTTATTTCGTCACGCACTCTACGAGGGACGTCCGGGCCGGTCAACGGCGGCGTACCGCGGTGTTTACGGAGTGAGTCGCGACACCCGGCGGGTTGACCTGGCGCACAGTGCGACTCTAGGGTGACGAAATAACAGACGATGTCCGAAATATAGAACAACGCACGCAGTCCGATCCCGGCGCCCCCGCCGCTCCGGGCGCGGCACCGCGACCGGCCGTCCGCCCGCCCCCGCACCGGTGGTGGGGCGGCCGCGCCCCCGTGCCCTGCCCGCGTCCCCCCGTCACCCGAGTCACCATCCCCGGACAGGTCCCCACCCATGGCAGAAACCGCGAACCTTCCCATGGGGTGGCTGATCGCCATCGCAGTCCTGGCGATCGCCGCCCTGCTCTTCTTGATCATCAAGGTGCGCCTGCACGCGATCCTCGCGCTGATCCTGGTCAGCGCCGCGACCGCGCTGGCCACCGGCACCCCGCCGGACAAACTCGTCCCCCTGCTGCTCGACGGGCTGGGCAGCACGCTCGGCGAGGTCGTGCTGCTGATCGGATTCGGCGCGATCCTCGGCCGCCTCATCGAGGTCTCCGGCGGGGCCCAGGTGCTCTGCGACGGCCTCACCCGCCTGTTCGGCGAACGGCGGGCGCCGCTCGCGCTGAGCGTCGCCTCGCTGCTGTTCGGCTTCCCGATCTTCCTGGACGCGGCGTTCGTGGTGATGCTGCCGATCATCTTCTCGGTCGCCCGGCGCATGGGCGGTTCGGTGCTGCTCTACGCGCTCCCCGCCACCGGCGCCTTCCTGGCCATGCACGCGCTGCTGCCGCCGCACCCGGGACCGGTGGCCGCCACCCAACTGGTCGGCGCCGACATGGGCATCGTCGTCCTCACCGGCCTCCTGGTCGCCCTGCCGACCTGGTACGTCGCCGGCTACCTGCTCGGCCGGTGGCTGGGCGCCCGCCACAACGTGCCCATCCCGGCGCTGTTGGGCGGTCCCGGGACCCGCGACGGCGAGTCCGAGAGCGGCGGCGGCGCCGCGGCCGACGGCGCAGACGGCGAGGCCCGCCCCGCGCCGCCGCGCATGCCCGTGCTGCTGTTCCTGCTGCTCCTGCCCGTGGTGCTGATCTTCATCAACACCGGACTGGAGACCCTCGCCGCGGCGGGCGCCGTCGGCAAGGACGCGCTGTGGGTGCAGTCGCTGCAGGCGGTGGGCCAGACTCCGGCCGCCCTGCTGATCACCGTCCTGGCGGCGCTGTACCTGCTGGGCTGGCGCCGCCGCAACGACGGGGCGGCGCTGGAGCGCCTCATCGACCGCGCGCTGGCGCCCGTGTGCACGATCATCCTGCTCACCGGCGCCGGCGGGATGTTCGGCACGGTGATGGCCGAAAGCAGGATCGGCGACGCGCTGGCCAACGGTCTGGACACGCTCGGCCTGCCGCTCATCGTCGCCGCGTTCCTGATCGCGGTGGTCATGCGGGTGGCCCAGGGGTCGGCGACGGTGGCCACGACGACCGCGGCGGGCCTGCTGGCACCGGCGGTGCAGGCCGCCGGCGGGCACAACCCGTTCGAACTGGCGCTGATCGTCCTCGCGATGTGCGCCGGCGGGATCGTGCTCTCCCACGTCAACGACTCCGGCTTCTGGCTGGTGCGCGGCTTCTTGGAGATGGACACCAAGACGACGCTGCGCACCTGGACCGTGCAGGCCACCGCGGTCGGCGTGATGGCGTTCGCGCTGGTGTGCCTGCTCTACGGGGCGTCGGCGCTGCTGTTCTGACCGGGGCGCGGCCGAGTCCCGGTCCGTGCGCCGGGCGGCCCGGCCCGGTCCGACCCGGGGGCGCACGCCCCCTGCGGCTGCCCCGTGCTCCCGCGCGCCTGACGCGCGCGGGAGCACCGCCGTGTCCGGGGCGGCCTCGGGCACGGCCCGGGCGCGCCCGTGCTCAGGGGCGGGCGCGGCCGCCCAGCGCCGCGGAAAAGCGCCGCGCGCCGTCGGCCACGAGTCGCTCCAGCTCGGGGCGGCGCTCGTCGGACCAGCGGTGCAGCGGTACCGACACGCTCACCGCCGCCACCACCTGGTCGGTGCGGTCGCGCACGGGCGCCGCGACGCAGCACACGTCGGGATTGGACTCGCAGATCTCCACCGCGGTCCCGGCCGCGCGCACCCGCTCCAGCTCCGCCAGCAGCGTGGGCACGTCGGTGATGCTGCGCGGCGTCATGGCGCGCAGCGGTGCCCGCTCGAACCGCGCGCGCAATTCGTGCTCGGGCAGCGCCGACAGCAGCACCTTGCCCAGCGCGGTGCAGTGCGCGGGGATGCGCCCGCCCAGCGTGGAGACCATCCGCACGGCGTGCGAGCTGTCGACCTTGGCGATATAGACGATGTGCACGTCGTCGAGCACGGCCACGTGCGAGGTCTCGTTGCACGCCGCGACCAGCTCGCGGGCGATCTGCTGGCCGGTGCGCGCGGTGTCCAGGCCCTCGCCGTAGGCGCTGCCCAGCCGGAACAGTTGCAGGCCCAGCCGGTAGCGGCCGGGGATCTCGGGGTGCAGGCTCAGGTACTGCCGGTCGACCAGCGTGTGCAGCAGTTCGTGCACCGTGGTGCGGGGCAGGTCCAGCTCCTCGACGACCTCGGGCGCGCTGACCGACTCCCGCCCGTCGGTGAACAGCTCCAGGATGTCCAGAGCGCGCAGAAGGGCGGGGGTGCGGCGGGCCATGGGTGTGCGGTCCTCCCTGAGCGCGGTGGATCGCTCCCGAGGCTACCGGCCGCGGTCGCCGCGGGCGCGAACGCGGTTCTGCTGCACACCGAAGTATAGAACATTATTCGATATATCGCACACGCCGGGCATGGCCGCGGGCGGTGTGTGCGCGCCGCCGCGCACACACCCGCCCGACCCGCACGCCCCCGCCCGAGGCCCGCGGGCCTCAGTGCGACTCGCGCGGCACCTCGTGTCCGCTGGACCCGACGAGGAAGTCCAGGTCGGCGCCGCGCTCGGCCTGGAGGACGCGCTCGGTGTAGAGGCGCACCCAGCCGCGGTCGGAGTGCGGCTTCGGCGGCGTCCACTCGGCGCGGCGGCGCTCCAGCTCCGCGTCGTCGACGTGCAGCGTCAGCGAGCGCGCCGGCACGTCCAGGCTGATCTCGTCGCCGTCGCGCACCAGCGCCAGCGGCCCGCCCGCCGCGGCCTCGGGGGAGGTGTGCAGCACGACCGTGCCGTAGGCGGTGCCCGACATGCGGCCGTCGCAGATCCGCACCATGTCGCTGACACCCTGGGCGAGCAGCTTGGAGGGCAGCGCGACGTTGCTGACCTCGGGCATGCCCGGGTACCCGGCCGGCCCGCAGTTGCGCAGCACCAGCACGGTGTCGGCGTCGACGTCCAACTCCGGGTCCTCGGCCACCGCGTTGTACTCCTCGGGCGACTCGAAGACCTTCGCGCGGCCGCGGTGCGCGAGCAGGTGGGGGCTTGCCGCGGACTGCTTGACGACGGCGCCGCCGGGCGCGAGGTTGCCGCGCAGCACCGCGGTGCCCGTGCCCGCGGGCTGGAACGGGTCGTCGAGGGCGCGGATGACGTCGCGGTTGTGGCACTCGGCCGTCTGCGCGGCCGCGCTGATGGTTTCGCCGGTGACGGTGGGCGCGTCGGTGTGCAGCAGCTCGCCCAGTTCGGCGATGACCGCGGGCAGGCCGCCCGCGTAGCAGAAGTCCTCCATCAGGAACCGGCCGCTGGGCATCAGGTCCAGCAGGGTGGGCACCTCGCGGGCGAGCACGTCGAAGTCGTCCAGGCTCAGCTCGACGCCGAGCCGCCCCGCGATCGCCAGCAGGTGGATGACGGCGTTGGTGGACCCGCCGATCGCGGCGTTGACCCGGATCGCGTTCTCGAACGCCTCGCGGGTCATGATCGAGGAGGGCCGCACGTCCTGCTCCACCATCTCCACGATGCGCCGGCCGGACACCTGCGCGGCGGCGTAGCGGCGCGCGTCCACCGCGGGCCAGGTCGCGGCGTAGGGCGGCTGCATGCCCAGCGCCTCGGCCATGCAGGCCATGGTGGAGGCGGTGCCCATGGTCATGCAGTGGCCGTTGGAGCGGGACATGCAGGATTCGGCGAAGGCGCAGTCCGCCTCGGTCATCCGCCCGGCGCGGACCTCCTCCTCGAACTTCCACACGTGGGTGCCGGAGCCGATGTCCTCCCCGCGGAACTTGCCGTTGAGCATCGGGCCGCCGGTGATCATCAGCGAGGGCAGGTCGGTGCTGGCCGCCGCCATCAGCAGGCCGGGCGTGGTCTTGTCGCAGCCCGACAGCAGCACCACCCCGTCCAGCGGGTTGGCGCGCATCAGCTCCTCGGCCTCCATGGCCAGCAGGTTGCGGTAGAGCATGGCGGTGGGCCGCAGCACGGTCTCGCCGAGGGCCATGACCGGGAACTCCAGCGGGAAGCCGCCGGCCTGCCACACCCCGCGCTTGACCGACTCGGCGATGCGGGAGAGGTGGGAGTTGCACGGGGCCAGTTCCGAGCCGGACACGGCGATGCCGATGACCGGGCGGCCGTCGAACACCTCGTCGCTGAAGCCCTGGTTGCGCATCCAGGACCGGTACAGCATCCCGGAGCGGCCGCGGGCGCCGAACCAGTGGGTGCTGCGTCGGGCCGATCCGTTCTCGTCGGCGCTGCTCATCGCTGGAACTCCTCTGCGGTGTGGTGATGGGCGAATCGAACCGGCGGGGGGACCGGTGCTCGGGGGCGGCCGCGGTGCCCGCCGTGCCGCGGCGCTGTGTGCACCGGTGCGCATCGTTCAGTATGTTGAACCAATGGCGGGGTGCCGAACGGCGCCGCGCGGCGACGGCGGGCCGAGTGCGGGAGGCGGACACCAGCATGGAGAACGAGGCGACGGCGCAGCGCGACCGCTCGCTGGCGCCGGCGGTGACGCGGGCGGCGGCCATTCTGGACCTGCTCGCCGAACGGCGCGGCCAGGCGGTGCCGCTGGCCGACCTGGCCCGCGGGCTCGGCCTGGCGAAGTCCTCGGTCTCCAACATCTGCAACGCGCTGGTGGAGTCGGGGCTGCTGCGGCGCACCCCCGAGGGATTCGGGCTGGGGCGGCGCCTGGTGGGCTACGCCGAGGCCTACCTCGCCGGTGTCGACATCGTCCGCGAGTTCCAGGACGTCTGCCGCGAGCGGGCGGGCTCCCAGGAGGAGACCGTGCAGCTCGCCGTGCTCAGCGAGACCGGGCTGGAGGTCGTCTACCTCGCCCGGCGCGACGGACGGCACCCGGTCGTGCTGGCCTCGCAGATCGGCCGCCCGCTGCCCGCGACCACCACCGCCACCGGCAAGGCGATGCTGGCCGAACTGGCGCCGCAGGAACTCGCGCTGCGCCTGGCGGCGGGGCCGCTGCCGCGCCTGACGGGGCACTCCATCAGCGAACCCGACGAACTCCGGCGCGATCTGGCCGCCGTGCGCGAGCGGGGCTACGCCCTGGACGAGGGGGAGACCCTCGACGGGCTGCTGTGCCTGGCGGCGACCGTGCCCGGCGCCGCCACCCGCGGGCAGGCGGCCGCGGTGAGCTTCACCGGCCTGGCCACCGCCGCATCCGCCGACCGCCAGCGCGAGCGCGCGGCCGAGCTGCGCGCTCTCGCCCGCGACCTCGGCGCCCGGATGGGCGCGGCGGAGTCCCACTAGGCCCGCCGGCGGGGTCACCGCCGGGCGCTTGCGGGGCGGCGCCGGCGCGGCGCCGGCCGTCCGGCGCGTGCGTCTCGTCGGCTCGTTCACGGCCGCGGCTCCGCTGACGGCCGGGGCCCGGCGCGCCCTGGACGCGAGCGTTCAACGTGTGGAACGTTAGTCAGCATGATGAAAGGGACGTTAAGCGGCCGCTGTGGCGCAGGTCAAATCCCTCTTCCAGGCCGATGTACGGGAAGGCGTCCCGAATGCTACGTTCAGCATAGTGTCCGCTGTTCTTCATGTTGAACGCCGTCGAGGGAAGGAAGCGAACAGTGCGCGGGATTCTCCGCTTCGCCGACACCGAAGGACGCGTACGCGTCGGGGTCGGCGACGATGACGAGGGCCTGGTCCGCCCGCTGCCGGGCGTGTCCGACATGGCCGACCTGCTGCGCAGGCCGCTGGCCGAGATCCGGGAGCTGGTCGCGGCCGCATCCGGCGAGCAGCTCGCCGGGCGGCTCGACGAGGCGGCCCCGCTGCCTCCCGTCGACGGCGGCACCGAGGTGTGGGCCGGCGGCGTGACCTACGAGCGCTCCCGCGCCGCGCGCGGCGAGGAGAGCGACAGCGCCGATCTCTACGACCGGGTCTACGACGCGGTGCGGCCCGAGCTGTTCTTCAAGTCGGTGGCCTGGCGCGTGGTCACCGACGGCGAGCCGATCGGCATCCGCGCCGACTCCGAGCTGGACGTGCCCGAACCCGAACTGGCGCTCTACATCAACGCCCACGGCGAGATCGTCGGCTACGGCGTCTGCGACGACGTCAGCTCCCGTTCCATCGAGGGCGAGAACGCGCTCTACCTGCCGCAGGCCAAGGTCTACGCCGGAGGCTGCGCGCTCGCCCCGTTCATCGTCCCCGTCTGGGAGGTCCCCGACCTGCGCGCCGGACGCGTGCGGATGAGCGTCGTGCGCGGCGGCCGGGAGGCGTTCTCCGGCGAGGTCGCCCTGTCCGATCTGCGCCGCGAGCCGGGTGAGCTGGTGGGCTACCTGTTCGACTGCTATCCCTTCCCCGACGGCGCGGTGCTCGCCACCGGCACCGGGATCGTGCCCGGCATGGACTTCACCCTCCAGCCGGGCGACGTCGTCGACATCGACATCTCCGGGGTCGGTGCGCTGCGCAACCCGGTCGTGCGCGGTCGGCAGGGCTTCGACTGGCTCGTGGCCGCCCGGGCCGAGCCGGCGCGCCGCGGTCCCGGGGCCGCCGTGCCCGACTGAGCCGTCCCGCGGCCGCGGCGCGAACGGCGGGGACGCCTCCCCGGTCCGCGGATCCGGGCCCGCCGACCGGGGAGGGCGAAGCCCGCTCAGTCCGGCTGCGCGGCGGAGTCGCCCAGCATCCCGGCCACCCAGGAGTGGAACTCGGCGATGTGGTGCTCGACGGGCACCAGCACGCCGCCGTCGCGGTAGGCGCGGGAGGACATCGCGGGCTGGCAGCGCTCGCAGGCGTCGAAGTCCTGCCGGTTGACGCGGTCGAACAGCTCCACCGAGCGCGACAGGTCGGCACCCGCCTCGACCACCTCGGGACGGTAGAGCCAGTCGCACTCGATCAGGGTGCGGTCCGGCGCCAGCGGGAACATCCGGTGCACGATCACGTGGTCGGGGACCAGGTTCAGAAACACCTGCGGCGGCACCGTGATCGCGTAGTAGCGCCGGTCCTGGCCCTCGGTGACGCCGTCGAGGCGGTCGAAGCCCGCGCCGCCGTCGACCGTGAACCCGGCGACCTCGGCGCCGAACTCGGCACCGTGGCCCACGTAGTACTGCGCGGCGTAGCCGTCGGCGAACTCCGGCAGCACGTCGGTCAACTCGGGGTGGATGGTGCCGCAGTGGTAGCACTCCATGAAGTTCTCGATCACGAGCTTCCAGTTGGCGGCGACGTCGTAGCTGATCCGCCTCCCCAGCGCCAGGTCGGCGGCGCCGTAGCGCTCGACGGCCGCGGCGTCGCCCAGCCGCCGCGTCACCGCCTCCTGCACGGTCGCCTCGAACGACGGCGGCTCGGGGGCGAGGCACACCCACACGTAGCCCAGCCATTCGCGGACGTGCACGCCGATCAGCCCGCGGTCCTCGCGGCGGACGTCAGCCATGTCGGCCATGTTCGGCGCGGCCACGAGGCGCCCGTCGAGGTCGTAGGTCCAGGCGTGGTAGGGGCATTGCAGCGAGCGCCGCACCTCCCCGGTCTCGGCGGTGCACAACCGGGCGCCGCGGTGCCGGCACACGTTCAGGAACGCGCGCACGTCCCCGGAGCGGTTGCGGGTGACCAGGACGCTCTCCCGGCCCACGGACACGGTGCGGAAGGCGCCGGGCCGCGCGAGGTCGGCGCTGCGCACCGCGCAGAACCACCCCGCCTCGAAGATGCGCTCCTGTTCGCGTGCGAAGAGTGCGGGATCGGTGTAGTAGTGGCCGGGCAGGGTGGAGAGCAGGCCTGATGCCGGTCCGGCGGCCGCCTCGGCGCCCGGGCCGGTCGCTGCCAGGGGAGTCGTCACTGCGTCACCTCGTGCTGGGTCGCTGCGGTCCGGCGCGGCCGGGGGTCGAACAGGTCGACGGGGTGGGCGGTCGTGCCCGTGGTGGCCAGGTCGGCGGCGATCTCGCCGATCACCGGGGTGAACTTGAACCCGTGCCCGGAGAACCCGCAGGCCACGGTGACCTGGGGGTGTTCGGGATGGGGCGCCACCACGAAGTGCTCGTCGGCGGTGGTGGTGTACATGCAGGCGGCGCCCCGCAGCAGCGGGCCCGGCAGTTCGGGTATGCGGTCGGCCAGATGGGCGCTGATCGCGGCGATCTCCTCAGGGTGGATGCGGCGGTCGAGCGTCTCGGGGGTGCACGGGCTGCCGCGCCGGAAGAAGGCCGTCTTGACGCCGCCCTCGGGCCCGTCGTAGGCGGGGAAGCCGTAGACCTGCACGCCGCCGGGGTCCTCCCAGACGTAGACGGGGTGGCGCTCGGGCGCGAACGGGCCGGCGCCGCCGCGGGGGGCGAACCAGTACTGCACCTGGCGCTCCACGGTGAATTCCACGCCCAGATCGGCCAGCAGTTCGGGAGCCCATGCGCCGGGGCACACCACCAGCCTCTCGGCGGTGTAGGCGCCCGCGGCGGTCGTGATGCGCACCCCCTGGCCGCCGGGCAGGGCCGTCCAAGTCTGCGCGGGCTCGCGGAAGCGCAGGTCGGCGCCCTCCCGCCGGGCCAGGGCGACGTGCGCTCGCACGGCGGCCTCGGGGCGCACGAACCCTCCGCGCGCCTCGTAGAGGGCGACCTCGTCGTCGCGCGGGGCCAGGGTCGGGAAGCGGCGGCGGATGTCGGCCGCGTCCAGCATCTCGTGCGGCAGCCCCCACCGGCGGGCCGATTCGCGGCTGCCGGCGACGGTGCGGCTGTCGGGCCGGCCCAGCATCAGCGCCCCGGTCAGGGACATCAGGTCGGCTCCGGAGTCGCGTTCCAGGGCCTCCCACAGCTCGTAGGCGCGCAGCAGCAGCGGGACGTAGTCGGGGTGCTCGAAATAGGCCTGGCGGATGATGCGCGAGCCGCCGTGGCTGGACCCCCGGTCGTGGGCGGGGTCGAAGCGCTCCAGCCCGAGGACGCGCTGCCCGCGCGCGGCCAGGTGGTAGGCCGCGGCGCCGCCCATGGCGCCGAGGCCGATGACGGCGACGTCGTAGGAGTCGTGCATGGTGGTGCCTCCTGCGGTTCGGCGGGAGAGGGGCGGGCCCTCAGCGGCGGATGCGCGCCATCTCGGGGTCGACCAGGGGCTCGGCCGCGACCGTGGCCGCCAGCGGCTCGCCGAAGTACTCGACCGCGACCCCGGTGCCCGGATCGGCGGCCTCGGCGGGCAGCCAGGCGTAGGCGACGCCGCGGCCGAGGGTGGTGCTGTAGCCGGCGCTGGTGACGTAGCCCGCGGGCCGCCCGTCGACCAGGACGGGTTCGCGGCCCATGACCACGCGGTCGGGGTCGTCGAGGGTCAGGCAGCCGAGCCTGCGCCGCGGCGCGCGCTCGGCGGCGGCCGCGGCGGCGTCGCGGCCGATGAACTCGCCCTTTTCGAGCTTCACCGCGAAGCCCAGACCGGCTTCGTAGGGGTCGTGCTCACTGGTCATGTCGGTGCCGGCCAGCCGGTAGCCCTTCTCCAGCCGCAGGCTGTTGAAGGCCGCGCGTCCGGCGGCGACGGCGCCGAGGCCGCGCCCCGCCTCCCACAGCGTGTCCCACAGCCGCAGGCCCAGGTCGGCGTCGGTGTAAAGCTCCCAGCCGAGTTCGCCGACGTAGGACACCCGCATCGCGAGCACGGGGACGTGCCCGATGTGGACACGCCGGGCCTTGAAGAACCCGAAGCCCGTGTGGGAGAGGTCGTCGCCGCTCAACGGCTGCACCAGGTCGCGCGCCAGGGGCCCCCACACGCCGATGCAGCAGGTGCCCGCGGTGATCTCGCGCAGTACCACCGAACCGTCGGCGGGCAGGTGGGTGCGCAGCCAGTCGACGTCGAGGTTGCTGCTGACCCCCACCTGGAAGGCGTCCTCGTCCAGCCGGGCGACCGTGAGGTCGCTGCGCACGCCGCCCCCCGGGTCCAGCAGCAGGGTGTAAGCGACCGTGCCGGGCTTGCGGTCGATCTGGTTGGTGGTGGCGTGCTGGAGAAAGGCGAGCGCGCCCGGGCCCGCGACCTCAAGCCGCTTCAGCGGCGTCATGTCGTAGAGGGCGACGCCCTCGCGGGTGGCGCGGGCCTCGGCACCGACGATCGGCGACCAGTAGCGTGCCGACCAGGGGTCGCGGCCGCGCCCTTCGTCGGCCGCTTCGACGAGGGGCTCGTTGGCGCCGTACCAGTACGGCCGCTCCCAGCCGCCGCCCTCCAGGAAGAACGCGCCCAATTCGCGCTGGCGCGCGAAGAAGGGGCTGGTGCGCAGCGGCCGCGGGTGCTCCATGGGCTGCAGCGGGTGGACGACGTCGTAGACCTCGACGAAGCTCTGCTTGCCGCGGTCGCTCACGTAGGCGGGGGAGAGCTGGGCGTCCTCGAACCGGTGCACGTCGCACTCGTGCACGTCGGTCTCGGTGCGCCCCTCGGTCATCCACTCGGCCACGGCCTTGGCGGCACCCGCCGAGTGCGTCACCCACACCGCTTCGGCCAGCCAGAAGCCGGGCAGCCGACGCGATTCGCCCAGCAGCGGCATACCGTCGGGGGTGAAGGAGAAGACGCCGTTGAACCCTTCCTCGACCTTGGAGTCGGCCAACGCGGGCAGCAGTTCCACGCTGTCCTGCCAGCTCGGCTCGAAGTCGGCGGCGGTGAACTCCAGCATCGAAGGCATCACCGCGGCCCGGTCGTACTCCGCGACGTCCTCCAGGCGCACCGGAAGCGGGCGGTGGGCGTAGGAGCCGATGCCGATCCGGTCGGTGTGCTCGCGGAAGTAGAGGTCGCGGTCCTGGTGGCGCAGCAGCGGGCGGCTCGCCTCCAGCTCCGGCGGGTTGTCGACGCCCTCCACGGGTGCGGTGTAGGCGTACTGGTGGGCCATCGGCAGCAGCGGGACCTCGACCCCGGCCATCCGCCCGACCGCCGGCCCCCAGAAGCCGGCCGCCGAGACCGCGATGTCGGCGGGGAAGGTGCCGCGGTCGGTGACCACGCCCGTCACCCGTCCGCCGTCGCGCTCGATGCCCACAACCGTGTGATGGGCCAGGAAGGATGCGCCGCGCGCCATTGCGGCGCGGGCCTGGGCCTCGCCGGCGCGGACCGCCTTGGCCAGGCCGTCGTCGGGGGTGTACAGGCCGCCGTAGACGCGTTCGGGGTCGAGCATCGGCCACATCCGGGCGCACTCCCGGGCGTCCACCAGTTCGGCCCGCACGCCCCAGCACCGCGCCAGGCCGAGTTTGCGCTCAAGGTCGTGCCACCGCTGCCGGGTCGCGGCCACCTCCAGACCGCCCACCGCGCGGAAGCACCACCGGCCGTCGAGGCTGAGGCGGGAGAACTTGTCCACGGTGTAGGCCGCGAACGCGGTCATCGTCTTGGACGGGTTGGTCTGGAACACCAGGCCCGGCGCGTGCGAGCTGGAGCCTCCGGTGGCGAACAGGGGGCCCTGGTCGAGGACGGTGACGTCGCGCCAGCCCCGGCTGGTCAGCTCGTCGGCGAGCGCGCAGCCGACGATGCCGGCGCCGATGACGACGACGCGCGGGTGCGCGGATCGGTGGGTGCGGGGCGGCGGTCCGGCAGCGGCGGCGGTACTCATGTGCGTCCCCCTCGGAGCGAACAACCCGATCTTGGTTGCGCATAACGCAAACTACTGCGTGATTATCAACAGGCTGGATCCGAGGGTGGAGCCGCGTCAAGAGTTGGGGGGTTAACGAATTTTTCGCCGAAGTTGCTGAGTAGTAGGGCTTTGCAGGCCTTGACGGTGGACCGGCGTGCCGCCGAGACTGTTGCACGATAGGCATTTTGTTGCGCATTAGGGGACGTTGATCTTCCCCGTTGAACTCTTCCGATGTGGCGTTCGGCCCTCACCTTCCCGGCACTGGCACCCCGGCGCCCCCTGCCGCGAAGCCGAGGGCCCTCGGCAGTGCCCGCCCCGATTGGCGCCGGCCCGGGGCGCAGCAGAGCACAACCCAGCACTTCCGCCTCAGACCGAGAGGAGATGTCATGATCTACGCCTGCCACCTGGAAGACCTGCCCCAGGGGGAGTCGCTGCGGGTGATGGCCGATGTACCCATAGCGGTTCTCCACGCGGACGACGGGATCTACGCGGTCGACGACACCTGCACCCACCAGAACGCCTCGCTCTCCGACGGCTGGCTGGAGGGCTGCTTCATCGAGTGCCCGCTCCACGAGGCAGCTTTCGACCTGCGCACCGGCGCGCCGACCTGCCTGCCCGCCAAGCGCCCGGTGCGCACCCACTCGGTCACCGTCTCCGACGACGGGTGCGTCTACGTGCACGCCGCCGTCACCGAGTCCGTCGCCGAGGGTGCCGCATGAGGGCGGTGGCCGTGGTCGGCGCATCCCTGGCCGGCGTCGCGACCGCCCGCGCGCTGCGCGCGCAGGGCTTCGAGGGCCGGGTGAGCGTGGTCGGCGACGAGGCCCGGACGCCCTACGACCGCCCGCCGCTGTCCAAGGACTTCCTGCTGGGCAAGACCGAGGCCGCCGATCTCGCCCTGCTGGACTCCGACGACGAGGCCGAGTTGGCGATCGACTGGCGGCTGGGCACGCGGGCCGTGGGGCTGCACCCGTCCCGACGCGCCGTGGCCCTGGCCGACGGCGGCGAGATCACCGCCGACGCCGTGGTCGTCGCCACCGGAGCGGCGCCCAACCGCCTGCCCCGCACCGCGGGGCTGGCGGGCGTGCACGTGCTGCGCAGCCTGGAGGACGCGGCCGCGCTGCGCTTGGAACTGGCCGCGGGCTCGCCGCGCGTGGCCGTCATCGGCGGCTCCTTCATCGGGGCCGAGATCGCGTCGTCCTGCAGGGCCCTGGGCCTGGAGACGACGGTCGTCGAGGCCGCGGAGGCGCCGCTTGCCGGGGTGCTGGGCACCGAGGTCGCCCGCGCCTGCGCGGAGCTGCACGGCGACAACGGGGTGCGGCTGCTGTGCGGGGTGCCCGTCAGCGGGCTGCGCGGCGAAGGCAGGGTCACCGGGGTCGAGCTCGCCGACGGCACTCTGGTGCCTGCCGAGGTGGTCGTCATGGGCGTCGGCGCCCGCCCCAACACCGGATGGCTGGCGGGGTCGGGGCTGGAGCTGGACGACGGTGTCGTCTGCGACGACGGCCTCATCACGGCGTTCGGCTCGGTCGCGGCCGTGGGCGACGTGGCTCGGTTGCGCGGCCCGCAAGGCGCGAGTGCACGCGCCGAGCACTGGACGAGCGCATCCGAGCAGCCGGCCGTGGCGGTGGCCAACCTGCTCGCCGGGGCGACGCTGCACGAGTACCGCCGCACGCCCTACTTCTGGTCCGACCAGTACGGGGTGCGGCTGCAGTTCGCGGGACGGACCCGCCCCGGCGACGAGGCCCGGGTCGTCGAGGGATCCATAGCGGAGCGCTCGTTCGCGGCCGTCTACGAACGCGACGGCGCCGTGGTCGCGGCCGCGGCGATGAACCGCCCGCGCCCGTTCACCCGACTGCGCCGCGGCCTGAGCCGGGCGGCCGTCCCGGCGTGATGCGCCGCCCGCACCCCGGCCCGGACGCCGATATCCACCACGCCCCGACACAGGGCGGGCCCGGGCCGCCTCCCGCGGCCCGGGCCCGCCGACGAGGCCGCGGAGCGGCTCAGCGCACGCCCATCAGGTGGTCCAGGGCGAGCTGGTCCAGGCGCTCGAAGCCGTAGCCGCGCTCACCCACCGCCGAAAGGTCCAGCTCCTCGCCGAGCAGATCGGCGACGGACTCGCCCTCGCCGAGCGTGGGCACCGACAGCTCCCCGACGCGCGAGGCGTCCAGCGCGGCGCGGACCTCGGGGTCGGCGCGGAACGCCTTCGACTTCTCCCGCAGGATCAGGTAGTTGCGCATGCAGCCCTCGGCGGAGGCCCACACGCCCTCCATGTCCTCGGTCCGCGGCGGCTTGAAGTCGAAGTGGCGCGGGCCGGTGTAACCGCCGTTCTCCAGCAGGTCGACCAGGAAGAACGCCTCCTTCAGGTCGCCGGCGCCGAAGCGCAGGTCCTGGTCGTACTTCACCCCCCGCTGGCCGTTGAGGTCGATGTGGTAGAGCTTGTCGTGCCACAGGGCCTGGGCGACGCCGTGCGCGAAGTTCAGCCCGGCCATCTGCTCGTGGCCGACCTCGGGGTTGACGCCCACCATCTCGGGGTGGTCCAGCTCGTTGATGAAGGCGAGCGCGTGGCCCACGGTGGGCAGCAGCACGTCGCCGCGCGGCTCGTTGGGCTTGGGCTCCAGCGCGAACCGCAGTCCGTAGCCCTGCTCGCGCACGTAGTCGGACAGGATGTTGAACGCCTCGCGCAGCCGGTCCAGCTGCGCCCGGTCGTTCTTGCCCGCCTCGGTCTCGGCGCCGTCCTGGCCGTTCCAGCACACGTAGGTCTCGGCGCCCATCTCGGCCGCCAGGTCGATGTTGCGGATGACCTTGCGCAGGGCGTAGCGGCGCACGTCGCGGCTGTTGGAGGTGAACCCGCCGTCGCGGAAGACGGGGTGGCTGAACAGGTTGGTGGTGACCATCGGCACCGCCAGGCCGGTGTCCTCCAGCGCGCCGCGGAACCGCTTGAGGATCTGCTCGCGCGTGGAGGCGTCGCTGCCGGGCGGGATCAGGTCGTCGTCGTGGAAGGTGACACCGTAGGCGCCCAGATCGGAGAGGCGGCGGACGGCCTCGACGGCGTCCAGCACCGGGCGGACCGGCTCGCCGAAGGTGTTGACGCCGCGCCATCCGACCGTCCACAGGCCGAAGGTGAACTTGTCCTCGCGGGCGGGCTGGTAGTCGTTCATCGGGTCCTCGCTCAATCTCAGAGGTTGGGGCTCCGGTCCCCCCCCGGCCGGTCCCTCCGGCCTGTCAAACGAGTGCGCTGCGCACTCGGGAGTAGCGTTCGCGGACGCCGGGCGCGGGGTCGGCCTCGTAGACCTCCGCATCGCCGGGGCCCGACCACTCCGGCGGCTCGGCAGTGCCGGCCAGCACCCAGGCGGCCTGGCGGGCGGCGCCGTCGGCGACGTACTCGCCCGGTTCGGGCACGACGACGGGCCGGCCCAGCACCTGCGGCGCGATGGAGCGCACCGCGGCGGAGCGGGCCGCGCCACCGATCAGCAGGACGCGGTGGACGGGAACGCCCTGTGCGGTCAGCGCGTCGACGGCGTCCGCCAGTCCGCAGAGCATGCCTTCGACGAACGCGCGGGCGATGGCCGCGGGGTGCAGGTTGGACCGCGTCATGCCGTCGAGGCGCCCGGTGGCGTCGGGCAGGTTGGGGGTGCGCTCGCCGTCGAGGTAGGGCAGCAGTGTGAGGCCCTCGGCTCCGGGCGGGGCCGAGAGCGCGAGCCGGCCGAACTCCTCAAGGTCCACGCCCAGCATCCGCGCCCCGGCGTCGAGCACGCGGGCGGCATTGAGGGTCGCGACCAGCGGCAGGAACCGCCCGGTGGCGTCGGCGAACCCGGTGACCAGGCCGGAGGCGTCGGCGACCGGCTTCTCCGAGACGGCGAAGGCCGTACCGGAGGTTCCCAGCGACACGACGACGTCGCCGGGCCGGGCCTCCAAGCCGAGCGCGGCGGCCATGTTGTCGCCGGTGCCGGGGGCCACCGCGCCGATGCCGGGCAGGCCGGGCACCTGGACGGGCCCGGCGTTCTCGGCGGGCCCGGCGACGCGCGGCAGGCCCAGTTCGCGGCCGAAGGCCATGCGCAGCAACTCGGGGCGGTAGGTGCCCGCTGCGGTGTCGAAGTAGCCGGTGCCCGAGGCGTCGCCGCGGTCGGTGACGGGGTCGGTGCCACCGCGCAGCCGCCAGGTCAGCCAGTCGTGGGGGAGCATCACCTGCTCGGTGCGGGCGGCGTTGGCGGGCTCGTGCTCGGCCAGCCAGCGCAGTTTGGTGACGGTCAGGCTGGCCACGGGGACGCTGCCGACCGCGCGCGCCCACTCGCCCGGACCGCCCAGTTCGGCGACGAGGTCCCGGGCGGCGTCGGCGGAGCGGGTGTCGTTCCACAGCAGCGCCTGGCGCACCACCTCGCCGCCGCCGTCGAGGGCGACCATGCCGTGCTGCTGGGCTCCCACGCCGACCGCGGCGACGTCCTCCAGGATGCCGTCGCCGCAGACGTCGAGGAGGGCCTGCCACCACACCTCGGGGTCGATCTCGGTGCCGTCGGGATGGGGCGCCTGCGCGCGCCGGACCAGCGCGCCGGTGTCCGCACGGCGTACCACGATCTTGGTGCCCTGAGTGGACGAGTCCACTCCCGCGACCAGCATCGTCGGACCTCCAAGCGCGTCGTGATCGGTGAGGATCTGTTCTTAGGGGTAGGGGGCGGGGCGGCGCGTGTGACGGACACGGACGCCATGTGGGATTAGTTTGGTCTCCGGACTAATCAAAAGTCAATCCCGCCGCAGCAGGAAAGTCGCTGGTGGTCGGCCGTCGCCGGAACGCGCGGTGCTCGCGGGTACACGCGGAGCAGCCGCAAGCGAGCGCGCTTGAACGCGGGCGGGCTCCGGTACTCGGCACAGGCGGGATGGGGCCGGGCCGGCCCGGCCAACCTCCGCCCGAGCGGCTCAACCCAGGTCGTCGAGGATGCGGCGCAGGTACCGGGGTGTCTCCGAGGCCGGGGCGGCCTCCAGGCAGAGCCGGTCCATCACCGCCATGTAGTGGTCGGTCTCCTCGGGCTTGTCGAAGTAGACCGAGCTGGTCAGCTGCTCCAGGTAGACCACATCGGGCAGGTCGGCGCCGGTGAAGCGGAGGATGCTGAACGGGCCGCCCGCCGCCGCGTGCCCGCCTCGGGCGAACGGCACGATCTGCAGCGTGACGTTGGGCAGCGTCGCCATCTCGATCAGGTGCTCAAGCTGCTGGCGCATGGCGTGGGTGCCGCCGAGGGGGCGGCGCAGCGCGGCCTCGTCGACGACCGCCCACAGCCGCGGGGCGTTCGGGCCGGTCAGGCGCTGCTGGCGGGCCATACGCAGGTGCACCCGGCGGTCGATCTCGTCGACCGGGGCGTTGCCGTGCCCCAGCATGATCACCGCGCGGGCGTACTCCTCGGCCTGCAGCAGCCCGGGAACGAACTGGAGCTCGTAGGTGCGGATGATCGAGGCGGCCTCTTCCAGGCCGACGTAGACCTCGAACCAGCTCGGCAGCACGTCGCTGTACTTGTGCCACCAGCCGGGATTGTTGGCCTGGCGGGCCAGGGAGAGGAGGGTCTCGCGCTCCTCGGTGTCGTCGACCCCGTAAAGCGAGAGCAGGTCCGCTACGTCGCGCTCCTTGAAGCTGACCTGGCCCAGCTCCAAGCGGCTGATCTTGGCGTGGGAGGCGCGGATCTCGTATCCGGCGTCCTCCCGGCTGATGCCCTTGTCGGTGCGCAGTCGCCGCAACTGGGTGCCGAGCAGGATGCGCAACACGGTGGGCCCGCCCCGTGGCTGGGCGAGTACGTTCGCTGGAGGAGTGCTGTCCTCTTCCGGTCGCGCTATCTCCATTTTGCCCTCCCAGAGCAGCTGACCGAGCCAGTGAATCAGAATAGCGGCGGTTGCGGCAATTGCGCGGGAACGATCCGCAGGTTCGGTGGCGCGGCGGGTGAGCTTCGGGTGTACACCCTGTGACCAGATGGAAACCCGAGCGATTCGTCGATCGTCGGGTCGAATTGCCGGGCCCGCGGTTCCGGCGGTGCACGCGCAGCGCGGCCGGGTAGGCGTCGCCGGGTCGGTCGTTGAATTACGCGGCCATTGCGGGACCCGGTGACGGATTTCCATGTGGAATGGGATGAGAACCGCTGATCGCAGTGGCAACCGGGAGGCCGCAATCGCGTCTGCGCGCGCGACGCGTGTGCGGGCGGAGAACGCGCGGGATTCGCGGGGTAATCGGGAACGCTTCGGCGCCGCGTCGTTCGGCGGCGGTTGCCGCGGGGAGCGGGGGAGGGCGATGGGGTGCCCGGTCGGCCCGGCCATCCCCGGCGTTCGTCGCGGGGGTCAAGGTGGGGCGGGGGCGGTTCGCGAGAGCGCGGACCGTCCCATCCTCGGATCCGGTCGCGCTGCGGGCCACCCGCGCCGGGCCGCCTGCCGGCAGCCGCGGCTCAGTCGATCAAGTCGATCAGGTGGTCGAACTCGCCCTGCTTGGCCCCGCGGACGAAGGCCGTCATCTCCGCCGGCGTGTAGATCAAGGCGGGACCGTGGGGGTGGCGCGAGTTGCGCATCGCGATCGCGCCGTCCGGGAGGCGGGCGACCTCGACGCAGTTGCCGCTCGGGTTGCTGAGCTCGGACTTGCGCCACACGGCGTCCCGGATGCTGCTGGCGGGGATGCCGTTGTAGGTCTGCTGCATCTGTGCTCTCTCTTTCCATCCTGTCGCGGTACCAAGATCATCCGCGACCCGCGCGCAGACTATCGGATGCACGTGCATATGTGCTTGCAGGGGTGCTTGCGTCAGTAAACCACGTTAACTGCGGCGATAAGCGCCAAAGCGTCGAACTTGGCGCAAGTTGGGATGCTTGGTGCGAATCGGGACCTTTGGCCATAACTTCCCAGGGTTCGCCGGTTCGCTGATCTGCCTGCTCAGCGGGCGGTTCGGAGGCAGTGCTCGCAGGCGATGCTGTGCGCTGCATAGACGTCGCCGGCCTGCGGTTGGAGACGTGCGGGCGCCGGTCCGGTTCGCTTAAGTTTTCATAACGAACGGCTTCAGGGGGGACACGCGGCGTTCTTCTCATTAGACTCTGTTTTGCACATGCATTCGTGCTTACGTCTGTAAGCGACGAGAGATGGGGATGCAAGTGAACCCGTACGGTGCGAGCCCGACAGCGCAAGGAGCGCGATGACTGCGCACTCTGCCCACTTCAGAGCCGGTGGCCTGTTCCTGGAGTCCGGCAGCGCCCGAGTCCCGGCGGCCCGCGTCGGCAACGTGCCCGGGGGATGGCAAGGTCTGTCCCTGGCGCCGTTGCCCGTGGGGGAGCACTTCATCCGCCCCATCACCGCGGTGTGCGGGCTGGGCTTCCATCCCACGTCGGTCAAGCAGTCCCGCGATTTCGCCGCTGGCGTGCTGCGCGACTGGGGCCTGGAGGAACTCTCCTGCGACCTGCGCCTGGTCGCCTCGGAGCTGGTGACCAACGCCTGCCGGCACGCCGCGCCCGTCGACTCCGGGATGCTCTCGGAGTGGTCGATCCAGTTCGGCCTGGTCCGCGGCGGCGGTGAACTCACCTGCATGGTGTTCGACCCCAGCCGGTCGGCACCGGTGATGGGCGAGCCGGAGGGCTTCGGCGAAGGCGGCCGCGGCCTGCGGCTCATCGACTGCTACAGCTCCGATTGGGGCTGGAACATCCTCGACGGGCAGGGAAAGGTGGTCTGGGCGGCGTTCTCCATTCCCGACGCGCCCTGAGGGGCACCACCGCTTCGATCCCTCGCCCTTCCGGATAGGGCGCCGCCGCCGGTCCCGGCGGCGGCGCCCGCTTTCATCCCGGGTGGAGCGCCGGGCCGCCCGCCGGTCCGGTGCGCCGCACCGGGGCCGCGGCAGTAGTTCCCAGATTCAGCCCCGGCTCGCCGGCGATCGGCGTCTGCGCCTCCCCACGCGGATCGGCCCCTGCTGAGATCCCGCGCCAGGCCCCCGCGCCCCTGCTGTCGCAGCCGCTTCTCTGGCGTGGTGTACGCATGTCCGCTATCTTGGGCGTACGACCAATACATTCGACCAAGGCAGACGACCGATAAGCGCGGTCGCCCGAGACGATGCGGCACCGCCGCACCTGGGTGGACCGCGCCGAGCTCGCGGCGGACTGCCCCGCCGCGGCAAGCGGGAAGGGAGACGCGTGGCCCGAACCACCACCGCCGAGCGCGGTCGTGAGGTGCGCCGCCGATTGCTCGCGAGCGCCTGCGAACTGATCGCCGAGCGCGGCTGGACGGCGGTCAGCACCCGCATGCTGGCCGAGCGCGCCGGCGTTGCACCGGGGCTGGTGCATTACCACTTCGCCTCGGTACACGCGCTGCTCAGCGAAGCCGCCGTCGGCGCCATGCGCGACCACCTCAGCCGGATGCCGGAGTCGCTCGACGGCGCCGACGACGCCCGGCAGGTGCTCGACGGTCTGCTCGCCGAACTGGAGGAGACGACCGGCCTCGACCCGGAGTCGCTGCTGTTCATCGAGGCCTACCTCGCCGCCACCCGCGACGACGCGCTGCGCCGCGAGATCTCCGCCGTGGTGGCCGAATTCCGCACCCGGCTGGAGGAGCTGCTGCTGCGCCACGGGGTGGCCGCCCCCGAGAGGACGGCCGCGGTGCTGACGGCGGCCGTCGACGGCGTCCTGCTGCACCGCGCGTTGACGCCCGGCCTCAGCGGGGCCGCCCTCGCCCCGGTACTGGGCCGCCTGCTCGCTCCCGCCCCCGGCGGGGGCACCGACGACGACACGGAAGGTGGAGGTGATCGGCGATGAGGATCGCCGTATGCGGCGCGGGCATCGCGGGGCTGGCCCTCGCACAGCGCCTCGACGCACTCGGGTTCGAGGTCGTGGTGCTGGAGAAGGCGCCCGGTCCCCGGCCGCAGGGGTACATGATGGACTTCTTCGGCGCCGGCTACGAGGCCGCGGAGGCGATGGGCGTGCTCCCGCGCTTGCGCGAGCTGAGCCACCGCGTCGGCGGGGTCCGCTATGTCGACGCCGAAGGCCGGACGCGCGGCGTACTCGACTACGACCGCTTCGCCCGGGCCGTGGGCGGGCGCCTGCTCAGCATCATGCGCCCCGACCTGGAACAGGGCCTGCGGGAGCAGCTCTCCGAGCGTGTCGACGTGCGGTACTCGACCTCGATCGCGGCCCTGGACAACCGCTCCGACGGGGTGGGCCTCACTCTTACGGACGGCGGCGAACTGGAGGCCGACCTGCTCGTGGGCGCCGACGGAATCCACTCCGGCGTGCGCGCGCTCGTCTTCGGCCCCGAAGAAAGCTACATCCGCTACCTGGGCTTCCACACCGCCGCCTACGTCTTCACCGACACCGAAATGCACGACCGGCTGGGCGACGACTTCTGGATGACCGACAGCGTCGACCGGCTGATGGGCCTGTACGGGCTGCCCGGCGGCCGCGTCGCCACGTTCGCGGTCCACCGCACCCCCGACCCCACGCGCCCGGACGACGAACGCGCCGCGCTGCGGGAGATCCACGACTCGCTCGGCTGGCTGGTCCCGCGCGCGCTGGAGTCGTGCCCGCCACCGGAGGAGATCTACTACGACCAGGTCGCCCAGATCCGCATGCCGGAGTGGAACCGCGGCCGCGTCACCCTGCTCGGCGATTCCTGCCAGGCGGTGTCGCTGCTGGCCGGCATGGGCGCATCGCTGGCCGTGGCGGGCGCCTACGTGCTGGCCGAGCACCTGGCCGCATGCGACTCGGTCGAGGACGCCCTGCAGCGTTACCAGCGCGAATGGCAGCCCGTCGTGGCGGAGAAGCAGCAGGTCGGGCGCCGGGGAGCACGTGCCTTCCTGCCCGACACGCAGGCGATGCTGTGGAGGCGCCGCGTCGCCCTGCGCCTGTCGCGGCTGCCCGGCGTGGAGCGCTTCATCGCCGGCTCGCTGACCGGAAAGTCCGTCGTCCTGCCGACACCTTCGCGGACTGCCGGGTCACGCGGCGGCTGATCGGGGTGCGCATCGGCGTCGTGGGAAAGTTCGGCCGTCAGTGGTCTTCTCTGCAGCGCCGGGGAGCGGGACGCGGTCGAGAAGCCGCCGATGAATTCGCCATCGGCCTATTCGAGGTTAGCGCTGTTCTCATGCCGTTTCAGGGAAAAGCAGGCACGCCGCCCCTTCGTGGGTTCTCGCGTCAGCCGACCGTATTCCGCGAATGAACTGAATTCAGTTCTTTCTTACGGCGAACCGATGCCCTCTCCGGGCGTCGTGACCGGGTATTCGTGCGCTCCGGATTCGGCGGCCTGCTGCCCGCCGTTGCGCGTCAGCTTGACCAGTTCGCCGATGTCGGCGGTGACGATCGCGTCCACGCCCATGCCGGCGACACGCACCATTTCGGTGAAGTCGTCCACCGTCCAGGCGGCCACACGGTACCCGTGCCGCTGGATCTCCAGCACCGAATCCCGGGTCAGGATGCGGTGGTCGGCGCTGAACACGGCGGGACGCAGCGCTTCCCAGACCTCGGGTGCCGGCAGCGAGGGCAGGTCCCAGCGAAGCGCGATCGGCAGGGCGGGCCGGTGGCTGCGCAGGGCGTGCAGCGTGTCGATCGACCCCGTATAGCAGACGCGATCGCCCAGGCCGTGCTCGCCGATCACCGCCTCGGCCGCCAGCGCGGTCTGCGCGTCGTCCACCTCGCACAGCAGGGAACAGGGAGCCGGGCCGCCGGCCGTCTCGGCCAGCACCTCCATGAGTGTGGGTATGCGCTGCTCGACGTCGGAGCCGAGCGCGGCCAGTCCGGACAGCGTCTCCACCAGCTCGGGGCGGTCGGCGGCCCGCCGTGGACGCGGACGCGGACTCTGCGCGGGATCCGCGTCGTCCTCGCGCACCGCGACCACGTGTCCGTCGGCGGTGGTGCGCAGGTCGACGGCGAGCACGTCGGCCCCCGCCGCGATGGCCGAGCGGATCGCGGGCAGCGTGTTCTCGCGGAAACGGGATGTGTCGCCGCGCAGGGCGATCGCCAGCGTCATGGATCGGTCTCCAGAGCGTGGAACCGGCGATGGACGGCCGCCGGGTATGCAGACCACAGTGCCAAACGGGGCGCGTCTGCGTGGGCGGACTCCGCTGATCCGACGGAATCGGCGGTGCGACGAACGATGCGGGCGCGGGTCGCCCCGCTCGTGGCCGCTCCGGGCTCCGCGCGTCCGGTGGGGCGCGACAACCCGGGGTGGTCGGCGCAGCTGCCTGGTGGACTGGGAGACTTCTGTGGTAAGTCCCGCGCGCCGGCCGCAGCGACCGAGGGCGCCGACGCGCGACCCGCAACGATCCCGAAGGCGAAAGATGATCCCCGACCAGCGCCGCGAGCACATCCTCAAGCTCCTGCAGGAGCGGCACGTGCTGAGCATCAACGAGCTCACCTCGATGCTGTCCGTCTCGCATATGACGGTGCGGCGCGACATCCAGGCGCTGGAGAACGACGGCAAGGTGCTGTCGGTGACCGGCGGCGTCCGCCTGGCGGCCCGGCTGAAGAGCGAACCCTCCTACCTCGCCAAGGCCCAGCTGGAGGTGCCGGCGAAACGGGCCATCACCCGCGCGGCCGCTCAGTTGGTGCGCGACAACTTCACGATCTTCCTGGACGCGGGCACCACGTCGCTGCAGATGGTGCCGATGCTCACCGAGAAGGGAGGGCTGACGGTGGTGACCAACGACTTCAACGTGGTCGGCCACCTGATGGAGTATCCCAACATCGAGCTGATCCACACCGGCGGCGTCGTGTCGCACGCCGACCATTCCTCGGTGGGCCAGTTCACCGCCGACTTCCTCAGCAAGGTCAACGTCGACATCGCCTTCATCGCCAGCAGTTCCTGGGATGTCGAGCGCGGGTCGACGACGCCCTCGGAGGCCAAGGTCGTGGCCAAGCAGCAGCTGCTGCGCATGGCGTCCAAGAGCGTGCTCACCGTGGACAGCACCAAGTACGGCAAGTTCGGGACGTTCCGCGTGGCTCGACTGGAGGAGTTCGACCTCATCATCACGGACGCCCGGCTGCCGCAGTCGGCGGCCGACGAGATCAGGGCCGAGGACGTGCGGCTGGAACTGGTGTCACCGGAGTGAGCGCGGGCCCTCGCGTGCTACGCGTGCGCCGGCCCCGCGGCGGTGAATCGCGGGGCCGAACGGGCTGGTCGTCCGGGCGCCCAGGCGCCCGGCCTGATCAGGCTTCGTCGCTGCCCAGCTCTGCCGGGCAGAAGAGCTCCAACTGGATGCCGTCCGGATCGGAGAACTGGATCATCGAGCCGTTGTCGGAGTGCACGATCGGCGAGTGGTCGATATCCAGATCGGTCAGCCGCTCCTCCCAGTAGTCGAGCTCGCCGAGGCTGCTGACCTGGAGTGCGACGTGGTCCATGCCGACATGGCGCTGGTCGAAGGTGGCCTTGAACTGGTCCTTGTGCTGGATGAAGCCCAGCACGACGCCGCACGGGTGCCGGCACTCGGTAAGCAGCCACTGCTTGCCGTCGCGGGTCTTGAACTCCTTGAACCCGAGAACGGTGCGGTAGAACTCGATGCTGGCGTCACGGTCGCGCACCGACAGGGTGATGTGCGCGAGCCCGGTCACTCGAGGCACGGAAACCTCTTTCCGGCGGTCCAGTGTCCGTCTGCGAGGCGGGAACAGCGTTAGCACGATTCTCGAGAATACGCGGGTCAGCCGGTAGTCCAGGACTTGTTAATGGACGCTTAACGGGACGGATCGGACCCCGGCCGGGGCACAGGGCGAAGGCCGGTCCGCACAAGGCCGCTGCCGTGGGAATCGTGCGCGCCGCGTCGGCCGGTCGCGGCCGAATGTGAGTCCACGCACAGCAAGACGGCGTCAACGCCGCACCGGCTGCGGCCCGGCTCCGCCGACTGGCACGAGCTCGGGCAGGAGCATCCTCGGTCCCGTTCGCAGCGGGAGGAATCCGCAGGTCACCACGACCGCGCATGGTTGCTCGCAGCCGGCTCCCGCAGTGGCCGCTTCACTCGCGTGGCAGAGTTTCCGCCATGAGTACAAGCACCACACTGCACGTCGTCACCGTCTTCCTCGGCGACGGAGGTACCGGCGGCAACGAACTCGGCGTCTTCCTCGAAGCGCCGGGACTGCCCCAGGACAGCCGCCAGCGGATCGCCGCCGATCTCGGGTTCGCCGAGACGGTCTTCGTCGAGGACCCCGCCGCAGGGCGGGTGCACATCCACACCCCAGCCGTCGAGCTGCCGCTGGCCGGACACCCCCTGGTCGGTACCGCGTGGCTGCTGGCCCGGGAGGGCGCGCCGGTGGCGGCCCTCGAACCGCCCGCCGGAGCCGTGCCCACCTGGTCCGACGGCGAGCGCGTGTGGATCCGGGCCGATCCCGGACTGGCCCCTGTGTTCGACACCCGGCAGCTCGCCTCACCCGCCGCCGTCGACGCGCTGACCGGCGGCGAGGAGGGCGTCGACCTGCACGTGTGGGCCTGGCAGGACGAGGAGGCGGGCAGCGTGCGCGTGCGGGTGTTCCCCGACGCGATGGGCATCGCCGAGGACGAGGCCACCGGCGCCGCGGCGCTGCGGCTGGGCGGGCTGCTCGGCCGCCCGCTGACGGTGCACCAGGGCACCGGCTCGCGCATCGACGTGCGGCCCGGAGCAGGCGGCACCGTCGAGATCGGCGGCCGCGTCGCCCTGCTGGCCACTCGCGAGTACCGGCTGTCTTAGCTAGCGCCACGGCGGGCACGGCGGCGGTAGGCTGCCGCCGCTGTGCCCAGCATCAGCAGTCCGGCACCGGCGAGGGCGGCGAGCAGGGCCGGGCGGTCCCCGGATGCGGCGCCGCCGCCGCCCGTCTGCGGCGCGCCCCGGGGTGTCGGCGTGAGGGGCCCGCGCACGACGGTCACCTCGCCGGAGACCGTCTCGGCGGAACCGCCGCCGGTGCATGCGCCGTGTACGCGGTAGACGCCCGGGGAGGTGCCCGGCGCCACCACGACCGGCACGCTGCCGAAGGTGTTGACCAGCTCGGCCGAAGGGACGCCGGAGAACGCGCGCGAGGTGAACTCCACTTGCTCGGCCGGTCCCTCGCAGGAGGAGCGCAGCGTGATGGAGTCGCCGGGGGCCGCTGTCGCGGGGGTGATCTCGATCGAGGTGGCGGCCGCCGCGGGGGCGGTCGTGAGGGCGAGCGCGCTCGCTGCGAGACCGGCCCTCACCAGGAACTGCATGTCGTCTCCTCTTGCCGCACGTCGGATACCCGAACGATGCCACACACGGTGACGAGCGGTTGCGCACCGTATGTGTATCGGCGGGTCGCCTCGTTCGCGGGAGCCGAGGTCTCGCGGCCGGGTGGTGAAGGGGCGGTGCTCCGGTCCTATCCTCGAACCGGGGCGAGTCTGCGCACAGGACGAGGTGGACGATGTCGGCGACGCGGTTGCTGGTGCTGGGTGTGGTGCGCGCCTCCCAACGAGCGCACGGGTACCAGGTCCGGCGCGAGTTGCTGCTCTGGGAAACCGAGCAATGGGCCAACATCAAGCCCGGGTCGGTCTACCACGCGCTGCGCCAACTGCTGAAGAACGGGATGCTGCGCAGCGCCGGGGTGGAAGAGAGCGGCGAAGGGCCCGAGCGCACGCTGTTCGAGCTGACCGAAGCCGGCGAGGACGAGTTCATCCGGCTGCTGAGCAAGGCGCTCTCGGACGCCTCGGTCAAGCCCGAGTTCTTCGGCGCCGGGATTACGTTTCTGACCTGCCAGCCGCGCGGGCGGGCGATCTCGCTGCTGCGTTTCCGCCTCTCCCGGCTGGAGGGCGAGCAGCAGAGCCTCAGATCGATGCTGGAGCACGGGTCCGGCGGGGGCAAGCCGGAGCACGTGTGGGAGCTGTTCCGGTCCTGGCAGGTGCTGGCCGACGCGACGATCGCCTTCACGCGCGAGCTGGTCGAGCGCCTGGAGAGCGGTGCCTACACCATGTCCGACGAGGGCGCCGCCTTCGGAAGCCCCGAGTGGCGTGAGGCGCCGTCGGGCTAGGGTTCTCCGGTTCGGTGCCGCACGGGCACTGCTAATCAAGTTTGACTACCGTATGGCCGCGGTCTCATGATGATTGGGTGATCAAACTTGACTACCGCAACCTCATCCATAAACGGGGGACCTGTGATCCACACCCGTGAACTCGCCCGGACCTTCCAGGTCAAGGGCGGCACCGTCGAAGCCGTGCGCGGGATCGACCTCGACGTGGAGGCGGGTGAACTGATCGCCTTCCTCGGGCCCAACGGCGCAGGTAAATCCACCAGCCTGCGCATGCTCACCACACTGCTGTTGCCGACGTCCGGAAGCGCCACCGTCGCCGGCTTCGACGTGGTCGCCGATCCGCACGGGGTGCGCCGGCGGATCGGCTACGTCGGACAGGGCCACAGCGCCGGTCCCGGGCAGCGTGTCGCCGAGGAGCTGGTCAACCAGGGCCGCCTGTACGGGCTGGGCAAGGACCAAGCGCAGGCGCGCGCCGCCGAGCTGCTGGCCGATCTGGAGCTTCAGGGCCTGGAAAAGCGCGAGACCAGCCGACTCTCCGGCGGGCAGCAGCGGCGGCTGGACATCGCCATGGGCCTGATCCACCGGCCCGAACTGCTCTTTCTGGACGAGCCCTCCACCGGCTTGGACCCGCACAGCCGCGCCAACCTGTGGGAGCACCTCGCCCGGCTGCGCGAGGTCTACGGCACTACCATCCTGTTCTCCACCCACTATCTGGACGAAGCCGACACCACGGCCGAGCGGGTGATTGTCGTCGACCACGGTTCGATCATCGCCGACGGCACTCCGGACGAGCTCAAGGGCAAGGTCTCCGGAGACCTGGTGAGCCTGGAGACCGCGTCGGAGCAGGACGCCCGCGCGGCCGCGCAGGCCGTCGAGGCGGTCTCCTCGGCGCACTCGGTGGACGTCGCCGAGGCGACCGTGCGGATGCGCGTGGACCGCGGCGACGCGGTGCTCCCCGAGGTGCTGCGCGCCTTGGATGCCCGGGGGCAGGAACTGCGCACCGTGCAGGTGCAGCGGCCTTCGCTCGACGACGTCTTCCTCACCCTGACCGGACGCAGCCTGCGCGAGGCGGACCGGTGAGCGCGCCGTCGACCCCTCCGGCGCGCGCCCACGCCCCCCACGCGTCTGACGGCCGGAAAGGAATCCCGACCATGTCCCTCCTCCGCGACACCTGGCTGGTCTTCCTGCGCCAGTTGAACCCCACGCTGCACAGCCCCGTCACGAGCCTGGTATTTAGCATGTTGCAGCCCGTGCTCTACCTGGCTCTGTTCGCCCCGCTGCTTTCCGGGGTGCCGGGCGGGTTCGGCGAGGACTCCATGCAGTGGTTCGTGCCCGGGGTGCTGGCCATGCTCGCCCTGTTCGGCACCGCCTTCGCGGGTTTCGGGCTGCTGCCGGAACTGCGGGGCGGCTCCTACGAACGGCTGCTCGCCGCACCCGTCAGCCGGGTGGCCCTCCTCCTGGGCCGCGTGCTGCGCGACATCGCCCTCCTGCTGGCCCAAGCGGTGGTGATCCTGCTGGTCGTCCTGCCGTTCGGGCTCCAGGTCTCCCCGGTGGGTGCGGCCGCCGGGCTGCTGGTGCTGCTCGTCATGGGCACCGGGCTGGGCACGCTGTCGTACATGCTGGCGATGTCGGTGAAGCAGGAGTTCCACTTCCCGGCGATCCTGCAGACGGTGACGATGCCGCTGATTCTGCTGTCCGGGATTCTGCTGCCCATGGAACTGGCGCCGACCTGGCTGTACGTCCTCTCCCGGATCAACCCGCTGAGCCACGTCGTCGACGCCCAGCGGGCCTTGTTCGTCGGTGACTTCGGCGATCCGTCGGTGCTGATCGGCTCGGCCGTGGCGGTGGCGATCGCCGTGATCGCGCTGTTCCTGGGAACCCGGCTGATGCGCCGCCTGGCCGCCTGAGCGCGGTCCGTACCCGCCCGACCCGCCACCGCGCCCCCGGCAGCGTCCGCTCCCGGGGGCGTTCTCGCCCGCGCGTGCAGGAGGCGGCCGAACACTGGCGCGGGACAGCGTTAGTGGCTAACATGTTATCGACTAATACGTTAGCGACTAACACGTCGGCGTCGGAAGTCTCGGATGGGGCGGTCATGGCCGAGGACTGGCGGGAGCGCAAGAAGGCGCGCACCCGCGGCGTCATCCAGCGCGAGGCGCTGCGGCTCTTCGCCGAGCAGGGCTACGACGCGACCACCGTCACCCGGATCGCGGAGGCCGCCGGGGTCTCGCACACCACCTTCTTCCGCTACTTCCCCACCAAGGAGGACGTCGTGCTCGGTGACGAGTACGACCCCCTGCTGGAGGCGGCGCTGCGCAACCGGCCCGAGTCTGAGGACCTGGTGGAGCGGGTGCAACGGGCGGTGGGGGAGGGCCTGGGCGTCGTCTACGCCGCCGACCGCGACGCGCTGCTCGCCCGGGTGCGCCTGCTGCTCAGCGCACCGGCACTGCGCGCCCGGCTCTGGGAGGACCTGCAGGACACCCAGGTGCTCCTGGAGCGGGCGCTGGCCGGCACCGACGACCCCGCAGAGGTGCCGATGCGGGTGCGCGTCGTCTCCGCAGCGTGCCTGGCGGTGCTCACCACCGCCATCACCACCTGGGGGCGCGAGGACGGCGCGCGGGACCTGCCCGCGCTCATCGACGAGGCGTTCACCGAGCTGCGCGGCGAACTCACCTGAGGCGGGCCGGGCAGGGCCCGGCGGGAGAGGCGAACCGACATGCACGAGCGCGTGATCGACGTCGAGGACCTGCGGGTGCGCTACCGCGGAGCCCGCACCGACGCCGTGGCGGGGATGACCTTCGGCGTCGCCCCCGGCGAGGTGTTCGGGTTCCTGGGGCCCAGCGGCGCGGGCAAATCGACCGTGCAGCGCGTGCTCACCCGCCTGCTGCGGGGCCACGGCGGCCGCGCGGCGGTGTTCGGCCGCGAGCTGCACGCCTGGGGCGCCGACTACTACGAGCGCATCGGGGTCGGCTTCGAGCTGCCCGCCGCCTTCGGCAAGCTCACCGCCGCCGAGAACCTCGCCGCATTCGCCGGGCTGTACCGGCGCCCGGCGCGGCCGGTGCGCGAACTGCTGGAGCTGGTGGAGCTGGGCGCGGCCGCCGACCGGCGCGTCGACGGCTTCTCCAAGGGCATGCGCATGCGGCTCAACCTCGCGCGTGCGCTGCTCAACCGGCCCGAGCTGCTGTTCCTGGACGAACCCACCGGCGGGCAGGACCCGGTCCGCGCCGCCGCGCTGCGCGAGGTCGTCCGCGAGCAGGCCCGGCAGGGCACGACGGTCTTCGTGACCACCCACGACATGACCACCGCCGACCGGCTGTGCGACCGCGTCGCATTCGTGGTCGGCGGGCGGATCGCGGCGGTGGACACGCCGCGCTCCTTCAAGCTGCGCTACGGGCGCCCCGGCGTGCGCGTGGAGTACCGGGTCGGCGGACGCCTGGACGAGCGGGAACTGCCGCTGGACACCCTGGCCGCCGACACCGAGTTGGCCGGGCTGCTCGCCCGTGGCGCGGTGGAGACCGTGCACACCCGCGAGGCGTCGCTGGACGACGTGTTCGCCACGGTCACCCGGGCCCGGTTGTGATCCCGGTCGGGGCGCCGGCGCGCGCCGCGGCCGCACTGGCCCTGGAGTGGCGGGTCGAGCGCCGCCACGGGGTGCCCGCCGCCGCGCTGGCGCTGGCGTTGCTGTGGAGCGCGGTTCTCGCCGCCGTCCCCGCGCCGTGGGCGCCCACGGTCGCCGTCTACCTGCTGGTGGTCGACACGGCGGGCTTCGGCGTGCTGTTCGCGGTGGTGCTGGTGCTGTACGAGCGGGGCCAAGGCGTCCGCGCGGCGCTGGCGGTGGCGCCGCTGCGTCCGGCCGAGTATGTCGGCGCCAAGCTGGCCGTCCTGACCGTCCTCGCTGTGGCGCTCGCCGCGCCGCTGACCCTCGTCGCCGCGCGGGGGCGGCCCGCGCTGGGGGTAGCGGGGCTGCCGCCGGTGCTGCTGGGGGTCGCGCTGCTGTCGCTGCTGCTGGTGGGGCTGGCACTGGCGGCTTGCGGAGGAGGGGGCGGGCTGCGGGTCCTCTTCACCCGGTTGCCGCTGGTGGCGCCGCTGGTGCTGGCGCCGGTCGCGCACATCTCGGGGGCGCTGGACACTCCGCTGCTGTACCTGGTGCCCACGACGGGCGCGGCGGAATGGACCCGGGCCGGGCTGCTGCCGCAGGACGCGCCGGGGCCGTGGGTTTTGGCCGCGGCGGCGGTGTACCTGCTGGCGTGGACGGCGGCCGCGGCCGCGCTCGCCTGCCGGGCGGTGGGGCCGGATGTGGCGGAGAGGCCTCCGGATCAAGTGTGTGCGCTTGGGCCGGAGCCGGGGGGCCGCCCGCTTGCCGATGCCGCGGGGCCGGGTGCGGTTGCCGCGGGCGCGGGGGTGGCCGCGGTCGGCACCGGAGCGGAGCGGGCGGCCGGAACGGCGCGGCGGCGCGGCTCCGGCGCCGCGGCATGGCGGCGGGGCGGGCCCTGGCTCGGGCCGGCCCGCATCGACCTGCGGGGGACGTGGCGGGACCCCATGCTGGCCGCCATGCTGCTGGGCCCGGTCGTGCCGGCACTGGGGCTGCGGTGGGGCTATCCGCCGGTGCGCGGGTTCCTCGCCGACCGCTACGGGTTCGACCTCGACCCGGTCGGCCCGGTGCTGCTCGCGGCGCTGGTGGTGCTGCACGTGCCGCTGATGATCGGGGCGATCGGCGCGCTGCGCACGCTGGACGACGCCGACGACGGCACGCTTGCGGTGCTGCGGGTGTCGCCTCTGGGCCTGAACCGCTACCTCGCCTACCGGTCGGCCGCGGCCGCGGCCGTCTCGGCGGCGGGTCTGGCCGCGGCGGTGCCGTTGTCCGGGCTCGCCGCGTACGTGTCTGCGGAGGACCTGCCCGCCCTGGCCGCGGCGCTGGTGCTCGCGGCACTTCAGGCGCCGCTGCTCGTGCTGGGCGCCGCCGCGTTCGCCGCCTCCAGGGTCGAGGCCCTGGTACTGGTCAAGACCGCCGGTGCGGTGTTCACGCTGCTCCCGGTCGCGGTGTGGTGGCTGCCCGCGTGGAGTCAGTGGATCTTCGCGCCCGTCCCGCTGTTCTGGCCGGTCGCGGTGCTGCCGGGCTACAGCGCCGCTCCCTGGCCGGTGGGCCTGGCGGCGGGTGCCGCGCCGGCGGCGCTCGCCGGCGCCGCACTGCTCCGGCGCACGCGGGCACGGCTGGAACGCAGCGGTTGAGTGTGCCGGGGCGCCCCCGAACAAACTCGGCGCGCCGTCGCCCAACCTCCCAACCACCCCCGCACCGGTCGGCTTGTCACAACCGCAGCGGGCGCCACGGGTGCGGGCTGGAGAGCACCATCGTGCTGGAGGGGCGGCCGTGTTCGGCGAGGCGGTCGATGACCTGCTCGAAGTGGGCCATGGAGGCCACGGATATCAGCAGCACACAGCAGTCGTCGCCGGTGACCCGGTGCAGTTGCAGGATCTCGGGCAGGTCCGGTGCCGACGCGTCGCGCAGCAGGCACCCCGGGCCGAAGCACGCCATACGTACCAGGGCGGTCACCGGCAGTCCGGCGGCCGCCGGGTCGACGTGGGCGTGGTAGCCGGTGATCACGCCGCCCTCCTGCAGCCGCCGCACCCGGTCGGCGACAGCGGGCGCGGAGAGGTTCACCCGGCGCGACAGCTCGTTGTAGGAGAGCCGGGCGTCCTCCTGCAGTTCGGTGAGGATGAGCCGGTCGACGGCGTCGAGCACGGCGGCCTCCTGTTCGTCGTCCGGCGGTTCCCGCGACACGCAGAGTCATGCTTTTCGGATCGAAAACCATAGCGCCGGGTCTCTTTTTCGAATGCTAAGCGATGGCAGTGAATCGGCATATAGCGCCTCTTCAAACGGCGGTGCCGGTTGCCGCATGCTGAAGACGATCACCGGTCCCTACCGATCCCTGCGATGCCGGTCCGACGGCGCGCGCACCGGTGATCCCACGAGCGACCCGCAGCCGGAGAAGGTGGATCACGATGGCGACGACCGCGCCCTACGAGCACGGGCGCTCCGCGGCCCGCGACGGGGCCGCGGAGCACGACGGCGGCCCGGCGGCGTGTCCGGTGCTCGGCGCCGACGAGGCCGCCGCCTACACCGACTACGTGCACACCGAGACGCTGCTGAGCCTGCAGCGCCCGCGCACCGGCGAACCGGCCGAGCTGTCCTTCATCATCACCACGCAGGTCATGGAGCTGCTGTTCACCTTGATCCGCAGCCACTGGGAGCACGCCCGCGACGCGCTGGAGGCCGACGCCCCCGCCGCCGCCGTAGCGGCGCTGCGCCGCGGAACCGGCGCCCAAGACGTGCTCGCCGAGTCGTGGGGGCTGCTGGCGACGCTCACGCCGGCCGAGTTCGACCGGTTCCGCGACGCGCTGGGAGTCGCGTCGGGTGTGCAGTCGGCCGCCTACCGCCGGTTGGAGTTCCTGATCGGCAACAAGTCGGCGGGGATGGCGCGCGCCCACCGCGACCAGCCCGCCGCGCGCACCGCCCTGGAGCAGACCCTGGCCGAGCCCGGACTCTACGACGCCGCGCTGCGGCTGCTGCACCGGCGCGGGCTGCCCGTTCCCGCGTCGGCGGTGGAACGTGACTGGCGCCGCCCGTACACGCCCGACGCCGGGGTGCGACGTGCCTGGGGCGAGGTCTACGCCGACGAGCGGCCCGGCAACGAGCTGTTGCAGCTTGCCGAGGCGCTGATGGACACCGCCGAACGCGTCACCCGCTGGCGCCACCGGCACCTGATGGCCGTCAAGCGTGCCATGGGCGCCAAGCCGGGTACGGGAGGATCCAGCGGGCTGGACTGGCTCGCGCGCAACGCCGAGCAGGACGTGTTCCCCGAGCTGTGGTGGCTGCGGACCGGCGTGTGAGGCGACGACCACGGGAAGGCTCGACGAGATGACATCCACCACACGCGCCGACTGCGTCCGCCGCGACGAGAAGGACCCGCTGGCCGGTTTCCGGTCGGAGTTCCTGCTGCCCGAGGGCCTCGTCTACCTGGACGGCAACTCGCTCGGCGCGCTGCCCGCGGCCGCCCCGGGCCGTATCGCAAAGACCGTCGAGCGCGAATGGGGCGAGCGGCTCGTCGCCAGCTGGAACGAGGCCGGGTGGTGGGACAAGCCGCGCACCCTCGGTGCGCAGGTGGCGCCGCTGGTCGGTGCCGCGCCGCACGAGGTGGTCGTCGGCGACGGCACCTCGGCCAACCTGTTCAAGGCGCTGGTGGCGGCGCTGCGGCTGAACCCGGAACGCCCTGTCGTGCTGGGGGAGTCGGGCAATTTCCCCACCGACCTGTACGTGACCGAGGGCGTGGCGGAGATCATGGGCGCGGTGGAACGCCGCGTCGACCCGGACAACCCCGCGGCGCTGTCGGGCGCTCTCGCGGCAGGTGACATCGCCGTCCTACTGCTCAGCCACGTCGACTACCGCACCGGCACCCTGAGGGACATGGCGCGGATCACCCGTCTGGCCCACACCAACGGGGCACTGGTGGTGTGGGACCTGTGCCACAGCGCGGGCGCCGTCCCGGTCGAGCTGGCGGCCTGCGGCGCGGACTTCGCGGTGGGCTGCACCTACAAGTACCTCAACGCCGGACCGGGGGCGCCCTCCTTCAGCTTCGTGGCCGAGCGCCACCACGCGGTCGCGCGCCAGCCCATCACCGGCTGGCACGGCCACGCGCGTCCCTTCGACTTCTCCGCCGAGTACGCGCCGGCCGAGGGGGCGAGCCGGTTTCTCAGCGGGTCGCAGCCGGTGGTGGCCGCCGCCGCGCTGGAGGCGTCGCTGGAAGTGTGGCAACGTGTCGACCTGGGCCTGCTCCGGAAGAAGAGCCTCGCCCTGACGGAGCTGTTCATCGAGCTCACCGAGACGGCGGGGCTGGAGCTGGTGACACCGCGCGAGCCGGAGCGGCGCGGTAGCCAGGTGTCGCTGCGCCATCCCGAGGGCTATGCGATGGTCCAGGCGCTCATCGAGCGCGGCGTGGTGGGCGACTTCCGCGCTCCCGACGTCCTGCGCTTCGGATTCGCGCCGCTCTACCTGAGCTATGCCGACGTCTTCGACGCGGCCGCGGCGCTGGTGGAGGTGGTGCGCAGCGGGGAGTGGCATGACCCGCGCTTTGCGGTATCCCGAACCGTGACCTGAGCCACGAACCGCCGCTGTGTTCGGCTACCGCTCCCCGGCGCCCGCCAAACTGTGACGGGCGCCACAGTCATGGATGTTTAAAGCGTCGAGAACCCGCATGGGCAGGGATTTCGTTACGTATACACCGATGTCGGAGTGCTCCTGATCTGCGGCTTTACGTCGCGACTTGTGGCATTTGACTTTTTCGTGGGCTACAGTCCTTCGTGATCGGTTCGTGACCTGGTCCTTACCTCCAGGTGCGCTGCCGATACCGAGCCCCGGGCTCCAACCCTGGGGAGGAGAGGCCCCCGAACCTCTTGCGGGCTGGGCCGCGCATCCAGCGCCTGCCCCGGCACGCCGCCCCCGAGGCGGCCGGCGAACCCGCCGCTCCTGGCCATCCAGACAGGAGCCCCGTTCAGGCAAACTTCCCGGCTTCGGCCGCCCCTGCCATCGGCGTGCCCGAAGCCCGCTTCCCCCTGCCTGAATCGGCCTCGCTCGGTCCCGCTCACCGACCTGGGTATCTATTCATGAGTTCTGACGATCCTGTGCAGTACGGCGAAGTCACAGCCTCCTACTTCTGGGACACCGGTACCAGCATCAACGGCGACACCGGCGCTCCCGCCTCCGGCAAACCCATGCAGAAGGGCATGGCGGCCAGCCCGAGCTGGCCGCTCGGCACCGAGGGCTACGTGGAGTACAACGGCAAGAAGGCCGAGTTCTTCATCGGCGACCGCGGCCCCGGACACCCCGCCGAGAACTGCGACATCCTCCTCGACCTCGACGGGAAGACGTTCGCCGAGCTCGTCGGCGAAAGCTGGAACGAGGGCAGCCGCACGGTGACCGGCGGCCAGGGCCACATCGACATCGAGTACTACGTCACCGAATGGGGCGACGGCCACGGCGAGTCCGGTCCCCCCGAGCCGATGAGCGGCTCCGAGGTCTGCGACGGCAAGGCCGTGCAGCCCGTTCCGGCCTCCGCGAAGGACGGCGGGGACGAGAAGAAGCAGGAGCAGGACGACGGCTCCCAGCAGGCGTCCGCCCAGAAGTCGACGGACGACGGGAAGTCGACGGACGACGAGAACTCCACGGACGGCGAGGGCTCCGGAAACGCCGAGAAGTCCGGGGACGAGAACGGGCAGGGCGAAGAAGGCGGAGACGGCGAGTCCTCCCAGGACGAGTCCGATGAGAAGGACTCGCAGGAGTCCGGCTCCCAGCAGGCCGACGGTTCGCAGTCCGCGGACGAACAGGACGCCGCCGGTTCCGGCGGCGGCGACCAGGGCGGCTCCGAACAGGGCCTGAACGCCGAGACCGCGGCCAACGACGTCTCCGGCATCTCGCTGGTGGGCAACGACACGCCCGTGGCCGCCGGAGTGCTGACCCTGGCCATCCTGCCCGCGCTGCTGGTGGCCTTCCTCTTCGCCCGCCGCCGCCACAATGTCGACTACGCGAGCGAGGGCGGACGCCACCGCGCCCAGTCGCTGCTCAGCGGCGAGGCCCTGCGCGACGCCGTGCAGAACGTGCGCGCCTCGCTCCCCGGCGCCTGGAGCGACACCAAGCAGGCCGCCGGCGACTACTGGCGCCGCGCCTCCCGCGCCGCGCGGCGCGGAAACCGCCGCCGGGGCTGACAAGGCCGGCACCGCCGACGGCGACCGGCACCGACCGCGCCCTCGCCCGAGCGGGCGGGGGCGCGGTCGGTGCATCAGGCCCTCACATGTCGCCGATCAGCCTCGCCGGGCGCTCCACGCAGTCGGCGATGAAGCGCAGGAACGCGCCGGCCTCCGCGCCGTCGCAGACCCGGTGGTCGAAGGCCAGGGTCAGCTCGGTCACCGGACGCACCGCGAGCTCCTCGCCGACGACCCACGGCCGGTCGACGATGCGCCCCATCCCCGCGATCGCCGACTCGGGGTGGTTGATGACGGCGGCTGCTCCGTCGACACCGAAGACACCGTAGTTGTTGACCGTGAACGTGCCGCTGCTCAGCCGGGCCGGAGGCAGCGTGCCCGCGCGGGCCTGCTCGGTGAGCGCCCCCAGCTCCGCCGAGAGTTGCCGGGTGGTCAGCGCGTGGGCCGCACCTACGACCGGGACGACCAGACCGCGGGCGGTCTGCGCGGCGAAGCCCAGCTCGACACCCGGCGGACGCAGGAGCTCCTCGCTTTCCGGGTCGAACCGGGAATTCAGTGCGGGGAAGCGGTCGAGACCCACGACGCAGAAGCGGGCCAGCAGGGCGAGCAGGCTCACCGGGCGCTCGGGGTCGGCCTCGTTGAGCGCCGTCCGCAGCTCCAGCAGTCCGGTGGCGTCGGCGTCCACCCACACGGTGGCCTCGGGGATCTCCCGCCGGGAGCGGGCCATCCGCCGGGCCATCTCGCGGTGCGGCGCGGACAGGGCGACCCGCTCCGCGCCGGCGGGGGAGCGGTCGGGGGCCGGCGCGGGCGCCGCGGCGGGCACCGGTTCCGCGCTCTGCGGCCGGAGGGCGCCGCCGCCGTTGGCTCCGGTGCGGGCGCGGGGCACGAGCGGGTCGGCCGCCGCGGACGGCGCGGCGGCGACGGCCGCCTCCACGTCCCGGCGCAGTACGAGGCCGCCTTCACCGCTGCCGGTGAGCGAAGCGGCGTCGATCCCGTGTTCGCGGGCGACGCGGCGCACCAGCGGCGAGATCACCGGCGCCCGCTGCCCGCGCGGGCCGCCGGGGCGCGGGGGAGGCTCCGCCGACGCCGTTGTCCGCGGAGCCTCCCCCGTGGCGTCCCGCCGCGGGGGGCGGCGGCGGGACGGGCCTTCGGGGCGGGTGCCGTAGCCCACCAGCACGGCGCCGGAGCCGGTTGCGCCGCCGCCGTCGGGGGCGCCGGGTACCGACCCGCCGGTCGCCTCCGCGTCCGGTCCGGATCGGACGGGGCCGTCGGGCGCGGCGGGTGCTTGCGGCTCGGCGGGTGCCTCGGGCGGGTCCCCGACGTGCGTGTGGACGCTGACCAGCGGTGAACCGACGGCGACGGTCTCGCCGGGCGCCCCGTGCAGTTCGGCCACGGTCCCGCCGAACGGGCAGGGCACCTGCACCGCCGCCTTGGCGGTCTCGACCTCGGCCACCGGCTGATCGACGGCCACGGCATCGCCCACCGCGACCAGCCACTCCACGATCTCGGCCGCCGTCAGCCCTTCGCCGAGGTCGGGCAGCAGGAAGCGGCGCACCTCCCCGTCCTGAGCCCCGCTCATGCCCCCACCTCCGCGCGCGGCCGCCCGGCCCGCTCCGGTTCGGGCACCCAGGAGGACTCCCACTGCAGCCGGTCGATCGCGGCGAGGATCCGGTCGGTTCCGGGCAGGTGGTACTCCTCCAGGTGCGGCGGCGGGTAGGGGATGTCCAACCCGCACACCCGCAGCACCGGCGCCTCCAGGTAGTGGAAGCACTGCTCGGTGAGGCGGGCGGCCACCTCGGCGCCGTAGCCGGCGAACTCGGGAGCCTCGTGGACGACGACCGCGCGCCCCGTGCGGCGCACCGAGGCCGCCACTGCGGCGTCGTCGAAGGGGGAGAGGCTGCGCAGGTCGATCACCTCGGCCTCGTGCCCTTCCTCGGCCGCCGCCTCGGCGGCCAGCAGCGCGGTGTCGACCGTGGGACCGTAGGCGATGAGGGTCAGGTCGGCTCCCTCGCGGCGGACGGTGGCGCGGTCCAGCGCGGCCGTGCGCGCCGGCAGCTGCACGTCCTCGGTGGCCCAGTAGCGGCGCTTGGGCTCCAGGAAGACGACCGGATCGGGCGATTCCACCGCCTCGCGCAGCATCGAGTAGCCGTCGGCCGCGGTCGCGGGGGTGACGACCCGCAGTCCCGGCGTGTGCGCGTAGTAGGTCTCCGAGGAGTCGCCGTGGTGCTCGACCGCGCCGATGCCGCCGCCGTAGGGGATGCGGATCACCAAGGGGAGTTCCACGCGCCCGCTGGTGCGGTTGCGCATCTTGGCGATGTGCGACACCACCTGCTGGAAGGCGGGGTAGGCGAACGCGTCGAACTGCATCTCCACCACCGGGCGGCGGCCGTACATCGCCATGCCTACCGCGGTGCCCGCGATGCCCGACTCGGCCAGCGGGGAGTCGAAGCAGCGGTCCTCGCCGAACTCGGCGCTGAGCCCGTCGGTCACCCGGAACACCCCGCCCAGGGCTCCGACGTCCTCGCCGTAGACCACCACATCGGGGTCGGCGGCCATCGCGTCGCGCAGCGCCTGGTTGAGAGCCTGGCCGAGGCTGTAGCGCGCCATGTCAGCGGCCTCCGTTTCCGTCGCGTGAGCGCTCGGCGTGTGCCGCGACCTCGCGCACAGCGGCGCGCTGGCGGCGCAGGGCCGCCGTCGGCTCGGCGTAGACGTGGGCGAACAGTTCGTCGGGGGAGCGGTGCGGGGGCTGGGCGAGCCGCTCGCGCACCGATGCGGCGAGCCGGTCGGCCCGGTCGTCGAACTCGGCCTTTCCGGCGTCGTCGAGCAGCCCTTCGCTGCGCAGCAGCGCCTCCAGGCGGGCGAGCGGATCGCGGCGCCGCCAGTGCTCCACCTCGGCGTCCTCGCGGTAGCGCTGCGGGGCGTCGGAGTTGGTGTGCGGCTCGATCCGGTAGGTGCGGGCCTCGACCAGGGCCGGGCCGCCCCCGGCGCGGGCCTCGGCCAGTGCCCGGGAGACGACCGCGTTCACGGCGGCGGCGTCGTTGCCGTCGACGTGGTAGCCGCGCATGCCGTAGCCCACGGCCTTGTGCGCGAGGGTGGGTGCCGCGGTCTGCTTGTGCAGCGGCACGCTGATGGCCCACTGGTTGTTCTGGATCAGAAAGACGACCGGCGCGTTCCAGACGGCGGCGAAGTTGTAGGCCTCGTGCGCGTCGCCCTCGCTGGTCGCGCCATCGCCCATCAGCACCAGCGCGGCGGTGTCGGCGCCCTTGCGGCGGGCGGCGTAGGTCAGTCCGACGGCGTGGGAGGCGTTGGTGGCCAGCGGCGTGCACTGCGGCGCGCAGCGGTGCGCCCGCGGGTCGTAGCCGCAGTGCCAGTCGCCGCGCAGCAGCGTGAGCACCTCGACCGGATCCACGCCCCGGGTGACCAGTGAGACGCAGTCGCGGTAGGTGGGGAACAGCCAGTCGCGCTCGGCCAGCGCCAGTACCCCGCCGACCTGGCAGGCCTCCTGGCCGCGGCTGGAAGGGTAAACGGCGAGCCGGCCCTGCTTTGCCAGCGCGCCGGCCTGGTCGTCGAAGCGGCGGCCGACGACCATCGCGCGCAGCAGGGCGAGCAGCGTGTCGGGACCGGGCGGGGCGAACCCGGCGCCGGCGGACTCCGGGGCTCGGCGCCCCTCGTGGTCGATCAACCGGATGGGCTCCAAGGAGGGCAGAAAGGGAGCCGCAACGGGTGGCGCGTCGCTGGTCGTCATGGTCTGAATATGCGACCGGATACCGCATAATGTCCATGAACTGCCGCGCAAAGTAGACAGATGGCTAGTCAACGGGGTTCAATGACCGGATCCGTCTCAGAGTGCGGGTACTCCGTCGGTGTGAGGTGAGACACATGGCAGCGGCCCTCGACGACGTCGACCACGCCATCATCGAGCTGCTGCGCGCCGACGGCCGCATGTCCATCCGCGCGGTGGCCGCGCAGGCGCACATCTCCCGCGCCAACGCCTACGCGCGGCTGGACCGGCTGCGCGGCCAAGGCGTCATCCGCGGGTTCACCGCCGTCATCGACCACGAGAAGTACGGCAAGGGGCTGGCCGCCTACGTCTCGGTGCGCATCGAGCAGCATTCGTGGGAGCGCTTCCGCGACTATCTGCGCGACATCCCCGAGGTCGACCACGCCGCGCTGGTCTCCGGAGACGTCGACCTGCTGCTGCTCGTGCGGGTCGCCGACGCGGCCGCCCTGCGCACGTTCGTGCTGGAGCGGCTGCAGCGGATCCCCGAGGTCCGCAGCACCCAGACCATGTTCATCCTGGACGAGCCCACCCTGCAGGGGCCGCGCTGAGCCCGCCGCCGCGCGTGCCGCCGGATGCGGCGCGCGTCACCGCGTCAGGGCGTCAGGGGCGGTCCAGCCAGAAGAAGTGCGGTTCGAAGTTGCCCTGCTCGCCCCAAAGCATCACCACGAGGCGGCCGCCGTCGATCCAGAAGCCGCCGCCCTTGTGGGGGCCGCAGCCGGCCCCGGTGTTCATCCAGCCGTCGTAGCCGCCCTTGTTGTTGGTGCGGAATATCTCGAAGGCCCACCTGCAGGCGTTGTCGGAGGTGGTGACCGACGCCGTCCGGCTGCCCGCCTCGATGACCAGGTCGTAGCTGCGCTGAGTCCCGTTGGGGAAGGTGCCGTGGCCCACCCAGCGTCCGGCGAACTCCGCGGAGAAGGTCACCTTGTCCTCCTCGGACTCGCCCGAGCCCCCTTCCGCCCCGTCCTCCTGCGGTGCGGATTCCGAGGGCTCCATGGAGGGCGTTTCCGCGGCCGAGACGTCGGCCTGGGCCTCGGCGGCCGCGGACGGGCTCTGCTGCGGGCTCGGTGAGGCACCGGAGGTCGGAGAGGGCGCTCCGGTGACCGAGGGCGCCGCGGCCACCGGGTCCTGGTTCTGCGGCGCGACGTCCTGGTCTGCCGATGGCGTGTCGGGGCTGCGCGCCGCCCAAGCCGCGTAGCCGCCGGCGCCGACGACCAGCAGCAGCGCGAGTGCCGCGCCGGTGACGGCCAGCCGCTTGCGTGCCGGGCTTCTGCGGTCGCCGCTTTCCCCGGCTTCCCCGCCTGCCGCGGCCGTGTCGGCCTTCGCGGGCGCAGCCGCGGATCGGGCGGGGATTCCGTCCGCGGCGGGCTGCGCTGCGGAGCGTGCGCCGCCGGGCGCGTCGCCGCCCGCCTCGACGTGCGCATCGGGTGCGGGGTCGCCGGGGCCGGAGGCGTGCGGCTCCTCGGCGGCCCCGGAGTCGCGCCTGCCCAGCAGCCGCATCAGCAGTTCGGCCGAGCTCGGGCGCCGGCCCGGGTCCTTGGCCAGGCACTGCTCGACCACCGACCGCCAGGGCTCCTCCACGCTCTGCAGGTCGGGCGTGGCCGACATGACCTGGTGGATGACGGCCGGGATCGAGTCTCCGGAGAAGGGGGCCCGCCCGGTGGCCGCGAACACCATTACCGCGCCCCACGCGAAGACGTCGACGGCCTGGCTCACCGCCTCGCCCGCGATCTGCTCCGGTGCCATGAAACCGGGCGTGCCGATCACCGACTGCGTCTGCGTTCCCGTCACATCGCCGGTCTGGGCGATGCCGAAGTCGATGACGCGCGGCCCCTGGTTCGCCATGAGCACATTGGCGGGCTTGAAGTCGCGGTGCACGATGCCCGCCTCGTGCACCGCCACCAGCGCGGTGGCCGTCGCCACCGCCAGCCGGTGCAGCTCGGCCCCCGAAGTCGGGCCTTGGCGCTCGACCGCCTCCTTGAGCGACGGGCCGTGCACGTACTCGCTGACGATGTAGGGCTGGGCGACCTCGAAGGAGGCGTCGAGCACCTGTGCCGTACAGAAGGAGGCCACCTGCCGGGCCGCCCGCGCCTCGCGCTCGAACCTGCGGCGGAAACCGGGGTCCTCGGCCCACTCGGCACTGAGCACCTTGACCGCGACCTCGGTGCCGTCGGGCGCGGTCCCCAGGTAGACGACTCCCTGACCGCCCTGGCCGAGCCTCCCGGTCAGCCGGTAACCGCCGACACTCGCGGGATCGCCTGCGTGCAATGGCCGGCCTGCCGGCATCCGTCCCCCTTGTCGCTGCTTCCACGTTCCCCGCCAGCGGTGCGCACCGCCCCGCCACGGTAGCGGCCGTGCGCACCCCGGCCGCTCGGCCGCAGGCCGCGGCACCTGGCCGGACCCGGCCCCGCCGCTGAGCGGCCGCGATGCGTAGGACGCGGGATACGCCGATCCGGTTCAGCGGGAAAGCGGGCGTTATGGGAACGATGCAGCGGTTCGCCGACAAAGGAGCTGGGTGTGCATGCAGCCTGCATGCTAGTGTGGTGTCATGGGCGAGACGAACGTAGTCCAGATCCGGGGTGTCCCTGCCGAGGCCGTGGAGACTCTCAAAGCTCGGGCAGCGGAAAGGGGCCAGTCGCTGGCTGCCTATCTGCGTGACTTGATCATCGAAGAGGCATCCCTTCCGGATCCGGCGGAGACCATGGCGCGGCTCTCGGAAGACGAGCCGATCGCATACACGATCGAAGACTTGCGCGACTTCACGGCCGACGGCCGCCGATGAGCATGGTCGTCGACTGTTCCATCGTCATCAGGTTGCTTGCGGCCCGCCGGGAAGACGATCTGCTGCGTCGTCGTTTGGCGCGCAGAGTGCACGCTCCCGCGCTCGTCGACGCGGAGGTTTCCAGCGTGGTGCGGGGCTTGTCCATCACCAGCAAGCCCGGGGTGCGGATCACCCCGGAACGGGCGGAACGGATGCTCGTCCGGTACCAGGCGTTGCGCATTACGCGTCACGCGATGGCTCCCCTGCAATCTCGTGCGTACGCGCTGCGCAACAACTTCACGGCCTATGACGCCATGTACGTAGCACTCGCCGAAGCGTTGGACCTTCCCCTGCTGACCGACGACGCGAAATTCGCCAAGGCGGTCGGTCACAATGCGCGGATCATCCACTATCCGCGCGATGAGTGAGGAGCCTCACCCCACGATCGGCCGCTCCTCGGGCAGGTCGTAGCGGCGGACTCGGCCGCGCAGGGCCGGGACCGAGGACAGGGTGGCGCGCGGCGATCGGGCCTGGTCCGCCCGCCGCTCGGCAGGCCACAAGGCCGCCCAGCGGGCCCGAGCCGTCCCGCCGACGACCGAAGACATCGGACTCACTCGTTTAGGGTGGGCGATCGGCACCAGCCGCCGTGCGGCGCGGGGCGGAACACCGATCGCCGGGGCGACGCGCCCGGCCGAGCCGCCCGCCGCCTTCGAACGGGACGCCGCGGGACGAATCAAACCACGGCCGGGTGACGCCCGGTCGGGGGAGGTGCCCGGCGCGGCGCCGGGCAACCGGTATGGGCGCCGACGCCCCGGGTAGAGGGCGTGTACCGGCGCCCGTAGCACCGCAAACAGGCTGTCCGTCCGAGTCGCGGGCGATCCGCTGTGGCGCCGAGGACGCAGTCACCGAGACCCACTAGGAGGGAACCGACCGATGCCTGGACGGTACGGGGGACAGGACCGCCGCCACGGCCAAGGACGCCCCGAGCGGCGCGGCGGCGGTCCGGGCGGCGGCGGAGGGCGCCGCGATCAGCCCGAGATCCGCGGCCGCCGCGACGACGCCCGGCTGGCCGAGGAGCTGCGCAAGATGGACGGCTCCTCCTACGGCCGCTACAAGTCCCTCACCGGCGACTGGACCTTCCCCGACTTCACGCTGACCGTGGAGCGGGTGCAGTCCGACCCCTTCGCCCCGCCGTCCCGCGTCTCCGTCCGCATCCCCGCCGACGTCGCCGAACTGCCGGACGCCGCCTGGCACAGCCCGGTGCGCCGCCGCGCCACCGCCGACTACCTGGTGCGCCGCGCCTACCGCGCGCTCAAGGGTGCCCGGCTGCGCATCGACGCCGGCGGCCAGGAGGTCCTGGACCGCGCCGCCTGCCAGATCCGCGACGGCGAGGTACTGCTGCGGCTGGGTATCGAGATGCCCGGCCACGGCCGCCGCATCGACGGTCGCACCGCCGAGCGCGAACTGTGCGAGCGGCTGCCCGACATGGTCGACTCGCTGCGCTGGCCGGAACTGGACACCGCCGAGGCCACCGCCTTCGCCGACACCGTCGAGGACACCTGTGCGCTGCGCGACCGGTTGGCCGAACGGGGCCTGGTGGCGTTCGTCGCCGACGGCTCGGTGCTGCCGCGCCGCAGCGGCGTCAGCGACCTGCCCATGCAGGGCACCGCGGTCCCGTTCCGCTCCCCGGAGAGCCTGCGCTACTCCGTGGAACTGCCCCACGCCGGCGAGGTCGAGGGCCTGGGCATCCCCGAGGGCATCACCCTCATCGTCGGCGGCGGCTTCCACGGCAAGTCCACCCTGCTGCACGCCCTGGAGCGCGGCGTCTACGACCACGTGCCCGGCGACGGGCGCGAGCTGGTGGTCTCCCGAGCCGACGCGGTCAAGATCCGCGCCGAGGAGGGGCGCCAGGTCGAGCGCACCGACATCAGCGCGTTCGTGCGCAACCTGCCCACCGGCGCGGACACCGCCGACTTCTCCACGGAGAACGCCTCCGGATCCACCTCGCAGGCCGCCAATATCGCCGAGGCGCTGGAGGCCGGCTCACACGCCCTGCTCATCGACGAGGACACCACGGCCACCAACCTGATGATCCGCGACGCCAGGATGCAGCGGCTGGTGCACGGCGACCGCGAGCCGCTGACCCCCTTCGTCGATTTGATCCGCCCGCTGCGCCGCGACCACGGGGTTTCGACGGTGCTCGTGATGGGCGGCAGCGGCGACTACTTCGACGTCGCCGACCAGGTGATCATGCTCGACGGGTACCGCCCCTACGACGTCACCGAGCAGGCCCGCGAGCTGGCGTCGGCCCGCACCGACGCCGACTTCCCCGCGCCCGCCCGCCGGGTGGTCGACGCGCGCTCGGTGGACGCCACCGCGCGCGGCCGCTCCCGCATCAAGCGCCGGGACATGGACGTGCTCACCTTCGGCGAGAACGACGTCGACGTGCGCAACCTCGCGCAGCTGGTCGATCCCGGCCAGATCATCGGTGTGGGACTGGCCATGCGGCTGCTGTCCGAGGACGGCCTGCTCGGCGGCGACAGGACGCTCGGCGAGGCGCTGGACGCCCTGGAGGAGCGGCTGGGCGACGACGGAGTGACGGCGCTGGGTCGCGGCTACGCGGGCGACTACGTGCTCCCGCGGCGCCACGAGATCGCCGGGGCCTTGAACCGGTTGCGCAGCCTGCGGGTGCTGCGTTCGCACTGACCCCCGCTCCGCCCGCGGAGGCGGCGCTGCGGCGCTCGACTATTGTGGACGGCGCATCCGTCCGCGCGTGATACCGCCGCGCGTTCCTGCCACCCCGTGTGCGAATGGAGACACTTCCAGGTGCGTGACCACGCTGACCTCTACCAGCTCCGCCCCGGCGCAGACGAGACCGCCGGGGCGGTGCTGCTAGTCGTTCTCGACGGGTTCATGGACGCCGGTACGGTCGGTCGCCAGGCCGCCGACGCGCTGTTCGCCGCGTCCGACGCCGAGGAGATCGCCGTCTTCGACGTCGACCGGCTGCTCGACTACCGCTCCCGTCGGCCCATGATGACCTTCGTCGAGAACGCCTTCACCGAATACACCCCGCCCAACCTGACCCTCTACCGGCTCCGCGACGGCGAGGGCACCCCGTTCCTGCTGCTGCACGGACTCGAACCCGACCACGAGTGGGAGGCGTTCGCGGAGGCGGTGCGCGAGCTGATCGAGCGGTTCTCGGTCACCCTCACCGTCGGCGTCCACGGCATCCCGATGGCGGTGCCGCACACCCGGCCCACGACCGCTACCGCCCACGCCACCCGCGCCGAGCTGGTGTCGGGGCACACGCCCTGGATCGGCCGGGTCAACGTCCCCGCGGGCGCGGCCGCCCTGCTGGAGTACCGGCTGGGCGAGGCCGGCCACGACGCGGTGGGCTATGCGGTGCACGTGCCCAGCTACCTCTCCCAATCGGAGTACCCGCGGGCCGCCATCGCCGCTCTGGAGTTCGTCGCCGGTGCCACCGGGCTGGCGCTGCCGGGCGAGAGTCTGGAGGAGACCGCCCAGCAGACCGATGCGGAGATCGAGCAGCAGGTGCAGGCGTCCGAGGAGGTGCAGCGCGTGGTCGCCAACCTGGAGCAGCAGTACGACGACTTCATGACCGCCCGCGAGAACGCCGGCGAGGAGGGGGTCCAACGGCCCCTCTTCGGTGATGACGCCACCGATCTGCCCACCGCCGACGAGCTCGGCGCGGAACTGGAGCGCTACCTCGCCGACCGCGAGCGCGGCGACGGCTGAGACCGCCGCACCACGGCGCCGCCCGCGTCCGACAGGCACCCGGCGCACGCGGGTCCCGACGTCCCCCGACCCCGTACCCGAATCCGGAAAAGCCCGTGCTCTACCAGTTCCTCTTCCACGCCGTACTGCGGCACACCGACGCCGAGACGATCCACCGCCTGAGCTTCGCGGCCCTGCGCGGTCTCGCCGCCGTGCCCGGCGCGGCCGAGGCCGTGCGGCCGGTACGCGCGCCGCGCCGGCGCGGCCTCACCGTGCGCGCGTTCGGCCGGGAGATTCCGGGGCCGGTGGGTCTGGCGGCCGGCTTCGACAAGAACGCCGAGGGCGTCGCCGGACTGACCGCCCTCGGATTCGGCCACGTCGAGGTCGGCACGGTGACCGCCCACCCGCAGCCGGGCAATCCGCGACCGCGACTGTTCCGGCTGACCGCCGACTCCGCGATCGTCAACCGCATGGGGTTCAACAACCACGGCTCCGTCGTGGCGGCCGACCACCTGCGCGCGCTGCGCTCCAGGGGCGGCGGGCACCGCCCCGTGGTGGGTGTGAACATCGGCAAGACCAAGGCGGTGCCCGACGACGAGGCGGCCGACGACTACGCCGCGAGCGCGCGGTGCCTGGCGCCGTTCGCCGACTACCTGGTGGTCAACGTCAGTTCGCCGAACACCCCCGGCCTGCGCGACCTGCAGGCCGTCGAGCGGCTGCGCCCGCTGCTGCTCGCCGTGCGGAGCGCGCTCGACGGCAGCGGGCACCGCACGCTGCCGCTGCTGGTCAAGATCGCCCCGGACCTTGCCGACGGCGACGTCGACGCGGTCGCCGACCTCGCCGTCGAGCTCGGCCTGGACGGTGTCATCGCGACCAACACCACCGTCTCGCGTGCCGGACTGCGCAGTCCGGCCGAGGAGGTCGCCGCGGCCGGGGAGGGCGGCCTCTCCGGCGCTCCGCTGCGCGAACGATCCCTGGAGGTACTGCGTCGGCTGCGCTCCCGTGCCGGCGAGGGGCTGCTGCTGATCGCCGTGGGCGGGATCTCCACGCCCGAGGACGCCTGGGCGCGCATCCGCGCGGGCGCCACCCTCGTGCAGGGCTACACCGGGCTGATCTACGGCGGGCCGCTGTGGCCGCGCCGCATGCACCGCGGCCTGGCACGCCTGGTGCGCTCCTCGGGCTACGCGTCGATCGCCGACGCGGTGGGCGCCGACGTCGCCGAGCAGGAGGAACCGGTCCCCGCTGCTGCGCCGGATTCCCGTCGCTGACCTTGCCCCGGTGGCCGTGCTCGGCGCCGAACACGGCCACCGGAGCAAGCCGGGTGGAGCCGTCAACCCAGCGGGCAGCCGTTCAGCTGGATGCACACGTCGTTGGCCGCCGGATCCATGCTGTAGTACAGCTCGCCGGCTTCGGTGCCGCCGAGCAGGTCGGAGACGGTCACCAGAGCGTAGCCCTGCGCGGCGAAGTGCTCCAGGATCGCGGGCAGGGCGGCGGCCGTGTGCTTCTCCGTGTCGTGCATGAGCACCAGCCCGTTGGGCGGAGTGCGCGCGACGACGTTGGCGACGATCTCCTCGGCGGAGATGCCGGTCCAGTCCCGGGAATCGGTGTCCCAGACGATCTGCGCCTGGCCGTGCTCGGCCGCGACCTCGGCGACCGTGCCGTCGGTGTGGCCGAACGGAGGGCGCAGGATGTCGACCTCGGTACCGGTTTCGCGGCGGATCAGCGCATCCACGGTGGTCAGTTCGGCGTCCAGCTCTGCCCGGCTCAGCTGCGGGAACGACTCGTGGGTGTCGCCGTGGTTGCCGATCCCGTGGCCCTGCGACCACGCGCGGCCCAGTAGCGCGGGCCGGCTGCGGATCGCGTGGCCGGAGAGGAAGAACGTGGCCTCGGCGTCGTACTCGGCCAGCACGTCCAGCACCTCGTCCGTCGGACCGGCGGGTCCGTCGTCGAACGTCAGCGCCACGCAGTTGGTCTCGACGCCGCACGCGTGGTCGCCGCCGCCGGGGCGGGAGCCCGGGACGCGGGGGTCGGCGGGCGGATCCTGGGCGGGCGGGGACTCCACCGAGAACGCGCGCGGATCCATGCGCGAGGCCGCCAGCACGCGCTCGCCCAGCTCCGACAGCAGCGGCCGGGCGTCGCCGGCGGGCACGGCGGCGGCGATCCGCCCCTGGCCGACGGGCGCCGCCCGGCCGGCGTCGAACTCGGCGACGAGGCCGCCGTCGTGGTTGAAGCCGATGGAATCGTAGAGCCGGAAACCGGGATACAGGCCGGCGGCCTCGGCGGCGGTGCCCTTCAGTTCCGCGGCGACGCGCCGGTTCAGCTCGCGCAGCTCGGAGTCGCCGGCCAGCAGCTCGGTGGAGTAGGCGGTGCGCCCGGTGCGGGTGTCGTAGTAGTAGGTGGAGTAGGCATCGTGGCTGCCGCGGTGGTCGGTCTCGGTGCGCGTGAGGCGTACGCCGACCACCCCCTTCCCCGCCGCCGTCAGCTCCCAGTCGACCTCCAGCCGCTCGGCTCGGGGCAGGGCGTCGCGGAAGTCGGCCGCCTCCTGTTCGACGATCGCGGTGAGGCGGTCGGTGAGCGGAAGGGCATCGGGGATCTCGGGCACCGACGCGCGCACGGTGAGCCCGTCGCCGCCGAGGCCGCCGACGCGGGACTCGCCGAGGCCGGTCACGTTCTCGGCCGCGAAGGAGGTGAACTCCGTGGGCGGCGGAGCGGGCAGGGCCAGCGCGTTGCAGCCGGTCGCCGCGGCCAGCGCCGCGGCGCCGATCAGGGACCGGATCCCTCCTGGGGGGCGGAGCCGCCGCGGGGCCGGTTCGGAGCCGCTCGGGGATGGGGACATGCGCCGGGAGGTTCCTTCCACGAGGCGGGGCGCCGCGGCCGAAGGGGCGGGACTCCGCCGGGCCCGCGCGCACCACGGCATCTGCGCAGGTTACGCAGGAAAACGTAGGTCACGCGCGGTGCGGGTAGTACCGCAACCCGGCAACTGTCCACATCAGGCCAATGATCGACACCGGAGGCGACGCCGCACCCCGGCCCGGCGCCCGTGTGCGCCCCGGCCCGCAGGCCCGGCGGCGCACGGGCTCAGCGCGGCGCCAGCGGAAGCGCGGAGTCGAGTTCGGCACCCAGTAGCGGACCGGCCAGGTGGGAGGAGCGGATGCGCACGCCGGTCACCCGGTCGGCCAGCGCCAGCACGCCCTCGCCCGGGTCGCACTCGGGGGCCGTGCCGCCCAAGCCGACGGCGTTCATCGGCCCTTCCAGCGCGTCGGGGCGCGTGCCGCGCCGCACCTGCGGAGTGCGTGCGTCGAAGAAGGTCTGCAGCACGCCGTCGATCACCCAGCGGAACTCGTAGCGGTGGTCCATCAGCACCCGTACCGAGACCAGCTCCGTCTCGGCGGAGAGTGTGCGGTAGCACTCCGGCCGGGTCACCCGGCAGCCGGTGGGCTCGATGATCACCGTCCAGCCGCCGACCGAGAGCGCGTGGACCGTCATCGGGGGGCGGCCTTCGGCGCACAGGGCGGCCTCGACGGCCTCGGCGATGGGCAGCGACCGCAGGTCGCGCTCGGCGACGCCGAGCCGGCCCAGGGCGGCGGTCTTGCCGAGTCCTCGGACGTAGGAGAGGCAGTACGCTTCGGCGAGGTCCGGCTGAGTCTCCCGCAACCAGGCATAGTCGCGGGCTAACGCAACGGCCATCGGAATTCCCTTCACGTCCACGGGGCACGCTGTGGTGGCTGCTCTCGTCGTCGGGAACGACCGCCCTCAACCATCGCGTTCCCCCACGGAAGCCTGTCAAGCGGCCGTTTCAGGACACGGTGGAATGGTTCGGCGGCCCCTGCGCGGGTAACCGGGTATCCGGCGGGGTGTCCCTGCGCCACGGCGCACCAGCCTACGCGCGAACGCGGGGTTCCCCCGCATCGGGGACATCCCGCGTTCGCGCCGTCTTCCCCCCGACGCCTGCCTGCACCGGATTCCGCGGATCCGCTGGTGGCAGCCGCGCGCCGAGGTTACGGACTGGGCGACGGCGAGTCCGGGGACTCCTCCGGCTTGCCCTCGGTGTACTTCTTGCCGGGCTCGGTCTCGCCGAGCAGTTGCGACACCGTGACCATGGTGTAACCCTTGTCGTCCAACCGCTCCAGGATCTCGGGCACGGCCTTGACGGTGGTGCTGTGGATGTCGTGCATCAGCACTATGGAGCCCGGCTGGGCCCGCTGTACGGCCCGGTCGCTGACGATCCCCGCGTCGCGGTCGCGCCAGTCGTAGGTGTCGACGTTCCACAGGATCTGGGCTTGGCCCATCTTCTCGGCGACATCGGCGACGGCGCCGTCGGTGGCGCCGTAGGGCGGGCGCATCAGGTCCATGGTGTAGCCCGTCTCGCGGCGCACCAGCTTGTTGACGGTCGTCAGCTCGTCGGTGACACCGCTCTTCGCGATCGAGGTCAGATCAGGGTGGTGCACCGTGTGGTTGGCCAGTTCGTGGCCCTCGGCGTAGGTGCGGCGCACGGTGTCGGGGTGCTGGCGCACCGGGCCGCCGGTGACGAAGAACGTCGCCTTGGCATCGTGCTTCTCCAGCGCGTTCAGCAGTCGCGGTGTGCGGGCCCCCGGGCCGTCGTCGAAGGTCAGGGCGATGCATTTGGACGAGGGATCGTCGCAGTCGACCTCCCCGGCCGCCGGCGGGTGCATGCCCGGAACGCTGCCCGCCGACTTGCCGCCCTTGGGCGCGCTGGCGGCTTGCTCGATCTCGAACTTCGGTGTGACGACCACCGCCGCCTGCTGTGCCCGCTCGCCCAAGGACGACAGCAGGGGCCGCACCTCGTCCGCGGGCACGACCGCACGGACGCGCCCCTTCCCGGCGGGCGCGACCTGGCCCTCGTCGAACTCCGCCACCAGGTCGCCGTTCGCGTTGAATCCCAGGGAGTCGTACACCTCGGCGATGGGCTGCAGTGACGCGGACCTGACGCCGTCCCGGTCCAAGAGCCGGTCCTCGACCAGGCTGTGCAGCTTCTCCAGCTGCTCCTGGCCGGCCAGCAGTTCGGTGGAGTAGGCGGTGTGGCCGGACTCGGTGTTGTACCAGTAGGTGGAGTGGCGGGTGCGCTCGCCGTCGCCGTCCTTCTCCCGCTGGGTCAGGCGGACCGCCATCACGTTGCCTCGGGCCACGCTGACGTCCCAGTCGACCGAGTACGACTTCGCGTCCGGCTCGGCACCCGCGAAGTCGTGGGCCTCCAGCTTGATGATCTCGGCGAGGCGGTCGGTGAACGGATCGGCGTTGGGGATGCTCGGGTAGGACAGCTCGGCCTCGACCCCGCCCGCCAAGTCCTCGGTGACGGTCTTCTCCTCCAGGCCGGGGATGTGCTTGCTGTCGACGACCGTCAGTTCGTCACGCTCGCCCGTGGCGGGCGTGGACGACGGTGAAGGCGACGCGGACCCGCCCGATGCGGCCGGATCCGCTTCGCCTCCGGTGCAAGCCGTGAGTGCCAGGGCCAGCGCGACCGCCGCCGAAGCGGCGCGGACATCCGCCGACCGGAATCCGGCAGCCTTGGGTGGTCGGGGGCAAAGGGGAGTCATATGCAGGCCAAGGGGGTGGTGCTTCAACTGGTGCGGGTCCTTGTCGGTCTGTGAGAGGGGGCCGGTGACTGTGTCGCCCGGGGAATCCGTGTGGTTCCGCGAATGACATATCAATTCGGACACGGTCCAATCGTCGAGCGTAACCCCATGTCGGAGCGCGCTATGCATGGGATGCGTCAAAATCCGGTCATCAACCGCTCAAGGTCCGGCAATCGGCCGCAGCGGTTCGGCGCGGTGCACGGACGAAGGCGGCGAACCCGGTCGGACCCGCGCGGCCCCAGGCTTCCCGTGCTGCGGATCCGTCCTCGGGCGCTCATGACGGCCTGGTCTATAGTGGCAGTCGCGGTCGGTACACGCACGGTTCGCTGTGCGTGTCGCAAGAGGGAACCCGGTGCGAATCCGGGACTGCCCCGCAGCGGTATGTGGGAACGAAAGCCGCCATCGGCACTGGGCGACGCGCCTGGGAAGCGGCGGCCGGTAGGAGGAGCGGGCCGAACGGTCCGCACCGCGCCCACGAGTCCGAACACCTGCCACCGCCCGCGAGCGCGGACGCGTTCGCGGTGGTCCGTGTGCCTCGCGGGAGGGCCAGGGCGGTGGCGCTTGTGCGCTCGCGCACCCTCCCCCGCGGCCGCGGATCGTCCGGCTTATCGACGAGGGAGAGAACAAGCCATGCGATACGGCCACCCGTTCGAGGGCGGTGCCGCCTGATGACCACGACCGTTCACGGATACCCGCGCATCGGACCCGACCGCGAGCTGAAGCGGGCCGAGGAGTCCCACTGGGCGGGCCGGACCGGCGCCGCCGAACTCGACGCCGTCGCGGCACACCTGCGCCGCGGCGTCTGGGAGTCGCTGCGCGATGCCGGGATCGGCACCGCTCCGTCCAACACGTTCTCCTACTACGACCACGTCCTCGACACCGCGGTCCTGTTCGGGCTCGTGCCCGAGCGCTTCCGCCATATGTTCGAGGCCGCCTCGGACCGCGAATCCGAGCTCGCGGCGTACTTCGCCATGGCGCGCGGCACCGGGGAACTCCAGCCCATGGAGATGACCAAGTGGTTCGACACGAACTACCACTACCTGGTCCCCGAGCTTTCCCCGGCGACACGTCCGCGCCTGGCCGGCGGCAAGCCGCTATCGGAGTACACCCAGGCCAAAGGATTGGGGATCGAGACCCGGCCGGTGCTGGTCGGCCCGCTGACCTTCCTGCTGCTGGCCAAGCCCGCCGCCGACGCGCCCCCGGGGTGGCGGACGCTCGAACTGCTCGACGACCTGCTGGCGGCCTACTCCGAGCTGCTCGCGCAGCTGTCGGCCGCCGGAGCGGCGTCGGTGCAGATCGACGAGCCGATCCTGGCCGCCGACGACGGCCGGGCCGAGCTCGCCTCGCTGGAGTACGCCTACACCCGCTTGGGCGACCTGTCCGAGCGGCCCGAGCTGCTGGTCTCGACCTACTTCGGCGCCATCGGCACCGACGCGCTGGAGGCCCTCAAGCGCACCGGGATCGAGCAGATCGGGTTGGACTTCGTCGCCGGCCCCGAGGGAGTCGGGGAGCTGGCCCGGGTCTCCGGCCTGGGCGACAAGACCCTTGTCGCGGGCATCGTCGACGGCCGCAACGTCTGGCGCGCCGACGTCCCCGGCAAGCTGTCGACCCTGGGCTCCCTGCTGGGCCTGGCCGGCCGCGTCGACGTGAGCACGTCCTGCTCGCTGCTGCACGTGCCGATCGACCTGGACGCCGAGCCGGATATGGACCCGGCGGTGCGCGAGCGCCTGGCGTTCGCGCGGCAGAAGGTCGACGAAGTCGTGCTGCTCGGCCGCGCTCTCACCGAGGGTGACGACGGTGTCGCCGAGGAGCTGCGGGCCGCCCGCTCCGCCGCCCCCGCCTCCTTCACCGACCCCCGGGTGCGCGCCCGGCTGGAGGCGCTGGGCGGCGAGACCACCCGGGTGGGCGACGAGCAGCGCACGGCCGCCGGCAAGGAACCCGTGCTGGCGACCACGACCATCGGCTCGTTCCCGCAGACGCCCGAGGTGCGCGGCGCCCGCGCCGACCACCGGGCCGGACGCATCGGCGAGGCCGAGTACAAGCGCCTGATGCGCGCGGAGATCGACCGCGTCATCGCACTCCAGGAGGACATCGGCCTGGATGTGCTCGTGCACGGCGAGCCCGAGCGCAACGACATGGTGCAGTACTTCGCCGAGCAGCTGGACGGCTACATCACCACCGTCAACGGCTGGGTGCAGTCCTACGGTTCGCGGTGCGTGCGTCCGCCCATCCTCTACGGTGACGTCTCGCGCCCCGAGCCGATGACGGTGGAGTGGATCACCTACGCCCAGTCCCGCACCGACAAGCCGGTCAAGGGCATGCTCACCGGCCCGGTGACCATGCTGGCCTGGTCGTTCGTGCGCGACGACCAGCCGCTGGGCGACACCGCCCGCCAAGTTGCGCTCGCGCTGCGCGACGAGATCGCCGACCTGGAGAAGGAGGGCATCCGCCACATCCAGGTCGACGAGGCTGCCCTGCGCGAGCTGCTTCCGCTGCGCGAGGAGCTGCGCGCGGACTACCTGGCCTGGGCGATCGACTCCTTCCGGCTGGCGACCTCCGGGGCGGCGGCGAGCACCCGCATCCACACGCACATGTGCTACTCGGAGTTCGGCAGGATCGTCGGGGCGATCGAGGCACTCGACGCCGACGTCACCAGCGTGGAGGCCGCCCGCTCGCACATGGAGCTGGTGGACGACCTCGCGTCGAAGGGGTACCGGCGCGGGATCGGGCCGGGTGTCTACGACATCCACTCCCCGCGGGTGCCCTCCGTGCAGGAGATCGAGACGGGGCTGCGCAGCGCGCTGCGTGCGCTCTCGCCCGAGCAGCTGTGGGTCAACCCCGACTGCGGACTGAAGACCCGCGGGTACGCGGAGGTCGAGCCGGCGCTGCGCAACATGGTCGAGGCGGCGCGGCGGGTCCGTACCGAGATCGGCCGCTGACACCGGCGGACCGGGCTCGCTCCGAGGTCCGGGGCCAAAGCGGTCGGGCACCGGCCCCTCCTCGGACCGGCACGGCGGTGCGGGTACCGCGACCGGCGGAGTCCGCGCCGCCGTGCTCGGCACCGCCCGGTCGGCGGTGCGGCGCCGCCCCGCCGGGGCACGCCCGGACCCGCCGCACGGCGGGAGCGGGCGGAGAAAACCGGACACACGAAGGGGGTGCGGCCCGCGGGCCGCACCCCCTTCTCAGCGTGCTCTCACGCGCTCACGGCGCCTGCGCTCAACCGCCGATGGGGGTGAGCGACTCCTTGCCGAAGTCGTGCATCATCGACTCGACGTCGGAGAACTCCAGCGGTGCCGGGGTGTCCTTGTCGGCGTTGAGGCCGGGGGAGAGGGAGTAGCGCACCTCGATGTTCATGTTGCCCTTGCGGATCAGCATGGTGGCCACGGAGTCCTGCGTGTCCAGCACGACCTCGGTGGAGAACACCAGTACCGCCTCGTCGCCGAGGTCGGCCTCCTCCTCGTTGTGGACCTCCAGCTCGCTGTAGCTGTTGCCCTCGTCGGTGGCGTAGTCCACGTTGGACTGGAACTCCTCCTTGGCGCCCTCGACGGAGTCGGAGCCCGCATACGGCGTCGCATACGACACCGACAAGCTGCCGTAGGTGTCGCCCTCGCCGTCGATGTACCAGTTGCAGGTCGAGGACGAGTCGGTGAGGCTCTTACTGCCGTCCTCGACGCCGTGCTCGCCGAGCATGTCCTCCGGGATGGTCGAGCAGGGCTCCTCCGGCAGCGCATACGGGGGGCCGCTGTCCGACGCCTGCTCGGTGCCCTCCGACTCCGTGGGAGTCTCCTCCGGCGTCGACCCGGTCTCCGCGGGATCGGGCGTGGGGTCCGCGACGGGCTGCTGCCCGCCGCCCGGATTGCGCAGGAGGACCACCAGCACCGCGATCACCAGGATCACGATGACGGCGCCGCCGCCGACGACGACGAACAGCCCGGCGTTGCTCTTCTTGGGCGGCGGGTAGCCGCCGCCCGGACCCATCGGGCCGCCCGGGGGCGGCCCGTAGGGCGGCTGGCCGCCGCCGGCGAACATCTGCTGGTCGGCGGGCTGCTGGAAGTGGGGGGCGGGCTGCTGCGGGCCGTAGCCCGGCTGCCCGTAGCCGGGCTGGCCGTACCCGGGCTGGCCGCCGGAGGGGTCGCCGTAGGGACCGGCGGGGTGAGCGCCCGAGGGGTCGCCGTAGGGCCCGCTTTGCGGCTGTTGGGGGTAGGGGGGCTGCTGCGGAGCCTGATAGGGCCCGCTCCCGTACGGCTGGCCGGGTTGGGGCGCTCCCTGCTCGGGGCCCGGCTGGCCGTAGCCGCCGCCGTAGGGCGGCTGCTGCCCGCCCGACCCGCCCTCGCCCTCCGGGTACTGCGGAGGCTGTGTGTAGGGCCCGTTGTCGCTCATGACTCCCCTCGCGCCGGCTGAACTCTTCAGACGCTTCCTGAGACGCGCGTCGGCGCGTTCCCGGTTCCACCCCCGCGGCCGCTTTCGGCGCGTGTGCCCCGGGACTGCTCCGGGGCGGCGGTGGGGGCCGTGCCGATCGCACGGCCCGCTAGCGGCCCCGACCTCTCTGCGGCCGACCGGCGCCGACGCGGGCGGGGGATCGGGGGGCAGGGGCCGGGGATTGGCATCCTAGTCTCCGAGTGTGACGGCAACCCGGCCCCAAGCGGGGACAGTGGGCGCGGATCGTCACCGATTCGTGGTGGGACCGTACTCTTTCGTGTCCTGTACGGTGCGGATACGCCCGCGCCTCGGCGACGGCGGCGCGGCGGCACGGTGCGGCCGCCGGCGGTGGAGGTGTGCCGGGCGGAGGTCGATCGTTGCCCGATCGCAACCGCGGCCGCCGCCGGTACCCGGCGCGCCGCGGAGCGGCGGACTACGGTTGAGGGCGTCGGTTCCCCCGTCCACGGACAGCCCCGAGCCCCTGCGGCCCTGGTGCGGAAAGGCCAGCGATGACCTCCCCCGACCCGACCGGCCCCGCCGAGCCGTCCGCCGTGGAGCCGTCTTCCGGACAGCGGCGCGGCGGCGGGTACGGCGTGCTCGCCTGGACCGTCTTCGTGCTGTCGATCGCCGCTGTGCTGGGCCTGCTCGGCGGCTGCATGTCGGTGCTCTACGCGCCCCTGCTCACCGGAGGCTGAGCGCGGTCGGCGACCGCGGCCGCCGGCACCTAGAACATCGAGATGTGCACGTGGTCGTAGTGGTTCTCGGTGATGCTGCCCCGGTCGGCCATGTCGCGCCAGCCCTCGCCGCCGCGGCGGATGTCCCAGATCTGCTGCCGCCAGATCACGTACATGATGCCCAGCCGGTCGGCGTTGTTCCGCGCCCAGTCGGCGATCGCCTGCCCGCGCTCGCGCTCCTCGGCCGTCGGCATCTGGCCGTTGGCGTTGGTCATGAAGTCGCAGGCGCGGCCCTTGGGGTGCTCGCCGACGACCCAGCCGCCGTTGGGGCGGTAGCAGCCCACGCCGCCGGTCTCGGGGCTCTCGCCGAACTTCTCGATGATCAGCTTGCGCATCTGCTCGGTGCGGGGCGTGATGTTGTAGGGCCCCTGCATCTCCTGGACGGGGTAGTCGGCGATCATCCCCTGGACCTCGGCGCGCCGCTCCTCCAGCTGCTCCAGGTCCTTCTCGACGGCGTCCAGCTTCTCCTCGGCGTTCTGCTGCGCCTTCTCGTCGCGCGCGATGGCCTGTTCGAGCTGGTCCACCTTGTCCTGGTTGGTGTTGGACAGGTGGCCGACCAGTTGGGCCTGGTCGATGATCGCCTGCGGGTCGTCCTCGACGAACATCGCGAGGGCGGGATCGATGCCGCCGCTGGTGTAGCTGGCAACGGCCAGCTTGCGCACCTGCTTCTGGGCGTCCCGGACCTCCTGGCGGGTGTTGTCGGCGCGCTCCTCGGCCGTCTCGGCCGCGTCGATCACGGCCTCCATGTCGCGCAGCTCACCGCGGTATTCGTCACTGAGGGAATCGGAGCGGTCGCGCAGCTCGGACAGGCTGGGGTCGGCGGGCAGGGGGGCGGCCAGGCTGGAGGGCATGCCCACAAGCGAGCAGGAGGCCACGAGCGCGGCGGCCAGCGCGGTGGACGGCCAGCGGCGCCGCCGCTCCTCGGGATCGACGTCGAGGCGGCGGGGGCACGGAGGGTCGGGCGCCCAGAAGTCGGCGAAGTCGCTCGCGCGGTCGGGTCGTTCGGACTCCAACGTGGGTCGCTCCTCAGCTGGCGCGCGCGATGCCGGGCGGGAGCGCGCGCTTCGGGATCGGATGCGTCGGATGCTCGGCGAGCCGCGGAGGTCGGGGCGGGACATGCCGAGCGCCCGCGAACAGGCGGGCGTTTGACTCCACGCAGGCTAGGGTAATTAGTCCGGTTTGCCAATTGATCGCCTGCGCTTGGCCCGGTCGTCGATTCTACGGACCCGAGTGCGCGGTTCACGGCGACATGCCGCGGGCGCTGCGGTCGCCCCTTCGGTTGACAGCGGGTGCCCGAGCGGCGACGCCCCGGTCATGCGTCGGGGCCGGGCCCGTTGTCGCGACTGTTGCCGACCGGTATCGGCCCGCGGCGCCGCTCGGGTCCGGCTCCGCGTGGGCGCGTCCCTCCGGCGCCGCCTGCGAAACACCAGGTCGAACAGCATGTTTCGGGTCCGCTTTCGGGTGCCTGGGTGCGAGTCGGGAGGTACCGGAAGGGTCGCGCGCCACCCTCCTCCGGTAACGGTTGAATTTCTTCGGTGTGTCTGGGCATTGACTGCGCGGGTGTGACCCGTTTCTCTTATGGGAGCGCTCCCAAAAGGGGGTACGGGGACGCGATCTGTTTGGAATCCTCGTGTGACGTAAGGGGTCGCAGATGTTCAAGCGTAGGCGCGGTGCCAATGTGGCCACCGCGATGTTGGGCGGTGGAGCGCTGCTCCTCGCTACCGCGTGCGGCGGCGGAGGCACCGATTCGGAAGGTGGGGGCACGCTCGTCCTGGACACCTTCGGGGTCCCGGGCTACGACGCCCTCATCAAGCAGTTCGAAGAAGAGAACGGCGTCACCATCGAGGAGCGCAACGTCACCGACGTGGCGAACTACACCCAGCAGCTGCAGCAGAACATCGCTGCCGGCAGCGGCGCGGGCGACGTCGTCATGGTCGAGGAGGCGAACGTCGCGCAGTTCTACGCCCAGCCCGACCAGTTCGTGGACCTCAACGACCACGGCGGCGCCGAGCTCGAAGACAACTTCCTGGGCTGGAAGTGGGACCAGGGCCACGGCGCCGACGGTCAGCTGCTGGGCCTGGGCACCGACATCGGCTCGATGGGCATGTGCTACAACGTGCCGCTCTTCGAGCAGGCCGGCCTGCCCACCGAGCCCGCCGAGGTCGCCGATCAGTGGCCCACCTGGGACGACTTCATCTCCACCGGTGAGACGTTCATGGAGGCCGAGACGGGCGCATCCTTCGTCTCGACCATCCAGCCCTACTTCAAGGCGGTGCTGGCCCAGAAGGGCGGCGAGCCCTACCAGAACCGCGAGGGCGACCTGGTCCTGGAGCAGAACGACTCCACCCGTGAGTCCTACGAGACCGTGACGGCGATGGCCGACGCGGGCCTGTCCGGCAGCCTGCCGATCTGGTCGGAGGAGTGGAACGCCGGCATCCAGAACAACTCCTTCGCCACCCTGCCCTGCCCGGCGTGGATGCTCGGCCACATCGAGTCGACCGCGGGCGACGAGGGCAACGGCCAGTGGAACGTCGCCAGCGTCCCCGGAGAGGGCGGCAACTGGGGCGGCTCCTTCCTCTCGGTCCCGTCCCAGGGTGAGAACCAGGAGATGGCCATCAAGCTGGCCAAGTTCCTGACCAGCCCCGACGGCCAGCTCGCCGCCTGGGAGGAGGCCAACGTGCTGCCGTCCAGCCCGTCGGCGCTGGAGGACCCGAAGGTCACCGAGTTCACCCGTCCCTACTTCAACGACGCCCCCGTCGGCGAGATCTACAGCACCACCGCAATGGAGCTGGAGCCCGTTTACTACGGCCCGGACACCCAGGCCATCGACAACGCGTTCACCAGCGCTCTGCAGTCCGTGGAGCAGGGCCAGGCCTCGTCTGACGAGGGCTGGAACACCGTGGTGGAGGAAGCCGGCCGCGCCACCGGCGAAGGCTGACCCTTCCGACCCGGCGGCCCGGCCTCTCCCCTTTCGGTGGTGACCACGTCTGGCTCACCACCAGGCCGGGCCGCCTTTCACGCTGGCAGGGCCCCGCTCCCAACAGCCACCACCCTGCCTCCCACCGCACATTGAAAGGAGCGCGACGTGACCTCCCTGCAGGACGGTGCCCCGCCGTCACCCGCGCCGGGGCCGGCGGACGGTGCCGGCGCCGGCCCTCCCGATTCACGGGAGCGGGCGCGTGCGCGCCGCAGGCAGATGCTGAGCCGCCTCGACGTCCGAGCCTCGCCCTACGCGTTCATCACTCCGTTCTTCCTGCTCTTCGGAGTTTTCGGGCTTTTCCCGCTGCTCTACACCGTCTGGGTGTCCCTGCACGACTGGAGCCTCATCGGCGGCAACGAGGGCTTCGCCGGACTGGACAACTACGTCCGGCTCGTCAGCGACGAGAAGTTCTGGAACGCCCTCTTCAACACCCTGGGCATCTTCACCATCGCGGTCGTCCCGCAGCTGCTCATCGCCCTGATGCTGGCCGACACGCTGAACCGCAGGATCCGCTTCGCCAACGTCTTCCGGATGACGCTGATCCTGCCCTACATCACCTCGATCGCCGCGCTGGCCATCGTCTTCAGCACCATCTTCGGCGGCGAGCAGTTCGGCCTGATCAACCAGTTCCTGACGTCGATCGGCGTCGACCCCGTCAACTGGCGCGGCGACCGCTTCGCCTCCTGGACGGCCGTCGCGGTGATGATCGACTGGCGCTGGACCGGCTACAACGCGCTGATCTACCTCGCCGCCATGCAGTCGATCCCCAAGGACGTCTACGAGGCCGCCGACCTCGACGGCGCCTCGCGCATGCGGCAGTTCGTGCAGATCACCATCCCGCTGCTGCGCCCGACCATCATCTTCACGGTCATCATCTCCACCATCGGTCAGATGCAGCTCTTCACCGAGCCGGTGATCTTCGCTGCCAACCAGTCCTACTCCGGCGGCACGCAGGGGCAGTTCCAGACGGTGATGATGCTGGTCTTCCAGGAGACCTTCGACTACCAGAACTTCGGCTACGCCGCGGCGGTCTCGTGGGTGCTCTTCCTGATCGTGGTGTTCATGGGACTCATCAACGTGTGGCTCACCAGCCGGATCAAGGGGGCGTAATGACTGCCACGACGACTCAGCGGGCCACGCCCTCGGGCGCTCCCCAGCACCGCCGCTCGCCGAGCAGGCGGCGCCCCGGTGGCAGCCTGCGCCGCATGCGCCAGGCCACGCCGCTGACCTACTTCGCGCTGATCATGACGTTCATCCTGTCGGTGTTCCCGCTGTGGTGGATGTTCGTCGTCGCCACGCGGACCACCACGGCCGCGTCCCAGTTCCCGCCCGCCCTCGTGCCCGGCGCCAACTTCTTCCACAACGTCGGTCGGCTGTTCGAGAACTCCTCCGCCAACTTCATGACCGGCCTGATGAACTCGCTCATCGCCTCCACGTCGGTCGCGGTGTCGGTCGTCTTCTTCTGCTCGCTGGCGGGGTTCGCGCTGGCCAAGCTGCAGTTCAAGGGGCGCGCGTTCTTCACCGTCGCCGTCGTCGTCACGATGGCCGTGCCGGTGCAGATCGGCCTGGTCCCGCTGCTGATCCTGATGGACTGGCTGGGCTGGCGCGGCGAACTGCAGTCGGTGATCGTGCCGTTCATGGTCAGCGGGTTCGGCGTGTTCATGATGCGCCAATACGTGCTGCAGACCATCCCCGACGATCTGATGGAGGCGGCCCGCATCGACGGCTGCTCCACCTTCCGGATCTACTGGAGCGTCGTCCTCCCGGCACTCCGGCCGGCCATGGTGGTGCTGGGGCTGCTGACCTTCATGCAGACCTGGAACGAGTTCATCTGGGCGCTGGCGGTGCTGTCGCCGGAGAACCCCACGGTGCAGTTCTCCATCCAGCAGCTCAACGAGTCGGCCTTCTCGCGCGACTTCGCCCTGATGTTCACCGGCGCGACCTTCGCGACTCTCCCTCTGTTGATCATTTTCTTCGTGTTCGGCCGCCAGCTGGTCGGGCGCATCATGGAAGGTGCGATTAAAGCGTGACCCAATCACACGTGTCCACTGTCGCCGATCCGACCGCCGACACCAACAGCGTCACCGACACTGCGGCATCCCCCGAGCCCGGGGTCCGCTTCCCCGAGGCCTTCGTCTGGGGCGCCTCCACCGCGTCGTTCCAGATCGAGGGTGCCACCACCGCCGACGGGCGCGGCCCCAGCATCTGGGACACCTTCTCGGCGACCCCGGGCAAGGTGCTCAACGGCGACACCGGCGATCCGGCCGTCGACCACTACCGGCGCTACGCCGAGGACGTCGACATCATGCAGGACCTGGGTATCGGGGCCTACCGGTTCTCCATCGCCTGGCCGCGGGTCCTCCCCGAGGGCGGCGGAGCGGTCAACCAGGCCGGGCTCGACTTCTACGACCGGCTGCTGGACCGACTGCTGGAGGCCGGCATCACGCCCTGGCCGACGCTCTACCACTGGGACCTGCCCCAGGCCCTGGAGGACCGGGGCGGCTGGCCCGAGCGCGACACCGCCTACCGGTTCGCGGAGTTCGCCCAGGTGCTGCGCGACGCCTTCGGCGACCGCGTGCGCGACTGGACGACGCTCAACGAGCCCTGGTGCGCGGCGTTCCTCGGCTACGCCGACGGCGTGCACGCCCCGGGCCGCCGCGACCCCGCGGCCGCGCTCGCCGCCGCGCACCACCTGCTGCTGGGCCACGGCCTGGCCGCGGCGGTGCTGCGCGAGGGAGACACCGACCGAAAGGTGGGGCTGACGCTCAACCAGACGACGCTGCGGCCCTACACCACCTCGCCGGCCGACGTGGCGGTGGCCCGCCGCGCCGACGGGGTGCGCAACCGCGTCTTCACCGGCCCGCTGTTCCAGGGGCGCTACCCCGCCGACATGGTCGACGACCTCGCCGGCATCAGCGACTTCTCCTTCGTCCGCGACGGCGACCTGGAGCTGGTCTCGGCGCCCCTGGACCACCTGGGCGTCAACTACTACACGCCGCACTGGGTTTCGGCCACCGCCGAGGGCATCGACCCGTCGCGGGTCGAGAGCGGCGGCGACGCCGGCGCCTTCGTCGGTTGCGACGACGTGGTGTTCGTCAGCCAGGGCCTGCCGCGCACCGGCATCGGCTGGGAGATCGACGCCACCGGTATGTACGAGGTCCTGGTGCGGCTGGCGGCCGAGTGCCCGGGGGTGCCTATGTACGTCCATGAGAACGGTGCGGCCTTCGAGGACGAGGTCGGCCCCGACGACCGGGTGCACGACCCCGACCGCGTGGCCTATATCGACGCCCACCTGCGCATCGTGCACGAGGCGCTGAAGGCGGGCGTGCCGATGCACGGGTACTTCGTCTGGTCGCTGCTGGACAATTTCGAGTGGGCGTGGGGCTATTCGCAGCGCTTCGGCGTCGTGCACGTCGACTACGAGACCCAGCGCCGCCGGGTGAAGGACAGCGGCCGCTGGTACTCGGACGTCGTGCGCAAGGGCGGCCTGCCCGGGTAACGGCGGATGGGATGCTGGTAAGGGTGAAGAGGCGCCCTTACGCTGCGGGGATCGGGGAAGGTGTTGCGATGAGTGGGGTCCGGCGGCCGACGCTGGAGATGGTGGCCACCCGCGCCGGGGTCGGGCGCGGCACCGTCTCCCGCGTCATCAACGGGTCGGACCAGGTGAGCCCGGCGACGCGCGAGGCGGTACGCGACGCCATCGCCGAGCTGGGCTACGTGCCCAACCACGCCGCGCGCACGCTCGTCACCCGGCGCACGGACACGGTCGCGCTGGTGGTGCCCGAGCCCAACGACCGGTTGTTCGCCCAGCCCTTCTTCGCCCACATCGTCCGCGGGGTGAGCGCCACGCTCAACGAGCGCGATCTGCAGCTGCTGCTGACGACCGTGCGCTCACCCGACGAGTACGGCAGGCTGGGCGACTACCTGACCGCGCACCACGTCGACGGCGTGCTGCTGGTCTCGCTGCACGCCGACGACCCGCTGCCCGACCGGCTGGCCGAGGCGGGGGTGCCGTGCGTGATCGGCGGCCGGCCTTCGTGGCAGACGCACCATCCCATCCACTACGTCGACATCGACAACGTCGGCGGGGCGCGCACGGCGACCCGCCGACTCGTCGAGACGGGGCGGCACTGCATCGCCACCGTGGCGGGCCCGCCCGACATGGTCGCCGGCGAGGACCGGCTGGAGGGCTACCTCAAGGCCATGCGGGAGAGCGGCCTGCCCACGCCCCCGACGCAGATCGTCCGGGGCGACTTCAGCTACGAGAGCGGCGACGCCGCCATGCGTGGACTGCTGGAGTCCGCCCCCGACCTGGACGCGGTGTTCGTCGCGTCGGACCCCATGGCCCTCGCGGCGATGCGGGTCCTGCGCGGGTCGGGGCGCCGCATCCCCGAGGACGTGGCCGTGATCGGGTACGACAACTCCTCCTTCGCCTCGCACAGCGACCCCCCGCTGAGCAGCGTGCACCAGCCCACCGAACGTATGGGCGGGGAGATGGCGCGCATCCTGGCCGACGTCGCCATTCCCGGCGAGGCCGACTTCAGCGAGCAGGTCCTCGACACCCACCTGGTCATCCGCGAGTCCGGCTGAACCGCCGCCAGGACGATTGCGGACGGGTGACCCCTATCACCGGGATAACGTGATGCCGGGAGGAAAAGCCCGAAAGGGCCATCGGGTCGCCGGGAGGGGAATATTCCGATGCGGTGGGTCACCTATCTTTCGCCGAGCGGAGGCGAGGAGCGCTCCGGCGTCGTCGACGACGGCTGCGTCTTCGGCTATCCGGGGGCGCAGAGCGTCCCGGAGCTGTTGGAGAAGGACCGCGACGCGCTCGCCGACGCCTATCACAAGGCGCTGGCCGCCCCGGTGGAGATCATCGTCGAGTTCGAGACCCGGCTCTGCGCGCCCGTGCGCCCGGAGCGGTCCGTGCCGGCCCACGTCGACGGCGCGTGGACACAAGTGGCGCCCGCGCTCGTCCGCGGCACCGACGACGGGGTGCTGCTGCCCGCCGGCGTCTCGGCGCTGACCGCCGCGGTCGGCGTGATGGCGTTGTTCGGCGGCCAGGGCCGCCACGCGGGCTACACCCCGGCGTGCCTGTGGCGCACCCTCGAGGGCGACCCGGTGACGCTGAGTGTGGGCCCGGCGATCGTCACCCACGACGAGTTCGACGGCTCGCCGCTGTGCGTGGAGGCCGGTGTCGAAGGGAGGACACTCGCGCGCGCCGAACTGGACGGCGGCCTGGGCTGGGCCGCCGGGACCGACAGCGGTTTCACCGCGGCCGCGCTGCCGGCGGGCACCCGCCCGCTGGAACCCGGTGAGGAGCTGTTCGTCGACGGCGGCCGCCTGGGCGAGTTCGAGATGCGGGTGGGTGCGGGGGCCTGACCCCGGCTCCGCGCGGCCCGGCATCGGGCGGATTCCCGCTCTTCCCGGCGCCACCGCTCTCACCAGGACCGATGACACGGCGCCGCCGTCGATTCACGCAATGTCGGCGGCGTGTCCAAAAAGTTATGTATGGGATTCCGGGGGACCGATACCGGCCGTCTCGGCGGTACATAACCTGCGGGTCCAGCCTGGTGGCGGCGCTGCCGCGCTCACGGCGGCTGGTACGCGGACGGCTCGCGTCCGTCGGCGCGAGGTGCGGCATCTGCGCGGATTGATACGCTATCAACCTCACGTGCACCATTTTTGGTTTATGGTGCACAACGCCTCTTCATTCCCCCTGAGGGTGCGCCCGGGCGCGGAACCCCACTCTATTCCGCGCACACCGCCGCGCGCGGCAGGCCCAATCGGGTTCATCCGGAGTCACGCAGGCCCCTGAGGGCCTTTTCGGATCCGGCATCGCCCACGGGGAACAGGAATCCGGCGGTTGAGGCGGGAACCAGGAAAGGTTGCGAGGGTCCGTGTCGACACGAGCGACAGATGACGGAGGCGGCGCCGCTCCCGGCGGTCCGCAGGCCGACCGCGCCGCCGCGCCGGCGGAGGCCCGGCCGCGCTGGTGGTCGCCGCGCGAATGGCGCGTGCGGCCCCGGTTGATCGCCCTCATCGTGATCCCCACGGCGGTCGCCCTCGTGCTGGGCGGCCTGCGGATCTCGGAGAGTGTCGTCAACACGGTCTCCTACGACCGGATCGAGGGGGCGGCCGCACTGGGCGAGGCCGTCGTCGACCTGGCGACCGAGCTGGGGCGCGAGCGCGTGATGGCGGCGGCATACATCGCCGACGACCCGAATTTCGAGGAGCGCTCGCAGGACTCGCTGGAGACGCTCCAGGAGCAGATCCAGGAGAGCCGGCAGGCCGAGCAGCGTGTGCAGAGCCTCATCGACGGGCTGGGCGATCCCGGCAGCCAGCTGACGGCGACGCGGCTGCAGAGCATGCAGGACAGCCTCGGCAACCTCGACCGGGTGCGCGACGAGGTGCAGAACACCCGCCTGACCGTGCTGCCGATGGTCACCAAGTACACCCAGATCCTCGACTCCCTCTCCGGCTTCAACCAGACCATCGCCGAAGGCACGAGCGACACCGAGCTCCGGTCGAGCGTGCGCGCCCTCACCGGTGTGGCCAAGGCGCGCGAGCAGCTCTCCTACGAGGGCGCGCTGATGCTGCACTCGCTGATCCGCGGCAGCATGTCCGAGGGCATCCGCTCCGAGATCGAGGACAGCCGGGCGACCTTCGAGAACGAGCGCGCCAACTTCCGCAACAGCGCCACCACCGACCAGCGCCAGATGTACGAGGAGACGTTCGTCGGCGCCGAGGTCAGCCAGATGGCCACCACCCGGCTGCGCGTCATCACCCGCGCCCGCGAAGACCAGCAGATCAGCGGTCTGACCTCCGGCGACACCCCTCAGGAATACCAAGAGGCCGCCGGGGTCGTGCTCGACCGGATGTCCCAGATCGAGTCGAACCTGGCCACCTCGGTGCGGTCCCAGGCCGCCACCCTCAGCGCCGGCGCGCTGAGCCGCGCCGTCGCCGAATCGATCCTCGTCCTGATCGTCCTCGTCGCCGTTTTCACCCTGACGTCGGTCGTGGTGCGCTCCCTGGTGCGGCCGCTGCGCTCGCTGCGCGAGGGCGCGCTGCGCATCGCCGAGGACGACCTGCCCGGAGCGATCGCGCGCATGCAGGAGTCCAGTTCGGCCTCCGGCGAGATCGACGTCAAACCGATCGAGGTCAGTTCCCGCGACGAGATCGGCGAGGTCGCACGCTCCTTCGACGAGGTCCACCGCGTGGCGCTGACCCTGGCCTCCGACGAGGCCGCCCTGCGCAGCAACGTCAACGCGATGTTCGTCAACCTCTCCCGGCGCAGCCAGACGCTGGTGGAACGCCAGTTGCGCCTGATCGACGGCCTGGAGCAGGGCGAGCAGGACTCCGAGCGGCTCTCCGACCTGTTCCAGCTGGACCACCTCGCCACCCGTATGCGGCGCAACAACGAGAACCTCCTGGTCCTCTCCGGTCAGGACAACACCCGCAAGTGGGCCCAGCCCGTCCCGCTGGTCGACGTGCTGCGCGGTGCGATCTCCGAGGTCGAGGAGTACGAGCGCATCAACGTGCGCGCGCCCTCGCACATCTCCGTGCTGGGGCGCCCGGTCAACGACGTCATCCACCTGGTCGCCGAGCTGGTCGAGAACGCGACCTCCTTCTCCTCCAACGACTCCCAGGTCGCGGTCACCGCCCAGGTCCTGGACGACGGCGGGGTGCGCGTGGAGGTCACCGACAGCGGCATCGGCATGCCGCCCGAGGAGATCCGCACCGTCAACGAGCGCCTGGCCCAGCCGCCGGTCATCGACGTCGGCGTCTCGCGCCGCATGGGCCTGTTCGTGGTCAGCCGCCTGGCCGCCCGCCACGGCATCCGCGTCCGACTGGACCAAGCGCACAACGGCGGCGTCACCGCCACCGCGGCCTTCCCGCCGGACCTGCTGATCACGCCGGTCGAGCCGCAGCCGGCCCTGGAGTCCCCCGGCGCGCCCGGCGCGCCCGACACCTACGCCGAGGCCGCCGCCGCCTTCGCCGCCAACCCCGCCCCGCCCGAGCCCTCCATCTGGGGAGAGCGGCGCGACACCGGTGCCCAGCCGCAGCTGCCCAAGCGCGAACCGGGGCTCAACCGCGCCGGAGGGGCCGCCGAGGAGCACCCGCCCAGCGGTGAGGACCTGTGGTCCGGCAGCGGTTGGAACGTGCCGCCCGGGCACTCCGAGCCGAGTCGGCCCGAGCCGCCGGCCGCTCCGCCGCAGCACCACCAGCCCCAGCAGCACCCGCAGTCGGCCGAACCGCCCCGCGCCGAGCAGCAGTCCGCCGAGCCCCACTGGGACGCCTGGGACACCGGCCGGCGTCGGCACGACCAGCAGCAGGCGCAGCAGCCGTCGCAGTCCCAGCAGCAGCGGCCCCAGGAGCAGCGCCCCAGCGGCCCGCCCTCCCAGCCCTTCGCCCGGCCCGCCGAAGAGGCGAACCCCTGGGCGTCGCAGTCGGGACCGGCCGAGCACGGCTGGGCGAACGGCGCCAACGGGCAGCAGCCGTACCAGTCCGGCGGCTCGGCGGACTCCAACAGCGAGCCCGCCCGCGCCGAGGCGGGCCGGGCCGAGTGGGGCGAGCCCGAGAACCGCGAAGGCCACGGCTCCACCGCCTACCTCTCGCGGCGCTACGGAGGCGGGGGCGCCGGGCAGAACACCGTTGTCCCGCCTTCGCCCGAGGGCGGCTCGGAGACCCTGCCGATCTTCGACGCCATAGAGTCCAACTGGTTCCGCCGCCGCAGCGGCGGACCCGCGACCGAGCCCGAGACCGGACCGCTGCCGCGCTTCGGCGCCGACCAGGGCACGGGGGCCGGAGACGGGCGGGGCCGTGCCGACCAGCCGCAGCGCGGCTCCTCGGACCACCAGCGGCCGCGATACGACTCCGCCGAGCCGGCGAGCGCCAACGGTTACTCGGGGCGACAGGGTGGTCAGCACATGCAGAGCCCCGGCGCGCACGACGCTCCCCAGCCCCAGGAAAGCACCGACTCCGCTGCGCAGCAGCCCTACCGCACCGAGGACGACTGGCGTTCCGAGGCCGACCGCGGATGGCAGGCGGCGCAGACCGTCGCCGAGCCCATGGCGGGCGGACTCACCACTTCGGGCTTGCCAAAACGCGTTCCTAAGGCAAACCTTGTGCCCGGAACGGCTCCCACGCCGGAGAACGTCAAGCAGGTCCCGACCCGGTCCGCCGATCGGGTGCGCAACCGCTTCTCGGGCTTCCAGCGCGGGGTCCGCGAAGGCCGCAACCAGGTCGGCGACATGCCGAACGAGGAGAACTAGTGCTCAAGGCGGGTACGGTCGGGCGCGCTGCGGCTCGCCGCCGGCCTCCGGCGCGGGGTCCCGACATATCACGGATCAGCGATGGAATAGCATCATCCGCACCTCCGGTGATGATGAGCGACAAGCAACCGAATAAGGTCACTACAGGAGCCCACTCGGCCGACGCAAGGCCCGCGGGCCGAGGTCGATCCCCCGGCCGGAATGGACAGGAGAGCAGATGAATCAACCGGTGAACGAGCTCAACTGGCTGATCACTGACTTCGCAAATCGAGTGCCGGACGTCGCGCACGCGATCGTCGTCTCGTCGGACGGGCTCCCCCTCGCCTCCTCGACCGGTTTCCCCGCAGACCGGGCCGACCAGTTGGCTGCGATCGCCTCCGGGCTCTCCAGCCTCACCCAGGGCGCCTCGCGCGTCTTCGAAGGCGGCGCCGTCTCGCAGACCGTCGTGGAGATGGAGCGGGGCCTGCTGCTGATCATGTCCATCAGCGACGGCTCCTGCCTCGCTGTTCTCGCGGCCGCCGAGTGCGATCTCGGCCTCGTCGCCTACGAGATGACCCTGCTCGTCGAGCGGGCGGGGCGTGCGCTGACTCCGGCGGCGCGTACCTCGGGAATCCACTGAACCACCACCGACAGGAGGAAGTGGTGGCACCTCACAGTCGAGATGCCGGGAGCGCTTCGTGGTTCGGGCAGCAGCCCGCCGGCGCCTCCAGGTCGCCGGCGGCCGGTCCGAGCGGCGCGGATGTTCCACGACCGACCCAGAACAACGCCGACCAGCAGGCGGCGGCCAACAGCTCCCCCAGCTCCCTGGTGCGGCCTTACGCTGTGACCAAGGGGCGCACCAAGCCGAAGTCCCAGCTGCCGCTGGAGACCCTGATCTCCTCGACGGACACGGCGCGCAACGAGTCGGGGACCCTCACCCCCGAATGCCAGGCCATCAGCGACCTGTGCCGCGAATGGCGCTCCGTGGCCGAGGTCTCGGCGCTCCTGCGCATCCCGCTCGGGGTAGCGCAGGTCCTCGTCGCAGACATGTCCGAACAAGGACTGGTGCAGATCAGGTCGTCGATCAACACCGACAGTCGGCCCAACGCCAACCTTCTTGAAAGGGTGCTCAGTGGACTTCGCAAGCTCTAGTGTTCTGCGCCTGAAATCCGTTTCAGATATCTGGCGAGGGAGTCGAGGACCTCTTCGGCGGTCTTGCGCCAGACGAACGGGCGAGGCTCGGTGTTCCACCGCTCGATCCAATCGCGCACGTCCTTCTCCAGCGCGGCCACGCTCTTGTGCACCCCGCGGCGGGTGAGCTGGGCAGTGAGATAGCCGAACCAGCGCTCGACCTGGTTGATCCAGGAGGAACCGGTCGGGGTGAAGTGCACATGGAAGCGTGGATGGCGGGCCAGCCACTGGTGGATCAGCGGGGTCTTGTGCGTGGCGTAGTTGTCGCAGACCAAGTGGATGTCCAACTCGGCCGGGACCGCCTTGTCGATGCTGATGAGGAACTTCTTGAACTCGGCCGCGCGGTGCCGGCGGTGCAGCTCGGTGATGACGGTGCCGTCGGCGATGTTGAAGGCGGCGAACAGGCTGGTGGTGCCGTGGCGGACGTAGTCGTGGGTGACCCGTTCGGGCGCACTCGGCATCATCGGCAGCACCGGCTGGGAGCGGTCCAGGGCCTGCATCTGCGACTTCTCGTCCACGCACAGCACCACCGCCCGCTCGGGCGGGTTGTGATACAGCCCGACCACGTCGACCACCTTCTCCACGAACAGCGGGTCGGTGGAGATCTTGAAGCCCTCGGTGCGGTGCGGCTTCAGGTCGAAGTGCCGCCAGATCCGCCCGATGGTCGACCGGCTCAGCCCGCTGCGCCGCGCCATCGAGGCCCGCGACCAATGGGTGGCATCGGGCGGGGTCTGCTCCAGGGTCAGTTCGACGACCTGCTGGACCTGGTCGAGCAGGATCGAGGGCGGCCGGCCCGGCCGGGGCTCATCGGCCAGCCCGGCCAGGCCGTGCTCGATGAACCGGCCCCGCCACTTGGCCACGGTCGGCACAGAGATCCCCAACTCGGCGGCCACGTCCTTGTTGAACGCCTCGGGCTCCGCGCATGCCAAGACAATCCGGCAGCGCAACGCGTAGGCCTGGGTCGAGGTCGCCGCCCGCGCCCCGCGCACCAGCTCCCGGCGGTCGGCCTCGGTCACCGTCAACTCGGCCTTCTTCGGCCGACCCGTCTTCACCATCTCCGAAGCCTACACTTATGAAACGGATTTCAGGCGCAGAACACTAGCGCGGCCGACGAGGGCGGTGCCGCGGCGAGTGCGATGACGTCGGTCAAGATCGTCGTCGCCGGAGGCTTCGGTGTAGGCAAGACGACGTTCGTCGGCTCCGTCTCCGAGATCGTGCCGCTGACTACCGAAGCGGTCATGACCAGCGCCAGCGTCGGGGTCGACGACCTCGCCAAGACGCCGGACAAGCAGACCACCACGGTGGCCATGGACTTCGGCCGGGTCTCGCTGGACTCCGACCTCATCCTCTACCTGTTCGGCACGCCGGGCCAGCACCGCTTCTGGTTCATGTGGGACGACCTGGTCAAAGGTGCCATCGGGGCCGTGGTGCTGGTCGACACCCGCCGTCTGGCCGACTGCTTCCCCGCTATCGACTACTTCGAAGAGGCGCGGCTGCCCTTCGTCGTGGCGATCAACGGGTTCGACGGGTACTACCCGCACGCGGCCCAGGAGGTGCGCGACGCGCTCACCCTCAGCCCGGAGATCCCCATCGTCCAGGTCGACGCACGCGACCGCGCCTCCACCAAGTCCACGCTCATCACGCTGGTGGAGCACGCCATCACCGTCGGCGACCCCGGCGGTGCCGGACAGCCCACCTCCACCGGCGGACAGGGCTCCTGGCGATAGGTGCTCTCCCGGCCGCGACCGCGTCCGCGGCGGGCCGGGAGAGCGCGCGGTCGCCACGCGCCGCCGCGTGGCCGCGACCGCCGGCCGCGGTCAGCCGAACCCCATGGCCACGGCCCGCACCGGCGCGCCGTCTCCGCTGCTGAGGCGGATCGGCAGCGCGACGAACAGCGGATCGGCGAAGTCGATGCGCTCCAGGCCGCAGAGGTTCTCCACGATGGTGCCTCCCGCGCCCAGCACACTCATGTGCGCCGCCCAGTCGCCCTCGGGATGCGGGCCGTGCGGTGTCGAGTCCGGACTGGGCGCGTCGATGCCCACGCACCGCACCCCCGCCTCGACCAGCAGTCGCGCCGCGTCCCCGGCGAGGTAGGGGTGGTCGAAGTAGCGCGAAGTGCCGTAATGGTCCGCCCACCCGGTGTGCAGCAGCACCGCCGCCCCGGGCGCGAACCGCTCCCGCCAGGGCGCCAGATCCTCGGCGGTGATAGGGGAGCGGTCGGCCCGGCCCGTGGCCTCCACCACCACGGCCGCGCCGGTGAACTGCCCCAGCGACAGCTCCTCCAGCCGCGGCCCGTCGTCCAGGAAGTGGTAGGGCGCGTCGGCGTGCGTGCCGCTGTGCGAGCTCATGTGCACACCCGTGGAGTTGTAGCCCTCGACGGCCACGGTGGCCGAACGCTCCAGACTGGGCTCCCGGTCACCGGGAAAAGCCTGGGTCTCGGGTCCCACGGGTCGGCTCAGGTCGACGATGCGGTTGATCTGCACGGCTCTCCTCACACTCGGTGGTGCCGCTTTCTCGGCGGCCGCTTCCGGCACCGGCGCCCGCGGCCCTGTTGACAAGGGGTGCATCGCGCGCGGTGAGGAGGCAAGATAGCAGTCGATGAGTTCTCACCCTTCCCGCGACCAGCCCGACCCCGGCGCAAACGCCATGACGGACCGCTTCCACTCCGTCGGCGAGAACATCCTCGACGCCCTGCTGGCGGACGGCCCCGAATGGGCCGACGACCTCGGCGACCACCGCTTCCGCGACCGGCTCACCGACCACTCCGCCGACGCCGACTCCCGGCGCGCGGGAGTGCTCACCGACGCCCTGGGCGCGCTGGACGAGATCGACGACCTGCTGCTGCCCCCGGCCGACCGAGTCGACCTGGAGATGCTGCGCAACCGGGTCTCCGCCGACCTGTGGCAGCTCACCGAGTTGCGTCCGCAGACCTGGGACCCCCTGGTGCACCTGCCCGGCGACGCGCTCTACGGACTCGTCGCCGGCGAGGACCTGCCCGCCGATGAGCGGCTGCGCGCCATCAGCGCCCGCTGCGCCGCCGTCCCGCAGTTCCTCGACACTGCGCGCACCCGCCTCGACGGCGGCCCCGGCATGCCGCGCGTCCACGTGGAGACCGCCGCAACCCGGGCCGAGGGCATCCTCGGTCTGCTCGGCGGCGAGGTCGACACCCTCATCGAACAGGCCCCCGCCCTGCGCACCGCCGTCGACGAGGCCCGGGGCGCCGCCGCGGCCGCCCTGCGCGAGCACATCGACTGGCTGCGTTCGCGGGTCGAGACCGCCGACGCCGACCCCCGTCTGGGTGCGCGCGACCACGCCGCCCGGCTGTGGTACACGCTCGACTCCGAACTGTCCCAGGACGCCCTGCTCACCCGCGCCGAAAGCGACCTGCTGGCCACGGAGGAGGCCATCGCCGAGGCCGCCGCCGACTTCGAGGGCGCGCCGCCGCGTTCCGGCCAGGTGCGCGAAGTGCTCGACCGCATCGCCGCCGAGGCCGCCACCACCGAGGAAACCGTGCGCCCCACCTGCGAACGGGCCTTGGAGCACCTCGTCGGCCGCGTCCGCGAACTCGACTTCGCCACCCTGCCCGATCATCCTGTGCGCGTGATCCCGATGCCCGAGTCGCGCCGCGGCATGGCCGTGGCCTACTGCGACCCGCCCGGCCCGCTCTCCGCCACTCCGGAGCGTCCCACGCTCATCGCCGTCGCCCCGCCGCCCGCCGACTGGCCCGCCGAGCGCCGGACCTCCTTCTACCGCGAGTACAACGCCGACATGCTGCGCGAGCTGATGGTGCACGAGGCCGTCCCGGGCCACGCCCTCCAACTCGCCCGCGCCGCGGGCTACTCCGGCAGCACCAGGCTGCGCCACGCACTGCACAGCGGCACCTTCATCGAGGGCTGGGCCGTCTACGCGGAGGACGCGATGCAGGGCCACGGCTGGTGCGCCGACGATCCCGAGCGCAACCGGCGGCTGCGGCTCGTGCAGCTGAAGACCCGGCTGCGCATGATCATCAACGCCATTCTGGACATCCGCGTCCACGCCCACGGCATGACCGAGTCCGAGGCCATGTCCCTGCTCGTCGAGCGAGGACACCAGGAGGAGGGTGAGGCCGCCGGCAAGTGGCGCCGGGCCCTGCTCACCAGTGCGCAGTTGTCCACCTACTACGTCGGCTACCAGGAGGTCTCGGCCGTCGTGCGCGACCTGGGCGCGGCTCGGCCCGACGCCGCCCGGCGCGACCTCCACGACGAGGTGCTGGCCCACGGGTCGCCCACTCCGCGCCACCTGCGCGCTCTGCTGCAGGTGTGAACGGCCTGATCCGGCCGCTGTCGGCGCCCGGTATTCCGCGAAGGCACACACCGGGATGATCTAGACTCCACACGCCTTACCCGTATCCGCGCCCCCTGTTACTCCCGGAGCTGACGACCCCGCCATGACCACGGACCTGATCGTCGGATTCTTCACGCTGACCGCGCTGGAGATCGTCCTCGGCATCGACAACCTCGTATTCATCTCGATCCTGGCCGGCAAGCTGCCCAAGCACCAGCAGGCCCGCGCGCGTCAGCTCGGCATCGGGCTGGCCCTGATCAGCCGGCTGGCGCTGCTCGGCTCCATCACGCTGATCATGCAACTGACGGCCCCGCTGTTCACAGTCGCCGGAGTCGAGTTCAGCGGCCAGGCCATCATCCTGCTCATCGGCGGACTCTTCCTCATCGGCAAGGCCACCTACGAGATCCACGAGAGCCTCGAAGGCGAGGAGGACCACGCCGGTTCGCAGGTCCGGGCCGCGATGGGCGCGGTGCTGGTGCAGATCGTCGCGCTGGACGTCATCTTCTCGCTGGACTCGGTCATCACCGCGGTCGGCATGATCGGCGACCAGCCCTACGGCATCTGGGCGATGGTCGGCGCCGTCGTCATCGCCGTCATCGTCATGCTGGTGCTCGCCGCCCCGCTGAGCCGGTTCGTGAACAAGCACCCCACCATCAAGATGCTGGCGCTGGCGTTCCTGCTGCTCATCGGTATGACCCTGGTCGCCGACGGGCTCGGCTTCCACGTGCCCAAGGGCTACATCTACGCCGCGATGGGCTTCTCGCTGTTCGTGGAGATCCTCAACCTGCTGCGCCGCCGTGCCCAGGGCACCCCCGTCAAGCTCAGCAGCCGCTACTCCGAGGAAGGCGACCGCGCCGGCGAGGACACCGCCGAGGCCACCGACGCCGCCGCGTCCTCAGCGCCCTCCACAGAAAAGGAGCCGCCGCGCGCCGCCGAAGGAGCCGGCGGCGAGCCCGCCAAGTCCGCCGAGTGAGACCGCGGCCGCACGTCGTTCGGCCCCGCGGCGCCGCGCATCCTATGCTGGAGTCGGCACGGCCGCCGCGGGGCGGACCGCGCGGACCCGGCGCCGGCACGGCGCGACCTCGACGACGCGGTGAGGTGAGCAGACGATGGGCGAAGCCGAGCGGGATGCCGCCTTCGGCGACCCCGACGGCTACCAGCGCCTGTGGACGCCGCACCGGATGGCCTACATCCAGGGCGAGAACAAGCCGAGCGGCCCCGCCCCCGAAGACGGGTGCCCCTTCTGCCGCGCCCCGGAGCTGCCCGACGCCGAAGGACTGGTCGTGGCCCGCGGCAAGACCGCCTACGCGGTGCTCAACCTCTACCCCTACAACAGCGGTCACCTGTTGATCTGCCCCTACCGGCACGTGGCCGACTACACCGACCTCGACGGGTCCGAGAGCGCGGAGTTCGCCACGTTCACTCAGGCGGGCATCACCGCGGTGCGCCGCGCACTCGGGCCCCAAGGGTTCAACATCGGCATGAACCTCGGCGCCATCGCGGGCGCCGGGATCGCCGCCCACCTGCACCAGCACATCGTCCCCCGCTGGGGAGGCGACACCAACTTCATGCCGGTCATCGGCCGTACCAAGATCCTGCCCGAACTCCTGCAGCAGACCCGGGAGTCCCTCGCCGAGTCCTGGCCCCAATCCTGATCGACGCTCGGGAGGTGAGCCGATGGCCACTCGGCATTCGGCACCCGTACTGGTATTCGACGGCGACTGCGGGTTCTGCACCAGCAGCGCCCGGCTCGCCCGCCGCTTCGTCGAGCCGCGGCTGTCCACGGTCCCCTGGCAGACCAGCGACCTCTCCGCGGCCGCGCGCAGCCGCGCCCAGGAGGAGGTCCTGCTGCTGGACGCCGCCGGGCGGCGGTTGTGGGGCGGGATCGACGCGATCGCGGTACTGATGCTGGCCAGCCACCGCCCGCTGTGGCCCGCCGCCGGCTGGCTGCTGCGCCGCGCTCCCGTGCGCGCGCTCGGCGCCGCCGCCTACCGGTGGGTGTCCCACCACCGCCACCTGATGCCCGGCGGAGTCCCCGCCTGCCGCCTCGATCCGCCGAGGGACGAGCCATGACGCGCGACCGTCTCCGTTGAGGATGGGCGACGGGTGGGCGGACCGCCCGCCCACGCCGCCCCGGCCATACGATCTTGAGGATCATGCTCAGATATCTGCGTCCCCTGTTCGGCCGACTGCTGCTACCGCTCGGTCGGCTGCTGGCCAGGCTCGGCGTCACGCCGACCATGGTCACCCTCACCGGCGCCCTCGGCGTCGTCGCCAGTGCGCTCGTCTTCTACCCGCGCGGCGAGCTCTTCACCGGCTCGGTCGCCGTCACCGTCTTCGTGCTGCTGGACATGCTCGACGGCGCCGTCGCCCGCGCCTCCGGCAGTACCACCAAGTGGGGCGCCTTCCTCGACTCCACCCTGGACCGGCTCTCCGACGCCGCGATCCTCAGCGGTCTGGTGCTGTGGTCCTTCGGCGGCGGCGAAAACCCCGCTCTCGGCTACCTCACCCTGTTCTGCCTGGTCAGCGGGTTCGGGGTGTCCTACATCAAAGCACGCGCCGAAGGACTCGGCGCCAACTGCGACGTCGGCATCGCCGAGCGGTCCGAACGGCTGGTGATCGTGCTGGTGGCCGTGGGCCTCGGCGGGCTTGGGGTGCCCTACATACTGCCCGCGGGGCTGGGTGTCCTGGCCCTCATCAGCGGCATCACCATCGTGCAGCGGCTCATCGAGACCCGCAACCGGCTCACCAGCCCCCGCCGCACCGCCGACGACAGCGGCGCGGTCTAGGAGGACGCGATGGGCGAGCATGCGACGACGGCGCTGTACACACTCGGATGGGCACTGCTGCGGCGGGTGCCCGAGCGCTTCGGACGGGCCGTGTTCCGCGCGATCGCCGACGTCGCCTGGCGCCGCCGCGGCCCCGGGGTTCGGCGGCTGGAGGCCAACCTGCGCCGTGTAGCCCGTACCGGCGCCGCGGTCGACCCCGGGGCCGACGACGCCCGCATCCGCGCGCTCTCCCGGGCCGGTATGCGCTCCTACCTCCGCTACTTCTACGAGATGTTCCGGCTCGATGCCCTGAGTGCCGACCAGATCGAGGCGCGGGTCGACCGCACCGGTATCGAGCGGATCGACCGCGCGCTCGCCGAGGGGCGCGGGGTGGTCGCCGCGCTGCCGCACATGGGCAACTGGGACCTGGCCGGGGCGTGGATCACCCGGTACGGCATCCCGCTGACCACCGTCGCCGAGCGGCTCCGCCCCGAGCCGCTGTTCGAGCGCTTCGTGGCGTTCCGCGAGCGGCTGGGCATGGAGGTGCTGCCGCTGACCGGCGGACCGCAGCACAGCGCCGGAGTCCTCGCCCGCCGGCTGCGGCAGGGGCGCTTGGTCTGCCTGCTCGCCGACCGGGACCTTTCCGCGGGCGGGGTGGAGGTCCTCTTCTTCGGTGAACCCGCGCGGATGCCCGCCGGTCCCGCCGCCCTGGCCGAGCGCACCGGCGCCGCCCTGCTGCCGGTGTCGTTGTGGTACGAGGGCGACCGGATGCGGATCCACGTGCACGAGAAGGTCCCGGTACCGGCCGCCGCCGACCGGGGCGAGCGCGTGCGCGCCATGACCCAGGAGACGGCCCGCACGTTCGAGGCGGCCGTCGCCGCGCACCCGCAGGACTGGCACATGCTGCAGCGGGTCTTCACCGCCGACCTGGATCCCCGTGATGGCAGCGGTTCCGCGGGTAGCGTCAAGGAGACCCCCGCCGTGCCGGCGGCTCCGGCTCCTCGGCGCGGCCGCAGCACGAGTCGGAGGCGAACGAGGTCATGAGGGTCGGTCTGGTCTGCCCCTACACCTGGGAGGTCCCCGGCGGCGTCCAGCAGCACGTCGGCGACCTCGCGGAGGCGCTGCTGCAGCTCGGACACGAGGTGTCGGTGCTGGCGCCGTGCGACTCCGAGACCGAACTGCCGTCCTACCTCGTATCGGCCGGGCGAGCCGTCCCCGTGCCCTACAACGGGTCGGTGGCCCGGCTGTCCTTCGGGTTCCGCGCCGCGGGGCGGGTGCGCCGCTGGATCCGCGACGGCTCCTTCGACGTGCTGCACGTCCACGAGCCCGCGGCACCCAGCCTGTCCCTGCTGGCGTGCTGGGCGGCCGAAGGGCCGATCGTGGCGACCTTCCACGCCTCCAACCCGCGCTCGCGGGCCCTCGCGGTCTCGGCCGGGGTGCTGCAAACCGCCCTGGAGAAGATCAACGGCCGTATCGCGGTCTCCGACGCCGCACGCAAGACACTCGTTGAGCACCTGGGCGGCGACGCGGTACTCATCCCCAACGGGGTGGCCGTCGACCGCTTCGCCGAGGCGCGCCCGCTGGAGGGCTGGCCCGGCGAGGGCGGTGCCATCGGCTTTCTGGGGCGGCTCGACGAGCCGCGCAAGGGCTTGGGCGTGCTGCTGGACGCCTTCGACACGCTGGGCCGCGACCGCCCCGGCCTGCGGCTGCTGATCGCCGGACCCGGCGACGGCGACGAGGTGCGCCGCCGCGTCGCCCCCGAGCTGCGCGAGCGGGTGGAGGTCCTCGGGCGGGTCGACGACGTGGACAAGGTACGCGCCTACCACTCGGTCGACGTGTTCTGCGCACCCAATCTGGGCGGGGAGAGCTTCGGGATCGTGCTCGCCGAGGCGATGTCGGCGGGCGCGGCGATCCTGGCCAGCGACATCCCCGCCTTCGCGCACGTATTGCGCGACGGCGGCGCGGGCCGGCTGTTCGCCACCGGCGACCCCGCCGACCTCGCACGCGCGGGCGCCGAGCTGCTCGACGCCCCCGACCGCCGCAGCGTGCTCTCCCGCGCCGCGCGGGAGGCCGTGCGCACCTACGACTGGCACACGGTGGCCGCCGACGTCGTCCGTGTCTACGAGACCGTGCTTCCGTCGGGCGTCGGTCAGTCGCCGGTGACCGCCGGCCGCCGGGAAGGCGTGTAGCCGCCCATGCCCGATTGGATCTCCGCAGTGGCCCTGGTGGTCGCCGCGCTCGTGCTGCTGTCGGCCTACGTGTCCTGGCGGGCCGGGCGGCTGGACCGGCTGCACACAAGGGTCGAGACCGCGCACGCCGCGCTCGACGCCGCCCTGCTGCGGCGCGGCGCGGTCGTGCTGGAACTGGCGGCATCCCCTGCTCTGGAACCGGCCTCGGCGGTGCTGCTGGGCGAGGCCGCGGCCCAGGCGCGCCGCGCGCACGGCGAGGGCCGGGGCGCCCGCGAGCTGGCCGAGAGCAACCTGTCGCGCGCACTGCGCGCGGTGGTGGACGAGCCCGGCTTCGCCGAGGAGCTGACCCGCGCCGACGGCGCGAACGAGGACGTCTTCTCCGCGGTCGAGGCCGCCGCGAAACGGGTCATGCTGGCGCGGCGCTTCTACAACGACGCCGTGGCCGGGATCCGCGAGGCCCGCTCCCGCCGCCTGGTGCGCCTGCTGCGCCTGGCCGGCAGCGCCCCCGTGCCCGAGTTCTTCGACATGGACGACGAGCCCCCGGCCGCCGCCCCGCTGTGATGCCGCGGGCCCGGCCGCGCCGGGCGGAGTGCGCCCGCCGACCTGCGGCGCGGCGGGCCCGCCGCTGGAACAGCGGCCGCGGCTGCGGTGTTATCGACACAGAGACCGACGAACCGGTGAACTACCATGGAAGCCGGGACAGCACCGGCCCTACGCCGCCGACGTGCCATGTTGACCAGTCTGCGCACCGGGTGCACACATCCCGGTCCGCCCCGAACTTTTGGAGTAGCACCACCGTGACCAGCACCGTTGACAACCCGGCCGGCAGCGCCGTCGGCACCACCCGCGTCAAGCGCGGGATGGCGGAGCAGCTCAAGAACGGCGTGATCATGGACGTGGTCACCCCCGAGCAGGCCAAGATCGCCGAGGACTCCGGAGCCGTGGCGGTCATGGCCCTGGAGCGGGTGCCCGCCGACATCCGCAGCAACGGCGGTGTCGCCCGCATGTCCGATCCCGACATGATCGACGGCATCATCGAGGCCGTCTCCATCCCGGTCATGGCCAAGGCCCGCATCGGACACTTCGTCGAGGCGCAGGTGCTGGAGTCCCTCGGCGTCGACTTCATCGACGAGTCCGAGGTGCTCACTCCCGCCGACGAGGCGTACCACATCGACAAGTGGGCCTTCACGGTCCCGTTCGTCTGCGGCGCCACCAGCATCGGCGAGGCCCTGCGCCGCATCGCCGAGGGCGCGGCCATGATCCGCTCCAAGGGCGAGGCGGGCACCGGCAACGTCGTCGAGGCCACCCGCCACATGCGCGCCATCCGCCGCGAGATCAGTCGGCTGGGCACCCTCGACGAGCCCGAGCTCTTCGGCGCCGCCAAGGAGATGCAGGCCCCCTACGAGGTCGTCAAGGAGGTCGCCCGCCTGGGCAAGCTGCCGGTCCCGCTGTTCTCCGCCGGCGGCGTGGCCACCCCGGCCGACGCCGCGCTGATGCGCCAGCTCGGCGCCGAGAGCGTCTTCGTCGGGTCGGGCATCTTCAAGTCCGGCGACCCCGCCAAGCGCGCCGACGCCATCGTGCAGGCCACCCTGCACTACCGCGACCCCGAGGTCGTCGCGAAGGTCTCGCGCGGCCTTGGCAACGCCATGGTCGGCATCAACCTCGACGACCTGGAGGAGTCCGAGCGCTACGCCGGACGCGGCTGGTAGCCGAGCCCCGCGGCACCGGCGCGGAGCGGATCCGCGCCGGACCCGGGGTGCGTCGGCCCCGCCGGCCCCGCCGACGCACCGAAGGACACGAGCACCGAAGCGAGGGAGACCGTGACCGCTGCACCCACCGTGGGCGTACTCGCCCTGCAGGGCGACACCGCCGAGCACCTGCGCGTTCTCGGCGGCCTGGGCGTGCCGGCCGTCCCGGTGCTGCGTCCCGAGGACCTCGACCGGGTCGACGGGCTGATCCTGCCCGGCGGGGAGTCCACCACGATGTCCAAGCTCGCCGCGCGCTACGAGCTGGTCGAGCCGCTGCGCAAGCACATCGGCGAGGGCATGCCCGCCTACGGCACCTGTGCCGGCATGATCCTGCTCGCCGACCGCATCGTCGAGGGCTCCGCCGACCAGGAGACCCTCGGCGGGCTCGACGTGACGGTGCGGCGCAACGCCTTCGGCCGGCAGACCGAGTCCTTCGAGGGCCGGATCGACATGGACGGCCTCGACGGCGAACCCTTCGACGCCGTCTTCATCCGCGCCCCGTGGGTCGAGTCGGTCGGCGGGGGAGTGCGCGTGCTCGGCCAGATCGCCGGCGGCGAGCGTGCCGGTAGGATCGTCGCGGTACGGCAAGGCGGCCTGCTGGCCACCTCCTTCCATCCCGAACTCACCGGTGACCCGCGGATACACCGGCTCTTCGTCGACATGGTGAAAGGACAGGCATGAGCGGCCACTCCAAGTGGGCCACCACCAAACACAAGAAAGCCGCCATCGACGCCAAGCGGGGCAAGCTCTTCGCCAAGCTGGTCAAGAACGTCGAGGTGGCTGCGCGCACGGGCGGCGGGGACCCCGAGGGCAACCCCACCCTCTTCGACGCCATCCAGAAGGCGAAGAAGAGCTCGGTCCCGCTCGACAACATCGAACGCGCCCGCAAGCGCGGTTCGGGCGAGGAGGCCGGCGGCGCCGACTGGCAGACCGTCTGGTACGAGGGCTACGCGCCCGGAGGCGTCGCGCTGCTCGTCGAGTGCCTCACCGACAACCGCAACCGCGCGACCTCGGAGGTCCGCACCGCGGTCACCCGGGGCGGCGGCTCGATGGCCGACGCCGGCTCGGTGTCGTACCTGTTCAGCCGCAAGGGCGTGGTGATCGTGCCCAAGGAGGGCACCAGCGAGGACGACATCACGCTGGCGGTGGTCGAGGCCGGCGGCGAAGGGGTCAGCGACCTGGGCGAGTCCTTCGAGGTCATCAGCGAGCCCAACGACCTGGTCGAGGTGCGCACCGCGTTGCAGGAGGCCGGCATCGACTACGAGTCGGCCGACACCTCCTTCCTGCCCAGCGTCGAGGTCTCGCTGGCCGAGGACGACGCCAAGAAGGTCATGCGCATCGTCGACGTCCTGGAGGACTCCGACGACGTGCAGAACGTCTACACCAACGCCGACATCCCCGAGAACGTCATGGCCAACATCGGCTGACAACCGCGCGAATCCGCGCCCACCATCGCCGCACGCCCCGCCGCCGGATTCCGGACGCGGGGCGTGCGGCGTTTGCGCCCGGTGGCCCGCGGCTGCGCCGGGTGCCGGGCATGCGCGGCGCCGACTTCTCCAGCGCCGCGCAGCGCGGGTGCGCGGTAGTGTTGCCACTCGCCGAGCAGTCTGCACCCGCGCTTGCGTTCAGGAAGGACGTCCATGAATCCCCCCGGCGAGAACCCCTACGAGCACGGCCGCTCCGACCAGCCCGAACAGCCCGGCTACAGCGGTCCCTCGGGCTATCCGGGCTCCCAGCCCGGGCCCGGGCAGCCGGGCCCGCAGCCCGCCCCCGGCTACACCGGGCCCCAGCAGCCGCCGCAGCAACCGCCCCAGCAGCCCTACGGCGGCGCACCCGGACCCGCCGCGCCGCCCCCCGCCCCGGGCTTCTTCGCCACGCTGTTCGACTTCCGTTTCCGCAGCTTCGTCACCACCCGGATCATCAAGGTCCTGTTCATCCTCTGGCTGGTGCTGATCGCCATCTTCACCCTCAGCGGTGTCGTCACGGCCTTCGGCGCCATGGGGTTCAGCCCGCTGACCGGCCTGCTCACCCTGCTGGCCTCCCTGGTCGGCGGCGCAGTCGCCGTGCTGCTCACCCGGGTGGGTCTGGAAGTGCTGATCGTGCTGTTCCGCATCAGCGAGGACCTCACCGCGATCCGCTCCCGCAACGGCATGTGACCGCCAACGCGCCGGAGGCGGGCGAGAGGAGTGTCGGTGCTTCCCGGTAGGCTCGGAGCCTGCGAACGGGCGTTCGAGGTGAGGTGAAAAGCGGCGTGCGAGTCATGGGAGTCGATCCGGGGCTCACCCGGTGCGGCCTGGGAGTCGTCGACGGCTCCGTCGGGCGCCCGCTGTCGCTGGCCGCATCGGGGGTGGTGCGCACCGCCCCCGGCAGCGACCTCGCCGAGCGGCTGCTGGGCATCGAGCGCGGTGTCGAGAGCTGGCTCGACGACCACGCCCCCGAGGCCGTGGCCGTCGAGCGGGTCTTCGCCCAGCACAACGTCAGCACCGTCATGGGCACCGCCCAGGCCGGCGCTGTGGCCATCGCCTGCGCGGCGCGGCGCGGGCTGCCCGTGGCGCTGCACACCCCCAGCGAGGCCAAGGCCGCCATCACCGGCAGCGGCCGCGCCGACAAGGCGCAGGTGCAGGCCATGGTCGCCCGGCTGCTGCGGCTGGACGCCCCGCCCAAGCCCGCCGACGCCGCCGACGCCGTCGCCCTGGCCATCTGCCACATCTGGCGCGGCGGGGCCCAGGCCCGCGTCGCCCAGGCCCAGCAGGACTTCGCCCGCAAGGTCGAGCTGGCGCGCCAGGCCCGCCGGACCCCCGACCCCCACGGAAGGTGACCCCGAGGTGATCGCGTTCCTCAGCGGCCGGGTGGCCGCCCGCACCGGCGGCACCGCCGTGATCGAGGTGGGCGGCGTCGGCATGACCCTCCAGTGCACCCCGGCCACCCTCGCCGGGCTCCGCGTGGGGGAGCAGGCCACGGTCTCCACCTCGCTGGTCGTGCGCGAGGAATCGCTGACGCTGTACGGGTTCGCCGACGACGACGAGCGCGACGTGTTCGAACGCCTGCAGCAGGCCGGCGGGGTCGGCCCCCGGCTGGCGCTGGGCATGCTGGCGGTGCACACCCCCGATGCGCTGCGCGCGGCCGTCGCCGCCGAGGACACCGCCGCACTGACCCGCGTCCCCGGCATCGGACCCAAAGGCGCCCAGCGCATCGCCCTGGAGCTGCGCGACAAGCTCGGCCCGCCCCCGGCCGCCGACCCGGCCGTCGCCGAGTACCCGACCCCCGGCCAGGATGCGCCGTGGCGCCCCCAGGTGGTGTCGGGCCTGGTCAACCTGGGCTGGTCGACCAAGGACGCCGAGGCCGCCGCCGACGCCGTCGCCCCCGAAGCGGCCGAGGCCCCCGACGTGTCCCTGCTGCTGCGCAGCGCCCTGCGCAGGCTGAGCAGGGCGTAGCGCGTAGGAGCATAGGACCATGAGCGACTACGAGCGAGACGCCGTCTCCGCTGAGGCCGACCTGGACGAACGTGCCCTCGAAGGTGCCCTGCGCCCGCGGCGCCTGGAGGACTTCGTCGGCCAAGAGCGGGTCCGCGAGCAGTTGTCGCTGGTGCTGCGCGGCGCCCAGCGGCGCGGCCGGGCGCCCGACCACGTGCTGCTGTCGGGCGGTCCCGGCCTGGGCAAGACCACCCTGGCCATGATCATCGCGGCCGAGTTGGGTGCGCCGCTGCGCATCAGCTCCGGCCCGGCCATCGAGCGCTCCGGCGACCTCGCGGCGGTGCTGTCGACCCTGCAGGAGGGCGAGGTGCTGTTCCTGGACGAGATCCACCGGATGGCGCGGCCCGCCGAGGAGATGCTCTACGTCGCCATGGAGGACTTCCGGGTCGATGTGATGGTCGGCAAGGGTCCGGGCGCCACCGCGGTCCCGTTGGACATCGCGCCGTTCACCATGGTCGGCGCCACCACCCGGGCGGGGCTGCTGCAGGCTCCGCTGCGCGACCGCTTCGGCTTCACCGGCCACATGGACTTCTACGCCGCCGCCGATTTGGAGCTGATCCTGCACAGATCCGCCGGTCTGCTGGGGGTGGAGGTCGACGCCAACGCAGCCGCCGAGATCGCCGGCCGCTCCCGCGGTACCCCGCGCATCGCCAACCGGCTGCTGCGGCGGGTGCGCGACTACGCCGAGGTGCACGGCGACGGACGCCTCACCCGCGAGACCGCCCGGTCGGCGCTGACGCTGTTCGAGGTGGACGGCCACGGGCTGGACCGGCTGGACCGCGGGGTGCTGGAGGCGCTGTGCGGCAAGTTCCGCGGGGGCCCGGTGGGGTTGTCGACCCTTGCCGTAGCGGTGGGGGAGGAACCCGAGACCGTCGAGGTGGTCGCCGAGCCGTTCCTGGTGCGCTCGGGGCTCGTCGCCCGCACGCCGCGCGGGCGCGTCGCCACCCCCGACGCCTGGGCCCACCTGGGTCTGGCCCCGCCGCCCGACGCCGCCTTCGGCGCGGCCGCGGCCGCGGACAGCGCCGCCACCGGCACGGCCGGGGCCGGGGGCGCCGGCAAGACGCCTTGAACCTCCGGCGAGCCGCCGAAAGCCGCACGGGATGCGCTCCTACCGGCGGCGACACCGCCGTCGGCGTGCGGCCGCTTTCCGGTACCCGGTAGGTAAACTGGAGGCCGGACCTTGCGAAACGGCAACGATGCAGGCCGGATCGCGTTCGGGCGGAACACGCGCCCCCGTTCGCGCGTTGACCTGCGGCGGCAGGTGCCGCGAACACGGCCCGCCACAGGTTCCGGCGCGGCCGCGAAGGTCGGAACAATCTATGGAAGGACACCCCGTGCTGGCCCAGACTATTTTGGCCGAGGGCGCCCAAGGATCCGGTGGGCTCCTCGGGATGCTCCTGCCGTTCGTGCTCATCGCGCTGGTCTTCTGGCTGCTGATCCTGCGCCCGCAGCAGAAGCGCAAGCAGCAGGAGACCCGGATGCAGAGCGAACTGCAGCCGGGTGTCGAGGTGCTCACCAAGGCGGGCTTCTACGCCACCGTCGTGGAGGTGCGCGACAGCGAGGTCGAGCTGGAGATCTCCCCGGGAACGCGCATCCGGATGCTCAAGGCGGGCGTCGGCGACATCCAGCGGCCCGACAGCATGAAGGACGACACCCCGGTGGAGGACCGCCCCGACTTCCCCGGCAAGGACGACAAGGACGACGGCTCCAAGTAGGGGCTTGCCCCGGGCAGGGGCCGGACACCGGCGAGACGGGCCCGATGCGGGTCCGCCGCGGTCGCATGTCCCGCGCCGCCTCCGCGCGCCCGCGGACGCCGGTCGGCGGGCCGAGCACCTGCCCGGCCCGGCTGCCCGATCCTTCCCCGAGCCCGCGACGAAGACGAGGACCCCTCCACCATGTCCGCTGACCTGAGCGGCCTGATCAAGGCCGGCCTGCGCGATGTCCCCGACTTCCCCGAAGAGGGGGTGGTCTTCAAGGACATCACTCCGCTGCTGGCCGAGCCCGCCTCGTTGCGGGCCGTGGTCGACGAGATCGCCGGCCGCTACGAGAAGGGCGCCGTCGACGCCGTCCTCGGCCTGGAGGCCCGCGGGTTCATCCTCGGCGCTCCCGTCGCGCTGGAGCTCGGCGCCGGGTTCGTCCCCGTGCGCAAAGCCGGGAAACTGCCGCGCGAGACCCACCGCGCCTCCTATGATCTGGAATACGGCTCCGCGACGGTCGAGATGCACGCCGACGCCGTCAGTCCCGGCAGCCGCGTCCTCATCGTCGACGACGTCCTCGCCACCGGCGGTACTGCACGGGCCGCGGTGGAACTGGTGGACAAGGCGGGTGGTACGGTCTTGGGATTCTCGGTCCTCGTGGAACTCGGCTTCCTCCAGGGCCGGCGGAAGCTGACCGACGTGGAGCCGCACGCGCTGGCCGTGCTCTAGAGAGCCGGTGTCCGGGCCCTCGCCCTGGACCCTCTCCCTGCGCCCTGACATGCGAAGACCGCCCCCAAGCGGAAGTAGACTCGCGGGCATAACGGAGCTGCGGCGACGCGTTGGTACAGGTGACACCTGACGTTTACGACGCAGACGTCGACCCGGAGGGCCCCGCGACGGAGACCACCGTCGCGGCGCGGCACCCTTCCCGCACACGGGGAACGGGCCCGGTCCCCGGGGGAGCCGCGGGAGGGATGTCCATGGCAGGTGACGCGGTATCGGCCGAGGCGGCCTCCGCCTCCGCTCTGCGCGGGTCCTCCCCGAGCGGGCAGGAGCCTTCCGGCGGCGCGCATACGCCCGCGCCGCCCGCCGCACAAGCCGACGACCCGAGTAAACCCGGAGCCCCCTCCGAAGCGGGTGCGGACTCCGGCGCCGACCGCCCCAGCGCCTCCCCGCCCCGGTCCAGCCCGTCGTCCAGCGTGCGGGTCCGCCGCAGACTCGCACGCCTCGGTGCCCAGCGGGGGGTATCCATGAACCCGGTCCTCGAACCACTGATCAAGACCGTCCGGGCGACCCATCCCAAGGTCGACGTCCGGCTCATCGAGCGCGCCTACGAGGTCGCGGCCCACCACCACCGCGACCAGAAGCGCAAGAGCGGGGACCCCTACATCACCCACCCCCTCGCCGTGGCCACCATCCTGGCCGAGCTGGGCATGCAGGAGCCCACCCTGGCCGCGGCGCTGCTGCACGACACCGTCGAGGACACCAGCTACACCCTCGACCGGTTGCGCGAGGAGTTCGGCGACGAGATCGCCGAACTCGTCGACGGCGTCACCAAGCTGGACAAGGTCAAGTACGGCGAGGCCACCCAGGCCGAGACCGTGCGCAAGATGGTCGTCGCCATGTCCCGGGACATCAAGGTCCTGGTCATCAAGCTGTGCGACCGGCTGCACAACATGCGCACGCTGCGCTATCTGCCCCAGAACAAGCGCGAGAAGAAGGCCCGCGAAACCCTGGAGATCTTCGCGCCGCTCGCGCACCGGCTCGGCATGAACACCATCAAGTGGGAGCTGGAGGACCTCGCGTTCGCCACGCTCTACCCCAAGCGGTTCGACGAGATCGCCCGCCTGGTCTCCGAGCGCGCGCCCCGGCGCGACGTCTACCTGCAGGACGTCATCGAGGCGGTCTCGGCCGACCTGCGCGAGGCCAAGCTCAAGGCCACGGTGCGTGGCCGACCCAAGCACTACTACTCGATCTATCAGAAGATGATCGCCCGCAACTGCGGCTTCGACGAGATCTACGACCTCGTCGCGGTGCGGGTGCTCGTCGACAGCGTCCGCGACTGCTACGCGGCCCTGGGCACGATCCACGCGCGGTGGAATCCCGTCCCCGGACGGTTCAAGGACTACATCGCGATGCCCAAGTTCAACATGTACCAGTCGCTGCACACGACCGTGATCGGCCCCTCCGGCAACCCCGTGGAGCTGCAGATCCGCACCCGGGCCATGCACCGCCGGGCCGAGTACGGGATCGCCGCGCACTGGAAGTACAAGGAGGAGCGGGCCGCCGCGAAGGAGGGCGGCAAGTCCAAGGGCACCGCCGACATGGCGTGGCTGCGCCAGCTCATCGACTGGCAGCAGGAGACCAAGGACCCCGGCGAGTTCCTGGAGGCGCTGCGCTTCGACCTGTCGGTGCAGGAGGTCTTCGTCTTCACCCCCCAGGGCGACGCCATCGCGCTGCCGCAGGGGGCGACCCCCGTCGACTTCGCCTACGCCGTGCACACCGAGGTGGGCCACCGCACCGTGGGCGGCCGGGTCAACGGCCGGCTCGTGTCGCTGGAGAGCGAGCTGCACAACGGCGAGACCGTCGAGATCCTCACCTCCAAGGCCGCCGATGCCGGGCCGAGCCGCGACTGGCTGCAGTTCGTCAAGAGCGCCCGCGCCCGCAACAAGATCCGCCAGTGGTTCACCAAGGAGCGCCGCGAGCAGGCCATCGAGCAGGGCAAGGACGCCATCGCGCGCGTCATGCGCAAGCAGGAACTGCCGATAAAGCGCCTGTTCAGCGGCGAGGCGCTGATCGCGCTGGCGCGCGACCTGCGCTACGGCGACGTCGACGCGCTCTACGCCGCGGTGGGCGAGGGCCGCATCGGTCCGCAGAACGTGGTGCAGAAGCTCGTCGACTCTCTGGGCGGCATCGAGAGCGCCGAGGAGGACATCGCCGAGTCCTCGCTGCCCACCCGCGCCCGGCCCCGGCCGCGCCCGGCGGGCAACCCCGGCGTGGTGGTCGAGGGCGACCCCGATGTGTGGGTGCGGCTGTCGAAGTGCTGTACGCCCGTCCCCGGCGACGACATCGTCGGCTTCGTCACCCGGGGCAACGGCGTCTCGGTGCACCGCAGCGACTGCGTCAACACCCGCGCGCTGGACAAAGAGCGAATGGTGGACGTGGAGTGGCAGCCCACCGAGGACTCCATGTTCCTGGTGGCGCTGCAGGTCGAGGCGCTGGACCGGTCGCGGCTGCTGTCCGACATCACCCGCGTGCTCTCCGACCAGCACGTCAACATCCTCTCGGCCACCGTGCAGACCAGCCGCGACCGCGTCGCGCTGAGCAGGTTCACCTTCGAGATGGCCGACCCCACCCACCTCGGCCACGTTCTCAAGGCGGTCCGCGGCGTCGACGGCGTGTACGACGTCTACCGGATGAAGAACTGAGGCGCCGCACGCCGACGCGGACCGCGCGGCGTTTCTCGTGTGTGAGGCGCGGCCGAATGGTCAGACTGCAGGCATGAACAAGTTCTCGCTGGACGCTCTGGCACGCAAGCACATGGAGACGGCGGCGGCCGCCTCGGCCGGCCGCAGCTCCGAGACCTTCTACGGAGGCCACGAGCACACCCTCCGCCAGACGCTGATCGCCCTGACCCGGGGCAACTCCCTCTCCGAGCACCCCAACCCCGGCGAGGCGACCGTGCTGGTGCTGCGCGGCCGCGTGCGGCTCGACGCCGACGAGGACAGGTGGGAGGGCCGCACCAACGACCTGCTGGTGGTGCCGCCCAAGGCTCACTCCCTGGAGGCGCTGGAGGACTGCGCGGTGGTCCTCACGGTGGCCAAGATCGGCTGAGACCGGTCGACGGTAGTCCGTGCGGAGCGGCTGCGCGCAGGCGGCCCGATTATCGCGATCTTCCGTGGCGGCGGGGCCGCGCATGGTTCGGCGGAGCTGCCCCGGGCGGATCCGGGCACCCCCGCCGAACCAGCGGATGCTCCGACGGTCCGAGCCGCCGGCCGGCGGCTCGGATTCGAAGGCGCGCCGGGTCAGCTCATCTCGTCGAGCGCCTTCTCCGCCTCGTCCAGCCAGGAGCGCCGCGCGGTCAGCGCCTCCTCGATCTCGCGGACCCTGCGCTCGTTGCCGCGCGCCTTGGCGTGCTCCAGGTCGCTTTCGAGCTGGGCGATCGAGTCGCGCAGCCTGGTGGCCGTGGCCTCGGCGCGGGCCCGCCCCTCCGGGTTGGTGCGCTGCCATTCGTGGTCCTCGGCCCGGCGGATGCCGTCCTCAAGCTTGCGGAACGCGCCTTCCAACCGGTCGCGCTCGTCGCGCGGCAGCGGGCCGGCGTCCTCCCAAGCATCCTGGAAATCGCGCAGCCGCGCGCGAGCCTGGCGCGGGTCGGCGATGTCGGCCAGCTCCTTGCGGGCGTCCTCCAGGATGCGCTCCTTGGCCTCGGCGTTGACCCGCAGTTCGGCGTCGCGCTCGGCGAAGGCGGCGTTGCGCGCCTGGAAGAACCGGTCCTGCGCCGCCTTGAAGCGCGACCAGAGCTGGTCCTCGCTGGCGCGGTCGGCGCGGCCGCTGGCCTTCCACCGCTGCATCAGGTCGCGGTAGCGCCCGGCGGTGGGGCCCCAGTCGGTGGAGTCGGCCAGCGACTCGGCCTCGGTGACGATGCCTTCCTTCTCCTGGCGCACCTGCTCGCGCTGCTGGTCCAGGCCGGCGAAGTAGGCTTTGCGGCGCTTGGAGAAGGAGTTGCGCGCCGCCGACATCCGCTTCCACAGCGCCTGCTCGGTGGGCCGGTCGGTGCGCGGCGCCGCCTTCCACTCGTCGATCAGCTGGCGCATCCGCTCGCCGCCCGACTTCCAGTGCGTCGTCTCGGCGGCGACCCGCTCGGCCTCGGCGACGATGCGCTCTTTGACCTCGCGGGCCTCGGTGCGCGCCTGCTCCTGGGCCTGCTTCTGCTCTACCCGGCGCTCCTCGGCCTGCTCGGTGAGGGAGTCCAGCCGCCGCGCCAGAGCGTCCAGGTCGCCGACGGCGTTGGCCTCGTGCACCGCGGTGCGCAGCTTCTCCACGCTCGACAGCGCCTGCGAGGCCGACAGGTCGGTGGTGCGCAGCCGCTTCTCCAGCAGCTCGACCTCGGTCACCAGGGCGTCGTACTTGCGGCGGAAGAACGCGAGGGCCTCCTCGGGCGCGCCCGCCTGCCACGATCCGACGACGCGCTCGCCCTCGCTCGTGCGCACGTAGACCGTGCCGTCGTCGTCAACGCGGCCCCAGGGGTCCGTGGTCACCGTGTCCTCCAGCAATCATGAGCCTGGCGCTGCGGCCAGGTCCGGGTGGTCCGGCGGCCGCTCCGCGGAACCGGTGTGAACCGCCGTGACTATGCACGATATCCGCACACCTCACCGGATACCGTCCGCCTCCTGTCGGCGTCGTCGCACATCAGCGGCCGATCGCCGCATCGAGGCATGCCGCCCGGACACACCGGACGGTGCGACGCGACCAATATGACACTGACGGGGCGTTTGGCAAAGAGCCGCGCGTATTGCGGTGATCGAATGGTGATGTGTCGGCACGACGTGCCCGATGAAGGCCCGGAATCCCGGTCGCCGCGGCCTGTGCACCTCGGTAGGCTCGTAAGTGCGGGCGCTGCCGGCGACCGCCCTGTTCGAGCCCGTGGCCGATCACCGAGAGGAAGTCAGCGCGAACCGTGTCCATCTCCGCTTTTCCCGCAGGGCCGCTCGCCGCGAACTGCTACATAGTCACCGTCGCCGCGGCCGCGGAGCACCGGGCGGAGTGTGTGATCGTCGACCCCGGACAGGACGCCGCCGCGGAGATCGCGAGCCGCGTCGCCGAGGAAGGGCTGGTTCCGGCCGCGGTGCTGCTGACCCACGGCCACTTCGACCACGTCTGGTCGGCGACCGAGGTCGCCCGCGCCCACGGCGTCCCGGTCTACGTGCACGGCGCCGACCGCCCGCTGCTCAGCGACCCCGCCAAGGGTCTGGACCCCGGCCTGGCGGCCCAGCTGTCGGCCCTGCTGGGCCAGGCGGCCCTGGAGGAGCCCGACGACCTGCGGGAGCTCGCCGGCGGCGAGGCCCTGGAGGTGGCCGGTCTGCGGTTCTCCGTCGAGCATGTGCCCGGCCACACGCCCGGTTCGGTCTGCTACGCCCTGGCGCCCGGCGCCGACGACGGCGAGGCGGTGCTGTTCACCGGCGACCTGCTCTTCGCCGGCTCGATCGGACGCACCGACTTCCCCGGCGGAGACCACGCCGAGATCATGCGCAGCCTGGAGCGCATCTGCCGCGACTGGCCCGACGACACCGCCGTCCTGCCCGGCCACGGCCCCCGCACCACCATCGCCCGGGAACGCGCGACCAACCCGTTCCTCGGCGATATCCCGGGGCGCTGATACGTCGACGCCCGTGCTGCGCAGTCGCGATGTACGCACGACAGCTGATCAGCAGGGGTGACGGTAGGATTTCCAGGGTCTTACGGGCTCGTACCGACCGGATCGCGCCACGGCCCGCCAGTTCCCCGGATCAGCCGTTCAGCCGTGCAATACAAGTGGACTTGGTAACCTCATGCATCCTTTCAGGACCCATACTTGCGGACAGCTCACGAGCGCCGACGCCGGTGAGAGAGTGCGTCTCTCCGGCTGGGTGCATATCCGGCGTGATCTCGGCGGTCTCCTTTTCGTCGATCTCCGCGATCACTATGGGATCGTCCAGCTTGTGGGACATCCGGAGTCGCCCGTCTTCGAGCGGCTGAGCCGGGTTCCCAAGGAGACTGTCATCCGAGTCGACGGGTCGGTCGTCCGGCGTAGCGCGGAGAACGTGAACCCCAACCTCGGCACCGGCGAGATCGAGATCGAGGTCGAGGAGTTCGAGGTCCTCGGGACGAGCGAGGAACTTCCGTTGCAGGTGGCGACGGAGGAGAACACCTCCGAGGAGCGGCGGCTGGCCTACCGCTTCCTGGACCTGCGCCGGGAGCGCATGCACCGCAACGTGATGCTCAGGTCCCAAGTGATCTCCTCGATCCGGCGGCGGATGACGGATGTCGGCTTCTCGGAGTTCCAGACGCCGATCCTGACGAGTTCCAGCCCGGAGGGCGCTCGCGACTTCCTCGTTCCCTCGCGGCTGCACCCCGGCGAGTTCTTCGCTCTGCCGCAGGCGCCGCAGCAGTTCAAGCAGCTCCTGATGGTCTCCGGGTTCGACCGGTACTTCCAGATCGCCCCTTGTTTCCGCGACGAGGACAGCCGCGCCGACCGTTCACCGGGCGAGTTCTACCAGCTCGACATGGAGATGAGCTTCGTCGAGCAGGAAGACGTCTTCCAGGTCATCGAGAAGGTGCTGTCGGAAGTCTTCGCCGAGTTCCGCCCCGACCGGGAGGTGACCGCGCCGTTCACGCGCATCGCGTACCGCGACGCGATGGAGTGGTATGCGACCGACAAGCCGGACTTGCGGATCCCGTTGACGATGGTCGATGTCACCGACCTGTTCGCGAAGACGGGTTTCCGCGCCTTCGCGGGCAAGCGGGTTCGAGCGCTCGCAGTCCCCGACGTGGCGGGTCGGCCGCGGTCGTTCTTCGACGGTATGGGCGAGTTCGCCGTCGAAGCGGGAGCCCAGGGCCTCGCGTGGCTGAAAATCGACGAGGACGGGAACATGAGCGGCCCGGTCGCCAAGTTCGTCGAGGAGATCTCCGAGGACCTGCTGAAGCGGTGCGGTGCCGGACGCGGAAGCGGCCTGTTCTTCTGTGCGGGCGAGGACGACGCGGAGATCAACCGGATCATGGCGCCGGTTCGTGTCGAGGCGGGGCACCGGTCCGGTCTGTTCGAGGAGGACGCCTTCCGCTTCTGCTGGATCGTCGACTTCCCGATGTACGAGCTTTCCGACGAGGGTCGGATCGAGTTCAGCCACAACCCGTTCTCGATGCCGCAAGGCGGGCGTGAGGCGTTGGAGAGCAAGGACCCGCTGGACATCCTCGCCTGGCAGTACGACATCGTCTGCAACGGCGTCGAACTGTCATCGGGGGCTATCCGTAACCACTCGCCGGAGATCATGTACAAGGCGTTCGACATCGCCGGCTACAGCCCCGCCGACGTGGAGAGCAAATTCGGCGGCATGCTGCGAGCACTGAAGTTCGGCGCCCCGCCGCACGGTGGCATCGCGCCGGGCATCGACCGCATCGTGATGCTGCTCGCCGACGAGCCGAACATCCGCGAAACCATCGCCTTCCCGCTTACCCAGAACGCAGAAGACCTCATGATGGGGGCCCCTTCGCCCGTTTCAGACAAGCAGCTCCGGGACGTGCACATCCGCACGGTCGCCCCTCCGGACAACAATTGACTTCCGCTCCTCGGACTACAGCCCGGGGATTCCTACGACGGCCGGTCGGCCACTTCGGTGGGTTCCTGCTTCATTGCGCTGAGCCGGACCGGGGTCCGGTCTTACCTGCGCTCCACAGGCTGATGCCGCCAGCCCGGCGGCCGTGGCGACATTGAGTGCCGCGTTGACGTCGCGGTCCAGCACGGCCCCGCAACCGCTGCACGTCCACTCGCGCACGTGCAGCGGTTTGGGTCCGTCCTTGGTGCCGCAGGCCGAACACACCCGGCTGGTGGGCTCGAACCGGTCGATCTTGACGAAGGCGCGGCCGTACCGGGCGGCCTTGTACTCCAGCATGCGCACGAACGCCGACCACCCGGCGTCGTGGACGGACTCGGCCAGGTTGGTGCGCGCGAGTCCTTTCACCGCCAGGTCTTCCACGGCCACCGCTTGGTTCTCGCGGGTCAGCTTCGTGGAGAGCCGGTGGTGGAACTCGCGGCGCGCGTCGGCCGCCTTCGCGTGGGCGCGGGCGACCTTCACCCGGGCCTTGTCCCGGTTGGCTTGCCCGGCACTACTGGCGGGCCAAGCGGCTCTGGTCGGGCTCCTACTTCGCCGGTTGGGTGGGCGGCGCCCCGTTGAGCGTGCTGGGCCGGTACATCGAGCAACAGGAACGTCCGCGGTGACGAGGCGCCGGACCGCCTGGGGGCGGTCCGGCTTTTCCTGCCCCGCTACGGGGGAGTCGGCGTCACCTCCGCCGTGAACGGCGGAGCACTGCCGACGAACCCGGTAGCGGTCGGCGATTCGCCGGCCCGGGGCGGGGCCCCGCCCCGGGCCGGGCCGCTCCGCTGGGTGGTCATTGCACGCAGGTCGTCGGCGGGCGCAGCCGGTCCCGGATTGCGACGCGGGTCCGGCGCAACGGCGAGCGGACTACTTCTTCGCGGCGCCGCAGCGTTGGCAGCAGATGTCTTCGCTGTCAGGATTGCTGTAGGTGCAGAGTCGACAGGTCCAGTTGCGGACGATGAGCGCGTTCCTGAGGGCCGGGCCCGTGCTGATCATTGGTTCACGCATGACTGAATTTTAGTCCGGACTTTTCCGGCGATCCCGGCAATGCGTCCCGTGCGGGGCGGTTGGCTTAGGCTAGGTGCGGGCTTTACGCAGATGTGCGGTGTCGGTCACGCTGGCGTAACGATTCTGCCGAATGTCGCGCCGGGAACCGTGTGAATCGCTGGTATTCCTGGTATTCAGGTGGCTTTTCGTATTCTCGCGGGTCGAATGGGGCGCGGGAGTGCGTGGTCGAGGGGCTGTGCGGCGGGTCGTGATCGAGGCATGCTTCACCTGCGCGGACAGGCGGTGGTCTGGCTAGACTAAGCCGAATCGGATGTCCCAGGGAGGAACGCGCGACTGCGCGAAAAGGACGTTCGTGAAGATACAGGGATGATCTATTCGTGAACGGTGCAACCGGCTCCAACCACGGCTCTGCCGGGGGTGGGGAGGGCCGCCGGGCCGCGGCCGCGTTCGGCGCGGCTCCAGCGGCCATGCTCGTCGCCGATCGCGCGGCCGGCGTCATGCTGACCAACCGCGCGTTCACCGACTTCACCGGCGTGGAGCACGCGGACGCGCTCGGCCGCCCCTGGCCGGAGGTTCTCGCGGCCGACGACCCCGCCTCGGCCTGGGAGCTGCACCGGGCCGCGCTCGACGGCGACCCGGCCCACCGGCGCGCGCTGGTCACGGCCCACTACGCGGGCGCGACCCACCGCGTCGTCGCCGAGGCCCGCGTGCTGCCCGAGCCCGGCCCCGGCGGCGAGGCCGGCAACATCGTGGTGGTGTTCCGCGAACCGCTGCGCGAGGAGGAGACCCTCCGGGTCATCAGCGAACTGCGCACCGAGAACGCCGACACCGCGCTGTGGACCCTGGACCTGCGCACCGGGGCGCTGCGCGAGCTGTTCGGCCCCTCGCCGCTGGGGCGGCTGCTGGTCGGCGACGCCCGCGGCCTGGAGGAGATCCTCGCCCGCGTCCACCGCGACGACATCGCCCGCGTCCGCGACGCCATCGAAGCCTCCCAGCAGGGCCGCGACTACGAGCAGCGCTTCCGCATGTTCGACCACCTCGGCGACGAGCGCTCGCTGCACGCCCGAGCCCGCTACGTCCGCGGCGACCACCCCCGCCTCGTGGGCATCCTCGACGACGTCACCGAGCACGTGCAGCTCATCCGCCGCCTGGCCGACCGCAGGCGCATCGAGGCCGCACAGGGCCGCCAGGTGACCGACCTCGCCGCCAAACTCGTCTCCGCCACCACCGTCGAAGAGGTCACCGGCCTGCTCACCGACGAGTTCGTGCCGATCTTCGGCGGCGCCCGCGCCGGCGTCATGCTCGTGGAGGAGGGCGGCCTGCGCGCCTCGCCGCCCCCCAGCGAGGAAGCGCCGGGCCCGATGGGCCTGACCGGCGAATACGACACCTCCGACGCCGCCCACCCCATCGGCGCCGTCATCCAGGACCGCCAGCCCCGCTTCTTCGAAAGCCGCGCCGAGATCCTGGAGCGCTTTCCCGCGGTCGGGGAGTTCCTGCACCGCACCACCGCCCAGTCCTGGGCCACCATCCCCGTCTTCGGCGACCGCAGGGTGGCACTGGGCGTCTGGCAGGTCGCCTGGGGCGAGCCCCACCACGCCACACCGGACGAGCGCGCCCTGATGCTCACCCTCGCCGGGCTGGCCGGCCAGGCGCTGCAGCGGGTGCGCCGCCAGCAGGAGGAGCTGCAGCTGGCCGACGCCATCCAGCGGCGCATGCTGCCGCCGCAGATCGCGCAGTTCGCCGAGCTGAGCATCGCCGTGCGCTACCTGCCCTCCCGCGCCGGGTGGCGGGTTTGCGGCGACTTCTACGACGTCATCCGCCTGCCCGGCCGCCGCGTGGGCCTGGTCGTGGGCGACGTCCAGGGCCACGGCGTCGAGGCCGCCGCGGCCATGGGCCAGATCCGCGTCGCCTTCCGCGCCTACGCCAGCAACCAGGTCGACCCCGGCGTGGTCCTGGCCGAGACCAACCGCCTGCTCTCGGAGACCGGCGAAATCGTCTTCGCCACCTGCGGCTACCTCGTCCTGGACCTCGACAGCGGCGAGATGCAGGCCGCGTGGGCCGGCCAGCCGCCCGCCGTCATCGCCGCCCAGGGCTCCTACGACCTGTGGGAGCCTGAGACCGGACCGCCGGTGGGCGTCGACGGCGACAGCAAGTACCCGGTCACCACGCGCTGGCTGCGCGGGGGTGACACCCTGCTGATGTGCTCCGACGGTCTCGTGGAGAGCGCGCACATGCCCATGGACGAGGGGCTGCGCGTCGTCGGGGAGGACCTGGTCGGCCTGGCCGGCGACGTCGAGGCCGCCGCGGCCTCCCTCATCGGCCTCACCCCCGCCGGGCGCGGAGACGACATCGCCCTCCTCATCGCCCGCATGAGCGGCACCGAGTAGCCGGGCGGTCTCCGGCCGGCGGCAGCGCCGTGCGGCACCCTGCGGCGCTCGCTTAGGCTGGATGGCGTGTCCGAAACACTGTTCGACGACGCCGGAGCCGAAGCCCAGCGCGGCCAGGAGCCGCTGCCCGTGCGCATGCGTCCGCGCACCCTGGACGAGGTCGCCGGGCAGGCGCACCTGCTGGGCGAGGGCAGCCCGCTGCGCCGCCTGGTCGAGGACGACGCCCCGATGTCGCTCTTCCTGTGGGGCCCGCCCGGCACCGGAAAGACGACCCTGGCGACCGTGGTCAGCCGCGTCACCCGGCGCAGGTTCGTCGAGCTGTCGGCCGTCAGCGCCGGAGTGAAGGACGTCCGCGCGGTCATCGACGACGCCCGCCGCCAGATGGGCATGCGCGGCACCCGCACCCTGCTGTTCGTCGACGAGGTGCACCGCTTCAGCAAGACCCAGCAGGACGCCCTGCTGCCCGCCGTGGAGAACCGCTGGGTCAGCTTCATCGGCGCCACCACCGAGAACCCCTTCTTCTCCGTAATCAGCCCGCTGCTCTCGCGCTCGCTGCTGCTCACCCTGGAATCGCTCACCGACGACGACGTCCGCGGCGTCGTGGACGCAGCCCTGCAGGACGAACGCGGGCTCGCCGGACGCTACACACTGGACTCCGACGCCGCCGACCAGCTCATCCGCCTCGCCGGCGGCGACGCCCGCCGAGCCCTGACCTACCTGGAGGCGGCCGCGCTGGTGGCGGGCGAGCGCTCCGGGATCGGCGTCGCCGACATCGAACGCGCCGTCGACCGCCACGCCGTGCGCTACGACCGCACGGGCGACCAGCACTACGACGTCATCAGCGCGTTCATCAAGAGCATGCGCGGCAGCGACCCCGACGCCGCCCTGCACTACCTCGCCCGGATGATCGAGGCCGGCGAGGACCCGCGCTTCATCGCACGGCGCATCGTCGTGCACGCCAGCGAGGACGTGGGCATGGCCGACCCCACCGCGCTGCAGGTCGCCGTCTCCGCCGCCCAGGCCGTGGAGCTGATCGGGCTGCCGGAGGCGCGCATCAACCTCGCGCAGGCGGTCGTGCACATCGCGCTGGCGCCCAAGTCCAACGCCGTCGTCTCGGCGATCGACGCCGCGATGGCCGACGTGCGCCAGGGCCGTGCCGGACCGGTGCCCGCCCACCTGCGCGACGCCCACTACCAGGGCGCCCGGGAGCTCGGCCACGGCGCCGGATACGCCTACGCCCACGACCACCCCGGCGGCGTCGCCGCCCAGCAGTACGCCCCCGACGCGCTCGTCGGCCGCGAGTACTACACCCCCACCACCCACGGCGCCGAGCGCCGCTTCGGCGAGGTGCTGCAGCGCATCAAGGGCGTCCTGCGCGGCGAGACCGGCGGAGTGGAGGGGACGCCCGGGGAGCGGTGAGTGCGCGGGCGGGCACCGGCGCCCCAACCAGGTGCGCGGAGTCTGTCCCCGGAGTCGGATTCGCCGCCGAAACCGGCTCGGCAGACGGGCTCGGCGCGGATCACCGCGCCGGCGTCGGGTACAGCTCGGTGATGCGGGTGACCTCCCGCGGGCCGTCGCCTTCGCCTTCCGAGTCGGCGAACTCGACCTCGGCGATCACCGGCTTCCCCCAGCTGAGGTAATCGATGAAGTCCTGCCCGGCCATCTCGTAGGTTCCGCGGCCGTCCTCGATGTAGCCGGGCCCCGGCACGCAGAACTGGGCGCACCGCACCTCGGTCTCCGCGGTGATGACGGCCTCCGCCCGGGCCTCCGCGTCCACCGGTGTCCAATGCTCGCTCCAGGTGGCGGGGGCGATCGTGGCCGCGGGGGTGGCGGGCGCGGATTCGGCGCGCTCCACCCGCGTGTACACCCACGGCCCCTCGACCGGGTTCTCCTGCTCCGCGGGGTCGAACCGCACGACGGGCGGTCCTTGGCGGCTCTCGTCCGCCGAGGGCACGGGGGAGGAGGGCGAGGGGCTCGGTGCCGCCTGCGGGGCGCCGTCCCCGCTCAACGCCCCATACGCCGCGTAGCCTCCGCCGCCGACCAGCGCCAGGGCGACCACCGAGGCCCCCGCGACGAGCGCAGCGCGCCCGCTCGTGCGGCGCCGGTCCGTGCCCAGCCGCACCAGCCGCGGCAGCCGGTCGGGCTCGCTGATGCCCCGCCACTCCCGGGCCAGCACCTGGGTGACGGCCGTGCCCTGCACCGGACCGGCTCCCGAACCGCTGATCGACTCCCAGGCGGCTATGGTCGACCCCAGCACCTCGCGGACCGTCGGCCGGTCGCGCGGGTCCTCGGACAGGGAACGGCGCACGATCGGGCGCAGCTCGCCGGGCACACCCTCCAGCCACGGGGACGTCGCCGCCGACGCGCCTTCCTCCTCGACCGGCGGGCGGCCGGTGGCGGCGAAGACCGCGATCGCCCCCCAGGAGAAGACATCGGCCGCGGGCGAGGGCTCGCCGCCCGCGAGGCGCTCGGGGGCCGTCCAGTGCCACGCGGTGCGGCCCAGCAGTTCCCCCTCGCCGGGCAGCGCGCAGTCGAGGAGGCGCGGCCCGGATGCGCACAGCAGCACGTCGCCGGGCTTCAGGTCGCCGTGGGCCACCTCCTTGCTGTGCAGCGCCGAAAGGCCCTCGCCCAGCGCGGCGGCCAGCGCGATGAGCCTGCCGCGGCCCAGCGGGCCGTGCTCGCGGACGAAGCCGTCCAGCGCCACGCCCGGAATGTAGGGCAGGGCCAGCCACGGCCGCTCCGCCGCGGCGTCGAAGGTGATCGGCGGCACGTACACGCGGCCGTCGGTGCCCTGCAGCGCGGCGAGCCGGGCGTGCAGGTAGGCGAGGGTGGACTGCTCCTCCAGCGGCCAGGGGTGCAGCACCTTCACCGCGACCAGCGGATCGCCGCCCTCGGCCGGATCGACGGCGGCGAAGACGGTTCCGGTCGCTCCGGCGCCGATGCGCCCGATCAGCACGTAGGGCCCTACCGAACCCGGATCTCCGGGGGCGAGTCGGGCGAGGTGCGGCGGTACCAGAACGGAGATCTCGCGCTCGGAGGGGCGGCTCATGGGGATCCTGTCTGCACGGGGCCTGGCGCCATCGGGCTCTATGGCGGAAACGATGCCCTGATTGTGCGACATCTCGGGCCTTTAGTCGATGTCAGTCCATATGGCCGCCGGCGGGAGCGCGGTACGCCACGCACGCGGGTCTCACGCGGGCACATCCGTCTCGGACGCGGTAGGGTCGGCGTATTCGGATCTCCTTATTCCGTCGGCCCGGTGCCACCCGGACACCCCGTCGGCCGCTCCGCCCGTCGCGGAAGGCCAGGTGACCCCCCGAACGCCGGCCCCGGGAGATGCCGCCACCCCGATTCGCCAACGGAGTCCCGCATGCTGACCGCAGGAGACGTAGCAGCGCTCATCGCGGCGGTGGTCTGGACGGTGCTGGTCGCCTTCATGTGCGTGGCCCTCGTCAAGCTCACCCGGCTGCTGTCGGAGACCACCAAGGTCGTCGCGGAGTTCGGCGAGCGCGCCCGCCCGATGCTCGACGACGTCGCCAGCACCGTCGAGCGCACCGGAGCCTCCCTCGACCGCGTCGACGAGATCACCGCGAACCTCGCCACGACCACCGAGGACGTCTCGACTGTGACCGCGCTGACGCGCTCGGTCGTAACCGGTCCGCTGGTGAAGGTGGCGTCGTTCTCCTACGGCGTGCGCCGGGTGCTGGGCCAGCGGCGCGCGCTGGCCCTGGTGCGCGGACGGCGCAGGAAGGGGCGCCGATGATCCGCCGCCTGCTTTATCTTGTCGCAGGTGCCGCGCTCGGCGGGTATCTTGTGCACAAGCTCAACCGCACGGCCCGTGCGTGGAGCCCGGCGGGAATCGCCGGCCGCGTCGAGGATCAGGTCGCCGATTACCGCGCCGCCCTCCGCGAGTTCAACGAAGACGTCCACGACGCGATGCGTCGACGCGAGGCCGAACTGCACCGTCACTACGACGGCGGCGACCAGCCCGCGGCGCCCGTTGATCCTCCGGGCCGATCCACCCGACCACGCGGCGCCATCGGCGCCCCCGACCCCAAGGACGGCCGCTGATGGAGACGGCAGAAATCGCTCGCCGCTTCCTCGCTTTCTTCGAGAAGAACGAACACACCGCGGTGCCGTCGGCCAGCCTGGTGGCAGACGACCCGACCCTGCTGTTCGTCCCGGCCGGCATGGTGCCGTTCAAACCGTACTTCCTGGGTCAGCGGACGCCGCCCTACGACCGCGCCGCGAGCGTCCAGAAGTGCATCCGCACCATCGACATCGAAGAAGTCGGCAAGACCTCCCGGCACGCGACCTTCTTCCAGATGCTCGGCAACTTCTCCTTCGGCGACTACTTCAAGGAGAAGGCCATCCCGCTGGCCTGGCGGCTCATGACCGCGCCGGTTTCGGAGGGCGGTTTCGGGATCGACCCCGAGCGGCTCTGGGTCACCGTCTACCTCGACGACGACGAGGCCGCGCGCATCTGGCGGGACGAGGTCGGGGTCCCGGCCGACCGGATCCAGCGCTTCGGGGTCGAGGAGAACTACTGGTCCATGGGTGTTCCCGGCCCGTGCGGCCCCTGCTCGGAGATCTTCTACGACCGCGGCCCCGAGTACGGCGCCGAGGGCGGGCCCGCCGCCGACGAGGACCGCTACGTCGAGGTCTGGAACCTCGTCTTCATGCAGTACGAGCGCGGCGAGGGCGGCACGAAGAAGGACTACCCCATCCTCGGCGACCTGCCCAAGCAGAACATCGACACCGGGATGGGGCTGGAGCGCCTGGCCACTGTGCTGCAGGGCGTCGACAACATCTACGAGACCGACACCCTCGGCCGCATCCTGCAGGACGCCGCCGAGCGGACCGGCGTGGCCTACGGCGACGACGAGCGCTCCGACGTCATGCTGCGCGTGGTCGCCGACCACGTGCGCAGCGCCACCATGCTCGTCTCCGACGGCGTGCGGCCCGGCAACGAGAAGGGCGGATACGTGCTGCGCCGCATCCTGCGGCGCTCGATCCGCAACCTGCGGCTGCTCTCCGGCAGCGACGCCGCCTACCTGCACGGCCTCACCGAGACCGCCATCACCGCCATGGAAGGCATCTACCCGGAGCTGCGCACCGACGCCGACCGCATCCACGAGGTCATCGAGACCGAGGAGAAGCACTTCTCCGACACGCTGCGCTCCGGCACGGCGCTGTTCTCCCGCGCCGCCGAGCGCACGCTCAGCAGCGGTTCCGCGCAGATCTCCGGCGCCGACGCCTTCCAGCTGCACGACACCTACGGCTTCCCCATCGACCTGACCCTGGAGATGGCCGCCGAACAGGGGCTGGGCGTCGACGAGTCGACCTTCCGCACCCTGATGGAGGAGCAGCGCGAGACCGCCAAGCGCGACGCCAAGGCCAAGAAGCTGGGCAACGCCGACATCAGCCTCTACGGACGGCTGCTGGAGAGCGCCGGCTCCACCGACTTCCTGGGCTACACCGACCACGAGTCCGAGTCCCGCGTACTCGGGCTGATCGTGGACGGAGAATCGGTCGGCGCGGCCTCCGCGGGCGACGAGGTCGAGCTGGTGCTGGACCGCACCCCCTTCTACGCCGAGAGCGGCGGCCAGCTCGCCGACAAGGGCTCCGTCACGGCGGCCGGACGCGGCACCGTCGACGTCGCCGACGTCCAGCGGCCCGTCCCGGGCCTCTTCGTGCACCGCGGCACGGTCCGCGAAGGCACCGTCGCCCTGGACGACCGGGTCGAGGCGGCAATCGACTCCGACCGCCGCGCCTCGGTCTCGCGCTCGCACTCGGCCACCCACCTCATCCACTCGGCGCTGCGCAACGCGCTGGGTCCCTCCGCGGGCCAGGCCGGTTCGGAGAACCAGCCCGGTCGGCTGCGCTTCGACTTCACCGCCGGCCAGTCCCTGGGCGACGCGCGGCTCGCCGAAGTCGAGGACGAGGTCAACACCGTGCTGTCCGGCGACATCCAGGTGCGCGACTTCCAGACCTCGCTCGACGAGGCGCTGTCCATGGGTGCGCTGGCGATGTTCGGCGAGAAGTACGGCGACCGCGTCCGCGTGGTGGAGATGAGCGACTATTCGCGCGAGCTGTGCGGCGGCACGCACGTCGGCGCCACCGGCCAACTCGGCGTCGTCAAGCTGCTGGGGGAGTCCTCGGTCGGCTCGGGCGTGCGCCGCGTCGAGGCCGCAGTGGGCATCGACGCCTTCCGCCGGCTCTCCCGCGAGTCGCTGCTGGTGAGCCGGCTCTCCGAACAGCTCAAGGCTCCCCGGGAGGAGCTGCCCGAGCGCATCGACTCCATCGTCACCCGGCTGCGCAGCGCCGAGAAGGAGATCGAGCGGATGCGCGCCGCCCAGGTGCTGCAGCAGGCCGGCGAACTGGCGGCGGGCGCCCGGCAGTACGGATCGGCGCTGCTGGTCAGCCACCGGGCACCCGACGGCACCACCGCCGACGACCTCCGCCGGCTGGCCGCCGACGTGCGCCAGCGCCTGGGCGAGGACCGCCCGGCCGTCGTCGCCCTCATCACCGTCCCGGCCGACCGCCCGGCCGTCGTCGTCGCGGTGAACAAGCGGGGCCAGGACAGCGGCTTCAAGGCCGGCGACCTCGTCGGGCTGGCGGCCCGCACCCTGGGCGGTGGCGGCGGCGGCAAGCCCGATCTCGCCCAGGGCGGCGGGAGCGACACCTCCGCCGTCGAGAGCGCGCTCCGCGCCGTCGAGCAGCGGGTCGGCGAAACCGCCTGACAATCCCGAAACGGGCGGACGACACCTGCTGACCCGCCCCCACGGGCAGAAAGGACATCCCGAGTTGACGAGGAACCCTCCCGGCGAGCGACCGCGCGCCCTGCACCGCCCCCGCGTGGGGGAGCCCGATTCTTGAGGCACGGCGTACGAATCGCGGTCGATCCCGGTAGCACCCGGATCGGGGTCGCGCTCAGCGATCCCAGCGGCATGCTCGCCACCCCGGTGGAGACCGTCCGCCGCGGCAGCGGCGATCTCGACCGGATCGCCGAACTCGTGGTCGAACACGAGGCCCGCGAGGTCGTCGTCGGCTACCCCGCCTCGCTCTCGGGCGAGGCGGGGCCCGCGGCGCGCCGCGCGCGCTCCTTCGCCACCGCTTTGGCGCGCAGGCTGGCGCCCGTGCCGGTGCGGCTGGTGGACGAGCGGATGACGACGGTAACCGCGCAGGAGCAGCTGCGCGCCGGCGCGTCCTACGGCGGCCGCGGCGCCCGCGGCGGCCAGGCGCGGCGCTCGGTCGTCGACCAGGCCGCGGCGGTGGTGCTGCTGCAGAGCGCGCTCGACACCGAGCGCCAAAGCGGCCGCCCGCCCGGCGAGACCGTTGGGAGCGGCGAATGAGCGACCGCAGCCCCTACGACGACGGCGATCGCTACCGCTCGCGGCGCGGCCGCCGCCGCGTTGGCGACCCCCACGGCGATGCCCGTCGCGGCCCCTCGGATTCCGGCCGACAGCCGAGCGAATCCCACCCCGAGCCGTTCACCGACCCGTGGCGGTCGCCCCCGGACCGGCCCGGCGCGGAGGCCGATCACCCGACCGGCTCCCGGCCGCCGGCCCCCGAGCCGCCCGGAGACCCCGGCTATCCGGACCAGCCGCCGCCCCGCTGGGAGGACGCCCAGGCCGCCCGCCCCCGCGGCCGCCGCCACCGCGGTGGCGGCGAAGGCGCCGACCCCGGTCCCGCCACCGGCCCCCAGCCCTACGCGCCGGCGGACGGCGCCCCCTCCCGCGGGCGCCGGCGCAGGCCGCGATACGACGACGAGGCCGAGGAGCACCTCGCCTGGAGCCGTCCTGCACCCGACGACCGGGACGACGGCTTCCAGACCGCCCCGCGGCGTACGCTGGACTTCGACTCCGTCCCGGTCCGCCGCAAGCGCCCCCGGGGCGAGGACTCCGCGGACGAGCCGCGCGGTGGCCGGCGCCGCCGTTCCGCCGATTCCGGCGCGTTCCCGGCCGTCCCGGATGCCGCCCCCGACGACGGCCGCACGGGACGGCGCCGGCGCTCGGCGGACTCGGGCGCGTTCCCCGCCGTGGAGGAACCCGATCCCGCCCGGTCCGAGGACCGATCGCGCGCGCAGGACTCCCGCGGCGGCCGCAGGCGCCGCCGCGGAGCCGACACCGGCGAGTTCGAGTTCCCGGCGGAGAGCGGCGGCGACGAAGGCCGCTACCGCGAAGAGGAGCGAGAGGCACCGCGCCGCGGCCGCCGTTCCGCTCCGCAGGCCCCGGACGATCCGGACGGGCGCCGAGACCACGGCGACCGCACCGGCTTCACCGACCCCGCCTACGGCGACGAGGACGATGCACCCGAGGACGACGGCGGCCGACGCGGCGGCCGGCGGCGGGCCCGCCGTTCCGCCGAACGCAGCGGTTCCTCCCGGTCGCGGGGAGGCAAGGCCGGATCGGCGCGCCGCGAGCGCGGCCGCGGACCGCGCAAGGCGCTGATCGCCGCCCTGGCCGTCGCGCTGGTGGCGCTTCTGGCGACGGGCGGCTACGTCGGCCGCGGCTACCTCTTCCCGCCCGACTACGAGGGCCGGGGCAGCGGCGACGTGCAGGTCACCGTCGAGGAGGGCGCCACCGGAAGCGCCGTCGCGCGGAACCTCGCGGACAAGGGCGTCGTCGCCAGCTCCCGCGCGTTCCTCAACGCGCTGGACGACCACGGCGGCAGCCTCGCCCCCGGGACCTACCGGCTGCAGGAGCGAATGAGCGGGGAGGCCGCCGTGGCCATGCTGATGGACCCCGCCTCCCGCGTGCAGGCGCACATCACCTTCAAGGAAGGGCTGCGGTCCGAGGAGATCCTGAACCTGATCTCCGAGGAGACCGGCATCCCGATGGAGGAACTGCGCGCCGCCGTGGCGGAGGGCGAGCGACTGGGTCTGCCCGACTACGCCGAGCAGGGCGCCGAGGGCTACCTGTTCCCCGACACCTACGACATGCCCGCAGACGCGGGAGCGGCCGCGCTGCTCAAGCGCATGGTGGACCGGTTCCACGAGGTGGCCGAGGAGGTGTCGCTGGTGAAGAGCGCCGAAGAGCGCAATCTGACACCCAACGAGGCGATGTCGGTCGCGGCAATCGTGCAGGCGGAGGCGGGATCCGCCGAGGACATGCCCAAGATCGCGCGCGTGGTCTACAACCGGCTGCAGCGGGGCATGGAGCTGGGCATGGACAGCACCTGCTTCTACGTGCTGGACGAGTACGGCATCGCGCTGAACGGCGAGCAGCTCCAGGAGTGCAAGGACAGCGGCAGCGAGTACGCCACCTACGGTCGTCAGGGCCTGCCCGTCGGCCCCATCGTCAGCCCCGGCCGCGACGCGATCGAGGCCGCGCTGAATCCGGCCGACGGCGACTGGCTGTACTTCGTCGCCACCGACCCGGAGAACGGCGTCACCGAGTTCGCCGAGACCCACGCGGAGTTCCTGCAGCTCAAGCAGGAGTTCCAGCAGAACCGGGGCGACGCGTGATGCGGGCGGCGGTACTGGGCTCGCCGGTGGGCCACTCGTTGTCGCCGGCGCTGCACACGGCCGCCTACGCGGCACTCGGTCTGGCGGGGGAGTGGGACTACACCCTGCACGAGTGCCGCGAGGAGGGGTTGGCCGCGTTCCTTCAGGGCTGCGGTGCCGAGTGGGCCGGGCTGAGCCTGACCATGCCGCTCAAGCGCGAGGCACTGCGGCTCGCCGACGAGGTCGAACCCCTCGCCCGCGAGGTGGGCGGCGCCAACACCGTCGTGTTCGACCGCCGGGGGCGGCGGCTGGCCTATAACACCGACGTCCACGGCATCGTCGCCGCGCTGCGCGAAGCCGGTGTCGAACGCGCCTCCTCGGCGGCCGTGCTGGGCGGTGGCGCGACCGCCGCTTCGGCGGTCGCCGCGCTGCGCGAGCTTGGCGCCACCGGGGACGGCGCGGTCACTGTCTGGGCCCGCGACCCGAAGCGGACCGCGGGCGTCGCGGCGGCGGCCGAGCGGATGCAGCTCGGCGTGGCCACCGCACCGCTGGAGCGGATCGAGGGCCGCCTGGACGTCGACGTGGTGGTGTCGACACTTCCCACCGGGGCCGGCGACGCCTATGCCGCGCCGGTGGTGGCGAGCGGCGCTGCGCTGTTCGACGTGGTCTACAGTCCCTGGCCCACCGTGCTGGCGAGCGCGGCGCAGGAGGCCGGGCGCACGGTCGTCGACGGCTTCGCGATGCTGCTGCACCAGGCGGCGCGCCAGGTCGAACTGATGACGGGAGCCGAGCAGGCACCGGTCGAGGCGATGCGCGCCGCGGGTCTGGCGGAACTGCGGCGCCGCTCCGCCGGCGGCGCCGCAGCCGAAGGCGCCGAGACGGGCGGATCCGGGGCGCTGCGGGAATAGCGGCCGATACCGCCGATGTTGCGATAACAGGCGCCACCCGGCGCTTGTGGCGGAGTGCAGCGGAACTGCTGGTATCATGAAGTCCTGACTTGATCCGGTGCGCTTCGCACCGGTCAGACGTAAGCGGAGGCGGATCCTCCCACCCGTCGGGGCGCTACTCGCACGGGTTCCGGTCGGAGGCGCAGGAGATGCGTCGTCCGACGCCGTCGGCAACGGCGGCAGCGCGTGTCGCGGCGGCGGCTCTTCGCCCGCCGGGGCCGATGCGTTCGGTGGATCAACCCCGCTTGCACACCGCCGGCGGGGTTTTCGCATTTCGGATCCGCACACAGGACCGGGTGGCCCCCCACAAGAGTTACGACAAAGCTAGGGAGGGGTCCCATCAGCGCTGAGCCCCGCATCAATGACCGCATCAGGGTGGCCGAGGTCCGACTCGTCGGTCCCAACGGCGAGCAGGTCGGTATCGTGCCCGTTCAGGACGCGCTGCGCCTCGCCGAAGAGGCCCAGCTCGACCTCGTGGAGGTCGCGCCCACGGCCCGCCCGCCGGTCGCGAAGCTGATGGACTACGGCAAGTACAAGTACGAGTCCGCGGTCAAGGCGCGCGAGTCGCGCAGGAACCAGTCGAACACGATCATCAAGGAGATCAAGCTCCGCCCGAAGATCGACCCGCACGACTACGAGACCAAGAAGGGTCACGTGGAGCGGTTCCTCAAGGGCGGTGACAAGGTCAAGGTGACGATCATGTTCCGCGGTCGCGAGCAGTCCCGGCCCGAGCTGGGGCGCCGGCTGCTGTCCCGGCTGGCCGAGGACGTTTCGGAACTCGGGGCGGTCGAATCGCAGCCGAAGCAGGACGGCCGCAACATGGTGATGGTGCTCGGGCCGCACAAGCGCCGCTCCGAGCACAAGGCCGAGTCCCGCGCCGGCGGCGGCAAGCCGCGGCGCGAACAGCGCCAGCAGGAGCAGGCCGGCCAGGGGACCTGACCGCGGCCGCCCGCTTCGGGCGGTAGCGCCCCCGCTACGTTGATGCAGCGCGGTGTACCGCCGCCGGACCTTCGGGGCGCCGGTGGTGTGCCGCGGTGTGTCGATGTGCTGACGTGCTTTTCGCGAAGCAGTGCAGTCGTGCCGCCGGGAGCCACCGGCGGCACAGAGTCGAGCGACTGAGGTAGGAGACGACGGCGACTATGCCGAAGAACAAAACGCACAGTGGGGCGAGGAAGCGCTTCCGCGTGACCGGCTCGGGCAAGATCATGCGCCGCCGTGCCAACAAGAACCACCTCCTCGAGCACAAGTCGAGCAAGCGCACCCGCCGCCTCAGCGGCGAGGTGGAGATGTCCCGTCCCGACGCCAACAAGCTCAAGACGCTGCTCGGCTAGGGCCGAATTCCATTCCGTCCGATCCGTCCATCCCTCCGCAGGGTGCCTGTGTGCCCTGATCCGGCCGGGACCGCGGCGGATACCGACGCCTACCCACAAGGGAGTCACAGTGGCACGCGTGAAGCGGGCTCTCAACGCCAAGAAGAAGCGCCGGGTCGTCCTAGAGCGGGCCAAGGGCTACCGCGGGCAGCGTTCGCGCCTGTACCGCAAGGCCAAGGAGCAGATGCTCCACTCGATGACCTACTCCTACCGCGACCGCAAGGATCGCAAGGGGGAGTTCCGCAAGCTGTGGATCCAGCGCATCAACGCCGGTGCCCGCGCCAACGGCCTGACCTACAACCGGTTCATGCAGGGTCTCAAGCTCGCCGGCGTCGAGGTCGACCGCCGGATGCTCGCCGACATGGCCGTCAACGACGAGGCGACCTTCGCCTCCCTCGTCGAGACCGCCAAGGGCGCGCTGCCCACCGACGTGCAGCAGAAGACCGCGGCCTGAGCGGCCCGGGAGCAGACCGGCACTACGCGATGGCGAGCCACGAGTTCACAAGCACCAGGTCCCCCCGCATCAAGGGGGCTCGTCGGCTCGCCAAGCGCGCATTCCGCCAGCGTGAGCGCCGGTTCCTGGTCGAGGGGCCCCAAGCCGTACGCGAGGCGCTGGCGGCACCGGGGCGGGTGCACGAACTGTTCACCACCGCCGATGCCGCCCAGCGCCACGCGGAGCTGATCGAGGCCGCCGAGCGGCGCGGCGCGGCCGTCCACCGGGTCACCCTGGAGGTCATGGCCGAACTGGCGCAGACGGTCACCCCCCAAGGGGTGCTGGCCGTGTGCGACTTCGTCGACGTGCCGCTCGGCGGCCTCGGCCCCGCCCGACTGGTCGCCGTACTCTCCCACGTGCGCGATCCCGGCAACGCCGGAACCGTCGTGCGCACGGCCGACGCGGCCGGCGCCGACGCGGTCGTGTTCACCGACGCCTCGGTCGACCCCTACAACGGCAAATGCGTGCGTGCCTCGGCGGGCAGCCTGTTCCACCTGCCCGTCGTCGTGGGCGTGCCGGTCGCCGACGCACTCGCCCGTCTGCGCGACGCCGGCGCCCGGATCCTCGCCGCCGACGGAAGCGGGGAGCGCGACCTGCACGCCGTCGCCGACGACGGCGGCCTCGACGGCCGCGTGGGCTGGGTCTTCGGCAACGAGGCGTGGGGGCTGCCGGAGGAGACCGTCGCGCTCACCGACGGCGCGGTCGCCGTCCCCATTTACGGCGCGGCTGAAAGCCTGAATCTGGCGACTGCCGCTGCCGTATGCCTGTACACCACCGCGCGCCAGCAGCGGACCGAAGCTGGTACACCAGGCCGAGCCGCTCGCTATGCGGCAGACGCGTAACCACCCGCAAAACGGGTAGGGCCGCCGCGCGGTGCCGGACGCCTGGTGAGACGCCCCTGCGCCGGGCTTTCCGGCGTATGCCCGGGTTTTCCCCGCGTTCTGCGGGTTGCCCGCATCCCCCGTCTTGCCGATACGCTCAAGCTCTCATCTCCACGGGTCGTCGGCGAAACGTTTGTGCTCCCCGCGACCGCGGGGATGGTCCCGATCCGGCGGGTGCGGTCGTATGAGGGCGTGGGGAGGCGGTCGTGGGCGGCGACCAACCAGCGGAGCACAGCGGCGCGGGCGCGTCGGACGCGGCTCCCGCGCTCGCTGCCGACGACCTTCCCGACGGTGTCGTCGTCGCCGACGGCGACGGCCGCGTAGTGACGTTCAACCGCATGGCCGCCCGGCTCTCGCGGGTTTCCGCCGCGAATGCGCTCGGCCGCGACTTCCGCGACGTGCTGCCGCTGCACGACACCGACGGGCGCGACTGGTGGAAGTGCAGCGACCCCTACGGCGGACTGCGCACCCGCACCCGCCAGCCCGAGCGCCCGCTGTTTCTGGCCGACGGCCGCGAGATCCTGGTGGCGGCGCGCTACGTGCGCACCGAGCCCCGCGCCCAGGTGGACCGGCTGGTCGTCACGCTGCGCGACGCCTCGCACCGCGCCCGGGGCGAACGCAGCCGCGCCGACCTCGTCTCGACCGTCGCCCACGAACTCCGCTCGCCGCTGACCAGCGTCAAGGGATTCACGGCCACGCTGCTGGGCAAATGGGAGCGGCTCACCGACAAGCAGAAGATGTTCATGCTGGAGACGGTCAACGCCGACGCCGACCGCGTCACCCGGCTCATCACCGAACTGCTGAGCGTCTCGCGCATCGAGTCGGGCCGGGTCGAGATCCGCAAGCAGGTCGTCGACCTCGCCGAGCTCGCGCGCACGCTGGTCGCCGGGCGGGTGGCCGCGGGGGAGCCCGCCGACCGCTACCGCCTCGACGTCCGCGGCCCGCTGCCCGAGCTGTGGCTCGACGCCGACAAGATCGGCCAGATCATGGCCAACCTGCTGGAAAACGGCGTGCGGCACGGCGCTGGTACTGTCACCATTGTGATCGAGCCGTACGAGGACGGGGCCGTTGTGTCGGTACGCGACGAAGGCAAGGGCATCGCACCCGACGCCGTTCCGCGTGTCTTCCGGCGTTTCTGGCGCACCCGGCGCCGCGGCGGCACCGGCCTGGGGCTGTTCATAGTCAAGGGACTGATCGAGGCCCACGGCGGCGAGATCACGGTCGGGCGTGCGCCCAGTGGCGGTGCGGAGTTCCGATTTACCGTGCCCGCCGGCACCCCCGAGTTCGCGTGAGCGTACTCGGGAGCGGCCGCGGCGGGCGGTGTCTTCTGAGGTCCCTGTCGGCTTGAGCCCACGCTGCGCGCTGGGCCGTGACGGCCGCCCGGCCCACGCGGCGCGGGCGGCGAGGCGAACATCCATGTCTGCACCCAATAACCGGTTCGATCCGGTCGAAGTGACGCCCCTGCATCCCGACGAGGTCGCCCGGATGCGCGACGAGGCACTAGCGGCGATCGAGGCGGCCGCCACCCTTGAGGAGCTCAAGGAGGCGCGCCTGGCCCACGCCGGCGACCGCTCGCCGCTGGCGCTGGCCAACCGCGAGATCGGCGCGCTGCCGCCGTCGGCCAAGGCCGACGCCGGAAAGCGTGTCGGCGGCGCCCGCCGCGAGGTGAACGAGGCCGTGAAGCGGCGCCAGGCCGAGTTGGAGGAGGAGCGCGACGCGCGCGTCCTGGTCGAGGAGGCCGTCGACGTCACCCTGCCCACCGGGCGCCTGCCCCGGGGTGGACGGCACCCGGTGACCACGGTCGCCGAGCGCATGGCCGACATCTTCGTCGGCATGGGCTTCGAGATCGCCGAGGGCCCCGAGGTCGAGGCGGAGTGGTTCAACTTCGACGCGCTCAACTTCCTGCCGGACCACCCGGCCCGCACCATGCAGGACACCTTCTTCGTCGAGGGGCCCGACGGCGGCGAGTCCGGCCTGGTGCTGCGTACCCACACCTCACCGGTGCAGGTGCGCGCACTGCTGGAGCGCGATCTGCCGGTCTACGTGGTCGCGCCCGGAAAGACTTTCCGCACCGACGAACTGGACGCCACGCACACCCCCGTCTTCCACCAGCTGGAAGGGCTGGTCGTGGACGAGGGCATCACCATGGGACACCTGCGCGGGGCTATCGACGCCTTCGTGCAGAGCATGTTCGGCAGCGGGCTGCGCACACGGTTCCGCCCGTCCTACTTCCCCTTCACCGAGCCCTCCGCCGAAGTGGACATGGAGTGCTTCGTGTGCCGGGGCGCGTCCGTGGGCGACCCCGCGAACCCCTGCCGCACCTGCTCCTCCGAGGGCTGGATCGAAATCGGCGGCTGCGGCGTGGTCAACCCGCGCGTGCTCACGGCGGCGGGAGTGGACACCGACCGCTACAGCGGCTGGGCCTTCGGCCTGGGCGTGGAGCGGACCCTGATGTTCGCCCGCGGTGTGGAGGACATGCACGACATGGTCGAGGGCGACGTCCGGTTCACCTCGGCCTTCGGGATGGAGATCTGATGCGCGTCCCCGTTTCCTGGCTCACCGATTACACCGACCTTCCCGCGGACACCACCGCCCGCGATCTGGCCGACCGGCTGATCGCCCTGGGGCTGGAGGTCGAGACCGTCGACCGTGTCGGCGCCGACATCACCGGTCCCGTCTCGGTGGGGCGGGTGCTGGACATCGAGGAGCTGACCGGCTTCAAGAAGCCCATCCGCTACTGCCGGGTCGACGTGGGCGCGGCCAACGGCACCGGCGAGCCGCAGCACATCGTCTGCGGCGCCCGCAACTTCGGCGCAGGCGACCTCGTCGTGGTGGCGCTGCCCGGCGCCGAACTGCCCGGCGGGTTCGCCATCGGCGCGCGCAAGACCTACGGCAGGGTCTCCGAGGGCATGATCTGCTCGGCCGCGGAGCTTCAGCTGTGGGAGGACCACACCGGCATCATCGTGCTGCCCGCCGGCAGCGCCGAACCCGGCGGCGACGCCTACGGGCTGCTCGGGCTGCGCGAGGACGTACTCGACATCGCGGTCACACCCGACCGCGGCTACGCGCTGTCGGTGCGCGGCGTGGCCCGCGAAGCGGCGACGGCCTACGGCACGGACTTCCGCGACCCGGCCGACGTCGAGGCCGCGGGCACGCCGGGCGACGGGTATCCGGCCGCGGTGGCCGACTCGGCGATCTGCTCGCGCTACGTGCTGCACGGCGTCACCGGATTCGACCCCGAGGCTCCCACCCCGCTGTGGATGAAGCGCCGCCTCGCGCTGACCGGGGTCCGCTCCGTCTCGCTCGCGGTGGACGTGACCAATTACGTGATGATGGAACTGGGCCAGCCCCTGCACGCCTGGGACCGCTCGGCGCTGCGTGGACCCATCGAGGTCCGCCTGGCCCGCCCGGGCGAGGAGCTGGAGACACTCGACCACGTCAAGCGCGCCCTGGACCCCGACGACATCCTCATCACCGACGAGTCCGGCCCGATCAACCTGGCCGGCGTCATGGGCGGGGTGACCACCGAGATCGGCCTGAGTTCGACCGACGTGCTGGTCGAGGCGGCGCATTTCGCCGATACCCACATCGCGCGGGCCTCGCGGCGCCACCAGTTGTCCTCGGAGTCCTCCCGGCGCTTCGAGCGCGGCGTCGACTCCGCGGTGCAGCCGGCGGCCGCCACGCGCGCGGTGCGCCTGCTGGCGGAGCTGGGCGGCGGTGCGGTCGATGCGGGATACACCGACATCGCCGACGAGGCCGCGGCCGCCCCGCAGCCGATCGACATCGCCGCCGACCACCCCGACCGCATCGCCGGCGTGGCCTACGGGCGCGAGCGCGTGGTGCGGCGGCTGCAGCAGGTCGGCTGCACCGTCGAGCAGGAGGGGGCGGCCATGCTGCGGGTCACCCCGCCGACCTGGCGGCCGGATCTGGGCGACCCGAACGACCTCGCCGAAGAGGTCGTCCGAATCGAGGGCTACGACGCCGTGCCCTCCATTCCGCCGCGCGCGCCGGCGGGGCGGGGCCTGACGCCGAGCCAGCGGCTGCGCCGCTCGGTCGGCAGCCGCCTGGCCGCCACCGGCTTCACCGAGGTGCTCGCCTATCCGTTCATGGGCCAGCGCGACCTCGACGGCCTGCAAGCCGACGGCGACGACGTCCGCCGCACCGCCCTGCGGCTGGCCAACCCGCTCAGCGAGGACGAGCCGCTGCTGCGCACCACGCTGCTGCCGGGGCTGTCCAAGACGCTCGTGCGCAACGTCGGGCGCGGTTTCAACGACGTCGCGCTCTACGAGATCGGCCTGGTCTACCTGCCCCGCCCGGACGCACCCGGGCGAGCGCCCATGCTCGCCGTCGACCGGGGGCCCACCGCCGATGAGGCCGAGTCGGTGGCCCGCGCGCTGCCCGACCAGCCGCGCCGGGTGGGCGCCGTGCTGGCCGGCGACCGCGAACCGGGCGGCTGGCAGGGCGCGGGGCGCCCGGCCACGTGGGCCGACGCGGTCGAGACCGCGCGCGAGGTGGCGCGCTCGGCCAACGCCGAGCTGATCGTGCGCGCCGCCCATTACGCGCCGTGGCACCCGGGCCGCTGCGCCGCGCTGTACGTGCGCATCGGCGGCGCCGAACGCCTCGTCGGGCACGCGGGAGAGCTGCATCCGCGGGCGGTGTCGGCCTACGGGCTGCCGCAGCGCACCGTCGCCGTGGAGGTCGACCTCGACGCGGTCGAGGCCGCCGGCGAACCCGTCGCCGCCCCGCACGTCTCCGGCTACCCGGTGGCGCTGCAGGACGTGGCGCTGGTGGTGCCCGACGGCGTCCCGGCCGCCGACGTCGAGCAGGCGCTGCGCGCGGGCGCGGGCGAACTGCTGGAGGGCGTGCGGCTGTTCGACGTCTACACCGGCGAACAGGTGGGCGAGGGCCGCCGCTCGCTGGCCTACTCGCTGCGGTTCCGCGCGCCCGACCGCACTCTGGAGACCGAGGAGATCGCCCGGGCGCGCGACGCCGCCGTCGCCGCGGCAGCCGAGCGGACCGGCGCGGTGCTGCGCGGCTGAGCGCGACGCGCCGTCATGTTTCGGCCCCGCTTCTCGAACGTAGGAGGAGCGGGGCCGAAGACGCTTTCGCAGAAGATTTTTCCCCGATCTTTGCCCAGGTCAGATGGGGTATGGCAGGCTGAGGTCAAAGGTAGGATGAATGCTCCGCGTGAATGCGGGGATTATTCTTTGTTTCGTCTCTTGAACCGGGCGCTGCGAAGAACTTAACCTGCAGTCACCTGCCGCGATCCGGGGTCCCGGGGCACTCGCGGAACAGCTGTTTCAATCGGCGTTTTCTTGGTGCGTCCCGTACGCACAGCTCGGCTCGGAGGTCGCTCTATGACCGAAACAGTGGTTTCGTATGCGCGCACACCTATGGAGCGGCTGGAGCCCAGCCGCTTCTGGCACACCTTCAGCGACATGAACAAGGTCTCCCAGGGCCCCAAGTTCATCGTCGAACGGGCCGAGGGGCCCTGGCTCTGGGACGACAACGGCGACCGCTTCCTCGACGGCACCGCCAGCCTGTGGTACTGCAACGTCGGCCACGGCCGCACGGAGATCGCCGACGCCGTCTACAAGCAGCTCACTGCGCTGGACGCGTTCACCGTCTACGGCGACTTCGCCAACCGCCCGGCTCTGGAGCTGAGCGAGCGCCTGGCCGCCCACGCCCCCGTGGTCGATCCGCGCGTCATCCTCACCTGCGGCGGCGGCGAGTCCATCGAGACCGCGGCCAAGCTCGCCCGGCGCTACTGGGCCGCCGAGGGCCGCCCCGGCAAGCGGCACCTGATCAGCCGCACCGGCGGTTACCACGGACTCCACGGCATCGGGACCGGAATCATCGGCATGGACCGCTTCCGCTCCGGCTTCGGCCCCATGGTCGAGGACGCCTCGGTGGTGCCCCACGACTCGGTACGCGCGCTGGAGGAGGAGATCCTGCGCGTGGGCCCGGAGAACGTCGCCGCGTTCTTCGCCGAGCCCGTCATCGGTGCCGGCGGGGTCTACGCCGCCGACACCGACTACTTCACCGGCGTCGCCGAGGTCTGCCGCCGCCACGGGGTGCTCTTCGTCGTCGACAGCGTGATCTGCGCCTTCGCCCGCATGGGCAACTGGTTCGGGATCGAGCGCTACGGGGTGCGCCCGGACATGATCGTCTTCGCCAAGGGCGTCACCAGCGGCTACCAGCCGCTGGGCGGTGTCGTTGTCGGCGGTCGGATCGCCGAGCCGTTCTGGAACCGCTCCGGGAACCCGTTCCACCACGGGACGACCTACGCCGGGCACCCCACCTGCTGCGCGGCGGCCATGGCGAACATGGACATCCTGGAGCGCGAGGACCTGTTCACGGTCGCGTACGAGGTCGAGGCCCAGCTCGACGCCGCGGTGCGCACCCTGGCCGACCACCCCCTGGTATCCGAGGTGCGCTCGGGTACCGGCGTCATGGCTGCGGTACAGCTCACCGAGGAGGCGCTGGGCGACCGCGGCATCACCACCGCCGAGGTATTCGCCGAGGCGCGCGCCCGGGGCGTCGTGCTGCGCGCGATCCCGCACTCGCTGCTGATCTCGCCCCCGCTGATCATCACCTGGGAGCAGATCGACCACCTCGTCTCGACGCTGCGTTCCGCGCTGGACGCGGTGGCCCAGCGCCACGAGTGACGCGAGGCGGACCCGGGGGCGCCGCAGCTCGGCATGCGGCGCCCCCGCCGCTGTGTGCGCACGTTCCAGGTGAATCGGGCGCGATGTCAAGATACTTCGCCGATAATGTATACAAGGATGCCTGGAGGCGATGGAAGCGGGGATCAGACGGGTGAGCGGGCGCGGGGAGGCCAGGGCGGACGGCGGTGCGGGCGGCATGGACGACGACGAGCTCATCACCGCTTGGGGCCTGCTGGTCGAGGCGCTGCACGACACCTACCCACTGCTGCTGCGCGGCGTCGACCCCAGCGGCGAGGACATGGCCGGCCCGTGGTTCGAGGTCCTCATTCGGCTCCAGCGCTCGCCGGGAGGCCGGCTGCCGATGAGCCGACTGGCCCGCGAGGTCAGCCTGAGCAGCGGCGGATTCACCAAACTGGCCGACCGCCTGGAGCGCAAAGGCTACCTCGCCCGCACCTCCTGCCCCGACGATCGGCGCGTGGTCTACGCCGAACTCACCGCGTCCGGCCGCGACTTCGCCGACGAGGCCCGCGCCCGCCACGTCCTGCTGCTGCGTGAGCACGTGCTCGGTCCGCTCGGTCCCGGCGGCGTGCGCGGCATGGCCGAACTCGCCCGGCGGCTGCGCGACAGCTCCCGCGCGGGCTGACGCCGCCTGCGCGAAGCGCGGCAGCCCGCCCGGTCACGGACCGGGCCGCGCGAACCGGGGCTGCCCGGTAGTCTGATCGGTCGGCGCAGCAGCGCCGCGAGGAACCGAGCAGTCGGGGGCAGCTCATGAAACCGTTCGCCAGTGCCGCTGAGATGCGCGCTGTCCCGCGCTCGTCCGCCTTCCGCAACGGCGGGGTCTCCTACTGGTTCCGCGACGCGGGGCTGCCCGAGCAGCGCGCCGCCCTGCCCGGCGACGCCGACTACGACGTATGCATCGTGGGCGCCGGCTACACCGGCCTGTGGACCGCCTACTACCTCAAGAAGGCCCGCCCCGACTTGCGCGTCGCCGTGCTGGAGCGCCGGTTCGCCGGCTACGGCGCCTCCGGCCGCAACGGCGGGTGGCTGTCCGCCGAGTTCGCCGGATCCAAGCGGCGCTACGCCGCCTCCCACGGCAAGGGAGGCGTCGTCGCCCTGCAGCGGGCCATGATGGACTCGGTCGACGAGGTCGTCTCGGTGGCGGCCGAGGAGGGCGTCGACGCCGACATCGTCAAGGGCGGTATGCGCCTGGTGGCGACCAACCCCGCGCAGAAGTCCCGGCTGCACGCCGAAGTCGCCGAGCTGCACGCGTGGGGCTACTGGCCGGAGGATCTGTACCTGCTCGACCCGTGCGGCGAGCCCCGCCTGCAGGTCGACGGTGCGGTCGCGGCCGCCTACAGTCCGCACGCCGCCCGCGTGCACCCGGCCAAACTGGTGCTGGGGCTGGCCGCGGCCGCCGAGGCGCTGGGCGTGGACATCTTCGAGGGCACCGCGGTCACCGACATCCGCGGCCGCGACGAGTCGTCGCGGCCGCGCGCCGTGACCGGCCTCGGGACGGTGCGCGCCGACTACGTCATCCGCGCCACCGAGGGCTTCACCGCGAGCCTGCAGGGGCAGCGCCGCCAGTGGCTGCCCATGAACAGCTCCATGATCGCCACCGAGCCGCTGAGCGACGTCATGTGGCGCCACATCGGCTGGGACCGCGCGGAGGTCCTGGGCGATGTGGCGCACGCCTACTGCTACGCCCAGCGCACCGCCGACGGCCGCATCGCCATCGGCGGCCGCGGCGTGCCCTACCGGTTCGGCTCGGGCCACGACGCCGACGGTGCCACGCCGCCGCAGACCATCGCCGAACTCTGGCGCGTGCTGGCGCGGCTGTTCCCCGTCGCATCGGAGGTCCCCATCGCCCACGCCTGGTCGGGCGTGCTGGGCGTACCGCGCGACTGGTGCCCCGCGGTCGGCCTGGACCCGGCCACCGGCCTCGGCTGGGCGGGCGGCTACGTGGGCAGCGGCGTCACTGCGGCGAATCTGGCCGGGCGCACGCTGCGGGACCTGGTGCTGGGCGAGCGCAGTGAGTTGACGCGACTGCCCTGGGTGGGTCGGCGCGTGCGCGGCTGGGAGCCCGAGCCCCTGCGGTGGGTGGGCACCCACATGGTCCACGGCCTCCACCGGGGGGCCGACCGCCGCGAGTCCGGCTGTGTCTCCGGCTCGCGCACCTCCCGGCTGGCGGGTATAGCGGGGCGCCTGGCGGGGAAGTAGGGCGGCCGTCCGCTACGGCCGCGTCCGGCCGTCCGCCGCCTTCGGCGGCACCGAGGGTCCGCTGGGCGGCCCTGTGGGCGGGCGATCTCCGGTTGTCCGGTAAAGGCGGCAGCGACGGTAGCGGGTGGCTGGGCCCGCGCGGATCGGTTCGGGCGCGCGTATCCATCCAGTGGAAAGTCGACCCGAGCCGCCTCCACCGACGACGCACGCAACGAAGTGCTACTAGCGCGCCCGTCCGACGCGGCGGCGCCCGGGAATTCTGCCTTCGACCCACAGTTGCATAAAATTGCAACCTAGTGCATGATGGTTCAAGTAAGTCAGGTGCACGCAGGGGAGCGACCATGGGGTACACGGCGGCCGTCGCCGGAGCCAGCGGCTATGCGGGCGGCGAGCTGCTGCGCCTGCTGCTCGACCACCCTGACATGGAGATCGGCACGCTGACCGCGGGAGGCAGTGCGGGCAGCCGGCTCGGCGAGCACCAGCCGCACCTGGTTCCGCTCGCCGACCGCGTGCTGGCCGAGACCACCGCCGACACCCTCGCGGGCCACGACCTTGTGTTCCTCGCGCTGCCGCACGGCCAGTCCGGCGCCATCGCCGAGCAGTTGGGCCCCGACACCCTCGTCGTCGACTGCGGCGCAGACTTCCGGCTCGCCGACGCCGACGCCTGGGAGCGCTACTACGGCACCCCGCACGCCGGCACCTGGCCCTACGGACTGCCCGAGCTCCCCGGCGCCCGCGAGTCCCTGGCCGGCACCCGCCGCGTCGCCGTGCCCGGCTGCCACGTCACCACCGCAACCCTGGCGCTGTTCCCCGCCATGGCCGCGGAGCTCGTCGAGCCCGAGGCTGTCGTCGTCGCCGTGACCGGCACCTCCGGAGCGGGCAAGGCACCCAAGCCGCACCTGGTCGGCAGCGAGGTCATGGGCTCGGCCAGTCCCTACGGGGTCGGCGGCGCACACCGCCACAATCCCGAGATCGTGCAGAACCTGTCCGGTGTGGCCGGCGCACCGGTGAAGCTCTCCTTCACACCCGTCCTCGCCCCGATGCCGCGCGGCATCCTGGCCACCTGCTCGGCGCCGCTGCGCCCCGGCACCGCCGTCGAGGAGATCACCGCCGCCTACCGCACGCGCTACGCGCCCGAACCCTTCGTGCACCTCCTGCCCGAGGGCACCTGGCCCAGTACGGCCATGACGCTGGCCGCCAACACCGCGCTCGTCCAGGTCACCGTCGACCCCGACGCGGGCCGCATGGTCGCCGTGGCCGCGCTGGACAACCTCACCAAGGGCACCGCCGGCGGCGCCCTGCAAAGCGCCAACCTCGCATTGGGGCTGCCCGAGGACCGGGGACTGCCCGTCACCGGCGTCGCGCCCTAGCCGAACCGGCCGCACCGCCTTCGACCCACGTGAAAGGCCCCACCGTGAGCGTCACCGCACCCAACGGGTTCCGCGCCGCCGGCGTCAGCGCCGGCCTCAAACCCGGCGGCTCCCGCGACGTCGCCGTCGTCGTCAACGACGGGCCCTCCCGCGCCGCCGCGGCCGTGTTCACCCGCAACCGCATAAAGGCCGCCCCCGTGCTGTGGTCGCAGCAGGTCGCCGAGGGGGGCCGCGTCCGCGCGGTGGTCCTCAACGCCGGCGGCGCCAACGCCTGCACCGGCCCCGCCGGGTTCCAGGACACCCACGCCACAGCGGAGCACGTCGCCGACGCCCTGGAGGACTCCGCAGGGGAGGTCCTCGTCTGCTCCACCGGCATCATCGGCGAGCGGCTGCCCATGCCGCGGCTGCTCGACGGCGCCCAGCAGGCGGTGGGCTCCGCCGCGCGCGACGGCGGCCTCGACGCCGCCGACGCCATCCGCACCACCGACACCGTCGCCAAGATCGCCTTCAAGCGCGGCGCCGGCTACACCGTCGGCGGCATGGCCAAAGGCGCCGGTATGCTCGCTCCCGAGTTGGCCACCATGCTGGCCGTCATCACCACCGACGCCGACCTCACCGCCCCCCAGTGCGACGGCCTGCTGCGCGCCGCCACCCGGCGCACCTTCGACCGCGTCGACTCCGACGGCTGCGCCTCCACCAACGACACCGTCGTGCTCATGGCCAGCGGCGCGTCGGGTACGACACCCGACGAGGCCGAGTTCGGCGCGCTGCTCACCGAGGTCTGCGACGACCTCGCCCGCCAACTCGTCGCCGACGCCGAAGGTTCCACCAAGTCCATCGCCGTCGAGGCGGTCGGCGCCGCCGACGAGGCCGACGCCGTCGAGGCCGCCCGCTCCGTGGCCCGCAGCAACCTGTTCAAATGCGCCGTGTTCGGCGAAGACCCCAACTGGGGCAGGGCCCTGGCGGCGGTGGGCACCACCGGCGCCCGGTTCGACCCCGACGAGGTCAACCTCGCCATCAACGGTGTCTGGGTGTGCCGCCGCGGCGCCATCGGCGACGACCGATCCAAGGTGGACCTGAGCGGGCGCGACGTCACCGTCACCGTCGACCTGCAGGCCGGCAGCGCGGCGGCGACCGTGTGGACCAACGACCTGACCACCGGCTACGTGCACGAAAACGCGGACTACAGCTCCTAACCGCCTGCCGAGCCCGCCGCCGCCCGCCCGCGGCGCGGCGACCACCGGACCAGCCCAGGCGAACACGTCGGAAAGGGAGGGAAGAGCGGTGCACCGGCGCCATTCAGACGGCGCGGCGCCACCGTGAATCCGATGAACTCTCGCAAACAGGCCCTGGACAAGGCCAACACGCTGATCGAAGCCCTACCCTGGCTGAGCCGCTTCCACGGCAAGACCGTCGTGGTCAAGTACGGCGGCAACGCGATGACCGACCCCGCGCTGCGCGAGCGCTTCGCCGAGAACATCGTCTTCCTGCGCTACGCCGGCCTGCGCCCCGTCGTCGTGCACGGGGGCGGCCCGCAGATCAGCGCCCACCTGGACCGGCTCGGCGTCACCAGCACGTTCGCGGCCGGGCTGCGCGTCACCACCCCCGAGACCATGGACGTCGTGCGCATGGTGCTGGTGGGCCAGGTCAACCGCGACATCGTCGGGCTCATCAACGCCCACGGCCCCTTCGCCGTTGGCCTCTCCGGCGAGGACGCGCACCTGATCACCGCCGAGCGCAAGTCCGCCTGGGTCGACGGCGCCCCCGTCGACCTCGGGCAGGTCGGCGAGGTGGCCGAGGTCCAGCCCGGCGTCGTGCGCACCCTGCTCGAAGACGGCCGCATCCCCGTCATCTCCAGCGTCGCCCGCTCCGAGGAGGGCGTCTTCAACGTCAACGCCGACACCGCCGCCGCCGCGCTCGCGGTGGGCCTGGACGCCGGAAAACTCGTCGTGCTCACTGACGTCGAAGGGCTCTACGCCGACTATCCGGTCTGCGAGGAGCTGATCAGCAGGCTCACCGCCGGCGAGCTGGAGACCATGCTGCCCGACCTCGCCGAAGGCATGGTGCCCAAGATGGAGGCGTGCCTGCAGGCGGTGCGCGGCGGAGTCCCGCAGGCCCACGTCCTCGACGGGCGCACCCCCCACTCCATGCTGCTGGAGGTCTTCACCAACGAGGGCATCGGCACGATGATCGTCGCCGAGGCCGAGGAGCCCACCGAGCCCGTCGACATTTTCGAAGGCGAGTGACCGATGAGCGCCACGAGCGACCTGCAGGCCCGCTACGACGCCGCCCTGATGCCCAACTACGGCACCCCGCCCGTGGCGATCGCCCGCGGTGAGGGCTGCCGGGTCTACGACGCCGACGGCCGGAGCTACCTCGACCTCATCGCCGGCATCGCCGTCTCCGCCCTGGGACACGGCCACCCCGCGCTGGTGGCGGCCGTCGCCGACCAGGCCGCGGCCGTCGCGCACACCAGCAACCTGTTCCTCCACGAGCGCGAGGTCGAGCTGGCCGAACGGCTTGTGGCCCTGCTCGGCGGCACCGCCGAGCGCGACGCCCGCGTGTTCTTCGCCAACTCCGGAACCGAGGCCAACGAGGCCGCGCTCAAACTCGTCAAACGGGCCGCGGGCGAGGGCCGCACCCGGATCGTGGCCACCGAGAACGGCTTCCACGGCCGCACCCTGGGGGCGCTCGCCCTCACCGGCAAGCCCGCCATCCGCGACGCGTTCGGGCCCTACGGCATTGAGGTGGCCTTCGTCCCGCACGGCGACGCCGAGGCGCTGCGCGAGGCCGTCGACGACACCTGCGCCGCCGTCTTCGTCGAACCCGTCCAAGGGGAGGCCGGGGTGGTGCCCGCCTCCGCCGGCTACCTGGCCGACGTCCGCCGCATCTGCGACGCCGCCGGCGCCGCCTTCGTGCTCGACGAAATCCAGAGCGGCATCGGACGCACCGGCCACTGGTTCGCCCACCAGGCCCAAGGCGTCGTGCCCGACGTGCTGACCCTCGCCAAGGGCCTGGGCGGCGGACTACCCATCGGCGCCTGCGTCGGCTTCGGACGCTACGCGACCGCATTCGCCAAGGGCGACCACGGCTCCACGTTCGGCGGCAACCCCGTCGCCTGCGCCGCCGCCCTGGCCGTGCTCGACACCATCGAGCACGAGAACCTCCTGGCCTCCGCAGCCGAACTGGGCACCCTGCTGGAGCGCGAGGCCGCCGCCGTCGACCACCCGCTGCTCGCCGAGGTCCGCGGCGCCGGCCTGTGGCGCGGGCTGCGGCTGCACGAGAACGCGTCCGCAGCGGTGCAGACGTCCGCCGCGGCACACGGATTCCTGGTCAACGCGGTCACCCCGGACACGGTCCGGATCGCGCCCCCGCTGACGATCTCGCGCGACGAGATCCTGGAGTTCACCGCGGCCCTGCCCGCCATCCTCGAGGAGGCACGTTGAGCACCGAAACCGGAAACGGCGCCGCCCGCCCCGTGCGGCACTTCCTGCGCGACGACGACCTCACCGCCGCCGAGCAGGCCGCGGTCCTCGACCTCGCCGACGCCATGAAGAAGGACCCCTACGCCCACCGGCCGCTGGAGGGTCCGCGCACCGTGGCGCTGCTGTTCGACAAGCCCTCCACGCGCACCCGGGTCTCCTTCGCCGTGGGCGTGTCCGAGCTGGGCGGGCACCCGCTGGTCATCGACGCCCAGGGCAGCCAGATGGGCCGCGGCGAGCCCATCGAGGACACCGCCCGGGTCCTGGAGCGCCAGGTCGCCGCCGTCGTGTGGCGCACCTTCGCCCAGCAGCGGCTGGAGGACATGGCCGCCGCCGCGGGCGTGCCCGTCGTCAACGCCCTCACCGACACGTTCCACCCCTGCCAGATCCTCGCCGACCTGCAGACCGTGCGCGAACGCAAGGGCCGCCTCGCCGGGCTCACCCTCGCCTACTTCGGCGACGGCGCGAACAACATGGCCCACTCCTACCTGCTGGGCTGCGCACTGGCCGGCATGCACGTGCGCATCGCCGCGCCCGACGGCTACCGGCCCGACGCCGCCGTCCTCTCCCGCGCCACCGAGATCGCCGGCACCACCGGCGCCTCCATCACCGTCACCGGCGACGCCGCCGCAGCCGCAGCGGGCGCCGACGTGCTGGCCACCGACGTGTGGACGTCGATGGGCCAGGAGGCCGAAGCCGCCGAGCGCGCGGCGCCCTTCGAGGGCTACGCCGTCGACGAGGACGCGTTGGCCGCCGCCGACCCCGGCGCCGTCGTCCTGCACTGCCTGCCGGCCCACCGCGGCGAGGAGATCGCCGCATCCGTCATCGACGGACCCAACAGCGCCGTGTGGGACCAGGCGGAGAACCGCCGCCACGCGCAGAAGGCGCTGCTGAGGTTCCTGCTCGCCGGCGGCGACACCGGCAGAGAGGCCGATCGACGATGACCGTCGACGGCGCCGGCTCCGCACCCATGACCAAGACCGCCCGCCACGCCCGTATCAGCGAGGCCCTCACCCGCAACGACGTCCGCTCCCAGGCGGAGCTGGCGCGGCTGCTGGCCGAGAGCGGCGTGCAGGTCACCCAGGCCACGCTCTCCCGCGACCTGGACGAACTGGGGGCGGTCAAGCTGCGCACCGTCGACGGAGAACTCATCTACGTACTGCCCGGGGAGGGCGGCGAGCGGCTGCAGCGGGCCCGGCCCGACAGCCTCGACCTGGAACATCTCTCCAGCGCCCGCCTCACCCGGCTGGCCGAGGACCTGCTGGTCTCCGCCGAGGCCTCGGCCAACATGGTCGTCGTCCGCACCCCGCCGGGCGCCGCCCAATACCTGGCCTCAGCCATCGACCACACCGACTTCCACGCCATCCTCGGCACCATCGCCGGAGACGACACCATCCTGGTGATCTCCCGCGACCCCGACGGCGGCGGGGAACTGGCATCGGCACTGCTGCGGCTGGCCGACCGGCGCCCCTGACGGCACCGGCCCGGCCGGGGGCGACCGCGGCGCCGCACGCAACGAACACACAAGGAGAAAGCATCATGACCGAGCGGGTCGTACTCGCGTACTCGGGGGGCCTGGACACCTCCGTCGCCATCGGCTGGATCGCCGAGGAGACCGGCGCGGAGGTCGTCGCCGTGGCCATCGACTGCGGCCAGGGAGGCGAGGACCTGGACGTCGTCCGCCAGCGGGCCGTCGACTGCGGCGCGGTCGAGGCCGTCGTCGCCGACGCCAAGGACGAGTTCGCCGGCGAATACTGCATCCCCGCCATCCAGGCCAACGCCCTCTACATGGACCGCTACCCGCTGGTTTCGGCGCTGTCGCGGCCGCTGATCGTCAAGCACCTGGCCGAAGCCGCCCGTTACCACAACGCCACCATGGTCGGCCACGGCTGCACCGGCAAGGGCAACGACCAGGTGCGCTTCGAGGCCGGCCTGGCCGCGCTGTTCCCCGAACTGCGGGTCGTCGCCCCCGTGCGCGACTCCGGCATGACCCGGGACAAGGCCATCGCCTTCGCGGAGGAGAAGGGCCTGCCCATCGACGTCACCAAGAAGTCGCCCTACTCCATCGACCAGAACCTGTTCGGCCGCGCGGTCGAGACCGGGTTCCTGGAGGACATCTGGAACGGGCCCATCGAGGACGTCTACGCCTACACCGACAACCCCGCCGAACAGCGCGAGCCCGACGAGCTGGTCGTCACCTTCACCGCCGGCGTGCCCACCGCGGTCGACGGCAAGGAACTCTCGCCGCTGCAGGTCGTCGAGGAGATGAACCGCCGCGCCGGCGCCCAGGGCGTGGGCCGCATCGACATGGTGGAGGACCGGCTCGTGGGCATCAAGAGCCGCGAGGTCTACGAGGCGCCCGGCGCCATGGCGCTCATCGCCGCCCACCAGGAACTGGAGGCCGTCACCGTCGAACGCGACCTGGCCCGCTTCAAGCGCGGCGTCGACCAGCGGTGGGGCGAGCTGGTCTACGACGGCCTCTGGTTCTCCCCGCTCAAGCAGTCCCTCGACGTCTTCGTCGGCGAGGCCAACCGGCACGTCACCGGCGACATCCGCATGGTGCTGCACGGCGGCCGCGCCGTCGTCACCGGCCGGCGCAGCGAGGCGTCGCTCTACGACTACGACCTCGCGACCTACGACACCGGCGACACCTACGACCAGTCGATGGCCCGCGGGTTCATCGACGTGTGGAGCATGCCCGCCAAGATCTCCAACCTGCGCGACCGCAAGCACAGCTGAACCCGCGGTGCGGGGGCCGCCGGTGGCGCCCCCCGCACCGCCGCCGGTGCTCGGCCGCCGCCGCGCCCGAGCACCGGCGCCCCGACCCGACCCGTACGCCCATCCGGTCCCGGGCCGCCGCCGCGCGGTCGGGGCCGGGCGAGACACCCCGAACGCAGAGGACCCGACCGTGGCCAACGAGAGTGACACCCAGGTCACCCGCCTGTGGGGCGGCCGCTTCGCCGGCGGCCCCTCCGAGGCGCTCGCCCGGCTCTCCCTGAGCACCCACTTCGACTGGCGGCTCGCCCGCCACGACATCGCCGGCTCCCGCGCCCACGCACGCGTGCTGCACACGGCGGGACTGCTCACCGACGACGAGTTGGCGGCCATGCTGGAGGGCCTGGACCGGCTGGAGGCCGACGTCGCCTCCGGCGAGTTCACGCCGGTGCTCGCCGACGAGGACGTGCACACCGCTCTGGAGCGCGGCTTCATCGAGCGTGTAGGCCCCGAGCTCGGCGGGCGGCTGCGCGCCGGACGCTCGCGCAACGACCAGATCGCCACCATGGTGCGGATGTACCTCCGCGAGCAGGCGCGTGCCGTCGCGGGCGAGCTGCTCGACCTCACCTCGGCCTTGGCCGACCAGGCCGAGGCCAACATCGCCGTGCCCATGCCCGGCCGAACCCATCTCCAGCACGCCCAGCCGGTGCTGCTGGCGCACCACCTGCTCGCCCACGCCTGGCCGCTGCTGCGCGACGTCGAGCGGTTGCGCGACTGGGACGCGCGTGCAGCGGTCTCGGCCTACGGATCGGGCGCACTGGCGGGCTCCTCGCTGGGCCTGGACCCCGAGGCGGTGGCGGCCGAGCTCGGATTCCCCGCCGCGGCCGAGAACTCCATCGACGGCACGGCGGCGCGCGACGTCGTCGCCGAGTTCGCCTTCGTCGGCGCCATGGTCGGCGTCGACCTGTCGCGGTTGGCCGAGGAGATCATCCTGTGGGCCACCAAGGAGTTCGCCTTCGTGACCCTGGACGACGCGTTCTCCACCGGGTCCTCGATCATGCCGCAGAAGAAGAACCCCGACGTCGCCGAGCTGGCCCGCGGCAAGTCCGGCCGCCTCATCGGCGACCTGGCCGGCCTGCTGGGCACCCTCAAGGGCCTTCCGCTGGCCTACAACCGCGACCTGCAGGAGGACAAGGAGCCGGTCTTCGACACCGCCGACACGCTCACCCTGCTGCTGCCGGCCTTCACCGGCATGGTCGCCACCCTGGAGTTCAACGGCGAGCGCATGGCCGAGCTCGCGCCCCAGGGGTTCTCCCTGGCCACCGACGTCGCCGAGTGGCTGGTGCGCCGGCGCGTCCCCTTCCGCGAGGCCCACGAGATCGCCGGAGCCTGCGTCCGCACCTGCGAGGAGCGCGGGATCGACCTTCCCGACCTCACCGACAGCGACCTCGCGAAGATCTCGCCGCACCTGACACCCGGCGTCCGCGAGGTCCTCACCGTCGAGGGCTCGCTCGCCTCCCGCTCGGCCAAGGGCGGCACCGCCCCCGCCCGAGTCCGGGAACAGCTGGAGCGCCTCCGCGCCCGGATCGCCGACCACCGCGCTTTCGCCGAAGCCGAGGCGTAGCAGCCGCCTGGGGGCGCCTCGGGTCGGCTGTGCGGCCTGCACACCGGGCGGGTGGCGGGTGTCCCTCGCGCCCGCGCGGGCGCTATCCCGCTCCTGGGGCCGGGCGGGGGAGGGGCGGCCCGGTCGGCATCTACTGTGCGGAAATCGCCATATCCAAGGCCGGTTCTTGGCAATTCCCGCGCAATAGATGTTGCGAAATCCTGCATAACGGACAATCGGGCGTCCGGTCTTCACCGAGACTGTCTTTGGAGCCGGTTTCGGCGCCGAATCCGTCCCTGGGGCCGGTCTCGGCGCGGCGCCGGGTGCGCTGGGCGGCCTTGTGGTCTGCCGGGTGACGGGTGAACTTGACTGAAAAGCGGCGGCGACGGTGGTGGATGGTTGGGCCTGCGGTCGTCGGGTCGGGTGCGTCGACCGCGGGCCGGACCCGGCGCCGTCCTCGGTGCCCACTGTTCTCCGTCAGGCAACCCGTGGACTCACTCATCTAGCCGTCACCCCCACTCACCTGGGACTTCGTGCAAACCGCCATCGCCGCCCGGTCCGATGCTGTAGCGTCCTTGGATTGTGGGCACCACGGGTGTTTCCCCCTGCGCGTACTGTGACGGCGCGGGGGGTGGCCTCCGCTGCGGCCTGCCGCAGCCGGGCACGGGGACCGTGGACACGGGGATGGACAGCGGCCGGTGCCGGCGCGGCGCGTCGGCGGAGCAGCGGGCAAGACCCGCGGCCGCCGCCGTGTGAATCCGGCGGGGTGCCCGCGTTCGCGTACGCGTCGTGGGGGGATCGATGAGTGAGCAGGGCGGCTCGGAGCGCGGCATCAGAGCCCAGCTCAACAGGATCGTGCTGATTCCCAGCATCACGTTCCTGGCGCTGTTCGCCGTGCTGAGCACGGTGACGCTCACCCAGGCCGTCTCGCTGCGGGTGGCCACCGGCGACGGGCGCACCGGCGTCTACCTCTACTACTCGATCGTCGAGCTGCAGCGCGAGCGCCGCCTGGCGGTCCAGTACGCGAGCGCCCCTTCGCAGGAGGTGCTCTCGGCGCTGCGCCAACAGGCCGGGACCACCGACGGCGCCGTCGAGGAAGTCGACTCCCGCGGCGCAGGACTGCGCGACCACGGCGACGGCGGAACCGCCCGCGCCGCCGCGGCCTACTTCACCGAGGTCGACCGGCGCAGCGAGATCCGCGACGGTGTCATGTCCGACGAAACCGGGCCGCGGTCCGCCCTCTCGGCCTACGACGAGGTGATCGCCAAGGGCATCCGCCTCTACGACGCGCTCGTGCACGACCTCGACGACGGCCCCGCGGCGGCCGCAGGAGCCGACGCCGCCGCCCTCGTCCGCGCTCAGGAGTCCTTCACCCGCGGCGACGCCCTGCTCAGCGGCGCCATCGCCGCCGACCGGCTCACCACCGCCCGCCAGACCGGGTTCGCCTCGATGATCACCGGGCTGCGCACCCGCATGGCCGGCACCGCCCCCTCCCTCGACGGCCAGGCCGAGCAGGCGCACAGCGGCATGGTCGAGAGCGCGGCGTGGCGCCGCATGAACGACACCGCCGACACCGTCGCCGCGTACGAACCGGCCATCGAGGTGGACCCCGTCACCGGCGGCGGCTCCGCCGACCGGTCGGCGCCCGAGAGCCTCGACGGCTGGCGCGCCGACGCCGACGACGTCAACGCCCACCTGGTGGCCCTCGTCGATTCCCAGCTCCGCGCCGTCACGGCCGCCACCGACGCCGCCAGCGCCTGGATGTTCAACCTGGCGCTCGGCGGTGGCATCGTCTCGCTGTTCGCCGGAACCGTCGCATACGGCGTCGCCTCGCGCTCGGCCGCCCGCCTGACCTCTCGGCTGGGCCGGCTGCGCGCCGACACGCTGATCCTGGCGCGGGACGAACTGCCCCGGATCGTGCGCCGACTGGCCGACGCCGAGCCCGTCGACCTCGACACCGAGCTGCGCCGCCTCGACCACGGCAACGACGAGGTCGGCCAGGTGGCCGACGCCTTCAACACCGCCCAGCGCACCGCCGTCAGCGCCGCGGTGAAGGAGGCCGAGACCCGCGCCGGCGTCAACCGGGTCTTCCTCGCCATCGCCCACCGCAACCAGTCGCTGGTGCAGCGCCAGCTCCAGCTGCTGGACCGGATCGAGCGCGAGGAGGAAGACCCCGACCTGCTCGAAGACCTGTTCCACCTCGACCACCTGGCCACCCGCGGACGACGCAACGCCGAGAACCTCATCATCCTCGGCGGAGGCCGCCCCGGCCGCCGCTGGCGCAACCCCATCCCCCTCGTGGACATCCTGCGGGGCGCCATCTCCGAGACCGACGAGTACACCCGCGTCAAACTGCGCCTGGTGCCCGAGCTCTCCCTCTCCGGTTCGGTCGTGGCCGACGTCATCCACCTGGTCGCCGAACTGGTCGAGAACGCCACCGCCTTCTCGCCTCCGCATACCGTGGTGCACATCCACAGCGAGGTCGTCCCCAAGGGCGTCGCCGTGGAGATCGAAGACCGCGGCCTGGGTATGGGCGGCCCCGATCTGGACGCCGCCAACGCGACCCTGGAGCAGGCGCCAGAGTTCGACGTCATGGCCCTGAACCGGGACTCCCGGCTGGGCCTGTTCGTCGTCGCGCGCCTCGCCGCCAAGCACGACATCCACGTACGGCTGTGCCCCTCGCCCTACGGCGGCACGCGTGCGGTCGTCCTCATCCCGGCCGCGCTGATCTCTCGGGCCGAGCCTTCGGCGCTCCCCGACCGCCCGGCCACTGCACCCGGCCCCGACGGGAACGCCCGCACTTCCGGCGGCCTCCTCGCCGGCACCGCGGGCCGCCGCCGCAAGGAGGTCCCCGCGGAGTCCGCTCCCGCCGCTCCCGCCGCCCCCGGGCGCCGAGCGGAACCCGAACCGGCGGACCACGCGCCCGCGCCGTCGTCCGCCGACCCCCAGGACTCCGGCGGCGAACGCCCCGCGCTGCCGCGGCGCCGCAGGCAGGCCAACCTCGCGCCGCAGCTGCGCCACGACCCCGCACCCGCCGGCGGAGGCGGCGAATCCGACTCGGGCGCGCCGGTGAGCCTGCGCGAACCCGACGACGCCCGCCGGATGATGAGCGCCTTCCAGAGCGGCACGCGGCAGGGCCGCGAAGAGTCCGACGACGGCGACCGGGAGCGGGCCCCGGTCGGCGAACAGCCCGAGCCGGCGGAACGCGGCCGCTTCGAGCACGGCGCCGCACCCGAGGGGGCGGGACCGCGCCGGCTCGCCGGTCCGGAAGACGAAACGGGGGGCGGTCCGCGGCCGCCGACGCCGGTCGGCGCGGCAGGCGAGCGCGCCGCGGGTCGGCCGTCGGGCCCACACACGGGAGAGAGCGAATAGACGATGCAGAACAACCACGCCGCAGGCGATCTGAACTGGCTGCTCGACGACCTCGTCGACCGCGTCGTCGGCGCCCAGCACGCGATCGTGCTGTCCGCCGACGGCCTGCTCATCGGGCGGTCCCGCGGTCTCACCCCCGAGGAGGGCGAACATCTCTCGGCGGTGGCCTCGGCCTTCCAGAGCCTGGCACGCGGGACCGGCCGCCAGTTCGGCGGCGGGGCCGTGCGCCAGACCGTCGTCGAGATGGAGTACGCCTACCTGTTCGTGACCGCCGCGGGCGAGGGCGCCTGCCTGGCGGTGCTCGCCGACGAGAGCGCCGACGTCGGGCTCATCGCCTACGAGATGAACATGCGCGTCAAGCGCGTCGGGCAGTTCCTCACCTCCGCGCCGCGGTTCCCGGAGTCGGTGCCGGCGGGAAGCTCCGGCTCATGAGGAGCACAGGCGAACATCGACGCGCCGAGCAGCGTCCGGCGTCCGCGTCCGGCCCCGGGGCGGGCGGCGAGCCGCCTCCCGGTACCCCGCGGGAGGCCGCCGCCTCCCTCGGCGCCGGCGCCCGCGAGGCGGCGGAGGAGCTGCTGCGGCAGAGGCGGCAGCGCGGCGTCCACGACGGCGCGTTCCCGCGCCACGGTTCGGCCGGCCCACTCGTCCGCCCCTACACCATGACCGGCGGGCGCACCCGGCCGGCCGAAGCCGGGCTCGACATGATCAGCATCGTGGTGGCGACTCGCGAGCCCCTCGCCCCGGGCTCGCTGGAGCACGAACACGCCGTGATCCTGCGGTTGTGCGAACGCCCGGTGTCCGTGGCGGAACTCTCCGCCCAACTCGACCTTCCGATGACCGTGGTCAAGGTGCTTCTCGGCGACCTCATCGCAGGCGGCGATGTCCTCGCCCGGGCGCCGATGCCGGCCTCGGACCCACCCCACATGAACGTCCTCCAGGCGGTACTCGATGGCATCCGTAGACTCTGACGACGGCACCGCACCCTTGGGAGCCGAACCCGGCGCCGACTCGGGCGCGCACATTCCGCTGGCGGTGAAGATCCTGGTAGCCGGCGGCTTCGGCGTCGGCAAGACGACCATGGTCGGCTCGGTGAGCGAGATCGCTCCGCTGAGTACCGAGGAGGTCATGACCGAGGCCAGCATGGGCGTCGACGACCTCGGCGGCGTCGAAGAGAAGTCGACGACCACGGTCGCCCTCGATTTCGGGCGGATCACCGTAGATCGGCAGGTCGTCCTTTACCTGTTCGGCACCCCGGGCCAGGGCCGTTTCTGGTTCATGTGGGACGAACTCGCGGAGGGGGCCCTGGGGGCCGTGGTGCTCGCCGACACCCGTCGGCTCGACACGTGCTTCCCCGCGGTCGACTTCTTCGAGCGCCGCAAGATCCCGTTCGTGGTGGCGGTCAACCGGTTCGAAGGCTCACCCGGCTACGAGGCGGAGGAGGTGCGCGAGGCCGTCGACGTGGGCGCCGACGTCCCCATCGTGATCACCGATGCCAGAGAGCGCCAGTCGAGCAAATCGGTACTGCTCGCCCTCGTCGAGCACGTAATGCGCCGACGCAGCCCCGCATTGTCCGGGCGGCCGCTACCATAGCCCCACGCATTTGACCGCGATCCGCCGAAGTCCGAGGTCGCGCCCGTTTCGGGCGTCGGCGCCGAGGCAGCGGGCGAGATCATCACTCACTAGTCGTTAGCATTCTTCGCGTGAACCCTGACAGTATGCAAAACCCGGACAGACTGCCCCCTCGGGATCTTCCGCGGCGCCGCTCCGGCAGACACCGCAACCCGTTGTCCTTCGACAGCTGGGTGGGGACCCCGACTCTCGTCCTCGCCGTGCCCGCCGGAGCCCCTGAGGCCGGCGGGTCCGACAGTGCGGCGGACGCCGAGATCGGCGAGCAGATGGCCGACCTCGTGCGCTCCTACCGGCCCGAGGTCACCATCCGGCACGGGCGCGCCGCCGATCTCGCCGAGTCCCTCGGCGACCTGGAGGCCCGCGAGGAGCACCCGCTGCGCGGAGTCGTCGTCCCGCTGGTCACCGCACCTCATCAGGCCACCTCGGAGGCCGTCGCCGCCTCCGTCCAGGAGTCGGGCGCCGACGTCCGCATCACCGAGGCGCTGGGCCCCCACCCCATGCTCGCCGAGATCCTGCATTTGCGCCTGGCCGAATCCGGTTTCGTGCGCGCCGACCGCATGCGCCTGATCAGCGTGGTGGCGCCGGGTACGCAGATGACCGACGGGGTCGTCGTGGGCGCCGTGGGCGGTGCGGAGGCCGTCAGCGCCGCCGGTGTCACCGCCGTTCTGCTCGCCGCCCGGCTGGGCATCACCGTCCTGCCGGCCGATCTGGAGGACGAGGCGAGCCTGCAGGAGGCTTTCGACCAGATGTCGGCCGCCGGGTGCGCGCGCCCGGTCATCGCCCCGAGCGTGGTCGGCCCCGAATTCTCCGCCGAGCGCCTGGAGGAGTCGGCCCAGCGCTACGGAGCCCGCACCAGCGCCCCGCTGGGCGCCGGGAGCACGCTCGCCAAAATCGCTGCGCTGCGCTACGCGGAGGTACTGAACTCGCTCGGTTCGGAGGCACCGCCCACAGCTGAGGACATCCCGGCGCCGGTGGGCTCGCGCCACCGCCCCGAGAACTGACGGCCCGTCCCGGCGTCCTCGGCGGCGCGCCCACGGGCGCCGCCGAGGACGCCGGAGGCGTGTCGCCTCGATTCGTGTGACCCGATGTGACGGTTCGGCAACACAGCGGAACGGATTTTCGGTAGCGTCGATGGTTCCAGGTTGGGGGGACCATGGACGAACATCGACCGACGATCCGCAGGCAGCTCACCCGCATCGTACTGATCCCGAGCATCAGCTTCCTGGTGTTGTGGGCGGCCATGGCGGCCGTCGAAACCGCGCAGGCGGGTTCGCTGCTGTTGTCCGTCGCCAGCGGCCGCGACGGCATCGCGGCCGTCGATCGCCTCGCCGACGACCTGCGCGCCGAGCGCCGGCTCACGCAGATCCACCTCGGCGATCCCGACGACGCCGAAACGCGCCGGGCGCTGGCGGACCAGCGCGAACGCACCGACGCTGCCGCCCGCCGCGTCGCCGGCGAGCCGGCCCTGACCTGGCGGGGAGAACCACTGCCGGGCGCCCGCGCCTTCGCGCCGCAGAGCGACCGCCTCGCCGCACTGCGCGCGGCGGCCGACCGGCCCGGTGCCGACCGCGTCCGGACGCTGACCGGCTACAGCGACCTCATCGAGGAGACCTCCGAAGCCACCGCCGCGCTGCTGCGCCCGCTCGAGCAGGGCGCCGGGGCGTCCGGTGCGGCTCTCGCGCGCCGCCTCATCACCGCTCACGAGCAGTTCGCCCGCTCCGACGCCCTGCTGGCGGGCGCCATCGCCGCGGGTGGAATGGAGTACCAGGAGACCGCGCATTTCACCTACCTGACCGCTTCCTACCGCGACACCCTCGCCGAAACCTCCGATGAGATGAACGGTGCGACCCTGCGCCGCCGCAACGCCCTCGTCGCCTCCGAGCCCTGGACCTCCGCCGAGCGGTTCAGCCGCTCCGTGGTCACCCGGCCGCCGATCGATCAGGAGGGCAGCGGGCCCGCCTCCTGGAACACCGAGATCGACGTGGGCGCCCAGGAGTGGAACCGGGCGGCCACGGCCGCCGAGCCGGCAATGGCCCGAATGGTCGCCGCGCAGATCGACCGGACCGTGGACAGCGCGTGGACGGCGGCGGTGCACCGCCTCGCCCTCGGCGCCGCCGGAAGCGCGGTGACGCTGCTCGCCGGGATCGCCGCCATCGTCGCGGCCTCCCGATCCTCCCGAAAGCTCACCGCGCGGCTGCGGCGGCTGCGCGACGACGCCCTTTCCCTGGCCGACTCCCGGCTTCCCACCATCGCCTCCCGCGCCCGTACCGGGCGGCGTGTCGACGTCACCGCCGAACTGCCGCGCCTCGACTACGGCGCAGACGAGCTAGGCCAGGTCGCCGACGCGTTCAACACCGCTCAGCGCACGGCCGTCGGCGCCGCGGTAAAGGAGGCCGAGATCCGCCGCGGGGCCAACCGGGTCTTCCTCGGCATCGCCTACCGCAACCAGGCCCTCGTTCAGCGCCAGCTCCGCGTGCTGGACGAGATCGAGGCCGACGAGGAGGACCCCGGAGCCCTGCGGCGGCTCTTCGACCTCGACCACCTGACCACGCGGGCGCGCCGCTACGCCGACAACCTGATCATCCTCGGCGGTGCCGGATCGGCCCGCCGGTGGCGGGAGCCCCTGCCGCTGGCCGACGTGCTGCGCGGCGCCATCACCGAGACCGAGGAGTTCGGGCGGGTCCGGCTGACCTCCGCGCCGCGTGCCCGGCTCAGCGGCGCCGCGGTCGCCGACATCGTGCATCTGCTCGCCGAACTGATCGAGAACGCCACCCAGTTCTCCCCGCACACAAGCGCCGTGGACGTCAACTGCGGGCGCGTCAACGGCGGTATCGCCGTCGAGATCGAGGACCGCGGCCTGGGCTTGACCGACCGGGGCTACGCCGAAGCCGACCGGGTGCTGGGCGAGGCACCGGACTTCGACGTCATGGCGCTGCCCGAAGAGCCGCGGCTGGGCCTGTTCGTCGTGGCGCGGCTGGCCGCCCGACACGGTGTCGCCGTGCGGCTGCGGCCGTCTCCCTACGGAGGCACCAGCGCCACCGTCGTCGTCCCCGACCGCCTGGTGGAGTGGGCGCCCGCCGCGCCGCCCGGACCACCCCCGGCCCTGGCCGAGCACCGTTCGGGCGCGGGCCCGGTTCCCGAGGGTGACGATGGGCGCGGGTAGCGCTGCCCAGGGGGAGGACCCCGGCCGACTGGTGCGGCCCTTCGCGATCGGCATCGACAACGCACCGGGCACCGGCGCGCTGGATCTGCTCACGCGCGTGGTGGCTCGCCGGGGCCCGGGCCCCCGCGACGAGCTGCGGCCCGAACGCGAGACCCTGCTGCGGCTGGCGGCCGATCCGCAGACCGTCGCCGAGCTCGCCGCGCTGATCGGGCTGCCGCTGAGCGTAGCCAAACTGCTGATCGCCGACATGGTCGAAGCCGGTGATCTGGCGGTGTGCACCGCGGCGCCGCAGCTGCCCGGCGACGACGTCCTGCAGGTGCTACTCGACGGACTGCGGGCGCTGTAGAGCGCGTTCGGTGTATCGGCCTCTGCTGCCGAGAGGGGCGGGGGAGGGCGGCCACCGGTGGTTCCGGCCTTGCTAGCGTTTCGCTGATGAGCATCGAACGCATCGGCATCGTCGGAGGCGGCATCATCGGTCTCGCGCTCGCCCGGTGGATCACGGTCAATCGCCCGGGCGCCCGTGTCACCGTCCTGGAGAAGGAGGATGCGGTCGCCCGCCACCAGACCGGGCACAACAGCGGGGTGGTCCACGCGGGCCTGTACTACCGGCCGGGGTCGCTCAAGGCGACGCTGTGCAGGCGCGGCACGTCGCTGCTGCGCGACTACTGCGCCGCGCGCGGTCTGCCGTTCGAGCAGGTCGGCAAGGTGCTGGTGGCCCAGGACGGCGAGGACTCCGCACGGCTGGACGACATCGAGCGCCGGGCCGAGGCCAACGGTGTGCCCGGGGTGACGCGGCTCGGCCCCGAAGGTGTGCGTGAGGTCGAGCCGCACGTGCGCGGCGTGGCCGGGCTGCACTCGCCGACGACGGCCGTCACCGATTTCGTCGCGGTCGCCGAGGCCCTCGCCGACGACGTGCGCCGGGCCGGAGGCAAGGTGGTTCTCGGCGCTCCGGTGATCGCGCTGCGCCAAGACACCGACACCGCCGAGGTGCTCACCGGCGACCCGCGCGGCGAGCGGGTGCGGCGCTCCTTCGACTCGGTGATCATCTGCGGCGGTCTGCACAGCGACCGCCTGGCCCGCATGGCGGGTGCGGCCGAGGATCCGCGCATCGTGCCTTTCCGCGGGCAGTACCACGAGCTGGCGCCGGGCAGCCGCTACCTGGTGCGGGGCCTGGTGTATCCCGTGCCCGACCCGCGCTACCCCTTTCTGGGCGTGCACCTGACCCGGCACGTGCACGGCGAGGTGATGGCGGGGCCGAACGCGATCCTGGCCACGGCGCGCGAAGGCTACCGGCTCCGCGACGTGCTGCCGCGCGACTTCGCCGACACTCTGTCCTCGCCGGGATTCTGGCGGCTGGCCCGGCGGCATTGGACCATGGGAGCCCGCGAGATGGCGGTTTCGGCCTCGACCACCGTGTTCGCCCGCCAGGCACGCCGCCTCGTTCCCGCGGTCACCGCCGCCGACCTGCGCCCCGCCCCCGCGGGGGTGCGTGCGCAGGCGCTCACCCGCAAGGGCGAACTGCTCGACGACTTCGCGATCGACACCCACGGCCGGGTGGCCTGCGTGCGCAACGCCCCCTCGCCGGCGGCGACCTCGTCGCTGGCCATCGCCGAGCACCTGGGCGAGAAGGTGCTCTTCGGGTCAACTTGACCCGGCCCTTCAGGGCAGCCCTGAAGGGCCGGGCTTGCCGCCGCCCGGTAACCGGTGGAGGTGGTGGCGATGTTGGCGATGCCCAGGTCCACACCGATGAACCCGTCCGGTTCATACTGCTCGGCCTCGGCCACCTCGCAGGTGGCCATCAGGTAGAACACGCCGTCGCGTTCGACCAGGTCCGATTCGCCCTGCCGGTGCTCTACCAACATCTTGAGGGCCTCCGGTGCGCAGGCGAAACCCACGTTCTTCAACCGGCCTGCGGTGGTCCAGATACTGACGGTCTGCTGGTCGTGCTGCCAGCTCAAACACCGGTCGTCGAAGGGGTGGGCGGCCTGGGGCCGGAAGGAGATCGGCGCGGACTCGGCGTTGCGGCGGCGCTTCGAACCGGGTGTGCCGAGGTGGCCGGCCCGGATGGTGGCCGCCAGCGTGGTGTAGGCGTCGCGGACCTTCTTGATGGTGTGTTGGGCGGCCTGGGCGCCCAGTCCTTGGGAGCGCAGGTCGGCGTAGGTGTGCTTGCGCAGCTCGTACTCGCGCGGCACACCGAGGTCGAAGGCCACCGCCGAGACCCGGTTGGCGGCCTCGTTGAGGGTGCGCAGGGTCGCTGACAGCGCGGACGCCTGTGCGGCATCGGGCACCAGTTTGACCTGCACGACGAGCTGCACAGCGGCGATCCTACGATCACCGCCGCCCCGATGGGGGCCGAACGCCGATATCCGCAGGCGTGCTCGTATTCGGGGCGGGGCCGTGATGAGAAGCGATTCCTCCCGGCCCTGAAGAGCCGGGGCTCCTCGCTAGAATCGGCTGAAGCTCGCGGCGGTGCGCGGACACCCGCCCGCACACCGCCGCACCGGCTTCGGGCAGCCGGATCGGCCGAGTCAGCAGGCGGAGGCCAGCAGGTCCTCCAGGGCCGCGCTTTCCGCGGTGTCGGCGCTGAGGTTCCACTCGTACTTCACGTCGATCCAACTCTTGGTGTAGTCGCAGTGCACCGCGGTGCGCTCGGGCAGCCATTCAGCGGGGTCGCGGTCGCCCTTGGAGCTGTTGCTGGAGGCGCTGACCGCCCACAGCTGCGGCGCGGAGAGGTCGTTGGCGAAGGACTCGCGGCGGGAGGTCGACCAGGTGTCGGCGCCGGAGACCCAGGCTTCGGACAGCGCCACCATGTGGTCGACGCTGGCTTCGGAGGGGTCGGTGGTGGAGAAGTCGTCGTAGGGACTGCTCCAGCTGCCGGAGTCGGGATAGCAGTCGGCGCCGACCGAGACGCCGACGCCGTCGCGGCGCAGCACCATCTCGCGGGCGTTGCAGTTGCCCTCGACCGGTGACCAGTGCGGGAACAGGTCGCGGTCGTAGTCCGAAGAGGAGTTCTCCGGCTCGACCCGCAGCTGCGCCAGTTGGTATTGGGCTTGGGAGAGGCTCGGCGGCGGTGGCGGTGCCGCCTGCGCGGGCGCGGTGGCGGTGAGCGCCAGTGCGACGGCGGTGGCGGCCGCCGCGAGCGTGGATGCGGTCATACGCGCGGGGGTGGGCATTCGGTCTCCAAAAGCTGAGCGGGGGTCTTTCGGACACCACGAGGTTGCTGGACCGCGGATGGGCGGCGAAACACACGCGGTGTGAACAATCGCTTACTCCGGATGACCGGAATCCGACATAGGCGTCCGGCGCCCGAAGGCGGCGAACGCCGGCGCACCACGGCGGTGCCGCAGGGTTACCCCTCGGCCGGGTCGCCGACGTCCGCGGAATCGGCGGACGCGGGCCAGTCCCGCAGCGTTCGCACGAGCGACTCCACCAGCACCTCGAAGCTGCGGTCGATGCTCTGCGGAAGTCCGAAACCCCTGCGCGTCTCCAAGTCGACGAATCCGTGGACGGTGCTGCGCAGGGTGCGGATGGCGTCGACAAGCACATCGTCGGCCAAGCCGAAACCCTGCACCACCGGCACGAGGACCTCCATGGAGCGGGAGAAGACCGCCGCGGCCTCCTCGTCTACCTCGGAGCGCGGCGCCCGCTGCAGCGCCGCATAGCGCCCCGGACGGGTACTGGCGTAATCGCGGTAGGCGTGGAGCACTCGGCGGAGCGCGTCGGCGCCGGCGCGGCCGATCGCCGCGTCGCCGAGCACCCGGGCGAAGTCCGCGGCCGCGGCCATGCCGACCTCGCGGCGCAGCGCCTCCAGTCCGCCGACGTGCTTGTACAGGCTGGGCACCGCGACCCCGAGCCGCTTGGCGACGGCGGCCAGGGAGAGCCGGTCATACCCCTGCTCGTCGCAGATCCGCGCGGCTTCTTCGGTGACGGCTGCGGGGGTGAGACCTGCCCTAGGCACGGGGAGGCGGCATTCCGGGTGCGCCGTCGTCCGTGCGGGCGAAGTCGAGGACGGCTTCGGCGACGGCCTCCGCCTGCTGCGCCTGAGGGTAGTGGCCGGACTCGGCGAGCATGAGCCGCCGCGCGCCGAGCCGCTCGGCCATCCAGGCGGCTTCTTCCGCGGGGTCCGGCCAGTCGCTGTCCAACTCGCCCATCACCACCAGCGCGGGTGCGACGACTTCGTCCAGGCGGGCGGGCACCGGATGGAAGGCGTTCTCTACGAGCCTGCGGATCGCGCGGTAGCGCTCCGGTGGGGCCAAGTGGGCGCGGATTGCGGCCAGGTGATCGGCGTGGTCCGCAGCCTTGCCGCCTTTGAACAGGCCCGCGAGGTAGCGGCTGACGAAGGACGGGCCCCACGGACGCAGGAGCATCGCGCGCATGGACGCCTCCTGTACGCCGCTCATGCCTTCGCCCCTGAGGAAAGCCGCGATCAGCACGAGGCCGCCGACGAGGTCGGGGCGCACCGCCGCCGCCCAGGCCGCGGCCGTACCGCCCAGCGAGTTGCCGACGACCAGCGCGGGCCCGCCGCCCAGCTCCTCGATGAGCGTGACGGCGTCGTGTGCCGTGGCGACGGTCGAGTAGTCGGTGAAGGAGATGTCGCTGTCGCCGTGGCCGCGCAGATCCATCACGGCGACGCGGTAGCCGGCCGCGGAGAGTGCGGGGGCGAGGTGGCGGTACGTGGCCCGGACGTCGCCCATGCCCGGGATGCAGACGATCAGGGGGGCGGTGGTCTCGGGGTTGTGCAGCTCGTAGGCGATTCGGCCGTCGGGGCGCTGGAGGTGCCGCATGGGGACTCCTTCGCGGAGTGAGTGGTCGGTGGTTGAGCTTTTACCCATAGCCAAAAAGCTAATTGTATTAGCTTCGCGTGTCAACGGGCCGCACGTATCCGCCGCGACGGCCGCAAGGGCCCGGCGACCGGGCCCCGGGGGATTCCCGGAGGCGTCGGATGGGCGCAGCCGATACGGTGGATGGCGTCCACCCGCAGACCAGGGCGGCCGCGCGTCCTCCGGCGCGGGGCCCGACGACGGAAAGACGACCGTGACCGACATCATCGACGAACTCGACTGGCGCGGACTCCTCGCGCAGACCACCGACCTTGACGAACTCCGCAAGGCACTCGCCGATGGCCCGGTCACCGTCTATTGCGGCTTCGACCCCACCGCCGGCAGCCTGCATGTGGGACACCTCACCCAGGTCCTCACACTGGCCCGGTTCCAGCGGGCGGGGCATCGGCCGATCGCCCTCGTCGGCGGCGGGACGGGCCTCATCGGCGACCCCAAGCCCGGCGCCGAGCGCACGCTGAACTCCGCGGAGATCGTCGGGCAGTGGGTGCACATCCTCGGCCGCCAGCTCTCGGCGTTTCTGCGGTTCACGCCCGAGGGGAACGCGCCTGAGTCCACTGACGCCGTGCTGGTCGACAACGGCGAGTGGTTGGGCGCCATGAGCGCCATCGAACTGCTGCGCGACGTCGGCAAACACTTCAGCGTCAACCAGATGCTCGCCCGCGAGATCGTGCGCCGCCGCCTCGACGGCGAGGGTATGAGCTACACCGAGTTCAGCTACGTGCTGCTGCAGTCCTACGACTACGTCGAGCTGTACCGCCGGCACGGGTGCACTCTGCAGATCGGCGGCACCGACCAGTGGGGCAACATCACGGCCGGCCTCGACCTGGTCCGCCGAGTCGAGGGCAACGAGCCGCACGGCCCCGCACACGGGTTGACCACCAACCTGCTCACCAAGAGCGACGGCAGCAAGTTCGGCAAGACGGAATCGGGGACGGTGTGGCTCGACAGCGAGCTGACTAGCCCGTACGCCTTCTACCAGTTCTGGTTCAACGCCGACGACCGCGACGTGGTGCGCTACCTGCGGTTCTTCAGCTTCCGCGGGCGCGAGGAGATCGAGGAGCTGGCGCGCTCGACCGAGGAGCGCCCGGCGGCGCGGGCGGCTCAGCGGGCGCTCGCCGAGGAGCTGACCACGCTGGTGCACGGCGAGGCGGAGTGCCGCAAGGTCGTCGAAGCCAGCCGCGCCTTGTTCGGACAGGGCGACCTCGCCGCGCTGGACGCCCGGACGCTGGGGGCGGCGCTCGCCGAGGTGCCCAACGCCTCGCCGGCCGGGTCCGCGGCCGACCTGCCACCGGTGGTGGACCTGTTGGCGGGCGCGGGCCTGGTGCCGAGCAAATCCGCGGCCCGGCGCACCATCCAGGAAGGCGGGGCGTACCTGAACAACGCCAAGATCACCGACGTCGATGCCCGCGTCGGTGCGGACGAGCTGCTGCACGGGCGCTACCTCGTGCTGCGGCGTGGCAAGCGCAACGTCGGCGGAGTGATCCTCGCCGAGGGCTGAGTACCTCGTACCTCCGCCCGCTGGGTGCATCGGCCGAGCCGGCGCTCCGGCGGGGCCGGGGCACCGCATACCTGCCCCGCCCCGTCTGTTGCGTCGGGCAGGCAAGCGCCCGCGGGGCGGCCCGCCGTATCGTGATGTCCGCAGCAATCCGCGCGGGGGAGGCAGCCGACGAGACGCATGCGGCCTGCGGACGGCGGAACAATCCGATCAGCCGATGTGTTTAGCAGGTGTACCTCAGGGGCAGGACCCTGGGTGCAACAGAATGACTTGACCTACCGCGCGGCCCCGGTGACCAGCCGATGGTGAGACAGTGGGTCGCGTGAGCACGGATCCGGCGTCTGGATCGCCCTCCGATCACCCCGGCCCGGCCGAGGTGGGCGCCGCAGTCGGCGCAACCGGACGATTTGACGTTTCCGTGCGCGGAACCTATCGTAAGCAGGTCGATGCGGCTCGGTGAACGACCGCAAGTCCTACGAACCTGACCGCATTCGATGTTCAGGTGATCAAGGCACACGCACTCCGGGTGCCTGGTAACCTCAAAGTATTCGATCCGCTTTCGCAGCGGATCAGATGCTGATGAGAATGGACCGGCTTCGATCGGCAGCTGATTTGGCAGCCTCGTGAAGAGCTGGTAAATTCAAAGCAGAAAAGCGATTCTGCAGAGCGCATTCGGTTGTCGCTCGCGGAGTCGCGGGGAGATGCCGTCTCTTGGGAAGAGCCTGTGCGGGTCCGCTGGTTGCGGGTCGGGGCTTGTGCCGGATGAGCGGTTGTTTCTTGAGAACTCAACAGCGCGTGTTTGTTTTTATGTGCCATGTTTGTTTTGGCCCCGTGGAGCCGGCCTGCCTGTGCGGTGGGTGGCGGTTCCGGGGTTCCTTTGATGGGCCCGGGGTTCCCATCCCGTGTTCGGGGTGGTTTTCCGGGTCGTGTCAGGGTTCGAACCTTTGATGGAGAGTTTGATCCTGGCTCAGGACGAACGCTGGCGGCGTGCTTAACACATGCAAGTCGAGCGGTAAGGCCCTTCGGGGTACACGAGCGGCGAACGGGTGAGTAACACGTGAGCAACCTGCCCCCGACTCGGGGATAAGCCGGGGAAACCCGGTCTAATACCCGATAGGACGCCTCATCGCATGGTGGGGTGTGGAAAGGTGTTTTCCGGTCGGGGAGGGGCTCGCGGCCTATCAGCTTGTTGGTGGGGTGATGGCCTACCAAGGCGATTACGGGTAGCCGGCCTGAGAGGGCGACCGGCCACACTGGGACTGAGACACGGCCCAGACTCCTGCGGGAGGCAGCAGTGGGGAATCTTGCGCAATGGGCGGAAGCCTGACGCAGCGACGCCGCGTGGGGGATGACGGCCTTCGGGTTGTAAACCTCTTTTACCACCGACGCAGGCTCCGGTTTCTGCCGGGGTTGACGGTAGGTGGGGAATAAGGACCGGCCAACTACGTGCCAGCAGCCGCGGTAATACGTAGGGTCCGAGCGTTGTCCGGAATTATTGGGCGTAAAGAGCTCGTAGGTGGTGTGTCGCGTCTGCTGTGTAAGTCCGGGGCTCAACTCCGGTTTTGCAGTGGATACGGGCATGCTCGAGGTAGGTAGGGGAGACTGGAATTCCTGGTGTAGCGGTGAAATGCGCAGATATCAGGAGGAACACCGGTGGCGAAGGCGGGTCTCTGGGCCTTACCTGACGCTGAGGAGCGAAAGCGTGGGGAGCGAACAGGATTAGATACCCTGGTAGTCCACGCTGTAAACGTTGGGCGCTAGGTGTGGGGACTTTCCACGGTTTCCGTGCCGTAGCTAACGCATTAAGCGCCCCGCCTGGGGAGTACGGCCGCAAGGCTAAAACTCAAAGGAATTGACGGGGGCCCGCACAAGCGGCGGAGCATGTTGCTTAATTCGACGCAACGCGAAGAACCTTACCAAGGTTTGACATCGCCGGTAATCCATCGGAGACGGTGGGTCCTTTTTGGGATCGGTGACAGGTGGTGCATGGCTGTCGTCAGCTCGTGTCGTGAGATGTTGGGTTAAGTCCCGCAACGAGCGCAACCCTTGTTCCATGTTGCCAGCACGTGGTGGTGGGGACTCATGGGAGACTGCCGGGGTCAACTCGGAGGAAGGTGGGGATGACGTCAAGTCATCATGCCCCTTATGTCTTGGGCTGCAAACATGCTACAATGGCCGGTACAGTGGGCGTGCGATGCCGTGAGGTGGAGCGAATCCCTAAAAGCCGGTCTCAGTTCGGATCGGGGTCTGCAACTCGACCCCGTGAAGGTGGAGTCGCTAGTAATCGCGGATCAGCAATGCCGCGGTGAATACGTTCCCGGGCCTTGTACACACCGCCCGTCACGTCATGAAAGTCGGCAACACCCGAAACTTGCGGCCTAACCCCTCTGGGGAGGGAGTGAGTGAAGGTGGGGCTGGCGATTGGGACGAAGTCGTAACAAGGTAGCCGTACCGGAAGGTGCGGCTGGATCACCTCCTTTCTAAGGAGTCTTGGTAAGCCGGTCTGTTTGTCGTGTGGCCGGCGGACTCGAAAAGTGGACCCGGCACGGTGCCGGTTCGTCTCGTCGGCGATCGCTGTGTGCGGTCGCGTGGTCGAGGGGGCCGGGTGTCGGGGTGGTGCATGGAGTGGACACGCGCTGTTGGGTGTCTGAGGGAGCAGCCGCACTGGTTGTTCTCCCCCGGGCCACCCCGGTGAAGACCCGGTGCCGTTTGGTGGTGGCCGGTCGCGGGCCCCCTCTTGTGTGGGGGTGGGCTGCTGGAGAGGTTGGTCTCTTCGGTGGTGGGCGGCTGGTGCTGCGGTGCGGTGCGGTGCTGCGGGGCTGGAGGTTGTCTCCGGCTGGTGCGGTGCCGGCGGGTTGTGGCTGGGTGTGTGGCGGGTGTTTTGATTTGTGGATAGTGTGCGCGAGCATCTTGTATCTGTGGTGGCCAAGTATGAGTGGCATACGGTGGATGCCTTGGCACCAGGCGCCGATGAAGGACGTGGGAGGCCGCGATAGGCCGCGGGGAGCTGTCAACCGAGCTGTGATCCGCGGGTGTCCGAATGGGGGAACCCAGCCCGAGTCGTGTCGGGTTGCCGCCGTCTGAATGTATAGGGCGGTTGGTGGTGACGCGGGGAAGTGAAACATCTCAGTACCCGCAGGAAGAGAAGACAACAGTGATTCCCCTAGTAGTGGTGAGCGAACGGGGATGGTGGCTAAACCGCGTGCGTGGGATAGACGGCAGTCGTTGCGTGCGTGGGGTTGTGGGATGTGTCTGTCTCGGGTCTGCCGGCCCGGGGTGCGCGTGTGTTTCGCTAGCCGAAGCCGTTGGGATGCGGTACCGGAGCGGGTGAGAGTCCCGTAGGTGAAGGTGGGGCACGGCGCATGGGGCATACTCCCGAGTAGCGCGGAGCCCGAGGAATTCCGTGTGAATCCGGCAGGACCACCTGTCAAGCCTGAATACGTCCTGGTGACCGATAGTGGACGAGTACCGTGAGGGAAAGGTGAAAAGTGCCCCGGTGAGGGGTTGTGAAAGAGTACCTGAAACCGTGTGCTGTCAAGCCGTCAGAGCTTCACTTGGGTGTGGGGTGATGGCGTGCCTTTTGAAGAATGAGCCTGCGAGTCGTGGTGTGTGGCGAGGTTAACCCGGGTGGGGTAGCCGTAGCGAAAGCGAGTCTGAAGAGGGCGCATGAGTCGCATGCTGTGGACCCGAAGCGGGGTGATCTACCCATGGCCAGGGTGAAGCGGAGGTAAGACTTCGTGGAGGCCCGAACCCACCAGGGTTGAAAACCTGGGGGATGAGCTGTGGGTAGGGGTGAAAGGCCAATCAAACTCCGTGATAGCTGGTTCTCCCCGAAATGCATTTAGGTGCAGCGTTGTGTGGTGCTCCCTGGAGGTAGAGCTACTGTTTGGCTGATGGGCCTGACCGGGTTACTGACGTCAGATAAACTCCGAATGCCGGTGGAGCGAGCGCAGCAGTGAGACTGCGGGGGAGAAGCTCCGTGGTCGAGAGGGAAACAGCCCAGATCATCAGCTAAGGCCCCTAAGGGTGTGCTAAGTGGGTAAGGTTGTGGAGTTGCTGAGACAACCAGGAGGTTGGCTTAGAAGCAGCCATCCTTGAAAGAGTGCGTAATAGCTCACTGGTCAAGTGATTCTGCGCCGATAATGTAGCGGGGCTGAAGTACACCGCCGAAGCTGTGGAGCCGCACCTTGTGGTGTGGTTGGTAGGGGAGCGTCGTGCACTCCGGTGAAGCCGCCTGGTGACGGGTGGTGGAGGGTGTGCGAGTGAGAATGCAGGCATGAGTAGCGAGACCGGAGTGGGAAACTCCGGCGCCGATTGACTAAGGGTTCCTGGGGCAGGTTGATCCGCCCAGGGTGAGTCTGGACCTAAGGCGAGGCCGGCAGGCGTAGTCGATGGATGACGGGTTGATATTCCCGTACCCGTGCGCGTGCGCCCGTGTTGATAGCCCTGATGCTAACCATGCTGGTGGCTGTTTCCGCCTTCGGGCGGTTGCGGCTGTTCCGGTCTGGGGTCCGAGGGGTGTGTAGGCAAGTGATGGGGTGACGCAGTGGGGTAGCTCTACCCGGCGGTGGTTGTCCGGGGGTAAGCGTGTAGCCCGGGGTGGTGGTAAATCCCTGCCCTGTTATGTGGGTGAGGCGTGATGCCGAGCCGTTTTGGTGAAGTGAGTGATCCCGTGCTGTCGAGAAAAGCCTCTAGCGAGTGCGTGTGCGGCCAGTACCCGAAACCGACGCAGGTGGTCAGGTAGAGTATACCGAGGCGTTCGGGTGAACCGTGGTTAAGGAACTCGGCAAATTGTCCCCGTAACTTCGGGAGAAGGGGAGCCCCGTCTGGTGATGGACTGTGCGTCCGGAGCTGGGTGGGGTCGCAGATACCAGGGGGAAGCGACTGTTTATTAAAAACACAGGTCCGTGCGAAGTCGTAAGACGCTGTATACGGACTGACGCCTGCCCGGTGCTGGAACGTTAAGAGGACTGGTTAGCACTTTGGTGTGAGGCTGGGAATCTAAGCGCCAGTAAACGGCGGTGGTAACTATAACCATCCTAAGGTAGCGAAATTCCTTGTCGGGTAAGTTCCGACCTGCACGAATGGCGTAACGACTTCCCCGCTGTCTCAACCGCGGGCCCGGTGAAATTGCACTACGAGTAAAGATGCTCGTTTCGCGCAGCAGGACGGAAAGACCCCGGGACCTTCACTATAGCTTGACATTGGTGTTTGGGATGGTTTGTGTAGGATAGGTGGGAGCCGGTGATGCCGCCACGCCAGTGGTGGTGGAGGCGTTGGTGAAATACCACTCTGGCTGTTTCGGGCATCTAACTTTGGGCCGTGATCCGGTTCGGGGACAGTGTCTGGTGGGTAGTTTAACTGGGGCGGTTGCCTCCTAAAGGGTAACGGAGGCGCCCAAAGGTTCCCTCGGCCTGGTTGGCAATCAGGTGGTGAGTGTAAGTGCACAAGGGAGCTTGACTGTGAGACGGACGTGTCGAGCAGGTGCGAAAGCAGGGACTAGTGATCCGGCGCCGGCGTGTGGAAGCGGCGTCGCTCAACGGCTAAAAGGTACCCCGGGGATAACAGGCTGATCTTCCCCAAGAGTCCGTATCGACGGGATGGTTTGGCACCTCGATGTCGGCTCGTCGCATCCTGGGGCTGGAGTTGGTCCCAAGGGTTGGGCTGTTCGCCCATTAAAGCGGCACGCGAGCTGGGTTTAGAACGTCGTGAGACAGTTCGGTCCCTATCCGCTGCGCGCGTTGGAGACTTGTGGAGGGCTGTCCCTAGTACGAGAGGACCGGGACGGACGAACCGCTGGTGTGCCAGTTGTTCCGCCAGGGGCATGGCTGGTTGGCTACGTTCGGGAGAGATAACCGCTGAAAGCATCTAAGTGGGAAGCTTGCTTCGAGATGAGGTCTCCTGCCCTGTGGTGGGGGTAAGGCTGCCAGGTGATGACTGGGTTGATAGGCCGGGTGTGGAAGCCTTGTGAGGGGTGGAGCTGACCGGTACTAATAGGCCGAGGGCTTGTCCGCCACGGATGCTGGGTGTTCGCGCACATTGTTCACAGGTTTTCCCTGTTCCGCATGCTGTGGTGTGTGGGGTGGGGTGTTGGTTTGCGGTGGTGATAGCGGGAGGGTCACACCCGGTCTCTTTCCGAACCCGGTCGTTAAGTCTCTTTGCGCCGATGGTACTGCCTCCATGGTGGGGGTGGGAGAGTAGGTTGCCGCCGCATTTCTTTTGGTGGGGGGTTCCGTTTCGGCGGAGCCCCCCATTTTTTATGCCCGAAACCAGTCCGTATAATGAGACGCTGGACAGGAGATCCACCCCCGGGTGCTGCCGGAACAGGCATCGGCTCGATAAGGCGCCTGCACTCCTGGTTCCCTGCGGCGGTTCACAGGCCTAAGTCGACGAAAACCGCCTCGCGCGGGCGCCTCTTGCTGTACCGTCATCAGCGTCGGAAGAGCCGCAGTATTCCCGATGATTCCGTTTCCGGGTCGGCTGAATCCCAGTGGAAACGGAATGCAGCATTCTGGGAGTCCGGTAGCCGGTCGGAGGAGCGGCGTCGACCCGCAAGGGAAGGCCTTCCGGCTTCACCGTCGGAAGAAGGGCAGGAAGGTAGCCGGGTGCACGTACAGGTGTCGATACGCGGGGTCATCTGGGAGTTCAACGGCGGAACGCGTCGGCGAGGCGGTGAGCAGGCCGGCGAGGGCGCTGTTCGGGCTTACCGGGTCGGCGGACGGTTCCCGAACGCGGTCTTCGCCTCCATCACCGGCAGATGAGTGATCCCGCCTTGGGCAGGACGCGGGTGCGCACATGTGCACCCGACTAGAGCGGTCTCAGCGGCACCTGTGGGTTGCCCAGAGGTAGGACGGGGGCTGTCGAGGTCGGTTGCGCCGCCGGTATGCCGGTAGAGTGGGATACCTGGGATGAACAACGCGCTGCTACTGGAGAGTGGCAGCGCTTTTACTGTTTACGGACGGAAGCATGAGTGACGACAGCCGCGGGAGCCGGGACGGCTCGGGAGCACGCAACTCTGGAGGCGGCCACGGGTCCGGTGGTCCGAGCGGCGGCCGAGGCGCGGGCAACGGGGGGCGCCCCCGTTCCGGAGGCGCGCGCGGCGGCGGTCGTTCCGGCGGCTTCCGCGGCGGGCGCGACGGCGGAGGCAGAGGCGACGGGGGCGGAGGCGGCCGGGGGTCCGGCCGGTTCGGCGGCTCGTCCGGTGGCGGATCCGGACGCCGCGGTGACAGCGGCGGCGGCTCCGGCCGACCGCGTCGCGAAGGCGGAGCCCAGCGGGATGAGCGTGGGAGCCAATCCCGGGGCGACGGTGACCGCCGCAAGGACAACCGGTCCGGTGGCCGGTCGCAGGACCGCCGTTTCGGTGGTCGCTCCGAGCGGGACCGCCGGGACGGCGGCGGCCGTCCTCAGCGCGGACCGGGCGGCGGCCGGGGCGGCCAAGGCGGTTCGGAGGGCCGGCAGCAGCGGGAACCTCGCGAGGTGGGCCCTGCATTGCCCGACGACGTCTCCTTCGACCAGCTCGATTCGGATGTCCGCGATGAGCTGCTGAGTCTCCCGAAGTCCCTCGCCGAGGTCGTCGGACGGCACATGGTGGCGGCCGGTCGGCTCCTGGACGAGGAACCGGAACGCGCCTACGAGCACGCCGCCTTCGCCCGTCGCCGAGCCTCCCGGATGGGTGTCGTGCGCGAGTCCGCGGGCATCGCCGCATACACCGTCGGCAAGTGGCAGGAAGCCCTCTCGGATCTCCGTGCGGCCAGGCGCATGACCGGACGCGACGACTTTCTCGCGGTGATCGCCGACTGTGAACGCGGCCTGGGGCGCCCGGAGCGGGCGCTGGAGATCGTCCGGGACCCCGCCGCCGCCGACCTCCCCACCGAGAGCCGGATCGAACTGCGCATCGTCGCCGCCGGAGCCCGACGCGACCTCGGGCAGCCCGAGGCGGCCGTCGTCGAGCTGCAAGTGCCCGAGCTGAAGGAGCGGCGGGCCCGTCCGTGGGTGGCGCGCCTGTTCTACGCCTACGCGGACGCCTGCCTGGAAGTCGGGCGCAGGAAGGACGCCCGCGAGTACTTCGCCCGCGCCTCCTCGGTAGACCGGGAGTCGCTGACCGACGCCGACGAGCGCTTGGCGGAGATGGAGGGTGTCCAGATCGTCGACGTCGGAGAGGACGTCGTCTGGACCGATGCCGAGGACCTCTTCACGGGCGAGGAGCCCGAGCGGTCTGATGAGAGTCCGGGGGTGTCCGACCAGTCGGCATCGTCCGCGGCAGGCGAAGACGAGGAAGGCGGCGCCGACGCGGCCGACTACAGCCGGGCCCGGGCTTCCTCGGACCCCGACGGGGACGACGTAACCGAACATGCGAGCGGTTCCCCCGGCGGGCCCGCTTCTGTGCCGCAGACCGGGCACGAGCGGTCGGCGGCCGTCGGCACCGAGCGGGATGCCGGATCCCCGGAAGAGGACGCCGGAACCGGCTCCTGACCCGGCGGGGCGGATCCCTCGCTGTTGGGCTGCCTTCGCGGCGAGCCCGGCACGGTTCTGCCGTGCGCCGGATACCGGGGGTGTTTTCAGCCGCGATCGGTGACGATGAGCCCATGGATGCACGAACGCTGGACGCCGGCCGACGCGACAGGTCGAGTGGATTGCGCGCGTCGGCTCCGCGGCGCTCGCGACAGGCGCCGCTCAGGTCGGCGGGTGGTCGATCGTGGCGCGTACGTCGTGGACGACCCTGATGCGGTGGTTGTTGGTGTCGGCGATGTAGAGGTCCCCCGAGGGACTCACGGCGACGCCGCTGGGGGAGTCGAGTCTGGCCCGGGCGGCGGGGCCGCCGTCGCCGGTGAAGCCCTGCGCACCGGTGCCGGCGACGATGACGGGCGAGCGCCGACCTGGTACGAAGGCGAGCACGCGGTTGCCTGACGCGTCGGCGGCGAACAGGGTGTTCTCGCGCGGATCGATGGCCAGCGCCTCGGGGCGCCGCGGCAGCCGCGGGCGCCATGCGTCGGTGACGGTGTGTTCGTAACCGTCGACCTTGCGCAGGCCGCGAGGGCTGTCGACGAAGTAGATGGAACCGTCGCTGTCGACGGCGAGGCGTCCCAGTTCCCGGAACGACGCCTGTGTGGCGGGTCCGCCGTTGCCGCCGTCGGCGCCGTCGGGCGTCTTCGTACCGGTGCCGGCGACCACCCGCACGTGCTGTGGGTCGGGGGGTCCCTCGCCCCGCGTCTTGTGGTGGCCGACCGCCACGATGCGGCCGTTGCCGCTGTCGGCGATGAAGAGGGTCCCGTCGGGTCCCACGTCGACGCCGGTCGGCCACCACAGCCCGTTCAGGCGCTCCATCCGGCGCGGTTTCACATCGGCCGCGCCGCCGTCCTCGCGGCCCGCGAGTATCCGCAAGCTGCCTTCGGTAAGGTCGACCGCGGCCACCTGGTTCTCCAGCATCGAGGCGATGTAGAGGGTGTCGCCGTAGGCGCCGACCGCGAGATCGGTGACCGGCGGCAGGGCGGCGGCGGTGGCGCTTTCGGCCCGCGCCCAGTCCTTGCTCCCGCCGCCGGCGACCGTGTTGATGGTGCCGCTGTCGGGGTCGATGCTGCGGATCCGGTTGTTGTCGTTGTCGGCGATGTAGAGGGTGCCGTCGGCGGAGAACGTCAGGGCGTGGGGCGCATTCAGGCGTGCGTTCTCGGCGTCGCCGGCGTCGCCGGAGTAACCGCCGCCGAGCCACCCGGGCTCGCCGGTGCCCGCGACGGTCTCGATGACGCCGGGCCCGTCGGCCTGCACGGGGGCTCCGCAGCCGGTCGGTGCCAGCACCGCCAGCAGGATCAAGGCGCCGATGCGCCGCAGCGCGCCCGGCCGTGGCACCCCGGCCTCGCGGCGGGTGCTGGCGGCCGGGCGGCCGGAAGGCATCGGTCGGATCCTCCGAGAGAAGGCGCGGGGGCGGCGGGCGGAATACGGTCAAGGTACCCCAATACCGCCTGGCCATTCATCCCATAAGTGCTGGCCACCGGCATGCGCCCTGCTCAGTGTGCGGGGGCGCCGTGCCGACGCAGCCGCCGACCCGGTGCGACCTCAGGTTTCGCGCGCCCCGACCTCGTCGGACTCCTGGGTGCGCCGGTAGTGCGCGCTGCGCCAGCCGAGTACGCCGGCGGAGAGGATCGTCGCCGCCAGGGACGCCAGCAGCACACCGCCCTTGGCGTTCTCCAGCATGGCCTGCCCGCCTGGGAAGGCGAGTTCGGTGATCAGCAGGGACACCGTGAAACCGATTCCGGCGAGCACCGACATGCCGGCGATGTCCCACCAGCTCAGGGTGGGGTTGAGTTCGGCGCGGGTGAGCCGGGTGGTGATCCAGGCACCTCCCACGATGCCGACGAGCTTGCCGACTACGAGGCCGAAGAAGACGCCCAGCGCGACGGTGTCGGTGATCAGTTGGCTGAGGCCGCCGAAGGCCACCCCGGCCGACATGAGCGCGAAGATCGGCAGGGCCAGGCCCGTGGAGTAGGGGCGCAGCATGTGCTCGGCGCGGTGCAGCGGCGACTCGTGCTCGCCCTCGGCGATGGTGGTGCGCATCAGCATGCCCATGGCCACACCGGCGATGGTCGCGTGCACACCGCTCTCGTGCATCAGCGCCCAGATCAGAAACGCCAGCGGCACGTAGACGATCCAGTTGGGCACCGAAGAGCGGTCCAGGGCGGCGGCGAACCCTTTGCCGCGCTGGAGGTAGCCGAAGACCACCAGCAGCGCCAGCGCGCCGATCAGGGAGAGGAAATGCAGGTCGTCGGTGTAGAAGACGGCGATGACGAGGATCGCGCCGAGGTCGTCCACGATGGCCAGCGTCAGCAGGAACGTGCGCAGGGCCGGCGGCAGGTGCCTGCCGATGATAGCCAGGATGGCCAGTGCGAAGGCGATGTCGGTGGCCATGGGGATGCCCCAGCCGGACAGGCCCTCGGGGTTGGTGAGGTTGAAGCCGGTGTAGACCAAGGCCGGCACGATCATGCCGCCGGCTGCCGCGACGATGGGCAGCATGGCGCGGCGCGGGTTGCGCAGCTCACCGTGGACGAACTCCTGTTTGAGTTCGGCGCCGATGATGAAGAAGAAGAGCGCGAGGACGCCGTCGGCGGCCCAGGCCTCCATGCTCAGGTCCAGGTGCAGCGGCGCGGACGGGCCGAACTCGAAGCCGCGGATGGCCTCGTACAGTCCCGACCAGGGCGAATTGGCCCAGACGAGCGCCACGAGGGCGGCGCCGATCAGTAGAAAACCGCCTACGGCATCCTTGCGGAGGGCGTCGGCGAGCGCGCGCACGCCCGTCTTCGTCACCATGGTCGAACTCCCGAGTCGTCTCTACGCGTTGCAGCACACCGCCGACCAGACTTCCCGGCACACCATGCGTGTCGTTGCGACTTCGCCTGGACAACCTTGCCGTATGACGCGGCATCTGTCCAAGTCATCCCAGTTCATCCGAGTTGTGCTAGCCCGGTTGAACAGGGGGTTCCTGAATTGTATGAGAATACGATTGCACGGCCTTCACCGGGGCGGACACCTCGGCCGCGGCGCGGGCGCGCCGCGCACCCTATGTCGGGGCGGGCACCGGAGCCGGGCGCTACCGCACTCGGGCGGAGGCCGATCGCCGTGTCCGCCGACGACGAGGTCCGACCCGATGACACCGTATCCCCCGCTGAACGGCGCCGCCGTGTATCTAGCGAGCGTGCCGACCCGCCACGACTCGGTGGTGTGCCTGCTGTTCGCCGGTGAGCGGCCGGTCCTGGTGCGCCATCGGCGGCGCGCCTGGGAGTTCCCCGGAGGGCACGCCGAAGCGGGCGAGGGCGTCGAGGCCACGGCGCGCCGCGAGGCGCGCGAGGAGGCGGGGGCGGAACTCGGGGAAGTCCACGTCGACGGCTACTACGTACTTGCGAACGGACACACCACGGTCGTCACGCACGCCCAGGTGGCCGCGCGCGGACCGCTGAACGGAGATTTCGAGACCGAGGAGGTCCGGGAGTTCGACGTGCTGCCCGCCGAACTTTCCTGGGACGACGGCATCTACGCCCATCTGCTGCGCAGCCTCGGCCTGCCCGGTGCCCCGTGAGTGTCCGAAGGGCCCGAGCCGGCGAGCCGGTGCGCGGCGGGAGCGAGCGGGATCAGCCGCGCCCGCCGTCCCGGGGATCCGCCGCCTCCCGCTGTTCGGCGGCGACCCGGTCCAACCAGTGCGTGATACCGGCGACATTGCTGTCCACTCCGCTGAGGACGTCCATGACCTGAGCGGATTCGGCGGAGGCGGTGTCGGCGGCGGGGCGGTAGCGGCTCAGCACGTGCTCGCGCACCATCGCCACCGCGTGATCGAGGTCGGGAGAGTCGGCGCGGGCGCCGCGCACCGTCTCCACCCAGACGCGCAGCTCCTCCTCGGCGCTTGCCAGCGTCTCACCGACCGCATCGACGGGACCGAAGTGCGAGAACATCAGCCGTCGCGGCGCGATGTCGCCGAACAGCCGCAGCGACGCGAGGGCGGCGTCCAGGTCGAAGTCGGGCGGCGGGGTGGCCGGGCGGACGTCGCCGGTTGCGGGGTTGTAGACGCCGAGCGCGTCGCCGACGTAGAGGTCGCCCGTCGCGGTGTCCGCCAGCCCCACGTGGTGCTTGGCGTGACCTGGCGTGTAGTGGCTGACCAGGCGGCGCCCGCCGCCCAGGTCGACCTCGCCGGTCTCGGCGACCGCGCGGATGCGGGCGGCGTCGGTGGGGCGCAGGTCGCCGAAGAGCACGTCGAGCCGGTCGCCCCAGACCATCCGGGCGCTGCGCATCAGACGGGTGGGATCGGCGAGGTGGCGCGCACCCCTCTCGTGGACGACGATCTCGGCGTCGGGGAACATCGTCGCGATGTCGCCGGTGCCGCCGGCGTGGTCGAGGTGGATGTGTGTCACCACGACGGTGGCCAGGTCGTGTGCGCCGACGCCCAGCGCCTCTAGCGAGTCCCGCAGCACCGAAGCGGACCCGGCGGTCCCCACCTCGACGACGCACGGGCGCTCGGTGCGGATCAGGTAGCTGGAGGTGATGCCGGGATAGCCGGCCATGCGGGTGTCGATGGCGAAGATGTCGTCGCCCAGGTCGGTGATCCCGCTGGGGAGTGCGTCGGGCTCCACGTCGTCGTGCACCTGGCCTCCTTGCCTTTCTTGCGGGAGTGCGCTCCCGTCCCGTCCGCCGGTCGGGCGGCGCCTGCCGAATCTAGTTCACGGCACGCTCGCCGAAGGCCGCCGGGGTAGCCGCAGCCGGAGACCTCGAGTTTTCCACAGGGCGCGGATCGCGCTTTCGGCAGTGGGTGCGCACGGCCGATTCTGGAATAGCCCGGCCGGTCCGCTCCGGCGGTCCGGCAGCCGCTACCCGGACCTTCGAGTGTCCTACGCAGGAGGAACCATGCCCGACACCAGTACCACGGCCACCTCCGCCTCCGCAGCCGTTCCCGCCGGCAAGGCCGCCGCGGTCACCCCGGCACCCGGCTCCGCCGGTCGGCACGAGCGCGAAGGCGGCCACCGCAACGAGGTCGTCGTCGCCGGACGGGTCACCGCCGAGCCCTACGTCCGCGAACTGGCCAGCGGCGACCGCCTCACCACCTGGCGCATCTCGATCGCGCGGGCCCGCGCCCAGCAGCGCCCCAACCAGTCCTCCGATCCCATCACCTGCGTGAGCTTCCAGCAGGCGATCGAGGAGCGTACCCGCGAGTGGCGGATCGGTGACACCGTCCAGGTCAGCGGCTCACTGCGGCGGCGTTTCTGGAGGTCGCCGAAGGGATCGGCGAGCGTGGTCGAGATCGAGGCCCGCGCCGTGCAGCGCATCAGCCGCTGCCCCGCCACCCCTGCGCCGCCGGTCGAATCGTCCCGCTGAGTGGCCGCGTCCGTGCCGGGCGGCGCGATCCCGCACCGCCCGGCACGGGCCGCCGTTCATGCCCGTGCGGCGCCCCGCGGCTGCCGGACGGCCTTGACGGCGGGCGGCCATGGGATCGTCCGGCGCAACGGCAGCAGGGAGTACGGACGATGGTTGCGCCTGCGGTCACCGGGGCCGCGTGCACGCCGGTTACGGCGGTCGGTGGGAGGCGGCCGCGGTCTGCTGTGCGACCTTGCGGCCTGCCGGGCGGTGGGCGGCCTGGGCCGGGTGGACGATCGCCGCGCCTGTTCGCGGACGCTCAGCCACCCGACGAGGGCGGTAACGGCAGCAGAGGGACCCCGGCAGGCGATCACCGAGTCTGTGGGCGGATGGTCGGGCGTGCGGCGCCGCCGACCCGTGCGCCTGTTCCGCCGGTTCGGTGGAGCGGTCCGCCCCTCGGGGCCACCGAGACTGTCGCTGGGGCCGGTTTCGGCGCCGAGATCGACTCCAGAGGCAGTCTCGGCGAACGTCGGGCCCGTCCGCGGGCGGTGGTGCGACGTTATGTCCGGACTGCCCGCCGGGGCGGAGCCGACCGGTTCATCCAGGACGCCCATGTACCCGTTTTGCCGGGATTCACGAAACGATCTTGTACTTTCAGTAACGACACGCCGCCGCCGAAAGTGACTGCAAGTACAAGATCGCCGTCTATGTGAAGGGGCGGGGCCGACCTTGCCCCGGCGGATACCGGCGGCGCGCCTCCGCCCGGCTCGGGGAGCGGGATGGCGCCGCTGTGGAGGAGAGCCGCCTCCTGCCGTTGCCGCCGCTTCTTGTCCAGGACACCTGGATCCCACCCGGCGCCGAGGCCCCCAAGACCGCACAGCGGACCCGAGCCGCACGCCGCAGCCGCCTGCATTGGTCGCCGACGCGACGGGCGGTGTCCGCGGCGGTTTGGACACCGGCCCCGAAACGCGGTCAGTCGTCGGCCGAAAGTCCCAGGTCGGCGAGTGCAGCGTCGGCGGTGCCTTCGGGGACGGGGCTCTCGGGATGGGCCGACCACGCGCACGAGCACAGGGCGCGCAGGCCGTCGATCCGGTCGCCCTGCCCCGACAGTCGCAGGCGGCCGTCCTGCAGGGTGGCGGTCCATCCGCCGCAGGCGGCTTCGGCAGGGGCGGTACGCACTTCGGGGTGGACCTGGTTGATCCCCGAGACGTCCCAGGAGAGGAAGGAAGGCCGGTGCTGGGGCGGGGCGGCGACCGCTTCGGCGGGCGTCGTCACTCCGGTGAGTACGAGCAGGCTGGCAGTGTCGCGTGTGGTGGCGCTTTCGATGTCGGTGTCCAGCCGGTCGCCCACGACGATCGGCGTTTCGGCGCCCGTCCGCAGTACGCCCTCCTCGTGCAGGGGCCGCATGGGTTTGCCCGCCACCAGCGGCTCTCGGCCGGTGGCGTGGGCGATGACGCGTGCGGCCGAGCCGTTGCCCGGCTGCACGCCGAAGTCCAGCGGAGCCGTCGTGTCGTTGTTGGTGGCCACGAACAGGGCGCCGGCGGCCACTGCGAGCGCGCCCTGCACCATGAGGTCGTAGCTCAGCCGGGGCGAATAGCCCTGCACGACAGCCGCCGGCCGGTAGGAGGCCACCGAGACGGGGTGCAGCCCGTGGTGGCGCAGCGCCGACCGCAGACCCGTGTCGCCCACCACCAGGACCGCCGATGCGGAGGGGACGCGCTCGGCCACCAATCGCGCGGCCGCCTCCGCCGAGGTGACGACGTCCTCCGGTTTCGCTGCGACGCCTATCTCGCTGAGCCGTTCGGCGGTGCGGGCCGGGGTCCGCGCCGCGTTGTTGGTTACAAAGGCCACGCGCATGCCGGCGGCGCGCGCCTTGTCGACGGCCTCGGGCGCCGCGGGAACGGCGCGCGAACCGATGTAGACGACACCGTCGAGATCGAGGAGGGCCGCGTCGTAAAGTGCGTTCAGCGGGCGCTCGGCGCCCAGCAGGGTCGTGCCTGAAGTCATGCCTCTCCTGTCACCGGTCTCGATCGGGACGGCCGCGGTCGCTGCACCGCGTTCGGCAGGCCGCCGGGTCGGGGCGCCGCCCCGGCGCCCCAACCGTTCACACACAGGCTGCCCGGAGGCGCACGGTCACCCGACCGCGTCGTCCAAGCCTAGATGTGATGTCCCGGGAGCTTGTCGGTGCCACCGGCGGGGACGACGCAGGTGTCCGGCTCCGCCGGAGGTACCTCCGGCAAACCATGTGCGAGGCCGCCACTACAGCAGGTTGCGGCAATGGGGCTTGGTCCGCTTCGCGCCCCTCGAACATCATCGCCGCAACCCCCCCGCTGGCCCACTCCCGGAGTCCCGCGAAGGTTCGTTCGCAGCTCGCAGCCGGTCCGGAAAACTCCCCTCGACCATGCAGACCCTCCGGCGGCGCTGCGCCCCTCGGGCACACCGTCGGGGGACCGCGAACCGACCCGGGCGGGACACCACAGCCGAGGTCGGCTGCTGCATCCACAGCGGCCGCGCGATCGTCGCCGGGCCCGCGGAGCTCAACGGCGACCGCCCGCTGCTCCCGTCCGTGCGCCCCGCAAGCCGCTCAGCCGCGCAGGCTGCGGGGCGTGTCGACTCCGCGCATGACCAGGCCCGTCCGCGGTTTGGGGCCGAAAGAGGTCGTCTTGCGGGGGGTCAGTTCGCCGCCGGAGGCGATGGCGTAGACGTCGTCGACCGCTGCGGGATCCAGCAGGACGGCCGTGTCGGTGCCGGGCCGGGCCGCGGCGACCGCGGCGGCGGGGTCGTCGTGCACCAACTCCACATCACCCTCGGAGACGCCCCACACGGCCAGGAGATAGGAGAGAGCCGCGGTGGGCAGCGCCCGCCAGGCGGGGGAGCGGTCGGGGAACGCGTCGGCCAGCCGCCGCGGGTCCGGCCGGAGCAGGTAGCACCTGCGCTCCGGCCGCGGGTCCGCCAGCACCAGCGCGGGCCCCTCGCCGCCTCGGGACACGCCGCCCGCCGGCGCGGTCCCGGCGCAGGAGGGCGCTGCCGATGCGCGCGGCATGGGCATGGCCGCGGCGACCTCGGCTGCGGCCGCGACGGCGGCGTCGACGTCGACGCCCCGCAGCACCCGGTGGATGGCGCCCAGGTGCGGCGGCGATCCGTCGGAGTCGACCAGCAGGGCGAGGCCGTGGTCCCAGGGCCCCGGCCCGTGGCGGCGCGCCTTCAGGCGCTGGTAGGCCGCGTAGCGGTGGTGGCCGTCCGCGATGAGAGCCGTGCGCGCGCCCAGGTCGGCGGCGATCTCGCGGTGCAGCGCGGCTTCGGTGGCGGCCCACAGCCGGTGGGACACGCCGTCGCCGGTGACGGTGTCCACCAGCGGATGCGGCCACTCGGCGGCGACGGCGTCGGTGATCTGCGCGGCGGCGCCGTTCCCTCCGCGGTACAGCAGGAGGATCGGTTCGAGATTGGCCTGTGTGGCGGCCATGAGCCGGGCGCGGTCGACGACGGGTCCGGGGGCGACGTCCTCGTGGGGGCGCACCACCGGGCTGGACGGGTCGGGCAGCCGCAGGGCTCCGATCAGCCCGCGCTGGCGCCGACCCTCGGGCAGGGTCTGTTCGTAGACGTAGAGGGCGGGCGCGGGGTCGCGGACCAGGATGCCCTCGGCGATCCAGCGCCGCAGGGTGCGCGCGGCGGCCGCGTAGCGGTCGGCTGCGGTGATGGGCGGACCGTAGCCCACTTCCTGGCCCACGGTCACGGGCGGCAGGGTCAGCCGGGCGGCGTTGCGGGGTTCGGCGCGGGTGAGGTCGGCGAAGGACGCGGCGTCGAGGACGTCGTAAGGCGGTGCCAGCGCCAGGGCGATGTCGAAGTCGGGCGAGTCCAGCAGCCGGCCGGCGTCGGGATCGGCGTAGCGCAGCCCGCGCAGCGGCGCCAACTCAAGGGCGTACTCGCCCGCGTGTGTCCGCACGCTGGCACGATACCCGCCGGTGGTCGGCTCTCAGCGGTTCGCGACGGGGTGCGGGCGCTCACAGCAGTTTGCGCAGCCGCATCAGGTCGCCGAAGCTCGCGTCGAGTTTGACCCGTCCGCTGAACATGGCCTTGCTGAAGTCCAGCCGGTCCTCCGCCAACGCGACGAGGTCGTCGCTGGAGGCGGTGATACCCACCTGCGCCCGCTGGGAGCGCGCGCCGGACTCCCGCCGGGTGATGTCCTGGAGCCCGTCCACGGTCAACCGCATGTCGAAGGCGGTGTCCAGGTCGCTGACGGTGACGCTGACGGTGCGTTCGACGATGTGCCTGCGCCGGTCGGCCGCGTCGACCTCCATGATGCGCCCGGATACCTTGTCGATCGCCGTCCGGCACTCCTCAACACTGGCCATGGCACCATCATGCACCAGACGCGGCCCGGGGCACCGCAGGTCGCCCCGGGCCCGCTGCATCCCCGCGCCGGCGCCGCGCCGCCGCCCAAGGACCGAAAACCGCCCCGACCCTGCGAAGTCGCGCCCGAGACGCCCGGACGCCCGGTAGCGTTGACGCCTGCGTCCCCCCCCCGCTGTGGCACCGGCATTTCTTCCGCTTTTCAAGCACCCACAAGGAGCAAGTCACCATGGTCGTCGACGCGGTGCGCGCCTACTTCGATGCCGTCAACGGCCTCACCGAGCTGACGCGCAAACGCGCCGTGGCCGCTGCCAAGGTCATTCTGAAAGCCGGCGACGAGCGTCCGCCGTCCCCCGGGTCGCCCTCGGGCGAGACGTCCGAGTCCGCACCTCGCACCGGTTCTCCCATCCAGACGCTGGCGGGCGAACTGATGGAGGCCGGGGAGGCGAACCGGCAGGCGCTGAATACGCTGATCAGCAGCGAGGTGGAGCGTGCCCTGGAGCGGCTCGACGTCGTCAGCCGGACCGACTACGATCGGCTCGCCCGCCGCGTCGCCGAACTGGAGCGCCGCCTGGCCGCCCAGCGCTCGCTGCCGCGTCCGGCGCCGGCCGAGCCGTCGGCGCCCGACCACGCCGGGGCGGAGGCGGCGGTGCCGATGGTGCGGGACGGGGATGCGGTTTCCGCGGCGGGCGGCGGGGCGACCGAGGAAGCGGTGGCCGAATCCGGGACGGACGAGGATGCTGCCGCCGAACCGCGCGGCGGCGTGGACCGCTCGGACCGCGCGGACGCGGAGGCGTCGGCGGACGACGGCGGCGCGGCTGAGCCCGCGGGCCGCGGTGACCCGCCCGTGCAGGCGGCGGGCGGTGCCGACGATGCCGGCGGTGCGGAAGAGGGCGCCGCGGCCCGGCAGCCCGCGTCGGGGGGCTCCTCAAGCCGGAGCACGGGTTCGGGTGGCGGCCAGGGGGCCAAGCGTAAGACCGGATCCGCGGCCAAGAACCAGCAGCAGTCCGGCAAGTCCAAGTCCACATCCGGCCGCGGGGGTACCGCGACCAAGAACACCGCCGCCAAGCGCACCGGAAGTCGTGGTAAGAACGGCACGCAGAACGACCAATAGCCGCAGTCTGTCCGGAACCGCACAATGGGTCCGGTGCCGCGGCAGCGGGTCGGCTGCGCGGTGACAGCACGGCAATGCGCGCACAGACGAAGGGCGGCGCGGAAGTGACGGACGCAACCCCCCCGGGCCCGACGGACACGGCCGGAGCCGCGCAGGCGGCCACGGCGGAGCAGCAGGCGGCGGGGATCGCCGAGCGCACGCTGCAAAGGGCACGCGAACGCCTCGCGGCCCTCGACGACCTGCCTACCGCCGATCACGTCGCCGTCTTCGACGAGCTGCACCAGGAGCTCTCGACGGTCCTCAGCGGCCTGGAGCAGGACGACGGTCCCCGCGGCTGACGCCGAATCACCGAGCTTTCGCCGGCGCCGCCGGGTACTTCGCGTCCGCCGTCGGTGGCCGCGGGCACTGATCGGGGTCCGCGGCGGAGGCGGCCCGGGCGTGCTGGGCGGCCTTGTCGATCTGCCGGGCGGAGCCGAGACCGTGCAGTGCGGCGCGGGGCGGCAGCGGGCCGACCGGAGAGCGCCGCCCCCGGCACTCCCGGCCACTCGTCGGAGCCGGTGACGTGCCGTCTCGTATGCTGTGGCTGCCGAAGCCGCACTCTGCCGCAGGGTCGGCGGCGGCCCCGGCGGCGTCCGCCCCCGTCCCGCCCGCGCCCACGCGAGCGGGCGCGCACCACGGCGGCGGTGCGCGCGCCGCACCGCCCCGGCGCCGGGGCATCCACGAATATCCCCGGAAGGCGGGTGCACGCGTTTCCCATGGTCAGGCGCAGTCGACTGGACGCCGAACTCGTCCGCCGCGGCCACGCGCGCTCGCGCGGCCACGCGGGCGAGCTGATCGAGGGCGGGCATGTGCTCGTCGGCGGCGTGCCGGCGGGCAAGGCGGCGACCCAGGTCGGATTGGACCAGGCGATCGTGGTGAAGGAGCCGGAGGACGAGCCCGGCTATGTCTCGCGCGGCGCGCACAAGCTGGTGGGCGCGCTGGACGCGTTCGGAATCGAGGCCGCGGGGCGGCGATGCCTGGATGCCGGAGCATCCACCGGCGGATTCACCGAGGTGCTGCTGCGGCGTGGAGCCGACTCGGTGGTGGCGGTCGACGTGGGGTACGGCCAGCTGGCGTGGTCGCTGCGCAGCGACGAGCGGGTGACCGTGCTGGAGCGGTGCAACGTGCGCGAACTGGTGCCCGAGCAGGTTGGCACGCCGCAGCCCGACCTGGTGGTGGGCGACCTGTCGTTCATCTCGCTGACTCTGGTGCTGCCGCCCCTGGTGCGCTGCGCCGAGCCGGCCGCCGACTTCGCGATGATGGTCAAGCCCCAGTTCGAGGTGGGCCGAGAGCGGGTGGGCTCGGGCGGGGTGGTGCGCGATCCCGGCCTGCGCGCCGAAGCGGTGCGCACCGTGGCCGCGAGCGCCCGCGCGCTGGGCCTGGGCACCGCCGGTGTTGCGGCCAGCCCGCTGCCCGGCCCCTCCGGCAACGTGGAGTACTTCCTCTGGCTGCGTGCGGACGCGCCGCCGCTGGCCGAGGAGCGCCTGCACAGCGCCGTAGCCGAGGGCCCGCAGTAACGTCGCGGCCGGACGCGGCGCCGAGCGCGCCGCGGGGCGGGCCGCGCGCCCGCGCGCATGCCCGCGGCCGGTCACACGTGCGCACGCGCGCACCGCGCCGGCTGCGCCGACCGCTCGGGCGGGCACCCCGAGCGCAGTGGCGGATCCTGTGTCCATACATCGAGTCAACCGGGCTTTCCCCGCTCCCACCACCCCGCGGGCGCGGATGTGGATAACGTCGTTACGGGACACGCTCGCCCGCGACGGGTAGCGTGGCTCGGCCGGTGTGAGCCGGTGCCGCGGGGGGCCGCACGGCCGGTCGCGTCCGCTGCATGAACCGCGCCCGGCCTTCCAGGCGGTGTTGCCAGGCGAAGTTGAGGAGACCCGATGACCAGCCCCGGAGCGGACGCACGCAGCGTACTGCTACTGGCCCACACCGGCCGCGGCGCGGCCACCCGCAGTGCCGAGCTGGTCCACCGCAGCCTCACCGAGGCGGGGCTGACCGTGCGGATGCTCGCCTCGGAGGTCGACGAGCTGAAACTGGCCGGCTGCGACCTCGACCCCGTCGAGGCGGTAGGCGGCATCGACGCCGCCGAGGGGGTCGAGATCGTCATGGTGCTGGGCGGCGACGGCACGCTGCTGCGCGCAGCCGAGATCGCCCGTCCCGCAGGCGCCCCGCTGCTGGGCGTCAACCTGGGCCACGTCGGCTTCCTCGCCGAGGCCGAGCGCGAGGACCTGGGCGCCACCGTGCGCAGCGTCGTCGACCGCGACTACGAGGTCGAGGAACGGATGACCCTCGACGTCGCCGTCTACAACGGGGGCCGCCACGCCACCGATCCACCGGTGCGCACCTGGGCGCTCAACGAGGCCACGCTGGAGAAGGCCAACGCCCGGCGCATGCTGGACATGGTCCTGGAGATCGACGGGCGCCCCCTGTCCCGCTGGGGCTGCGACGGTGTGGTGTGCGCCACTCCCACGGGCTCCACGGCGCACGCGTTCTCCGCGGGCGGACCGATCGTCTGGCCGGAGGTGGAGGCACTGGTGATCACCCCGATAAGCGCCCACGCCCTGTTCGCGCGGCCCATCGTCGTCTCACCCGAATCCACCGTCGCGTTCGAGGTCGTCCCCGGGACCACCGCGGGCGTGCTCTGGTGCGATGGACGCCGTATGGTCGAATTGCCCGCAGGGGCGCGAATCGAGGTGACGCGCGCCGAGGTGCCGGTCCGCCTCGCGCGCCTGCAGCGGGCGCCGTTCACCGACCGGCTGGTGGCGAAGTTCGCCCTACCGGTCGCCGGCTGGCGCGGGCGTGCCGAGTACGACGCCTAGCCCGCCGGGGTGGACGCGGACGGTGCGCCCCCGCGGGAGCGCGCCCGCAGGGCAAGCACGCCAATGGTGAGCAGGAGAGGATTCGGTGCTCGAAGAAGTCCGCATCCGAGGTCTCGGTGTCATCGACGACGCCGTCCTGGAGCTGTCGCCCGGTCTCACCGTCGTCACCGGTGAAACCGGCGCCGGAAAGACCATGGTGGTGACCGGACTGGGGCTGCTCTTCGGCGGTCGTGCCGATCCGCAGCGGGTCCGCCCGGGCGCCGACCGCGCGACCGTCGAAGGCCGGCTGACCGTGTCCACCGAGGGCCGTGTGGCCGAACGCGTCGCCGAGGCGGGCGGCGAACTGGATGAGGATGTGCTGATCCTCACCCGCAGCGTCTCCGCCGAGGGCCGCTCGCGGGCGAGCATGGGCGGGCGCTCGGCACCCGTCAGCGTGCTGGCCTACCTCGCCGACGACCTCGTCGCCGTGCACGGCCAGTCCGACCAGCACCGGCTGCTGCGGCCGGAGCGCCAGCGCGCCGCGCTCGACCGCTTCGCCGGCGATCCGCTCGCCAAGGCCCTGAAGACCTACACCGCCGCCTACCGCCGCCACCGCGAGGTGGCCGCCACGCTGGAGGAGCTCACCACCCAGGCGCGCGAACGCGCCCAAGAGGCCGACATGCTGCGGTTCGGCGCCGAGGAGATCGCCGCGGCCGAACCCGTCTCCGGCGAGGACGCCGAACTCCTCGCCGAGGAGACCCGCCTGGCCCACGCCGACTCGCTGCGCATGGCCGCCACCACGGCCCACGAGGCCCTCACCGGCGACCCCGCCGCCGAGATCCAAGCCGACGTCGTGGGCCTGCTCGCCGCCGCCCGCCAGGCGCTCACCGCGGTGCGCGAGCACGACACGGCGCTGGCCGCCCTCGCCGACCGCTTGGACGAGGCCAGTTACGTGCTCAGCGACGCCGCCACCGAGCTCGCCTCCTACTCCGAATCGGTCGAGGCCGACCCCGCCCGCCTGGCCGCCGTGCAGGAGCGCCGCTCGCTGCTCGGCCAGCTCTCCCGCAAGTACGGCGAGACCACCGACGACATCCTGGCCTGGGCCGAGGACGCCGCGAAGCGCCTGGCCGACCTGGAAGGCGACGACGACCGCATCGAGGCTCTGCGCGCCGAGGAGGCCGAGCTGCAGGAGAAGCTCGCCGGCCTCGCCGACGAGCTGACCGCGCTGCGCTCCCAGGCCGCCGAGGACTTCGGCACCGCGGTCACCGACGAGCTGACCGCCCTGGCGATGCCGCACGCCCGCGTCAGTGTCAGGATCAGCACCGGCGAGGAGTTCGGGCCGCACGGCCGCGACGACGTCGAGGTGCTGCTGGCGCCGCACCCCAGCGCTCCGCCGCTGCCGCTGCACAAGGGCGCCTCCGGCGGTGAGCTCTCCCGCGTCATGCTGGCCATCGAGGTCGTCTTCGCCGGCGCCGACCCCGTTCCCACGTTCGTGTTCGACGAGGTCGACGCGGGCGTCGGCGGCAAGGCGGCCGTCGAGATCGGCCGCCGCCTCGCGCGCCTGGCCCGCAGCTCCCAGGTCATCGTCGTCACCCACCTGCCCCAGGTCGCCGCCTTCGCCGACGCCCACCTGGTGGTGGAGAAGTCCAGCGAAGGGACGGTCACCGAAAGCGGCGTCACCCGCCTGGACCGCGACGGCCGCACCCGCGAGCTCTCGCGCATGCTGGCCGGCCTGGAGGACTCGGAACTCGGCCGCGCCCACGCAGAGGAACTGCTTACCATCGCCTCGGCCGACCGGGAGGGCTGACCGGGGCCGCGGCCCTGAATCGGCCGAGCCAACCGCCCCGCCCGCGCTCGTGCGTCCGGTGGCCGCGGGAGATCGTGTCGCTGACCGCTCGACCTTCCGGTAGTGCGCTTAGCAGCGCTGTTCGGGGACAGTGGTGGTGCAAGGGCGGCCGTGTGCCGGTTGCGGCATGCGGGGTCACAGGGGTCGGGCCAGGCGCCGCGACGGCTGGCTCCGTTTCCCGTGTTGCGCGGTGGAGCCCGCCATAGGGAGAGCCGGCGGGGCGCCGCGGTCGACCGGGTGGCCCGGTCGGCGGCCGCGGCGCGCCGACCGGGCCGGTTTCCGACTGCGGCGCGGCGGATTGGAGTACCGCGCGCCGACCGCCCCGCGCGGCCGACTAGCGGCGGGAAGCGCCCGCTGTTCCAGGCGATGACCAGGGGGAGGATGCGACGAGTGACACGTCATCCGGGCCGTCGGCGCTGTTCCTCGCGGACGGTGTCGATGGCATCATTGTCGGAAGCGGGGAACCATCGCGCAGCGCGGCGCGTTGGAACTCTCGGCAATGGTGAGGGGAGTATCCCTTACGCGGCGGTGTCGTCACCACGGTGCCCACGAGTCGGTACCCGGTGCCGCCGGTCCATGCGGGCCCTCTCACGAGGGGTCCGCAACGGGCGGGAAAGACCTCCGGGGGACAGGTGTGTCCGCTGCTCCGCGGCGCGGGCACGGAAACCGGAGGTGTAGCCCGTGGACGTACCGCTGTGGGTTTGGCTGGCCACGATCGGCGCCATGGTCGCGATCCTTGTCGTCGACCTGGCCATCGTCGACCACCCGTGGAGTAAGAAGTCCGGTCCGCGCGAGTTCGGCATGAAGCAGGCCGCGTGGTGGGCCGTCTTCTACATCGGAATCGCCATCGTGTTCGGGTTCGGACTGTGGTTCGTCGGCGGAGGCACGGTGGCCGGCGAGTACTTCGCCGGGTTCGTCACCGAGAAGAGTCTCAGCGTCGACAACCTGTTCGTCTTCTACCTGATCATGAGCAGCTTCGCGGTGCCCAAGAGGTACCAGCACGAGGTGCTGCTCGTGGGCATCGTCATCGCGCTGGTAATGCGCGGTATCTTCATCGCGCTCGGCGCCCAGGCCATCAACGCCTGGAGCGAGGTCTTCTACTTCTTCGGCGCGCTGCTGCTGTTCACGGCGATCAAGATCGTCCGCGACAACGTCAAGCAGGACGATGAGGAGAAGGACTACAGCGACAGCTTCGCCGTGCGCATGGTCCGCAGAGTGTGGCCCGTCACCGACGAGTACCACGGCGCACGCCTGACCGTGAAGCAGGGCGGCCGCCGCCACGTCACACCGATGTTCCTGGTCATCGTGGCAATCGGCATGACCGACCTGATCTTCGCCGTCGACAGCATCCCGGCCATCTTCGGCCTCACCCAGGACCCCTACATCGTGTTCACCGCCAACGCGTTCGCGCTGCTGGGGCTGCGGCAGCTGTACTTCCTGCTGGCCGGGCTGATGGACCGCCTCGCCTACATCGGCTGGGGCCTGGCCGCCATCATGGTGTTCATCGCCGTGAAGATGTTCCTGCACGCCCTGCACGAGAACAACGTCCCGGTGCCCGAGGTCGGCATCGGGCTGTCGCTGAGCGTCATCCTCGGTGTGATGGTCATCACCGTGGTCGCCAGCCTGCTCAGCTCCCGCTCCAGCATCGGCCGGGGCTCCGGGGAGTCGGAGAAGTCCGAAGCCGCCACGAGCGGCGGCTCGGGCGAATGATCCGCACTCGAACGGATGTTCGGCTATAGTGGTCGCTCCCGGCGGACTTCGCCGGGAGCGGCCGCGGGCGCCCCGACGGGGCGGGCCGCGCGGCTCGCCGGCGGAAGTTTCGCCTGGGCCGAGTCGTTACGGTAAGAGGCCGGGTCCGACGGCGCCGGGAGGCGCCGCGCTCCAGCGTTCCCCGCGTATCCGCGGTCGACGTTTCCTGGCCTTCCGCGCGCCTGCGCACGCGCGAGCCGATGCCGAAGGGTGAAGAAGCACATGGCCGACGAGCTGGTGATCCGGGGCGCCCGGGAGCACAATCTCAAGGACGTCAAGGTCGACCTCCCGCGCGATTCCATGATCGTGTTCACCGGCCTGTCCGGGTCGGGCAAGTCCTCCCTGGCCTTCGACACCATCTTCGCCGAGGGCCAGCGCCGCTACGTGGAGTCCCTGTCGGCCTACGCGCGCCAGTTCCTCGGCCAGATGGACAAGCCCGACGTCGATTTCATCGAGGGGCTCTCGCCCGCGGTCTCCATCGACCAGAAGTCCACCAGCCGCAACCCCCGCTCCACGGTGGGCACCATCACCGAGGTCTACGACTATCTGCGGCTGCTGTGGTCGCGCATCGGCATCCCGCACTGCCCCAGCTGCCACCGCGAGATCGCCCGGCAGACCCCGCAGCAGATCGTCGACCGCGTGCTGGAGCTGCCCGAGGGCACCCGGTTCCAGGTGCTGGCGCCCGTCGTGCGGGGGCGCAAGGGCGAGTACGCCGAGCTGTTCAAGGATCTGCAGACCAAGGGCTTCACCCGGGCCATGGTCGACGGCTCGATGGTGCGCCTGGACGAGGCGCCGACCCTGAAGAAGTACGAGAAGCACGACATCTCCGTCGTCGTGGACCGGCTCACCGTCAAGGAGTCGGCGAAGAAGCGGCTGACCGACTCCGTCGAGACCGCGCTGCCGTTGGCGGGCGGCACCATCGTCCTCGACTTCGTCGACGAGCCCGAGGGGACCCCCGAACGGGAGAAGGTGTTCTCCGAGCACCTGTACTGCCCCTACGACGACCTGTCCTTCGAGGAGCTCGAACCGCGCTCGTTCTCCTTCAACTCGCCCTACGGCGCCTGCCCCGACTGCGCCGGCCTGGGCACCCGCATGGAGGTCGACCGCGAACTGCTGGTGCCCGACCCCGAGAAGACCCTCAACGAGGGCGCCATCGCCGTGTGGTCGAGCGGGCACGCCATGGAGTACTTCGGCCGGCTCATCCAGGCGGTGGGCGAGGCCGTCGGCTTCGACATGGACACCCCCTGGGAGCGGCTGCCCAAGGCCGGGCGCAAGGCGCTCCTGGAGGGCCACGAGACCCAGGTGCACGTGCGCTACCGCAACCGCTACGGCCGGACGCGCTCCTACTACACGTCCTTCGAGGGCGTCGTCCCGTGGGTCAAGCGCCGCCACGCCGAGAGCGAGAGCGACACCGGGCGCGAGCGCTTCGAAGGGTTCATGCGCAGCGTTCCCTGCCCCACGTGTTCGGGGCGGCGGCTCAAGCCCGTCGTGCTCGCCGTCACCGTCGGCGGCGCTTCGATCGCCGAGGTCAGCGCCCTGCCGCTGAGCGAGTGCGCCGAGTTCCTGCGGGGGCTGCAGCTCACCGACCGCGAGCAGGTCATCGCCGCCCAGGTGCTCAAGGAGATCAACGCCCGGCTGGGGTTCCTGCTCGACGTGGGCCTGGACTATCTCAGCCTGGAACGGCCCGCCGGCTCGCTCTCCGGGGGCGAGGCCCAGCGCATCCGCCTGGCCACGCAGATCGGTTCGGGCCTGGTGGGCGTGCTCTACGTGCTGGACGAGCCCTCCATCGGGCTGCACCAGCGCGACAACTTCCGGCTGCTGGAGACCCTGCGCCGGCTGCGCGACATCGGCAACACCCTGATCGTGGTCGAGCACGACGAGGACACCATCCGCCAGGCCGACTGGGTCGTCGACATCGGCCCCGGCGCCGGTGAGCACGGCGGCGAGGTCGTCGTAGCCGGGCCCGTGGCCGACCTGCTCGCCAGCACCACCTCCATCACCGGCGAATACCTCACCGGTCGGCGCCGCATCGAGATGCCGCAGATGCGCCGCCCCACGGTCAAGGGCAAGGAGCTGGTGGTCAAGGGCGCCCGCGAGAACAACCTGCACGACATCGACGTCGCCTTCCCGCTCGGCGTGTTCACCGCGGTCACCGGGGTCTCGGGGTCGGGCAAGTCCACCCTGGTCAACGAGATCCTCTACAAGGCACTGGCCAAGGAGTTGCACGGCGCCCGAGCCGTGCCGGGCCGCCACACCCGGGTCAACGGGCTCAACCAGGTCGACAAGATCGTCCACGTCGACCAGAGCCCGATCGGGCGCACGCCGCGGTCCAATCCGGCCACCTACTCCGGCGTCTTCGACCACATCCGCAAACTGTTCGCGCAGACCACCGAGGCCAAGATGCGCGGATACCAGCCCGGCCGGTTCTCCTTCAACATCAAGGGCGGCCGCTGCGAGGCCTGCGCGGGCGAGGGCACCATCCGCATCGAGATGCAGTTCCTGCCCGACGTCTACGTCCCGTGCGAGGTCTGCCACGGCGCCCGGTACAACCGCGAGACGCTGGACGTGCACTACAAGGGCAAGTCCATCGCCGATGTGCTGGACATGCCCATCGAGGAGGCCCTGGACTTCTTCGAGCCCATCTCGGCGATCCGGCGCCACATGCAGACCCTCAACGACGTCGGACTGGGGTACGTGCGCCTGGGCCAACCCGCCACCACGCTCTCCGGCGGCGAGGCCCAGCGTGTGAAGCTGGCCTCGGAGCTGCAGCGGCGATCCACCGGACGGACCGTCTACGTGCTTGACGAGCCCACCACCGGCCTGCACTTCGAGGACATCCGCAAGCTGCTGAACGTGCTCGACCGGCTGGCCGAAAGCGGCAACACGGTGATCGTCATCGAGCACAACCTCGACGTCATCAAGACCGCCGACTACATCATCGACATGGGACCCGAGGGCGGCTCGGCCGGGGGCGTCGTCGTCGCCACCGGCACCCCCGAGGAGGTCGCCAAGGTGGAGGAGTCCCACACGGGGCGTTTCCTGGCGCAGATCGTATAGTCCACTCAGGGCCGAACGCCGAGCTTCGGCGCCGTCTCGTGAAGGAGCGCAGAACACGATGAGTGGAGACGACACACCGACCGAGCGTCCGGCCGGGCTCTTGCGGCGCGTACTGGCCCGACTGATCGACCTGGTCGTCCTCTCCGGCATCGCGCTGCTGTACTCCGCACTCGTCGTCAACACCGTCCCCGGCGCCGAGGACCCCATGAACATGGGGCTGCTGCCCGCGCTGGTGCTCTCGGTCGGCCTGTTCGCGATCTACCTCGCCTACGAGGTGGCCTTCACCGCCGTCTACGGCGCCACCCCCGGCAAGCTCTACCTGCGGCTGCGGGTGGTCGCCGCCGATCCGGCCGTGGCCGCGCCGCGGGCGGGGGCGGTCGCGATGCTCAAGCGCTCGGTCGTGCTCTACATCTCCGTGCTGCTCAACTTCGTGCCCTATGTCAGCTTTCTCGCCCTGGTGGTATCGGTCTACGCCGTGATCTCCTCGTTCTTCGACCGGCCGCGCCACCGCGGACTGCAGGACAAGGCCGGGGGTACCGCCGTGGTGTCGGGGGTGCCGGTATCCCCCCAGCCGCGGCGGGGTACGCCGGCCGCCCAGTAGGCTCCGACCGCTCTGGGACCGGGCCGCCGGGGCCTGGACGACAGGCTCGCGGGCACCGTCGTGCTGCGGACGGCCCGAGTCCGGACGCAATCGTGTGCGCGGCCCTCGCGCGCGATCGTCGATCGGGCCGGGCGGAGCCGGCGGACCGGGCATCGCCGAGGCGGTACTACAGTGCGTAGTAGCCAATGGAACGCGAGGAGAGGAGCCGTGCCATGTGCGGGGGGCCTGGGTGTGTCTGCCGGATCAGCCGGAGGCGGCTGATCGGCGCCGCGGGGGCGGCCGGGGCTGCCGCACTGGGGGCCTCCGCTTGCGGTTCGAGCGGCGGGGGACCCGAGCCCTACGACGCGCTGCGTGGCACCGTCGTGGCCCAGACGGACGACATTCCCGTCGGCGGCGGGAGCGTGGTGATCGACGGCAAGCTGGTCGTCACGCAGCCCCAGGAGGGCGATTTCAAGGCGTTCAGCGCGGTGTGCACCCACGCGGGCTGCACCATCCAGGAGGTGGAGCGCAACATCCACTGCCTGTGCCACGGCAGCGAGTTCGACATCGCTACCGGCGACGTCCGCCACGGGCCCGCCAACCAGCCCCTGGAGCAGTTGCCCATCACGGTCGACGGCACCGACATCGTCCTCGACGAGAAGGACTCGGGGGAAGGCCGGGGGTAGTCGGCCCGGGACCGCGGCCAAGGAGAGCCGGCGCGGCTCGGGGCGGCTGTGCGGTCTTGCTGGTGTGCGGGGTGTCGGGCGGCTGAACGGGGCTCCGGCCTTTAAGCCAACCCTCCCTACATACCGTCTAGGCGCCGTCGGTGTCGCCTCCCGAGTCGTCGCCGTCACGGAGCTCGCTGCCGCCCGAACCGCTGACCGCCAGGGAGCCGTCCGGTCCGGGGGAGCCCGGCTTCTCCTCACGGGTGCGGCGGAACGCCGAGTCGGGGAAGACCGCCGCGTAGGGCTCGTTGTCGCCCGCGGTGAGGAACTCGGTGCGGCGGCGGGGGAGCGCCTCGGGAAAGTTCTGGTTGATGTAGGTGATCAGGTGCTCGCGCAGGTCGCAGCACAGATCCCAGCGGGCGTCGGAGTCCGCGGTGGTGACCACCGCGCGCAGCTGCACGATGCCGTCCTGCAGGATGTCGGTGGCCTGCAGCGACCACCGGCGCCCGTCCCAGAGCGGGTGATGGGCGACGTAGTCGCCGACCTCTTCGCGGATCTTCCCGATGGGGGCCTCCCAGTCGACCTGGATCATCACCCAGCCGGTGATCGAGGCTCCCTGCTTCGTCCAGTTCTCGAACGGAGTGGTGGCGAAGAAGGAGACCGGTACGACCAGGCGGCGCTCGTCCCACATGCGCAGGGTGACGTTGGTGAGGCTGAGCTCCTCGACGCGGCCCCACTCGCCCTGGAAGACGATGACGTCGTTGATGCGCAGCGCGTTGCTGAAGGCCAGTTGCAGGCCCGCGAAGATGTTGCCGAGGGTCGACTGCGCGGCGATACCGGCGACGACGGACAGCAGACCGGCCGACGCCAGCAGCCCGGCGCCCAGCCCCTGCACCGCGGGGAAGGTGAACAGGATCGCCGCGACGGCCAGCACGCCGATCACCGTCGCCGCGATCCGCCGCAGCAGGCGCACCTGCGTCTGCAGGCGGCGCGAATGGTGGTCGTCGTCGTGGTTCTTGGCCGCCAGCCGCTCCAGCACCGTGTCGGTCACCGCATAGGCCACGCCCAGGGCGAACCACGTCATGGTCCCGATCATCAGGATGGTCATGCCGTGGTCGATGATCGGGTAGAGCGCGCGGTCGGGCATTTCATCCCGCTCGGGCAGGGCGATGTTGATCCCGATGACCGCCGCCGCCGCGTAGGCCGAGACCCGGCAGTGGCGCACGAGCGGCCGAGCCAGTGGCGAAACCTTGGCGAGCTGGTGCGTGAGCAGCCAGTGCGCCACCGTGACCAGTAGCACCGAGACCAGGACGGCGATGCCGACCGCGATCCCCTGCGTGAAGCTCACGGGCACAGTCCCCCTCGCTCTGAGAAAAACGGTCGATACCCGCCCAACCTAGACCATGCGGATACCGAATCGTGACGTTCGGCGGGTGAGCAAGCACATGCCGAACGGGGGAAGGAACCGCTCACAGCTTAGGCCCCGCGGGCGGCTGGAGCACCGGTCCGCGCCGTTTCAAGGGCCTAGGTCCTTTATGCACGGTCGTCCACAGGCCGCCGCTCCGAGTGGCCGACCACCCCCGCAGCCGACCACAATGGGAATATGGCAGCCCAACCCCACCTTCGGCCCCGCCCCGGATCCATCCCCACATCACCCGGGGTATACCGCTTCCGCGACGGCAACGGACGGGTCATCTACGTGGGCAAGGCCAAGAACCTGCGTGCGCGGCTCTCCTCCTACTTCCAGGACTTCGCCGGGCTGCACCCGCGCACTCAGACCATGGTCTCGACCGCGGCCGACGTCGACTGGACGGTCGTCGGTACGGAGGTCGAGGCCCTGCAGCTGGAGTACTCCTGGATCAAGGAGTACGACCCGCGTTTCAACGTCAAGTACCGCGACGACAAGAGCTACCCCTACCTCGCCGTCACCATGAACGAAGAGGTGCCCCGCGTCCAGGTGATGCGCGGCGCCAAGCGCAAGGGCGTGCGCTACTTCGGCCCGTACGGCCACGCGTGGGCCATCCGCGAGACCGTCGACCTGCTGCTCCGCGTCTTCCCGGTGCGCACCTGCTCGGCCGGGGTCTTCCGCAACGCGCGCAACTCGGGCCGGCCCTGCCTGCTGGGTTACATCGACAAGTGCTCGGCGCCCTGCGTCGGCCGCGTCGACGCCGACGAGCACCGCCGCCTGGCCGAGGACTTCTGCTCCTTTATGGCCGGCGACACCAGCCGCTTCATCCGCAGGCTGGAGCAGAGCATGCGCGAGGCGGCGACCGACCAGGAGTACGAGCGCGCCGCGCGGATCCGCGACGACATCCAGGCGCTGCGCACCGCACTGGAGAAGCAGTCCGTGGTGCTGGGCGACTCCACCGACTGCGACGTCATCGCCCTGGCCGAGGACCAACTGGAGGCCGCCGCCCAGATCTTCTACGTCCGCGGCGGGCGCATCCGCGGTCAGCGGGGCTGGGTCGTCGACAAAGTCGAGGACGTCGGCACCGGCGAGCTGGTCGAGCGCTTCCTGGCCCAGACCTACGGCGGCGACGGCGGCGGCCCCGGCGCCGATACCGCCGACGGCGGCAACGGCGGCGCGGCGGTTCCCCGCGAGGTCCTCGTCTCAGCCGAGCCGGCCGACCGCGAAGCCGTCGTCGACTGGCTCAGCGGGCGCCGCGGCTCGTCCGTCGACCTCCGGGTTCCCCAGCGCGGCGACAAGAAGACCCTGATGGAGACCGTCGCCAAGAACGCCGATCAGGCGCTCGCCCGGCACAAGACCCAGCGCGCCGGCGACCTCACCACCCGCAGCCGCGCCCTGGGCGAGATCCAGGAGGCCCTGGGCCTCGACGAGGCTCCGCTGCGCATCGAGTGCTTCGACGTCTCCAACCTGATGGGCGAGCATGTGGTGGCGTCCATGGTCGTCTTCGAGGACGGCCTGGCCCGCAAGCCCGAGTACCGGCGCTTCAGCATCCGCGGCTCGGGTGTGGCCGAGGGCGACGAGCAGAACGACGTCGCGTCGATGTACGAGGTCGTCAAACGCCGGTTCTCCCGCTACCTGGAGGAGAGTCGGCGCACCGGCGAACTCGACCGCATGGGCGCCGAACTCGGCGAGGACGGCGCGACCGCCGCCGAGGGGGAGGCCGGTGCCTCCGACGCCGCGTCGGCCGCTGCGCGCTCCGCCGGCGCCGCAGGGGCCGGCGACGGTGCCGATGAGACCTCCGGCACACCCGGTTCCGGCGGTGCGGCCCCCGCCAAGTTCGCCTACCCGCCTAACCTGGTGGTGGTCGACGGCGGTCGGCCCCAGGTGCAGGCGGCGCGGCGTGCCCTGGACGAACTCGGTATCGACGACATCGCTGTATGCGGGTTGGCCAAGCGCTTGGAAGAGGTCTGGCTGCCCGACGACGACGATCCGGTGATCCTGCCGCGAACGGGCGAGGGGCTCTATCTGCTCCAGCGCGTCCGCGACGAGGCGCACCGGTTCGCCATCACCTACCACCGCCAGAAACGCGCCAAGGCGCTGACCGGCAGCGCGCTCGACGAGGTGCCCGGCTTGGGGCCGGCGCGGCGCAGCGCGCTGTTGAAGCATTTCGGGTCGGTCAAGAGGCTGGCGGCGGCTACGGAGGAGGAGATCGCCCAGGTGCCCGGCATCGGCAAGGCCACCGCAGGGGTCATCCATGCGCGGCTCTCCGGCCAGGAGCGGGAAGGAAACCATGACAGGGGCGGCGTCCGCACCGGAGAACGCGGCAGGGCTGACGGAAGAGAACAGCGCAATGGGGGATGACCAGGCCACGGGCAGTCTCAGCGGCGAACTGCCGCCCGAGATCGTCGTCGTGACCGGTATGTCGGGTGCCGGGCGCAGTACCGCCGCCCGCGCTTTGGAGGACCTGGACTGGTTCGTCGTCGACAACCTGCCGCCGGGGCTGCTGCCGACCATGATCGACCTCGCCGGGCGCACACAGGGCGCGGTGCCGCGCGTGGCCGCCGTCGTCGACGTGCGCAGCATGGCCTTCACCCAGGACCTGCTCTCCACGGTCGAAGAGCTGCGCCGGCGCGGCATCGTCGCGCGCGTGGTGTTCCTGGAGGCCGGCGACGACGCCCTGGTGCGCCGCTTCGAGAGCGTGCGGCGGCCGCATCCGCTGCAGGGTGACGGCCGCCTCACCGACGGCATCGCCCGCGAGCGCGAGACCCTGCGCGCCGTCCGCGGCGAGGCCGATCTGGTGATCGACACCTCCCAGCTCAACGTGCACCAGCTCAAGGCGAAGGTCATCGGGTTCTTCGGCGAGTCGGAGGAGGCGCGTCCGCGCGCCAATGTCGTCTCGTTCGGCTACAAGCACGGCCTGCCGGTCGACGCCGACCTCGTGCTGGACTGCCGCTTCCTGCCCAACCCGCACTGGATACCCGAGCTGCGGGCGATGAACGGCCGCGACGCCCCGGTGCGCGAGTACGTCCTCGCCCAGACCGGCGCGAAGGAGATGGTCGACTCCTATGCCGAGGTGCTGCGGCTGATCATCGCGGGGTACCAGCGTGAGGGCAAGCACTACATGACGCTCGCGATCGGCTGCACCGGCGGCAAGCACCGCAGCGTCGCCATGGCCGAGCAGTTCGGGGAGCGCCTCCGCGAGCAGGGGCTGGAGGTGCATGTCGTGCACCGCGATCTCGGGCAGGAATGAGCACTCCGGCGCCGAGGCGGCGCAGGCCGCGCGGGTCGGCGGGTCCCGGGTGGCGGAACGGGCTTGGTGGTTTCGGCATCCCTTGCCGAGGCGGCGCTCGACTTACCGTACAACGGCGGAGGGGTCGGCGGAATCCGCCGATCGGCCCCGGAATGCCGTTGATGACCGCGAAACAGGACGACTGCCGATCGGTCACGCTCTAGCATTGGCCCAACCCGTGGCGGCCGCCGCGGGTGCCGCGAGCGCGGCGCGCACCCCGGCGGCCGTCCGCTGAACACCGGGACACGAGATACGCAGAGGCACATGGCAGACAACATCCCCGCCGACGGCGGCGGGAGGTCGGCAGGCGGCGCGTTCGGCGGCGCCGCGGCCGACGACCGACGCGAGGCCACGCCTCCGCGGGTCGTGGCGCTGGGCGGGGGGCACGGCCTGCACGCCTCGCTGTCGGCACTGCGCCGGGTCACCACCGACGTGACCGCCATCGTGACCGTCGCCGACGACGGCGGCTCCAGCGGGCGGCTGCGCAAGGAACTGGGCGTTCTGCCGCCGGGTGATCTGCGCATGGCCCTGGCCGCGCTGTGCGGCGACGACGAGTGGGGCCACACCTGGAGCGAAGTCGTCCAGCACCGGTTCCGCTCCGAGGGCGAGCTGCACGGCCACGCGGTGGGCAACCTGCTCATCGTGGCGCTGTGGGAGCTGCTGGGCGACTCCGTGGCCGGGCTGGACTGGGTGGGCCAGTTGCTGGGCGCGCACGGCCGGGTGCTGCCGATGTCCTCGGTTCCGCTCGACATCGTCGCCGAGGTCGAGGGAACCGACCCCGCTCGCCCATTCGAGCTCACCACCGTCCGCGGGCAGGTGGCCTGCGCAAGCACCCGCGGCCGCGTCCGCTCGATCTCGCTGGTGCCCGAGGCGCCCCCGGCCTCCCACCAGGCGGTCAAGGCCGTTCGGGAGGCCGACTGGGTGGTGTTCGGGCCGGGCTCGTGGTTCACCAGCGTGCTGCCGCACCTGCTGGTGCCCGAACTGGCCCAGGCCCTCGTCGACACCACCGCGCGGCGCCTGGTGGCGCTCAACCTCTCGCCGCAGAAGGGCGAGACCGACGGCTTCCGCCCCGAGACCTATCTGGAGGTGCTGGCCGCCCACGCGCCGCGGCTGGGCATCGACGCGGTCCTTGCCGACAGCGCGGTGGTCGGCGACACCAGCCGTGTCGGCGAGGTAGCCAAGGAGATGGGCGGCCGCCTGGTGGTGCGCGACGTCGCCGCCTCCGACGGCTCACCGCGCCACGACCCCGACCGCTTGGCGGAGGCTTTCGACGAGGTGTTCCTGGCCTGAGAAACCAGGGTTGACCGGTGCGCCCGGCGGGCATCCAGCCAACGTGAGCAAGGAACGCGAAGGCGGGAAGAGCGGGCACGAGATCCACCTCATCCGCGTGCGTGACACGCTCGGCGAGGATCCGCCCGGCCGAGCATTCCTCGTCGACCGGTTGTGGCCGCGCGGCGTGCGCAAGAGTTCGGTGCACTACGACGAGTGGCTGAGGGACGCCGCGCCCAGCTCCGAACTCCGCAGCTGGCTGCACGCCGACCCCGACCGCTGGGACAAGTTCGTCCGGAAGTACCGGGCCGAACTCGACGACGCCGACCCCGAGGTCCTGCGCCCCATCCGCGATGCCATGGCCAAGGGCCCGGTCACCCTGCTCTACGGCGCCCGTGACACCGAGCACAACCACGCGGTCGTGCTGCGCGACTACCTGCTGGAGACGCAGGGAGCCTGACCGCGGGACGGCGCGCCCGACGGGGGCGGCCCGTGCGATAGGCGGCACCGGTGCCACCTCGACGTGTCGGGCGCCGTCCAGCGCACCCTCGGCGCCATTCGGCAGAGATCGGCACGGAACGGAAAACACGACTCGCCGAAGCGAGCAGGGACTTTGGACACGCGGCCAGGGGCGTGGCCATCGCTCGCACGTTCAGTAGTCTGCGACCAGGAGCGTATGGCCCGCGGGCCTGCGCGGCGGATGTGGAGTTCGAGTTGCGAGGGGACGGCGTCCATGGCGATGACCGGCGTGGTGAAGGACGAGTTGAGCCGGCTGACCGTTCTCAAGCCGTGTTGCCGCAAGGCCGAGGTCTCCACGATCCTGCGCTTCACCGGAGGGCTGCACCTGGTCAGCGGCCGCATCGTCATCGAGGCCGAACTCGACACCGGCGCGGCGGCGCGGCGGCTGCGCAAGGACATCTCCGAGGTCTTCGGGCACGAGTCCGAGGTGGTCGTGCTGGCGCCGAGCGGTCTGCGCAAGGGCAACCGCTACGTCGTGCGCGTCATCAAGGACGGTGAGAGCCTCGCCCGCCAGACCGGGCTTATCGACAACAACGGGCGGCCGGTGCGCGGTCTGCCGCGCCACGTCGTCGCCGGCGGCTCCTGCGACGCCGAGTCGGCCTGGCGGGGCGCCTTCATCGCCCACGGGTCGCTGACGGAGCCGGGGCGGTCGATGTCGCTGGAGGTCACGTGCCCGGGGCCCGAGGCTGCGCTCGCCCTCGTGGGCGCCGCGCGTCGGCTGAAGGTGCAGGGCAAGGCGCGCGAGGTCCGCGGCGTGGACCGGGTCGTGGTGCGCGACGGCGATTCCATCGGTGCGCTGCTGACCATGCTCGGCGCGCACGAGAGCGTGCTGGCCTGGGAGGAGCGGCGGATGCGCCGCGAGGTGCGCGCCACGGCCAACCGGCTGGCCAACTTCGACGACGCGAACCTGCGCCGCAGCGCCCGGGCGGCCGTGGCGGCCGGGGCGCGGGTCGAGCGGGCCCTGGAGATTCTCGGGGAGGAGGCCCCCGACCACCTGGTGGCCGCCGGGCAGTTGCGGCTGGCTCACAAGCAGGCGTCGCTGGAGGAGTTGGGCCAGCTCTCCTCTCCGCCGCTGACCAAGGACGCGATCGCCGGGCGGATCCGCCGCCTGCTGGCGATGGCCGACAAGCGCGCCTGCGACTTGGGCATCGCCGGTACCGACGCCAACCTGACCGCGGACATGCTGGTGCCGTGACGCCCGGGTCGGTGCGGCGCCCGCGTCGGGTGCCGCACCGCGGTCCCTTCGGCGCCTTTTCGAATGCCCGCAGGAATTCTTTTCCGGTGTTCGGTTTTGTGACTGTTCAAGCAGGTCGGAAAACTTTGGAAAATGGTCTAGACCTTTAGTCGGCTGCGGTGCGAGCATGGTCCGGGCGCCGAGGACTCCCATCGGTATCGCGACGGGCCCACGGCGCTCCGTCCTGCGGCGGAGCGATAGGCTCGGAAGTGATATCCCGGCGCTTGAACTTCCGCGGTCCGGCACTGCTGAGCCGACCGTGATGGCAGTACCTATCAACACGTGAGGAGCCTGGTTACCGTGACCATCCGTGTAGGCGTGAACGGTTTCGGCCGGATCGGCCGCAACTTCTGGCGCGCGGCCCGCGCCGCCGGCAGCGAGGTCGAGATCGTCGCGGTGAACGACCTCACCGACAACGCCACGCTCGCCCACCTGCTCAAGTACGACACCGTGCTGGGCACGCTGGAGGGCGACGTCGAGGTCGGCGAAGACAGCATCCGGATCGGCAATACGTCCGTGAAGACCCTCGAGGAGAAGGACCCCGCCAAGCTGCCGTGGGGCGAGTTGGGCGTGGACGTCGTCATCGAGTCCACCGGCCGCTTCACCAAGGCCGAGGACGCCAAGAAGCACATCGACGCCGGCGCCAAGAAGGTCATCGTCTCCGCCCCGGCCAAGGGCGAGGACCTCACCCTGGTGATGGGCATCAACGACGACAAGTACGACCCCGCCAACCACCACATCCTGTCCAACGCCTCCTGCACCACCAACTGCGTGGCGCCGATGGCCAAGACGCTGCTGGACAACTTCGGCATCGTCAAGGGCCTGATGACCACGACCCACGCGTACACCAACGACCAGGTCATCCTGGACTTCCCGCACAAGGACCTGCGCCGCGCCCGCGCCGCCGGGCAGAACATCATCCCCACCACCACGGGCGCCGCCAAGGCCACCGCCCTGGTGCTGCCGGAGCTGGAGGGCAAGCTCGACGGCATCGCGATGCGGGTCCCCGTGCCCGACGGCTCGGTCACCGACCTGGTCGTCGAGCTGGAGCGCGAGGTCACCGCCGAGGAGGTCAACGCCGCGTTCAAGTCCGCCTCCGAGGGCGAGCTGAAGCAGGTGCTGGCCTACACCGAGGACCCGATCGTGTCCTCCGACATCGTCGGCACCTCGCCCTCCTGCACCTTCGACTCCAGCCTGACCATGGCCTTCGGCAACACGGTCAAGATCGTCGGCTGGTACGACAACGAATGGGGCTTCTCCAACCGCCTCGTGGACGCGGCCAAGCTGGTCGGCTCGCGCCTCTGACCGGACGAACCCCGCCGTACCGGCGCCGCCGCGGCGCCCCCGCCTGCTGACAGCCGGGGGCGCCGCGGTGCGCGCTGGGCGGCTCCACCCCGCGGAAGGAGAGCATCATGCGCACGATCGACGACCTCGACGTCTCCGGCAAGCGCGTGTTCGTCCGGGCGGATCTCAACGTGCCCCTCGACGGTGACCGCATCACCGACGACGGCCGGATCCGCGCCAGCCTGCCCACCATCGGCGCCCTGCGCGAGCGCGGAGCGCGCGTCGTGGTGGCCGCCCACCTGGGCCGTCCCAAGGGGGCTCCCGACCCCGCCTACTCGCTGCGCCCGGTCGCCGCCCGACTGGGCGAGCTGCTGGGCACCGAGGTCGCCTGCGCCGACGACACCGCCGGGGAGTCCGCCCGCGCGGCGAGCGCCGGACTGGCCGACGGCGGGGTCGCGCTCGTGGAGAACCTGCGCTTCGAGCCGGGCGAGACCAGCAAGGACGACGCGGAACGCGGCGAGTTCGCCGACCGCCTCGCCCAGCTCGCCGACCTCTACGTCGGCGACGGCTTCGGCGCGGTGCACCGCAAGCACGCCAGCGTCTACGACCTGCCCAACCGCCTGCCGCACGCCGTCGGCGGGCTGGTGCTGGCCGAGGTCGAGGTGCTGCGCACGCTCACCGGCGATCCCGCGCGCCCCTACGCGGTCGCGCTGGGCGGTTCCAAGGTCTCCGACAAGCTCGGTGTGATCGACAATCTGCTGGGCACCGCGGACCGCCTGCTCATCGGCGGCGGCATGGCCTACACCTTCCTCAAGGCCAGGGGCTACGAGGTCGGGTCCAGCCTGCTGGAGGCCGACCAGGTCGACACCGTGCGCGATTACCTGGACCGCGCGGAGAAGCAGGGCGTGGAGATCGTGCTCCCCGTCGACGTGGTCGCGGCCGAGTCGTTCTCGGCCGACGCACCGCACGGCCCGGCCGACGCCGACTCCATCCCCGCCGACCGCATGGGCCTGGACATCGGACCCAAGAGCCGCGAGCTGTTCGCCGCCAAGCTGGCCGACGCGCGCACCGTCTTCTGGAACGGCCCGATGGGCGTTTTCGAGATGGAGCCCTACTCGAACGGCACCCGTGCGCTCGCCCAAGCCCTGCTGGACTCCGGCGCCTTCACGGTGGTGGGCGGCGGCGACTCGGCGGCGGCCGTGCGCGCCCTCGGCTTCGACGAGGCGGCCTTCGGCCACATCTCCACCGGCGGCGGCGCCAGCCTGGAGTACCTGGAGGGCAAGAACCTGCCCGGTATCGAGGCCCTGGACGACTGACCCCGCGCGCCGGCGGCCCAAAGCGGGCCGCCGGCGCCCTTTCTGCAGCTGAGGAAGACACCATGGCAGAGCCCAAGCGCAAGCCGCTGATCGCGGGCAACTGGAAGCTGAACAACAACCACCTCGAAGCCATCGCGCTGGTTCAGAAGCTCGCGTTCACGCTGAACGACGCCGACTTCGACACCGCCGAGATCGTCGTTCTCCCGCCGTTCACGAACCTGCGCAGCGTGCAGACCCTCGTCGACGGCGACAAGCTGAAGATCGGCTACGGCGCCCAGGACATCTCCGCCCAGGAGAAGGGCGCCTACACCGGCGAGATCTCCGGCTCCATGCTGGCCAAGCTGGGCTGCACCTACGCCCTGGCCGGCCACTCCGAGCGCCGGGAGTACCACCAGGAGGACGACGCGGTCGTCAACGGCAAGGTGAAGGCGGCCTTCGCCGCCGACATCACGCCCATCCTGTGCCTGGGCGAGGGCCTGGATGTGCGCAAGGCCGGCGAGCACGTCCCGCACACGCTCGCCCAGCTGGACGGTGCGCTGAAGGACGTGCCGGCGGAGCAGGCCGCGCGCCTGGTCGTCGCCTACGAACCGGTGTGGGCCATCGGCACCGGCGAGGTCGCCACCCCGCAGGACGCCCAGGAGGTGTGCCGCGCGCTGCGCGGGCGGCTGGGCGAGCTGTACTCCGACGAGGTGGCCGGCGCCACCCGCATCCTCTACGGAGGATCGGTCAAGGGCGACAACATCGCCGGGATCATGGACCAGGACGACGTCGACGGTGCCCTGGTGGGCGGTGCGAGCCTCAAGCCCGAGGAGTTCGTCAAGCTCGCCCGGCTCGGCCGGGAGTGAGCGCGGGGCCGGCCGGTTCGCGCCGGCCGGCCCTTCTCGGCAGCCCGCTCCGGCACTGCGTCCGCGTCTGGGCCCGTGCCGAAGCCGGCGGCCGATGCCGATTTGCCGCCGCGGTCCCGGTTTCGATACTCGAAGCGGCCGCAGCAAGGCCGCGCTCGGGTTAGAATGCGCAAAGCCCGTTCTCTTCGGGCGGGTACGTGTCCACAGGGCACACTGTAGAATCCAAGCAGTGTCCTCGGGGTCCCTCTCGGGCGGGCCGTTCGAACCGGCTCGTCCGGCGAGTGCGCGGGTCCGGGGCCCAAGTCGTCGATTCCCCCCACTCGGGGTCGAGTTACGGGTGAGCGTGTGATCCTCGGTCTGTCCATCCTCGTGATGCTCTGCAGCGTGCTGCTGGTCCTGATGGTGCTGTTGCACAAGGGCAAGGGCGGCGGCCTCTCCGACCTGTTCGGGGGCGGCGTCACGTCCTCCCTGGGCGGGTCCTCCGTGGTCGAACGCAACCTCGACCGACTGACGATCGCCACCGGACTGGTGTGGATCGTCGCCGTCGTGGTCCTCGGGCTGATGCTCAACCAGGCCGGTTAGCCCCCGCTCCCTCCTCGGTCCCTTCCGAGCCCCCACCTCCGCCCGCGCCCGCCGCGCGGGCTCCACCGCCGCACCGTGCCGCCGTGCGGCGTGTCTCCGTTCTCCCCTTAGCCGGGGCGTGATGTCCGACGAAGGAGTAATCCGTGGGTAGTGGCAGCGCCATCCGTGGCAGCCGCGTCGGTGCCGGCCCGATGGGCGAGGCCGAGCGCGGCGAGTCCGCACCGCGTGTCCGGGTGCCCTTCTACTGCGCCAACAAGCACGAGGTCGTGCCGAGCTTCGCGCACGAAGCCGCGGTCCCCGAGGAGTGGGACTGCCCTCGCTGCGGCTTCCCGGCGGGCAAGGACCCGCAGAACCCTCCGGCGCCGCCGCGGACCGAGCCGTACAAGACCCACCTGGCTTACGTGAAGGAGCGCCGCAGCGAAGAGGAGGGTCGCCTCATCCTCGACGAGGCCCTGGCGAAGCTGCGGGCCGAGCGCGCCGAGATCGAGGCCTACATCCAGGCCAACGCCAACTAGCGAACCGCCGCGCGCCCGCGCTCGCCGTGCGGACCGCGCCGGCTCACAACGGCTCCGGGCGGCGCCCGCCCAGTCGGCGCGTCAGCTCGGCGGCGGCGTCGCGCGCCCCCGCGGCCAGGGCCGCGGGTGTGACCGGGCGGGCGCTGGGCACCGTGAGGCTGATGGCCGCCGCCGGTGCGGCGTTGTGGTCGAAGGCGGCCGCCGCCACGGACGAGAACCCCTCGGTCACCTGGCCTTCCTCCACGGAGTAGCCCGCGCGCCGCTCGCCTGCCAGTAGTTCGCGCAGCTCACCGGGCGCGGCCGGACCGCGCCCGGTGCGGTCGGTGAAGCTCTCAGCCGACGGGTAGAGTGCGCGCACCTGGGCGCGCGGCAGGTGGGCGAGAAGCGCGCGGCCGGAGGCCGTCAGGTGCGCAGGCAGCCGCACCCCGACCCCCGTGATCAGCGTCGGCGCGTGCTGCGGCTGCTCTTTGAGCAGGTACAGCGTGTCGGCGCCGTGCAGCACGCCCAGGTGCGCGGTGGCTCCGGTCTCCTCGACCAGCCGCCGCAGCAGCGGTCGGGCCAGCCGCTCCAACGGGCCGTGCCGCAGGTAGGCCGACCCGATCTCGAATGCCGCCAGCCCCAGACCCCAGCGCCGTTCCTCGGGCAGATGGGTGACGAAGCCCTCCTCGGCCATGGCCTCCAGCAGTTGGTAGACGCTCGACCGCGGCATCTCCAGCTCCGCAGCGACGGCCACGGCGGACACGGGCCCGGGGCGCGCGGCGAGGAAGCGCAGCAGGCGCAGCGCCCGCGTGGCCGCGGGGACATGGCTCATGCGCCGATTCTGGCACGCCGCCCCACCGCCGTTAGCAGCGTCCGCGCGAGACGGGGCGGTGTGCGCCCGGCACGTTCAGCGAACGGACCTGGAGGCGCCCGCAGGCGCACCGGGTGTAGAGCACCATTCCGGTCGAGGTCGTGTGCCGCGATACCACCTGGTAGATCTCCGACTCCGGCCATCCGCAGTCGGGGCAGGCCGGTGCGCTGTTCGTGCGGTGTTCCATGGCTCCAGTCTGGTGGGGCCGTCATTTCATGTCCATCTAATCTTTCTACAAGAAACCATGTAGCCTCAGGTACATGTTCGATCTGCGACGCCTGCGCGTACTGCGAGCGGTCCACCACCACGGCACCGTCACCGGCGCGGCCGAAGCGCTGCATCTGACGCCGTCGGCGGTCTCCCAGCAGATCCGCCAGCTCGCCCGGGATCTCGGGGTGACCCTGCTGGAGCCCGAAGGCCGCCGGGTGCGGCTCACCTCCGGCGCGCACGTGCTGCTCGACCACGCCGACGCGCTGAGCACCCGCTGGGAGCAGGCGGTCGCCGATCTCGCCCACCACGCCGACGGCGAGACCGGGCCGCTGCGCATGGCCGGCTACCCGACGGGCGTCGCCACACTGCTGGCGCCGGCCGCCGCGCGGCTGCGCGGCAGCCATCCGGGGATGCGCGTGGCGGTGTTCGAGGCAGAGGCCGGCGAGTGCTTCGACATGCTCCTGGCGGACAGCGCGGACCTCGCCGTGGTCGTCCCCGACCCCACGGTGGCCTCGCCCGAGGACTCCCGCTTCGAGCAGCGTGTCCTGCTGGAGGAGCCGCACGACCTCCTCGTGCCCGCCGGGCATCCGCTGGCCGAGCGCGAACGCGTGCCCCTGGCCGAGACCGCCCGCGAGGACTGGATCACGCCGGGCGGGTCCTGCAGCCACTACCGCGTGATCCAGGTGGCATGCGCCGCGGCCGGGTTCACTCCGCGGATCGCGCACTGGGCCACCGACTGGATCGGGGCGACGGCGCTGGTGGGCTACGGCATGGGGATCGCCCTGGTGCCGCGCCTGCTGCCCATCGCGACCGAGCATCCGGTGGTGCGCGTGGCGCTGGACGGCCGCTCTGTGCCGATGCGGTCCATACTCGCCTGCGTGCGCAGCGGCAGCGCCCAACACCCCACCGTCGTTCGCGGGCTGGAGTCGCTGGCCGAGGTGGCCGCGAAGGCTTCTGTCGCCGGTCCCGCGGCTGCCGCGGCCCCCGAGAAGGCGGTCGCCCCCGACCCCGTCGCTTTGCGCCCGGACGGCGACCGCCGAGCGCGGCCGGTCCCCGCCGCCGAGGGCTGAGGTCCCGCCGCGGACCGGTGCGCGCGGGGGCGGCGTTCGGGGTGCGGCGCACGTGGTGTGCCCAACCGGATCGCGCTTTGTCTGAAATCTCGGACACAACCTGGATGTCGGGGGTCGCTCAGCAGGTGGCGGGCGTCGTCCAATGGGGGCATGTCCACCTCGATCGACATCGGCCGCGCGCCGCTCGCCCCCGACGAGGTCGTCGCCGTGGCACGCCGCGGCGCCGCCGTCCGACTCACCGGTGATGCGCGCGGGGCGATCGCCGCGGGACGCAAACGCGTCGACGCCCTGGCCGCCGACCCCGCGCCCGCCTACGGCGTCAGTACCGGATTCGGCGCACTTGCCACCCGGCACATCGCCGCCGACCTGCGCACCCGGCTGCAGGCTTCGCTCATCCGCTCCCACGCCGCCGGCACCGGGCCCGAGGTCGAGCGCGAAGTCGTGCGGGCCCTGATGCTGCTGCGGCTGCGCACCCTGGCCGGCGGCGGTACCGGCGTGCGCGTCGAGACCGCCGAGGCGCTGGCCGGCCTGCTGAACTCGGGCATCACCCCCGTGGTGCACGAGTACGGCAGCCTGGGCTGCTCGGGCGACCTCGCGCCGCTGTCGCACGTCGCGCTGGCGCTGATGGGCGAGGGCGAGGTGCGCGACGCCGGCGGCGAACTCCGCAAGGCCGCCGATGCGCTGCGGGACGCGGGGCTGCGGCCGGTCGAACTCGCCGCCAAAGAAGGGCTCGCCCTCATCAACGGCACCGACGGCATGCTCGGTATGCTGCTGCTGGCCTGCGCCGACCTCGCCGAGCTGCTGCGCGTCGCCGACATCACCGCCGCGATGAGCGTCGAGGCGCTGCTGGGCACCGACCGGGTCTTCGCTGCGGAGCTGAGCGACTTGCGCCCCCATCCCGGGCAGGCGGCGGCCGCGGCCAACATGCGGGCGCTGCTGGCCGACTCGCCCGTCGTCGCCTCGCACCGCGGCCCCGACTGCACCCGCGTGCAGGACGCCTACTCGCTGCGCTGCGCGCCGCAGGTCGCCGGAGCCGTGCGCGACACCCTCGCCCACGCCGAGGCGGTCGCCGGGCGGGAGCTGGCCGCCGTCATCGACAACCCGGTGGTGCTGGAGGACGGCCGGGTGGAGTCCAACGGCAACTTCCACGGTGCGCCGGTGGGTTACGTGCTGGACTTTCTGGCCATCGCGGTCGCCGACCTCGCCTCCATCGCCGAGCGCCGCACCGACCGGATGCTCGACGTGGCCCGCTCACACGGTCTGCCCGCCTTCCTCGCCGACGATCCCGGTGTCGACTCCGGACACATGATCGCCCAGTACACCCAGGCCGGCCTGGTCTCCGAGCTGAAACGCCTGGCCGCCCCCGCCAGCGTCGACTCCATCCCCAGCTCGGCCATGCAGGAGGACCACGTCTCCATGGGCTGGGCCGCCGCGCGCAAGCTGCGCCGCGCCGTCGAGGCGCTCACCAGCGTGCTGGCGATCGAGCTGGTCACCGCCGCTCGGGCGCTGGACCTGCGCGCGCCCCTGGAACCGGCGCCGGCCACCGCCGCGGTACGCGACACGCTGCGCAGCCGCGTGGCGGGCCCCGGCCCGGACCGGCACCTGGCTCCCGAGATCGCCGCCGCCGCCGAACTCATCACCGACGGATCCGTGCGTGGCGCGGCGGCCGCCGTGGTCCCGCTCGCCTGATCCGGTGGAAAGGACGGTGACCACCATGCCGATCGGACCCGCCCCGCGGACCGTGCGCGCGCCGCGCGGCACCGAGCGCACCGCGCGCGGCTGGCCGCAGGAGGCCGCCCTGCGCATGCTGCACAACAACCTCGACCCCGAAGTGGCCGAACACCCCGAGCGGCTCGTCGTCTACGGCGGCAGCGGCAAAGCGGCCCGCGACTGGGCGAGCTTCGAGCGCATCACCGCGGTGCTGCGCGAGCTGGGCGACGACGAGACCCTGCTGGTGCAGTCCGGCCGCCCGGTGGGCGTGCTGCCCACCCACGAGTGGGCGCCGCGGGTACTCATCGCCAACGCCAACCTCGTCGGCGACTGGGCGAACTGGGAGGAGTTCCGCCGCCTGGAGGCGCTCGGGCTGACCATGTACGGGCAGATGACCGCGGGCTCCTGGATCTACATCGGCACGCAGGGCATCCTGCAAGGCACCTACGAGACCTTCGGCGCGGTCGCCGCCAAGCGCTTCGGGGGCGACCTGTCCGGCACGCTCACCCTCACCGCCGGCCTGGGCGGCATGGGCGGCGCCCAGCCGCTCGCCGTGACGATGAACGGCGGGGCGGCGCTGGTCGTCGAATGCGACCCCAGCCGCATCGAGCGCCGCATCGCCCAGGGCTACCTGGACACCCGGGCCGACGGCCTCGACGAGGCGCTGCGGCTGGCGGAGCGCGCCCGGCGCGAACGGCGGGCCGTCTCCGTCGGGGTGCTGGGCAACGCCGCCGACGCCGTCCCCGAGCTGCTGCGGCGCGGGGCACCGGTCGACGTCGTCACCGACCAGACCTCCGCCCACGACCCGCTGGCCTACCTGCCCAGCGGCGTGGACTTCGCCGAGTGGGGCGACTACGCCTCCCGCGCCCCCGACGAGTTCACCCGCCGCGCCCGGGAATCCATGGCCGCCCACGTCGCGGCGATGGTGGGCTTCGCCGACGGCGGCGCGGAGGTGTTCGATTACGGCAACTCCATTCGCGGCGAGGCCCGCACCGCCGGCTACGCGCGGGCCTTCGACTTCCCCGGCTTCGTGCCCGCCTACATCCGCCCGCTGTTCTGCGCGGGCAAGGGCCCGTTCCGCTGGGCCGCGCTATCCGGAGATCCCGCCGACATCGCCCGCACCGACCGCGCCGTGCTGGAGTTGTTCCCCGACGACGACCACCTCTCCCGCTGGATCCGCCTGGCCGGGGAGCGGGTTGCCTACCAGGGCCTGCCGGCCCGGATCTGCTGGCTGGGCCAGGGCGAGCGGGCCGCCGCCGGGCGGCGCTTCAACGAGCTGGTGGCCTCCGGCGAGATCAGCGCGCCGCTGGCCATCGGGCGCGACCACCTCGACACGGGATCGGTCGCCTCCCCCTACCGCGAGACCGAGGGCATGGCCGACGGCTCCGACGCCGTCGCCGACTGGCCGCTGCTCAACGCACTGGTCAACACCGCCTCGGGCGCCTCGTGGGTGTCGATCCACCACGGCGGCGGCGTGGGCATGGGCCGCTCCATCCACGCCGGACAGGTCAGCGTCGCCGACGGCACCGACCTGGCCGCGCGCAAGCTGGAGCGGGTGCTGTCCAACGATCCCGCGAGCGGGGTGATCCGCCACGCCGACGCCGGGTATGGCCAGGCTGAAGCCGTCGCCCGCGACCACGGCATCCGGCTGCCCATGAACGAAGGCCCGGTCTAGCACGCCTCGGCGGCGCCGACGGGCACACATGCGTCGCCCGGTGCGGGCGGCGGGGGACGAAGCGCAGGTGAGGGACGGAACAGGCGGATGAGCGAACACTTCGACGAGCTGTGGACCCGACTCGCGCCGGTGGGGCGCAACCGCACCACCGGCGGCTACCGCAGGTACTCCTGGGGACCCGCCGACACCGAGGCGCGGTCCTGGTTCACCGCCGCGGCGCGCGCCCGCGGGCTGGACGTCGCGGCCGACGGCAACGGCAACCTGTGGGCGTGGTGGGGGGAACCCGGAGGCGACGCCGTGGTCACCGGATCCCACCTGGACTCGGTACCCGACGGCGGCGCCTACGACGGGCCCCTCGGGATCGTGGGCGCCCTCGCCGCCGTCGACGAGCTGCGCCGCCGCGGGTTGCGGCCGCGCCGACCCTTCGCGGTTGCCGTGTTCGTGGAGGAGGAAGGCGCCCGCTTCGGCGTGCCCTGCCTGGGCAGCCGGCTGCTGACCGGCGCGATCACCCCGGAGCGCGCGGGCCGGCTCACCGACGCCGACGGTGTCACCTGGTCCGCGGCGATGGAGCAGGCCGGGCTCGACCCCGAGGGGATGGGTTCGGACTCGGAGATCCTCGGCCGCATCGGCGTGTTCGTGGAACTGCACATCGAGCAGGGCCGGGCGCTGGCACACACCGGCGATCCCATCGGTGTCGCCTCGGCGGTGTGGCCGCACGGGCGGTGGCGGCTCGACTTCTCCGGGCAGGCCGACCACGCCGGTACCACCCGTACCGCCGACCGCAGCGACCCCATGCTGCCCTTCGCCGAGGCCGTGCTGGCCGCGCGGCGGGCAGCAGAGGAGCACGACGCGCTGGCCACCGTGGGCAAGGTCCGGGTCTCGCCCAACGGGACCAACGCGGTGCCCTCCCGGGTGCGTGCGTGGCTGGACGCCCGCGCCGCCGACGAGGGAGCCCTGCGTGCGGTGGTCGACAGCGTCGACGCCGAGGCGCGGCGCAGCGCCGCTGAACACGGGGTCACCGTGACCGGTTTCTTGGAGTCGAAGTCCCCGCTGGTGCGCTTCGACCACTCGCTGCGCGACCGCATCGCCGCACGCGTGGGAGGTACGGGCGGTGCGGTGCCGATCCTGACCACCGGCGCCGGTCACGACGCCGGTGTCCTGGCCACGGCCGTGCCGACCGCGATGCTGTTCGTGCGCAACCCGACCGGCATCTCCCACGCCCCGCAGGAATCGGCCACCGCCGCCGACTGCCGGGCCGGGGTGACCGCGCTCGCCGACGTCCTGGCCGACCTCGCGGACGCGGTGCCGGAAGAGCAGGCATGAGCGGCGTCGACCGCCGGCAGAGCGCGCAGCGGGGGACCGGTGGCACCCCGGCGGACGCGGCCCGGGTACGCCGCTACTGGTGCGAGTGGGCGCTGCTGGACTCCGGCGCGGGTCCGGCCGCGGCTCGCGGCGTCCTGATCGAGGTTGCCGGCGGCTCCATCACCGCGGTCACCCCCGGCACCGAGCCGCCCGCGGAGGCCGAGCGGCTGCCCGGTCTGACCGTCGCCGGGCTGGCCGACGCGCACTCGCACGCCTTCCACCGCGCGCTGCGCGGGCGCACCGGCGAGGACGGCGGCAGCTTCTGGAGCTGGCGCGAGCGGATGTACGAGGTGGCCGAGCGGCTCGACCCCGACTCCTACCACCGCCTGGCGAGCGGGGTCTACGCCGAGATGGCGCTGGCCGGGATCACCTGCGTCGGCGAGTTCCACTACGTGCACCACGGCCCCCGCGGCGCGCCCTACCGCGATCCCAACGCCATGGGCCAGGCCCTCATCGCGGCCGCGGCCGACGCCGGAATCCGGATCACGCTGCTCGACACGTGCTACCTGGCGGGCGGCCTGCGTGCCGACGGTACGTACGCGCCGCTGGAGGGGCCGCAGCTGCGCTTCGGCGACGGGGATGCGGACGCCTGGGCCGAGCGGGTCGCCGACCTGCGCCCGGGCGACGGCGTCCGCATCGGCGCGGCCGCGCACTCGGTGCGCGCGGTCCCCCGCGCCGGACTCGCCCGCATGGCGCAGGCGGGCGCGGACGCCGGGTGGGCCGCGGCGCACGTGCACCTCTCCGAGCAGCCCGCCGAGAACACCGTCTGCCAGGCCGCGCACGGCTGCACCCCCGCCGCCCTCCTCGACGAGACCGGGTTCCTGTCCGCCCTCCGGCCCGCGCTCGTGCACGCCACCCACCTGACCGCCGCGGACGCCGACCTGGTGCGCGGTTCCGGGGCGGGGGTGTGCCTGTGTCCCACCACCGAGCGGGACCTCGCCGACGGTCTGCCCGAGCTGGATCGGCTTTCGGGGGCGCCGCTGTCGCTGGGCAGCGACGGGCACTCCACCGTCGACATGTTCGAGGAGGCCCGCGCAGCGGAGGCCCACGAGCGCCTGCGCACCGGCCGCCGCGGCTGCCTGCCCGCCCACCGCCTGCTTCAGGCCCTGCACACCGGCGGTCACACGGCCCTGGGCTGGGGGCCCGGCGCCGACGCGGGCGGGGGAGCGGGGCGCATCGCGCCCGGGGCCCGCGCCGATCTCGTCACCGTCGCCGTGGACGGTGTCCGCCTGGCCGGATTCGACCCCGAACGCGCCGCGGACGCGCTCGTCGCCGCGGCCACGGCCGCCGACGTCCGCCACGTGATGTGCGACGGGCGCTGGATCGTTGGCGACGGCGTCCACACGAGGCTCCCCGACGCCGCCGCCCGCCTGGACACGGCGATCAGAGAGCTGACCGGATGAGCGGGCGCGTCCGGAACGCTCCCGCACGCATCCGGCGAGCGGCTCGGTGCTGCCGGCCCGGGCGGCCCGGCGAGACCTGTCGCGGCGATCGCGCGGCGAAAACCCCACCAGCCGACCGTCGTACACGGCCCCACCGGCAACCGCCGCCGAAAGGAGGAACGCGTCACCCGCGGTGGCGCGACGTTCGATGAACACATCCGGATCGCAGACTCCGGTCCCTGCTGTCTCCTCGGTGCTGGTGGACGACATCGCCGTCCTCGTCACCAACGATCCCGGGCTCGGTGACGGCGTGCTCGGGGAGGTGCCCGACGCCGCGCTGGTCGTCGAGAACGGGCGGGTGGCCTGGTGCGGGCCGCGCACGCAGGCTCCGGCAGCCGACGTGCGGGTGGACGCGGCCGGTCGGTGCGTCGTGCCCGGGTTCGTCGACAGCCACTCGCACATCGTCTTCGCCGGCGACCGCAGCCGGGAGTTCACCGCCCGGATGAGCGGTCGGCCCTACGAGGCCGGCGGCATCCGGACCACGGTGGCCGCCACTCGCGCGGCATCCGAGACCGAACTGCTGGGCAACGCCACCCGGCTGCTGCGCGAGGCCCGCGCCCAGGGCACCACCACGCTGGAGGTGAAGTCCGGCTACGGGCTGAGCGCCGCCGACGAGGAACGCGCGCTGCGGGTGGCCTCCCGCCTGACGGAGGAGAGGACCTTCCTCGGCGCCCACGTCGTCCCGCCCGAGTACGACGGCGACCCCGGCGGCTACGTCGACCTGGTCACCGGCGCGATGCTGGACGCCTGTGCACCGCACGCCCGGTGGATCGACGTGTTCTGCGAGCGCGGCGCCTTCGACGAGGAGCAGGCGCGGCGGGTCCTGGAGGCCGGACGGCGGCGCGGCCTCGCGCCGCGGGTGCACGGCAACCAGCTCGGCCCCGGCCCCGGAGTGCGGCTGGCCGTGGAAGCCGGCGCCGCGTCCGTGGACCACTGCACCCACCTCACCGCCGACGACGTCGCCGCCCTGGCCGACTCCGCCGCCGAGGGGCGGGCGACGGTGGCGACCCTGCTGCCCGGGGTGGACTTCTCCACCCGCCAGCCCTACCCCGACGCGCGCGCCCTGCTCGACGCCGGGGCCCGGGTGGCCCTGGCGAGCGACTGCAACCCCGGTTCCTGCTTCAGCTCCAGCATGGCCCTGTGCATCGCGCTGGCCGTGCGCGAGATGGGCATGTCGCCGGAGGAGGCGCTGCGGGCCGCCACCGCCGGCGGCGCCGCCGCCCTGCGCCGCGACGACGTCGGGCACCTGGCGGCGGGCGCCCGCGCCGACATGGTGCTGCTGGAGGCGCCCAATCCGCTTTACCTCGCCTATCGGCCCGGGGTGCCGCAGGTCGCCGCCGTCTGGAAGGACGGGGAGCTGGTGGCGGGCCGCCCTTGAGCCCCGGCCTCCCCCGCTCGCAGCGGGGGAGGCCGGGGCATGCCGCACCGCACGGCCGACGAGATGTCAGCGGAACTTACTCGCGTGTAGCACGCCCGAAACGTCGCCATTCCATGCTGTACGGGAGTCGGCGCGCAGAGCCGTAGGCCGCAGCAGGTCCCGCGGCGCGCCCATCGGTTAGGGGGACGGCATGGCTCTTTGGCGCATCCGCACCGTCGTCGAGGACCGCCCCGGTCGGCTCGCCGGGCTGGTCGATGCGATGGCGTCGCAGGGCGGCAACATCGTCGGCCTGTCCATCCACGCCGACGCCGCCGGAGTGGTGGACGAGTTCATCGTGGACGTGCCGCACGAGCACCACACGCTGCTGCGCGAGGTCGCCCGCCGGAGCGTGACCGACTCGGTCGTGGCCGTACCCGCCCAGCCCCGCGAGGTCGGCGACGACGTCACCAAGGCCCTCCTGCTCACCGCCCGGCTGCGCAGCGAACCCAACCGGCTGCCCGAGGCGCTGGGCGAACTGCTGCTCGCCGACGACGCCCGATGGACCAACCTCACCCGCCCGGCGCCCGAGTTCCCCGAGGAACCCGAGACCACCCTGGTGGTGCCGGTCGGCCCGCTGCGCGGGGTCCGGCTGCGCCGTGTGGACCAGCCCTTCACCTGGACCGAGTCCGCCCGCGCCGACGCCCTGGTCCGCTCGGTGCTGCCGCCCACCGGCGCGGCGCCCACCGACGGCGCGGTCGCCACGCACCGCGGAGTCGACCTCTACGTGCGCCAGGCCGGCGCGTCGGACGCGGAGGCGATCCAGCGGCTGCACGCCCGCTGCTCGCCGGAGACCACCCGGGGACGCTATTTCTCCAGCATGCGGCGACTGACCCCGCGCATGCTCGGGGTGTTCTGCGACCCCGAGTACGGCCTCACACTGCTCGCGCGCCCGCTCAAGGGCGGCGAACCGATCGCGCTGGCCCACCTGATGTACACCCTCGACCCCGGCGTCGGCGAGATCGCCTTCCTGGTCGAGGACTCCTGGCAGCAGCGGGGCGTGGGCACGGCGCTGACCGGCGCCTTGACCGCCGTCGCCGCCGACTGGGGGTTGGCCGAGGTCCGCGCGGAGACGGTGGCCGGGAACCGGGCCATGACGCGCATCATGCGGCGGAAGGGCGCCACGGTCGGCCTGCCGCGCGACGGGGTCGTGCAGGCCCGGCTGCCCGTCGCGGGCACCGTTCCGGCCCGGCGCACGGGCCGGCTGACGAGTCTGATGACCGAGCCCGGAGCCGCAGGTGCGTGACCCGAGAAAGCCATCCTGAGAAGCGGCGGGGGAGACCGGTGAAATGGGGCACCGGCCTCCCCCGCTCGTATCGTCCCGTCGCGGGGGCGCGGGATGCGGGCGGCGGCGCAGCCTCGTGCGTCGCACGCCCGGCCGTTCGAGCCGCCCGAGCGGCCGGGGCCCCCGAGTAGCCCTGCCGGGGTCGGGGCGGACCGGTCGCCGGGCGTGCGCCAGTGCCCGGCGACCGGCCGGAAGCGGGTCAGGAGTCCGCGGAGTCCTCGGCGTCCGCCGCAGAGTCGGCGGGGGCGGAGTCGCCGCCGGGCGAAGGCGCCGTGTCGGCCTTGGGTTCGGACTTCTTGGTGCGGCGCTTCTTCACCGGCTGGGAGTAGTCGACCAGCGGCTCGTAGCGGGCCTGGTGCTCCTTCGTGCACTCGTCGCAGGCGTCGACCTCGCGGACGGTGCCCTCCCAGGCGAACTGGATGACGTCCGTCGCCTCGACCTTCTCCTCGCGGACGGCGTGCGGATCGCAATACTTGCGGGTGAAGACCTCGGTGACCACGGCGGTGCGTCCCTTCGGTAGTGGGTCTGCGTACACGTACTCGTGAGGGAATCATACACGTGTACGAAGAGTGTGGCCCGAGATCGACGGAGGGCGTCGGCTCCGTGGGCCTGGTCGAGGTCCCGGTAGACGTCGCTGCGGTGAGCGATCCGCACCGCGATGACGACGAGTTCGCCGTCATCGATACTGTACAGAACCCGATAGTCGCCGACTCGAATGCGCCAGAGGTCGTCTTCGCCTCTCAGGTTGCTCCGCAGCGGGGTGGGCGAGTTGCCACGGACAATCCCGGACATGTAAAGTCCAGAATTATGCGGACGATGAACGAGGGCGTCGAGTGGGCGCTGCACTGCTGCCTCAACCTCGCCTGGTGTGGTCCTGAGCGGGCCGTTCGAGCCGCGCGGCTGGCGGAGTTCTACGAGCTGCCGCACGCCTACATGAACAAGCAGCTGCAGCGGCTCGCCCGCGCCGGGATCGTCTACTCCACGCCGGGGCCGAGCGGCGGATTCCGGTTGGCCCGCGAGCCCGGAGAGATCACGCTGATGGATGTCGTGACGGCCATCGAAGGTTCCGACGAGGCGTTCCGCTGCACCGAGATCCGCAACCGCGGCCCGGCCGCGGCCGCCGGAGGCGGCGGGGATTCGCCCTGCCGGATCAACCTCGCGATGCGCCAGGCCGAACTCGTCTGGCGCAGAGAGCTCGCAGGCAGGACGCTCGCCGATATCAAGGCCGACGTTGAGAGCGGGTCGCCTGAGGTCCCGGTTGCCACGCGCAGCTGGTTCGCACGCACCGGCGGTTGAGCGGCGCCTACGCGCACGTTCCGCATGACCCGGACGATGCCCGCTTTACTATGGAAGGATTCTGGATATTGGATATCCTGGTTAATGGCGGTGATGCCCCGTGACTGCGGAGACGGCAATCACCGAGCAGGACACGAACCGACCGCCACCCCTGAAGGCGTGGTCGGCCGTCTGCGCAGTGGCGCTGGGCATCTTCGCGCTGATGACGACCGAGCTCCTGCCCGTCGGGTTGCTCACCCCGATCGCCGCCGAGTTGGACGTCTCCGCGGGGACCGCCGGGCTGATGGTGACTGTGCCCGGGGTCACCGCCGCGGCCGCCGCGCCGACGGTCACCGCGGCCCTCGGCCGGATCGATCGCAGGACCATCCTGGCCGCGCTGATCGGGCTGATGGCACTCGCCAACCTCGCGAGCGCCCTGGCGCCCACCTTCGCGGTGCTGCTGGCCGCTCGTGTCGCCGTGGGCGCGGGCATCGGCGGCTTCTGGGCGATCGCCGGCGGGCTTGCGGTGCGGCTGGTGCCCGAACGCCATGTCGCGCGTGCCACGGCCGTGGTGTTCGGCGGTGTCTCCACCGCCTCCTTGATCGGGGTGCCGGCGGGCACGTTCGCAGGCGACCTCGTCAGCTGGCGGTTCGCGTTCGGTTGCGTGGCGGCGCTGGGCGCAGCGGCGCTGGTCCTGTTGCTGGTGCTGGTGCCGACGCTGCCCGCAGGGCCGCCCTCTGCCTTCGCCGGAATGCGCGCGGCCTTCGCGGGAAACGCCGGAGTTCGCCTGGGATTGGCGGCCACGGCCCTCCTCGTCACCGGGCATTTCACCGCCTACACCTTCGTCCGGCCGCTGCTGACCGGGGCCTCCGGCATCGAAGCCGGCCAAGTCGGCATGCTGCTGCTCGGCTTCGGAGCCGCCCAGCTCGGCGGCAACGCCCTGGCGGGGTCTCTGGCCGGGCGCAACGCGCGCACTGCGTTGCTGGTGATCGCTCTGGTGCTCACCGCGGCCCTGAGCGCGTTCTCGCCTCTCGGCTCGACACCCCTGTCCGGAGCGGTGCTGCTGCTCCTGTGGGGCTTGGGCTACGGAGGGGTCTCGGTGGGATTGCAGACGTGGATGATCAAAAGCGCGCCCGGCGCCGTCGAATCGGCGACCGCCCTGTTCGTATCCGCCTTCAACGCCTCCATCGCGCTCGGCGGAGCCGTCGGCGGACTGGCCGTGGACCGCCTGTCCGGTTCGGGTGCCCTCTGGTGCGCCGCCGGGCTGACCGCCGCCGCAGCCCTCGCCGTCGCGCTCGGGCGCCGCCCCGACGCCCCGGACCGCTCACATTCGGGGCACGGTCCCGCCGCGCCCCGTTCGGACGCGACAAGCCCGACCATCTCCCGATGACATGACAGTATCCGGGTGACCGAGAAAGGACTGGAAATGCCGCACACCCTCGTCAACCCCGACGAGCTCCACGACCCCCGGACGTTCGGTTACAGTCACATCGCCCTAGCCGTGGGCGAAACCGTGCACATCGCCGGGCAGTACGCCTCCGGTGGCGAGGGAGCCGTCGCCGCAGAAGGATTCGATTCCCAGGTCGAACTTGCGCTGGAGAACCTGGGCGTCGCACTGGCCGCCGTGGGGCTGGGCTACGGGGAAGTGGTCCGGTTGGGTACCTACATCGTCGATCACGACCCCGCCAAACTCGGTATCGTCGCCGCCCGCATCAGCGGGATCTGGGGAAGTCGGCCTCCCGCGCAGACCCTGGTGGGCGTGGCCGCGCTCGCGATGCCCGGCATGCTCTTCGAGGTCGACGCCGTCGCCGTGCGCGGCTGACCGCCCCCACCGCCCGCCCGAGCCCACTCCCGCGGGCCGGGCGTGCGGGGCTCGTTCCCGCGGTCACGGCCGCGCTTGTGCGCGGAGCGATCATCGGAGCCGGCAGGATCACCGGGGCTGTTGCCGGCTCAAGGCTCGATTGCGCCACCGCCGTCGCCTGGCCGCCGCGATCGCGGAGCTCGAAGGGGAGGCGGCATCTAAAGGGATCTGTTGGCATGAGTGCTTGCCGACGCCCCTGGAGGTAGTCGACGTTGATAGCATCCAATAAGCATGTACATCAGATACATGGAGGTGAGGGTGATGGCGTTGACTCAGATCGATCTGGACGTGGAAGCACTGGCGGAGTCCATGCGCCTGTCAGGGCTGACTACTAAGAAGGACATGGTGAACGAAGCTCTGCGCGAGTATGTCGCACGCCATCGGCGCATCGAAGCTCTCGAACATTATGCGCGCCTCTCAGCCGAGTGGGACTACGAAGGATGGCGTCGTCGTCATAACGCGGAGAAGGAAGCCGAGGAGTGATCCGCTATCTCATAGACACCTCGGCGTTGTGGCGCGTCATGAGAGAGGAGAAGTGCCGACATGCGTGGTCCTCGGTGATCGATGCGGGGGCGATTGGCTCCTGTGGCCCTCAGCGGGCGGAATTTCGCAGGTCGGCCCGGGATCTCGACCACTACGAGCAGATCGACGACATGTTCTCGGTCCTGTATCCGGACGCTCCAGTCCCGAAGAGCGCTTGGCAGTGGATTGAGTCGACGCAGTACCGGCTGTTGCGGAAGGGAGTGCTACGGTGCGCATCCGCCCTGGATCTACTCATCAGCGCAACGGCGGCACATCACGGTTTGACGGTGCTCCACGACGACAACGACTTCGGGGCTATCGCCCGTTGTGTTTCTGACCTCAAGGAACGGTCTATCTACGACCTTCCGTAGGACGGATCGGCGACCACGGCCGCCCGCCCCCTCCCGCGGGCCGGGCGTGCGGGGCTCGTTTCCGCGGTCATTCCACCGCCGCCACCAGTTCCACCAGCGCGTCGAGCAGGTCGGCACGGGTGTCGTCGTCGTGGAGCGCCCGCGCCCAGGTCGCGGGGACCTCCTCGGCGCGGGTGCGCAGGTGGGTGTCCAGGAACCGGTCCAGGGCCGCCACCGGGTCGGTGGCGTAGTAGACGGGGTTGCGCCGCGCCTGGGTGACCAGGCTCCAGGCGGTGTCGCGCAGCCAGTCGCGTTCCGCGTCGGGCCCCGGTTGCGCCCGGGGGCGCTCCGGCGGGCGGGCCGCGGCGGGTGCCGGGGCGGGGTCGGCGACCGGGTGGTAGGGGGCGCTGCGCGCGCGGCCGCGCGCCCGCTCCAGCAGTTCGAAGTGCTCGGGCAGGCGCTCGGCGAGCCGGCGCAGCACCTCGGTCAGGATGCGGGCGAGGTCTTCGGAGCCCACGCCGCGCAGCGACTCCGCCAGGCCGACCCGGCGCAGCTCGTCGGTGGTGCGGGCGCGTCCGGGGTCCACGCCCTCGGCCAGCTCGTGCAGCTTCCGCAGCACGTACTCGGCCGTGGGCACCGACACCAGCGGACGCTCCCGGCACACCGCGACCGAGCGGCCCGCGCGGTCGGCCACCGGGACGGCCCCCGACTCCCGGGTGAAGCCGTGGTCGCCGGGCAGGGCGGCGTCGGCGCCGTCGTCGGGCTGCTCGTCGGGGAGGTCGACCGCCGGGTGGCCGAATCCCGCGGCCAGCACGAGGGCGGCCAGCGCCTCCTGCTCGACGACGCCGGGCGCGACCCACTCGGCGACCGTCTGCTGACGCGCCCAGCGCCGGGGGCGCTCGGAGAAGGCGCACCGCAGCGTGCGCCCCGACCACTGCGGGAACACCAGCCGCAGCCGGGAGAAGGCCCGGTCGGTCTCGGTGTCGCGCAGTGCGAAGACCAGGCGGCGGACCTTGGCAGGCGCGGCCTCGCCGGCCTCCAGCGCCGCGTGGACCTCGGCCATGCGGAGGGTGATCTTGGCGTCGGCGTTGCCGCCGTGCCGCTCGCAGGGGCAGTGCTCGCTCAGCAGCGTCAGCGCCGAGTCGAACTGGGCTGCGTGGCGGTCGCAGCTCTGCAGCGTCTCGGGCGCGCCGCGGCGGCGCGCCGGTTCGCAGCGGCCGCAGCCGAAGGCGCGGGTCACGGCGTGCAGGAAAGCGGTCGAACCGAAAAGGTCCGTGAACAGGCAGCGCGTGCTCAAGATCCTTCTTCTCCCCGTGGGCACGGGGCTGAGGCTCTTCCCCAGCTCCTCCGGGAAAGTGCATAGAAGAAGGACGGCTGTGCCCGGCGACACACCCACGTCGGCTGGCGCTGCAAGCGCCGCCCTGGCGACGCACGTGGTCATAACGAAAGTAGGCCCCGCGCCCGCCCGGAGTCAAGGAACAGCAGGGGTTTCAGCGGTCCCGCCGGTGTCTGCGCCGGTACCGCCGCGCCAGGTCGGACAGGTGGTCCGCCAACTCCTCGGCGGTGACCTCGGGCGCGGGAGGAGGCGGCCCAGCGGGCTCCGCTGCGCCGTCGTCGCCGGGCGCCTCGTCGGGATCGCAGACCCCGTCCAGGTCGGGGTCGAGGGCGGCGAGGCGGAAGTGCACGTAGGCGTCCAGCCAGTCGTGCGGGTGCGGCTGCGGTGCACCGCGGTTCTGCGGGTCGGTGTGGTCGTCTGCGGGACTCATGCGCGGGCGGCTCCGTCCTGGTCGCTTGAGCACGGTGGGGTGTCGCCGGGCGGCGCTGTGCCGACACCTCTCGGACGGTCCCGCCGCCGCGCCGCAGCGGCGGGAACGCGGTGGCCGCGTCCACGTGCTGTCCGAGAGCTATGGGTGCTCGGGCCTGATCCGACGGGCGCCACGACGGCCGAGGCAGCTCGGCGACAAAGGGGGAGTGACGATGCCGCGACGCTGGACGCTGGTGCTGCGCGACCACGCCGACGCCGCCCGGCCCGTGCGCGCCGTCGACTGCCACGGACTGTTGAACACCTGGTGGCCGCAGCCCGACTCCGAGCACGGCGCGGCTAAGAAGTGGGCCATGAACGGCTGGCCGCAGCCGCTCGCCGACCGCCTGTGGGTGTGGTCGCTGACCTGGTTGGACGACGAACCGCCCGAGACCGAGCCGGCCGACCTCGTCGGCCGCGTGCAGCGGGTGGGCGACCACCTGCTGGAACCGCTGTCGGTCACCGACGTGCACGCCCGCGACTACACCGCCGTCCTCACCGAGCCCCGCCGAATCGCCCGCTCGGCGGCGCTGCACACCCTCAGCCCGGTCGTCTCGCTGGCTCGCAACTACGACGGCGAGGACAGCTTCCAGGCGTGGCCGGGGCCGCGGCTGCTGTTCGGCGTCGTCCACCGCACCGCCTCAGGCCGGCTCAGCGGCAGCGGGGCGATCGGGGCGGTGGCGCGGTTCGCCCCGCGCGAGGTCGCCGAGCCGTGGCTGCGCCGCATCGACGAGGTCACCGCGCGGCTGCGGCGCATGCCCGACGACTCCGCACCGATCCGGGCCGCCGAGCACTCCGGCCCGGCCGGGCGCACGGTGCTCGGCTGGGAGGGCGGGCTGCGCCTGGCGCTTCCCAGCGGCAGCGACGGCCGCCTGTCGGCCGACTTCGGTGCGCTGCTGGAGCTGGTCGAGCTGACCGGAGTGGGCAAGTACACCGCGCAGGGGTTCGGTGCGCTGCGCGTCGACACACTTACGACCGGCGACGACGCGGCAGTCGGCCGGCGGCGGCCCGCAGGCCGGGACCGCCGGCGGCCCCGGTCTCCGCGTCCGGTGCACGCGGAATACCAGGAACAGGAATTTGACGGGTTGCTGTTCGACTGACCCGGGCGCCGCGGGGCGGCGGCCGCGCAGCACGCAGGGTCTGCCCGGCGCACCCGGCCGGCTCGGGGCATGAGAGGGAAGAATGCGTGTTCCGCTGGTCAACCTGACACCGCACGAGGTGACGATCTTCGATTCCGATGACCGCGTCGTCGTCCGCTGCCCCGCGGCGGCGAAACCGGTCCGCGTGGCCGTCGACCGCTGCGAGATCGGCCGCATCGGGGGTATCCCGGTGTTCTCCGAGGACTACGGGCGGGCGCTGCTGCCCGCTCCCGCTCTGGGCGTCTGGTACATCGTCTCCTCCGCTGTCGCGCTGGCCCATCCCGAGCGCAGCGACCTGCTCGTGCCCACCGACCTGGTCCGCTCCTCCGACGGCACGATCGTGGGCTGCAAGGCGCTGGGCCGCCGCAACGGCTGAGAGGCGCGAGGGGGCCGGGGGTGCGCCGGTCACCAGGCGGTTCCGGTCTCGGGGCGGGTGCGCCCTTTCGGTTGCGGAACCGCCTGTGCCGGTGCGGCGCGCGGGCGAGTGCCCGGCGCCCGGGCCAGCCATTCCGTCTGCCGGGATCGGGCTGGCGGGATATTCGCAGGCGAGCCAGGTGTTGGTTGTCAGGGCCGGGGCATGGGCCGGGGCGATTCCCGGACCGGGCCTTGGTGCCGGTCCCATTCCGTCTACCGGGAGGAGTCGGCCCTGGGGGAGCGTCCGTCAACAACTGGCGTTGTTATCCCGTCAACCGGGCTCGGACGACGAAGAAGCAGCCAGGGCCGTGCTCTGCGCGGTCGCTGTCCCGTCTGCCGGGATAGGGGCTTCCCTGATCGACGCGAGAGACCTGCGGTGGCGGTAGCTATCCCGTCTGCCGGGTTCGGGGCTGGAAGCCGGTGCGGCCGCCGGTTCCCCGGCCCGGGGGCACCGGGTCGGGGCGGGAAGAACCGGGTGCGGTCCGCGTGCGGTTCCAAGCCCGTAGTGGTCGTCTCACCGCTCCTCCTTTCGGCCGCCGCGGCGGCGGAGGCGCCTGCGGTCCTGTTCGCCCGTACCGGGGCCGGTGCGGGCTAGCGTGGGGATTCGAGTGCTTCGAGGGGCTGGGTCATGGTTCGTATGGGCGATCACCTCCGACACAGCACCTCTCTCGGACACAGGGGTGAAAAGTGTGGTTTCTGGTTTTTTGCGGGAATCACGGATGGCGGTGCCGCAGCGTCGCGGAGCGGCGCACGAGAGTGTGAAATGGGCCCATGGGACGGAGAGCGGACCACCCCGGCGATGCCCGTGATCCCGCCGGCGGCGGCCCGGCGGCACTGGTGGTGCTGGCGGGAACCAGCCCCACCCCGGCGCTGCTGGCCGCCCTGACCTTCGCACCGCGGCGCCTGGTCCTGGTGCACAGCAGCGACACCGCCCGGCGCGCCGCGCGGATCGCGGCCGCCGCCCAGCGGCTGTGCCCGGCGATCGAGACCGCGCGGCGCTTCGACGCAGGCGCCGACGTCTTCGACTTCCACGCCGTCGCCCAGCGCTTCGGCGCCCTCGCCGACGAGCTGCCCGGTGACTGGCGGCTGTGCTACACCGGCGGCAGCAAGGTGATGAGCGCGCACGCCGTGCTGCTGCACACCGAGCGGTTCCCCGATCGCCACCGCTGGCGCAGCTACCTCGACGCCACCTCCGAGACACTGCGGTTCACCGACGGTTCCCGCTACGAGCCCGGTATCGACAGCAGCGCGCTCAACGTGGACGCGCTGGCCTGGCTGCACGGCATCGAGCTGCGCCCGGGCGACCGCACCGGAGCCCAGGAGGCGTGGCTGCGCGGCGAACCCGCCTCGCTCACCAGCGGCGACACGGCCGAGGCGCGGGTGCTGGACCTCTTCCGGCGCCGGCTCTCCCGCGTCGGCGGCGCCGAGGTGGTGGGCAACCGCGTCATGCCCGACCCGCGCAGCCCGCGCGAGTCCATCGGCGACTTCGACCTCGTCGTGCGCTACCGGCACCGCGTGCTCTGCGTCGAGGTCAAGCGCGACCCCGCACACATCCCGGACGCGGCGGGCTGGACCCTCACCAAGGCCCAGCGCGCCTTCGGCGGCGCCGCCCGGGTGCTCTTCGTGCACGAAGGCGCGAAGGGCGACTGCTCCATCGAGCAGCTGGCCGCCTACGACCCCGAGCTCAGCGGCGCGCCGCTGCACGTGCGCAGTCTCGGCGAGCTCACCCGCGACTTCGGCAGCGCCCGGATGATCGAGAGCTTCTTCCCCGCCGCTCCGCCGCCCCGCCCGCCCTCGCCGCAACCCCGCGGCGACACCGACGGGCCCGTTGGAGCCGACGGCACCGCTGCGCCGGGAGGCGCCTCCGCGGCGGCGGGGCCGACCGCCGACCCCGCGCCGGTCCGCGGCGCCGCGCCCGCCGCATGCCCCGCCGCTCCCCGTGCAGAGCCGCACCCCGCTGCCGGCGCCGCCCCGCTGCTGCTCCTGGGATTGGGCGGCAACCGGCTTCCGGTGCTCGCCGCCGCCCGCGCCTGCCTGCCCCGGCGCGCCGTCATGCTGTTCACCCGGCAGAGCGAGAAGGAGTTGGCCGCGCTCGACTCGGGGGTGCGCCGCACCCTGCTCGCCGCCGAGGAGCCCGCGGAATTCCGCCGCCTCAACCGGCGCCGCCTCGCCTCCCGGCTGCGCCGCGACGGCTACCCCGACCGGGTCAAGTTCGCCGAGGCCGCCGTGGACGCGGCCGACGTGGCCGACGTCGCCGGCCGCGCCCGCGCCAAGATCGACCAGTACCGCACGGCCGGCACCCCCGTCGTCGCCGACATCACCACCGGCACCAAGGCCATGAGCACCGGTCTGGCGCTGGCCGCTCACGAGCGCGGCGGCTGCCTCACCTACGTCTCGCCGCTGACCCGGCGGGTCTCCTGCCGCACCCACGGGCCCGTGGGCCACCATCCGCCCGCCGCGGTGGAATGGCACCACCTGCTGCGCGGCTACCGCTTCCTGAGCGGCACTCTCGCCGAGACCGTCGCCGGCGAAGTGGCCGCGCACCAGGTCGACGCGCCCCTCATCGACGCCGCGGCCGAGGCCGTACGCGACCTCGCCGCTCCCCGCGAGGTCGCCGCCTGGGTGGATGAGACCGCGATCGCCGGGGCGCCGACGCTGCCGCAGTACTCCGCGCCGCAGCGCCCCACCCTCGTCCTCACCGTCGCCGATCGCGCCCTGGGCCTGAGCGCCCCCCGCAGCACGCGGCTGCGCCACTTCACCTCCACCGACGTGCACGTGGAGCAGGAGACCGGTGCCGGCGGCTGGGCGCACGACGTCTTCGCCGCCGCCGCACTGCTCAACGTGCGCTGCGGCACCGCCGGGCTGACACTCGCCCTGCACCGGCCCGGCGACGGCGACCCCGGGCGCGCGCTGGAGGTGATCGACTGGTTCTCCTGGTGGCGCGCCGACGGGGAGTCGGCGGGGGACGGCGCCGCGCCCCCCGCCGAGCTGATCACCGGCCACGAGGACACCCGGCGTCCGAGAGTGGTATCAGCAGAGCCGGGAACCCCCGCGTTCCGCGCCGCGCTGCACGCCCACCTGTCCGCACTCCGGCTCCGACCTCGTCAGGAGGCACCCCGATGAGCGCCGCCGAAGCCGCCGCCGCGCCCGGCGCCGACACGGGCGCACCTTCGGGCGGCGTGCTCGTCGGTATCGACCTCGTCGGCATTCAGCGGTTCATCTACGAAGGGCGGCGGCTGCTCGACGCCATCGGCCGCGCCACCCTCGTCGCCGACCTCACCGACACCGCCGGCCCGCACGTCGCCCCGCTGCTGGCCGAGGTTCCCCGACAGCATCGCGCGGTGCTGCGCGACGCCGGGGGCGCCCTCTACATCGCCTTCACCGATCCGCACCGCGCCACCGCGCACGCCCGCGCCTTCACCGGCCGCTACACCCGCCGGCTGCGCGACATCTCCGACCGCCTCACCCCCGTCACCGCGCACCTGCCCTACGGCCGAGCGGGGCGGCCGGAAACCCAGGCCGAGGCGCTGCGCCTGCTGCCCGCCGCGCTGCAGAGCGCCCGCGCCCGCCCGGCGCCCGGCCACCTGCCCGTCCAGGGCCTCGGCGTCACCGCCACCTGCGACATCACCGGACGCCCCGCCGAACTCCTCGACCACACCCGCGACCGCGGTCCCGTCCGCGAGCGCGCCGCCCGCGACATCGTCACCGCCCGCATGCGCGCCCGCCAGTGGCACGACGCCAACAGCCGCGCCTGGCTGCACGGCATCGCCCCGCCCGCCGGAGCCCAGCGCCTGGAACTGCCCACCGACGTCGACCACCTCGGCCGCGAGATCGGCGACGTCAGCCGCCTGGCTGTGGTCCACCTGGACTTCAACGGCCTTGGGGACCTGCTCAAACGCCACCACCGCGCGGTCGAGGAGTCCGGCGGCGACGTCGCGGCGAGCATGCGCACCGTCTCCGCCGACATCGCCCGGCTCACCGAGGGACTGGCCCGTGCCCTCATCCGGTCGGTCGCCGCCGCCATCGGCACGCCCGGCGGCTTGGGCGAGCCCGCCATCGAAGGGCGGGGAGCCGGCGGGCGGCTGCGGCCGCGCAGCGCGCGCGGCACCGTCTACGTACCGGTCCGGCCGGTGGTCGTGGCCGGCGACGACCTCACCGTCATCTGCGACGCCCGGCTGGCCTGGAGCGCCACCCGGTTCGCCCTGGACTGGCTCGACGCCGACCCCGCGGCACTGCCCGCCGACGACCCGCGCACCGCCATGGCCCGCCGCGCGGGCACACCGCCGTGGACCAGGCGGCTGGACAGCGGGCGCACCACCGGCGTGCCGTCGGCCGGAGTCGGCATCGCGGTCCAGCCCGTCGGCGCGCCGCTCTCGGTGGGCTACGACATCTGCGCTGCGCTGTGCGAGGAGGCCAAGGCCCACCGCAAGCGGTCCGCCGACCGGCTCGACGACCACGTGGTGGCCTGGTCGCAGGACTTCGACGACCCGGCCCGCGTCGTCGCCCGCCTGCGCGAGGCCGGGCGCGCAGCGGCCGACGGCGGCCCCGGCCGCACGGCCCTCCCCATGACCGGAACCGGGTTCCAGACGTTCCTCCGCGATTACCTGGACCCCGCCGCCCCCGGCAGTCTGCGCGCCGCGGGGCCGAGCGAGCAGCGGTCCTGGCTGCTCTCGCGCCTGGCGCCGCTGCTGGCGGACGGCCGCGACCCCGCGGCCGAACTGGAACGCCGCAGCGACCTCGGCCTGCCGGTGGAACTCCCCGAGCCCTTCGCCCGCGACCGCCTCCTCGACGCCCTCGCCCTGCTCGACCTGCACCTCGACGTATCCCTGACACACCTCGCCCCGCCCGAAGGGCCGGAGTGACCGTGCGGAGAAGGAGGCGGAGTGATCGTGCGGACTGCGCCCGATGAGTCCGTTATGACGGAATCCGGGGAAGTGGTTGCGGTGAAATTCCCAACCCACGCCGCTGGATTCCGTCATAGCGGCATGATCGTTTCGTCGACCCTGCGGAATAACGGGCGCGCGGGGCGCTTGCGGCCCTCCGGCGCCCTCGCCGCCTCCGCTGGGCGTGCCACCGGCGGGCACCGGGGCCGTTGCGCGCGGGCCCGACCGCACACCGCCCTCGCTGCCGCTTCTCTGCGAGACGCCCCGCACTCTGCAGGTCCCCAGGCCGCCCCGCGGACCCGCGACGCCTGTCCCGCCCGCCCCGCCCGCGGCCACACCGCCACCGACTCCGCGGGTGCGGCCCCCACCGCCCGGGCGCGCCCGCGCTGCTCGTCCCGCCGACATCGCAACCCCACTTGAAACGGCAGGTAGCTCCATGACTCAGGAACGCCGCTCGGGCGTCCACCACCGGGCGCACTCGCTCTCTACTGCGCGCGAGGCGCCGCTGCCGCTTCGTGTCGTCTCCGCAGGAGGGCGCCCGTGACCGGGCCCGAGACGCCCACGCGCGCGGACGACGGCACCGCCGACGCCGATACGCCCGCATACCTGCTCGTCGACCTGGTGGCGCCCGCCATCTTCGCCGGCGCCAGTGCCGCCGGTACCGCGGCCGACTCCGACGTGGTCACCGACTCCCACGGGCTGCCCTACCTACCCCGCCAGCGCATCGCCGCCCGGCTGCGCGACGCCGCGGTCACCGCGGTCCGCGCCGATCGCGCGCTTCTGCCCGCGGCCCACGCCCTCTTCGGAACCTCCCGCCGCCACGGCCCCGGCCGCATCCTCCGCGTCGGCCACGCCACCCCACCCGAACCGGTGCGCGCCGCCGTGGCCTGGGCGCTGGAGCAGCGCGCCTCCGCCGAGTCCGGCGGAGCTGTGAACACCCTCGTGCGCGCCGTCACCGACGCGTTCACCTCCGTCGAAAGCGGCGTGGCCATCGACGGCGACGGTGCGCCGACCGACGCCCGGCTGCGTACCGTCCGCGTCGTCGACCCCGGGCTGCGGCTGACGGCCCCGCTGCGCTGGACCCGCCGCCCCGCAGCCGACGAGGTGCGCTGCCTGGCCCGGGCCGCGCTCGCCTTCACCCAGGCGGGGCTGAAGTCCGGCCGCGGGCGCGGCAGGCTCGACGCGCGGCTGGCCGACGACCCCGGCACCGACTCCGCCGACGCCCACACCCGCACGCTGACCTGGGCCGGCATCGACCCCGAGAGGACTGTCCGAGAAACAGGGGTGTGACGATCGCCGACCCCCACCCCGACGGCCGCACCGGTGGCGCGGGCGGTGTCGTGCACGCCTACCTCGGGCTGCGCTACGTGCTCACCGAGTCGCTGGTCGTGCGCTCGGACTACGACCCGCTGCGCATCACCACCGCCCACGCCGTCCCCGGTCGCGCCCAACGCGGCATGCTCGCCGCCGCCCTGCGCCACGCCGGGCGCGACGACCTCGTCGAGCCGTGGATCGCGCGCGGCCGCGCCATCCGGTTCGCGCCGGCGTTCCCGCTGATCGAGGACGACTCCGGCAGCACCGCGACCGTGCCGGCGCCGCGCTGCTGGCACGTACGCACAACCGAGGGCGGCCCCGACGAGCACATGGCCGACCTGCTGGCCGCACCCGCCGCGCCCGGCAGCGCCTACCGCACCCTCGTCGGCCATGTCACACCCGACCTCGCGCTGCGCGCCGCACCGCTGACCCGCACCGAGCAGTACCTCGGCGTGGCCCGCCGTGACGCCGGGCGGCACGGCGTGCCCTACTTCACCACCAGCCTCGAACCGGGCCAGGTATTCGAGGCGCGCTGGCAGCTCACCGCCGCATCCGCAGCACAAGCGCAGGACCTCGCCCGGGAGGTCTGGGAGGTCCTGGCCGCGGCCGACGGCCTGCTCTCCCTCGGATCGGGCGGCAGCCGCGCGCACGGCGGCGGCATCCGCGCCACACCGGTCGCCGGCTCCGCCGCGGCTCTGCTCGCCGACCGCGTCGACGCGGGGCGAGGCACCTGGCACCGCGGCGAGCATCGCGATCTGCTGCTGCTCGCCCCCGCGCACATCGACGACGATCTCGGGCGCCCGTGTCCCGCGGCCCTGCCCCGGGCCGCCGCCCGCGCCGCCGAGCGGCTCCTCGGCCCCGGCGCCGTCGAGGTGGCGGGCGCCCACCTGCACCAGGAGGCGGCTGGTGCCTACCACCGCATGTACCGCGGGCCCATGGCCGAGCGATGGGCCGCAGCGCCCGGTTCCGTGGTGCGGCTGCGGGCCCTGCGCGACATCGCCTTGGCGCAGGTGCGCGAGCTGGAGGCGCACCCGCTGGGCCGCCGCGCCGCCGACGGCCACGGCGCCGCGGCGCTGCTTCCGGTCCCCGCGCCGCACGGTCCGCCCGCCGAGCGGGCGCCGGTGGCTCACGCCCCCGCCGCCACGCGCCCCGAGGCGGCACGCCGCTTCGCGGCCGTCCCCCAGGCGCCGGATCCGGAGAGGACGGAACTCCGGATCCGGCCTGTGACCCTCGCCGACGGCTCCCCGGTCTGGGTCGATCCGGACTGGGTCAGCGCCCAGGCAGCCGCCGCTCCGAGTGAATCGCCGGTCGCGAGCCTGCAGGACGTCCTGCTCAGTCGCGCAGCGGCCGAACCGGTGCGGGCCCGCGCCCGCGACCTCGCCCGCCGCTCGGCCCGGCTGCCGCCCGCACCGCTGCTGGGGAGGCTGCGCGAGGTCGTCGCGGCGCCGTCGCCCGAGGCCGCCGACACCCTGTCCCGGCTGGCGGGGGTGGTCACCGGCGACGCGGAGCGCTCCGCCCCTCACGCGCCGCTGCACAGCGCCGCCCGTGCGGACCTGGAGGCCACCGCCGTGCCGCACGGGACCGACGAGCTGCCGCTGCCGCGGTGGATCGAAGGCGCAGCGCGCTCCCCGCGCTCCTGGTGGGAGCACGCGGCGCCGGACTGCGCCACCCTCACGCAGGCACTCGCCCCGGTCGATCTGGCCTGGCGGCGCGGCGAAGGGGCCACCGCGGCGGCCGCGTCCTGGGCCGAACGCCCCGAGGTCGTGGCCCGCCTGGCGCTGCAGCTGATCAGTACCTGGCTGGCGGCCGCCGCGTGGACGGTCCGCGACACCGCACACCGGGAGGGCACCGAATGACACCGCTCGCCTCCCGCCGACCGGAAGCCGGAGCAGCGCCCGTTTCGGCCGGGGCTCCTGCAGTGGCGGATGTTCCGGCCGCGCCCGGCTTCGCCGCGCCGCGGGCGGGCAGCGCGGCGGGTGCCGCCGAGTGGCGCAGGCCGCCCGAGTCGGTGATGGGAGCCGCCCGGATCGGCTGCGGGCCGAGAAGGAACTTCTCAGGGCCGCCAGGGTCGGATCACCGCGGAGGCCGCGGCGCTCAGGCCCGAGGGCGTCCATGCCCCGTTGCCGCCGCCGCGTCGCGGGAACGGGCACCTGTCCGGGCACCGCAACCGGCGGCGGAGCGGCTCCCTCGCCGGGGTGGACGCCGCCCGGGCCGTCTGCGGGAAGGAGGGACGACGTGAGTGCGCCGGGCGGACGCGCGGCGCGGTCCGCGGGACGGGAGCCGCGCGGCGCAGGCGGCTACGCGGGGACACGCTCACCCGGCCGCGTTCCCGAGAGCGGCGCGCCGGCCGCTGAGGCGGAGGCGTCCCCGAGGCCGAGCCCCTGGGCGCCGCTCGGCGCCCGCATCGGGGAGCCGGGCGCAAGCGACGCCGAGGCTGACACCGACACCGAGACCGACACCGGCACCGAAGCCGACGGCGACCTGCTCGACTTCGCCGCAGGCGGCACCGGTGGGCCCGCCGTCCTGTGGGAGCTCACCGCCCGCGTGCGGCTGCACAGCGACACCCACATCGGCTCCGCGGACGACTCCGCTCGTGCCGTGGGCGACATCGCGCCGCTCGACCGCGACCCGCGCACCGGGAACCCGCGTCTGCGCGCCACCACCCAGGCGGGTCTACTGCGCCACCATCTGGCCGAACGCCTCGGCCCCGGAGGTGCGGGCCCCGTCGCCGAGCTGTTCGGCGAGGCCGCCACTCGCAGTGCCGAGGCCGGCACCGGCGCCTCCCGGCACAGCGCTCTCGACATCGACGACGCCTTCGCCGAACTGCCGCCCGAGGCCGGGATCGCCGTGCGTGCGGGCAACCGCGTCGACCCCGGAAGCGGCGCGGCCGCCCCCGGAGCGCTGTGGCGGATGGAGACCCTGCCCGCCGGCACGGTCTTCACCCTCACTCTGCGGCTGCAGGTCGACGAGCCCGAGCACGAGGGCCGACTGCTCGCCCTCGCCGCTCTCGCGGCCGAGGGGATCGCCGGAACCGGCGCCGACCCGGGGGTCTCCATCGGGGCCCGCACCGCGCGCGGCTACGGAGCGGTGCGCTGCGAGGGCTGGCACACCCGCCGGCACGATCTGACGGATGCGCGGGGCTGGGCCGACTGGTACGCGCTGACCTGGCAGCAGCGCCGCGACCGCGCCCACCGGGCCGCGGCCGCGCGGTGCGGCTCCGCCGAGGCGGCGCCCCCCGCCGAAGCGGGACTGGCGCCGCTGATCGACGAGCACCTCGAAGCCGAGCCCGCACTTGCCGCGGGAATCGGCGACGACTACGACCGCGCGCTGGCCGAGCACGCCACCGACCACCGGCGCCGCGACGAGCTGACGATCATCCTGCGGCTCGCCGAACGCCCGACCGAATCGGTGCTGGACCCCGCGCCCTCCGGTGCGCACCCGCTTCAGCCCGGCCTGCTCCTCGTGGGGGAGGCCCCGCGCCTGGACGCCTTGGGCGAAGTCGACCGCGCCCATCTGCACCGCCCGGCGGTGGCGGGCGACGGCGCGGTGCAGTGGCGCCCGACCCTGGGCGACACCGCGCTCTTCGCCCTTTTCAAGCGGATGAGCCGGCGACTCGTGCGCGACATCTCCGGCGAGTCCGGGTCCGCGGTCGAGGACTGGCCGGCCGACAGCCCCGCACGGCGGCTGCACGCCCGCTGGTGGGGCGGCGACGGCACGACGCACGGCGCGTCGGAGGCGTCCTCCATCCGGTTGCGCCGGACGGCCGAACTCACCGGCGGCACCCCGCAGCGCACCACGCGGGTCACGATCGACGCGCTGTTCGGCGACGCCGTGGACGCGAGCCTGCTGACCGACGACGTGCACGCCGGCGGCCACGCCGAGGTCGTCCTGGACATCCCCGACGCCGACGACGCGGTGCGCGGCCTGCTGGCGCTCATCGTCCGCGAGTTGCACACGGTCCCGATGGACGCCGTCGGCGGCGGATCCGGTTCCGGCCACGGCCGGGTCACCGCCACCTCGGCCGTCCTCACCCGCACCGGCCCCGCAGGCGTCGGCACCCCGGTGGACCTGATCGCCGCCGTCGACGACCCGGCGAGCGGCGACCGCCGGGCCGCCGAGACCTGGCTTGCGGCCCTGCACGAGGCACTGGCGCCCGAGGCGGGGACGTGATGCCGCCGCCCGGCACGCCGCCTCCGCGCACCGGCGAAAGCCCTTCTGGAGGACACCCCGTGACCACGCCGACCACCGCCGGGCAGGAGCCCGCCTGGGAGCCGCCCGACCCGTGCGGGGCCGTCACCTCCCCGCTCGCTCCCGAGACGGCGGCCTCCGTCCTCGCCGAGCTGTTCGGCGAAGGCAGGCGCAGCACCGACCTGGACGCGCAGGCTCCCGGGGAGCCGCAATGGCTGCTGGCCGAACTCGGCGACGGCCGCATCACCGGTGCCTGCCCGCGCGATACGTGGCGGCTCTCCTGCACCGACCCGCAGACGGCCCGTCTCTCGGCGCCGCCGCCGGACCCCGCCGGCTCCGACGGTTGGCGGCTGCTCAGCGCCGTGGTGTTCTCGCCGTCGGCCCAGATCCACATCGGCGAAGGCGGCGAGGGCGCGTGGGCGACCCGCGACAGCGCCGACATCGGCTCCCTGCCGCCGTGGCTGCGGCCGCGCGACCGCTCGTTCCTGCTGAGCGGCTGGCACGCGGGCCCGCGCTCCAGTCGCGACCTCGGCGGGGACATCCCCTTCAGCATCGGCCGCGAACTCTCCGGCACGACCGCCTGCCACCCCGTGAGCTGGCAGGACTTCGGCATCGATCCCGACGGCGAGGCGACCGCCGCGGCAGGCGGAGTGCCCGCTCCGGTGGGGTGCTGGCTCGCTGTCCGAGAGTACTGGGCGGAGGATTCCGAAACCGGAGCGGTCGGGGTGGCCTGCCACCGCTTGACCGGTTACCGGTCGGGCTCCAAGCCGACGCCGCCGGTCGGACTCGACGCCGTCGACGATGCGGAGAACTGGAGGGCACCGTGAGCGACCAGCCTCCGTCCGGAATCCCCCGGCCCACACCGGCCGCCATGCCGCGCCGCCGCGCCTCCGTCGCCGCGCGCCGGCCCGCACCGCTGCCCCCCGGCGGTCGCGCCAGGCGCCGCGACGAGCGCGGCGGCGCTTCGGGCCCGCCCGGCGCACCCCCCGACCCGCTGCGCGACCACCAGGCACTCGCCCCCTACGGACTGGTGCCGCTGCCCGAGCGCCCCATGCCCGCCGAACGCCTGCAGGAGTCGGTGCTGCGCGACGGCACACCCCAGCACCGCCTGCTGGCAGGACACGACCAGCGCATCCCGGGTACCAACACCGGCTGGATCGACATCACGGTACGCACCCTGACTCCCGCATTCGTCGGCGCCACCCGCCACGACGGCCCCGAGCACTCGCTGACGATCGACGGCCGCCCCGCACTGCCCGGCGCCTCGCTGCGCGGCCTCTTGCGCAACACCGTGCGGGTGCTGACCGGCGGCGAGACCGGACCCGTGAACACCCCCCAGCTGTTCTTCCGCGCGCCCGCCGCCGCCCACAGCGACCGGCGTGCACGCCATGTCATGCGCGATCTGCACAAGCAGTACCGCCGCCGCGACGGCGCTCCCTCCAACCCTCCGGGAACACCCGTTCAGGCGGGTTTTCTGCGGCGCGACACGCGAACCCGCTCCTGGGAGATCCACCCGTTGCCGGTCGAACGGCCGCTGCAGGTCCGCCTCGCCGAACTGCGCGAGGACCTGCGGCGCTTTCCCGGCCTCCCGGAGTTCGAGCTGCCTCCGCACGAGGCCGGCGGCGCAGACGGCCGGGGCGGCTACATCCCCGCGGAGTTCCACCCGGAGTTCCAGTACCTCGAAGTCACGGCGCTGTGCCCGCAGGTACAGGGCCGCACCGTCGGTGAGACCGGGTTCTGGGCCATGGCGGTGCTGCCCGCGGAGGAGGAGCCCTCCTTCGGCCACCGCGAGGCCGCCCGCGACCGGCTGCGCGAACGCTGGACCAACAAGCGTGCGGGCGCCGAGCAGGCGATGCGGCGGGCCTCCGGCGAGCGTTCCCGCGCGGCCGCGCGGGGCAGGCGCAACGACTACGACCGGGCCCTGGGGCGCATCGACGACGTCGCGTTCTCGGCCTATACGTGTGTGCTGGTGCTGACCGGTGTCGCGGGCGAACGCAAGAACGCCTACCTCTTCCCGACCGACACCGATCCGCGGCGCCGCTTGCCCGTGCCCGGCCACCTCGTCCATCTCGTGGAATCGGCTGACCAGATCACCCGGTTCCAGGCCCGCAACTTTCCCGACGACCGGCCCGGTGCACCGGCTCCGGCGGCCGCCGAGGCTGTCGGTTCCGCCGGCGGCCGCGGCGGCGCCGGGCGCCCGCGTCCGGGCGCCGTGGCCCGCGAAGGCGGAGAACCGGTCTGGTACCAGGTGTCCCAAGGCCGGGTCGCCTCCTTCGGACGCTCCGGCGGCTACCGGGTGGCCGTCGGCGAGTTCGACCCCGTCAGCCGCGCCGTCCCCGACGAGGTCCACACCGGCGAGCGCGCCCGGGCCCGGGGTACCGGCCGCACGCCCGACGTGCCCCGGGCGCTGTTCGGCGACGTCGACCTGCTGCCGCCCGGCGAGAGCGCCGGAGGGGCCGCGCGGGGACGCGTCTCGGTCGGCTCGGCGCTGTGCGAGAGGGCCGCGGCGGCCTGGCCGGAGCACCCGCTGCGGGTCGAGCTGCTCTCGCCGCAGCGCAGCTGCTTCGCCAACTACCTGCTCCAGCCGGTCACCGAGTCCACCTGGGGCCAGGCACCCGAGCTGGTGACCTGGTCGCACGAGGGCGACGTCCGCCTCGGCGGCTACAAGGTCTACCTGCACCGCCACGACCCGCTGCCGGCGTCGGCCCGCCGCTACGCCGAACTGCACCCCGACCGCGTCGCCGAGGGGCCCACCACCCGTGACGTCGTACCCGTGAACCCCGGGCTGGCGTTCCACGGCCGGATCACCTTCACCAACCTCACCGACGCCGAAGTGGGTGCGCTGCTGCGGGCACTGCACCTGGGCAATCCCGCCGGCGGCGGGGACCCGGCCGAACCCCTGTACGCGCACAAGGTCGGCCTCGGCAAGGCCCTGGGCTTCGGCAGTGTGCACATCGCGCCCGCCCTGCACCTCGTCGACCCGGCCGAGCGCGCGGCCTCGCTCGACCCCGGCGCCGGAGTCTCCTGCGTGGGCGACGAGGGCATGCAGAAGCTGCTCGACTCGTTCGGCGAGGCGCTGCTGACCTGGGAGCGCGAGGAGAGCCTCCGCGCCGGCGAGCCCGTGCCCGACGACTGGAGCGAGGTCCGCCGCGTCGAGGCGCTGCTGCTGGCCGCGCAGTGGCGCCACCGGCTGCCCGAGAGCTGGACCCGCGTCATGGACCTCGACGAGTTCGCCGTCTACCCCGTACTTCCCGACCTGCAGACACGGTTCGCCGCCCACGCCCGGATGTCCGAGGCCGACACCGGGTAGGGAGGCGTATCCGAACGGCGCCGCGACCCGCGCCGCGGCACCTCCACCGTTCCGGTGCGCCCGTTCGAGGGCATAGCACCACGACCGTCCGGCAGCACCTGCGACGAGCAGAGCAGCCGCGGAGACCGCCCGCTGAGGGCATGGAGGAAGCCGGGCCGCCCACGCGGCGGCCCGGCCACCGGCCGACTGCGCGAGACGCGGAGACGGCCCGGCACCCGGCCCCGCATTGGGGAGGCCGCCCCGGGTGCCGGGCCCGCTCGGTGCGGCGGTTCTCAGGCGCCGCCGTCGAGGAGCGCCGCGACGTCCACCGGCCGCCCGGTGCGGATCGACTCGTTCGCGGCCAGGCCGGTCAGCAGCGCGTTCGTGCCGTCGCTGTGCGTGGGCCGCGGCTGCACGCCGTCGGTGCCGAAGAGCGTGTCGAGCATGCGCATGTCTCCGCCGCCGTGGCCTCCCTCGCCGACCGCGACGTCGACGGGTTCGGGTTCCCGCCAGTGCCTGCGCAGCGTGAGCCGAGCGGTGGTGTTCTCCTTGGGAGCGGGCATGCCGCGCACCGGGGCACGGTCGGTGCGGCCCGGCGGGGTGTAAGGGCTCTCGGTGACGTCGAGTTCCAGCCGCCCCTCGCTGCCGGTGATGGCGACCCGGTAGCCCTCCCAGGGGGAGTAGGCCGCCAGGTGGTAGCTCAGCTTGGCGCCGGAGGCGTAGCGCACCAGCACCGACATGTCGTCCTCGATGGTGATGCCCGCACCGAAGACGTTGCGGTCGCGCCGGTAACCGTCCTCGTGCTCGGCGTCCAGATACAGCCGACGCATCGCCTCGCTGTCGCCCATGTGCAGCGCGAAGGGGTCGTCCTCGGCGCCGCGCCCGCCGTGGGCGCGCTCGTAGTCGGCGGCGAGGCCGCGTCTGCGCCCGTTGTGCTCGCCGTAGAAGAACAGGTCGCCCCACGCGAAGACCTCGGTCGGCGCGCTGTCGATCCACCAGTTGACGAGGTCGAAGTGGTGGCTGGACTTGTGCACCAGCAGACCGCCGGAGTCGGCCTTGTCGCGGTGCCAGCGGCGGAAGTAGTCCGCGCCGTGGCGCAGGTCCAGCAGCCACTCGAAGTGCACCGAACCGATCTCGCCGATCGAGCCCGAGGCGACGAGTTCCCGCAACCGCGCGTGCACGGGGTTGAAGCGGTAGTTGAACGCGACGTTCACCCGGCCGCCCGTGCGGCGCTGCGTCTCGACGATGCGCCGGCATCCCTCGATGTCGGCGGTCATCGGCTTCTCGGTCACCGCGTCGCAGCCGGCCTCCAACGCGGCGCAGATGTAGTCGGCGTGGGTCCGGTCCACCGTGCAGACCACGACCTCCTGTACGCGCTCCTTGCGCAGCATGGCGGTGAAGTCGGCGGCCGCGTAGGCGGGGACGGGGTCGTGCCCGTGCTCCTGCACGATGGCGTTGTGGGCGGCCATGCGGGTGCTGTTGGTGTCGCACAGCGCGACCAGGCGGGCGGCGTCGTTATGGGTGGAGACCAGGGCCTCGGTGTACATCCGTGCCCGTGAGCCGGTGCCGACGACGGCGAACCGGCGCGGTTCGGAGGTGGAGGGGGACGTCTCTGCGTTGGCGGTGGGCTCGATCACGCCCCTACGGTAAACGCTTTCCATTGCGAGGTCCAGTGTCCGCCGGCCCGGGGTGCTTCTGCACGCCGTGCTCCGGCGAAATCCCCGGTCGGAAGTGCCTTGACAGGCCGAGTCGGCTCCGCAGAGGTGGACGGTGGGCCGGCAAGCGGTTACCGGTGCTCGCAAGCAACGATCGGGAAACGTTGTGGTACCGGTCCGGGGGTGGTTGTGCGGTGGGTCATACTGCCGTACGCGCCTTGTCTATCGGGAAAACGCCAGGTGGAAGGCGCTTTCTTGCGGCTGTGGGCGGCTCTTGTGCACGCGGGTGGCGGCGCAGCATCATTGACGGCGTACTCCCGGGGTGTTAAAAACCGTTCATCCGCATTATGGATAGCGCTTACCAATACCAGCCCGGTCGGAAGGAGCCCGCCCAGTGCCGCCCCGGCGCTCGGCGGCCGCCCATCCGCACACCCGCCTCCCTGGCTGATTGAGGACGGTGGAGCCCATGCACACTCGACGAACGGCCGCCCCCGAGCTCTGCGGGCGGTGCCGCTTGCGCATCCGCGGGGATGAGACCGCGTGATGGGGGTGACCCGCGAGCGCGCCGCACCCGAAGAGGAGCTCGCCGAAACCGCTGCCCGGCCGCCGCGAGGGCGCCCGCGCCGCCGCATCGGCCGCCGCAGCCGTGACGGGTTGGCCGCCTACCTGTTCCTGACGCCCTGGTTCGCCGGCCTGTTGTTCATCACGATCGGCCCGATCCTGGCCTCGCTTTACTTCTCCTTCACCGACTACACCCTCATCGGCGATCCGCAGTGGGTGGGCCTGGAGAACTACGCGACGATGCTCACCGACGAGCGGCTGCACTCCTCGCTCGGGGTGACCTTCACTTACGTCTTCGTCTCGGTGCCGCTGCAGCTGGCGATGGCGCTGGCGCTGGCGATGATCCTGGACCGCGGCGTCCGCGGCCTGGCCATCTACCGGTCGGTGTACTATCTGCCCTCGCTGCTCGGCAGCAGCGTCGCCATCGCGATCCTGTGGCGGCGCGTCTTCGGCGCCGACGGCCTCATCAACCAGCTGCTCGCCTTCTTCGGCATCGACGCCCCGGGCTGGGTCTCCCATCCCGACTACGCGCTGGGCACCCTCATCGTGCTGAACGTGTGGACCTTCGGCGCGCCCATGGTCATCTTCCTCGCCGGCCTGCGCCAGATCCCGCGCATGTACTACGAGGCCGCCGCGGTCGACGGCGCCAGTTCGATCCGCCAGTTCTTCTCGGTGACCGTGCCGCTGCTGACCCCGATCATCTTCTTCAACCTGGTGCTGCAGATGATCAACGCGTTCCAGACCTTCACCCAGGCCTTCATCGTCAGCAGCGGGACCGGAGGACCCTCCGACTCGACGCTGTTCTACACGCTGTACCTCTACCAGAGCGGCTTCGGCTCCTTCGAGATGGGCTACGCCTCGGCCATGGCCTGGCTGCTGCTGGTGATCATCGGCGGCTTCACGGCCGTGAACTTCCTCGCCTCCAAGTACTGGGTCTTCTATGGTGACTAAGACGCCCACCCCCGGCGCCACGAAGGAGAAGGAGACCGACCAGCGTCGGCGCTTCCTCACCCATGTGGGGCTGATCGGCTTCGGGCTGATCATGCTCTATCCGCTGCTGTGGATGATCTCCAGCTCGTTCAAGCCCACCGCGGAGATCTTCAGCGACCCCAGCCTCATCCCGGAGACCTTCGTCCCGGGCAACTACACCGAGGGCTGGACCGCGCTGCAGTTCCCCTTCCACCACTACATCTGGAACTCGCTGATCGTGGTGGGCGGATCGATCATCGGCAACCTGCTGGCCTGCTCGATGGCGGCCTACGCGTTCGCGCGGCTGGAGTTCCGCGGCAAGCGGCTGTTCTTCGCGATCATGCTGATGACGATCATGCTGCCGATCCACGTGGTCATCGTGCCGCAGTACATCCTGTTCTCGAACCTGGACTGGATCAACACCTTCTGGCCGCTGATCGTGCCCAAACTGCTGGCCACCGACGGGTTCTTCGTCTTCCTCATGGTGCAGTTCATCCGCGGGCTGCCCCGCGACCTGGACGAGGCTGCGCGCATCGACGGCTGCGGCCACGCCCGCATCTTCCTGCGCATCGTGCTGCCGCTGTCCACGCCGGCGCTGGCCACCACCGCGATCTTCACCTTCATCTGGGTCTGGAACGACTTCTTCAGCCAGTTGATCTTCCTGACGGACCCGGAGATGTACACCGTTCCCATCGCCCTTCGGACGTTCGTGGACTCCCAGAGCCAGACCTCGTGGGGCCCGCTTTTCGCGATGTCGGCGATCGCGCTCGGCCCGATCTTCGGCTTCTTCCTCGCCGGGCAGCGCTACCTCGTGCGCGGCATCGCCACCACCGGAATCAAGTGATTCGAAAGGAACCGGACCTATGCGCAAAGGGCTCAAGCCGGCGGCGGGCGTCGCCGCTCTGGTGCTGGCCGCGACCGCCTGCGGGGGAGGCGGATCCCAAAACGAGACCGTCGAGCTGCGCTTCTCCTGGTGGGGCGCCGACGACCGGCACTCCACCACCCAGGAGGTGATCAAGCGCTTCGAGGAGGCCCACCCCGACATCAACGTGACCGGTGAGTACACCGACTGGTCGAGCTACTGGGACCGGCTGGCCACCAACGCCGCCGCCAACGACGCCCCCGACATCATGACCCAGGAGGAGCGCTACCTGCGCGAGTACGCCGAGCGCGGCGCCCTGCTGGACCTCAACGAGGTCTCCGACCAGCTCGACACCTCCAAGCTGGACGAACTCGTGATGGGCGGCGGCGAGCTGAACGGCGCCCGGTACGCCGTGCCCACGGGCGTCAACGCGTTCACGATCATGGCCGACCCCCAGGCCTTCGAGGAGGCCGGGGTCGAGATGCCCGACGACGAGACCTGGACGTGGCAGGACTACGTCGATATCTCCGCCCGGATCACGGAGGGCACCGACGGCGAGATCGTCGGCACCCAGACGCCCGGCTTCAACGAGCAGTCCTTCCAGATCTACGCCCGCCAACGCGAGCAGGCGCTCTACGACGCCGAGGGTGCGCTGAACTTCGACCAGAGCACCATGACCGAGTACTGGGAGCACATCAAGAGCCTGCACGAGGAGAACGGCGCGCCCGGCGCCGCCAAGAGCGTCGAGCTGGAGTCCGGCGGCCCCGACCAGTCGGTGCTGGCCGATAACTCCGGTGCCATGGCGGCCTTCTGGACCAACCAGCTGGGCACCATGGAGGAGACGTCCGGCCGGGACCTGGAACTGCTGCGCTTCCCCGGTGAGAGCGCCAGCGCCCAGGCCGGCACGTTCTTCAAGCCCGCGATGTTCTACTCCATCTCCGCCGGTACCGAGCACCCGGAGGAGGCCGCGACGTTCGTCGACTTCCTGCTCAACGACAAGAAGGCCGCCGAGCTGATCCTCGCCGACCGCGGCCTGCCCGCCAACACCGATCTGCGCGAGCAGTTGATGGACCAGCTGCCCGAGGCCGACGCGGAGAGCGCCGAGTTCCTCAACGAGATCGAAGGCGACGTCGCGGGCGCCGTCCCGCCGCCGCCCATCGGCGCCGGGGATGTCGTCGACATCACCATGCGCATCAACGAGGACCTGATGTTCGGCGAGATCACTCCCGAAGAGGCGTCGCAGCGGTGGATGTCGGAGGTGAAGAAGGCCACCGGCGGCGAGTGACCCCCTCCCACTCGCCCGAACGGCGCCCGCGCCCCCGTCAGGGGTGCGGGCGCCGGCCTGTGCCCGGGGCTCGAAGATCCTGCCCGCCCGGCGCGCGGGCGGAGCGGACTCCGGCTGAAGCCGGCTAAGCCGTGATGGAGAAGTGCCGGTCCGGCTGCCATGGGCGGCCGGGCCGTGCGGCTTGGATCCGCTGCGCAGACTTGCCCTGGCCCCGCCCCCGGCCGGGCGGCGGGTTGATTGACGGCGGCGGGTTGATCGACCGGGAGCAGCGGGCGCCGGGGAGGGTGGCGGGCCGGGGCCCGCGGTCGAGGAAGCGGGGACCGCCGGTAGCGGTGCCTGGGGAGGGGCGGGTCGGGTCTGCTGTGGTGCGGCCTTGTTGGTCTGCCGGGTGATGGTGACCTGACGGGGAACGACGGGCAGCGAGGACGGCGCCGGGTCCGGCCCTGCAGACAGACTCGGCGCGGCTTGGCCCGTCTATCGCGAACTTATGGTCGCAGGAAAGCGTGTTCCGCGGCCATAAGTTCGCGATCATCGCCGGATGGACCGGCATAGGGGACATACCGGCGCCGGCGGGCCGGCTGGGTGTCGCCGTGTCCCCTACCGGGACCGCACAGGGTGGAGACCGCGCGGCGGGGCGCGGTCGCGGGCGCCCGCGCGGCCCGGTGGTGCGCCGGATCGGGGTTCGGGGGGCGACGACGCGTCGCTCGTGGCGCCCGGGTGTGGCCGCCGGGAGTCCCCCGATGGGGTGGACTTTTGGGGGGCTATGCCCGTTTTGCGGGCGGTCTCGGCGGGCGCGGCGGCCACGAGGTGCACGAAAAGTTGATGTCGGGGGCGTTTTCGTGCCATTCGGCGCGTGTCGTGCGCCGTCGCCGCCGTGACGCGGCTGCCGGCCCACCGGGAATTCGGGCATTGATGGGCAAAACACCCCGCTTTCTTTCGAATAGCGGAATGATGGTGTGAGGGTGGTACCTCGGGGCGGCGCCGAGACCGCCGCACGTACGTGCATCTCGTGCCCCTACCCGGCCGCATGAAAGCCGACCCGGCCCCTCCGGCGTCGTCGCCGCCCCGTCGGGTGCTCAACCGGCGGTCACCCGACCCGGTGACCGCGGGCCCGGCCGTCCGCCACCGTCGCCGCCGCTTTTCAGTCAAGTCCACCCGTCGCCCGGCAGACCAACAAGGCCGCACAGCAGACCGGCGTTCTTAAACACGGCTTAGAGCTGCCCCGGCGCCGCGATGCCCTCGGGCAGGCGGGCCGCGGCGTCGCGGTCGAGCAGGAACAGGGTGCGGCTGCGGCCGCGCACCCCGGCGGCCGGGATCTGAGTGGGCCCCGCCCCGCTGAGGGCGAGGCGGACGGCGTCGGCCTTGCCCTCGCCGGAGGCGATGAGCCACACCTCGCGCGCCGCGCCGATCGCCGGGAAGGTCAGCGAGATTCTGGTCGGCGGCGGCTTGGGCGCGCCGTGCACCGCAACCGCCGTGCGCTCCTGCTCGTACAGTGCGGGCTGCTCGGGAAACAGCGAGGCGACGTGGGCGTCGGGGCCGATGCCCAGCATGCACACGTCGAAGGAGGGCGCGTCGGCGTGGTCCTCGGGTCGGGCGGCGCGGGCCAGTTCGGCCGCGTAGCGTTCCGCCGCCCGTTCGGGGTCGGCGCCGTCCGGGCCGTCGGAGGCCGGCATCGGATGCACCCGGTCGGGGTCCGCTCCGATGTGGTCCAGCAGGGCCGAGCGCGCCTGCGTCTCGTTGCGCTCGGAGTCGCCGGCGGGCAGGAAGCGCTCGTCGCCCCACCACACGTCGAGACGCCGCCAGTCCACGGCGTCGCGGGCGGGAGCGCGGGCCAGCTCGGCCAGCACCGCAATGCCGATGCCGCCGCCGGTGAGCACGATGGAGGCGCTGCCGCGCGCCGACTGCGCGTCGACCAGGCGCGTGACGGCGCGCGCCGCGGTCGCCTTGGCCAGCAGTGAGGAGTCGTGGTGCACGACCGCGCTGGGGGCGCTCATACCGGCTCCTCGGCGCGGTCCAGCTTGCGGGCCATGTGCTTGGCGGTGCGCTCGTACATCTCGTCGGCGTCCAGCCGCCGCAGCTCCTCGGCCAGCGATTCCGCAGCCCGGCGGCGGGCGAGGGCCACCGACTGGGTCGGCTGGTCGAACCGCGAGAGGGTGGCGACCCGGCCGTCCTTGCGCTGCAGGGAGATGTCGCCCTCCTCGGTGATCAGCCGGGCGCCGGTGATACCCGGCCCGTTGGACAGGATGCGCTCCGCTTGCACGTCCAACTGCTCGGACAGCCAGGCGGCCAGCAGGTCGGCGCTGGGATAGTGGTCCTCGCCGGCGACCTCGGCGGACTCCACCCAGCCGCAGGGCTGGTCCATCGTGCTGGCCAGCAGGGAGCGCCACGGGGTCAGCCGCGTCCAGGTCAGGTCGGTGTCGCCGGGTTCGTAGTTGCGGATGCGGCCGAGCAGGTCGGCGACCGGGTCGGCGGCGCGCAGCGCGTCGGTGATGCGGCGGTGGGCCAGTCGCCCGACCGGGTCGGCGGCCGGGTGCTCCGGTCCGGTGCCCGGCCACCAGGCCACGACGGGCGTGTCGGGTACCAGCAGCGGCGTCACCACCGACCCCGGGTGCTCGCCCAGAGCGCCGTAGAGGCGCAGCAGGACGGCCTCGCCGGGCCCCGATGTGCCGGGGCGGCGGATCTCGGCGTCGATGTAGGGCTCGGCCTGCGGGTCGCGGCGGATCAGCGCGAGGATGCGCGAGGGGTGCTCGCGACCCGCCTCGGTGGCGGCCCGCACGGCGTCGTAGTGGTCGGCCTCGTCGGTGACCACGATCAGCGTCAGCACCATGTTCAGTGCGCCGCCGCCGATGCTGTGCCGCTCGGCCGTCAGCGCTTCGGTGATCTCGGAGGTGGTGGTGCGCGGCAGGTACAGCGTCATCGGTGTCGCCTTCCTCGGGGCGTGCGAAGGTGCGGGCGGCGGGTGGGGGCCGCGCACTGGGCGGCCGGGCCGGTCACGGCCGCCTCCACCCGCGGCCGTCGCGCGCGAGCAGCTCGTGGGCCGACGCCGGCCCCCAGGTGCCCGAGCCGTACTGCTCGGGACGGCCCTCCTTGGCCCAGAACTCCTCGACCGGGTCGAGGATCTTCCAGGACAGCTCGACCTCCTCCTGGCGGGGGAACAGCGGCGGGTCGCCGATCAGCACGTCGAGGATGAGGCGCTCGTAGGCCTCCGGGCTGGCCTCGGTGAAGGACTGGCCGTAGGCGAAGTCCATCGTGACGTCGCGGACCTCCATCGCCGCGCCCGGCACCTTGGACCCGAACCGCAGCGTCACGCCCTCGTCGGGCTGGATGCGCAGGACGAGGGCGTTCTGCCCGAGGTCCTCGACGTCGACGGAGCTGAACACCTGGTGCGGCGCCCGCTGGAACACCAGCGCCACCTCGGTGACCCGCCTGCCCAGCCGCTTTCCGGTGCGCAGGTAGAACGGCACGCCCGCCCACCGCCGGCTGCTCACGCCGAGCTTCATCGCCGCGTAGGTCTCGGTGGCGGAGTCGGCGGGGATGCCCTCTTCCTCCAGGTAGCCGGCGACGTGCTCGCCGCCCTGCCAACCCGCGGCGTACTGCCCGCGCGCCGTGCCGGCGGCCAGGTCGGCGGGCAGCTCCACCGCCGAGAGCACCTTCTCCTTCTCGGCGCGGATGGCGTCGGCGCTGAAGGTCACCGGCTCCTCCATGGCCACCAGCGCAAGCAGTTGCAGCAGGTGGTTCTGGATGACGTCGCGGGCGGCCCCGATGCCGTCGTAGTAGCCGGCGCGGCCGCCGACGCCGATGTCCTCGGCCATGGTGATCTGCACGTGGTCGACGTAGTTGCGGTTCCACAGCGGCTCGAAGAGCGTGTTGGCGAACCGCAGCGCCATGATGTTCTGGACGGTCTCCTTGCCCAGGTAGTGGTCGATGCGGAACACCGAGTGGGGTGGGAAGACGTCGTCGACGACCGCGTTGAGCTCCTGGGCGCTCTCCAGGTCGTGGCCGAAGGGCTTCTCGATGATGACGCGCCGCCAGGCGCTGTCCTCGGACTCGGCGAGGTCGGCGCGCTTGAGCTGCTTGACCACGGTCGGGAACAGCTTGGGCGGCAGCGACAGGTAGAACGCGTAATTGCCGCCGGTGCCGCGGTCGGCGTCCAGTTGGCGCACCGTGCGGGCCAGTTCGTCGAACGCGGCGTCGTCGTGCAGTTCGCCGGCCACGAACCGCAGCCCTTCGCTGAGTTGGCGCCACACGTCCTCGCGGAAGGGGGTGCGGGCGTTCTCGCGCACCGCTTTGTGGGCCTGCTCCGCGAAGTCCTGGTCGGCCCAGTCGCGGCGGGCGAAACCCACCAGGCCGAAGCCGGGGGGCAGCATGCCGCGGTTGGCCAGGTCGTAGATCGCGGGGAGCAGCTTCTTCTGGGCGAGGTCGCCCGTCACACCGAACAGTACGAGCACACTGGGGCCGGCGATGCGGGGCAGCCGGCGGTCCAGTTCACTGCGCAACGGGTTCGGGATCGCTCCCGGCATCACCGGTTCTTTCAACGTCGACTCCCGTGTCGTCGTGGTGGCTGTGCGCCGCAGCGGCGGCCCGTGTGCCGGCGGCCGCCCGCAGGGCCGGGCCTGCTGTGCGCCGGATGCCTGTCCGGCGGGTGCCGCCCGGCACCCGCCGGGGCGCCCGTGCGTGGCGCGGCCGAGACCGCGCCCCGCTCGGCCTCAGCTCTGCCGGCCGAGCTGCTCGGAGACCCGCGCGAGCAGGCCCTCCCAGGACTTGGCGAACTTGTCGACGCCCTCGTCCTCCAGGGTGGAGGTCACGTCGTCGTAGTCGATGCCCAGCTTCTTGATCGCCTCCAGGTCCTCGCGGGCCTGGGGGTAGTTGCCGCGCACCGTGTCACCGGTGATGTCGGCGTGGTCGGCGGTCGCCTCCAGCGTGGCCTCGGGCATGGTGTTGACCGTGCCGGGTGCCACCAGCTGGGTGACGTAGCGGGTGTCGTCGTAGGAGGGGTCCTTGACCCCCGTCGACGCCCACAGCGGGCGCTGCGGGGCGGCGCCCGCCGCGGCCAGCGTCTTCCACCGCTCGGAGGAGAACGCCTCCTCGTAGGTCTCGTAGGCCAGGCGGGCATTGGCGATGGCCGCGCGGCCCTTGAGCGCGTCGGCCTCGTCGGTGCCGATCTTCTCCAGCCGCTTGTCGACCTCGGCGTCGACCCGGCTGACGAAGAACGACGCCACCGACTGGATGCGGGAGATGTCGTGGCCGTTCTCGCGGGCCTTCTCCAGCCCGGCCATGAACGCGTCCATGACTGCGCGGTAGCGGTCCAGCGAGAAGATCAGCGTCACGTTGACGCTCACACCCTGCGCCAGCGCCTGCGTGATCGCCGGCAGGCCCTCGGCGGTGGCCGGGATCTTGATGAAGACGTTGGGGCGGTCGACCAGCCACCACAGGTGCAGCGCCTCGGCTACGGTCCGCTCGGTCTCGCGGGCCAGGCGCGGGTCCACCTCCAGCGAGACGCGGCCGTCGATCCGGCCGGTCGACTCGTAGGTGGGGCGCAGCACGTCGGCGGCCCAGCGGATGTCGTAGCCGGTGATGGAGCGCACGGCCTCGTCGACCGACACCTCGCGCCGCGCGAGGTCGCGCAACTGGTCGTCGTAGGCGTCGCTCTCCTTGAGGGCCTTGTCGAAGATGGTCGGGTTGGAGGTGACTCCGACGAGGCTGCGTTCGGTGATGAGCCGGTGGAGATCGCCTGAGCGCAGCCGGTCCCGGCTGAGGTCGTCCAGCCAGACGGCCACGCCCTCGGCTGAGAGTGTCTGCAGTGGGTTCGTCATGGTGCTTCACTCTTCCTCGTTGCGGTGGCCCGCCCGTCAGCGGTGGCTGTGTGCGCCGCGCGGGGCGCGCGGGGAGGGGCCCTGCGTCCTGTGGGCCCCACCCCGGAAAGTCCTTCCCCGCGGAATCAATTCCCGGTGGTCGAGCCCTGCTCGCCGCCGAGCTTGGCGACGCTGGCGTGCACCGCTGCCACTACCCGCTCAGGCGTCAGACCGAACTGCTCGTAAAGGGTGGTGTAGGGCGCAGAGGCGCCGAAGTGCTCCAGGCTGACGGGCTCGCCCGCAGGGCCGATGAACTCGTGCCAGCCCAGCGCGACCCCCGCCTCCACGGAGACCCGCGCCTGCACGGCAGGCGGCAGCACGCTGTTGCGGTAGGCGGCGTCCTGCGCGCGGAACCACTCGACACTGGGCATCGAGACGACGCGCGTGGGCGTGCCCGACTCCTCCAGGGTCTCGCGTGCCTTCAGCGCGATCGCGACCTCGCTGCCGGTGGCGATGATCAGCGCCTCGGGCCGGCCGGTTCCGGCCTCGGCCAGGATGTAGCCGCCCTTGGTCGCGTTCTCCGCCGGCGCCAGTTCGCCCCGGTCCAGCGTGGGCACGTTCTGCCGGGTCAGCGCCAGCGCGGTGGGGCGCTCGGCGTCGGTCAGGATCTTGCGCCAGGCCACCGCGGTCTCGTTGGCGTCGGCCGGGCGCACCACGTCCAGTCCGGGGATGGCGCGCAGCGCCCACAGCTGCTCCACCGGCTGGTGGGTGGGGCCGTCCTCGCCCAGCCCGATGGAGTCGTGGGTCCACACGTAGGTGACCGGCAGGCCCATCAGCGCGGCCAGGCGCACGGCCGGGCGCATGTAGTCGCTGAAGACCAGGAACGTCCCGCCGTAGGGGCGGGTGGGGCCGTGCAGCGCGATGCCGTTCAGGATCGAGCCCATGCCGTGCTCGCGGATGCCGAAGTGCAGCACCCTGCCGAAGCGGTTGCCCGAGAACGCCTTGGTCGAGTACTCCTCCGGGATGAAGGACGGCTCGCCCTTGGGGGTGGTGTTGTTGGATCCGGCCAGGTCGGCCGAGCCGCCCCACAGCTCCGGCAGCACCGGCGCGATGGCGCTGAGCACCTCGCCGCTGGCCTTGCGGGTGGCGACGCCCTTCTCGTCGGCGTCGAAGACCGGCAGCGCCTTCTCCCAGTCCTCGGGCAGTCGGCCCGCCTGCAGCCGGTCGAACAGCTCGGCGCGTTCGCCGGCGGCGCCGCGCCAGTCGGCGAGGGACCGCTCCCACTCGGTGCGCGCCGCGCGGCCGCGCTCCACGGCGCCGCGGGTGTGCTCCAGCACGTCCTCGGGCACGTGGAAGGTCAGTGCCGGGTCCAGGCCCAGTTCCCGCTTGGTGGCGGCGACCTCGTCGGCGCCCATCGCCGCGCCGTGGACCGCGCCGGTGTTCTGCTTGTTGGGGGAGGGCCAGCCGATGATGGTGCGCAGCCGGATGAACGAGGGGCGCTCCGTCTCGGCACGGGCGGCCTGTACCGCCCGGTGCAGCGCCTCCACGTCCTCCCGGTAGGAGCCGCCGGCCATCCAGTCGACCTCCTGGACGTGCCAGCCGTAGGCGGTGTAGCGGGCCGAGACGTCCTCGGAGAACGCGATCTGGGTGTCGTCCTCGATGGAGATGTGGTTGTCGTCGTAGATCAGGACCAGGTTGCCCAGCTTCTGGGTGCCCGCCAGCGCACTGGCCTCGTGGCTGACGCCCTCCTGGACGTCGCCGTCGGAGCAGACGGCGTAGACGTGGTGGTCGAAGGGGCTGTCGCCCGGCGCCGACTCGGGGTCGAACAGCCCGCGCTCGCGGCGCGCCGCCATGGCCATGCCGACGGCGTTGCCGATGCCCTGGCCCAGCGGGCCGGTGGTGGTCTCGACGCCGGGTGTGTGGCCGACCTCGGGGTGGCCGGGGGTGAGGCTGTCCCACTGGCGCAGCCGCTTCAGCTCGTCCAGGGTCAGGCCGTAGCCGGCCAGGTAGAGCTGGATGTAGAGGGTGAGGCTGGAGTGGCCGCAGGAGAGTACGAAGCGGTCGCGGCCGACCCAGGAGGGCTCGCCGGGGTCGTGCCGCATGATCTTCTGGAACAGCAGGTAGGCCGCCGGAGCGAGGCTCATCGCGGTGCCGGGGTGGCCGGAGCCCGCCTCCTCGACCGCGTCCATTGCGAGGGCGCGGACCGCGTCGACCGCGCGCCGGTCCTGCTCCGACCACTCAAGGGACTTCGAGGTGTCGTTCTTCACGCGGGCTCAGGGCTCCTTTCGCGCATCCCGCGGACCCGGGCAGGCGTCGCCCGGGGTCGCGAATGTGGTTGGTCCAGGGTCGCGGTGGCCTGATCCCGCGGGTGCCGGCGCACAGGCGTCGAGGGAGGGGCCGCCGGGCCGACGGCACCGCGCGGCGGCCCGGGCGGGGACCGGGATACGTCCGCCGGAGGTGGCACGTGCGACCGTAGGCGAGCCTATCGCCCCCCGGCTCCGGGGCCTATGTCCGACACGTCTCATCGCGGGTGTCCGCAGGTCGCGGCCGGTTCCGGAGTGCGTGGCGGCTGTGCGCAGCGGTGCCGGGTGTGCGACCCTGCATCCACACTGCGGTGCGGACCGGCGCCGCCGCGGCGCGCCGGTCCGGACGGCCCGGCGGAGCTGTTCGGGCAGGCCCGGCGCATGGGGCACCCCGTCGGAAGGCGCCCGCGGCAAGTACTACAGTATGTCGTTGACGGGGTTGTCCTCGAAAGCGGTGCTCCCGCCGGTACGGACAGGTCCCCGCTGTGGCGAGCAGAGCAGACCCCCGAGTTCCGTTGAGGTTGAGCGTGTCAGTGTCCGGAATGCGGAAGTCCCCCGAATCCACGGTGCCCGGGGCCGGGCCGACCGCGCGGCGGTACTGATGGCGCTGACGGACGGTTCCCCACACCAGGCGCCGCACAGCGGCCCCGCCTCGGCGAACCCCGCGGCCGAGGAGGACTCCGCCCGACCCCCCGGCTCCGCCGGCGCGGCGTTCATGGCCGGTGTGCGGGCCTACGCCGCCCTGTCCAAGCCGCGCGTCATCGAACTGCTGCTGATCACCACCATTCCGGTGATGTTCGTCGCGGCCTCGGGGGTCCCGCCGCTGGGTACCGCCGTGGCCACCCTGGTCTTCGGCACCATGTCGGCGGCCAGCGCGAACGCGATCAACTGCTTCCTCGACCGCGACATCGACCAGGAGATGCGCCGCACCCGGCGCCGGCCGGTCGCGATGGCCCGCGTCACGCCGCGCGGGGCGATGATCTACGGGCTGGTGCTGGCGATCGGCTCCACCGCCGGGTTCGCGCTGCTGGTCAACCTGCTCTCGGCGGCCCTGTCGGCCTTCGCGATCCTGTTCTACATTTTCGTCTACACCATGCTGCTCAAGCGGCGCACCGCGCAGAACGTGGTGTGGGGCGGCATCGCCGGATGCATGCCGGTGCTGATCGGCTGGAGCGCGATCACCGACCGGCTGGACTGGGCGCCCTTCGTGCTGTTCCTGGTGGTGTTCTTCTGGACCCCGCCGCACACCTGGGCGCTGGCCATGCGCTACCGCGAGGACTACGCGGCCGCCAAGGTGCCGATGCTGCCGGTGGTGGCCACCGAGCGCCGGGTGCTGCTGGAGTGCGTGCTCTACAGCTGGGCGACGGTGGTGACGTCGCTGCTGCTGTGGCCCGTCGCCCAGACGACGCTGCTCTACCCGGCGGTGGCCCTGGTGCTGGGAGCGCTGCTGCTCGTGCAGGCCCACCGCCTGCTGGCGCGGGTTCGCGCGGGTGCCACGGGTGCGAGGCTGCCGACGATGGGCTTCTTCCATCTGTCCAACGCCTACCTCGCGCTCCTCTTCTGCGCCGTGACCGTCGACCCGCTGCTCGCCGGACTGCTGGGCTGAGGCCCGCACGGCCCCGCAGCCGTCAACCGCAGGCGGTGGCCGGTAGTGGCCGCCGCCTGCCGCACTGGGAGCAACCCCCCGTACAGCGGCGATTCCGCAGACGACCGAGCGTTCCGTGATTCCAGCGCACCGGCGCCAACCACTACGATCAGAGGCCATGCCCGCACTAGACGCCAAAGCCATCCTGGAGGGGCGCAAGCCCGGCCGCCGCTCCGTGGGACTCACCATCGGAATCGTCGTCAGCGTGCTCTGCATGCTGGCCATGTTCGCCTACCTGCTGTGGTCGGGCCTGGCCGGCGGCGGCGTCGCCGGTGTCGTGGGGTTTTTGATCAGCCTGTTCGCCGCGATCATCCCGGTGGCGATCCTGGTGCCCCTCATCCTGACGCTGGACCGGCTCGAACCGGAGCCGGGCCTGGTGCTGATCTTCGCGTTCCTGTGGGGTGCGGGGGTCGCCGTGGTGGTCTCCTTCATCCTCAACACGGCGGGCATGCAGTTGGTAGCGGTGCCGGTGTTCGGGCAGTCGATGGGCGACTTCATCTCGACGGCGGTGGGCGCTCCGCTGGTGGAGGAGAGCGCCAAGGGCGCGGTCCTGCTCATCCTGCTGTGGCGGCGCCGCTACGAGATCGACTCGCTGACCGACGGCGTCATCTACGGGGCGATGGTCGCCACCGGCTTCGCCTTCACCGAGAACATCCTCTACTTCCTCAGCTCCTACTTGAGCGAGGGCGCGTTCGGGCTGGGCTTCACCTTCGTGCTGCGCGGCCTGATCTCCCCGTTCGGCCACCCGCTCTACACCGCGATGATCGGTATCGGCGTCGCCTACGCCGCCATCAACCGCGGCGGCGGGCGGCTGTTCGCGCCTGTGCTGGGCTGGTTGGGCGCGGTGGTGCTGCACGGGCTGTGGAACGCCTCCACCGCGTTCGGCTGGATCGGTTTCGGCGTCGCCTACCTGGTGCTGTTCTTCGTACTGGTGTCGATCATCGTGCTGGCCGCTCAGGACCGCCGCCGCCAGGTGGCCGCGATCGCGCACTTCCTGCCGCCTTACGTGCCGACCGGCCTGGTGACCCCGGCGGACGTGCGGATGCTCAGCTCCATACCGGGCCGCCGGCAGGCGCGCACATGGGCCCAGCGCAACGCGGGCCAGAGCGGGCGCAAGGCCATGCAGGACTACCAGCTCGCCGCAACCGAGCTTGCGTTGCTGCACCAGCGCCTGGCCCGCGGAGTCGCCCGGCCCGCGTGGGAGGAGCGGCGGGACAGCTTCCTCGCGCTGATGCACGCGGCGCGCACCACCTTCCTCGGCCGGATGCAGCAGCCGGTCGCGCCGGCCTGGGCGCCCGCGGTGACCGATTCCGGATTCCTGCAGCGCGCCGACTTCGCCCACGTGATCGCCCAGGCCCAGCAGCAGCGCGCCGCCCAGCAGCCTCCTCCGGCGCCGGGCACTCCCGGCGGCGCGTCGCCGGCTACTCCCGGGCAGCCGCCGAACCCTCCCCAGCAGCCGGGGCAGCCGCCGCGCTGGTGAGCGGGACCCGTTCGGCGGTGGCGAAGTAGGTGCGCAGGATGGCCACCCACACCAGGCCCGAACCCAGCACGTGCAGCACGACCAGCCATTCGGGCAGGCCGAGCAGGTACTGGGTGTAGCCCACGACGCCCTGGCCGAGCACGGCCGCCAGCAGCAGCCAGGCGGCCGTGCGCAGCGCGGCGGGCGCGGGACGCAGCGCGGTGGCCGCCGCCAGCACCGCCGAGCCCAGCAGTACCGCCCAGGCCAGTGCGGAATGCACGCGGGCCACGGTGACCATGTCGAAGGACCAGCGCTGGGCCTCGGCGTCGCCGCCGTGCGGGCCGGTTCCGGTGACCACGGTCCCGGCCACGAGCAGGGCGAACCCGAGCGGCACCAGCGCGGTGGCCAGCAGCCGCACCGGCCGCGGCGCCGTCGGGCGCAGCCGCCCGCGGGGCTCCCGGCAGCGCACGTAGTAGGCCACGGCCACGATCACGACGAGCATCGACAGCAGGAAATGCGCCGCTACCGAGGCGGGGTGGAGGCCGCTCCACACGGTGATGCCGCCGACGACGGCCTGCCCCAGGACGCCGAGGGGAATGATCGTCGCGTAGACGAGCAGGTCGCGGCGGCGCGGCCGCAGGCGCAGCGTGGCGACGAAGACGATGACGCCCACGGCCAGCACCAGGAAAGTCAGCGTGCGGTTGCCGAACTCGATCGCGGCGTTGATGGCGCTGTGCCCGGTGTCGACGGGGACGAAGCTCTCCTCGGTGCAGCGGGGCCACTCCGAGCAGCCCAGTCCCGACTGGGTCACCCGCACGGTCGCCCCGGTCACCGCGATGCCGACGTTGACCACGATGTTGCCCAGCCCCCACCAGCGCAGCGCGGCGGTGTCGGGCCGCCACACGGTGCGGGCCAGCAGCGCCAGTACGGCGATCCCGAGCACGGCCAGCGCGATCTGCCACGCCCAGAGGGGAAGGTTGAGCAGTTGGATGTCCTCGGCCGTGTAAGGTGCCGGAGCTGGGAGACCACGCATACGACAGACTGTAGTACCTGGCTGGAGGGGTCGGGCACCGGGTGGTGGCGGTATGCGGTCGGCTCGGCCGAGCCGACCGGACACGGGTCACGAAACGCTTGCCTATCCGAGCCGCGGTCGTAGATTGGGGAAAGGAACGCGTTCGACGTGGTCGGCGACCCCGTGCGCCGCCGGATCCCCGAACTTCTCGCCGAGGGTGAGTCCACCTCCGGTGCGGTCATCCGGCAGGGGTTGGGGTCGACCGGCGAGCCCGACTGATGCCAGCCGGCTCGTAAGGAGACCACCGTGATCGACGTAGACCACCAGATCAGTACCGTTCGCCGGCGTCTGGGCACGCGCATGCTGGAAACCGGCGAGGCCCGGGTGCTGACAATCGGCCAGACCTACGATGCGTCCGTCCAGGACGTCTGGGACGCGTTGACCAACCCCGAGCGCATTCCGCGCTGGTTCCTGCCGGTATCGGGGGACCTGCGCGAAGGCGGCCATTACCGGTTGGAGGGCAACGCGGGCGGCACCATCGGCAGCTGCGACGCGCCCACCTCCTTCACCGCCAGTTGGGAGTTCGGCGGCCAGGTCAGCTGGATCGAGGTCAGCCTGGCCGCCGAACCCACCGGCACCCGCCTGGAACTGGTGCACATCGCCCACGTCGACGACGACACGTGGGAGCGGTTCGGTCCGGGCGCGGTAGGCGTGGGCTGGGACATGGCGCTGAGCGGGCTGGCCGAGCACCTCGCCACCGGCGAAGCCGCCGACCCTGCGGAAGCCGAGCGGTGGACGGGCTCCGCCGAGGGCCGGCGCTTCGTGGAGCTGAGCAGCGAACGCTGGCGCCAGGCCAGCGTCGAGTTCGGAACCGACGAGGCGGCGGCCCACGGCGCGGCCGAGCGCACCACGGCCTTCTACACCGGCGCGGAGGAGCCGGAGGGGCAGGGCTGAACCCGCCACCCGCCACTGCGCACCGGCCGCCGCTGTGCCCGCGGCCCGGGGCGCCCACCGCCTGCGACGATCAGCTGACGGCTTCGGCGTCTTCGCGTCCGTGCGCGGCGAGGACGCCGCCGTCCGCGTCCGCCGCCCCGTCGCCGGCGGAGTCGGCGAACTGGGTGCGGTAGAGCACCTGATAGCGCCCTCCCGCGGCGAGCAGGTCCTCGTGGCTGCCGCGCTCGACGATTCGGCCGGCCTCCACCACCAGGATCTGGTCCGCGGCGCGCACAGTGGAGAGCCGGTGGGCGATGACCACCGCGGTCCGGTCGGCCAGCGCCTCCGCCAGCGCCTCCTGCACGGCCGCCTCCGAAGTGGAGTCCAGGTGGGCCGTGGCCTCGTCCAGGATCACCACCCGCGGCCGGGCCAGCAGCAGGCGCGCGATGGTCAGCCGCTGGCGCTCCCCGCCGGAGAAGCGGTAGCCGCGCTCGCCGACGACCGTCTCCAGCCCCTGCGGCAGCTCCGCCACGAGCCCGTCCAGCCGGGCGCGGCGCAGCGCGTCCCACAGTTCGGCGTCGTCGGCCTCGGGCCGGGCGAGCAGCAGGTTGGCCCGCACCGTGTCGTGGAAGAGGTGCCCGTCCTGGGTGACCATGCCGAGCGTGGCGCGGATGGAGGCCGACGACAGGTCGCGCACGTCCACACCGCCCAGGCGCACCGCTCCGCCGTCGGCGTCGTAGAGGCGCGGCAGCAGCGAGGCGATCGTGGACTTGCCCGCGCCGGAGGAGCCCACCAGCGCCACGGTCTGGCCGGGTTCGGCGCGGAAGGACACATCGTGCAGCACCGGCTCGCCGCCGCGGGTGTCCAGTGCGGTGATCTCCTCCAGCGAGGCCAGCGACACCTTGTCGGCGCTGGGGTAGGCGAAGGAGACCCGGTCGAACTCCACCCCGACCGCGCCCTCGGGCACCGCGACGGCATCGGGGCGCTCGGCGATCATCGGATCCAGGTCGAGCACTTCGAAGACCCGCTCGAAGCTGACCAGGGCGCTCATGACCTCCACCCGCGCGCCCGCCAATTCGGTCAGCGGCGCGTACAGCCGGGTGAGCAGCAGCGCGAGCGACACCACCGCGCCCGCCTCCAGCGTGCCCCGCAGCGCGAGGAACCCGCCGATCCCGTAGACGAAGGCGAGCGCCAGCGCCGAGACCAGGGTCAGCGCGGTCATGAAGATCGTCTGCACCATCGCGGTGCGCACGCCGATGTCGCGGACCCGCCGTGCTCGCGTCCGGAACTCGGTGGACTCCTGTTCGGGGCGGCCGAACAGCTTGACCAGAGTCGCCCCGCCCGCGGAGAAGCGCTCGGTCATCTGCGTGCCCATCGCCGCGTCGTGGTCGGCGGCCTCCCGCTCCAGCCGGGCCAGCCGGGTGCCCATGCGCCGCGCCGGTAGCACGAACAGCGGCAGCAGCAGTAGCGAGACCAGGGTGATCTGCCAGGAGAGGGCGAACATCGCCACCAGCGTCAGCGCCAGGGTGACGAGGTTGCCCACTACACCCGAGAGGGTGTCGGAGAACGCGCGCTGGGCGCCGATGACGTCGTTGTTCAGGCGGCTGACCAGCGCGCCGGTGCGCGTGCGGGTGAAGAACGCGATGGGCATGCGCTGCACGTGGTCGTAGACGGCCGAGCGCAGGTCCAGGATCAGGCCCTCCCCGATGCGGGCGGAGAACCAGCGCGCGAGCAGGCCCAGGCCGGCCTCGGCCAGTGCGATGGCCGCGATCACCGCGGCGATGGACACCACCGTGCTCAGCGGCGCGGACTCGATGATCGCGTCCACGACGCGACCGGCCAGCAGCGGCGTCGCCACCGCCAGCGCGGCGGTGACGCTGCTGAGTACCACGAACGTCACCAGCGCCCGCCGGTGCGGCCGGGCGAAGCGGCCGATGCGGCGCAGGGTCGCCGCGGAGAACGGGCGGCGGTCGCGCTGGGCGTGGACGGCGTGGTACATCGACGTCCACGCGCTGACTTCCATGCTCACGGTCGATCACCTGGTCTTCTGCGTCGGCGGCTGTCGAGGGCGCCGGAGCGGTCGCGGGCTTCCCCGCTCCAGCGGCACCGCCGACACTAGGACTTCAAGTTAGCTTGAGGTCAACTGGTTTTCGCCGCATGGAGGCGCCCGCAGTGACGCGGCCGTGCTTCTCCGGTGCTCACCGGGCCGACCGTCGCGCTCGTACAGGCCCCCTCCGGGGCCGCATGTGGCCGCGGCCGGGTGCGAGCGGGCGCCCGCCACCGACGGGGCCCGGCACCGTCGCGGCGGTGCGCTTCCGCCGGACGCCGCCACCGCACGGCACGGGCCGCCCCGCTGTCCCGCAGGAGCGGGAGCGGGGCGGCCCGGTTGCGGCGGTGCCTCAGGCAGCCGGTTCGGCGCCCCAGACCGGCTCGCCGTCGACGTAGACGGTGACGTTCGGGTTCTCGGTGAACGAGGCGGCCGATCCGTCGTAGGAGTGGTCGTCGGACTCGTCGAACGCCTGCCAGTTCGACCGGTTCAGCCGGATCTGGATCGGCCCGGTCGAACCGCCCGGTTCGAGCGTTCCGCCGTCGAAGGACAGTTCCAGGTACGTGTCCGCGCCGGGCACCGCGGGTGCGTCGCCGATGGTGCGGGCGATACCGCCGCACCCCAGCTGCGCCCAGTCGCAGTGCGACTCCAGTTCCGCCGCGGAACCGCCGTCGCGGGTGAACCAGTACCGCAGGCTCACCCGGCCCAGGTCGACCGGGGCGTCGCCGGTGTTCTGCACCGCCAGGTGCGCCCGGATCTGGCTGTCCGAGGGGTCGGAGCCGCTCGCCCGGTACAGCGCCGCCAGCGGTCCCGCCTCCGGTTCCGCCGAGGTGGCGGCCGTGACCGGCGCGGAACTCGGCGAGGTGTTGCCGGCCGCGTCGCGGGCGCGCACGGTGAAGGTGTACTCGGTATCGGGCTCCAGCCCGGTGACGGTCGCCTGAGCGCCGTCCACGGTGGCCACCGGCTCGCCGGAGCCGTCGGCCGAGGCGTGCACGGTGTACTCGGCCACGCCGGTGTCGTCGGAGGCGGGCTGCCAGCTCAGCGAGACGCTGCCGGCGGTGGCCGCGTCGGCCGTGAGCCCGCCCGGAGCCGAGGGCGCCTCGGTGTCGGGGGTGCCGTCCCCGTCGCCGTCATCGCCGTCGTCTCCACCGCCGTCCGGGGCCGTGCCCCACACGCGTTCTCCGGCGTCGTAGAGCACGATGTTCTCGGCCCGAGCCAGTTCCTCGCCGACGCCCTGGTAGGACCAGTCGTTCGAGGGGTCCCAGTGCTCGCCGCCGGCGATGCGGAACTGCACCTCGCGGCGCCACTCGGACTGACCGCCCGGGTAGATCTCCTGGCCGGTGCAGTCGATCTCGACGTAGTACAGATCGCCTTCGGCCTGCCGGGCGCCGCCCGGGTCGGCGCACTGGTTGTAGGCGGAGGTCACCTCGATCGCGGCCGGGTCGACCCCCTCGTCGAGGGTGAACCAGTACCGGAACGTGCCCTCGTCGAGCATGCGGGCCGGGTACCCCGACTTGTTCCGGATCATCGCCTTGATCTCGGTGAACGTCGTGCCGGGCTGGTTGAGCGCGGCCTCGACGTAGATCTCGGGTCCTTCCGGTTCCTCGGGGACGGGGAAGTCGGCCAGCGGGGTACCGCCGTAGTCGGCGACGAGCGCGGCCAGGGCGCTGGAGAATCCCGCGTTGTAGTCCGTGGCGACCTCGTTGGCGACGTAGTCCTGCCGGTCGTCGGTGTAGGCGTCGTCGGGGGAGTCCGGGCCGCCCACGAGCGCGCCGTAGAGGACGTGGCGGTTGTCCTCGGGCGCGGTGATGTCGTCCAGCCACGAGCCGTGCGCCGTCCGGTGGTGCGGATTGACGGGCGGGTCGGCACCGAAGCCGACGACGTAGCTGGAGTCGCGCGGGTTGTCGCCGAGCGCGTAGTCGATCTGGCGCACGCCGAAGTCGTGGTAGCGCTGCTTTCGGGTGCCCTGGTCCAGCCAGTCCGAGTAGGCCAGTGCGACGAACGCGGTGTTCGCCGCGTAGCGCAGCGACCCCCAGGTGTCGAGCACGGCCTGACCGCCTGGGGATGTCGGCACCCGGTCGCCGTTCACGCCGACGGTCCAGTAGTCCAGCCACCGGTTGGCGTCGTCGATGTAGCGCTGCTTCCCGGTCTCCATCGCCAGCAGGGCGTAGACGCCGTAGGACTTGTCGTCCCAGGCGATGGTCCAGCGGTAGCTCCGGGTGTCGGTCTGCGGCTCGGTGGACAGATTGTCGTACTCGGTCTCGGCCTTGTCCAGGTAGGATTCGTCGCCTGTAGCGCGGTAGAGCCAGTAGGCGCCCCAGACGATCTCGTCCTGGTAGCCGGAGTGGGAGTCGTAGAAGCTCCCGGCGGGTACGCAGTCGGAGTAGTCGCCGCGGTGGGTGTCGGCGAAGTCGTAGAGCTGCTCGGCGTGGCGCACCAGCGTGGCGGCGTAGTCCGGATCGTCCTCGGCGAAGACCAGAGAGGACGCCGCCATGGCGGCGGCGGTCTCCCCGGCCACCTCGGTGCCGGGGCAGGAGGGGTCGACCTTGTAGGCCGGACGCTCCATCGGCATGACCTCGGCCGGGCCCCACCACTTGTGGTCGGCGTCGCCGTCGCCGACCTGGGCGTAGAGCACGTTCGGCTCCGGATGCGCCTTGATGAAGTAGTCGTTGACCCAGCGCAGGTTGTCTTTGAGGTAGCGCATCTGGCCGGATGACGTGTAGCCGCCGGGGTTCTCCACGGCGCCCCAGGCCAGCATGGTGGTGGTGAAGGCCATGGGCAGCCCGAACTTGACGTGGTCGCCCGCGTCGTACCAGCCGCCGGTGAGGTCCAGGCCCACGTCGGAGCCGTCCTGCAGGGCGGAGTCGCCGCGCCAGCTGACGCGATTGTCCTCGGGCAGTTCGCCGGAGCGCTGGGCCTCGTAGAAGAACATCGACTTCTGCAGCGCCTCGGCGTAGTTGAAGTCCGGAGCGGCGTCGGCCGTTCCGGTGGCAGTCGGCGACGCCAGCAGGCCGGCGGCCAGCGCGGCGCAGGCGGCCGCCGCGGTCACCCGCCGGCGGGCGGCCGAGCGTCGCCGCGGCGGAGGTGTGGGCGGGGAAGAAGCGTAGGGGGATGGGGGATGTGGCATGTGCGGCCTTTCTCCGGCACCGGTCAGCGGCCTCGCACGCATCGTCCCGGCAACGACCCCCGGCTATGGGAGCGCTCCCATAGCATCGGGATCACCGGGCCGACACGCTATGTATGTTGCGTCGGGCCTAGGGCGCCCGTCAATGCCCGACTGTGGGCGCAGGCGCGGCGCGCCGCCGGGTACGAGGGTCGAAGCCGCCGTCGCCGCGCGGTGCACGTGTCGGTGCGGAGGCCGCGCCGGCCGCGGGTGGCGCCGATGCAGTGACGGGGCTTCCCCAAGCGGGGCGGAACCGGGCGAAGTGGCCGCGTTCGCCGCGGAATTGCGAGGTCAGAGGCCGTTCCTCGGCTATGTTGAAAACGGATTTCGCGGCACCGGAATTCCGATCCGCTAGGCGCGGTTCCGTACCCGAAAGGTGAATCCCGTTCGGTGTTACTTCGCCTCGCAGGGAGAAATCGCTGCGCATGGCTTCGGCTGATCCGGTAGGGCGGAACCGCTCCGACGCGGGGCTTAACGCTCCACGTCGGCCGTTTTCTCGATTCGTTTCCACGCCACTCCGCGAGGCGCCGGTGCCGGAATTTCACCGGTGGTGCCCGAGGGAGCGCTGCGGTATGGTCGCCTTCGCGGAGGCGGCGCCGGAAAACGCGGCGATTTTCCGAGTACGTATTCGCCTGGATTTGCCTGTTCTGGAGTCCGATGTCCTGCTCGACCGGCGGCACGAGCGCCGACGCGCCGAGTGCCGGCACCCCCGCCGATGCGGTGCGGCTGCGACCCGTTTGCACCGGAACCGTGCCCTTCCCCGCTTGATCGCGCAGCCCCGCTCCGCGTACTCCCGACCATGCGCCGCCCGTACCCGTCCCCTCGACCCGAAGCGATACTCGCCATGACACAACCACGGCAGTTCCCGGCAGCCCCCCTGCGGCTCGACGACCCCCACGCGTTCAGCGACCCCGCAAGCCTCTGGGACCGGCTGCTGGCGGAGTACCCCCGCGGGCTGGCGCCGGTCTACCTGGAGGAGGGGGTCTCCGGCTGGCTCATGCTCACCCCCGAAGTGCACCGCACCGTCCTGAACACCCCCGACGTCTTCGCCGGGGAGGTCCGTCACTGGCGCGACTTCAACAACGGGCGCATTCCGGCGACCTCGCCGCTGCGCGCGATCTACACACCGCGGCGCAACATCTGGAGCGTCGACGGGCCCGAGCACGAGCGCTACCGGCGGGCGCTGGTGGCCTCCCTGACCACGATGTCCGAGCGCTACGTCGTCGGCGAGATCGGCGCGGTCGCCGACCGCATCGTCGACTCCTTCTGCGCAGACGGCGCCGTGGACCTCGTGGCCCGCTACAGCGGGATCCTGCCTCTGCTCGTACTGTGCAGGCTCTTCGGCATGGAAGAGGACGAAGGGCTGGCCGTGTGCACGGCCATGCAGCGGGTGTGGAACTACGACGAGGACGCCGCCCACGCCCACGCACAGGTCCAGCGGTACATGGACGACCTGATCGCGCGGCGCCGCGAGCGGGCGGGCCAGGACCTCGTCTCCGCGCTGATCGGACACGGCCTCGACGACGAGGAGGTCCGCGACAACCTGACCTTCCTCATCGCCGCCGCCCACGAGCCCGTCGCCCAGGCCATCGCCCAGACGATCCGGCTCCTGCTGGTCCGGCGCAACCGCTACCTGCAGATCAACTCCGTGCGCACGATCCGCGAGACCATCAACGCCTCGCTGTGGGAAGCTCCGCCGCTGCACACCCTCATCGGGCGCTTCACCACCCGCGAGGTGGAGTTGGGCGGCTTCCGCCTGGCCGCCGGCGACTGCCTCGTGCTCGGCTTCGGCCCGGCCCAGCACGCTATGCGGCGCGATCCGCGCCTGGACCTGGAGACCAACCGCTCCTACCTGATCTTCGGCCTCGGCGAGCACGGCTGCCCCGAACGGGGCCGCGATTTGGCCCTGACCATGGCGGAGAAGGCCGTGCAGCGCCTCGACCAGCGCCTACCGGACATGGCTCTGGCCGACGACACCGCCGACGACGCGCCGGCGGCCGTGATCGCCGGCGTCCATTCGCTGCGCGTCCGCTACACCCCCGCCGACCCCCTACAGCAAGGAGCCCTGTGGAAACCGCAATCCGCATCGACGCCGACGACCTCGACCGCGACGCCACCGCACGGGCGCTCAACGCTGCTGGGCCGGTTGTTCGGGTGGATCTGGAGGGACTGAGCGTCCTGGCCGTCACGCGCGACCGCGAACTGCGCACCGTCCTCGCCGACCGCGGGGAGACCTATGTCCGCGGCAGGGCCGACGAGAACTGGCGGGCGCTGCGCGACGGCGAAGTCGAGGTGTCCGACTCGCTGCTGACCCTGCTGACCGGCGTGCAGAGCCTGCTGGCCAAGAACGGCGCCGACCACAGCCGCTCTCGGCGCCCGTTGCAGACCCACTTCACCCGGCGGCGGGTGGAGGCGCTGCGCCCGCGCGTCGAGGAGCTGACCGACGAACTGCTCTCGGCCCTGGAGGGCCGCGACCGCGTCGACGTCAAGGCCGAAGTCACCTGGCCGCTGACCGTGGGCGTGCTGGTCGGCCTGCTCGGCGTCGACGACGAGGACGCCCCGCTCCTGGGCGGCATCGCGCGCCGCCTGTTCGAGCTGAGCGACGGCGACGTCTACGCCGACGCCTACGCCTTCATCGCCAGGCTGATCGCCCGCAAGCGCGCCGCTCCCGGCGACGACTTGACCAGCGCACTGGTCACCGCCCACGGCGAGGACCGCCTCTCGGACGAAGAGCTGAGCGGGAACCTGTTCCTGCTCATCATCGCCGGATTCGAGACGACCATGGGCGCGGCCGCCAATGCCGTCCGGGCCCTGCTGGCCCACCCCGACCAGCTGGCCCGGGTCACCGGGGGGACCGTGGGCTGGAGCCAGGCGGTCGAGGAGGTGTTGCGGCGCTACACCTCGGTGAGTGTCCTTCCGGCCGTCTACACCACCCGGGAGACCGAGCTCGGCGGGGTCACCGTCCCTGCGGGCGAGATGCTGCTGCTGGCCTATGCGGCGGCCGGGCTCGACCAGCGGACCTGGGATGAGGCGGAGGCCTTCGACGTCGGGCGCGAGACGCGCGGACACCTCGCCTTCGGGCACGGCCCGCACCTGTGCCTGGGGGCGCCGCTGGCCCGCCTGGAGCTGGAGGTCCTGCTGCGGCGCCTGTTCGAGCGTTTTCCCGACCTCGCGCTCGACGAGCCTTCGGCGGCCGCCGCTCCGGTGCGGAGCTGGATGATGCACCACCCGCGGCACGTGTGGGTGCGGCCCCGGGGGTGACCGCCTCTCCGCGCCCGCGGGGTGCGGGTGCCGGGTGCTGCGTGCGCGGCCCCGGCACCTGCGCCTAAGCTGGGCGCACATGCGGCTGCTGATCATCTCCGACACGCACATCCCCCGCCGGGCACGGGAGCTGCCCGCCGAGGTCTGTGACCAGGCGGCGCAGGCCGACGTGGTGATCCACGCCGGGGACTGGGTCGACCTGGCCTCGCTGGAGGACCTGCAGGCGCGGGCGCGCCGGGTGGTGGGGGTCTACGGCAACAACGACGGTCCCGGACTGCGCGCCCGGCTGCCCGAGGTGGCACGGGTCGAGTTGGAAGGGCTGCGCCTGGCCGTCGTGCACGAGACCGGCCAGGCCAAGGGCCGGGAGAAGCGGTGCGCCGCACGCTTCTCCGACGCCGACGTGCTGGTGTTCGGACACTCCCACATTCCCTGGGACAGCACGACCGAAATCGGGCTGCGGCTGCTCAACCCCGGCTCGCCCACCGACCGCCGCCGCCAACCCCACCACACCTACATGACCGCCACCGCCGCCGACGGCCGCCTCGGCGGCGTCCGGCTGCACCGCCTCGGCATCGACTGATCCGTGCGCGGGCCGGTGGGCTCGGGCGGTCGTGGTCGGCACTTCCTGCCGCGGGGTAGGGGGAGAGCGGGGGTGCCCCCGCGGAGCGGGCCGGGAAGGCGCGCAGAGAGAATCCCGCGCGCGGCGATGACTTCCGGGCGCGTGGCCGGTCTACCCGATCGAGCACCGCGGTGCCGTCGGCGGTGCCTCCAGACAGCGGACCCGAGCAGGGGCCGCGCGGCAGAGGGAGCAGCAAATGCAGAAGATCATGACGCACCTGTGGTTCGACACCCAGGCGGAGGAGGCCGCGCGCTTCTACACCTCCATCTTCGCCGACTCGCGCATCGTCGAGGTCGTCGACCTCGGCAAGGCGGCGCCCGACCCCGACGTGTCGGTGCAGACCGTGACCTTCGAGCTGGCGGGGCAGCGCTACATCGCCCTCAACGCCGGTCCCGAGTTCACGTTCAGCGAGGCGATCTCGCTCTACGTCGACTGCGCCGACCAGGAGGAGGTCGACTACTACTGGGCGAGGCTGCTGGAGGGCGGCGGCGTGGAGAGCCAGTGCGGCTGGCTCAAGGACCGCTACGGCCTTTCCTGGCAGATCGTGCCGCGCCGGCTGAGCGAGCTGATGCAGGACCCCGACCCCGCCCGGGCGAAGCGGGCCATGGAGGCGATGTTCACGATGCGCAAGATCGAGGTCCCCGTACTCGAAGCCGCCGCGGACGGGACCGCCGAGTCCGGCAGGGCCGACGCCCTCGGCTGAGGTCCCGCCCCGCTGCACCCGCCGGGGTCGTGGCGCCTGCGCGTCGATTGGCCGCGGGGACTCCGGGGTAGGCGCCCGCCTCGACAGCGCGGGCGCGCCGGTCGGGCGACCGGCGCGCCCGCAGACGTGGCAGACGAGGACGCACAGGGGCGCTCTCCGCGCCTTGAGAGGTGCAGACATTGATCGAGCTGGTCCTGGCCTTCGCCGTGGTGCTGTTCCTGGCGGTGCTGGTCTCGGGTATCGCGCACCGGACGGTGCTGTCCACCGCCGTGGTGTTCCTGGTCGCCGGGTTCGTGCTAGGGGAGGGGGTCCTGGGGCTGGTGCCGCTGTCGGGCGGGACCCACTCGGTACGGCTGCTCGCCGAGGGCGCGCTGTTCGCGGTGCTGTTCACCGACGGCATGCGGCTGGACATCAAGGACCTGCGTGCCCACTGGCGGCTGCCCGCCCGCGCCCTCGGGCTGGGTATGCCCATCACCTTCGCGCTGATCGCCCTGCTGGCGCGCTACCTGGTCGGCCTCGACTGGCCGGAGGCACTGCTGATCGCCGCCGTGCTCTCGCCGACCGACCCGGTCTTCGCCGCCGCGCTGGTCGCACGCGAACGGGTGCCTTACCGCGTCCGCCACCTGCTCAACGTCGAGTCGGGGCTGAACGACGGGCTGGCGCTGCCGGTGGTGGTCGTGCTGCTGTCCCTGGCGGCGGATCAGCCGCCGCACCCGGCGCTGCTCGCGGGCGAACTGGGGCTGGGCGTGGCCGTCGGCGTCGGCGTCGCCCTGCTCGGGATCGGACTGGAGCGCCTGCCGTGGCTGAGCGCGACCACCCGCTACGAGCCGCTGGGCGCGTTCGCGATCGGGCTGATCATCCTGGCGCTGTGCCTGCTCACCCACGCCAACATGTTCCTCGCCGCCTTCACCGCGGGGGTGACCATCGCGACGGCGAGCCCGGAGATGCGCGCGGCGTTCGACCGGTTCGGGGAGTCGATCGCCGAACTGCTCAAGCTCGCCGCGCTCCTGGCGTTCGGCGCGCTGATGTCGCCGTCCTTCCTCGCCGAGATCCCACTGGCCGGGTGGGTCTTCGCGCTTCTGGTGCTGCTGGTCGCCCGCCCGGCCGCAATGCTGCTCGCCCTGCTCGGTTCGGGCATGGGCCGGCGGGAGACGACCGCGGTGGCCTGGTTCGGCCCCAAGGGGTTCGCCTCGGTCGTCTACGGCCTGCTGGTGCTGGAGTCCGACCTGAGCCGCAGCGACGAGCTGTTCCACCTGGCGGCTCTGGCCATCGTGATCTCGATTCTGGCGCACTCCTCCACCGACGTCCTCGTCGCCCGCAGATTTTCGCCCGTGGACTCCCGGGAGTGGGCTCCCGCAGGCTCGGGAGCGGCGCCGCCCCCCGCCTCCGACGCCGGTCACGACGGCTCCGCGCCGCCGGGCGAGACCAGGCCCGATTCGTAATCGAGGATCACCAGCTGCGATCGGTCGCGCGCGCCGAGCTTGTGCAGCAGCCGACTGACATAGGTGCGCGCGGTTGCGGTGCTCAGGTGCAGACTGACCCCGATCTCGGCGTTGGCCTCACCCACCGCCACCCGGGCGAGCACCTCCACCTCGCGTTCGGTCAGCCCCTCCAGCAACTCCGGCCGCGTCCGCGCGCCGGCCGCCAGTGACGCCTCCGCGCTCATGCCGCTCAGCCTAGTGGCGCTTCGCCGAGCTCCGCGGCGCCAGCGGGGAGGGGCACCAACGGGGTCGGGCGCGCGGTTGTCGGATCGGGTGCCCGCCGGTGGCGCGTGCGGCGGCGGGGCGGCGTTGGGCTCGGCGCGGCTTGGCCCGTCTATCGCGAACTTATGGTCGCAGGAAAGCGTGTTCCGCGGTCATAAGTTCGCGATCATCGCCGGATGGACCGGCATAGGGGACATACCGGCGCCGGTGGGCCGGCTGGGTGTCGCCGTGTTCCGGCCGGGCCCGCGCAGCCAGGAGGGCCGCGTGGTGTGGCGCGGTCGCGGGGTGCTCACACGTCCCGGGGGTGCGCCGGATCGGGGGCCGGGGGCGACGACGCGTCGCTGGTTGCGTCCGGGCGCGGCCGCCGAGGGCTCAACCGCCCGAAGGGGCGAGCTTTTGGGGGCCTGCCCGTTTTGCGGGCGGCCTCGGCGGGCGCAGCGGCCACGAGGTGCACGAAAAGTCGACGCCGGGGGCGTTTTCGCGCCATTCGGCGCGCCTCGTGCGCCCTCGCCGCAGCAGCGCGGAGGCAGACCCACCGAGAAATCGGGCATTCGTGGGCAAAACACCCCGCTTTGTTTCGAATAGCGGAATAGAGGTGCGAGGACGGCACCTCGGGGCGGCACCCAGGCTGATGCCGCCGCACCTACGTGCATCTCGTGGCCCCGACCCGGCCGCATGACCGCGGGCCCGGCCCCGCCGGCGTCGTCGCCGCCCCCGCCGGGTGCTCAACCGGCGAGCACCGGGACCGGTGAGCGCGGGCCCGGCCTACTGCCGCCGTTGCCGCCGCTCTTTCCCAGGTCGCCTGCTTCCCGGCAGGTCGGCAAGGCCGCCCAGCGGACCCGAGCCGCCCTCGTCGGCCGCTGCCACCGGCGAGCACCCGAACCGATGGGCGCGGAGCCGGCCCACCGGCGCCCTCGCCGCCGCCGTTCCCCGTCAGACCTCCCGCCGCTCGGCAGACCACAAGGCCGCCCAGCGGACCTGGGCGGCTCTCGTCGGGTGCTCAACCGGCGGGCATCCGATCCGGTGACCGCGGGTCCGACCGTCCGCAGTCCTCGCCTCTGCTCGTCGGGTGGGCCCCGGCGAGCACACGACCCGATGACCGCGGAACCGGCCCACCGGTGCCCTCGCCGCCGCCGTTCCCCGTCAGGCCGCCCGCCGCTCGGCAGACCACAAGGCCGCCCAGCGGACCCGGGCCGCTCTCGTCGGGTGCCCAACCGGCGAGCACCGGGGCCGGTGGCCGCCGGCCCCGCCCCGCCGCCGCTCTCCAGTGAAGACCACGCCACCCGGCAGACCGACAAGATCGCACAGCCGCCCCGTCCAGTCCGCCGCCCCGCGGAGCGTGCCGGCTCCGGTCACCGAGGCCGGGCGCAGTGCCGGGTGTCGCCTGCCGACGTATCCGGGAGTCGCCCCGAGTCGGCCGCAGCAGAGAGCGCAGGCCGATTCGCCGGGAACCCGGCCGTTTCTAGCGTCGTGCCCATGGACATCAGGAGACTGCAGTGGCCGCTCGTGCTGGGGCTGGGGGCCCTCGCGCTGGTTCGGCCGCTGCTCAACATCGTCACCGACCAGGTGGAGGGCGTCGACGTGGCCGCCCCCGTTCTCGCGACCGTCGCGGTCTCGCTGGTGTGGATCGCCGTCGTGGGACTGTTCCGCGTCGACCAGCCGGTGCTGACGCTAGTCTGCGCGGGTCTGGCCTACGCGGTGCTGGCGATGCTGCTCAGCGGTTTACTGTCGGTGGCGCTCGACGGGGAGTTGCAGGGTCCGCTCGCCAGCCCGATCGCGATCGTGCCGGTTCTGCTGACCAATGCCGTATGGGGCGCGCTGGCGGGACTGCTCGCGCTGCTGCTCCAGCGGTTGCGCGGAGGGGCCCGCCGGAAGCGGTGAGGCGCGGCGGCCTCGGCGCCGCGTGCGTCCATCCGCCGTCCGCGGTGCGCTGACGGCCTCCCTCGGCGCGCAAACGCCGCCCTGGCTGTCCGCGGCGGAAGCCCCTCGGGCGAGAATGCCCTGCAGACCGGCGGGCGGCAGGAGCGGCCGTCGGGCGCAGTGGGAGGCGTGAGCCGAAGGGGAGGCAGCACATGAGCGACGACACGGCGGCGGAGGCGGCATCGGCGCAGGAGTCGGGGACCGGCGCGGGGGCGGGCGGCGGTGAACCGGAACTCCTGGTGGAGTCCCGGGGCGGGGTGCTGTCGGTGACGTTCAACCGGCCCGCCCGGCTCAACGCCATGACCTGGGCGATGTACGACGGTCTGGCCGAGGCGTGCGAACGGGCCGACGCCGACGACGGCATCCGTGTCCTGCTGCTCACCGGCGCAGGGGACGCCGCCTTCGTGGCCGGGACCGACATCGGCCAGTTCGCCGGGTTCACCGACGGCGCCGACGGCGTCGCCTACGAGCAGCGCATGGGCGCCGTCGTCGAGCGCCTCGCCGCGGTGCAGGTGCCCACGATCGCGGCCGTGCGCGGATACTGCGTCGGTGGCGGCCTGGTCATCGCCGCCGTCTGCGACCTGCGCGTCGCCGCGCCTTCGGCTCGCTTCGGCGTGCCCATCGCCCGCACCCTGGGCAACTGCCTGGCGATGCCCACCCACGCGCTGCTGGTGGACCACCTGGGCCCGGCCCGGGCGCTGGACATGCTGCTGAGCGCGCGGCTGCTCACCGCCGAGGAAGCCCACACCGCGGGGTTCGTCACCCGGATCGCCGCCGAGGAGGACCTCGACACCGAAGCCGCGCAGCTGGCCGCGACGCTCACGGAGCACGCCCCGTTGAGCATGTGGGCGGCCAAGGAGTCGGTGCGCCGGCTGCGCCGTGCCAACCTCCCCGAGGACCGCGACATCATCGAGCGGGCCTACGGCAGCGAGGACTTCCGCAACGCCGTCGCCGCGTTCGCCGAGAAGCGCCCTCCGACGTGGCGGGGGAAGTAGGCTCCCGTCGCCGTGCCCGCCCGAAGGACCGGATCGGCGGTGGGGCAGAATGCCGCTGTGCACAGTATGGGCGGGGGCTTCGCGGGGGAAGTGGCGGCGCGGGTCGTGCGCGGGGAGACGACCGCGGGCGCGGCGGTCGAGGGGGCTCTGGAGGCGGTCCGGCGGCTGGACGTCGAAATCAACGCCTTCACCGAGGTCTGGGCGGAGTGGGCACGCGAGCGGGCCGCCGCCGTCGACGCCCGCGTGGCGCGCGGCGCCGATCTGCCGCTGGCCGGAGTGCCCATCGGCGTGAAGGCCACCGAAGGCGCCGCCTCCGACCAGGCGCGGCGGCTGATGGCCGCGGGTGCGGTGCCGGTGGGCGCGACGGCGGTGCCGGGCCCGGGAACGCCGTGGCGGACCTGGGGTGCGACCGACCGGGGACCGACCGCCAACCCGCGGCGGCGCGGCGTCAGCCCCGGCGGTTCCTCCGCCGGCTCCGGAGCCGCTGTGGCGGCCGGTATGGTGCCGCTGGCCACCGGCAGCGACGGCGCCGGTTCGACCCGGATCCCCGCCGCGTGGTGCGGCGTGATCGGGTACAAGCCGACGACCGGCCTGCTTCCCGCACGCGATTCCGCCGGTCTGGCCGTCGGCGGCCCCATCGTTCGCTGTGTCGCCGACGTCGCTCTGTACCGCCGCGTGGTGCTGGGGGAACACGAGCACGACGGTGGCGATTCGGCCGCCGCAGGCCCGGCGCCGCCCCGGCGAGTGGCGTGGTCGGCGGATCTGGGGTTCAACAGCGTCGACCCCGGCGTCGAGCGCACGGCGGGCGCCGCCCTGTACACGTGGGCGCAGCGCGCCGGGTTCGCGGTGGAGGAGGCGGGCCTCGACCTCGCCGACCCCGGAGCGCGGTGGCACTCGCGGCGCGCCCGGTCGGGAGAGGCACCTTCGCCCGGGGCCGCGGCGGCCGAGCGCCGCGACGAGGCGCGCCTGGCGGAGTCCCTCGCCGCCGCCGATCTGCTGGCGACACCAGCGACACCCAACCCCCCGCACGGCCCCGAGGGGCCGGGTGAGGCGATGTCCGTCGGCCTGACCTGGCTGTTCAACCTGACCGGCCATCCCGCCATCACCGTGCCCGCGGGCCTGCTGCCGGACGGCTGCCCGGTGGGGCTCCAACTGGTCGCCGCCCACGGCGCCGACGGAGCCCTCCTACGCGCGGCCGCCGACTACGAGCGTCGCGTCCTGGCGTGATCCCGCCGGGTCCGCGGTGCGGCGCAACGCCGACCGGTGGGACCCGCCCGGGCGCCCCCACTGTCGGAGGTCGGCCCGAGCAAGCCCCGCTTCCACTGGGGGCGGCCGCCCTGTAAAGCATTCGTGTGGGGGCGCGTCCGCGGTACGCGTCCCGCCACACTGGCCCCAGGGCAACGGGTAGCACCCTGCGGGTTGGGAATTCGGCTACCCATCGGCATCCGTTCGAAAACAGTCCGAACGTCGATGTGAGCGGGGCGGCCAGGCACCGGGGCGGACCCCGCCGTGCGTCCAAGCCTGGCCGTACTCGACGGCGGATGGTCCGCTCATGCCCGGAGGAGCCTCCTTCCAGGCCACGGCACCGGGGTGGTCGCCAAAGGCCGCCTGCGGCGGGCAGTGCCTACTGCGCCCGCGCCGGCAGGGCGCGGGACAGCAGCCAGGCCGCCGCTCCGCTCGCCGCACCTACCAGGACGCCGGTGACGACGCTGCTGAGGAACGCGGCGGCGCGCAGCACCCCGCTCTCCACTGCCGGTGGCAGCGCGCCGGCGAGGTTGCCGCCCAGCGCGGGCGGCTCACCTGCGAAGCTCTGCGCCCACAGCAGTTGGTGCACTCCGCCCAGCAGCACACCGTAGACCGCGCCCACCGCGAGCAGGGCGAGCAGTGGGCGCGGCACCCGCATCAGCACCACGGCGGCGATCCACACGACGACCGGCGCGAACACCAGCACCGAATTCAGCGCCGGCCCCACCAGGTCCAGATCGTGGGCGATCGCGCGGGGCGCCCCCAGCGCGGCCAGGCCGACGATCCCCCACCAGGGCAGCCCCAGCCGCCGCACTCCGCCTTTCGCGCCGCCTCGGCTCTCCATCGTCCGTGCCGTCCCTTCGCGTGCTGATTCCGGTGTCCCGCACGGCCTCCGGGAGGCGGAAGTGCGGGAAGCCGCTTCACACGATGAGACGTTAGGGCCACGCCGTGGGCGGCGGCGTCCGACTCGGCGCCGCACCCGGCCTACATCCCGCGATGTATGCGAGCGGGTCCGGCTGCGCCGCCGGGATCGACGACGAGGCCCCGGCGCAATGGGCGCGCGGTACGCTCCTGCCGCCGCGTCTCTGCGCGGCCCGACCGGCCGGGGCGGCGGCCGCACAGTCGGCCTGTGCCGCCTGCCCCGGCCGGTGACCGGTCGCGGCCGGACGCCCACGGGTCCCCGGCGCCTGTCAGCTCCCCTGCACGACCGGGTTGGCGAGTTCGCCGACTCCGGGGATGCGGCAGCCCGCGACGTCGCCCGGTCGGATGTGCACGGCGCCCGGCGTGCCCGTGGAGATGATGTCGCCCGGGAACAGCGGCATCACCCGGCTGTGGAAGCCGACCAGGAACGCGGGCGAGTAGCGCATGTGCGCGACGGTGTTCACCCGGTGGTCCGCGCCGTTGATCAGGGTCGCCACGGTCAGCTCGTCGATGGAGCCCGCGCCCGCCAGCGCCTCCGACATGGGCACGATGGCCGGGCCGAAGGCGAAGAACCCGGGGAAGTTCTTGCTGCGGGTGAGGAAGCGCGGATTGCGGGCCAGGATGTCCTCGGCCGTCTGGTCCAGGACCGTGCACACGCCCCACACGTGGTCGAGCGCGTCCTCGTCGGCGGCTTGGCGGCACTCGCGGCCGATGACCAGGCCCAGTTCGGCTTCGGCGGTCACCCGCTCGCTCTGCGCGGGCAGCGGGATCGGTTCGCCCGGCGCGATGATCGTGTGGTCGCCCTTCATGAAGGACGCGGGCTCGTCGGGGACCGCTTCGGTGAGGTCCGAGGCGTGCTCGACGTAGTTCAGGCCGATGCCCCAGATTTTGCGCGGCCGCGTGTAGGGGGCGGCGAACGCGGTTTCGCCGACCGGAGCGAACACCGAGTCGGGGGCCGAGCGGACGGCGGCCACGAAGTCCGGTTCGGCGATGCGCTCGATCACCTCCAGCACGGTGGCGGGCGCGCCGGGAAGCACGTCGGCCGCCGGGGCGAGGCCGCGCTTCTCGTCGACGACGACCGGCGTCTCGCCGCCGGGGGTGCGTGCGGTGGCCAGGTACATGATCCTCCTAGGGTCGAGCGGCCCGCGAGGGCGGACCGGGGGAGCCGGCGGCGATGGCGAGCCGGCGCGGGGGTGGCTGTCGTGGCGGTGCTCCGGCCGGCGCCCCTCTGCCGGGGGCGCCGGCCGGAGCACCCGGTGCGGGTGGCCCCGGATGGCCGGTCGGCGGACCGGGGTCAGGGCAGGGTGGGCACGAGGCCGCCGTCTACCAGCAGGCTCTGCCCGGTGACGTAGCTCGCGCGCTCCTCGGCGAGGAAGCCGACCATCGCCCCCAGTTCCTCGGGGCGGCCGTAGCGGCCCGCCGGGATGGCCGACTCCGAGGCCCTGCGGACCTCCTCGGCGGCGGTGCCCTGGCGCTCGGCCTTGCGTGCGTCCAGGGTCTGCACCCGCTCGGTGTCGATCCGGCCCGGCGAGACCATGTTGACGGTGATGCCCTCCGGCGCCAGGTCCACGGCCAGCGACTTCACCAGCCCCGTGAGGGCCGGGCGGAAGACGTTGGACAGCACCAGTCCGCCGATGGGGCGCCGGACGCTGGAGGAGCCGATGATCACGATGCGGCCGAAGCCGCCCTCGCGCATGGCCGGGACGGCCGCGCGGATCGCGGTGACCGCGCTGCGCAGCGTGAGCGCGTAGGCGGTGTCCCAGTCCTCCATGCCGACGTCGGCGAAGTCGCCGGGCGGCGGACCTCCGGCGTTGACGACGAGCGTGTCGAGCCTGCCGTAGTGCGCGACGGCGCCTTCCACCAGCCGCTCGACGTCCTCGGCCGCCGAGACGTCGGCGCGTTCACCGGTGACCGCCTCGGCCCCGGCGACCTCGCCCAGTTCGGCCACCGCCTCCTCCAGACGTGCGCCGTCGCGGCCGCAGACGGTCACCCGGTATCCGCCGCGCAGCAGTTCGGCCGCGGCGGCCTGCCCCAGGCCGCGTGTCCCAGCCATGACGACCGCCGACCGGCGCGGTGCGTTGTCCTCTGCCATCGTGCTCCTTTCGGTGAACATGAACTCGGCTGATCGGTGAGCCGGCGCCCGGCTGCGCCACGCAGCCCGTGTTCGGGTGCGGGGCGCGGCGCGCGGTTCAGGCCGCGGACGCGGTGGCCGCCGAGCCGGGGACGGTGTAGCGCTCCAGCGCATCGGGGTCGAAGCCGAAGCCCAGCCCCGGTGTCTGCGGCAGCACCAGCTCGCCGTCGCGCACCTCCAGCTGGGTGTCGACCAGCCGGCGGAAATTGAGCACCCGGTCGTCGGGGAAGAACTCGACGTAGGTGCAGTTCGGGGTGGCGGCCACCAGGTGCGCGTGCAGGTCGTGGAACCAGTGCGGGGCCACCGGGACGCCGTGGCTCGCGGCCGTCGCCGCGATCCTGCGGAACTCGGTGATCCCGCCGCAGACGGCGGCGTCGGTCTGCAGGACGGCCGCCGCCTCCTTCTCCAGCAGCTCCTTGTGCCGCCAGCGCCCCGCCTCGATCTCGCCCGTGGCCACCGGTACCGGCGTGGCGCGGGCCAGTCGGGCGTGGTTGTCGACGTCGTCGGGGCTGAAGGGCTCCTCGATCCAGAACGGGTCGTAGGGCGCCAGGCGCTCCATGGTGCGCAGCGCCCCCGGCAGGTCCGACCAGGCGTTGTTGGCGTCGAGCATCAGCAGCACGTCGCCGCCCACGGCCGAGCGCGCCGCCGCGACCCGGGCCTCCTCCTCGGCGGGGGAGAACCGGCCGGTCTTCATCTTGACGGCGCGGAACCCGCTCTCGACGTAGGCGGCCAGTTCCGCGCCGAGGTCCTCGGGAGTCTTGTCCTGCAGGTAGTAGCCGCCGCTGGCGTAGGCGGGCACGGTCTCGGCGCGGTAGCCGCCGAGCATGCGGTGCAGGGGCAGCCCCACAGCACGGGCGTTGCGGTCCCACAGGGCGATGTCGAGCGCGCTGATCGCCCGCATGACCGAGCCGGTGCGGCCGTGCAGCAGCGCCTCCTGGTACATCTCCTGCCAGATCCGCTCGACCAGGAACGGGTCGCGCCCCAGCAGCACCCCGGCGAGCAGTTCGGTGACGGCGGTGCGCACCACTTCGCCCCCGCTGCTGCCCGCGTAGCAGAATCCGTGCCCGGTGACGCCGTCGTCACCGGTGACGGTGACGAGCACGTAGTCCCGGGCGGTGACGCGACGGGTGGCGAACGCCGTCGCCTGCTCCAGCGGCACCCGCGCCACCTGCGCCTCGACGGCCGCGACCGCAACCGCCCGCGGGCCGCCCGTCCCCTCGTCCGACATCTGCCATCACTCCGAATCCCCTGGTAACGGCCGGTCCCGGGGCCGGAGCGGCGAGCGCCCCGGTGCTCCCGATCACCGGTTTGGAATTTGGTATTCCAAATCCCCTTGTTGCGGTCCGAGACGCAATGTACCGTGCGTCACATGGACGCGCTAGCCCCCATGCGTGCTCACGGGCCGCTGAAGACCTCGCGGATGAGCGAGACCGCTTACGAGGCGATCGAGGGCGCCATCGTGCGCTGCGAACTGCCACCGGGCACCCCGTTGGTGGACCGCCAGCTCTCCGAGGCGCTGGGTGTGAGCCGCACACCCATCCGCGACGCCATGCAGAGCCTGGAGTCCGCGGGCCTCGCCGTGCGCGTGCGGGGGCGGTACTCCGTCGCCGGGTTCGACGTGGACGACGTCCGCGAGCTGTACCAGGTGCGCCGGCTGCTGGAGCCGGCCGGCCTGGAGAACCTGGCCCAGACCTGGGACGAGGAGATCGTCGGCGAGCTCGCCGGTTTCTTCGAGGAGGCGCCGCGGCCGGGCCCTCCCGGGCCCTACGAGGAGTACCTCGTGCGCGACCACGCATTCCACAAGCGCATCGTCTCGCTCACCGGGAACTCGCGGCTGAAGCGCTTCTACGCCGTCAACGAGAAGCAGATCCACCGCATCCGGCACTATCTGGCGCCCGGCTACGAGGGCCGGATGACCGAGGTCGTCAGCGAGCACACGGACGTCTGCGAGGCGATCGGAAGAAAGGACCTGACTGCGGCCCGCACCGCGCTCATCGGTCACCTCGAAGCCGGTGAGGCCACCATGATCAAGTTCCTCGCGCAGCAGCAGGAGTCGACCGAGGGCTGAGCCCTCCGCGACCGGGGGCGGCCCCCACCCCCCGCTGCACGCGCCGCCTTTCACCACGGCTCCTCAGGAGAGGTATGCCAAATTCCAAGGAGGCGAGATTCGGCGTGCCCGAAAAGCCAACGCCACCACCACGACCACCCGCGATCGACCGCAGGAACTTCCTGCGCGCGGGCGGACTCGGCCTGGCCGGCGCCGCAGCCGGGGGCCTGCTCAGCGGCTGCGGAGCGGCAAGCGGCGGTGGGGGCGGATACCCGCAGCGGCCGATCCAGGTCGTCATCGCCTATGCGGCGGGCGGCGGCACCGACGTAGGCGCCCGGATCCTGCAGCCCTTCCTGGAGGAGCGGCTCGGCGGCGAGATCCAGATCGTCAACCGCCCCGGCGGCGGAGGATGGGCAGGCTGGAACGAGATCGTGCGGGCCGACCCCGACGGCTACACCCTCGGCTTCGTCAACTCACCGAACTTCATGACCGGCTACCTCGACCCGCGCCTGGGCCGGGAGGAGGTCGGCCCCGACTCCTTCACCTACATCGCCAATCAGGTGACCGACTACGGCGCCATCGCCATCCACCCCGAGGACGAGCGGTTCGGCGACATCGGAGAGCTCATGGCCCACGCGAAGGACAACGAGCTGATCGTCACCTCCACGGGAGTGGGCAGCGACGACCACTACGCCTCGCTGCGCCTCAGCGACAGGTACCGGACGCGGTTCAGCGTCCTGCACAACGAGGGCTCCGCCGACGGGATCTCCGACCTGCTCGGCCGCAACGTCGACGTCGTCTTCGCCAACGTCGGCGAACTCACCTCGCACCACGAGTCCGGCGAGGTCAAGGTCGTGGCGGTGATGAAGAACAGCCCGGAACGCTCCGAGTACCTGCCCGACGTGCCGACCCTGGCCGAGGCCGGCTTCCCCGGCGTCGAGTCGTGGTCCTCGCGCGGGATCGCCGGTCCGGCCGGCCTCGATCCGGGCCTGGTGGACACGCTCAGCACCGCCTGCCGCAAGGCCATCACCGACCCCGAGCACACCGCGGAGCTCGGCAAGCAGGGGCTGGAGGTCGACTACCGGGCCCCCGAGGCCTACCGGAAGATGATCGCCCAGGACGACGAGACCACCCGCCGCATCGGCAGGAAGTACATCTGGGGCCCCCAGGTCTCCGTTTAGCCGGGTTCGGCGGCCGCGAAACCGCCGGGTGCGAGCCGCGTGACCGCGGGCGCCGCCCCGAGGCGGCGCCTCCGCGCCCGCACCGCCCGCACCGCCCGTCCCGCACACCCATTACCAGGCGGCCTGCCGTCCCCGTGTCCGCAGCGTCCGCGCAGCCCGCCGCATCCCGGCCCGCAGCCACGGGGCCGGTGTGAGGAGCAGACCGACCATGTCCAGTTCGACCCCATCGCCGACCCGAGCGCGCACAGGGCGCTCGCCGTCGCCCGACCTGATCCTCGGCCTGGCGCTGATAGCCGTTTCGCTCGGCTTCCTGGCCTACACGCTGGGGCTATCCGCCCAGGCGGCCGCCTGGCCGCGCGGTGTCCTCGCACTGCTGCTGGTGCTGGCCGTCGCGATCACGGTGCGCGCCCTCCGCTCGCCCGCCGTCCCCGGGGCGGCCGCGACCGCCGGCACCGAACCGGGCACCGGCACCGCCTCGGACACCGACGGCTCCGCCCCCGCCCCGGAGACCGCCACCACCGGTTCGGCCCGCGGCGACGGCGAGTGGAGCCGCCGTGTGCTGCGCGGCCCCGCCCTGACCCTGCTGGTCGTCGTCGCCTACATCGCGCTGCTCCAGGTGATCGGCTTCCTGCCCGCGACCGCGCTGTACCTGCTGGGCCACCTGTGGTTCGGCGGAGTGCGCGACTGGCGCATCCTCGCCGGTGTCGTGGTCGGCGTCGTCGCATTCGTCCAGCTGCTGTTCGTCTACCAGCTCAGCGTGCCGCTCCCGGCCGGGCTGCTGTTCGAGTAGGGGGCACCTATGGATACCGCACTGCTCGCCGAAGCGCTGGCCAACCTGCTGACGCCGGCCGTTCTGCTCGCCGTCGCCGCCGGAGTCGTCGGCGGCATCCTCATCGGCGCCCTGCCCGGACTCAGCGGGACGATGGGCATCGCGCTGCTGGTGCCGGTCACCTTCAGCATGGACCCCGTGGCCGGCATCGCGATGCTCACCGCCATCTACGCCGCCGCCACCTACGGCGGTTCCCTCTCGGCCATTCTGATCAACACCCCGGGCACGCCCGCCGGTGCGGCCACCGCATTGGACGGGTACCAGCTCACCCTGCAGGGCAAGGGAGCCAAGGCGCTCGGCGTCTCCGCGCTGGCCTCCATGACCGGCGGCATCGTCAGCGCGTTCGCGCTGCTGCTGCTCGCGCCGCCGCTGGCCGAGGTCTCACTCGCGTTCTCGGCTCCCGAGTACTTCCTGATCGCGCTGTTCGGGCTGCTGATCATCGGCAGCCTGTCCGCGGGCTCGCTGCTCAAGGGATTCACGGCCGGCGCGCTGGGCCTGCTCGCGGCCACCATCGGCATCGACATCCTCACCGGCTACCCGCGCTTCACGTTCGGTACGACCGCCCTGCAGTCGGGCGTCGAACTGGTGCCCGCGCTGATCGGCCTGTTCTCGCTCTCCCAGGTGCTGGTACTGGCCGAGGGGCGCGGCGCGGCCCCCGAAGGCATGGCAGAAGGCCTGCGCGGGCGGGCGATGCCCACGCTGGCCGAGCTGCGGCGGATCGCCGCCACCATCCTGCGCTCCTCGGGCATCGGCGTCTTCGTCGGCCTCCTGCCCGGCGCCGGGGGCGACGTCGGCTCCTGGGTCGGTTACAACGAGGCCAAGCGCTTCGCCCGCGGGGCGGAGAAGCAGGAGTTCGGCAAGGGGTCCATCAAGGGCGTGGCCGCCGCCGAGTGCGCCAACAACGCCGTCACCGGCGGAGCCCTGATCCCGCTGCTGACCCTGGGGATCCCCGGCGGGTCGGCCACCGCGGTCATCCTCGGCGGGCTGCTCATCCACGGGCTGCAGCCCGGCGGCCAGCTGTTCGCCGAGTCCGGCGGCATCACCTACGCGATCATCCTCGGCTTCCTGCTGGCCAACCTGCTGATGGGGGTCATCGCGATCCTCGGCGCCCGCTACTTCGTGCGTGCCACCCGCGTGCCGATCGGCGTGCTCGTCCCGGTCATCGTGGCGCTGTGCGTCGTGGGCAGCTTCTCGGTCAACAACAGCATGGCCGACGTGTGGGTGATGCTGGCGGCCGGCGGAATCGGCTACCTGCTGCGCAAGGTCGGAGTGCCCCCGGCACCGATCGTGCTGGGCCTCATCCTCGGCGCCATCGCCGAGAAGGGATTGCGCCAGTCGGTCGTCATGGCCCAGGGCGACATGCTCGGCTACTACCTGTCCCGGCCGCTTTCGGTCGTGCTCATGGCACTCATCGCGCTCTCGCTGCTGGCGCCGCTGCTGGCCCGCCGGCTGCGCCGGCGGATCCCCGAGAGCGAGCGGGAGCGGGTCGGCGCATGAGGTCGGTACCCCTCAACCGCATCCGGCGCAGCCTGCCTTCGGCGGCCCTGCCCGACCCCGAAGAGCGGGCCCGCGCCGAGGTGGCGGACCTGCTGGAGCGCCGAGCCGTACCGGCCGGGGCGCGGGTGGCCTTCACCGCGGGCAGCCGCGGCATCGGCGGGGTCGTCGGCGTGCTGCGCGGCGCGGTGCGCGCGGCCGCCGACCGCGGCTGCCGCCCCTTCCTGTTCGCGGCGATGGGCAGCCACGGCGGCGGCACCCCGGCCGGCCAGCGCGACGTGCTCGACAGCCTCGGCATCACCGAGGAGGCGCTGGGCGCACCCGTCGTCTGCTCGGACCGGGTGGCCGACCTGGGCGAAACCGGCGACCCGCTGCCGGGGCTGCCGGTGTACTTCGCGGAGGAGGCCGCCACGGCCGACGCCGTCGTAGCGGTGAACCGGATCAAACCGCACACCTCCTTCCACGGGCCGCACGAGAGCGGCCTGTTGAAGATGCTCTCGGTGGGTGCGGGCCGGGCGCGCGGCGCGGCCATGGTGCACCGGCTCGGCTGGGCGAGCATGGTCGACGCGATCGCCGCGATCAGCTCCGCGGTCATGGCACGCGTTCCGTTGATCGGCGGCCTCGGCCTGGTCCAGGACCCCTACGAGGGTCTGGCGGCGATCGAGGCGCTGGACGCCGGCCGCATGGCGGAGGGCGAGGCGCGCCTGCTGGAGAGCGCCCGCCGCCTGCTGCCGCGGCTGCCCGTCGACGACCTCGACGCCCTCGTGGTGCGCGAGATGGGCAAGTCCTACAGCGGCTGCGGCATGGACACCAACGTGATCGGGCGGCTGCGGCTGGAAGGCATGGCCGAGCCCGAGCGCCCCCGCATCCGCTGCCTGGCGGTACTCGACCTGGCCGAAGACTCCCACGGCAACGCCACCGGGATGGGCCTGGCCGACTTCACCACCGAGCGCCTGGCCCGGGCCGTCGACCGCGGCGCCACCTACCTCAACTGCCTGACCAGCGGCGGTCCGCAGCGCGCCGCGGTGCCGATGACCTATCCCGACGACGCGGCCGTGCTGGCGGCCATGGGCGACATGCTCCGGCCCGAGCGCGAGGCCGACGTGCGTCTCGCCGTCATCGACAACACCCTCGCGCTCGACGAAATGTGGGTCTCCGACCCGGTGCTGGCCGAGGTCGCCGAAAACGAGGAGGCCGAGGTCACCGAGCGCACCCCCGAACTGCGGTTCGACTCCGGGGGGAGGCTGCTGCCGTGACACCGGCCGGGCGCCGTCCGCGCCCGGCCCGCCGCGCGGACGCCTGCCCCCGGCCGACCGATCACCACACCACCACACGAAAGCGGGAACAGCACATGACCGTCGACAACGGGCAGACCGCCGGCGTCGAACCCGAAGGGCTGAGCGAACTGGTGGCGGCGATTTTCACCGCCTCCGGACTGAGCGCGTCCGACGCCGAGGCGATCGCCGCGCACCTCGTCGAGGCCGACCTGCGGGGCGTGGACTCCCACGGCGTCAGCCGCACCGGGATCTACGTCCACCGGCTCCGGCTGGGCCTGGTCGAGGCCCGCCCCCGGCGCCGGGTCCTCACCGAAACCCCGGTGAGCGCCCTGCTGGACGCCGGAAACGGCCCCGGCATCGTCGCAGCCGAGCAGGCCATGGGCACCGCGATCGCCAAGGCCGCCGAGTCGGGCGTGGGCATGGTCAGCGTGCGCAACTCCAACCACTGCGGCATGCTCGCCCACTACACCGCCCGCGCCGCGCGCGCCGGGCTGGTCGCGCTGGCCACGACCAGCGCACCGGCGGCCATGGCCCCCTGGGGCGCCAAGGACCCCTACTTCGGCACCAACCCCGTCTCCTACGCGGTGCCGACCCCCGGAGGCCGCCCCGACATCGTCTTCGACATGGCCACCAGCCACGTCGCCAAGGGCAAGATCATCCTGGCGGGCAAGAACGGGCAGTCGATTCCGCTGGGCTGGGCGCTGGACGGCCAGGGCGCGCCCACCACCGATCCCGCCGCCGCCCTCGACGGCTCCCTGCTGCCGCTGGGCGGTGCCAAGGGGTCGGGACTGGCGCTGCTGGTGGAGGTGCTCTCCGCGCTGCTGTCGGGGTCGCGCCACGGGCCGCACATCCCGCCGCTCTACGACAACGACGACCACCCCCAGGACCTGGGGCACTTCTTCCTGGCGATGAGCCCGGAGGTGTTCCTGCCCGCCGACGAGTTCGCGTCGCGTGTCGGAAGCCTGGCCGAGGAGGTGGCCGCCCTGCCCGCCGCCGAGGGCCACGGGCGCGTGTACCTGCCCGGCGAACCCGAGGCCGAACGTGCGGACCATCGCCGCCGGAACGGCGTCCCGCTGTCGGAGGGCGTCCGCGCGGAGTTGCGCGGCGTCGCGCGGGAGCTGGGCATCGGCGGCGCGCTGACCGCGGTCCTGGGCGACGCCGACCCGGCCGCGTCACCGGCGGCCGCGGCCGAATCGGCGGAAGGGGCCCCGCGATGAGCGCCGCCGAAGCCGCCACCGCCGAGCGGGCCGCCGCCGAATCCGCCGACGCCGCCGTCGAGCGGCTGCGCGCGTCGCTGCGCAACCACGAACACCTGCTGGTCGCCTACTCCGGCGGCGTCGACTCCGCGCTGCTGGCCTACACCGCCCACCGGGAGCTGGGCGCCCGCGCGCTCGCCGTCACCGCCGTCTCACCCGGCCTCGCCGCGGCCGAGCGCCGCGCCGCACGGGACTTCGCCGCCGAGCACGGCATCGCCCATCTGGAGGTGTGCACCGATGAGGGGGAGCGCCCCGACTACGTCGCCAACGGCGGCGACCGCTGTTTCCACTGCAAATCGGCGCTGTTCGACGCGCTGGCGCCGCTGAGGGCGCTGCTTCCCGGCGCCGCCGTCGCCGTGGGCACCAACCTCGACGACCTCGGCGACCACCGCCCCGGCCAGCGCGCCGCCGCCCAGCGCGGCGCCGTCACCCCGCTGGCCGACGCCGGGCTCGACAAGGCCGCGGTGCGCCGGGCCAGCCGAGGACTGCGACTGGGCACCGCCGAGAAGCCGGCCGCCCCCTGCCTGGCCTCCCGCGTCGCCTACGGCGACCCGGTCACCCCCGAGATCCTGCAGCGGATCGAGGCCGCCGAGCAGGCGGTCCGAGCACACGGCTTCCCGGTGGCCCGGGTGCGCGCCCACGCGGGCGGCACCGTCGCGCGCATCGAGGTGCCCCACGCGCAGGTCGAACGCGCCGCCGAACTGCGCGGCGAACTGGAGCCGGCGGTGCTGGCGTGCGGGTTCACCTTCTGCGCGGTGGACCTGGGCGGCTTCTCCGGTGGGCGGCTCAACGCGCTGCTGCCGGTGGTGGACGCCGGCGGAGCGGCCGCGGGAGGTGCACGGTGACCAGCGTCAACGGGGATGGCGGCGGGCACGCCGAGCGGGCCGGATTCACCGACCTCGGGTTCGCCCGCGTCGACACCGGCCGCGAGGCGCGCCAGGGCGTCGCCGAGTGCGTCTACGCGCCCGGCAAGCGGCCCGCCGAGATCACAGCGATCGTAGGCGAACTGCTGAGCGCGGCCACCGGGCCCGTGCTGGTCACCCGCGCCGACCCCGAAACCGCGGACGAGGTGTTGGCCGCCCACCCCGGCGGCTCCTACGACGCCCGGGCCCGGCTCGTGACCTGGCGCCCGGCGCGGCCGCGCGCGTTCTCCGTCGCGGTGCTCTCCGCGGGGACCGCCGACGGTCCGGTGGCGGCCGAGGCGGCCGCCGTAGCGCGCGCGGTGGGGCTGGGCGTGGGTGTCTACCGCGATGTGGGCGTGGCCGGGCTGCACCGGCTGCTGGACAGCGTCGGCGAGGCGCAGGCCCACCAGGCGTTCATCGTCGTCGCGGGCATGGAGGGGGCGCTGGCCAGCGTCGTCGGCGGGCTGGTGGCCCATCCCGTCGTCGCCGTGCCCACCTCCACCGGCTACGGCGCCGGGCTGGAGGGGGTGACCGCGCTGCTGGCGATGCTCAGCTCGTGCGCGGCCGGGCTCACCGTCGTCAACATCGACTCCGGTTTCGGCGCCGCGATGGCCGCCCACCGCATCGCCGCCGCGGTCGAGAGGGGGCGGGAGTGATCCTGTGGCTGCACCCCTCCGCCGGGGTGTCCGGCGACATGCTGCTGGGCGCGCTGATCGACCTGGGCGCGCCCGCCGCGGAGATCACCGCCGCGGTGGAGGCCACCGGGCTGGACGGCTGGCGCTTGGAGGCGCGCCGCGAGGCGGAGCACGGCGTCAGCGCGACGCGGGCCGTCGTGACCGTGGAGGACACCGCCACCGCCCGGCCCGCGCGGGTGCTGCTCGACCACGCCCGCCGCGCACGCCCCGAACCCGTGGCCGGCCTGGCCGCCGCCGCGATCGCGTCGATCGCCCGCGTCGAGGCGCGGCTGCACGGCGCCGCCCCCGAAGACGTGCACCTGCACGAGATCGGCGGCCTGGACACCGTGGTCGACACCGTCGGCACCGCCGCGGCCCTGCACCTGCTCGGTGTCGAGCGGGTCGTCTCGGCGCCGCCCGTGCTGGGCCGGGGCACCGTGGCCACGGCCCACGGGTACCTGCCCGCACCGGCGCCGGCCACGCTCGCCCTGCTGGAAGGGGTGCCGGTGGTGGGCGCCGGCATCGCGGCCGAGACGGTCACCCCGACCGGAGCCGCGCTGCTGGGCGCCGCCGGGACCTCCTACGGCCCGCCCCCGCCGATGGTGGTGCGGGCCACCGGCTACGGCGCGGGCAGCCGGGAGCTGGCCGACCGGCCCAACGTCCTGCAGGCCACTCTGGGCGAGCCGGTCGGCGCCGCGGCCCCGGCGGACGGCGGCGGCGCGGAGCACCACGTGGTGCTGGAGACCAACGTCGACGACGTCACCGGGGAGGCGCTGGCCCATGTCGTCGAGTCGGCTCTGGAGAAGGGCGCGGCGGACGCGTGGGCGACGCCCGTCGTGATGAAGAAGGGGCGGCCCGCACACACCGTGCATGTCTTGTGCCGTCCCGAGCAGGCGTCCGGCTTGGAGGAGCTGGTGCTGCGCGAGACCGGCAGCCTGGGCGTGCGCCGCACGCCGGTGTCGCGCAGCGCCCTGCCGCGCAGCACGTGCGAGGTCGAGGTCGAGGGCCGCCGCATCCGCGTCAAACACGGGCCCTGGCACGCCAAGCCCGAGTACGACGACGCGGCCGCCGCCGCGCGCGCACTGGACCTGCCGCTGCGCAGTGTCGTCGAACGCGCGGCGCGCGAGGCGCAGCGGCAGCGGCCCCGGCCCGACGGCGGCCCGGAGGCGGAGACGGTGGAGACGGTGGAGACGGCGAAGGGGGAGCGGTAGTGGAATCGGCACGGCGCAGCGAGCAGTTCTTCGCCGAAGAGGGGGTCGCCGGGTTCACCCACCGGGCCATGGCCAAGTCCACGGGCCTGGACGACGAGAGCATCCGGCGCCCGCTCATCGGCATCTGCAACACCTTCAGCGACCTGAACAACTGCCACAGCAACTTCCGCACCCTGTGCGACGCCGTGAAGCAGGGGGTGTGGCAGGCGGGCGGGACCCCGGTCGAGTTCCCGACCATCTCGCTGGGCGAGACGTTCCTCGCGCCCACCTCCATGCTGCACCGCAACCTCGCCGCGATGGACACCGAGGAGATGCTGCGCGCCCAGCCGCTGGACGCCGCGGTGCTGCTGGTCGGCTGCGACAAGACCACGCCCGCCGCGCTGATGGGCGCGATCTCCGCCGACCTCCCGGTTATCGCCCTCAGCGGCGGACCGCAGCTCAACGGGCACTTCCGCGGCCAGACGCTCGGCGCCTGCACCGACTGCCGGCGGCTGACGGCCGAGCACCGCGCCGGCGAGATCGACGACGACACCTACCGGGCGCTGGAGGACGGCATCGTGCGCGGCCCCGGCCACTGCATGGTCATGGGCACCGCATCGACCATGAACTCGCTGACCGAGGCGCTGGGCCTGGCGCTGCCGGGAAACGCGAGCATCCCGGCGGTCGACGCGCGCCGGCTCCAGCACGCCCAGGCCGCGGGCCGGCGGGCGACCGCCCTGGCCGAGGAGGACCTGCGGCCCTCGAAGATCCTCAGCCGCGCCTCGTTCGAGAACGCGCTGACGCTGCTCGCCGCGCTGGGCGGCAGCACCAACGCCGTCGTGCACCTGCCCGCGATCGCCGGACGGGCGGGGGTCGAGCTGCCGCTGGAGCTGTTCGACGAGATCAGCCGCCGCACGCCCGTGCTGGCCGACCTCAAGCCCACCGGCCGCTATCAGATGCAGGAGCTGCACAACGCCGGCGGCGTACCGGCGCTGCTCGGCCGCCTGCTGCCGCTGCTGCACGGCGGCGCGCCGACGGTGACCGGAGGCAGCCTCGCCGACAGCGTCGCCCGAGCGCGCGTGGAGGACGCGGAGGTGATCCGCCCGCTGGAGGATCCGGTGCGGACCGAAGGCGGCATCGCGGTTCTGCGCGGCAACCTCGCCCCCGAGGGCGCGGTGATCAAGCACGGCGCCGCCGATCCCGCGCTGCTGCGCCACCGCGGCCGCGCCGTCGTGTTCTCCGACGTCGACGACCTCAAGGCGCGCATCGACGACCCGGAGCTGGACGTCGACGCCTCCAGCGCGCTGGTGCTGCGCAACGCCGGCCCCGTCGGCGGCCCCGGCATGCCCGAGGTGGGCAACCTGCCCATTCCCCGGCGCCTGCTGCGCGAGGGCGTGCGCGACATGCTGCGTATCAGCGACGGGCGGATGAGCGGGACCGCGTTCGGCACGGTCGTGCTGCACGCGGCACCGGAGAGCGCCGTAGGCGGCCCCCTGGCGCTGGTGCACGACGGCGACATGATCGAGCTGGACATCGACACCCGCACCCTGACGCTGGACGTCGGCGAAGACGAACTGCGGCGCCGCCGCGCCGCGTGGCAACCGCCCCCGGCCCACTACAGCCGGGGCTACGGGCGCATCTTCGTGGACAACGTCGGCCAGGCGCCGCAGGGCTGCGACTTCGGTGTGCTGCGCGGGAGCGACCCGGTCCAGGAGTACCGCCAACCCAAGTTCTAGAGCCCGCTTCCGGCTTCGGGCCCCGCCCGGGCCGACCGTCACCGATCCCACTCGGCAACCACCCGACCCGCAAAGGAGAACCGTGCCGATCACCGCTTCGGAGCGCGGCGTGTTCGCGATCGCGCCGACCCCCTTCCACGACGACGGAGCCCTCGACCGCACCTCGCTGGACCGGCTGACCGACTTCTACCTGCAGTCGGGCGTCTCCGGCATCACCGTGCTGGGCCAACTCGGCGAGGCGCCCAAACTGGAGCACGCCGAGGCGGTGGACGTCGCCTCGCGGGTCGTCGCCCGCGCCGGTGTTCCGGTCGTGGTGGGCGTCTCGGCCCCCGGATTCGCGGCCATGCGCGCCCTCGCCGGGGAGGTGATGGACGCGGGAGCCGCGGGGGTGATGATCGCGCCGCCCAACTCGCTGCGCACCGACGACCAGATCATCGCCTACTACCGCAACGCCGCCCAGGCGATCGGGCCCGACATCCCCTTCGTCATCCAGGACTACCCGCTGACCTTCTCGGTGGTGATGGCGCCTAAGGTGATCCGCGCTATCACCGAGGAGAACCCCAACTGCGTCATGCTCAAGCACGAGGACTGGCCGGGTCTGGAGAAGATCTCCGCGCTGCGCGGCTTCGAGGCCGAGGGGTCGATGCGGCGGCTGTCCATCCTGTGCGGCAACGGCGGACTGTTTCTGGACTTCGAACCCGAGCGGGGCGCCGACGGCGCGATGACCGGCTACTGCTTCCCCGACATGCTCGTGGAACTGGTGCAACTGGCCGCCCGCGGCGAGCGCGAGGCCGCCCACGACCTCTTCGACGCCCACCTGCCGCTGCTGCGCTACGAGCAGCAGCCGGGGGCGGGGCTGGCGGTGCGCAAGTACGTCTTCATGCGCCGCGGCATCCTCGCGAGCGAGGCGCAGCGGCGGCCCTCGGCCCCGCTGTCGCCGACCGCGCGCGAGGAGGTCGACTTCCTGCTCGCCCGCCTGGCCGGGAAGGACAAGCGCGCCGAGCTGCCCACCGGATGATGCGGCGCATCCGGCGCTGATGCCGGGCGGCGGCGGGGAGGGGCGCCCGCCGCCGCCCTTTCTCGTCGGCAGGCGCGGCGGCCCGAGATCGCCGGCGGGAGTCGTCGGAGGCACCTGCGGCTACGACGAAGGTGCCCGGCTCCGCCCGAGGCGCCCCCGTAGAACCCCACACGGAACGCCCGTCCGGTCGCTCCAGAGGGGCCCTTGGCAGCTCGCAGCCGGCCCGGAAGACCCGCCGACGACTTGTCTAGCGCGTCGGCGCGCCCGCGCCGACGCGCTCGTCCTCCGGCGCCGCGGAGCCGTCCTCGCGGTGCGCGTGCCCCCAGCTGACCAATGGCTCCAGCGCGTCCAGCAGGCCGCGGCCGCGCGGCGATGGGCGGTAGAGGATCTGCACCGGCGTGGTGGGCACGACCTCGCGCTCCAGCAGGCCGAGGGACTCCAACTCCTTCAGCCGCTGCGACAGCATGCGGTCGGAGATGCCGCCGATGAACCTGCGGTACTCGCTGAATCGCTGGGCCCCGCGTGCACCGGCGAACAGGATCACCCCCATCCACCGGCGCCCGACGAGTTCCAGCACCTCCTGGAAGACGTCGCAATCCTGGTCGTGGGAAACCCGGGAGGGCGCAGCGTCCGATGCTCCGGCGCCGCCGCCTCCGGTAGCTGTTGAGATAGTCACATACTTAAAATAAGTAGCTAACCGCGGAATTGCAAGGGATGCGGCGAGCGCCCGATTGTCCCCGATGTCCGCGCCCACGCCGGTGTGCGCGCTGCGCTCGTGTCCTCCCGGCCCCCGCACCGTGCCTCGCCTGCCCCCCTTCGCCCGTCCGGTGGGCAGTCCCGCGAACCCGCCTGTTGCGCCGAACGCCCGCGCGGGCCAGACTTTCGGATCGCTCCGCCGAATCGGCGGCGGACGCGACGCCCCCGGGAGGGACACCATGGACAGCACCTCCGAGACCGGACCGGCTCCGGCCGGTGTCGACACGACCGTCGCCCACTCCGCACGGGTGTGGAACTACTGGCTGGGCGGCAAGGACAACTACGCGGCCGACCGCGAGGTCGGCGACTACGTGTTCGCCGCCTATCCGGAGATCGTCGAAGCGGCCCGCGCCGATCGGGCCTTCCTCATCCGCGCCGTCACGCACCTCGCCCGCGAAGAGGGAATCCGCCAGTTCCTCGACATCGGCACCGGCCTGCCGACCCGCGACAACACCCACCAGGTGGCGCAGGAGGTGGCGCCCGAGTCGCGCATCGTCTACGTCGACAACGACCCGCTGGTGCTCTCCCACGCCCGTGCGCTGCTGGTCGGCACACCGGAGGGCGCGACCGACTACGTCGACGCGGATCTGCGCGACCCGCAGGCCGTGCTGCAGCGCGCCGCCGCGCTGCTCGACCTCTCCCGGCCCGTCGCGCTGACCGTGCTGGGCACGATGGGCCACATCGCCGACACCGGAGAGGCCCACGAACTGGTCGCCCGCTACATGAACGCGCTGCCCTCCGGCAGCTTCCTCGCCCTGTGCGACGGCAGCAGCACCAGCCCCGAGATGGTGGAGGCCGCCGAGCGGTGGAACGCCACGGCCGCACTGCCGTACCACCTGCGCAGCCCCGAGGAGTTCGCGGGCTTCTTCACGGGGCTGCACCTCCTCGACCCCGGCGTGGTCTCGGCGACGCGCTGGCGGCCGGACGAGACCGCCGACGCCGCGCGCGACGCCGACCAGTACTGCGGCGTGGCCCGCAAGCCCTGACCGGGGGCGGTGAGCGCGCGGGCGCACCGGGAGCGGGGCGGCCCCGGACCGGCCCTCGGGCGGCACGGCCGCCGCATCCCGGAGACGCGGCTCAGCCGCCGGCGGATCCCGGCGGCGGCCGCCCGCGCGCGGAATCTCCCGCGCAGTCGTGCCGCGCGTCGTGGGCGGACCGCAGCGGGGCCTGTGCGGCAGCGGATCCGTCCCCGGGTTCCTCGGGTTTCTCGTAGGCCGCCCGCTCGGCGGAATCGGCGCGCCCGGCCAGTGCGCGCAGCGCCGGGGCGGTCAGTGCCACGGCCACCACGATCGTCGCGCAGGCCGCCAGCGAGGGCAGGCGCAGGTCGACGCGGCCCAGCAGCCCGCCGATTACGGCGCCTAGCGGGGAGGCCCCGGTGCCCACCGTCTGTATGCACGAGAGCGCGCGGCCGAGCAGGTGCCGAGGCACGACGAGTTGCCAGACGCCGGCGGCGACGACGTTGGCCACCGCTGCGGTGAAACCGACCGCGCACCAGGCCGCACCGGCGACGACGGGGTGCGGCGAGAGCGCGAAGGCGGCGGACATCACGCCCATCAGCGCATAGCAGGTCGCTCCCGTGGCGAACCGGCCGAGCAGGCCCGCGATCGGGCCGACCGCGAGCGAGCCGAGCAGGCCGCCCACCGCTCCGGATGCCAGGAAAACACCGTACAGGGCTGCGGGAACGCCGAAGTGTTCCTGGACCAGCAGTACGAGGATGCTCGCCTGCGCCATCAGGGCGAGGTTCACCGCCGAGATGAGCAGCACGACCGCGCGGAACCGCCGATCGGCGAAAACCACCCGCATCCCGTCGCCGATCTCGGGGAAGACCGAGCGCACACCGCCGCCGTCCGCACTCTCCGCTTTCTTCGACCCGGGCGGGCGCCGCACGGCCAGGGGCATGCCCAGCAGCACCAGCGCACCGAGCAGATAGGCGCCCGCGTTGGCCGCCAAGGGCAGAGCGGCGGTGACGGCGAACAGGAAGCCGGCCAGCGGAGCACCGGCGAACTGCTCGGCGACGATCTTGCCGCCCTCCAGGCGGCCGTTGGCGCGGTCCAGCGTTCCCGGCGGTACCACGTCGGGCAGCACCGATCGCCCGGCGAGGTCGTAGCAGACCTCGCAGAGCATCACCGCAAACATCACGGCATAAAGCCACCAGACGGTGGCCTGCCCGGTTGCCACCAGCACCGCGAGAAATGCCAGTGCACCGCCGCGAACGGTGTTTCCGACGACCATGATCCGCACCCGGTCGAGGCGGTCCACGAGAACACCGGCGAACAATCCGATCAGCAGCCAGGGCAGGAACCGGGCGACCATCAGCCCCGACACCAGCAGGGGATCGTTCGTGAGCAGGGCCGCCACCATGGGCAACGCCGTGAGCATGGCCCCGTCGGCGAGATTGCTGGAGAGCGAGCCCGCCCAGAATCGGGAGAATGCACCGCCCAGTCTGGTCTTGGTGTTCCGCTCCGAGCTTTTCCGGGCAGGGGGCGCCGTATCGCTCATCGGGAGATAGGGCCTCTTTTTCCGCGACACAAGGACGGCCGATTATCGGGTATTTCCCACCCTGCGGCAAGCGGTCGGCGGAAAGCGCAGGCCATGCGCTCGGTGTTCGTCCGGCGACACAGCGCGTCCGGTCGGCCCGCGTCGGCCGCGGGTGCTGGCCGGAGCGCCGCGGCGCTCCGGCTCCGCCATAGAGCCGCCGCGGGACCCGCCGGAAAAATTTCGCGGCGCCTGTCGATCCTGCGCCTCCCCGTTCGACGCACCGGGTGAGAGGCGGGGAGAGCCCCCGCCCCACCCGAGCGAGGAGCCACCATGCCGCGCTTTCTGAGCATCAGCTACCACGACGAGCAGAACCGCCCCGCCGAGGCGCCCAGCGCCGAGCTCCAGCAGCGCATGGGAGAGCTCTACGAGGAGATCACCAAGGCCGGGGTGGTGCTGGACATGGCCGAGCTCGCCCCGACCTCCGAGGCCACCAAGGTCACCTGGTCGGGCGACAAGGCCCACTACACCGACGGTCCGTTCACCGAAAGCCGGGAGGTCGTCGGCGGGTACACCATCATCCAGGCCAAGGACAAGGCGGAGGCCCTGGAGTGGGCGCGGCGCTTCCTGGAGGTCCAGGGGCGGTACGAGCCGACCACGTCGGTCGAGGTCCGCGAGATCGCCGAGTAGTGAGCACACCGTGCTTGCCCGGCGCGGGCGTCGATGCTGAGATCGAGGCGTGAGCGAGAGGAACACAGCGGAGACGGTGGAGACCGTCTTCCGTATCGAGTCCGCGCGGATCATCGCCGGTGTCACGCGGGTCGTGCGCGACGTCGGCATCGCCGAGGAGATCGCGCAGGACGCCGTCGTCGCGGCGCTGGAGCAGTGGCCGGAGTCGGGCGTCCCGGATAAGCCGGGCGCCTGGCTCATGGCCGCGGCCAAGCGCCGCGCCATCGACCTCGTCCGCCGCCGCGAGACCTACGCCCGCAAGCTGGCCGAGGTCGGCCGGTCGCTCGCCGAAACGCCGCCGGCGGACGACCCGGCCGACGCCGACGACATCGACGACGACGTGCTGCGGCTGATCTTCACCACGTGCCATCCGGTGCTGTCCACCGAGGCGCGGGTCGCGCTGACGCTGCGGCTGCTCGGCGGGCTGACGACCCGGGAGATCGCCCGCGCCTTCTTGGCCGCCGAGCCGACCGTCGCCCAGCGCATCGTGCGCGCCAAGCGGACCCTGGCGAAGGCCGACGTCGCCTTCGAGGTCCCCTACGGCGCCGAGCGCGGCGAGCGGCTGGCCTCGGTGCTGGAGGTCGTCTACCTCGTCTTCAACGAGGGCTATTCCGCAACCGCCGGAGACGACCTGCTGCGTCCTGCGCTGTGCGAGGACGCCCTTCGCCTGGCGCGCGTCCTCGCGGGCCTGATGCCCGAAGAGCCGGAGGTGCACGGACTGGCGGCGCTGCTGGAGTTCCAGGCGTCGCGCGCCGGAGCCCGCACCGGTGTCGACGGCGAGCCGGTGCTGCTCGCCGACCAGAACCGCACCAAGTGGAACCGGATGCTGATCAACCGCGGCTTCGCCTCCCTGCAGCGCGCCGGACGCGGCCCCTACTCCCTGCAGGCCGCGATCGCCGCCTGCCACGCCAAAGCGGTGCACTACGAGGACACCGACTGGCCGATGATCGCCTCGCTCTACACCCGGCTGCTGGACGTGCAGCCCTCACCGGTCGTGGCGCTCAACCGCGCGGTCGCGCTCTCCAAGGCCGAGGGCCCGGCCGCCGCGCTGAAACTCGTGGACGAGCTGTCCGACGTTCCCGCGCTGCGCGACTACCACCTGCTCCCCAGCGTCCGCGCCGATCTACTGGAGTCCCTGGACCGCCGCACCGAGGCCAGAGCGGAATTCGAGAAGGCCGCCTCCCTGACCGCCAACACCCGCGAACGCGACCTCCTCCTGGGCCGCGCCGCCCGAGCCGCATCCGGCGAACCGCCCGGCCCCGCCTCCGAGCGGCCGTGAGACGGGCCTGACACGCCCCCGCGAGACCACATGGCGCACCGCTCGACGTTCCAGGGCCGGTGCTCCCCGCCGATGAGGCGGCCGAAGCGACTCAGCAGGTCGAGTGGAAGAGGCCGCCGGCCGGGCGGGTGGGGGCGAGGGCGTTGTAGATGCGGACCGCCTCGGTGGTTTCGGCCGTGTGGACCTCGATCGAGTGCGACTCCAGCAGCTCCAGTGTCCGCGGGTCGACGCCCAGGCGCTCCTGCATGCCGCGGGAGAGGACCACGACCGCGGCGCCGCGGTCGAGCAGTTCCTCGACGTCGGCGGGGAGGACGCCGGGGGAGTGCCGTGTTCCGGTCTCGTTCCAATCCCAGGGGCGGCCGCCGGCGGGGTGGAGCTTGAAGTCCTTGCCGGTGCCCACGCCCTCCACCTCCATGCGGCCCCAAGACAGCGACACCACGCGAGGTGAGCCGGTAGGCGCTTCGGCGGACACGAGCAGCCCTCCTTCCGCTTCCTGCCCAGCCTGATCCGCTGCCCCGGCAGGGCTCCAGCGCCTTGCGGCGACCGGCGCCGCAAGTGCTTGCGCGCACCGTTGACACGGCGGCGGTTCCGGCGCGGCCGGATTCGCCGGAATCTCCCGTAGAGGCCGCCGGGGCCCCGTAGTCTCTCTCGAAGACGGGGCTCGCATACCGCGCGATCCTCCCCCAGCCCCTCGAACAGGAGAGAGCAGACCCGATGAGCGATGCACCCCGGTCCCCTTCACCCGCTGCCGAACTGGACCTGTCGAAGCCGACCGTCGCCCGCGCCTACGACGCGCTGCTGGGAGGCAAGGACAACTTCCCCCTCGACCGCGAACTCGCCGCCGCCGTCGAGGAGACCAACCCGGGGACCACCGTCCTCGCCCACCAGAACCGCGCCTTCCTGTCCCGCGCCGTCGACTACGTGTCCGGACACCTGGGCATCGGCCAGTTCCTCGACCTGGGCTCCGGACTCCCTACAGTCGAGAACACCCACCAGGTCGCCCAGCGGAACTCGCCCGAGAACCGCGTCGTCTACGTCGACATCGACCCGATGGTGCTCACGCACGCCCGCGCGCTGCTCGTCGAGAACGACACGACCGCGGTCATCACCGCGGACCTGAGCGACGTCGAGACCGTGATGAACGACCCCGAAACCCGTCGGCTGCTCGACACCGCGCAGCCGGTGTGCCTGATGCTGGTCTCGCTGCTGCATTGCATCCCCGACGAGGACGACCCCTTCGGCCTGGTCCGGCGCTACCTCGACCCGTTCCCCTCCGGCTCGGCACTGGTCTACTCGCACCTGTGCTCCGACACCCCCGAGGCGGCCGACGAATTCACGCGCCGCGTGCACGCCTCGGGCGCGCCGTGGGGGCGGGTGCGCTCCTCCAAGGAGTGCGAGGCGGCCGTCGCCGGCCTGGACCTCGTGTCCCCCGCGCCGGACGACGCGGAGCCCGCCCGGCTCGTCGATTGCGACACCTGGCGCAAGCCGGGCGTCGACCCGGTCGAGATCCCCGGCAAGACCATCTGGGAACACGCCGGCGTCGCCGTCAAGCCGTGAGTCGAAGGGCGGGCGTCGGCGGGCGGACGGCCTGCGTCCGCCCGGCGGCCCGCGCGGTTCGCCGCCCCCTGCCCAGGAAAGCGGCGAACCGCGCGCGGCCGGCTGCGGCGCCGGGTGGGCCGGTCAGCGGCCGCGGCCGTGGTCGCCGTGCCCGCGCCCGTCGTGCCCGTCGCGGTCGCCGTCGCCCCAGTGCGCGCGCCCGTTGCGCCACGGCCACCAGTCGTCCCACTTCGCCTCCTGCAGTTCCTCGTGCAGCGCGAAGAAGGACGGCTTGCGGGTGTAGTCGCCGGTCATCACCGTTGCCGAGCCCTGGCCCTCGAAGAAGACGGGAACCCAGGAGTACTTGTCGGTGAAGCCCCAGATGGTGAAGGAGTCGCAGCCCTCGACGTCCAGGCACGCCGACAATCCCTGCCGGTAGTAGTCGGCCTGCTTCTCCAGCTGCGCCTCGGTGGGTTCGCCGCTCTCCGGCAGGTCCATGCGCACGTCCATCTCGGTGATGGCCGTGCCCAGGCCCAGTTCGTCGAAGCGGCGCAGGTTCTCCTCCAGGTCGCCGGGAAAGCCGTAGTTCAGGCTCAGGTGGGCCTGGGTGGAGAATCCGTGCAGCGGCACGTCGTCGGCGAGCAGGTCCTTGGCGAGCTGGTAGTAGGCGTCGCTCTTCGCGTTGATGCTCTCGACGCCGTAGTCGTTGAGGTACAGCTCGGCATGCGGGTCGGCCTGGTGCGCCCAGCGGAAGGAGTCGGCGATGATGCCCGGGCCCAGCTCGCGCAGCCAGATGTTCTCCTCGGTGCGCAGGTTGCCCTCGCTGTCGAAGATCTCGTTGGTGACGTCCCACTGCTGGATCCGGCCCTTGTAGCGGCCGACGACCGTGGTGATGTGGTCGCGCAGGATCGCGCGCAGCTCGGAGTCGGAGAAGTCGCCCTCCTCCAGCCACGCCGGGTTCTGGCTGTGCCACATCAGCGTGTGGCCGCGGACGACCTGCCCGTTGCGCTCGGCGAAGTCGACGATGCGGTCGGCCATCTCGAAGTTGTACTCGCCCCGCTCGGGGTGGATGTACTCCCACTTCATCTGGTTCTCGGGGGAGACCGAGTTGAACTGGCGGGCCAGCTTCTTCCGGTACTTGTGGTCCGAGGTGAAGGGGTCGGGGTAGTTCTGTTCCTCGTGGTGGCCGCCGCCGGCGACGGCGGTGCCGATGTAGAAGTCGTGCGGCGCGGCCCAGCGCAACTTCTGGAACTTGCCGTTGGCGTGGTCGGGCGGCCAGCCGTGCCCGCCGCCGAAGGAGAAGTCGGCGGAGGCCGGCGACGCTGCCAGCGGGAGGGTGAGGGCGGCTGCCGCCAGGGCGGTGGTGGCGATGCGGATGGGTTTCATCGGGGGGACTCCCATTCGGTCTGCCGTTGTTAATTTCCGGAAAATTCCGTGATACGGCGTCGAAGGACAGTAAGCGCTCCTGGACAGGGGCGTCAATCCCCCGAGGCCCCGCAGGGCGGCCGGCGCCGGCCGCCCGCCCGGCATCCCCGGCCCGCTGTGTCCGTACTCTGGGTAGGTACGAAGGAGGAGCAGTGGCCGATTCCCCGTCCCCAGCAGCCGTCACCATCTCCGCCATCGCGGCGGAGGCGGGCGTGTCCGCGCCCACCGTCTCGCGTGTCCTCAACGGCCGGGGAGACGTGGCTCCGGCCACCCGCGAGCGCATCGAGGGCCTGCTGCGCACACGCGGCTACCGCCGCCGGGGCAGCAAGGCCGGCGACAAGGCCGGTGAGATGGTCGGGCTGCTGGATCTGGTCTTCAACGACCTGGACAGTCCGTGGGCGGTGGAGATCATCCGCGGGGTGGAGGACGCGGCGCACGACGCGGGCAGCGGCATCGTCGTCTCGGCGATCCACCGGCGGGCCAGCTCCACCCGGCAGTGGCTGCGCAACGTGCGCTCGCGCACCAGCGACGGCGCCGTCCTGGTCACCACCGACCTGGACTCCTCGCTGCGCGCGGAGCTGGACGAGCTGCACGTGCCCGCGGTGGTGATCGACCCCGTGGGGGTGCCCGACCTGGCCGTGCCCACGATCGGCTCGACCAACTGGGCCGGCGGCCTCAGCGCCGTCGACCACCTGATCAGCCGCGGGCACCGGCGCATCGGCTTCGTCGCCGGGCGGCCCGAGCTGTGGTGCAGCCGCGCCCGCCTCGACGGCTACCGGGCCGGGCTGGAGACCGCCGGGCTCGACGTCGACCCCGACCTGGTCGTGCCCGGCGAGTTCGACTACGAGTCGGGCTTTCGTGCGGGCGAGCACCTGTTCGGCCTCGCCGACCCGCCGACCGCCGTGTTCTCCGCCAGCGACCAGATGACCCTGGGCGTCTACGAGGCGCTGCGCCGGCGCGGGCTGCGCGTGCCGGCCGACGTCAGCGTGATCGGCTTCGACGACCTGCCAGAGGCGCGGTGGGCCTCGCCCCCGCTGACCACGGTGCGCCAGCCGCTGGCGGACATGGGCCGGCTCGCGGTGCGCACCGTGCACCGGCTGGTGCGCGGCGAGGCGATCGAGAGTCCGCGGGTCGAGCTGGCCACCGAACTGGTCGTCCGCGACAGCACGGCGGCCGTGCCGGGCAGGGTTTCGGGGTGAGGCCGGGCGTGGCGGGCCGCGGCGGGGATTTTCGGCCCCGGGGTCGTTGACACGGCGGTACGGCGCTCTTTAGGTTGCCTTCACATTCCGGAAACTTCCGGAACCGTGTGTCGCGGCTGAGGAGACCTGTGTGACGACCACTTCCGGACGTTCGCGTACGCGGGGGCGCGTGCTCGTGTCCCTGCTCACCATCGGATTCGCCCTCTGCGCCGTGGCGCCGGCGCACGCGGGCCAGACGCCCGCGCGCCACCACGGCCACGACGGACACCACCGCGGCCACGGCCACGACGGCCACCACGGTCCCGGCCACCACGATGCGCACCACGGCCACCACGGTCCCGGCGGTCCCGCCACCGCGGAGATCGTCGACTCGACACAGCGCGGCGGCAAGGCTGTCGCGCTGACCTTCGACGACGGGCCCGACCCCGACGACACCCCCCGCCTGCTCGGCGTGCTGCGCGAGCACCGCGTCAAAGCCGTGTTCTGCCTGTGGGGCGAGCACGTGCGGCAGCATCCGGAAATCGTGCGGCGCATCGCCGCCGCCGGGCACACGCTGTGCAACCACACCATGCGCCACGACGACATGAGCACGTGGTCGCCCGCCGACATCCGCGCCGACCTGCGCGCCACCAACGACGCGATCCGCGACGCGGTCCCGCACGCCCGCATCCCCTACTTCCGCGCGCCCTACGGAGCCTGGGGCCAGACGCCCGAGGTCTCCGCCGAACTGGGCATGCAGCCGCTGGGCTGGAGCCTGGCCGTGGAGGACTGGGTGCCGCCGGGCACCGACGAGCTGGTCCGCCGCCTGGAGGAGGGCATCACGCCGCGCTCGGTGGTGCTCCTGCACGACGGCGGCGGCGACCGCAGCCAGACGGTCGCGGCCGTCGACCGCATCATCCCCGGTCTGCGCGCCGACGGATGGCACTTCGCCCGCCCGGCCCGGCGGGGGTAGGCGATGGCCGCTACGACGAGTCCCCCACCGCGCCGCCGCCCCCGCAGCATCGCCGCCGTGCTGGCGGGCGCGCTGCTGCTGCTCTCCCTCGGCGCCGCCAACAGCTCGGCACAGCCCCGCTGGCACCCGGGGCCCCCGGACCACCACGGCCCCCGCAGCTGGGTCGGCACCTGGGCCACCGCACCCACCGCAACTCCGGAGTCGTCGACACCCGTCCTGGACGACGAGACGATCCGCCAGGTCGTACACACCAGCGTCGGCGGCGACCGGGTCCGGCTGCGGCTGACCAACGAGTTCGGCGAGACCCCGCTGCGCATCGGTGAGGTGCGCGTGGCCCTGCGCGCGGGCTCGTCGGGCACCGACATCGCACTGCGCACCGACCGCCGGGTCACCTTCGGCGGCAAGGAGTCGGTCACCGTCCCGGCGGGGGCACCGATGCTCAGCGACCCGGTGCGGCTGCGGCTGCCCGCGCGCTCGGAGGTGGTGGTCAGCATCCACCTTCCCGAGCGCACGCCGGTGACCACGCTGCACGGGTTCTCCTACCAGGAGAACGCGGTCGCGTCCGGAAACGCCACCGGCGTGACCTCGGTATCGGCGACGCGCACACTCACCCAGTGGCATTTCCTGTCCGGCGTCAGCGTGCGCGCCCGCGGCAAGCACACCGGGGCCGTCGTCGCGCTGGGCGATTCCATCACCGACGGCGCCGAGTCGACGGTCGGGGCGAACAACCGCTGGCCCGACCTGCTCGCCGAGCGCCTGCGGCGCACCGGCGTGCTCAACGCGGGGATCTCGGGCAACCGGCTGCTGCACGACCCCAACCCGCCCGAGGGCAGCGACGCCGAGTCCTACGCGGCGTTCTTCGGGCAGAGCGCACTGGGCCGCTTCGACCGCGACGTGTTGGCCCAACCCGGCGCCGAACACGTGATCGTGCTGCTCGGCGTCAACGACCTCGGCCACCCCGGCACCTCGGCGCCGGAGTCCGAGACCGTCACGGCCGAGGAGATCATCGGCGGCCACCGCCAGCTCATCGCCCGCGCCCACGCCGCCGGACTGCGCATCTACGGAGGCACCATCCTGCCGTTCAAGGGCGACACCCTCGGCTTCTACAGCGAGGAGAACGAGGCCAAGCGCCGGGCCGTCAACGAGTGGATCCGCAACAGCGCCGATTACGACGCCGTCATCGACTTCGCCGAGGTGATGCGCGACCCCGACGATCCGCTGCGGCTGAACCCGAAATACGACAGCGGCGACCACCTGCACCCGAACGACGCCGGCATGCAGGCCATGGCCGACGCGATCCCCACCCGCCTCTTCCGGCCGGGACACCACCGGCCCCGGTGACCGCCGGTCTCCGCCCCGGCCGACTACGCAACCGGCCGGGGCGGGCGCCCGCGGGCCCGGGCGGCCGTAAGACGGCAGCACGTGGGCGAAGGGCGACGTCGCCAAGGGGCCGCCGCCGCGCCCGCAGCGCGCTTGCCGCCGTACGCCGCGGCAGGCGCCCAAGTCGTCGCATGCGGCCGGGAAGCCCCGCGGTGCAGGGGATCGGGGGATCGCGGGAACGCGCGCACGCCACTAGAGTCGACGCGTCCGGGCTCTTCCCCGCCCGGCGCCCAGTCCGTCCCCCACCCACACGCCCCATACACGAACGGGTTTTGCCATGTCCGACGCGCCCTCCCCGGAGCCCGCCGCCCCCGTCGGCGTCGACACCACCGTCCCCAGCCCCGCCCGGCTCTACGACTACTACCTGGGCGGCAAGAACAACTATGCGGTCGACCGTCAGATGGGCGACAAGTTGATGGAGGCGCTGCCGGAGGTCCGCCAGGCGGCCAAGGTGAACCGCCTGTTCCTGGGGCGGGCCGTCGAGTTCCTCTGCGAGCAGGGCATCGACCAGTTCGTCGACATCGGCTCGGGCCTGCCCACCCAGGACCCCGTTCACGAAGTCGCCCGGCGCCACCACCCCCGGGCCCGCGTCGTCTACGTCGACTACGACCCGGTCGTGCGGGTGCACGCCGAGGCCCTGCTCGCCGACGAGCCCGAGCTGACCGGGGTCGTGCAGGCCGACATGCGCGATCCCGAGTCGCTCTACACCCATCGGGAGTTGGCCTCGCGTATCGACCTGGACCGCCCGGTAGGACTGCTGATGCTGGCGGTGCTGCACTTCGTCACCGACGACCAGCAGCCCTACGCGCTGCTGCGCCGCCACCTGGAGCACCTCGCGCCCGGTTCCTACGTCGCCATCACCCACGGCGAGTCCGACACGAGCCCCGACCGCGCCGACGTCGCCCGCGACGCCTATCGCTCCTCCAGCGCACGGCTGCAGCCGCGGTCCCAGGAGCAGATCAAGGCCTTCTTCGCCGACCTCGCGCCCGTCCCGCCGGGCGTCGTCCACGCCGCCGACTGGCGTCCCCGCGGCACCGAGCCGTACTTCTCCCCCGAGCAGGCGTCGGGCCTGGCGGGCATCGGCCGCTGGGACGGCGCGCCGGAACGCCCGTAGGCGCCACCGCACCTGCGCGTTCTCGGCGCGAAAATCCGCGAGCTGCCGACCGCGTCGCGGGAGCTGAGCGGGTACACGGCCCGCGGCGCCGACGACCACGTGACCAAGCCGTTCAGCCTGGACGAGGCGGTGCGGCGGCGGGCGGAGGCGGCAGCGCCCGCTCTCTTGGGGTTCGCGCACCGAGGGTGTCTGTGGAGTCAGTTTCGGCGCCGAATCTGACTCTAAAGACAGACTCGATGCGGCTGCGGTCATCCATTGCGAGGAAATCGCCGGATCCGGGCCGTTTTTTGACGAAAACCACGCGCTCGGTGAGCCCACCGGGGCGGCGGGGTGGATATCCGGGCGGATTCGGCGCGGTTTTCCCGTCTATCGTGAACTTATGGCCACGGAAATCGCTTTCCAATGGCCAGCACCCGTCCCGCCGCCTCCGTCGCGCGCTCAACCGGCGGGCACCCGAACCGATGATCGCAGGCGCGCCCCGGCTGCCACCGTCGCCGCCTTCCGGTGAAGGCCACCCGCCGCCCGGCCGATCAGCAAGGCCGCCCAGCGGACCGTCGCCGCCTCCGTCGGCGGCCGTCACCGGCGAGCACCCGACCCGAGAACCACAGGCCGGACCCACCGCCGCCCTTGCCGCCCCGCCGTGCGCGAAACCGGCGCACACCCGAACCGATGGGCGCAGACGCGGGGGGCGTGCCGCCGCTGCAGGAAGCGGATGGCCGGGCGCCCCCGGGTATTCGGGGACGGGCCGACGGTCTCCGCGCGCGGTGTGCTCAGGCCCCGCTCTGCAACGCGCCGGTTCGCTCCTCCAGTTGGGCGTTGATGCGGCGGGTGAACTCCAGGAGCAGTTGCCGCTGCTCCTCCGGGTAGTCGGCGATCACCTCGGTGTAGGAGCGGTCCAGCGCGTCGAACGTCTCGGTGAGCCGCGCGTAGGCGCCCTCGCGGAGGAGTTCGACGACCACTCTGCGGCGGTCCCGTTCGTCGCGGCGGCGCTGCACGAAGCCCGCTTTCTCCAGCCGGTCGACCACGGCGGTGATGGCGCCGCCGCGGGAGAGGCCCGTGTGATCGGCCAGTTCGCCGGGGCTCATGGGCCCGTTCTTGTCCAGCGCGCCCAGGCAGCTGACGTCGGTGATGTTGACACCGGCGTGCGCGGCGAGGGCCGCGTGGAACCGCACGGCCAGGGACGCCGCTACGCGCAGTTCCTCGTAGAGGGCGCCGACGCTCGCCGGCACCGGTTCCTCGGGCGTTGACGTTGACACCGGCACACCTCTGATCTAATCTCTCTGAAATAGAGAGAGTCGATTATAGTGATTCTCTCCTGATGTTCTTCTCTGCACTCTACTCTCTCGCGGAGTCCACTATGACGGACGTCCCGGCACCCCCGACCGCGTCACCGAAGCCCACCCGCTGGGTGGTCCTCGGGGTGGTCCTCATCGCCCTTTTCATGGACCTCGTCGACGCCACGATCGTGAACATCGTGCTTCCCCGCCTGCAGACGGGCCTCGGCGCCGGCTACTCGGCCGCGCAGTGGGTGCTCGCGGGCTACTCCCTGGCCTTCGCCCTCGTGCTGGTCACCGGCGGGCGCCTGGGCGACATCCTCGGCCGCAAACGCATGTTCGTCGCGGGCATGGCCTGCTTCACGGCCGCCTCGCTGATGTGCGGCGCCGCGCCGACCGCCGAGGTGCTCATAGCCGGCCGCCTCGCCCAGGGCGTCGCCGCGGCCCTGATGGTCCCCCAGGCGATGTCGGTCATCGTGGTCCTCTTCGACCACCGCGAGCGCGCCCGGGCCTTCGCCCTCTACGGCGTCACGCTGAGCCTGGCCAACGTCAGCGGTCCGCTGCTGGGGGCCGTGCTGACCGAGGCCGACCTGTTCGGCCTCGGTTGGCGCGCCGTCTTCTACGTCAACGTCCCCTTGGGCGCCGCGGCCGTCGCGCTCGCGCTGTGGCTGATGCCGGAAAGTCGCGCCGCACGTCCGCTGCGCCCCGACCCCGTCGGTATGGCCTTGGCCGGCCTCGCGATGTTCGCGGTCATGTTCCCGCTCATCCAGGGGCGCGAGCGCGGTTGGGACGCCTGGACACTGGCCCTGCTGGGCGCGGCAGTCCCGCTGCTGCTCCTGTTCGCCCTCCACCAGCGCCGCCGCGACCGCACGACGGGCTCGGCGCTGGTCCCTCCCGCCCTGTTCGCCCGGCGCTCGTTCGCGGCCGGGGCGGTGGTGATGTTCGTGCTCTTCTCGGGCCTGGCGTCGCTGTTCCTGGTACTGACCTACGACTTCCAGCTCGGCCTGGGCTGGTCGCCGCTGCGCACCGCGGCGGCCGTGGTGAGCTGGCCGGTGGGCATCGTCCTGACCTCCGGTGTCGCCCGCCGCTACGCCACCACCCGCGGGCGCCGGGTCATCGGCATCGGGCTGGCCGTGATGACCGCCTCGGCCCTCGCCCTGATCGGGGTGCTCGCACTCCTCGGCCCCGCAGTGGCGTGGTGGCACGCGGCCCTGCCGGTGTTGGCGATGGGGGCGGGCATGGGCATGTGCGTGCCGATCCTGACCGGGGTGGTGCTGGCCGACGTGCCCGACGACGACGCCGGCGCCGCCTCGGGCGTGGCCAACGCCGTCATGCAACTGGGCACCGCCGTGGGCGTGGCGGTGGTCGGCGTGCTCTTCTTCTGGCTCGCCGCGACCGGCGCCCCCGCCGACCCGGGCGACCCCGCGCACCGCCGGGCGTTCGCCGACGCGGCCGCCACGACGCTCTGCTACAACGCGGCCGCGTTCCTGCTGGCGCTGGCTCTCGTGCCCCTGCTGCCGCGCGCCGCCCGCCCCGAGCCGACGCCCGAGCCCGCCGAACCCGCCGACGGCCTCCGGCGCCATACGGGACCGTCGCCGACCAACCGTCCTAGGTACGGGCGAGCCGCTCGTTGATCAGGCGGTTGAGGCTGATGCCCTGCAAAACCTTTGCGAGCGGCCGGCAGGCCGCGGGAGGGCACGGGCCTGCCGGCAGCGGCCGTTCGGATCACGCCAACGCGCTCGCCAGCAGCGGGATCTGCCCGCCGGCCAGGACCGCCTCGACCTGGCCCTCGGTGAGGCTGTGGCGCAGGGTGTAGGCCTCGCCCTTGGTGTCGTTGCGCACCGTCACGTCCCCGCCGCCGGGCAGGACCTTGTGCAGGTCGTCGAGGATGAGCACGTCGCCGGCGTCGATGCGGTCGTAGTCGGCCGTGTCGGCGAACGTCAGCGCCAGGACGCCGAAGTTGGCGAGGTTCTGCCAGTGGATGCGGGCGAATGACTTCGCGATCACCGCGCGCAGGCCCAGGTACCGCGGGGTGATGGCGGCGTGCTCGCGGGAGGAGCCCTGGCCGTAGTTCTCCCCGCCGACCACGATGTGCCCCGAAGCCTGGGCGATCTCGCGCGCCCGGCGCGGGTAGTCCTCGTCGATCCGGGTGAAGGTGAACTCCGCCAGCTTGGGCACGTTCGAGCGGAACGGGAGGGCCTGGGCGCCGGCCGGGGAGATCTCGTCGGTGGAGACGTCGTCGCCGACCTTGAGCAGCACCGGCGCCTCCACGCTGTCGGGCAGTGGCGGGAAGTCCGGCAGCGCCGAGATGTTGGGGCCCTTGACCAGTTCCTCCTGCAGCGACTCCGCACGCGGGGGCGGAGGAACCAGCATCCTCGTGTTGACCCCCGAGCGCTCCGGCAGGTCCAGCTCGGGGTAGGCGATCTGCATCTTCTCGGCCACATCGCGCGGGTCGGCGATCACGCCCGCCAGCGCTGAGGCGGCCGCGGTCTCCGGCGAGCACAGCCAGACCGAGTCCTCCTTGGTGCCCGACCGTCCGGGGAAGTTGCGCGGGAAGGTGCGCAGCGAATTGCGGCCGACGGCGGGCGCCTGGCCCATGCCGATGCAGCCCAGGCAGCCCGCCTGGTGGATACGGGCACCCGCGTTGATCAGGTCGAAGGTGGCGCCCATCCGCGTCATGTCGGAGAAGATCTGGCGCGATGACGGGTTCACGTCGAAGCTGACCGCGCTGTCGGTCTGGCGCCCCTTCACCATGGCCGCGGCGATCGCGTAGTCGCGCAGCCCGGGGTTGGCCGACGAGCCGATGACGACCTGGCCGACGTCCTCGCCCGCCGCCTCGCGCACGGGCACCACCTTGTCCGGCGCCGAAGGCCGCGCGATCAGCGGTTCGATCGTCGACAGATCGATCTCGTCGGTGACGTCGTACTCGGCGTCGGGGTCGGCCAGCAGTTCGGTGAAGTCCTCTTCGCGGCCCTCGGCGCGCAGGAAGTCGCGCACCGCCTCGTCGGCGGGAAAGACCGTGGTGGTGGCGCCCAGTTCCGCGCCCATGTTGGCGATGACGTGGCGGTCCATCGCGGTCAGGGTGTCGACGCCGGGCCCGTGGTACTCGATGATGCGGTTGACGCCGCCCGAGACGGTGTGCCGTCGCAGCATCTCCAGGATGACGTCCTTGGCCGAGGTCCACTCGGGCAGCTCGCCACTCAGCCGCACGCCCCAGATCTGCGGCGCCGTGATCCGCAGCGGTCGCCCCGCGATGGCCATGGCCACCTCCAGACCGCCGACGCCCACGGCCAGCATGCCCAGCGACCCCGCCGCGCAGGTGTGGGAGTCGGAGCCGACCATGGTTTTTCCGGGCACGCCGAAACGCTGCATGTGGGTGGGGTGGGATACGCCGTTGCCCGGCTTCGAGTACCACAGCCCGTACCGGCGCGCCGCCGAGTGCAGGAACGCGTGGTCCTCGGCGTTCTTCTCGTCGGCCTGGAGGAGGTTGTGGTCGACGTACTGCACGCTGACCTCGGCCCGGGTGCGGTCCAGTCCCAGTGCCTCCAGCTCCTGCATCACCAGCGTGCCGGTGGCGTCCTGGGTGAGGGTCTGGTCGACGCTCAGCGCGATCGGCCGCCCCGGCACCAACTCGCCTTCGACCAGGTGAGATTCGATCAGCTTGTGTGCGACACCGCGTCCCATCTCGCTCCTTCCCTCTTTACCCGTCGAGGCTGACCGCACAGCAGCACGGCAAACGGGGCACTCGTCACACGCCGCCCGGCTACGCGTCCAGCGCGCGCAGGGCCTCCTCCCAGCGCTCGCGCCGCTCGGCCGGTGCCAGCTCCCACCAGGGCGTGCTCCGCTCGCCCAAGCCCGTCTTGGCCAGCCGGACGCGCTCGCGGGCGGCGGATTCGGCTTCGCCGTCGCCGGCGCGCAGTGCCGCACCGACAGCGCGCCGGGCCGACATCAGGTGGGCGACCAGGCGCTCGCGCACCCGTTCGGGAAGCAGCGGGTCGCTCGCCCGCCAACGCCGACCGCCGACGACGACGAAGCGCCCGTCCTCCGTGCGGTCGAGCCGGTCCACACGGTTTTCCTTCCCGCACCGGCGCCGGCGAATCCGGGCCGCGGCCCGCGAATGCCGAGGCGGGCCGTGCGGCCGCCGCGAAGGGCCGCTCAGTCCTGTCGGCGAGCGGGGGTGAGCACCTCCATCGGGTGGGCCTTCCACGCCTCCCAGTCGGCGCTGATGGAGCTGGCCGCGCCCAGCAGCAGCGGCAGGTGGCGCTCGGTGAGCGTCTCCACGGGCGTCTCGGCGGCGTGGGCGTTGACGTTGACCGCGGCGACCACGGCGCCCTCGCCGTCGCGGATCGGTGCCGCGACGGAGCGGATGCCCGGCGCGAGCTCCTCGTCGGTCAGCGCCCAGCCCCGCGCACGCACCTTGCTGAGCACGGCGTCGAGCTCGTCGCGCGTGCGCCGGCACCGCGGCTCGATCCCGGACCGGGACGCCTCGGCCAGGGTCCGGTCGAGTTCAGTCGGGGAGAGCGACGCCAGCAGGATCTTGCCCAGTGAGGTGACCGGCGCCGGGAAGCGGGTGCCGATGGTGACCGCCAGGGTGACGAGTTTGGGCACCGCCACGCGGGCGACATAGACGATGTCGGAGCCGTCCAGCTGGGCGATCGAGCAGGATTCGCCGGTCTGCTCGACCAGCTTGCGCAGGTGCGGCACCGCCAGGTCCCACATGCTCTGCGAGCGGATGTAGGCCATGCCCAGGTCGAGCACCCGCGGCGTCAGCGAAAACTCGCCGCCGCTGCTGCGCACGTAGCCCAGCTGCTCCAGGGTGATCAGGATGCGGCGGACGGTGGGCCGGGCGAGCCCGGTGGCGGTCGCCAGCTCCGAGAGCGTCATCGCGGGCCGCCCGGGCTCGAAGCAGCGCAGGACGTCGAGTCCGCGCGCGAGCGCCTCGATGAACTCGGGGGTGCTGTCTCGACGCATGCACGACCTTTCACAGACGTCTCGCCCGGTTGCGGCAGGCCACCGGTTCAGCCTAGCGCCCGCGTCCGCGCCGATCGGCGGCAGCGGTCCGGGTGTGCGCTGCGGGGCCGCGGCGCGGCCCGGCGCGCCGTCCGGGCGCCCGGTTCACCCGGCGGACTCGGAACGGCGCAGCAGGGCGCGGCGCCGCAGCAGCAGCGGTGTCGCCGCGACGGCGCCCACGACCACGGCACAGGCTCCGACCCAGAACGGCGGTGCGGCCAGTCCCAGCACGGCGTCCACCGAGTAGGCGCCCGGGCCGGTGAACGCCAGCGCCGCGGCTATCAGGCCGTAGGTAAGTGCTACCTCGTAGCCGCCGTGGTGCGCCCACAGCCCCTTGTCGGCGTTCGCCGCGGCGGCCACGACCATGGTGCCGCACACGATCGCCGATCCGAGCGGGGTGGCCGCGCCCAGCAGCACCAGCGCGGCGCCCGCGGTCTCCGACAGCGACGCCGCCACCACCATCGGCCGTGCGGGGCGGAAGCCCAGGGCGTGGAACATCGTCGCGGAGCCTTCCAGCCCCGCACCGCGGAACCGGCCCAGGCTCTTCTGGGCGGCGTGGCCCAGCAGCAGCGCCGCCAGCGCCACCCGCAGCAGGAGCAGACCCGTGTCCACGACGATCACGCCTTCGGCTGCAGCACGAAGTCGAACCCGGCGGTGGCGAAGGGTGTGTCGAAGGCGGTGCCGTCGGGAGCGGTGCCCGACTCGTGCCGGTGGAACGGCACGATCAGCTCCCGCTTGGTGCCGAACACGACGTCGGAGTCCAGGTAGCGGGTGCCTTCCTCGAAGATGTGCGTGATGAGCTTCTCGTAGCCGGGCTCGTTGATGAGGAAGTGGATGTGGGCGGGGCGGAAGTGGCTGATGCGGGTGCGCTCGACCAGCTCGCCCACCGGCCCGTCCATGGGAATGGAGTAGCCCAGCGGCACGACGCTGCGCAGGCAGTAGGAGCCGTCGTCGCGAGTGCGGTACTTGGCGCGCAGCCGCGCTTCGTCGACGTCGGCGAGCTGGGCCTCGTAGACGCCCTCCGAATCGGCCTGCCACACGTCCAGCACAGCCCCGCCGACGGGCGCTCCGGTGTCGTCGCGGACGGTGCCGTGGACGAAGAGCGGCACGCCCTCGGCGCCGTCGGACATGTCGTGGCCGTAGGGCGCGGCGGGGGAGTCGTCGATGTAGAAGGGGCCCAGCACGGTCGCCGGGGTGGCGCCCGGCCCGAAGCGGTTGTTCATCTGCACGACCAGCATGCTCAGCCCCAGTACGTCCGAGGCCAGGATGAACTCCTCGCGCTTGTCGTCGCTGATCCGCCCGGTCTCGGTGAGCCAGCGCATCGCCGCCAGCCATTCGTCCTCGGTGAGGTGGACCTCGCGGGCGAAAGCGTGCAGGTGGCGCACCAGCGCCGTCATCAGCTCGGCCATCCGGGGGGAGTCCGCGGTCGCCCAGCGCTCGACCGCCAGCCCGGTGATGTTGTCCTCAGTCGCGTAGGCCATCGTCGTCTCCGTCCTCGGGTGCGGTGTAGGTGGCGTTGCGGTCGACGAGCAGATACGTGTCCATGGCCATCGGGCGGCGCCGCTCCTCGGCGAGCTGCCCCAGCAGTCCGCCCGCCCGCGCCAGCAGCGCGAACCCCCGCAGCAGGTCGGGCGGCAGGTCCAGATCGGCCAGCGCCGCGCCGCAGACCCCGGCGCCGTTGAGGACCAGCCGCCGCCCCAGCACCTGCTCGTGGGTGCGCCCGATCGCCTCGAACAGGTGCAGGTGCGGGCCCTTGAGTTCTTCCTCCGCGGCGATGCGCAGCAGCGCGGGCGTGCGGGGGTCGCCCTCCTTGTGCACGGGATGGCCCAAGCCCGGGATGATCCGCCGGGCGGCGCGCTCGCGGGTGACGACCTCCAGCGCCAGGTCGTCCCACTCGGCCGGCGTGGCGGGCTGCTCCTCCCGCGTTTTGAGGACCTCGGCCAGGAACCGTCCGGTGTCCTCGGTGACGCCCAGGAACCGCGATCCGCCACCGAGCAGGCCGGCGGCAAGGGCGCCCTGCAGGGAATCCGGTGCGCTGAGGTAGGTCAGCCGGGCTGCGATGGCGGTGGGGGTGAAGCCGTGGTCGGCAAGCGCCACCAGGCACGCCTCGAACAGGCGCACCCGGCCGGGGGAGGGGCGCCGCTGGGTCACCATCCACAGCACCAGCTCGCCGAAGCCGACCCGGCCCATCAGCTCCTCGGCCAGGTCTCGGCCGAGCAGGGAGATCGTCGACGACGTGGAGGTGCCCAGCGAGGTCGGGAAACTCGGTGCGGTGTGCTCGGATCCCTCAGCCACGGTCGTCCTCCTCGGTGCCGTCGTCGCCGCCGGCGCCGCCAAGCCACGCGCGGATCTGCGCGGAGTGCTCGTCCAGGCGGGGCGGCGGGTAGGTGTAGCGCGCCCGGCTGCGCGAAAGGCGGATGGGGTTGCGGATGCCCGGTACCGCGGCCTCACCCTCGCCCGCCTCCACGACCGGGGTCAGGCCCAGGGAGTCGGCGAAGGCGACCCCCTCGTCCACGGTGTTGATCGGTGCGCAGGCCACACCGGCGCCGATGAGGGTGTCGAACCACTCGGCCTTCGTGCGTGCGCCGAGCGCCTCGACCAGATGCGGGCGCAGCTCGCCGCGGTTGGCGGTGCGGTCCTGGTTGTGCGCGAAACGGGGGTCGCCGACCAGGTCGGGGCGGCCCAGCGCCTCGCACAGGCGGGCGAACTGCGCGTCGTTCCCCGCGATGACGATGATGTCGCCGTCGGCCGCCGGCAGCGGCTCGTAGGGGAAGAGGCTGGGGTGGGCGTTGCCCATCCGGTAGGGCACCGTGCCGCCGGCGGCGTAGGCCCCCGACTGGTTCACCAGGCCGGACAGGGCCGAGGAGAGCAGGTCGACCTCCACGTGCTGGCCGCGGCCGGAGCGGGTGCGCTCGTGGACGGCGGAGAGGATCCCGATGGCGGCGTGCATTCCGGTGATCACGTCGAACACCGAGATGCCGGCGCGGAAGGGCGGCCCGTCGGGGTCGCCGGTGAGGCTCATCAGCCCCGACATCGCCTGGACCATGAGGTCGTAGCCGGGGATGGCGGCGCCCGCGCCCGAGCCGAACCCGGAGATGGAGGCGTAGACGACGCCGCTGTTGTCCGCGCTGACGCTGGCGTAGTCCAGGCCGAAGCGTTCGAGGCCGCCGGGTTTGAAGTTCTCGATCACGACGTCGGCGCGCCGGGTGAGCTCGCGGGCCGCCTCCAGGTCGCCGGGATCGGCCAGGTCCAGTGCGACCGAGCGCTTGTTGCGGTTCACGGACAGGAAATAAGTCGCCTGGTCGCCGCGCGTGGGCGGCGACCAGGTCCGGGTGTCGTCCCCCGTGGGGGACTCCACCTTGATCACCTCCGCGCCGAGGTCGGCGAGCAGCATCGTGGCGTACGGGCCCGCGAGGACCCGGGAGAGGTCTGCGACCAACAGGCCCGACAGCGGGCCGTCCCCCGTCGGCTCATTCATCGAGCGGCCTTCCTTGTGTTCACTGTACGGACTTACGTCCGAAATCAGCGTCGGTCCGCCGGTGCGCTGTGTCAAGGGGAACGATGCCCTCCGTGCGTCCGGGCTTGCGAATATGGCCGACGGGTTCGAGAGGTCTTGTGGGGCCATTGACAAGTGACCGCTGTCACATCAGTCTGAAAGGACTTTTCGATCGCCTGACGGACGAACGTCCGACAAACCGCGGGAGCTGCGAGATGGCCGACGACACCCCTCGCGAGCCGGTCCCCGAGCCGGGGCGGCCCATCGTCTTCAGGAACGGCACCGTCCTGGTCATGGACGGCACGGGGCGGGTTCTGCACGACGCCGACGTGCTGGTGTCCGGTGACCGCATCGAGGCGGTCGGGCCCGGTCTCGACGTGCCCGAATCCGCCCGCGAGATCGACGCCTCCGGCGGCATCGTCATGCCGGGCATGATCGACACCCACCGCCATATGTGGCAGACCGTCCTGCGCGGCTACGGCGCCGACTGGACGCTGTCGCAGTACTTCGTGTGGTTCTACCTGGAATGGGGCTCCCGGTTCCGGCCCGAGGACATCCGCACCGGCAACCTGCTCGGCGCCTGGGAGGCCCTGGACGCCGGCGTGACGACCACGGTCGACTGGTCGCACGGGCTCGTCACCCCCGACCACGCCGATGCCGCCGTCGACGCGCTGGAGGAGGTGCCCGGCCGCTACGTCTTCGGCTACGGCAACATCCACACCGCCCCCTGGGAGTGGGCCGCCTCGCCCGAGTTCCGCGCCTTCTACGAGCGGCGGTTCCACGGCAGGCGCGACGACATGCTCGGCTTCCAGATCGCCTTCGACGTCACCGGCGAGGAGTCCTTCCCCGAGCGTCCCGCCTTCGAGGCCGCCCGCGAACTGGGCGCCGCCGTCACCACGCACGCCGGCGTTTGGGGCGCCACCGGCGACAACGGCATCCGGCTCATGCACGAGCACGGGTTCATGACCCCCGAAACCGTCTACGTGCACGCCGCCTCGCTGTCGGAGGACTCCTACCAGCGCATCGCCGCGACCGGCGGTTCGGTCTCGGTCTCCACCGAGAGCGAGCAGAGCGCGGGCCAGGGCTACCCGCCCACCTGGCGGCTGCGCCGCCACGGCATCCCCGTCTCGCTGTCCACGGACACGGGGGTCTGGTGGAGCTCCGACATGTTCAGCGCCATGCGGGCCACTCTGGGCGCCGACCGCTCCCGCGAGCACCTGGAGGCCCACGCGCGAGACGAGACCGTCACCCACAGCCACCTGCGTGCCGAGCACGTGGTGGACTGCGCCACCCGCGGCGGCGCGCACGCGCTGGGCCTCTCGCGCTTCGTCGGCAGTCTGGAACCGGGCAAGAAGGCCGACGTCGTGCTCATCAAGAACGACGCCTCACCTGTGATGTTCCCGCTGCTCAACCCCTATGGCCACGTCGCCTTCCAGGCACAGCGCGCCGATGTGCACACCGTCCTCGTCGACGGGCGGGTGGTCAAGCACGACCACCTCCTGGTCGGCGCGGACCTGCCCGCCGCCCGCCGCGCGGCCGATACGACCCTGGACTACCTGCGCCAAGAGATGGGCGACGCCTGGAACGAAGGCATGAACCCCGACATCCCGCCCACGAAAATCCTGGACAACCCTTACACCTACACCGAGTTCCGCGACTCCTCCACCCGCCGCCGCGCCGCGGCGGGGGAGGGGTGAGAACGGCCCCGTTTCCGGCCCCGGCTCGCGGCACGGCGGGCCGGGGCCGCGCCGCGCGGATGCATCGGTGCCGGGGTCGGCGGTGTGATCGGCCGGGTGGGCCGCGCGCCGGGTGATCCGGGGCGGCTTGCGGCGCCGGAGGCCGCTCGGCCCGCAGCGCGCTCGTGTTCGCAAGGGTTGACGCTCCGAAACGGCGAGCTTACGATGCATGAACGGTTACGAAACGTGTTCGCAACCGAACCGCAACCGACGACCCGGTCCCGATCCCCGAGGCGCACGGCGCGATGGAAATCGCGGCCGCATCGGCTCGCGGATGCGAAACGGGGCGCCGGTTCACGAACCGCCGCCCGACCACCCCCGCGGCGGCCGTCCGGCGTCGCCCACACAGATCGACCCCTATACGCATCCGCCGCGAAATGTTAGCGCTAACAACAACCGTCGGGCACCCGTGGCTCCGCCTGACCCGTCAGGTCGAGACACCGGCCCGGACCGGACCCTCCTCGCGTGCCGCGGCGACGCCCGCGGCACCCCGGCGGTGACCGCACCGCCGCATCCCCCGAGATCCAGGAGACACCTTGAGCGAACGCCCCCGAACCCCATCGCTACCGATCCTGTCGCGCCGGCGCGTGCTCGGCGCCGCCTTGGCCACCGGCGCGCTGGCCGCGACCTCGGCCGTCGCCGGGACGGCCGGTCCCCGCCGCGCCGCGGCCGCCGAGTACCCCGGCCCCGGCCACGTCACCGGAGACGTCCGGGTGCACGACCCCTCCTTCGTCAAGCGGCACCAAGGCGGCTATCTCGTCGCCCATACCGGCAACGAGGTGGCCCTGAAGACCTCCACCGACCGGACCGCCTTCTCCGACGCCGGCTCCGTGTTCCCCGGCGGCGCCCCCTGGACGAGCCCCTACACCGACGGCGCGCGCAACCTGTGGGCGCCGCACCTGTCCCTGCACGGCGGCCGCTACCACCTCTACTACTCCGCATCCACCTTCGGCTCCAACCGTTCGGCGATCTTCCTGGCCACCAGCACCAGCGGCGACTCGGGAACGTGGCGCAACGAGGGCCTGGTGATCGAGTCGTTCCCCTCCGACGACCACAACGCCATCGACCCCCACCTGCAGGTGGACGGCGGGGGCCGCTGGTGGCTCGCGTTCGGCTCGTACTGGTCGGGCATCAAGATGGTCCGCATCGACCCGGCCACCGGCAAACCCGCGAACGGCGCGCTGCACTCCCTCGCGGGTCGCGGCGGCGGCGCCATCGAGGCCCCGACCCTCTTCCGCCGCGGCGGTTGGTACTACCTGTTCGTCTCCTTCGACATGTGCTGCCAGGGGGCCGACAGCACCTACCGCATCATGGTCGGCCGCTCACGCAGCATCACCGGCCCCTACTACGACCGCAACGGCACGGCGATGACGGACGGCGGCGGCACCGAGATCCTCGCCGGCCACGGCGGCATCAACGGCCCCGGCCACCAGGACGTCTTCGCCGACAGCGACAACGACATCCTCGCGTACCACTACTACGCCGACGACGGCACCGCACTGCTCGGCGTCAACTGGCTCGGCTGGGACTCCGCGGGCTGGCCCTACGTGCACTGAGGGGCCTATGGGCGAACCGACCCGTTCGCGGGCGGCCGGATCGCCGATCCGGCCGCCCGGTCCGCAGGCCCGGTGGGGGCCCTGTGGAGTGTGGGGACTCGGGAGCATGGAGGTGCGCCGAGTCCGGGGCCGCGGCCGTTTCCGGTCACCGGCCCGGCACGTCGCGCAGCACGGCCGGGGGTACGCCCCCGTACGGGTGCCGGAGGGTGAGCGGCCTGTGCCGGGCGTGCCGAACAGGGTGCTCCCGCGGATCGTCGGCGGCCGGTCGAGGTGAGGGGGCGCCAGCGGTGGTCGCAGCGCATATGGGCGAGTACACGGGACACGCCGTGGCGATGCCCGGGATGCCCGAGTGGCTGCGCCTGGGCGGTGCGGTCGTGCTGGCGGCGGTGGCCGCCGTGCACGGGGTGCACGGCGCGGGGATGCACGGGCAGCGGCGGTGGTGGCACCTGGGTCACGCGGTGATGGCGGCGGGAATGGCGGCGATGTACCTGCTGCCCCGCATGGACTACGAACCCCTCTACGGGGGCGGGCTCGCGCTCTTCGCGGCGCTGGCACTGGCGACCGTCGGCGCCGCGTTGGGGCTGCGTTCGCGCGAGGGGGCGCTGAACCCGATCTGGACCATGTCCGCGCTGGACTACCTGGCCATGACCTACATGCTCGTCGACCCCGCGGTGCGTCCCGCATGGCCGGGCCTGCTCCTCGCCCTCTACCTGGCCGTCGCCGCCTTCGGCTGGACCGTCCGCGCCTTCGACCGGCTCCCGGCCTTCGCCCGCCCGGCCGTCGCCGGTGCGGAGCCCCCGCTGCCCGCCGCGCCGAGTGGCACCGACGGCGGTGCCGGACCGGCTCTGCTGTCGGCCGCTCCGCAGACCGACCCGGCCCAACGGCCGCGCACCCGAGTCTCGGTCGCCCTGACCCTGGCCCTGATGGCGGCCGCGATGGCCTACATGCTCGTCGCCATGTGATCCGCCGCCGCAGGGGTGGGTGCTGCCGGAGGGGCTTCCGGCTTCGGGGGTGCCCTGCGTGCGCTGATGGCCCGATGAGAGCGCGGCCGAGTCGCGCCCGACTCGCCCGGCTACTGCGGCGCGCCGTCGCCTTCGGTGACGAACAGGCCGCGACCAGTGCCGTGATGAGAAGCCCCTCGCCCTTCAGTACCTCCAAGGCCTTCCTGATCGTGTTTCTGCCGAGTTCGAACTCCTGCTCCAGTTCGCTCTGCGAGGGGACACGGCGTCCGGGAGGGATCTCTCCGGAATCGATTCGGGCCCGCAGGATGGCCGCCAACTGTTGATACGGCGCCTGTACACCGTCGCGGTCGATGGACATGATCGTGACCTTAGGTGACCTGGGCTGATTCCGGGCAGGTTGGGCGGGCAGCCGCGTTGTTGCGTGCAGCGTTTCCGCCGCATGGCGATCGACTCTCCGTCCGGAAACGAGCCGCACCGCCGCTGGCCGCGGCTACTCGGGCGGGACGCGGACGAAGGTGCCCCGGCCGGGCGAGGTCACGATCAGCTCTTCCTCCGCGAGGATCGCATAGGCCGCCCGCACGGTCCGGCGCGAGACGTCGAACTCGTCGCACAGTTCCGACTCGGACGGCACGCGCTGATTCGGCCGGTAGGTGCCGTCTTGGATACGGCGACGCATGATGCCCGCTATCTGCTTGTGCAGCGGTTCAGGTCCTTCCAGTGCATCGCCCATGGCACAACGCTAGTTGGGCTGGGACGTCGCTCATCAGCATGGGACGTAAAGAGACGGGACGTGACAGGTCAAGTCAGGTAGCGTAAAGTGAATACCCCTGCACCTGTAGAGGCCCCGCGACGGTTGCAGCCGCCCGGGGCCGTGGCCCACCAGAGAGGACCTGGTAGACATGCACACCCTAATGGCCCGCGCGGTCGCGCTGTGGCGTGCGGCGTTTCCGCCGCATACCGGTCGACCTGCCCGCCCGAACACGCGCCGCACCGCTCGCGTGCGCCCGTACGTGCCCCTGCCGAGTACTCCGGCGCCCGCTCCCTGCGAGGTGGCGCCGCGCGCGGCGTTGGTGCGCCCCTACGTGCTCGCGGTCGGCCCGCAACGGTCCCGCATCGCCGAACGGGCGGCCGTCGCCGCCGTGCGCCCCTACGTGCTCGCGGTCGGCCCGCAACGGTCCCGCATCGCCGAACCGGCGGCCGTCGCCGCCGTGCGCCCCTACCGTCGAGTGGTCGAGCAGCCTCGGCGGTGCCACACCGGCGCACCCCGAACCGATCGGCCCGAACTCGTCGGCATCACCGACACCCGCGCCGTGCCGGGGCGACCTGGCACGGACAGCCTGGACGACGTCCGTAGCGCGCTCGGTCCGCCCCTGCGCGCGCTCATCGCCCAGCGGCCCGATCTCGCCTTCACGCCCGGAACGCCGTCCCGGCCGGTGGGGGTGCGCTGATGGATGCCGACGACGCCACCGCCGCGGTGCTGCTGGGCATGCTGAAGGCCCGCTACTCCCACCGCTGGAGCATCCGCCGCACCGAGCATCTGTGGATCGCGACCGCGGTCGATCCCGGCGCCGACCACGCGCCCACCGTCATCCACCCCGATCTGGAACGGTTCGTCCGTGAACTGGAGGACCCGCCGGCGCGAGCAGGCCGTCCTTCGATCCTGTCGGCCGCATGGGTCGCCGCGCAGTTCGACCGGGTCGGCGAAGACGGCGCCTACTACCGCGACGAGCCGCCATCGACCTAGAGGGGAGCGAGTCGGGAGTGCCCTGGCGTCCGGCGCGCACCGGACGCCAGGGGTCGGCGGCGGGGCGGCTCGGGTTCGCTGGGCGGCCTTGTGGTCTGCCGGGTGCCGGGAGGTCTTTGGGGAAGGCGGCATCGAGGGCGGCGGTGGGCCGGCCCCGCGGTCACCGGGTCGGGTGCTCGCCGGTGGCGCGCGCGACGGGGCGGCGGCTCCGGTCTGCTGTGCGGTCTTGTCGGTCTGCCGGGTGGCGGGTGGTCTTGGCTGGAAAGCGGCGGCGACGGTGGCGGATGGCTGGGCCTGCGGTAGTCGGTTCGGGTGCCCGCCGGTGGCGGCGGCCGACGAAGGGCAGCGACGGCGCCGGCGGGGCCGGGCCTGCGGTGGTCGGCGGCGGTCACCGGCCCCCGGGGGGCGCCGCCCGGTCGTCGGGCGGACCTGATGCGGGGCCCGACGTCGGTCATGCGGCCGGGTCGGGGCCACGAGATGCACGTAGGTGCGGCGGCATCAGCCTGGGTGCCGCCCCGAGGTGCCGTCCTCGCACCTCTATTCCGCTATTCGAAACAAAGCGGGGTGTTTTGCCCACGAATGCCCGATTTCTCGGTGGGTCTGCCTCCGCGCTGCTGCGGCGAGGGCGCACGAGGCGCGCCGAATGGCGCGAAAACGCCCCCGGCGTCGACTTTTCGTGCGTCTCGTGGCCACGGCACCCGCCGAGGCCGCCCGCAAAACGGGCATAGGCCCCCAAAAGTCCACCTCATCGGGCGGTGCGACTCCCGGAGGTCGCGCCCGGGCGCAACGAGCGACGCGCCGTCGCCCCCGGCCCCCAATTTGGCGCGCCCCGGGCCGTGCGGGCACCCGCGATCGCGCCCCACCCCGCTGCCTCCGGCCGGTGCGGGCTCGGTAGGGGACACGGCGGCACCCAGCCGGCCCACCGGCGCCGGTATGTTCCCTATGCCGGTCCATCCGGCGATGATCGCGAACTTTTGGCCGCGGGAATGCGCTTTCCTGCGACCATAAGTTCGCGATAGACGGGCCAAGCCGCGCCGAGTCTGTCTCCAGGGCTGGATTCGGCGCCGAATCCAGCCCTGGAGACAGACTCGGCGGGGGCCGATGCCACCTATTGCAGGGTTTCGACCAGACAGCGGCCACAATCCGGTGAAAACCGCGCATTGGATGCGCCAACCGGCCCGCCGCGGCCCAACGCCGCCCCCGCCGACCGCCGCCACCGGCGAGCACCCGGCCCGACAACCGCGGGCCGGACCCGGCGCCGTCCTCGCTCCCGTCGTTCCCCGCCAAACGACCCGCCGCCCGGTAGACCAACAAGGCCGCCCAGCAGACCCGAGCCGCCCCTTCGCTACGCACCGCCACCGGCGCACACCCGGCCCGTTGGGCGCGGGCGCCACCCCACGCCGCCCCTCGCCGACCACCGCCACCGGAGAGCACCCGGCCCGTTGGGATCGGGCCCGGCCATTCGCCGTGCCCGCTGCCGCCTTCCCGTCGAGTCCGCCCGACACCCGGCAGGTCGACAGGGCCGCACAGCCGACCCGAGCCGCCCCGGCCCGCCCGCCCATGGGAGCCGGGCCGATCCAGCACTTCTTCAACACGGCTTAGCCGCGGCGACCGGGCCGGGGCGCGGCTCGTGCGGAGCCGGAGGTCCGGTCGGGCGGGCGACGGTTCTTCACTCCACACCAGGCGCTGGCCTCGTATGCGTCCACGGAGCGGGGCGGCGCCCGCCACCCGTCGGCCGCGCGACACGAAGCGCCCGCCGACTGGAGTCGGCGGGCGCTTCGTGTCGGGGAACGGGCCGGGTGTCAGCCCTCCTGCGCCGCCCCCTCGGTCTCCTCTTCGCTGGCGCGGTTCCACTCGCGCTTGGCCGACTGCCAGCCGTCCTCGTTCAGACCCGTGCGCCAGTAGCCGGAGATGGACAGCTGCTCCAGCGGGATCCCGCGCTCGTTGCGCAGCAGCCGCCGCAGTTCGCGGACGCAGCCCGCTTCGCCGTGTACGAAGGCGTGCACATGCCCGGCGGGGAAGTCCAGGTCCCGCACGGCGCGCGCGAGCGGCACGCCGTAGGGTTCCTGCCCGCGGTGCAGCCAGGTCGGCGAGACGCCGCCGGGGCTCTGCAGCTTCTGCTCCTCCTCGGGATCGGCGACCTCGATGAACACGTGGGCACGGGCGTCCTGCGGCAGCCGCTCCAGCGCGGCCGCGATGGCCGGAAGCGCGCTCTCGTCGCCGGCCAGCAGGTGCCAGTCGGCGGCCGGGTCGGGTGCGTAGGCGCCGCCGGGGCCGGAGAAGTAGAGCTCGTCACCGGGTTGCGCGGCGGCCGCCCACGGTCCTGCGACGCCCTTGTCGCCGTGGTGCACGAAGTCGACGGTCAGCTCGCGCGCCTGCGCGTCCCAGTGGCGGACGGTGTAGGTGCGCATGATCGGCCACGCCGCGCGCGGCTCCTCCTCGCGGATGCGGGCCACGTCGAAGGGCTCGGGGTAGGCGCCGCCGTCGGCGGGGAACAGCAGCTTGATGTAGTGGTCGGTATAGGTGTCCGCGTCGAAGTCGGCTAGCCCGTCGCCGCCCAGTACGACGCGGATCATGTGCGGGGTGAGCCGCTCGACCCGCTGTACCAGGGCGCGCCTGGCCCGCGGACTTCTGCGCCCGCCGCGTTCTGCCATGGTCGTTATCCTCCTCGGCCCGCCGCCGCGGCCCCGGCGCGTACATGCGACGGGGCGGGCCGCCGGGGCGCGGTGTCCCGGCGGCCCGCCCCGGTCGGATGCGGCCGGTGTCCGAAGAGCGGGCCTACTCGATCGCGGATCAGGGGTGTGCGGTGCCGTTCGCGCTTGGGGGAGCGGTACGCCGAGCCGCTCGGCGGCGGTGACGTCCTGCCACACCTTCGCCGCCACAGGGACGCCCTGCTCGTTGAGCGCCACCGCAGTCGCCGCGCTGCGCTCACCAGGGTAGAGGACCTCCTGCCCGCCCTCAGCGGGGGGCAGGCCCTTCACCGTCTCCAGGGTCCGGGCCACAGCGGCCCGGTAGTCCTCGCCGTCGCCGAACGCCGCCGATCCATAGCGATGATCAGCGCGTTCCGGTGCCGCGGTGAGGGCGGCGGGCAGTGGGGCCCGCAGTTGTCGGTTCGGGTGCTCGCCGGTGGCGGCGGCCGACGGGGTCTGCGACGGCGCGAGTGGCGGCGGCGGGGCCGGGGCTCGGCCGCGGGTGGTGGGACCGCCCGGGGCCGCCCGGTTGTCGGCGCGGGGCTGATGCGGGGCCGGGCCGGCGGTCATGCGACCGGGTCGGGGCACGAGTTGCACGTAGGTGCGGCGGCATCGGCCTGGGTGCCGCCCTGAGGTGCCGCCCTCGCACCGTCACTCCGCGATACGAATCGAAACGGGGCATTTTGCCCACGAATGCCCGAGTTCCCGGTGGGTCTGCCCCCGCGCTGCTGCGGCGGTGGCGCACGAGGCGCGCCGAATGGCGCGAAAAGCGCCCCGGCGTCGACTTTTCGTGCACCTCGTGGCCGCTGTGCCCGCCGAGGTCGACCGCAAAACGGTCATAGGCCCCCAAAAGTCCACCCCATCGGGGGGTGGAGCTCGCGGCGGCCGCGCCCGGGCGCAACGAGCGACGCGTCGTCGCCCCCCGCCCCCCGATTCGGCGCACCCCCGGGGGCGTGTGAGCACCCGCGACCCCCCGCCGCGCGGCCTCCGGCCTGCGCGGGCCCGGCCGGAACACGGCGGCGCCTCCCCGTCCCCGCGCCCGCTATGTCCGATGTCCCGGGGTCGACCGCGGCGATCGTGGCCAAACTCCCAAGAAACGCCGCTGGATTTCGTCATATGCCCACGATCGTCCCGTCGCCCTGCGACATAACGGACACACGACCCCCTCGCCGCCCGCAGCCACCGGCGGGCACCGGTTCCGTTGGGCGGGGCCCCGCCATCCGGCGTCCTTGCTGCCGCTTTTTCTGCAGGCCACCCGCCGCCCGGCCGATCACAAGGCCGCCCAGTGGACCCGGGCCGCCGCCGCGCGCGCAACCGGCGGGCACCGGAACCGACGCCCGGCGGGCCCCGCCCTTCGCCGTCCTCGGTGGCCCCGCCGGGCGCCCAACCGGCGGGCACCCGAACCGATGGGCGCAGGCCCGGCCCCGCTGCCACCGTCGTCGCCGCTTTTCCGTAAGACCCCCTGACACCCGGCAGACCGACAAGACCGCCCAGCAGACCCGACCCGGCCCGCCGCCCGCCGCAACCGGTGGGCGCCCGGCCCGTCGACCGCGGGCCCGGCCACCCGCTACCTTCGCCGCTGCTTTCCGCAAGACCACCCGCCTCCCGGCAGACCAACAAGGCCGCCCAGCGAACCCGAGCCGCCTTGGCCACTATCCGGGATCAGAAGACCCTCTCCTGTTTCCCCCTCCTTTTTCACCCCCTGTTCCGGGCGTGTCGCCTGTCACCGACGTGCCAGGACACCGTCACACCTAGGCTGAAAGCATGGCTGCCGCCACGGTGACCTTGTTCCTCTGCGGCGACGTCATGCTCGGCCGCGGCGTCGACCGGATCCTGCCGCACCCCGGCGACCCCGAGTTGCGGGAGCCGCAGATACGCGACGCCGGCGACTACGTCCGGCTGGCCGAGCGGGCCAACGGCCCCATCCCCGCCCCTGTGGATCCCGCCTGGCCCTGGGGTGCCGCGCTGGGTGAGCTGGCGCGCGTCGGACCGGATGCGCGGGTGCTCAACCTGGAGACGAGCGTGACCCGCAGCGGCGATTTCGCCTCCGGCAAGGCCGTCCACTACCGGATGGATCCGGCCAATCTCGACTGCCTGTGCGCCGCCGAGCCGAGCGCCTGCACTCTGGCCAACAACCACGTGCTGGACTTCGGCCGCGCCGGCCTGGCCGAGACGCTCGACAGCCTGTCGGCGGCGGGATTGAGGGCGGTCGGTGCGGGACGCGGCGCCGACGAGGCCCACCGTCCCGCTGCCGTCCCCCTCGCCGGCGGCGGGCGCGTCCTCGTCTTCTCCCGCGGAACTCACTCCAGCGGCATCCCGTACGACTGGGCCGCCACACCCGAGCGCTCCGGCGCCGCCCTGGCCGAGCGGGCCGAGAGCCGCCCGGTCGAGACGGCGGGCCGTGTCACCGAGGCGATCCGCGGCACCAAGCGGCCGGGCGACATCGCGGTCGTCTCGGTGCACTGGGGGAGCAACTGGGGCTTCGAGACCGCTCCCGAGGAGACCGCGTTCGCGCATGCGCTGATCGATGGCGGCGCCGACGTCGTGCACGGGCACTCCTCGCACCACCCGCGAGCCGTAGGCATGTATCGCGGCAGGCTCGTCCTCTACGGCTGCGGCGACCTCGTCAGCGACTACGAGGGGATTCCCGGCTACGAGGAGTACCGCGGCGATCTGCGGCTGCTGTACTTCGCCGAGGTGGAGACCGGCTCGGGTCGGCTCGTCGGACTGCGGATGGTTCCGCTGCGCGCCCGGCGGATGCGCCTGGAACACGCCGGGGACGGCGACGCGCGGTGGCTGCAGGGCGCCCTCGACGATGCCGGCCGCGGTCTGGGCTGCCGTATCCGCCGAGAGCCCGACGGCTCCCTCGCGGCGGTCCCGGCTGCGGCTGTGTGAACCGCCGCGGCGCGGCCCGTGCGGGGCGCGCCGCGGCGAGCGGTGCGGGCACGAGGCGGCCCCTCCCGCTGGGAGGAGACGGGAGGGGCCGGGCTCGGTTTCTGCGCGTAGGGGATGGGGTCAGGGTGGGCGGAGGGCCTACTCGCCGCCGGAGTCCGCCGCCGAGGTGTGGCGCGGGACCGACGGGTAGCGGATGCTCTCCACCATGTCGGTGATGTGCCGCGACGGCGGCGCCGTCAGCAGCGAGACCACGATCGTCACCACGGCGTTGACCAGCGCGCCGACGGCGCCGATGCCCTCGGGGCTGATCCCGAACACCGGGTCGTGGGCCGCCAGCCCGAACACCTCCAGCGTGTAGAGCATGTAGGCGATGGTGAAGCCCAGGCCGACGATCATGCCGGCCGCGGCCCCTGTGGCGTTGCAGCGTTTCCAGAAGATGCCCAGCACGATGGCCGGGAAGAAACTGGACGCCGCCATACCGAAGGCGAACGCCACCACCTGCGCGACGAACGCCGGCGGGTTGATGCCCGCCACCACCGCGACCACGATCGCCACGGCCATCGCGATCCGCCCGGCGAACAGGCGCTCGTAGTCGCCCGCCGACTTGCGGAAGTAGCGGAAGTACAGGTCGTGGGAGACCGAGGAGGAGATGACCAGCAGCAGGCCGGCCGCCGTGGACATGGCCGCCGCCAAGCCGCCCGCCGCTACCAGCCCGACGATGGGCGCCGGGAGGCCGGCGATCTCCGGCGAGGCCAGCACCAGGATGTCGTTGTTGACCGTCAGGTCCGCACCCGCCGCGGGGTCGTTGCTCACCGAGTTGACCACATTGGCGTTCTCGTTCACCTGCACCAGACCGGTGGCCGCCCAGTTCTGGACCCACTGCGGCAGGTTGTCGGTCGAGACGCCGTTGACCCCCTGCAGGAGGTTGAACTTGGTGAAGGCGCCCACCGCGGGGGCGGTGGTGTAGAGCAGGGCGATGAAGAACAGCGCCCAGAACGCCGACCAGCGCGAGCCGCGGACCGTCTTCGTGGTGTAGAAGCGGATGATGACGTGCGGCAGACCCGCCGTACCGATCATCAGCGCCATGGTGACCAGGAAGATGTCGATCATCGGCCGGCTGTTGAACGGGTCGGTGAAGACCTGCAGACCCAGCTCCACGGACAGGTCGTTCAGGCCGCTGAGGATCTGGCCGAAGGACACCTGCGGGATCGGGATGCCGGTCATCGTCTGCGCCACGGCCACGGCCGGGATCAGGTAGGCGATGATCAGCACCGTGTACTGGGCCACCTGGGTGTAGGTGATGCTCTTCATGCCGCCGAGCACGGCGTAGACGAAGATGACCACCGCGGCGATGATCACGCCCCAGGTGATGTCGACGTTGAGGAAGCGGCTGAACACGATGCCGCCGCCGTTCATCTGCCCCACGACGTAGGTGAAGGAGACGATGATCGCCGCGACCGCCGACACGGTGCGCACCAGCTCGGAGTACCGGTCGCCGACGAACTCGGGGACCGTGTACTTGCCCCACTTGCGCAGGTAGGGGGCCAGCAGCAGGGCCAGCAGCACATAGCCGCCGGTCCAGCCCATCAGGTAGATGCTGCCGTCATAACCGAGGAAGGCGATCAGGCCCGCCATGGAGATGAACGACGCCGCCGACATCCAGTCGGCCCCGATCGCCGCCCCGTTGGCGATCGTGGGCACGCCGTGGCCGGCGACGTAGAAGCCTTCGGTCTCACGAACGCGGCTGCGCCAGGCGATCGTCATATAGGCGCCGAAGGACAGGACGATGAAGATCGTCGTCCAGATCTGGATATCGCTCACGACGCACCCCCTTCATCGCTCTTGCCGCCGGAGGCTTCGTCGTACTCATAGACCCCGAACCGCTTGTCGAGGCGGTCCATGAACAGGCAGTAGGCCAGAATGAGCAGCAGGAACACGTAGATCGACCCCTGCTGCGCGAACCAGAACCCCAGCGGGAACCCGGCGATGACGATCTGGTTGAGCTGCTCCACGAAGAGGATGCCGCAGCCGAACGAAACAATGAACCAGATCGCCAGCAGGACCACCATGAGGCCGAGGTTCCGCTTCCAGTACTCACGCCTCCAGCCGTTACCGCCCGGGGGTCCCGGGCTCTTGTCTTCCGTATCAGCCACGTTCGTCTCTCCTAGCAACCGGGTAGGGACTTCTCGACACGCGGGCCCCGTACCGCTGGGGTAGACATCAGCGCATTTGTGGCCTTCGACACAAGCCCGATGCGGGCGAACGGCCGATTCGTCTCCCGAACGGTCGCCTGGGGTCGACGAATGGCATAGGTCACAGTTTCTACCGCTCGCAGCGACCCGCCGACCGCTGGCGCAGCCGCCCGCGGATTCCGGGTCCGGCCCTCTCAACAGGGGCGTCGCCAATGGTTAGGATTCGGCCATGTCGCCTTCCACCGGCTCCGCCGCCCCCACCGCAGCGCGGCGCATCTTCCACACCGGCAGCGTCGGCCTGCTCGCCGGCGGTCTGCTGCTGATCATCGGGGCGTTCACCCCCTGGGTCTCCACGCCGCTGGGCAACCTGAACGGCATGGCCGGGCCGGGCCTGTGGGTGCTGTGCGCCGGCGGTCTCGCGCTGGCCGGCGCCCTGCTGCCCTACCGGCGCGTCGCCCTGGCCCACGCGATCATCCCGGCCGCCGCAGCCGGCGGCCTCGTGCTGTGGCAGCTCGGCACGCTCGTGTACTTGAGCATGGCCACCGACAGCTGGGGCAAGCTGCTGCCCGGCGTCGGCCTGGTCATCGTCGGCGCCGGCACGGTCCTGCTCGTCCGGGCGGCCCGCCGCATGTCCGCCGCGTCCCCGGCCTGAGCCGTGCCCCGCCCCGAGGAGCCGGAGATCTCTTTGGGCTCCGCCGACGAGCACGACACTCCCGCCGAGGTCGACGCGGCCTTCCGCACCCTGCGGCGCGTCGCCATCGGCCACGTCGCCGTGTTCACCGGCGTCATCGTGGCCGTGCCGCTGCTGACGGCCGCCTTGGACTGGTGGTCGCAAGGTCGCCTCTTCGGCGGGATGAGCCCCATGTTCGCCATGACCGGACTCGGGCTCTACGCCTTCTTCTTCGTGATCTGCCTGGCCGCCGCGACCCTGTCCAACGCGGTCGAGGAGCGGATGCTCGGCGGCCCCGCCCGCGAGGCCCACCACCAGGACGGGGCGCCACCGCCGTGATGGCGAGCATCCTGCTCCTGGTCGTGCTGCTGGCGGCCGTGGTGTCGGTCGCCGTCCTGATCCGCCCGCAGCGCGCCTCCACCTTCGAGTTCTACCTCGCCGGGCGCCGCGTCGGGGTCGTCACCAACGCCTGCGCCATCTGCGGCGACTACTTCTCGGCCGCGTCGTTTCTGGGCGTGGCGGCGGCCGTCTACGCCTCCGGTCTGGACGGCATGTGGTACGCGACCGGCTTCGCCGCGGGGTTCGTGCCGGTGCTGCTGTTCATCGCCGCGCCGCTGCGCCGCTTCGGCGAGTTCTCCATCCCCGACTTCCTGGGCCGGCGGCTGGAGTCGCACAGCGTGCGGCTGACGTCGGTCGCGATCGTGCAGCTGATCATCCTGGCCTACCTCGTCCCCCAGGCGGTGGCCAGCGGCATCATCTGGGAGTTGTTCGTCGGCCACGGCGTGGGCGACCTGTCGCCGTATGCCACCGGGGTGGTGATCTCCACCGCCGCGATCATGCTGATGGTGGCCTTGGGCGGGATGCGCGGCACCACCTGGACCCAGGCCGTGCAGTTCCTGCTGCTGCTGGCCATCTTCGTGTGGCTGGCCATCGTGGTGGTGGGCTCGGGATTCAGCTATCCCGACGCGCTGCGGGAACTCTCCTCGCGCCCGCTGGCCAACCCCTCCGACAGCGGCGGGGGGTGGCGCCTTGAGCCGGTCGTCAACCGGCTGCACCCCGAGGAGGCCGCCTTCTTCGGCGAGCCGGGCGGACAGTACGACCAACTGGGGCAGTTCGCGCTGATCCTGTCGCTGGCCCTGGGCACCGCCGGGCTGCCGCACATCATGAACCGCTACTTCACCAGCCCCACCGGCACCGCCGCGCGCATGACGACCGTGTGGGTCGTGGGCCTGGCCGGCCTGTTCTACATCCTGGCGGTGCTGCTGGGCACCGCGGCGCGCTCCATCATCGCCGACGTCGCCGCCGAGCTGCCCTGGGTCGGTGCACTGACCACCGGCGGCGTGCTGCGTGTGCCCGAGTACGCGCTGCTGGTGCTCGGGCAGATCTTCGGCGGCCGCGCCGGCCTGGGCCTCATCGCGGTGGGCGCCCTGGTCGCGGTGCTCTCGACCATCGCCGGGCTGCTGCTGGCCTCGGCGGCCTCATGGGGCCACGACATCTACGAGCGCTACATCAATCCCAACGCCACCCAGGGCCAGGCGCTGTGGGCCGGACGCGCGGCGGTCGCGGTCGTGGCCGTGCTCTCGGCGGGGCTGGCGCTGGGCGTGCGCCCCGAGGCGCTCACCGGGCAGTTCCCCTCCATCGTGGCGACCATGGTCACCTGGGCGTTCGCTCTCGCGGGCTCCGCGCTCACCCCCGTGTTCATCCTGGCCATCTGGTGGCGGCGCACGACCGGGCCGGGCGCCGTGGCGGGCATGATCACCGGGACGGCGGTCGCGGTGGTGATGTGCGCGGCGGGGCTGCTGCACAACGATGCCGACTACGCACAGGTGCTGATGACGCCCACGTTCGTCTCCGCGCCCTGCGCCGCGGCGGCGACGGTGGCGGTGTCGCTGCTGAGCCGGCCGCCCGCTGATGTGGACCGCATCTGGCTGCGCATGCACGGCACCGCGGCCGACCGCCGGGCGGTGCGGCTCGCCCGGCTGACGGTCGCCGGCTTCGGCGGGCGGAACGGAGAACGCCGATGAGCAACGGCAGCCTCCCCCTCGCCGGCGTCATCCTCCTCGCCTGGGGAGCGGTCTACCTGGTCACCCAGCTGATCACGGCGCCCCCGCTGGGTACCGGAACAACCCTGCTGATCGGCACCGGCCTGACCACGGCGCTGATCTTCGGCTACCCCTCGGCGCTGCGCGGCCCCCGCAGCAAGCGCCCCGCACAGCCGATCACCACCCGCCTGCAGCAGGGCCGGCACGGCACCACCATCGCGGCGGTCGGCCGGTCCATGCCGCTGCGCTCCGGGCTGACCGGGGAGGGCGCGCGGCGCACCGCCCAGCTCCTCCAGCCGCTGCTCAGCGGCGCCGCCGTCGCGATCACCGATCGCGAGCGCGTCCTCGCCTTCGTGGGGCCGGGGCGCGACCACCACCGCTTCGGCGACACCGCCCCCGCACCGACGGAACGCGCACTGAGCCGGGGCAAGACCGTCCTCGTGCGCCGCCGCGGCGAACTCGGGTGCCCGCACGGGCAGTGCCCGCTGCGCACCGCGGTCGTGGCGCCGCTGACCGACGGCAACCGCACCGTCGGCACCCTGCAGGTGTACCGCGGCGACGGTGCGCTGTCGCCGCAGGGGGTGGTGGAGGGCTTGGCGGGTATCCTCTCGCTGCACCTGGAGCTGGCCGAGCTCAACCGCCGCCAGCGGCTCGCGGTCGACGCCAAGCTCGACGCGCTGCGCGCCCAGATCAACCCGCACTTCCTGTTCAACACCCTCAACACCATCGCATCCAAGGTGCACACCGACACCGAGGAGACACGGCAGCTGCTGGTGCGCCTGTCCGACTTCTTCCGCTACGTGGTGCGCCAGGAGGGGCACTTCGCCGAGTTCGGCCAGGAGTACTTCTTCGTGCGCACCTACGTGTCGCTGGAACAGGCCCGCTACGGCGAACGCGTGCAGGTGCGCTACGACATCGATCCCCAGGTGCTCACCGCCCACGTCCCGGTCCTCATCATCCAGCCGCTGGTGGAGAACGCGATCAAGCACGGGTTGGCGAGCAAGGTCGAGGGCGGCACGGTGACGTTGAAGGCGCGGGTGGATCCGCTGACCCGCACCACCTCCATCCGGGTCGCCGACGACGGAGTCGGAATCCCCGCCGACCTGCTGAAGCGCATCTCCGACGGTGAGCGCGGCGAAGGCGACGGCCAAGGGCTGAGCAATATCGCTGGACGCTTGGCATCGCTCTACGGGGAGCGCTATCGTCTGGACATCCAGTCCACCGAGGGCGGCGGGACCGTCATCGATCTGCGAATCCCCTTTGGATGACTATGCGCGCGCGATGCCTCATCGTCGACGACGAGGCTCCGGCGCGGGCGGATCTCCGTTACCTGATGTCCCGGTTCGACCACGTTCAGGTGGTCGGCGAGGCGTCCAACGCCGAGGAAGCGCTGCTGCTGCTGGACTCCCTGGACTACGACCTCGTGCTGATGGACATCCGGATGCCCGGCGGCACCGGGCTGGACGTCGCCCGCAAGCTGCGCGAGGCGGCGCACCCGCCGAGGATCATCTTCACCACGGCGTTTCCCGACTACGCGGTCGAGGCGTTCGATCTGGACGCCGCCGACTACCTGGTCAAACCCTTCGACGCCGAGCGGCTGGAGCGGGCGCTGGACCGCGCCCTGGCCGCCCGCCCCGAGGAGGGCGAACCGCAGCCGGAGCCGCCGCGGCGGTCCGACGGCGCGGATTCGCCGCACCGCATCCCGGTGCACAAGGGCGACCGGACCGTGCTGCTCAACGAGTCCTCGATCATCTACGCCGGAGCGGCGCGCGGATACTCCTACCTGCAGCTCGCCGACGAGCGGGTGCTGGTCAACTTCTCCCTGAACGAGCTGGAGCGCCGCCTGCGCGGTGCGCACTTCTTCCGCGCGCACCGCTCCTACCTGGTGAACCTCGACTACGTGCGTGAACTGGCCCCCGACTTCCGGGGCACGCTGATGCTGCTGATGGACGACCCCCGCAAGAGCCGGGTCGAGGTCTCCCGCCGCCAGGCCCGGGAGCTGCGCCGGGTACTGGGACTTTAGCGGCGCCCGGCGCCCGGCCTCAGCGGCACGCTTCGAGGAATTCGAGGGCGCGCAGATGGTAGGCGCGCGCACTCCAGCCCAGGCTGATGTTGTGCCCGGCGTCGGGGTGGCGGTGGACGCCCACCCGCGGCGCCGCGGTGAGCGCCCCGGCCAGCTCGGCCAGATCGGAGTCCCCCAGCCGCCACCACGCCTCGTGGTCGGCGAAGGTGAAGCGCACCGGGACCCGCACCCGCGGGGCGAGGTCGCGGTACTGGTGCGGCCAGCGCAGCCACTCGCCGTCCTCCCTGGGCGGAGTGGGCGCCAGCAGGCTGCGCGCCTGCTGGAAGGTGCCCGGCGGGTAGAGCCGCAGCGGCCCCCAGTTCAGCCGCGACGCGCCGGCGCCCAGGGAGGACGGCAGACCGCGCGCCGCCGCGGAGTACTCGACTCCGCACCCCGATATGTCCAGCCCGCGGATGCGGCCCGCGGAGTCGTCGGCGGCGAGCCGCAGGGCCAGCTTGCCGCCGTGGGAGTGGGCGAGCACGACGAAGCCGGCCCGGGCCGCATGGTCGGCGGAGAACGAGCGCAGGGCCGCGTGCACGGTCGCCGACTGCTCGTCGACCGTCTGGCCCTCGGGCAGCCGCTCGGCCGATGCACCGTAGCCCGGCCGGTCCAGGGCCACAACGGTGTGTCCGCGGGCGACGGCTACATCCAGCAGGGAGAGGTCGGGGTGGGTGCGGGCGTGGAAGTAGTCGGCCCGCATGGACCGGCCGTGGACGGCCAGTACGACCGGACGGTTCGCGCCACCCGGCCGCGGCGGGCCCGTGGGACGCGCCAGCAGCCCCGAAAGGGTGATTCCACCGGCGTCCAGGCGAATGCGCCGGATGTCGGCGCCGGCGGGCGCCGCGCGCGGCGGCGCGCTCACGGTCGCCCGCCGAGCGGGGCCGGCGCATCCGCGACTTCGGTGCCTGCGGGCGGCTGGGCCGGCGGCACCTGCCGCCGCCGCGCCACGGTGTCGAGCCAGCCCCGCGGATCGCCGTCGCGCAGCAGCGCCGTGCCCACCAGCAGTCCGGCGAACCCGGCGTCCAGCAGCCGGGCGCCGACGTGCGGGTCGGGTACCGCGCTGGCGCTGACCGGGCAGCGCGTGCCCGCCTCCAGCAGCGCGGGCAGCAGCGTGAGGCTGCGGCCGGTGTCGCCCGCGTCGCGCTCCCGGGTGCGGATGTTCTTGTTGTTGACCGCGATCACGCACTGCTCGGCGTGCGGAACAGCGGCCGCTTGGGGCTGCTCGGTCACCTCGACGAACGGGGTCAGCCCCGTGTCCAGGCAGGAGGCGACCAGCGACTGAAGTGCCGGGCGGGGCAGCAGTTCGGCCGTGATCAGCACCGCGGCGGCGCCGAGGTCGGCCGCCCGGGTGATCTGGTCGCGCCTGGTGACGAAGTCCTTCTGCAGCAGGGGCAGCCGTGTCAGCTCTGCGGTCTCGGCCAGCAGTGCCTCACTGCCGCCGAACCAGGATCCGGTGACCACCGAGAGGCACGGTGCCCCGGCCTGTTCGTAGGCGGAGACGATGTCGGCCGGTCCGCGCCCCGCGAAGAGGTCCCGGCCGTGGGAGTCCCTGCGCTTGATCTCGGCGATCACCGGCCGCTCGGCACCGAGCAGGGCGTCGATGAAGTCGTGCGCCATCAGCTGCGCTCCTTTCGTCGCCCGCGCCCCGTCCGCCAGGCGCGGGAGAGTTCGGTTACCGCGGTTTCGGACAGTTCCCCGTCCCCGCCCCGGGCGCCGGTGTCGACGTCCACCCCGGCGAACATGGGGTGCTCGACGACGCGGTCGTAGTCCGCCCGGCGGGCCGCGGTGACGCCTCCGGCCAGCAGGAAGGGCCTGGGCAGCCGGTCGGCGATGCGCAGCACGCCGACCGCGTCCAGCGCCTGGCCCGTACTGCCGACCCGTCCGTCGGCGGTCGCGGTGTCGAGGAGGAACATCTCGGTCCCGGCCCGGGCATAGGCGTCGGCCAGCCGCAGCTCCAGGCACCGCCCGCCGCCGTCCACGTGCAGCACCTTGACCGGGACGGCGCCGGGTGCCCTCTCGCGCAGACCGCCCACCACCCGCGGGAGCTGGTAGGCGTGCAGCTGCACCCACCGCACCCCGGTGCGGTCGGCGGCGGCCGCCAGCGCCGCCGGGTCGTCGCCGAAGGTGACCAGGACCGGTTCCACGCCGTGCGAGCGGGCCTCGGCCGCCAACCCCCTCGCCGTGTGCTCGGCGAGTTCCGCGCGGCCGCCGGGAATCCCGTGCCAGAGCCCCACGCAGTCGGCGCCGCCGGCGGCCGCGGCCGCGACCTCCCGCGCCGACACTGCCCCGCAGGCCTTGAGGAGGGTCCCCGGCCCGCCCGCCGCCGGCGGGCCGGGGTGTCGCGCACTCACGGATCCAGCCCCAGCGCCGCGGCGATGCGGTTGTAGTGGATGTCGCTCGTTCCCGAATAGACGGTCCCGCCCACGGCGTTGCGGACCTCCTTCTCCATCCCCTGCTCGACCATGTAGCCGTGGCCGCCGAAGATGGCGACGGCGGCCAGACTGCCGGCCACGTTCGCCTCGCTGGTCACGAGCTTGGTCGCGGCGAGATCGACTGTGACGTCGTGGCCCGCCGCGAGGCGCTCCCCGGTGTCGAAGATCCACTTGCGGGCCGTATCGAGGCGGATCCGCATCTCGGCGATGCGGTTGGTGACCGACTGGTACGAACCGATCGGCCGACCGAAGGCGTGCCGGCTCTTCGCGTAGTCCAGGCACCGCTGGAGCCGGTGTTCCATCTCGCCCGCGTGCACGGCGGCGGTGAAGAGGATCTCCCGCTTCATCACGTGGTCCATCACCAGGAATCCGCCGCCGACCCGGCCCACCACCCGGTCCCGGGCGACGCGGACGCCGTCCAGCGACAGCTCCGACATCGGAGCGGTGCGCAGCCCCATCTTCCTGGCCGGGGCACCGCACGTCAGGCCCGGTGTGTCGCGGTCCACCAGGAACGCCGTCGTACCCAGCGGACCGCCGTCGGGGTGGGTGCGCGCGTAGACGACGAACACGTCGGCGATCGGTGCGTTGGTGACGAAGAGCTTGCTGCCGTGCAGCACGAAGCCGTCGCCGTCGGGTTCGGCCCGCGTGGCCATCCGCAGCGCGTCGGAGCCGCTCTCGGATTCGGTGATGGCGTGCGCCCCGATCAGCTCGCCCGAGCAGATTCCGGGCAGATACCGTTTTTGCTGCTCCGCCGTGCCGAACCGCTCCACGGGGACGCCGGTGCTGGCCATCGTCGTCGTGGCGCAGAAGCTCAGCCCGGAGTCGCGGCAGTACTCGCCCAGCCCCTCCAGCACGTGGAGGACTTCGGGCAGCGAGCGCTCCAGGCCGCCCCACGGCTGCGCGAACGGCAGCCCGAGCAGACCGCTCCGCTGGATCATCCGCCACTTGTGCCAGGGGAACTCCCCTGCCTCGTCGGCCTCGATGTGGCCCTCGCTGAGGTCCTTCGCCCAGTCGGCCAGGCCCTTGCGCAGCTCCGCGGCCTCGGTGGTCGCCTCGAACACGCCGGTCCTCAGTACGCCGAGGCGAGGGACTCGTCGAGGCGGTGGGCCTCGTCGCCCTGCAGAGCCGGGGTGAAGACGCACACCAGCCGCAGGTCGGTGTCGGGGTCGGCCACCAGGAAATGCGCGTCGTGCTTGTCGAGGGAGTACATCCGCCCGGGGCGGAGCGGGTGGACGGTGCCGTCCAGCTCGATGACGGCCCCCGACCCCTCGATGCAGTAGCAGGACTCCAGGTGGTTGCGGTACTCCAGGCGGGAGCGGGTCCCGGCGCTGACGATGGTGTCGGTGATGCTGTAGCCGACACCGTCCTCCTGCAGCAGGAAGCGCCGGCTCAGCCCGTTGCCCCAGTCGACGGTCTTCACGTTCTCGATGTCCCGGATGATCATGCGCTGCTCCTCATGCCGTGCTGTTGGCGGATTCCTGGGCGGTCTGGTCGGGCAAGGGCGGACGGCATTCCAGGACGAACTCCCGCAGCCGGGCCGCCGGGTCCGCGCCCTGCTCCTGGGCCTCCTCGACGCGGGTCACCCCCGCCGATCCGATGACGGCGGCGTCGGCCCCCGAGGCGGCCACGGCCGCCACGTCCGCGCGTGTGCGGACTCCGAATCCCAGCGCGATCGGGGCGGCTGTACTCTCCCGCAGGCGCCGGACGGTGCCCGCCAGCGCCGCGTGCCCGCCGACCGGGCCGGTGCCGCTGCGCCCGTAGCGGGCCACGAGGTAGAGGTATCCGGTGGCGTTGGCGGCGGCCTCGGCCGCGACCTCCGGGCGCGACTGCGGGTAGCAGGTGGTGACTACGGCGACACCGCTCTCGCGCGCCGCCCGGTAGTACTCGTCGCGCATCCGCGGCGGCAGGGCGTGGGTGAGCAGCGCGTCGGCCCCCGACTCGGCGACGTCGCCGAGCGCTTCGCCGAGACCGCGCGGACTCAGCGAGTGGCTCCAGTCGGCCAGCAGCGCGATGCGCATCCGGGCCAGGCGGGGCCGTATCCGCGAGACGAAGGCGAGTACGGCGTCGAGGTCGGTACCGCGGTCGAGCGCGCGCCGCGCCGAGCGCTGCACCACCGGCCCGTCGGTCACCGAGTCCGGGAACGGCACCGCGAGTTCGAGGCACTCGACGCCCGCCTCGTCCAGCATGTGCACGACGTCGGCCAGGACGTCGAGGGGCGGGTCGCCCGCGTTGAGGAACACGGCCAGTCCCACACGGCCGGCCGGTCGGTGGGAGAAGAAGTCAGCCATGGCGGCCCCCGCTCGCCTGCAGCGTTCCCGGCGTCTGGGACCGCTCGCGCAGCCGGTCGAGGAGGGCGAGGGCGGCCCCCTCGGCGACCGCCTCCCGGGCGGCGTCCAGCGCCTGCGGCCAGTCGTCGGCCGCGCCCGCCGCCACCGCGGCGGCGGCGGCGTTGAGGCAGACGGTGTCGGTGGCCGCACCCGGGGGACCGGCCAGCACCTCGCGGAAGCGGCGTACGGCGTCGTCCGGCTCGAACGGCCGCAGGTCCTCGATACCGCCGCGCTCGGGCAGCAGTTCGCCGCGGCGCAGCCGCAGCACGGGGGTGCCGCCTCCTGCGGCGTTGGAGTAGACGGTGTTGTCGCAGAAACCGAGCAGTTCGTCGGCGCCGAGGTCGTTGGTGCACAGCCAGATCAGGCGGTCGTCGACGCCTTGTGCCACCTGGCGGAGCTCGGCCAGCGGCATGGCCGCCGAGACGCCCGTGACCTGGGCGGCGACCGGCAAATCGGCGAGGAAGGGGCCGACGGCGTTGAGGAAGCGTCCGAAGGGCCGCAGCGCCACCGGCGCCATGGCCCGCGCCAGTGCGGTCAGCTCCGGCGGATACACGAACGGGCCGGCGAAGGCGATGCCGTCGCGGTCCACGGCGTCGGCCGTCTCCTCCAGCGAGCCGGTCAGGCGCACCCCCAGCCGCTCCAGCAGATCGACCGAGCCGAGTCGGCTGCTGTAGGCGCGCGAGCCCGTCTTGACGACCCGCACGCCCATCGCCGCCGCCACGAACGCGGCCGCGGTGGAGACGTTGAACGTCGAGGGCCCGCCGCCGGTGCCGACGGTGTTGACGGTCGCGGGCCAGCACCGGTCGGCCGATGCCGCCGGGCGCCGGGAGAGCGAGTCGAGCAGGGCGCGCAGGGTGGGCGCTTCGGGCGGGTGGGTGGCCAGGGAGCCCAGCAGCGCGGCCGCCTCGGCCCGGTCCAGCCCACCGGAGCCGAGCCGGTCCCACAGCGACCGCCAGTCCTCGGCCCGTGTCACCGGGCGCCGGTTCAGCAGGGCGGTGATCACCTCGTGCACGGTCAGTTCTCCGCCGCTTCGGCCTCGCGCATCCGCGCGATGAAGGAGTCGATCGCGGTGACGGTGCGGAAGTTGTCCGGGTCCAGTTCGGTGTCGCCGACCCTGAGGTCGAAGGTGTTCTCCACCCAGGCGATCAGCTTGAGCGTGCCGACGCTGTCGATGACGCTGTCGGTGATGAGGTCGTGGTCGTCGGCGAGGTCGCCGGGGTCGAGGTCGGGCAGGAACTCGGTGATGACGAACTGCCTGATGGCGTCCGTGTGGCTCATAGCGGGCTTCCCTTCGCAGTCGGTTCGTTTCCGGCTTCCCGGCGGCGGTCGGAGCCGCCCGCCGGGTGATCGAGGACGCCGCGGTCGACCTTTCCGGTCGGCGTCTTGGCCAGCGGCTCGTCGCTGATCCGCAGGACGGGCGGTACGGCCGCTCGCGGCAGGTTGCGGGACAGGTGCCCGCGCAGAGTGAGGCTGTTGAGGCCGGACCCGGGGGCGCGGTGCACCGCGGAGACGAGGCGGCGGCCGGTCTCGGGGTCGGCGACGGCGGCGACCCCCGCCTCCAGCACATCGGGGTGCTTCAGCAGCACCCGCTCCACCTCGGCCGTGTTGACGGCGGTTCCCCGGATCTTGACCTGGAAGTCGGCACGCCCGGTGAGCCGCAGGCAGCCGGCGGCGTCGCGCTCCACCAGATCGCCGGTGCGGTACCAGCGGCCGTCGTCCTGTCCCAGCGGGTGGCCGGCGAACCTCTCGGCGCGCTTGGCGGCGTCGAGGTAGCCCGGCGACTGGAACGGCGTGCGCACGTACAGCTCGCCCGCCCCGGCCCCGTCGATCTGTTGCCCCCGCTCGTCCAGGACGAGCGCCCGCACCCCGGGCAGCGGAGTCCCGATGGGCGGCGGCCCCTGCGCCGCGCGCGCCTCGGCGCGGGGGACCTCGTGGACGAAGCTGTCGTTGGTCTCGGTGCAGCCGTAGACGTTGTACAGCCGGGCGCGGGGGAACAGTCCCGGCAGCGCGGAGAGCGTGCGTTCGGGCATGACGTCGCCGGTGAACAGCGCGTGCCGCACCGAGGGTGCATCGGCGCCCCGTGCCGCGGCCGCGTCGGCGAGCAGCCCGTGGGCCATCGGCACCGCCTGCACGACCTGCACGCCGTAGCCCAGCACCAGGTCGAGAAGATACCGGCCGTCGAGCCCGCGCTCGGGGTCGACCAGCACGACCTGCGCGCCGCGGGCCAGCGACGCCCAGACGTCCAGCAGGCACAGGTCGAAGTTCAGCGGGGCGTAGTTGAGCACCGGCGTGCCGGGGCCGATCCCGAACGCCGGGGCCGCCCAGGCGGCGAACCGGTGCACGGCGGCCGCCTCCAGCGGCACGACCTTGGGCAGTCCGGTGGAGCCGGAGGTGGTGAGCATGAACGTCGTCCCCGGCGGCGGCGTGCGCCGCTGCTCCCGCCCCGGGGGCAGCGGCCGCCCGGGCGCCCCCTCGGGGGTAAGCACCTGCCGGCAGCCCGCCTGGGCGGCCAGGTCGGCCAGTTGGGTGTCGGCCAGCGCCGTCGAGGGGAGCAGGAAGGGGCGCCGCAGCAGCAGGCAGGCCAGGATCAGCGCCACCGCCTCCGGCGACTTGTCGGCCAGCACCGCGACCGGTTCCCCCGGATGCGAGTCCAGGCGGGCGATCCGGTCGCATTCGCGGCGCGCCCGCTCGTAGAGGCCGCCGTAGGTCACCCGGGTGCCGCGCCAGTGGAGCGCGGGCGCCTGGGGCCGGTGCCGCACCTGGTGCAGAATCCCGGCGAGGGGGTCGGCGAGCTCAGCCATCGTCCGGCTCCGCAGCTCCGCGGGCGGGGTGAAGCTCCACCCAGCCGCCCTTGACGGCCAGACCGCGTCCGGTCCTGCAGGAGAACGCGACGGGGCCGCCGGCGGGATCGGCGTCGGGCTCCAGGGCCATGGTGAGGGGCTCACCGGCCCCCACCGGTGCGGAGAAGCGCGCGCCGATCGAGCGGACGCGTGCGGGGGAGCCGGCCGCGAAGCGGTCGACGACCTCCTCGCAGGCCAGCCCCAGCACCCCCATGCCGTGGGCGATCACCGTGTCGAAGCCCGCCGCGCGCGCCGCCGCGGGGTCCAGGTGGATGGGGTTGCGGTCGCCGCTCGCCTCGGCGTAGTCCGCGATCCACTCCTCGCTCAGGCGGTGGGTCACGCCGACGGCCTCACCGGATCCGCTTCGGGCCGGCGCGCTCATGCGGTGCGCCGTGCCGAACGGGGCCGGGGACGCCCCAGACAGCAGCACGGTGCTGAGCAGCACGGCCACCGGTTCGCCCGCCGCGTCCGTCAGGGTGATGCGTACGGCGACGTTGCAGCCGCCCGGTTGCGCGCGCACGGCCAGGACCTCCGGGGCGGCGCCGATCTCCTCCGCGGGGCGGGGGAGCCGCCGGATGCGGATCTCCTGGCCGAGGTGGACGACGCTCGGCGATTCGGCGCCGTCGTCGGCCATGCCGCGCACGGTGGCGTCGGCCACGGGGTGGGCGAGCACGAACGGGTAGATCGGGGAGGGCTCCGGCGTCGACGCGGGCCCCAGGTCGGCGCGCAGGGCGGCGCGGTGAAGGGCCATCCGGCTCCCGTCGGCCATGACGTGGGATGCCGGGGCGGGCTCGGGCGGCGGAGCGGTGTCGTCGGTCGCGGGTCGGGGAGCGGTCATCCGGGTGTCACCACCAGGGCGGCGTTGTGGCCGCCGAATCCGAAGGAGTTGGTCAGTGCCGGGCCCGAGTGCACCGCGCGCGGTTCACCGTGCACGACGTCGATCTCCAGGCCGGGTTCGGCCCGCTCGTGGTTGGCCGTGGGCGGGACCTCGCAGCGCGCCATGGCCTGCACCGTCGCTACGAGCTCGACGGCGCCGGCCGCGCCGATCAAATGCCCGAGGACGCCCTTGGGCGCGGTGACCGGCGGCTGGTGGGCGCCGAACACCCGGTGCAGCGCTGCGGCCTCGGCCCGGTCGTTGTGCGGAGTGGCGGTGCCGTGGGCGTTGACGTGCACGATGTCGGAGGGCGCCAGCCCCGCGTCGGAGATGGCCTGGGCCATGGCGTCGGCGGCGCCGCTGCCGTCGGGGCGGGGCATGGACAGGTGGTAGGCGTCGGAGGTGGAGCCGTACCCGGCGATCTCCGCGTAAGGCGCGGCTCCGCGGGCGCGGGCGTCGGCGCTGCGCTCCAGCAGCACGAATCCGGCGCCCTCTCCCATCACGAACCCGTCCCGGTCGGTGTCGAAGGGGCGGCAGGCGTGCTCGGGCCGGTCGACGCGCTTGGAGACGGCGTTGAGATTGCCGAAGGCGGCGAGGGTGACGGGCGTCAGCGTGCATTCGCAGCCGCCGGCGAGCACCGCGTCGGCCCGGCCCGTCTGCAGGAGCAGCAGGGCGTGGCCCACCGCGTCCGCGCCGCTGGAGCAGGTGGTGGCGATGGTCGTGGCGGGGCCCTGCCATCCCAGGTCCATGGCGATCCGCGCCGCGGCGGCGTTGGGCATGGTCATCAGCGGCATGAGCGGGTTGACCCGCCCCGGGCCCTGCTCCACGTAGTTGCGGCTCTGGCTGTCGCTGGTGGAGCGGCCGCCGACGGCGTTGCCGACGACGATCGCGCCGCGGCCGGGCTCGGGCGCAGGGGAGCCGGCGTCGCGGTGGGCCGCCAACGCCGCCGTGGTGCCGTACACCGTGAACGGGTCGAGTCTGCGGGCGTCCTTGGCCGAGACCTCGCGGGCCCCGTCCAGCCCGCGCACCGCACAGCCGATGTGCATCCGGTGGCGGGCCAGTTCCGGTGAGGTGAGGACGGCGGCGGTGGACTTTCCGGCCCGCAGGCCGGCCCACAGGTCGTCGGGGCTGCAGCCGGCCGGCGTCACGACGCCCCAGCCGGTGATGGCGACGGGTGGTCTGGATGAATTGCGCATCGGAACTCGCGTCCGCTCCAACGGTGTCTTCAGGACGGCAGTACGGCCGAGGTGCGCGCGGCCTTGAGGAAGGCTTCCGCGGCGAAGTCGATGTCGGCCTTGCTGTGCCGCGCGGTGACCGCGATCCGCAGCCGGGCCAGGTCGTTGGGCACGGCCGGGGTGACCACCGGCAGGGCGATGACGCCCTCGTGGCGGCAGGCGGTCGCGAAGTCGTAGGCGGTCTCGTCGCCGCCCGCGATCAGCGGGATCACCGCCGTCTCACTCGCCGCGGTGCGCAGACCCGCCGCGGAGAGCAGATCGCGCAGCCGCGCGGACTCGTGCTGGGTGTGGGCGACCCGTTCCGGCTCGGCGCGCAGGATGCGCAGGGACTCCAGCGCGGCAGCAGCCTGTGCCGGAGCCAGCGCGGCGGAGAACAGGAAGGGCCGCGCCGCGTACCGCAGGTGGCCGATCAGCGCCTGGTCGCCCGCCACCCAGCCGCCCATCGACGGGATCGCCTTGGACAGCGTCCCCAGCTTCACGTCGACCCGGACCTCGCCGCCGAAGTGGTCCTCGATGCCGCCGCCCGATGCGCCGATGACCCCCAGGGCGTGGGCCTCGTCGACCATCAGCAGCGCGTCGTGCTCGTCGCAGACCCGCCGCAGCTGCGGAAGGGGCGCGATGTCGCCGTCCATGGAGTAGACGCTGTCCACGATGACCAGCCGCAGGCCGCGGGTGCGGGAGGCGGCCAGCCGCCGCCCCAGGTGCTCGACGTCGTTGTGGCGGAACCGGGTCACCTCGGCCCCGCTCAGCCGGCAGCCGTCGACGATGCTGGCGTGGTCGTACTTGTCGATGAACACGGTGTCGCCGGCCCCGACCAGGCCGCCCACCGTGCCGACGTTGGCGGCGTAGCCGGAGCCGAACGCGATCGCGGCCTCGCGCCCGGCGAAGCGGGCGATCTCCGCTTCCAGCTCCTCGTGCAGCGGGATGGTGCCGGCCAGCGCGCGGACGCCGTGGTTGCCGGTGCCGTAGGTGTCCACCGCCGACTTCGCGGCCGCGACCACCCGTTCGTCGCCCGCCAGGCCCAGGTAGCTGTAACCGGACATCATCAGCAGCCGCGAGCCCTCGAATTCGGCATAGGCCGAATCGCGTTCGACTGTGTAGGGCAGGAAACTGTTGCGCCGGTCCGGCTCGGATTCCAGTGACCGAACGCGCCGCTGCGTGGCGGCCAATCTTTCTGCTAGCACGCCCCAGGCCGATGGCGGTGTCACACGCGTCTCCTTCATTAGCGGGCCGATGCCGCCGCCGGTGCGGGCGGCGGTGCTCCGACGCGGAATATTTCTACTGAACCGCACGCAAGTCGGGCGCAACAGCAGGGCGACAGCGGCTTCTTACCCTGTTCCCGCAACACGGGCGCAACATGAGAATGAGGTGACGAAATTCCGTATGGAATATGGAAGCGAGGAGTCGGGGTGCCCGCCGGGTGGGCTGCGCAAGGCGGGTCGGCCCGCGCTGGTCGACGGGAGCGCCGCGGGCGCTCTGCCCCCCGCCGGACGCGGGGCCGCCGGCGGGGAGCCCGCCGCATCCGGCCGTCTCCGCAGGAAGCCGGGCCGGGGGCATTCTTCCGGTCGGAACCGAGCGTCAATGAAGAATTCCGAAGAGTAATCGATGGAAGATATTCATGATCAACACAGGAATCGCGCGGCCGAGTGCGGGCGCGATTCGGTCGAGCATTTCACAGTCTCGTTTTAGGGGTGCCTCCTCGCTTGACACGCGGCCCGACAAACATCACGCTTTTCACTTGTCGAGCGAGCGTGAAGGCAGGCTCTACATTGGGGGTAGCCATGAGTACGGACGACTTGCGGATCAACCTCACCGGACTCGTCACAATCGAATGTTCCAACCGAAGGGCCCGGAGCCTGACGAGTCCGCAGGCGCAGGTCGCGTTTGCGCGATTGGTTATGGAGCGCGCCCAGGGAACCAATCGTGAACAGCTCGCCGACACGATATGGCCGGAAGGGCTGCCCAACACCTGGCCCTCGGCCCTGCGCAGCATCGTCAGCCGGGTGCGCGGCTTCCTCGCCGATACCGCACCCTCCGGGGCCGTGGGTTCGCTCGTCTCCCAGGGCGGCCGCTATTTCCTGCGGCTGCCCGCCGAGGTCCGCGTCGACCTGGAGCACGCGGAGTCGGCGGTGACCGAGGCGGCCGAGGCGTTCGCCCGCAGCGACCACCGCGCGGCGTGCCGGCTCGCCGAGCGGGCGGCCTCCTGCCTGGAGGGGGCGTTCCTCGCGGCCCACGACGGCGACTGGGTGATCGGCGTGCGCGAGCGGGTCGACGCGCTGAGATTGGCCGCTCTGGAGATCGCGAGCCTCGCCTCGTCCGCCCTGAGCGACCGGTACCGCGCCCTGCGCTACGCCAACACGGCGATCCGCCACGCGCCGTTCCGGGAGAGCGCGCACCGCTGCCGGATCGCCGCGCTGGCCTCGGCCGGCAACCGCGCCGAGGCGCTCGGCGCCTACCACGAACTCCGCGAGCTCCTCGCCGAGCAGCTCGGCGTCGACCCGGCGCCGGAGGTCCAGCGGATGTACATCGACCTGCTCCGCTCGCCGGAGGACTCGGGGCACGACTGGGACCCCGGCCGCGGTCCCGGCCACTCCGCCTCGCACGTCCCTCGTCCGCAAAACGTCTGATCCCGCCTTCCGTGCGGCAGACGGTCCGCCCCCTCAACCGCCGCTCCCGCGGCGTTCGAGGCGGCCTGACCGTCCGCGGGGCCGGGTCCGGCCGCCTCCGCCGACAGCGGCACTACGGTTCGCGGCCCTCCGACACCCGGTGAGGAAGCGCCTCGCCTCCCCGCCGGATGCCGGAGGGCCTGTTCCACGCGCCGCCCTTGCGCACCGTCACCGACGCGCGGGCCGGGCCGATCGCCGGTGCAGGATCAAGGCGCGGGCGAGCAGTCCCAGAGCGGCCGTGCAGGCGGCGGTCCGCGCCGCGTTCGCCAGGCGCCACGGCCCCTCGAACGCGGTCCGCACCGCATGCAGGTCGGGGATCTCGGCAGGGTCGCCCGCACGTGCCAGGGCCTGGTTCAGCGGGATGTTGACCCCCGCGGTGATCGCCAGCATCCCGGCGTAGCACGCGAGGGCTCCCCACACCCGCAAAGCGGCGCGGTGGCGGCCGAGCCGGTGCTGCAGCGCGGCCGCCACCCCGGTCGCGAGGAAGGCGCCGAGGAACACCAGCCCGAACAGGCCGTTCTCGATCTCCGCGTTGATGCGCTGCATGACGGTCACGAACACCAGGTCGCCCGTCTTGGCCAGCCCCGGCATGACCCCCACGTCGAACGCGAAGAACAGGCCCGCCATGAGCCCCGTCCCTACCGCGGCCCCCGCGAGGACGGCTCCGGCGGTCGCGCCCCCCGGGCTCGCCTGCGTCCCGATTCCGAGCGCCTCAGGCCGGCCGGCGCCTGTTTCGGTCCTCATCCGCCTCCCCCTGTCGTCTTGGGCCCGCGGGGCGCCCTTTCGGTGTGGCGCCCCGTCGTCCGTGTCCGCCGCAGCGGACGGATCAGGGGTTCCACACCCCGGTGGCCGCGGCTTCGGCGGCGAACTCGCGGAAGTCCCGCGGCTTGCGGCCCAGCGCCCGCTCGACGCCGTCGACGAGGTGGGCGTTGCGGCCGTCGGAGACCAGCTCGAACAGGTCGGCGAACTCTTCCGGCAGGCCGTTCTCCCGCAGGATGGCGCGGAACTCGTCGCCGGTGACGGGCACGTACCGGATGTCGCGGCCGGTGGCGGTGGAGAGCTCCCGGGCGACGTCGCCGAAGCTCAGCAGGCGCGGGCCGGACAGCTCGTAGACCTGGCCGGCGTGGCCCGGCTCGCTCAGCGCGGCGGCGGACACGTCGGCGATGTCCTCGGCGTCCACGAACGGCTCGACGGCGTCGCCCGTGGGCAGCGCCAGTTCGCCGGCCAGGACCGGGTCCAGGAAGAAGCTCTCATTGAAGTTCTGGTTGAACCAGCTGCAGCGGACCACGGTCCACTCGGCGCCGGCCTCCTGCACCTGCTTCTCCGCGGCCTCGGCGCCTTCTTCGCCGCGCCCCGAGAGCACCACCAGGCGCCGCGCGCCCTTGGAGACCGCCAGGCGGGCGAAGCGGCCCACGGTCTCGGCGGCACCCGGGAACGCCAGGTCGGGCTGGAAGCAGATGTAGACGCCGCCGACGCCTTCCAGAGCGGCCTCCCAGGTGCCGGGGTCCTCCCAGGAGAAGGGCGGCTGGGCGGAGCGGGAGCCGATGCGTACGGGCAGGCCGCGCTGCGTGAGGCGCTCGGCGACCCTGCGGCCGGTCTTGCCGGTGCCGCCGGTCACCAGCGTGGGCTTGGACTGGGTGTTCTCCTGTGTCGTCATGCTCCCAGTCAATCCCGGCGGGAGCGGGCGAACCATAGCCGCGAAGCTCGCCCGCATATTCGAGCGTCTACGATCGCCGTGTCACCCCGCAGCGGCCGCCCCCGCACCCGTGGCCAGCGCCCAGACCAGGCAGCACGCGGACGCCGTCGACAGCAGGGTGCGGACGTGGTTCCACCGGTTCCACGGCCCCTCGAACCGGCGCCGTGCGGCCGCCGCGCCGCGGCCGGAGTCGCCCGCGCGGGCCAGTTCGTTGTTCATCCGGATGTTGAACGCCCGCGTGACGACGATCATCGCCAGGTAGAGCGCGAGGGCCGCCGTCACCGGGGACAGCAGCCGCTCGTTTCGGCCCGACAGCGCCAGCACCGCGGTGAGAGCCGTGGCGAGCGGGGCGCCCAGGAACACGAGCAGGAACCAGCCGTTCAGGATCGCGGCGTTGATGCGCTGCATGACCTCGACGAACACCTGATCCGAGGTGCGGCGCAGAGCGGGCATCACCGCGCACGAGAAGACGAAGAAGAGCCCCGCGACCATTCCGGTCGCCACCGTCGCCGCCGCCAGCGACAACTGCGCAAGTTCCATTGAAAAAGTCCCGTCCGTGTTTAGGAGATATTCATATCCGGCTTCCGGCCCACGGCCCCTGCGCGGACGCCGCACCGGTGCGGCGTCCGCGCAGGCGGCCCGCGGGCATGCGGCCGCGCCCCGGCTTCGGTTGGTGCGGGGCGGGGCCGGAACACAGCGGACGCGCCGAACGTGAAAGAATCTCGTACTTGCTGTTTCCTTGTCCTGGCCGGGGTGGAAAATTCACGGCGGCCGCCTAGAATCCAACCATGGACGCGCTCACCGCTCTGTTGGAGAGTCCGAAGGCACGCGGGGCGTTCCTGCTCCGCTCGATGTTCACACCGCCGTGGTCGCTGCGCGTGGAGGACCGGGCTCCCGTCTCGGTCGTGACCATGGTGCGCGGCGACGCCTGGATCATCCCCGAGCACGGCACCCCGACCCCGCTGCACCCGGGAGACGTGGCCGCCGTCCGCGGTCCGCGGCCCTACACGCTGGCCGACTCCCTCGCCACCCCGGCGCAGGTCACCGTCGGCCCCGAGCAGCGCTGCACCACGTCGGCGGGGGAGGACGTCACCGAGTACATGTCCCTCGGCATCCGCACGTGGGGCGACGGCCTCCACGACGGCGCCTCGGTGATGTTGAGCGGCACCTACCAGGCGCCCAGCGAGATCGGGCGGCGGCTGCTGACCACGATGCCCGAACTGCTCGTGCAGGAGGCCGACGCCGGCGACGCCACCCTGGTGTCGCTGCTCGCCGCCGAGATCCACCGCGAGAAACTCGGCCAGCAGCTCGTGCTGGACCGGCTGCTGGACCTGCTGCTGGTCAGCGTGCTGCGCAACTGGCTGGCAACGGACGGCGACAGCGCCCCCGCCTGGTATCGGGCCCAAGGCGACCCCGTCGTCGGCCCGGCACTGCGGCTGGTCCACGAGAACCCCGCGCACGCCTGGACGGTGGCGGCGCTGGCCGCCAAGGTCGGTGCCTCCCGGGCCGGCTTCGCGCGCCGGTTCACCTCCCTCGTGGGGCAGCCGCCCATGGCCTACCTCACAAGCTGGCGCCTGACCCTGGCGGCCGACCTGCTGCACGAGCCCGACGCCACCGTCGACGCCGTGTCCCGGCGCGTCGGCTACAGCAGCGCGTTCGCGTTGAGCGCGGCGTTCAAGCGCGAGCACGGCATGAGCCCGCAGGAGTACCGCACCCGCGGCCAGGCCGCGCCCCCGCGGCCGCGTGGCGAGGCGCCGCGGGCGGTGCTGCTCAAGAGCTGAGCCGAAACAGCCGGGACGGGTGCCCGGCCGGCGCCGGCTCCAGCACCGCGGCCAGCAGCAGCCCCGACCGCACCAGCCAGCGGCCGCTGTAGTCGTGCTGCGCAGCGCCCGCCGGACCGCGGGCCGGCGGCCGGGCCGTGAACGTGCCGCCGGGGTCGAGCACGACGCGGATCTCCCGCAGCGCCGACCACCGCCGGGCCCGCGGGTACCACGCCTTGTAGACCGCCTCCTTCGCGCTGAACAGCAGCCGGTCGCGGCAGGCCGCGGCTCCCTCGGTACCGAAGGCCGACAGCGCCTCCTGCTCCTCGGGCCCGGCCACCAGGGAGAGGACCCCCTCCGGCAGGGGCAGGGCGGGCTCCGCGTCGATGCCCACCGCCGCCACCGCGCGGGCGGGGGCCACGGCGGCGGCCAGGTAGCCGTCGCAGTGCGTGATGCTGCCGACCACGCCCTGCGGCCACACGGGCGCGCCGCCCGGCCCCGGAAGCAGAGGGGCGGGCGGCACGCCCAGGCGGCCGAGTGCGCGGCGGGCGCACGACCGCCCGGTCGCGAACTGCCGGCGCCGCCGCGCCACCCGCCCCTCCATCAGCGCCGCCTCCTGCGGAAACAGCGCTACAGCGGCGGAGTCGTCGAACGCCTCGGCGACCGCGCAGTCCGCCGTGAGCAGGTCCTCGATCACCGGTAGGCCCGTAGGCGTCCGCCGTCCACCGCCGCGGCCACCTCCGAGACAGCCTCCACCACGGCCGAGGGCGCCTCCAGCGGCAGCATGTGGCCGATGCCGGCCGACTCCGCGAACCGCGCCTCGGGCAGCGCCTCGGCGACCGCCGCGCCGAGCCGCGGCGCGATCGTGCGGTCCTGGGCCCCGGCCAGCACCACAGCCGGAACCGCGACCGACGCGAGCGGCTCGCGCAGGTCCATGCCGCGCGAGCACCGGAAGCAGGAGGCACGCACCTGCGCGGGTGTCGCGGCGAACATCTGGCGGTGGACCTCCAGCAGGCGCGGGTCCGCGCCCTTGCCCATGGTCTGGGCGAGCAGCCTCCGCCCCAGCGCCGGACGGGCCAGCGCCCGGGAGAATAGCGGGCTGCCCATCATGCGGACCTCGCCCTCGGGCGTGTCCTGGTCGTGGGCGGCCGTGCTCACCAGGACGAGTCCGCCCACGCGCCGCTTCGCGGACTCCGAGCCGCCCGAGGTGTGGGCCAGCGCGGCGAAGCCGCCGCCGGAGTGTCCGACGACGACCGCCCGCTCGGCGCCGACGGCCTCCAGGACCGCGGCCAGGTCCCTGCCGAGCCGGTCGACGGCGATCGGCTCCGTACCCGTTCCGGAGCCGCCGTGCCCCCGCTGGTCGTATAGCACGACGCGGTGGCCGCCGCGGATGAGGCGGTCGGCGACCGTGCCCCAGACGCGGCGGCCGGCGCCCCAGCCGTGGGCCAGCACCGCCGTGGGCAGGCCCGCGGCGGCGGAGGAGAAGGGGCTGTGGGCCGGGACCGGCTCCAGGACGGTGACGGCCAACCGCGCGCCGTCGTCGGCGACGACCGTGCCCTCTCCTGCCGCGGTCGCGGCGGCGGCCGGTTCGGTGGTCGTATCCGACATCAGACGCTCTCCTTTCCGGTCTCCGAGCCGTGCGCGCCGGCCAGCCGCCGCGCGAGTTCGGCGAAGGCCGCCTGCGTGCCGGCCGAGTGCTCGCGGTCGAGCGGTGCGACGCCGGAGAGCAGCCGCAGCCAGCCGTGCGGCCGCCCCCGGAAGTGCATCGCCAGGCGCGTGCGAGCACCGTCGTCGAGGGGAGTCAGCCAGAACTCGCTCGGTCCGCGGAACACCCCGGAGACGTACTCCACCGCCAGCATGCGGTCGGGCTCCACCGAGCGGGTCCGCGAGACGAACCTCAACTTGAGCCCGCCGCGGTCGGCGCCGCGCGTGTGCACGGTGACCTCGACCTCGCCGCCCACCTCGTCGGGCGAGCCGGAAAGCAGGGCATAGGTGTTGTGCGGCACCCACCACCGGGCGGCGCCGCGGAACTCGGAGATCAGCGCCTCCCACACGGCTGCGGGAGGCGCCTCGATCACCGCCTCGTCGATGCGGTCGTAGTTCTTCATGGACGATCCCCTGCGGGTAGCGGTCTCTGCCGGGTCGCGGCCGGAGTCAGCCGAAGAACCCCTGGCCGGGAGTGAGGACGTTGTCGGGGTCGTGCCGGCGCTTGGCGAACCGGAACCACCAGTAGTGGTGGCCGAAGTGCTCGCGCCAGTCCCGGCGGCTCATGTCCGGGATCGCGCCCACGAGGTAGCGTTTGGCGCCCATCCGCACGGCCGTGTCGTGCAGCCGGCGGTTCTGGCGGAGCATGCCCTCGATGTCGGAGCCGTCCGGCGCGGGGAACCGCAGCAGGTCGAACAGGTAGCCCTCCCGCTCGTCGGGCTGCACCGCCAGCGGCCGGGTGATCTTGCGGGTCTTGTACGGATAGACGAGCAGGAAGCCGGCGCCGATGTCGGCGGCGTCCAGCTCCCGCTCCGCCTCGCGCAGGAACCGGTCGGTCTTCGAGGCCGGAAGGAACAGGCTCAGCCAGGGCTTGGCGGCCTTCCAGTACCCGGCGTCCTTGAGGTAGGCCTCGTAGGGGTCGAGGCGGAACGCGTAGTCGCGGTAGGACATCTTCTGGATGTCGGCGGAGCCGCGGTCGTCGCGCAGTCCGCGCAGCAGCCGGTCGGTGTCGGGGGCCTTTCCCTCCTTGTGGAAGGCGACGCCCTCGATCTTGTACATCCAGCCGGTGCCTTCGGGGTTGAGCAGCATTTCCCCGGCCTGGGCGTCGAAGCGGCGGGTGCGCATGATCCGCTCGCTGTCGGCCATCCAGGTGTCGCGGTCGGTGTAGAACAGGCTGCACATCAGCGCCCGCTCCGGTGCCCGCTGCATCTTCACCGTTGCGCGGACGATGATGCCGCACTGGCCGCCGCCGGCGAGGACGGCGTAGAACAGGTCGGCGTTGCGCCACGGTGAGGCGTGCTCCAGCCGGCCCTCGCCGGTGACGACGTCGACGGACTCCACCGTGTCGACCTGCAGGCCGTGCTCGCGGACGGTTCCGCCGATGCCGCCGACGCTGAGGGTGCCGCCCACCGACAGGTGCAGGTAGTCGGTGAGGGCGGGCGGGGTGAGTCCCTTTTCGAGTGCCGCGTCGGTCAGCTGCGCCCAGGTGACGCCGGCCTCGACCACGGCGCGCTCGGAGTCGACGTCCAGAATCTTCGAGAGGCCGCGCGCGTCGATCGCGATGCCGCCGGGGACCAGGGCCTGGCCGTAGCTGGAGTGCGATTCGAGGTCGTCGCCGGTGCCGGACCGGCCGTTGACGGCCACCTTCAGCTCGTTCTTGCGGGCGTAGCGCACGATCTTCTGGATGTCGCGCACAGAGCCGGGGCGCAGCACGCCCCAGGGATCGCCGGTGATCATGCGCCCGAAGTCGTGCCCGAAGCCCGAGGTGGCGGAGGCCGAGGTCTCCACGCGGCCGTCGAGCTCGGGCAGCGGAACCACATCGGATCCGCGGGTGTCGGCGACGGCCCACGACTGGCTGGAGACACTCCAGCCGACCGCGGTGAGGGCCATCCCGGTCAATACGTTGCGGCGTGAGAGTTCGACAGTCATCGGATCGTTCACTCCTGGATCAGGCTCGGTCGTACGTGGGGGAGGCCGGAGCCGGCGGTGCGGGCGAGCGAGTACTCGCCCGGGTCGAAGCGCTTCGTGGCTCGGCGGAAGCGCCAGGTGTAGGTGGGCCAGATGGAGGGGTTGCGGCCGTGCTCGTCGAGGTACCAGCTCCGGCAGTTGCCGGCGTTCCACACCGTGCCGTCCAGCGAGGCGGCGAGCCGCTCGTTCCACGCCCGGTGGGCTTCGGGGCGGACTTCGACGCTGTCCACGCCGGTTCGGGCCATGTGCTTCAGCGCGCTCAGCAGGTACTTGATCTGCGCCTCGATCATCACCACCTGCGAGGAATGGCCCAGGGTGGTGTTGGGGCCCAGCATCATGAACAGGTTCGGAAAACCGGGGACCGTCGTGCCGCGGTGCGCGGAGATCCCCTCCCGCCGCCACACCTCGCGCAGCTGCTCGCCGCCGCGGCCGTGGACGCGCTCGGTGATCGGCTGGTCGGTGGCCCGGAAGCCGGTGCCCAGGATGATGGCGTCGATCTCGCGCTCGCGCCCGTCGGCCGTCACGATAGAGCCCGGGCGCACGTGGTCGATGCCGTCGGTGATCAGCTCGACGTTGTCCTGCTGGACGGCGGGATAGTAGGTGTTGGAGAACAGCAGCCGCTTGCAGGCCATGACGTAGTCGGGCCGCAGCCGGGCGCGCAGCTCGGGGTCGGGCACGCTCTTGTCCAGGTGGTTGCTGGCCATGCTCTGCATGCGGGCGGCCATCTTGGGCCGGGACATCACGAACGCGAGGAACTCGCGCCCCCACATGTTGAAGTTGCGGCGGAACCGCTGGTAGCCGGGGACGTTGTGCAGCATCCAGGACTGCACCGCCCCGGTGGGCTTGTCGTTCTTCGGCCCGATCCAGGGCGGGGTGCGCTGGTAGAGGTCCAGGCGGCCCACCTGCGGCTGGATCTTGGGCACGAACTGGATCGCCGAGGCGCCGGTGCCGATCACGGCGACGCGCTTGCCGTCCAGGTCGAAGTCGTGGTCCCAGCGCGACGAGTGGAACACCGGCCCCTCGAAGCCGGCCAGTCCGGGTACGTCGGGAACGGCGGGCTCGCTCAGGTATCCGGCTCCGGTGACCAGGACCCCAGCCGTGTACTCGCCCTGCGAGGTCTCGATCCGCCACCGCCGGACGTCCTCGTCCCAGCGGGCGTCGAGCACTTCGTGGCCGAAGCGGATGTGCGGGCGCGCGCCGAACCGGTCGGCGCAGTCGCGCAGGTAGGCGAACAGCTCCTCCTGGCGGCCGTAGGTGCTCTTCCAGCCCGGATTGCGCGCGAAGGAGAACGAGTACAGGTGCGACATGACGTCGCACTGGCAGCCCGGATAGGTGTTGTCCCGCCAGGTGCCGCCCACCTCGTGGTCGCGCTCGAAGACCAGGAAGTCCGTGATGCCCTCCTGGAGCAGCCGGATGGCCGTACCGAGCCCGGAGAAGCCGCTTCCGACGACCGCCACCCGCAGGTGCCGGCCCGGCCCGCCCGTCGCGGACTCCCGGTGCGATTCGCGGATCTCGGGCTCGTCGAGTCGGATGTCGTGCGACGCGGTTGTCATCACAGCCCCTTTTAGGAACGGCGCTCGACGGTGATACGGAAATTGTTGAAAAAACGGTCTTCCAGCGTGTAGGCGAAGATGTCCAGATAGCGCTCGAACCGCGCCACCACGTCCTCGCCCTCCAGGGCCACGGCCTCGTCCCTGCGCTGCGCGAGCAGCTCCAGCCACGCGCGGCAGGCCTTGGCGAACGACTCGCGCTCGTTGCGGATCTCGACGACGTCGAAAAGCCCTTCCATGCCCAGCGATATCTCGTGCAGGTGCGGAATGTGGCAGCCTTCGAATTCCGAGCGCTGCAGGAATTTCAGGTCGTCCAGCAGGGCGCGGTTCATCGGCAGCGCCTCGGCCGTCATGGTGTGCAGTACGAACCCGGCGCCGGGGCGCAGCGCCTTGTGGACGCGGCCGAAGAAGGCGCGGTACCGCTTCGTCCGCTCCCGCGGCGGCAGGCTGGAGTGGACGAAGTGCTCCAGCGAGTTGAGGGAGAACGCGGCGTCGTAGGGCTCCTCGGCCTCGTGCTCCTCCCAGCTCTCGACGCGGGCCTCGATCCGCTCGTTGCCGAGCCCGTGCACGAACTCCTGCTGGGTCCGGCTGAGCGTCAGCCCCACCCCGCGGCCCACGCCGTGGACCGTCGTCAGCCGGTCGAGCAGGGTGCCCCACCCGCAGCCGATGTCCAGCACCCGCTTGGCGCCGGATGCCCCGGCGAGGTCGGCGAAGGCGTCGAGCTTGCGCTCCTGGGCGCGGTCCAGGGCCTCGCGCAAGCCCTCGCCGGGCTCCCAGTAGCCGCCCGAGTACATCATCGTCGGGCCCAGCAGGAGCCGGTAGAAGTCGTTGCCCACCTCGTAGTGGTGTCTGATCGCGTCGACGTCGGGGTTGACCCGACTGGCGGTTTCCTCCGCCGAAGCCGTCGTCATCGGTTGGCTACCTCGTTTCCTGTTCCGGCGGGCGGTGCATGGATCCCCGCGGGAGAGCCAAGCGGGACGCCCGCAAGAGATGTGCAAGACGCGTCCGCGCAACGCAAGGACGCGCGTTCCGGCGGCCGGGGCCGCGGTGCGAAGGCCCGGCGCGCTGCCGCGGGCGAGTCCCGATCGGCCGGCGGCGGCGTATGCGGGCTTGTTGCGCGCGGATTGCGCGCCGGGCTGTTCCATGACTGGCGAAACGACGCAGCCGCGTAAGGAGACGACCGCTGATGTCCATGCCCACGATCGACGAACTCGCGAGTCAGCTCACCGCAGTTTCGGGAGCCAAGGCCGTCGACCCGGACCACCCGCTGCAGCACATCGAGGACGTCGACTCGCTCGACCTGATGGAGTGGCTGTACGGGTTCCAGAACGACTACCCGCACATTCCGGCCGACGAGTCCCTGTTCGCCGACATGGACGACACGACGACCCTGCGCACCGTCCACGAGCGCATCCAGCGGCTCGTCCCGGAGCAGGGATGACGGCCGATGCGGTGAGCGGATTCGGCATCGCCGGCTGGGGCACGGCCCTGCCGGAGCGGGTCGTCTCCAACGCCGAGCTGGCGCAGCGTTTCGGCGTCGACGAGGACTGGATCGTCAGCCGCTGCGGCATCCGCGAACGGCGCGCCGTCGAGCCCGGGCAGACCACCGCGTCGCTGGCCGTCGAGGCCGGCCGCGACGCGCTGGCCAAGGCGGGCCTGGACGGTGCCGACATCGCCCACCTGATGGTCGCCACCGCCACCCCCGAGCAGCCGTCCCCGGCGACGTCGGCCTTCGTCCACCACGAGCTCGGTATCGCCGGTAGCGCCCACGACCTCAACGCCGAGTGCGCCGGTTTCGTCTACGGTGTGGTGTCGGCCATGGCCCTGATGGCCCTGGACCCGCGCCCCGTCCTGCTGATCGGGTCCGACACCCATACGCTCACGGTCCGGCCCGACGACCGGGACCTGGGCATCCTGGTGGGCGACGGGGCCGGCGCACTGGTGCTGACCCCCCGGCCCGACCACGTGGTCCGGGGATGGAACCTCGGCGCCGACGGCTCGTGCAGCTCCAGTCTGAAGGTCCTCGCCGGCGGCAGCCGGCTGCCCACGACGGCGGAGACCGTGCGCGAAGGGCTGCACTACGCGCGGATCAACGGCAACGAGATCTATCTGAACGCGGTGCGCTACACCGTCGAGACCGTGCGCCAGACCCTGGAATCGGCCAAGGTCGAACCGGCCGACGTCGACCACGTCATCCCGCACCAGGCCAACATCCGGATCATCAACTCGGTCCTGCAGCACACCGGGCTGCCGCCGGAGCGGTTGGTGTCCAATCTGGACCGCTACGGCAACACCGCATCGGCGTCGGTCCCCCTCGCCCTCGCGGAGGCCCTGGACGCCGGACGCATCCGCGAGGGGCAGCTGGTGCTCCTCGCCGGATTCGGCGCCGGCATGACGTGGGGGTCCGTGCTCCTGGAGTGGGGCGGCCGGTGACCGAGCGCCCCGAGCGGGCCCGCCGCCGAACCGCGGTGCCCCGGCATAGGGCCGGGGCACCGCCGCGGCGGCCGTCCGGCGCCGGCGCCCGTTCCGCCATCCGCGTCCAACCGATCGTGGAGTGAGTATGAGCAGTAAGGACAAGCCCGCAGGAGTGCGTCCCGAGAGCCCGGTGGCCCTGGTCACCGGCGCATCGGGAGGACTCGGGAAGGCGCTGGCCGCGGAGCTGGACCGGCTCGGGTGCCGTGTCGCCGTGCACTACAACTCGTCAGAGGAGGCCGCGCGCAAGCTGCAGGGCGAGCTGCGCAACGACTCGGTCCTGGTCACCGGCGACGTGGGGTCCTACGAGGCGGTCACCGCGTTCATGGAGCGCATCACCGGCGAACTCGGCCCGGTGGACGTCCTCGTCAACAACGGCGCGGTCCGCAAGGACGCCGCGATGGCGATGCAGTCGCCGCAGGACTGGGCGCAGGTCATCCAGACCAACCTGGTGGGCCCCTTCCACACGGCGCGCGCCGCCGTGCCCGCCATGCTGCGGAACCGGTGGGGACGGGTGGTCAACATCGTCTCGCCCTCCGCCCTCGTCGCCACCGCGGGCCAGACCGCCTACGCGTCGTCCAAGGCGGGGCTGATCGGTCTGACCCGGACGCTGGCGGCGGAGTGCGGGCGGCGGGGGGTGACCGTCAACGCCCTGTCGCCCGGGTTCATGCCCACCACGATGACCGAGGGCCTGTCGGAGCGAGTCGTCTCCGACATCCGCGACAAGGCGCCCGTGCCGCGCTTCGTCGAACCCGAGGAGGTCGCCGAGACCATGGGGCTCCTGCTGTCCCAGGACTGCATGACCGGCCAGGTCATCAGTGTCGACAGCGGCGTCTCCATCATGTGAGCCGCGGGGGGCGCGTGCGGGGCGTCGGTCGGGGGCCGCCGGACCAGCGCCCGGCGGCGCCTCGCGCACGCCGCCCTGCGGATCCGGTGCCCGGCCGAGCGCGGCCACACCCGGATCGCCCTGGCCGTACCGGAGGAGACGACACCGCTCATCCGCGCGCGGCGGCGCTTCGCCGAGGAGACCGCGCTGGATCTCGGCCTCGGCAGCCGCAGCGGAACCGCCGACGACTACTCGCCGAGGGCGTCGGCGCGCACCATGACGCAGTCGAATTCCAACACGCGGCCGGTGGCCTCCTCGCGTGTCACCGGGAACATGCCCGTGATCTCGAAACCGTCGGCCTCGTATGCGGCGATCGCCTCGTGCATGCGCGGCATTCCCTCGTAGATCTGCATCAGGGCGACCTCCGACTGCAGGCCCACGAAGTCCGCGGACCGCTTACCCGCGCCCCCGAAGGCTTCGAGGTCGTAGCCCTGGGTGTCGAGCTTCAAGTAGGGCCGGGGGTCGTCGATGCCCTTCAGCGCCTCGTCCATCAGCGCGTCCAATCGGCGGACGACGATCTCCTCCTCCGAGGTGTTGCGGAACCGCTTGTAGCGCTGGTTGCCGAACTCGGTCGGCCCCAGCAGCGAACTCATCGAGCCCTGCACCACGTTGATGTTGTCGACACGCTCCTCGCGGCCCAGCGCGTTGGGATAGACCCACCAGTCCGGATCGTCGGCGGCCGCCTCGCGCAGTTTCTCCGCGATCGCCCCAACCGGCTCGAAGGAGACGATCCGCCCGGTGTAGCCGTGCTTGCGCAGCCGGCGTGCGTATTGCCCCACGTTTGCGCCCACGTCGAAGACGCAGTTCACCCGGTAATGCCGGAGCAACGCGGCCACATGCCGCTCGGCGAGGTAGTCCTGCGCGGCCTTGTGCATGTGCCATTCGTCGCCGCCGGGCTGGTCGTCGTCGACCAGCAGGCGGGCTCCGGGGCCGAGCGGGACGGGGCGCCATTCCCGGGCGGCGGCGTCGCCGCCGAGTGTTCGGGACATCGCCTTGGCGAGGCTGTCCTTGCTGCGGCTGACCAGCCAGGACTTCGGGCCTACGGGAGTCACCCGGTGGTCGCCGCGGCGCGAGAGCAGCGCAGTCCCCGGTTCGAGGTCGCGCACATGGACTTTGACCTTGGGAAGTACGTCAAGGATTCGTCGGCGCAGCGTTGACATGACTCTCAGGGTACTCCCAGGAATTAACCGCGGCCTAAAGAACACTCAGCTTTCTATCAGGCCGGCGTTCGCCCGTCCGGGTAGGCGAGCCGCACGGGCGGGGCGTCACCCGAGGGCGGGTGGCGCGGCGGCGTCAGCTCACCTGGGCCGACACGTGCTTGCGGCCGATGAGGAACCAGCAGAGCGGTCCGAGGATCGGCGCGCAGAAAATGAAGACGGCCCACACGAATTTCATGCCGCCGCCGAGCCCGGATGCCAGGACGCTGACGAGCGCCCCCGCGACGAGGGCCACATAAGCCGCGAGGAGCAGCCCGGACACCAGCAGGCCGAACGCCGCTCCGACGCCCTGCGCGAGTTCGGACAGCAGAGCGGTGCGCTGTACCGGCATGGGACCGATCAACCCCGTTCGATCGAGAAACCGTGTCGGTGCCGACGCTAGGCCGCGGCACGCGCCGCACGCGTCACCCCCGGGTAGCGGAGGACCCCTCGTACCTCGGGGCTACGCCGGGCGCTTCGTTCCGACGATTCGCGAACAGGGCTGGGGCGCCTACCGGCGGGCGCGGCGCAGCGACGAGGCGAGCGTCCAGCCGTAGAGGACGTGCGCGCCGACGAGGCTCGCGGTGCGTCCGGGGTGGTCGCGGCTCAGCGGCGGCAGCGCGCCGATGCGGGGCGCCCCGCTTTGGTAACCGGCGGCCATGATGGCCAAGGCATAGGCGGCTCCGAGGCTGCGCGGCGGCCTGCGGGTCCCGGTGACGGCGCCGAACAGCGCTCCCATGGTGGTTCCGAAGCCCAGATGCGCCGTTCCGGCGGCGATGTCCTCGCCTGAGCGCGGCCGGTGGGAGCCGCCGCCGGACAGCAGCGCTCGGACGATGTGCTTCGGCGGATGGCCGTGGTGCGCCCCGCGGCGGCGACCGGCTTCGAACGCCGCCGTCATCGCCCCGGTCGCCAGCGCGCCGGCCACCGCGCCTTCCACGGCGGAACGGATCAGCATGGCAAGCCCCCTCGAACAGCTGTTCCTTGCCTTGGCGCTACCGGCGCAGGGCGCCCTCAAACGTCGCGCGGCCGTGCGGCTGCGGGAGGCCGCACCGCGCAGCAGCCGGTGCCACGTTCACCGGGCGGGCGGAGCCGTAGATGTCGTGCGAAGGCGGCCGGCGCACCGCGTCGTGCACGAATGCGCCGGCCGCCCCGATTACTGCGTCCGGATCAGTTCGAGGAGAACGTGAACCAGTTCAGGTTGACGAAATCGGCCGGCTGGCCGCTGGAGAAGGTGATGTAGACGTCGTGGGTTCCGGTCACCGCGCTCATGTTCGCCGGAACCGTGCGCCAGCTCTGCCATCCTCCGGTGTCGGCCACGGCGAAGCTCGCGACCGGCGCTGCGGTGGCGCTGTCGAGTCTGACCTCGACCAGGCCGCTCACTCCGGCCGCCGCACCCGAGGCCACGCGGGCCTTGAACTGCCCGGCGGCCGTGGTGCCGAACTCGACGTCGTCGAAGCGCAGCCGGTCGCCGTCGCCGATTTGGGCGACGTTCTGCCCGCCTCCGGTGTCGGAGGTGGTTTCCAGCGCGGTGCCGGTCTGCGCCTGGTAGTCCTCGCCCTGGATGGTGGAGCGGGCGTCCACGCCGCCGCCGTCGTCGCCGCCGTCGCCGGGCGGGTCGGTGGGCGTTCCGCCGCCGCCCGAGCCGGTCTCCCAGACCGAGACGTAGTCGACGACCATGGGGTAGCCGGGTTGTGTGGCGGCGGTGGGTGTGGCGCTGCCCTGGACACCGTCGGGGAAGGCGCCGCCCATGGCCACGTTGAGCAGGATGAAGTAGCCGGCGTGGCTGGTCATGTCGCTCCACGCGGAGGCGCCGATCTGGCTTTCGTCGACGCTGTGGTACTGCTGACCGTCGACGTACCACCGCAACTGGCTGGAGGAGCCGCTGCGGTCCCACTCGAACCGGTAGGTGTGGAACGCGGACTGGCAGCTGGAGCCGGGGCAGACCCTGCTGGCGCCGAGCCCCTCGGTCTCGTTGCACGGGCCGCCGGGGGAGACCCCGCAGTGGAGCACGCCCCAGACCCGGTTGATCCCGTTGACGTTCTCCATGATGTCGAACTCGCCCACGCCGGGCCAGTTCCAGTACTCGCCGCGGTAGGGCGAGCCGAGCGCCCAGAACGCCGGCCAGTAGCCGAGCGCGGCCTCTCCGCTGACGTCGGGCACCTGCAGGCGGCCCTCGATGCGCAGGGTCTCGCCGTCGGCGGGTTTGAAGTCGGACCGGCGCGTCTCGATGCGCGCCGAGGTCCACTGCCCCGACGCGTCGCGGCGGGGAGTGATGCGCAGGTTGCCCTGGCCGTCCAGGGCCAGGTTCTCGGGGTTGTCGGTGTAGGTCTGCACCTCGCCGGTGCCCCAGTTGGCGGGGCCGCCGGGGTAGGAGGTGCCGGTGTCGACGATCCAGTTCTCCGAGTCGGGCAGGGAGCCCGCCGGGCCGTCGAAGTCGTCGCTCCAGACGTGGTTCCAGCCCTCGGGAGCGGGAGGGACGTCGGCGTGGGCGGCGGGCGCGGTCACCGCGGTCACCGTCGCCACGGGGAGGAGGAGCGCGCCGAGCGCCGCGAGCAGGCTGCTCGGACGTCTGCGCCTGGGGGATCGATGGCTCTCCATCCTGACCTCGTTTCCATGCGTGGGGGATGTGGCCGGTCAGTCGCTGTGCGTGCCGCCCCGGGGCATGGGTGGGCCCCGGGGACGGACACGGGTGGAGCTCCGTGCAGCAACGAGAAAGCGCTCTCTCGCTTTACGAACATGACACAGATAACATGGCCGCACAAGACGGAGAGGGTGCTTGATTGTCATTCACCCGCGACGCGCTGTGGTCGTTCGGTCTCCCGTGCCGGGGCAAGGGTGTGCGGCGCTCGGCGGGCGTGTGGGCGGGCTGCGCGGCCGCGGAGTGCGGAGTGCGTCAGAGAGCGCTTTCTCAGGGTGCGAAGGGCTGCATGGCGGAAAGGGTCGGTAGTGGAGAGCAGGCGTCCCACATTGGAGGCGGTCGCCGCACGGGCGAGGGTGTCGCGCGCGACCGCCTCCCGTGTCGTGAACGGGCGGACCACCGTCGACCCCGGGATCCGCGACGCGGTCCTGCGTGCCGTCGAGGAGCTGGGGTACGTGCCGAACTCGGCGGCGCGCAGCCTGGTCACCCGCCAGACCGACTCGATCGCGCTGGTCGTCTCCGAACCGCCCACCCGCGTGTTCTCCGACGATCCGCTGTTCTCCCTGGTCATCCGCACCGTGAGCAGCGAGCTGGAGGTGTCCGGTAAGCAGGTGGTGCTCATGCTGGCGGGCTCTCCGCAGGCGCAGGCGAAGGTGGAGAGCTACGTCGCCGGGGGGCACGTGGACGGGGTCATGTTCGTGTCCATGCACGGCGCCGACCCGCTGCCGGGCGCCATCGCGCGTATGGGAGTGCCGGTGGTGTCCTACGGCCGGCCGGCCGTCGCCGTGGATCTGCCCTACGCCGACAACGACAACGTCGGGGGAGCGGAGCAGGCCGTGCGGCACCTGCTCGGAACCGGCCGCCGGCGCATCGCCACCATCGCCGGACCGCAGGACATGACCGCCGGGCAGGACCGCCTCACCGGCTATCGCGACGCACTGCGGTCGTCGGACCGCCGGTCGATTGTCGCGGTCGGGGACTTTACCCGGGCCTCCGGCGCGACGGCGATGCGCCATCTGCTGGAGGACGATCCCGGCCTCGACGCCGTCTTCGCCGCCAACGACCTGATGGCCGTCGGCGCGCTGCAGACCCTGCGCAAGGCGGGCCGCCGCGTGCCCGACGACGTGGCGGTGGTGGGGTTCGACGACATCGAGGCCGCGACCTTCACCGATCCGCCGCTGACCACCGTCAGGCACCCGGTCGTCGAGCAGGCCACCGCCATGGTCGAGCTGGTCCTGACCCCGGCCGGTCCGCACGGCAGCCGCCACGTCATCCTGCCCACCGAGCTCGTCCTGCGCGACTCGGCCTGAGCCTGGGATATACCGCCGCCCGGGCCCCACGGGGTTCGTTCGGGAGTACCAGCGGATACGCCGAAGGCGCCCGGCTCCGCCCGAGGCACCTCGCCGAACCGCGCGCAACACCGCCGCCACAGCAGGCTGCGGCGATGGGGCCGCGGGCGCGAAGCGCCGATGCCGGCTTGCCGCCGAGCGGCGGGGGATTCGCCCCTGCAACGCTGCACCACCACCCGCGAAGCGGTCGTGACGGCACCGCTGTGCCCTCGAAAGAAAGTTTTTTACTTGACATGTGGAGTGCATGGTAGAAATTTACGGGGCTAAGCGAGCACGGCAGATGGATGCCCACGTCGAAGGGATCGCGCCTCCTCATGGCCACTACGCACACCAGCGGCGCCGACAGCCCGGTCCACGACCTGCGGGCCGATCTCACCGGGTTGGCGACCGAAGCGCGCCGCACGGACCTCAGCGGCATCGACCGCATGGACACCGAGGCCATCGTGCGCGCCATGAACGCCGAAGACGCGACCGTGGCCCCCGCGGTCGGCGCCGCCGCCGCGGTCATCGCCGCCGCCGCGGACGCCATCGCCGCCCGCATGGCCCGCGGCGGCCGGCTCGTCTACGCCGGCGCCGGCACCGCCGGCCGGATGGGCGTGCTGGACGCCTCGGAGTGCCCGCCGACCTTCAACACCGACCCCGAGCAGGTGATCGGGCTGATCGCCGGCGGTCCGACCGCCGTCCGCGACGCCGTCGAGGGTGCCGAGGACGATCCCCGGGCCGCCGCAGCCGACCTGGACGCCCTGGACCTCACCGGTGACGACACCGTGGTGGGCATCTCCGCCTCGGGCCGGACCCCCTACTCCGTCGCCGCCCTCCGCCACGCCGCCGAACGCGGCGCGCTGACGGTCGCCGTCTCCTCCAACCCCGGCTCGCCGCTGGGTGCGGCCGCCGACCACGCGGTCGAGGTCGACACCGGCCCCGAGCTGATCGTCGGCTCCACCCGCCTCAAGGCCGGCACCGCACAGAAACTGGTCCTCAACACACTGTCCACCGTCGCCATGATCCGCCTGGGCAAGACCTACGGAAACCTGATGGTGGACCTGCGCAGCACCAACGACAAGCTGCGCGCACGCTCGCACCGGATCGTGGAGATGGCCACCGGGGCCGCCGACGACGAGGTGGGCGCAGCCCTGTCCGCGAGCGGCGGCGACGTCAAGACCGCCATCCTCACCGTTCTCGGCCGCGTCGACGCGGAGGAGGCCCGGCGCCTCCTCCGCGCCTGCGGCGGCCGACTCCGCGAGGCGGTCGAATCGGCCGCACCCGGGGACTGAGTTCCCCCGCACCCCCCAACCCCCGAGCTCGGAAGGAAGCTGCTAATGAGCGACTCGGGTGCCACCGGCCACGCGGCAACCGCACGGGACCTGCTCGCGCTGGTCGGCGGCGAGGACAACGTCACCTCCGTCACCAACTGCATCAGCCGGCTGCGGATCGGCGTGGCCGATCGCGCACAGGTCCGCGAGCAGGAGATCCGCGACCACCCGAAAGTGATGGGCGTCGTCGAGGACGAGACCTTCCAGATCGTGCTGGGCCCGGCCGCCGTCTCCAAGGTCGCCGCGGAGTTCTCCCGGCTCGTCGAATCCCAGACCCCCTCCGGCGACGGCGCGGACGCCTCTTCGCAGGCGGATTCGGCGGGGTCGGCCCAGGGCGCGGCCGTCGACGCCGAAGCGCTCGCCGCCAAGGGCGCGGCGATCCGCGCGGAGAACAAGCGGCGCAACGCGACCCCGTTCAAGCTCCTCCTGCGGCGCATCGCCAACATCTTCGTGCCGCTGATCCCCGCGCTGATCGCCTGCGGCATCCTGGCCGGGGTCACCGGCGTGTTCACCAACCTCGGCTGGCTGACCCCCCTGCTGCCGGCGCTGAACGCGATCGCCGTGGGCTTCATGTCGCTGATCATGGTGTTCGTGGGGATGAACGCCGCCAAGGAGTTCGGCGGCACCCCGATCCTGGGCGGCGCGGTCGCCGCGATCATCCCGTTCAGCGGGGTGGCCGACATCCGGGCGTTCGGGGTCGCGCTCGAACCCGGCCAGGGCGGCGTCCTCGGCGCCCTCGGGGCGGCGGTGCTGTGCGCCTATGTGGAGCGCTGGACCCGCCGGTGGGTGCCCGAGACGCTGGACATCCTCATCACCCCCACCGTCGCGGTGCTGGTCTCGGGGCTCGTCACGGTGTACGGGCTGATGTTCGTGGCGGGCGAGGTGTCCGCGGCCATCGGTGTGGCGGCGAACTGGCTGCTGGGGCAGGCGGGAGCGCTGGCCGGGCTGCTGCTGGGCGGACTGTTCCTGCCCCTGGTGATGCTGGGGCTGCACCAGGCCCTCATCCCGATCCACACGACCCTGATCGACGTGGACGGCTACACGGTGCTTCTGCCGGTGCTGGCGATGGCCGGTGCGGGGCAGGTCGGCGCGGCGGCGGCGATCTACCTGCGCCTGAAGAACAACGAGGGCATCCGCGCCACCATCCGCTCGGCGCTGCCCGCCGGCGTGCTCGGCGTGGGGGAGCCGCTGATCTACGGAGTGACGCTGCCGCTGGGCCGCCCGTTCCTGACCGCCTGCGCCGGGGGCGCGGTCGGGGGCAGCTTCCTCGGCCTGGCCAACCAGTTGGGGGTGAGCGCGGGCTCCACCGCGATCGGCCCCTCGGGGTGGGCGCTCTTCCCGCTCGTCCAGGGCAATCAGGGCATCGGCGCCGCGATCCTGGTCTACGGGATCGGCCTGCTGGTCGGCTACGCCGCGGGCTTCGTGCTGACCTACTTCTTCGGCTTCAGCCGCCAGGCCGCCGCCGAACTGAACGCTGCCGAGTCCGCCGCCCCGGACGCGTCACCCGCCGACGACCCCGCGGCGGCCCCCGCCGAGGACCCGGCCCGGAGTCCGACGCCTTCGCCCGCCTCCTCGCCCTCCTGACGCGGGGCGGGTGCACCGTGTCCTGAACGGAAAGGCGGCGGCGACGGTGGCAGCGGGGCTCGGCCCGCTTGCCGGTTCATCCGGCGGTGATCGTGAACTTATGGCCCCGGAATGCGCTTCCCGGCGACCATAAGTTCACGATAGACGGGACAAGCCGCGCCGAGTCTGTCTGTGGGGCCGTCCCCGCCGCCCACCGCCCCGCCGCACCGCCACTGACCGGAACCACTGCCCCCATAACCGAAACCCGCACCCAGATGACCGGAACCGGTACTACCCGCAGCCGCCGGCGACGCGAGGCACGGAGTACTACTCGTCGGCCTGTGCCCGGCGCCAGGCCCCTTCGCCCAGCAGGCGCAGGCCGTTGAGCGCGACCAGCACGGTGGAGCCCTCGTGGCCGGCCACGGCCAGCGGCAGCGGCAGGGTGCCCGCCAGGTCCCAGGCGACCAGTCCGGCGATGAACACCGCCGCGATCACCAGGTTCTGGGCGACCAGCCGGCGGGCGCGGCGGGCCAGCGACAGGGCGGTGGGCACGGCGGCCAGGTCGTCGCCGACCACGACGGCGTCGGCGGTCTCCAGAGCGAGGTCGGAGCCGGCGCGGCCCATGGCGATCGAGGTGTGCGCGGCGGCCAGGGCGGGCGCGTCGTTGATCCCGTCGCCCACCATCAGCACGCGGTGTCCGGCTTCCTCGAAACCGTGCACCGCGGCGACCTTGTCCTCGGGCAGCAGCCCGGAGCGTGCCTCGCCGATGCCCGCCTGGGCGGCCACCAGTTCGGCGGCGCGCGGGTTGTCCCCGGTCAGCAGCACCGGTTCGGTGCCGGTCAGAGCGCGCAGCCGGGCGACGGCGTCGGCGGCACCGGGACGCATGCGGTCGGCGACGCCGAGCAGGCCCACCGGCCGCCCGTCGGCGAGCACGACCACCGCGGTTTTGCCGGTGTCCTCCAGCGCCGCGGCCCCGGACCGTGCCCGCGCGGCGCCGGGTGCCGCGTCGTCCACCAGGCGCTGCGGCGCGCCCACGGCGACGTCGCGGCCCGCGACCACGGCGCGCACGCCGCGGCCCACGGCCGCGGAGAAGTCCGCGGCCGTCTCGACGGCGACACCGCGCTCGCGGGCGGCGGCGACCACGGCGCGGGCCAGCGGGTGCTCGCTGGGGTGCTCGGCGGCGGCCGCGAGCGCCAGCACCTCCTCGGCGGCGAAGTCGTCGGTCAGCGGCAGGATGTCGCTCACCCGGGGAGCGCCTTCGGTGAGCGTCCCGGTCTTGTCCAGCGCCGCCCGGTCGCTGCGGGCGAGCCGCTCCAGGGCGCGGGCGGACTTGACCAGGACCCCGTGGCGCCCGGCGTTGGCGATCGCCGCGAGCATCGGCGGCATGGTGGCCAGCACCAGCGCGCACGGCGAGGCCACGATCATGAACGTCATCGCCCGCAGCAGGGTGGGCTCCAGCGCTGCGCCCCACAGCAGCGGCACGGTGAACAGGGCGAGCGTGGCGGCGACCATGCCCACCGAGTAGCGCTGCTCCACGCGTTCGATGAACAGCTGGGTGGCGGCCTTGGTCCGGGAGGCGTCGTCCACCATGGCCGCGATGCGGGCGATCACGGTGTCGGCGGGATCGCGTTCCACGGCCACGCGCAGGTGCCCGGTGCCGTTGAGGGTGCCGGCGAAGACGGTGTCGCCGATCTCTTTGACCGCGGGCAGCGGCTCGCCGGTGACCGCGGCCTGGTCGACCTCGCTCGCCCCGTCGGTGACGCGGCCGTCGGCGCCGACCCGCTCGCCCGGGCGGACGAGCACGGTGTCGCCGATGCGCAGCTCGGCCGCTGCGACCGGCTCCTCGGCGCCGTCGGCGGCCAGGCGCACGGCGCGCTGGGGTGCGAGGTCGAGCAGGCCGCGCACGGAGTCCGCGGTGCGGGCGGTGGCGATCGCCTCCAGTGCGCCGGAGGTGGCGAAGATGACGATGAGCAGCGCGCCGTCGAGGACCTGGCCGATCGCGGCGGCGCCGAGGGCGGCGGCGACCATGAGCAGGTCGACGTCCAGGCGCTTCTCCCGCAGCGCCTTGAGCCCTTCCAGTGCGGGTTCCCAGCCGCCGGATGCGTAGGCCAGTGCGTAGAGCGGGCCCCACGTCCAGGCGGGTGCGCCGAGCAGGTCCAGCGGCAGGGCGGTCAGGAACAGCGCGAGCGCGGCGGCGGCCCAGCGGGCTTCGGGCAGCGCGAGCAGCCGGGTGCGGCGCCGCGGGGCGGCGGTGCGTCCGCCCCCGGCGGGCGGACGGGTGGTCAGAAGCGGCACGGCGGGTCCTTGCTGTCGGGAAGGCGCACGGACCCGGCCAGCTTACAGGAAAGGATGAACAATGATTCATGCGTTCATCTGCGGGTCGGTAGCATAGGCCCCATGGGTCATCGAGTCACCGCCGCGGCGCAGCCCGCCGTCCGTACCCGCCTTGATGCGGCCGACGCCGAGCAGGTGGCCACGACGCTGCAGGCACTGGCGACGCCGTCGCGGCTGCTGATCCTGGCCCGGCTGCGCGAGGGTCCGCTCCCGGCCACCGCCCTGGCCGCCGAGGTCGGCCTGGAGCAGTCCGCCTGCTCCCACCAGCTCCGGCTGCTGCGCAACCTCGGCCTGGTCGCCGGCACCCGCCAGGGCCGCTCGGTGGTCTACTCCCTCTACGACGACCACGTGGCCGGCCTGCTGGACCAGGCCCTGTACCACATCGAACACCTGCGCCTGGGCCCCCAACCGCCCGACGCCCCCGAGCCCGACGACACCGAGCCCGCCCCCGGCCGCTGACCGGCGCGCCCGGGTCGGCGGCCGGGCCGGGGCCGCGCGGGGGGCTCCGGGCTCCGCGGGAAACGAGATTTTGCTCTCGCCACGTCGCAGGAGTGCGGCATCCAGGTAGCGGCACCTGGTAGGGCACACTGGTGGCGCCCTTGCGCCGACCGCAGCGGGAGCCGGCGTTTCGGGAGCCAGGAGCCACCGTGTGGTCGTCCGCGATGCTGCGGCCCAAGCCGTGCCGCCCGCATCGTCACCGCTCAAGGAAGGCGGAGCCGTCTGTTGCCTCGTGTCGAGTACAAGTGGCTGGTCGCGGTCACGTTCGTGTTCGGTCTGATCATGCAGATCCTGGACGTCACCATCCTCAACGTGGCGCTTGCGACCCTGGGGCGCGAGTTCGGCGTCGACGAGACCACCCTGCAGTGGGTGCTGACCGGCTACATGATCAGCCTCGCGGTGTTCATCCCCGCCTCCGGCTGGATCAGCGACCGGTTCGGCAGCAAGCGGACCTTCCAGCTGGCCGTACTCGTCTTCACCGCCGCGTCCGTGCTGTGCGGATTCGCCACCGGAATCGGCTGGCTGATCGCCGCCCGGGTGCTGCAAGGCGTGGGCGGAGGCATGCTCGTCCCGGTCGGCCAGGCGATGCTCTTCCGCGCCTTCCCCGCCGAGGAGCGGGCGACGGCGTCGGCGGTGCTGATGATCCCCACGAGCATCGCCCCCGCCCTGGGGCCGGTTCTGGGCGGCTTCCTGGTCGAATACGCCAGCTGGCGCTGGATCTTCTTCATCAACGTGCCCGTCGGGACGCTGGCGCTGCTGTTCACCGTCCTGTTCCTGCGCGAAGAGAAGCAGGAGAGTGCCGGCGGCTTCGACGTCGCCGGATTCGTGCTCGCCGGGGCCGGGTTGGCGAGCCTGCTGGCCACTCTGGAGCGCGGGGCCCAGCAGGGCTGGGGCGAGCCGTCGGTGTGGATCGGGCTCATCGTCGCCCCCGTGCTCCTCGGCCTGTTCGTCTGGCGGGAGCTCACGGCCCGGGAACCGATGCTGGACCTGCGCCTGCTGGGGCAGCGGCTGTTCGGTGCGGGCAACGCGACGCTGCTGTGCCTCACCGCCGCCATGTTCGGCGTGCTGTTCCTGGTGCCGCTCTACATGCAGAACCTGCGCGGCGCCTCCGCACTGGACGCCGGGCTCGTGCTGATGCCGCAGGCACTGGGCATGGTCGTCACCACGCAGTTCGTCAGCCGCGTCTACCCGCGCGTCGGACCGCGACGGCTGCTGTTGGCGGGCCTGACCCTGATCGGCGGCCTCTCCCTGTCGTTCCAGTTGGTGGGCCTGTCGACGCCGTACTGGGTCCTCGGCGCGATGATGTTCGTCCAGGGGATCGGCATGGGCATGTCCATGGTCCCGCTCCAGGCCGCGGCCTTCGCCCGGACCGCCACGCAATCCATGGGCCGGGCGACGTCGTTGTTCAACGCCAGCCGCCAGGTCGCCACCGCCACCGGTGTCGCGGTGCTGTCGACCGTGCTGGTGATCCGCACCCAGGCCGAGACCGCGGCCCTGGGTGCGGCGGCGTCGAGCGCGGCTCGGGCCCAAGCCCGGATGGACGCCTACCACGGCGCTTTCCTGGCGGCCGTCGTCTTCGCCGTCCTCGGGCTGTTCGTGGTCTCCCTCATCCGCGACTCCGACGCCGCACCCAGCATGCGGCGCGGCACGGCGGCCCGGCGGTAGTCCGTGTAGCGGGGCGCGGGCCGCCGTCGCCGTGCTTCGTCCGGCGCCGCGTGCGCAGCCCCGCCGGCGCTCACCAGCGCAGCAGGACCAGGTCGGCGGAGAAGCCCGGCCCCAGTGCCATCAGCACGCCGGGTTCGCCCTCGGCCGGGCGGTGGTCCGCGATCGTCCTCTCCAGCACGTCGAGCACCGACACCGAGGACAGGTTCCCCAATTGCCGGAGGGACTGCCAGGTGACGTCCAACTCGCCGTGGCCGAAGTCGAGGACCTCGCTGATCTTGTCGAGCACCTTGGGGCCGCCGGGGTGGCACACCCACGACGACACGTCCTTTCGCGAGAGCCCGTGGTCGCCGAGGAAGGCGGCCACGTCGTCGGCGAGGACGGCCTCCACGTGGTCCGCCAGGTCGGCGGCGAGGACCGTGCGGAAGCCGTGCTCGCCGATCTCCCAGCCCATCAGGCGCTCGGTGCCGGGGTAGAGCCTGCTGCCGGAGGCCGTGACGCGTGGCCCCCGCCTGATTGCGGAGCCGCGCTCGGCGGCCTGTTCGCCCAGCGCCACCACGGCCGTGACGCCGTCGCCGAACAGGCCGCTGGCCACCAGGTTCGCCGTGGAGGTGTCGTCTCGCTGCAGGGTCAGCGAGCACAACTCGATGCACACCAGCATGGCCACCTGGTCCGGCCGGCCGAGCAGGTAGTCGTGCAGTCGCGCCAGTCCGGCGGCGCCGGCGGAGCAGCCCAGCCCGAACACCGGGACGCGCTTGACGTCCGCCCGCAGCCCCGCGCGCTTGGCCAGGCCCACATCCGGGGTGGGGGTGGCTACGCCCGTGGAATAGCACACGACGAGCTGGTCCACCTCGCGCGCCTGTACCCCGGCGCTCTCCAGAGCCGCCCGCATGGCGCGCTCGCCCAGGTCGAGCGCGTTGTCGATGAAGGCGTCGTTGGCGGTGGTGAAGTCGTTCAGCTTCGGATACTCCTCCAGCGGCCACACCAGCGGCCGCCCACTCACCTGGGTGGCGGCATGGAAGCGGCGCAGCAGCCGCTCATCGGCGTCCGTCCACCGCGCCATGGCGTCGGTGATCTCCTCCTGGCTGTAGTAGTGCTCCGGAAGCACCGTCCGTACGGCCCCGACACGCATCATGTCTCCCAGCTCGACTCCGGACCCCCGACCGCGCCGGCGCCTCCTGGCGGTTACGCCCGGTGCACGACGAGGAGGGCGATCGCGCCACCGAGTCCGCTACCCCGCAACCCCCGCGCTAACGACCGCGCATGCCCGGAACCGGCCCGATCCGGCTGCCCGGCACGGCCGAGGCGTCCGCGACCGACGGCCGCACCCCGCCTCCGGCCGGCGCACTACAGCCGTGCGGAGAGCGGGCGGGACAGCTCGTCGGCCTGGCGGGTGAAGAACCGGTCGAAGACCCGCGTGTGTGCGGCCAGCGCGTTGCGCGTCCGGCGCACCAGGGGGTTGGGAGTCAGCACCAGCCGCTGCGCCAGAGCGGCCTCGCGCCGGGCGCGGTGGACCGGGCGGCGGCGCCGCCGGCGAAAGCCCGCCAGCGCCTGCGGCGCCCGGGCGGCCGGGGCCGGGCCGGTGAGTTCGTCGGCCAGCACCCAGGCGTCCTCCAGAGCCAGGGTGGCGCCCATCCCGATGACCGGATGCAGAGCGTGGCCGGCGTCGCCGATCAGCGCGACGCGCCCGCGGGCGAACCGCGGCGGGGCCACAGCGCGGTTGCGGTCGAAGAAGACGTCCCCGCCCGTGCGGGCGAGGTGGTCGAGGACTTCGGGCAGCACCCATTCGTGCGCGCGGCTGCGCAGGTAGCCGAGCGGGTCGCCGACGTCGGCGTCGGCGGGCACGGGCATCGCCAGGGTCGCCATCCGCGCCCCGGAGACGCCGGCGATCAGGAACGCCTTGCCGTCCTCGCCCCACATCTCGGTGAAGCCGTCGGGCACGTCGACGCCCTCGGGCACCCAGAACGCCCAGGCCGCGGTGCCGAGATCGGCGGCGCCGCCTCCGCCGGCCGACTCACGCACCCGCGAGTGCACCCCGTCCGCGCCGACCAGGACGTCGGCCTCCTCCTCGGTGCCGTCCGACAGCACGGCGGTCGTCCGGCCGTTGCTGTGGCGCACATCCTCGACGGCGATGCCCGTCCGGATCTCGGCGTCGGGGACCCGGGCGCGTAGCGCGTCGTGCAGGTCGGCGCGGTGCACGACGGTGAACGGGCGCTGCGCCGCGCGGGCGCCGTCGCCGGTCTCCTCGGCGGAGGCCGGCTGGTCGGTGGACAGGGCGCGCAGCAAGCGGCCGGACGCGTCGCGCAACTGCCAGTGGCCGACCGGAACCCCGGCCTGTGCGACGGCGTCGGCGGCTCCGGCCTGCTCCAGAACCTGCCAGGCGTTGCTCCACAGGCCGATGCCGTAGCCCAGCCGACCGAAACTCCGCGCCCGTTCGAGCGAGCGGACCTCATGGCCCGCGTCCCGGAGCAGCCGGTGCAGGCACAGACCCGCCAGACCCGCCCCGGCGATGAGTACACGCATTCCCTCGCTCCTTCACCCCCACGGGCGGGCGTTTCGAATCCGCCTCGACCGGGTCGGCGATGCCCGGTGTGCCGGAAGGCGTTGCGGCTCCCGGCCCCGCGCCGCTCGTGCGGGGACCCCGCCAGGCTCTCACCGACCGTATCGATCGCGCGCGAGTGCCACAAAGGCGCGCATCAGCGGACTCCGGGCGGGCGGGAGCCACGCGAGCGCGGACTGGCAGGGCGGGATGTCGGTGACCGGGACGAAGACCACGTCGTCGCGGTCGTAGTGGTCGCGGATGGAGGACGGGACGAGTCCGACGCCGTGCCCGGCGGCGGCGTGTTCGAGCTTCTCCTCGACCGTGTCGACGGCGGGGCCGTAGACCGCGGGTGAGCCGTCCGGGCGCGGATCCACGGCGGAGAACCGGGCCCAGGCCCGCGGCGCCCGGTGGTGCCCGATCACCGGCTCCTCGCCCAGGTCGAGTATGGACAGCGCGCTTCGCCCCGCCGCCGGGTGCCCGCGGGGCAGCACCGCGAGCCGCGTCTGCTCGGCGAGGACCTCGACGCGTATGTCGGCTTCCTCGATGGGCGGGCAGACGAAGGCGATGTCGGCACGCCCGTCGCGCAGGCACGCGGTCTGGTCGAACCAGTCGTAGCGCTTCACGTCGACGCCGGCCGCGGGGTACTCCCGCTCGAACGCGCGCAGCAGGGCCGGCTGGATCGCGCCGGTCATGAAGCCCACGCGCAGCACCCCGCTCGTGCGCTCACCCACCGCCCTGGCGCGCCGCAGCCCGGCGCGCGCCTGCTCCAGCGCCGTCCGCGCCTGCGGAAGCAGTGCCTCGCCCGCGGGGGTGAGCCGCACCCGCCGGCTGGTGCGGTCGAACAGGGACACCCCGAGGTCGGACTCCAGCTTCGCGATCTGCTTGGACAGGGCGGGCTGGGCGACGCGCAACCGGACGGCGGCCTCACCGAAGTGCAGCTCCTCGGCCACGGCCACGAAGGAGCGCAGCAGCCGGAAATCCGGTTCCATGCCTTCAGTTTATCGATCGCAGCCCTGCGGGACTTGGACGGCCGTGCCGTGGGGCGGCGACGCTGGTCGCGTTCGCGCCGAGGGGCGGACCGCCGTTCTCGGGGCGGGACGGATGCGTGGCGACGAGCGGGATGCCGACGACGAGCGAAGGGAGTGCCGGCATGCGTGCGATGGCGATCGAGAGGTTCGGAGGAGCGGAACAGCTGGGCACGGCCCGGCTCCCGGTCCCCGAGACCGGGCCCGGACACATCCTCCTCCGCAACGCCGCCGCAGGCGTCGGCTACTGGGACGTGATGGCCCGCGAGGGCCGTTTCGGCGCGATGGAGTTTCCCTACGTCCCCGGGTTGGAGTCCGCCGGCGTCGTGGAGCGCGTCGGAGCCGGCGTCACGGACTTCCAGCCGGGTGACGAGGTCTACGCGTTCGACGTCCCCGGCGGGGGATACGCCGAGTTGCGCGCCGTTTCGGCCGACGCCGCCGCCCGCAGACCGGAGTCGCTGTCGGCGCAGGAAGCCGCGGGGGTACCGGTTGCCGCGACGACGGCCCACCAGGCGCTCGTCGACGTTCTCGGCGTCGAGCGAGGGGAGGCGGTCCTGGTCACCGGTGCCGCCGGCGGCGTCGGTGCCTTCGCCGTCCAGATCGCGGCCCGGCTCCTGGGGGCGCGGGTGGTCGGCACGGCGAGCGCGCCCGACCACCCCGCGGTCCGGGAGTCGGGCGCGACGGCCGCCGTCGACTACCGGGACGACGCCTGGCCCCAAGCGGTGCGCGACGCCGCCGGGGGAGGGGTCGACGCGATGCTGGACTGCGCCGGGGGCGAGGTGCGGCCACAGGTGCTGCTGCGCGGATTCGAGGCGGTGCGCGACGGCGGGCGCGCCGTCTACATCCCCTCGCTGGAGGACGAGCCGCGGCCGGGGACCGAGCCGGTGCCGCCGCGCGGGATCCGCGCCCGTTTCCTCGGCGCCGAACCGGACGGCCGGCTGCTCGCCTCGCTCGCCCGCCTCTTCGACGACGGCCGGCTCCGGTCCCCGCGGCAGCAGGTGCTGCCGCTTTCGGATGCCCACCGGGCCCACGAACTCGTCGCATCCGGTGGCACCCGCGGCAGGCTCGTCCTCTCGGTGGACGGATGACACAGGGCGCTCGCCGGCGCTTCGGGGAGGTCCGTCTGGAGCCGGGGGCGGCCGGAAGCCGCCGCTGAGGCGGGACGGGAGGCACACCGCCCGTCCCGCCGGGACCGGGCCCTGCTCAGTCGCCGGCCGTGCGGCAGACCGTGCCGTTGAGGGTGAAGGTGGTGGGCGCGGGGTTGGCGCCGTCGTTGGCACCGACGAACCCGAAGGTCGCGGTGGAGCCGCCGTCGGGAGCCAGGGTGGCGTTCTGGCCGTTGTCGGTGACGTGGACGCGCCGCCCGTCGCTGCTCACCTGCGCGTTCCAGGCGCTTTGCAGCGACTGCCCGGTCTCGGGCCAGGTGAAGTCCAGGCTCCACCCGTTGATCGGTGTGTCGGCGAGGTTGGAGACGGTGACCGTGGCGACGAAGCCGCTGCTCCAGCTGTTGTCCACGCTGTAGTTCACCTGGCAGGTGCTGTCCTGCGGTGACGTGGTGGCGACGGTCAGGGGCTCGGAGGGCCGGGAGAGGTGCCCGGCCGCGTCGCGGGCCAGCACGTTGACGCTGTGTTCGGAGCCCGGGGGCAGGTTGTTCAGGGTCACCGAGGTGGAGGTGGTGGTGGCCAGGAGCTGGGCGTTGGCGCCGAGCTGCTCGTAGACCTCGTAGCGCACCGGCGTGCCGCGGGTGGCGGCGGGCCAGCTCCGTGTGGCGGTGGTGCTGTCCGCGGCCGTGAGCTCGGGCGTGCCCGGGGCGCCCACCGCCGCCTCGCCGTTCTTCGGCGAGACGGTCACCGTGGTGATCGAGTAGGGCTTGAGGGTCATGGTGCCGTCGCCGGGGGCGGCGACCTCGGTGACGTCGCTGTCGCCGCGGGCGTAGCGGTGGACGACCGGCTGCCCGCCGTCGGGCGTGAATCCGGCGTAGTCGATGTCCACCGGGTGGGACGTGTCCTGGTCCTTGTTGATGAGCATGACGCTCAGGTCGCCGTCGTCCTGGTGCACGGCGTGGACCGCGACGTCCTCGCTGCCGGAGGAGGAGGCGACCATGGTGTCGCCGGGGCGGCCGAGGTCGGTGAGGGCTTTGATGCCGTAGTAGGGGTGGAAGGGCGTGTTGACCGGCGGCTGGCAGACGTCGTCGATGCAGCCGCCGCTGGAGAGCAGCCCGAAGTCGTTGAACCCGAGTTCGCCGTCCACCCGGTTCACCTCGGTGGGGCCGTTGTGGACGTTCCACCAGTCGATGTTGAAGACGCCGTTCTCCATAGCGGTCATGTACACGTGCGGCGCGAACAGGCCGGCGGGGCGGCTGTTCATCTGCACTTTGGTGTTGACCTCGGTCAGCGCGATGCCGATCTCGGACGAGCGCTCCCCGGCGTGGTGGTCGAGCTGCCGGCGGACCTGGCGCAGCTGGCCCGGCAGGCGCCGGACCCGGTCCAGCGCCTCGTCGGCGGTGGAGCCGCCGGGATAGGAGTGCACCACGGCGAAGTCGATGGTGTCGGCGACGCGGGAGAGCACGGTGTTGTTCCAGTCGGCGGAGTCGCCGGGGCCGACGATCCCGTCGGGCCAGTCGCCCGGGGTGGTCAGCACCGCGCCGATCTCGATGGTCGGATCGACCGCCTTCATCGCCTCCGCGTAGTCGAGCAGGTTGCGCGCGTACTCCGCGGGGCTCTTGTCGGCGTGGTCATCCTCCTCCCAGCCGTTTCCGTAGTGGCCGTTGCCGTAGACCTCGTTGCCGATCTCCCAGTACTTGGCGTTGTAGTCGTTGGTGACGTTGGCGTAGCGCACCCACTCCGCGGCCTCTTCGGGGCTGCCGGTGCCGTAGTTCGCGATGATCATCGGCTGGGCTCCGGCCGCGCGCACCGTGCCCATGAAGGCGTCGAAGTCGGTGTTGGGCGCCACGTAGCCGCCGGGCGCGGTGTGGTCCTCCCAGTGGTAGATGTCGCCGTAGGACCCGCCCGGGTAGCGCATCACCCCGATGCCGGCGTCCTCCAGCAGCGTGGCGACCTCGGGGTCGTTCATGTGCGCGTCCCAGATCGCGTGGTTGACCCCGAACGCCGCCTCGTCGATGGTGCCCAGCCCCAGCTTCGCGTTGACCGAGACGTCGACGGGGGCCTCGTCGGGCGGGTCGGCGGCGGCCCGGGGCGGCTCGGCCGCCACCACGGTGGCGGCCAGGGCGGTACAGGTGAGTGCGGCGGCCAGTCCTATGGCGGCGCCGGGCCGCGACGGGGCGCGGCGCGGGACTGCGAGCTGCATGGGAACCGTCCTCGTGTAGGGGGGTCAAGAACGTGCGTGCTGCCACCCGAGAGGCCGCCGATGCGGCTCCTCCCGCCGTAACGCGCTCTGGGAGCGCTCCCGAAATCATCGGACACGGCCGGGGAGCCGTCAACGACCGCGCATGGGCGCCCCTGACGATCCCGGTTCATCCGGGGAAAGCCGGTACGAGGTGGAGGAACTGGCCGACCAGGTCGTGGACCTGCTCTTCGGAGGCTTGTCCGCCGCACCCGGCGACCGGTGAGCGGGGCGGAGCCGCCTGTTCAGCAGGCGGCCGGGAGCCGGAGACACCGGCCGACCGAGACCGCCGCGCCGTGGACGGACTGAAGTTCGCTGCCATCCTCGCGCCGCGTACGGCCGAAGCCACCCTCGCCGCCCGACCCGCCGACGCCGACGGGCGCGCGCCGGCCTCGCGGAACCCGCGCGGCTGCACCTCACTCTCGCACCGGCGGGCCCGGGGCGGTGAAAGCGGCGGAAACCGCGCCGAGGCCGCTCAGCCGACCCGGCCGACACCGCCGAACAGGTACACCTCGGGGGGCGTGCCGAGGCCGGTCGGCTCGGGGCGCCAGAGTGAGCAGGAGACCACCCCGGGCTCCAGCAGCTCCAAGCCCTCGAAGTAGCCCTCGATCTCCTGGCGGGTCCGGGCGCGGATCGGGGTGCCGCCGCGTTCGTTCATCTCGCGCATGACCCGCAGCATCGGCTCGCCGTGCACCTCTGCGGTGGAGTGGGTCAGGGCGAGGTGGCTGCCCGCGGGCAGGGCCTCGACGAGCCGGGCGACGAGCCGGTAGGACTCTTCGGAGTCCATGATGTGGTTGACCACGCCCAGCAGCATCAGCCCGACGGGGCGGCTGAAGTCCAGTGTCCGGGCGCTCTTCTGGAGAATGGTCTCGGGGTCGCGCAGATCCGCCTCGACGTAGTCCGTCGGGCCTTCGAGCGTGCTGGACAGCAGCGCGCGGGCGTGGAGCATGACGAGCGGGTCGTTGTCGACGTAGACGATCCGCGATTCCGGCGCCAGGTCTTGGGCCACCTCGTGGGTGTTGTCCATGGTCGGCAGGCCGGTGCCGACATCGAGAAACTGCCGGATCCCGGCGTCGAGGACCAGGTGGCGGATCACCCGGTTCAAGAAGGCCCGCTCGGCGCGCGCACCGACGGGGATGTCGGGGATGGTGTCGATCACCTCGTCCCCCGCGGCGCGGTCGGCGGCGTAGTTGTCTTCGCCGCCGAGCCAGTAGTTCCACACCCGGGACGAATGCGGCACCGAGAAGTCGATCGAGGAAGTGCCGTTCGAGGCGGCGGCGTCGGGTGCGTGCTCGCTCATGGCAAGGCCCATCACGTCTGCGGCGAATAGTTGCTCCCGACCGTTTCGCGCCCGCCCACCGCCGGTCAAGGCTGCCGACACAAGGAATCCCGGCGCGGGCTGAGCATCCCGGCACCGTGGGCCGCCCAAGATCATCGATGGGGCGCAGAACCCGTGGAGAGCCGGATGCGGTAAGAGTCGCATGTCCGGTTCGGTGAGCGGTCCGGGGAAACAGGTGCGGTATCGGGTACGGTCCGGCGCGCAGACCCGTCTATCGCGCTCGCCGGCTCACCGCCTCCGGCTGAAGCCCGTTGTCGTCCGTGGCTGTTCGTTTTCCGGTAGCGAATGCTCACGGGATGCGGACCGGCAGGGCCACGCCCAATCCGCCGGAGCGCCGCCGTGCCTGGGGCGGCGCCTCTCCGCTGTGGGGCGGGAGGCGCCGCCGCGGGGCCGTGTCACCGGGACGCGAGGAGCTTCTGGATGTGCTTGTTGGATTCCTGGCTGAAGTCGCCGCGCCGGTTTCGGCGGGGGAACTCCGTCTCGGGTTGGGGGACCTCCAGGAACTCGCACAAGGGCTTCCACCCCTGGCCGACCTCGTAGGTCAGCAGCCGCTCCGGCGGGATCTCCGCCTGGACCTCGGCGATGTGCCGCTTGTAGACCGAGATCAGGTGATCGCGGTCGTGCAGGGTGCGGTCGAAGACGCGCTCCTGCACGCTCTTCCGGTCCATCGCGAGGAAGGACCTCAGGTCGGGGCTCTGCCGTTCGGCGAGCCAGGTGAGCGGGCGCGTCAGCGGGCTCCGCTTGAAGATGGTGGCCTGGGTGCTCTCGTACCACCGCTGCGGGTCCCGGACCGTCAGCACCAGCTTCGCCTCGGGGTAGTGCTCGGCGAGTTCGCGCCAGTAGGCGGCGGTCGGCCAGTCCACCGCGGCGTTGTAACCGGCGAAGAGGCCGTCCCAGTCCGCCGAGCGGTCCTCGATGATGTCCAGCCACTGACGGATGCGCGGCGGATGCTCGGCGACCTCGTACATGTGGTCGCACGGCCCGTAGCCGAGCTCCTCCAGCGCCAGCTTGAGGGAGTAGGTACCGGTACGCCCGAAACCGACCCCTATGACCTTCATCGAATCAGTTCCCTCGCTCTCGCGCCGCCGCGCTCAGGTACGCGCCCGGTGCTTGTGCGTCAGGTCCTCCAGTTCGGCCACGATTCCGTGCGGAGTCGGGGTGTCGGCGATCCGCTGCTGAAGCCGCTGCGCTCCCTGGGCGATCGCGGGGTCCTCCAGCAGGCGCGACACCTGGTCGCGGATGCCCTCGGCGGTGGCGCCGGGCGCGTGCTGGTACAGCCCCGCCTCCGCCCGGCTGAGGTGCTGCGCCCGGACCCAGGCGTCGGCGTGCTTGATGGGCAGCAGTAGTTGCGGGGTGCCGCAGAGCCCGGCCGTCGACGCGGCGCCGAACCCGCCGTGGTGCACCACCGCCGAGCAGGTGGGCAGCAGCGTCTGGAACGGGACGAAGTCCACCAGCCGGACGTTGTCGGGCACGGGGCCGAGCTTCTCCTGCTCGCTCTCGGTCAGCACCGCGACCACCTCGACGTCGAGGTCGGCCACCGCCCGCACCGCCTCGGCGACGGGGAAGACGCTGCTGTTGAGCTTGGCGTCGAGCGAGCCCCGCCCCGACACGGCGACGCGCGGGCGCTCGGGCTGCTCGAAGACCCAGTCCGGGGTGAGGCGGCGCGTGTGGTACGGCACATAGCGCACGGGTACGCGCTGCAGCGGGAGGTCGAACTGGACGGGGTCGGGGACCTGGTCGATGGTCCACTGGCCGACGACGACCTCCTCGTCGAAGGTGCAGCCGTACTCCCGCAGCGACTCCGCGAGCCATTCGCCGAGCGGGTCGTGGCGCTCCTCGGGCGGCTGCTGCTCGGCGAGCCGGCGCCAGGTCTCGCGCATCGTGGAGTAGATGTCCACCGACCACAGCAGCCGCGCGTGGGCGGCTCCGACCACGCGGGCCGCGACGGCCCCGGCGTAGGTGATGGGGTCCCAGACGACGAGGTCGGGCTGCCACGCGCGGGCGTACTCCACCAGCCCGTCGAGGATCGGGGCGTTGAAGGGCTGGATCCCGTAGGGGACCGAGGCCTGGTACTTCAGCAGCACCTCCTCCCAGGTCAGCCGCTCGTCGAACGGGTCGCTCCAGTCGGCGATCTCGTTCTCGATCGAGCCGACCTCGTCTTCGGCGGACCGCAGCAGCTCGTCCATGCCGTGGTCCTCGCCCACCGCGACGGGGGGCAGCCCGGCCGAGGCGATGACCTCGGTCATCGCCGGTCCGCTGGCGACCCGCACGTCGTGGCCGGCCGCGAGCAGCGCCCAGGCCGTCGGCACCTGCGCATACAGGTGCGAGGGCTCGCCGACGGTTGCGAAAAGTACACGCATGATGCTCCTAGCGGGGGGTCGTGGGGATCTTCAGGAGGTGGCCAGGACGTCGCGCAGCGCCTTGACGACGAGGTCCTGCCGCTCTGGAGGGAGGGACGGATACATCGGCAGGGAGAAGATCTCCCCGGCGAGCCGCTCGGTGACCGGCAGCGCACCCTCGGAGTAGCCGAGATGGGCGAATCCCGACATGGTGTGCACGGGCCAGGGGTAGCTGATGTTCAGCGCGATCCCGTAGGACTTCAGCTCCGCCATGATCTCCTCGCGCCGCGGATGGCGGACGACGTAGACGTAGTAGACGTGCTCGTTGCCCTCGGCCGTGCGCGGCAGGAGCAGCCCGGTGTCTGCGAGCGCCTCCTCGTAGCGCCGGGCGACCCGCCGGCGCCCTTCGGCGTAGGCGTCCAGCCGGGTCAGCTTCCTGCGCAGTATCTCGGCCTGCACGGCATCCAGACGGCTGTTGTGGCCGGGCGTGCCGACGACGTAGTACCGGTCCTCCATGCCGTAGTAGCGCAGCCGGCGCAGCGCCGCGGCGGTCCCGTCGTCGGAGGTGGCGACCGCTCCGCCGTCGCCGTAGCCGCCCAGCACCTTGGTCGGGTAGAAGGAGTACGCGGCGGCGCTGCCGAAGGTCCCGGCGAGCCGGCCGCCCTGCCGCGCGCCGTGCGACTGCGCGCAGTCCTCCAGCACCGGCAGCGAGTGGCGCTCGGCGATCGCCTGGACGGCGTCCATGTCGACGCACTGGCCGTAGAGGTGCACCACCAGCAGGCACCGGGTGCGGTCGGTGATCGCGGCCTCGACCTGGTCGACGTCCATCAGGAAGTCCGACTCGCGCACGTCGACGAACACCGGGACCGCGCCGATCTGGTCGATCGCGACCACGGTGGGCGCGGCCGTGTTCGACACGGTGACGACCTCGTCGCCCTCCCGCACGCCGAGCGCGCGCAGGCCGAGCACCAGCGCGTTGGTGCCGTTGTCGACGCCGACGCAATGCCGCAGCCCGTGGTATTCCGCGAACTCGCTCTCGAATCCGCGGACGCTGGGGCCGAAAACAAGCTGGCCCGACTCGAAAACGGTTTCCACCGCGTCCATTATGTCGGCGCGCTCGTCTTCGTACTCGTCGAGGTAGTTCCATACGCGTATCGTCATGGGCGCCCCCTACTGCCGTCTTGGACAACCGGTTATCTCCAGGCCTAGCGCAATCTATTCCGAATGCCGGGGGTTTCGCCAGGGCGTCGGCCATGTTAAGGGCCCCTAGAACGGCGCCGATATGACTCGGGGCGGATAGGGGTACCAGCGGGCGAGCGGACTGTGCCATCATCCACAGCGCCGGTGCGGTTAGGCATTCGAGGTTGGACGGTGCTGTATGGAGACGGGATTGGTCGTGCGTTTCGACGAGGAGCGCGGTTACGGCTTCATCGAGCCGGACGCCGGCGGCGAGGACGTCTTCATCCACGCCTCGGCACTGGACGAGGAGATCAAGGCGCAGCTGCAGACGGGCCGGCGGGTCCGGTTCGACTCGGTGGGCGGCCATCGCGGCAAGAAGGCCTTCGACGTGCAACTCGTGTCCGCGCCGGCCGGCTTGGAGCCCGCGCCGGTCTCACCGCGGCCCGCCGTGAGTGGGGCCGACGAGGAGACCGCGGAGGTGCTGTCGGAGGAGGAGCTGCGCTGGCGGGTCACCGAGATGCTGCTGGATGTCGCGCCCGAGCTGAGCGGGGCGCAGGTTCTCGCGGTGCGCAGCGCGTTCGGCCGGTTCGCCGGCGAGCGCGGCTGGACGGGCTGAGCCCGGTGCCCGACGGCGGGTGGCGGCGCACAGCCGGGATGGGCGGTGCTGAGGCGGGGAGCTGCTGCGGGGCTGGGCGGTGGGGTCCGGGTCGGCTGCGGATCTCTGGGGGAGACGTGAAAGGAATCATTCTCGCGGGCGGGTCGGGAACCCGTCTGCATCCGACCACTCTGTCGGTGTCGAAACAGATTCTCCCGGTCTACAACAAACCGATGATCTATTATCCGCTGTCGGTTCTGATGCTGGCCGGAATACGCGAGATCCTGATCATATCCACGCCACGGGACCTGGATTCGTTCCGCGGTCTGCTGGGTGACGGGTCGAGTCTGGGGATCGAGCTGAGCTACGCCGAGCAGGAGAAGCCGAACGGGCTCGCCGAGGCGTTCATCATCGGCGCCGACCACATCGGCGGCGACTCCTGCGCGCTGATTCTCGGCGACAACATCTTCCACGGCCCGGTGTTCTCCACGCTGCTCCAGGAGAACGCCGGAGACGTCGACGGCTGCGTGCTTTTCGGATATCCGGTGAACGATCCGGGACGCTACGGCATCGCCGTGCTGGACGCCGAGGAGCGGCTGGTCGCCCTGGACGAGAAGCCGGAGCGGCCGCGGTCGAACTGCGCGGTGACCGGGCTGTACTTCTACGACAACGACGTGGTCGAGATCGCCCGCGGCATCGAGCCGTCGTCCCGCGGCGAACTGGAGATCACCGACGTCAACCGCACCTACCTGGAGAACGGCAACGCGAAGCTGGTGGACCTGGGCCGCGGCTTCGCCTGGCTGGACACCGGGACGCACGACGCCCTGCTGCAGGCCTGCCACTACGTGCAGACGATGGAGCAGCGCCAGGGCATCCGCATCGCGTGCCTGGAGGAGGTGGCGCTGCGGATGGGGTTCATCGACGCGGACTCCTGCTACCGCCTGGGTGCCGCCCTTTCGAGTACCGACTACGGCCGATACGTCATGGACATCGCCCAGGAGTTCGCCCCGGGCGTCGCAGAATAGGGGTCCGCAGTGCGCATCATGGTCACCGGCGGCGCCGGTTTCATCGGGTCCCACTTCCTGCTGGACCTGCTCGACGGCAGCTACCCCGGCCTCACCCCTACCGAGGTCGTCGTCCTGGACAAGCTCACCTACGCCGGCGACCGCCGCGTCCTGGACGGCATGCGGGACGCCCGGCTGTCGTTCGTCCGGGCCGACATCTGCGACCGGCCGGTGGTGCTGCGGCTGATGAAGGGCATCGACCTCGTCGTCCACTTCGCGGCCGAGACCCACGTCGACCGGTCTATCGCCGGCTCCGACGAGTTCCTCCAGACCAACGTCGCCGGTACGCAGAACCTGCTGCACTGCGCTCTGGAGGCGGGGGTGGGGCGGTTCGTGCACGTCTCCACCGACGAGGTGTACGGGTCGATCGAGGAGGGCTCCTGGGACGAGGCGTGCCCGCTGGAGCCCAACTCCCCCTACTCCGCGTCGAAGGCGTCCTCCGACCTGCTGGTGCGCTCCTACCACCGGACCTACGGCCTGGACGCGTGCATCACGCGGTGCTCCAACAACTACGGTCCCCGCCAGTTCCCGGAGAAGGTGATCCCCCGCTTCGTCACCACCCTGCTGGAGGGCGGCGGGGTGCCGCTCTACGGCGACGGGTCCAACGTGCGCGAGTGGCTGCACGTCAGCGACCACTGCCGGGGCGTCGCACTGGTCGCCGAGAAGGGCCGGGCGGGCGAGACGTACAACATCGGCGGCGGCGCGGAGCTGAGCAACCGCGAGCTGACCGGGCGGCTCCTGTCGATCATGGGCCTGGACTGGGACCGGGTGCGGCGGGTGCCCGACCGCAAGGGCCACGACCTGCGCTACTCGGTGGACCACAGCAAGATCGCCGCGGAGCTGGGCTACGAGCCGCGCATCGGCCTGGACGAGGGGCTCGAAGACGTCGTCCGGTGGTACGCGGGCAACCCGCACTGGTGGAAGGCGCTGACGCAGCCCGCCTGAGGCGGTACGCACGCCTGAGGCGATGCGCGCGCACGCACGCGGCGAGGGCGGGGCCGCCGGTGATCGCGGTCGGCGCCGCCGCCCGGCCCGCCCGCACGGCTCAGCCCGCGGGCCGGCTGCGCAGGCAGGCGACGAGGCTGCGCGCCTGGATGTTCAGGTAGTGGCTGTGCCGGAGCAGAGCGTCGATCTGGGGCAGCGACAGCCACACGTAGTCGGGGTCGTCGTCGGGCGCGGAGGCGTCGTCGACCTCCAGCACCACGTTGCGGGTCCGCGCGTGGTAGAACCGGCCGCCCTCCTCGGACTGGACGGTGTCGAACCGGACGCGCCCGGCCGCGGCGCCCGCGACCGCGTCGAGGAACCGCGGCCGGTGCGCGGCTCGGTCCGGGTAGTTCGCCGGCGTGCACTGCAGCGTCGGCCCCAGCTCCACGCCCTCGCGGAACCCCGGCTCGGTGCGCGCGTGCAGCAGCGCGTGCGGCGTGCCGCCGATGTCCTTCACGAGCAGGGCCGTCAGGCCCCGGCCGCACGGTTCGATCATCGGCTGCGACCACCGGCGCACCTCGCGGCCCTGCGTGGCCACGTCGACGCCGACGACGCGGAAGAAGCGGCCGCTCTCGTGGTGCAGTTCGCCGGCGCCGCTGCGGTGCCACCGCTGCACCGACGCCAGCGGCACGGGCGCCGCCGCGATGTCGGTGCGGGCGCGTGCCGCGGTGATCCGGCTCAGCACGCCGGTGGTGGAGTGCCGCGCGCCCGCGTCGGGGTCGCCGCCGTGGAACGGCAGGCACGACAGCACCGTGCGCGCGTCCATGTTCACCACGTCGTCCTCGGCGAGCAGCGCGTGCACCTGGCCGAGCGTGAGCCAGCAGAAGTCCTCCAGCACGGGCACCGGCTCGTCGGGCGCCTCGACGACCATGTTGCGGTTGTGCTTGCGCAGGAACCAGGAGCCCTGCTCGGACTGCAGGGAGTCGGCGACGACCCGCTCCGGCGGCGGGTCCAGGAAGTACTCGATGTAGGGCACCGCCCTGCCGCGGTGGACGCCGGTGTAGTTGCTGCGCGTGGCCTGCACGGTGGGCGAGAGCTGGAGGCCGTTGACGTTGCCCGGCTCCGTCTTCGCCTGCATCAGCAGGTGCCAGACGCCGTCGAACTCCTTGACCAGAATGCCGAGGACGCCGATCTCGGGCTGGTCGATGATCGGCTGCGACCAGTGCTCGGTAGCGCCTCCGGGGTTGCGCACGTCGAGCCCGCGCACGCTGAAGAACCGGCCGCTCTCGTGGCGGATGTCGCCGGTCGCCGCATCGGCCGCCCAGCCGTCCAGACCGCCGAGCGGCACCCGGGCCACCCGGGCGCGCGCCCGGGTGGCGGCCGCCGCGAACCACGCGCGGAACTCGGGCAGGGAGACGACCCCCTCCGCGCCGAGCCCGGCGGAGCGGGCCACCCGGTCGGCGGCGCCGGCGCGGCCGTCGTCGAGGGCCGTCACAGGATTCCGACCTCGGGGATGTAGGTGATCCACCGGCCCCCGGCGTCGCGGAACTCCTGCTCCTTGGCCATGACCTCCTCGGCGTGGTTCCACGCGAAGAGCAGGGCGTAGTCGGGGTAGTCGGGGTCGCGGAACGCCTCGGCGGGGCGCACCGGGATGTGCGACCCGGGGGTGACGCGGCCCTGCTTGGCAGGAGTGGTATCGCAGACGAACTCCACCAGGTCGGGGCCGAGGCCGCAGTAGTTCGCCACGGTCGCGCTCTTGGCGGTGGCCCCGTAGGCGACGACGCGCTTGCCCCGGTCGCGCAGCTCGGACAGCAGCCGCACCAGGTCGTCGCGGACGGCGGCGACGTCGGCGGCGAAGGCGTCCAGGGTCTCGTTCCGGGCCAGTCCGAGCGCGTCCTCCTCGGCGATCAGGTCGGCCACGGCTGTGCCGGGGGTGAGCGCGCCGGCGTGCGCGAGCGTGTAGCGCACCTCGCCGCCGTGCACGGCCAGGCGCTCCACGTCGACCAGCTCCAGGCCGTACCGGGCGGCGGTCGCCTGCACCGAGCGGGCGGAGAAGAGGTAGTAGTGCTCGTCGTAGATCTGGTCGAAGGAGTTGTGCCGGACCACGTCGGCGAAATAGGGGTCCTCGAAGACGAACACTCCCGACGGCGCGAGGAGCGTGCGGATGCCCTCGAAGACGGAGTCGAGGTAGGGGATGTGGCACAGCGTGTTCGCGGCGTAGACGACGTCGGCGCGGCCCTCGGCGGCCACGATCTCCTCGGCGGTGGACCGCTCGAAGAACCGCGTCCAGACCCGCACACCGCGTTCGCGGGCAGCCTCGGCGACACCGTCGGAGGGGTCGATACCGAGGTGGCGGACGCCGGCGTCGGCGATGGTCTTCAGCATGACGCCGTCGTTGCTGCCGAGTTCGACGGCGAAGCCGCCCTCACCCAGGCGGGTCCGCAGAAAACGCTGCGCGATCTCGGTGAAATGCTCGCGCATGACGGCTGAACCCGAGGAGAGGTACGGGTATTCCTCGTTGAACATCCGGTCGCGCGGTACTTCCCGCATCAGCTGTACCATGGTGCAGGACTCGCAGATTCCGGCGGCGAGGGTGAAGAAATACTCGTCGTCCAGTCGGTCCGGCAGCGGAAAACGGTTGGACAGCGGCTGGCGGCCGAAATCGACGAATTCCCGCAACGGTCCGGCGCAGACGCGGCAGCGGGGGCTTTCGGACATGACTGGTCTCCTCCGGTGTGTCGGGGGCGGGTCGCGGCGGGATGCGTGCCGCCCGCCGAACCGTGCGAGCGTGGTACCGGTTCGGCGCCTGCCGACCCGGCGCGGGATCGGGCTGCCGGGCCCGTATGCCGGATCCGGGCACCATGCTGGCGCCAAGCGCCCGGAATATGCCACCCGTAACTTTTCCGGCGCCGGTGAGCGCGGAATCTAGGGGTGCGATAGGGGATTCGGGCAGGGTGACAGCTGTCATGGCCAACCCGTGATAGCCGATCGAGGCATCCGCCGCCCCTATCCAGCATGCTTAAGGCATGGATGAAACTCTGATCCCCGGTAAGGGACGGGACGGGGGGCGGTTGCGCGACCATTCCGCGGTTTATGCCGACGCGCTGTACAAGCGTTACGGCGACGTGCGCGCCGTCGACGGCGTCGACCTGACCATCGCCCCCGGCGAGGTGGTGGCGCTGCTCGGCCCCAACGGCGCGGGCAAGTCCACCACCGTCGACATGCTCACGGGGCTGGCGCGGCCCGACTCGGGCGAGGTCCGCGTGTTCGGCCACACGCCCGGCGACGCCATCCAGCACGGCCGGATCGGCGCGATGCTGCAGGAGGGCGCGCTCCTGGAGGACGCGACCGTGGAAGAGATGGTCGCCATGGTGGCCTCCCTGCACAACAAGCCGCTTTCCGTGCGGGAGACGCTGCGCTGGGCCGGGATCGAGGACCTCGCCAAGCGCAGGTCCACCAAGCTCTCCGGCGGGCAGCAGCAGCGGGTCCGCTTCGCCATCGCGGCGGTCTCCAACCCCGACCTGCTGATCCTGGACGAGCCCACGGCCGGCATGGACGTCGCCACGCGCCGCGACTTCTGGGCGGCCATGAAGAAGTTCACCGCCTCGGGCCACACGGTCATGTTCGCGACGCATTACCTGGAGGAGGCCGAGGAGGTCGCCGACCGGGTCGTCTTCCTCAAGGGCGGCCGCGTCGTCGCCGACGGCTCGGTCGAGCAGGTGCGCTCACTGGCCGCCGGCCGCACCGTGACCGCCACGATCCCCGGTGCGGACGCGGATGCGGTGCGCGCGCTGCCCTCGGTGGTCGACGTCGAGGTCCGCATGGACAAGGCGACCGTGCTCAGCTCCGACTCCGACGCGACCCTGCGTGCCCTGCTCTCCCGGTTCCCGCAGGCCAGGGACATCGAGGTGGTCGGCGTCGGCCTGGACGAGGCGTTCCTGGTTCTCACGTCGCAGGAAAGCGAGGAGTCATGAAGGGCGGGTACCTCACCCTCGAACTGAGGAGGGTGCTGCGCGAGCCGGGCACGATCCTGTTCGTCCTCGGCTTCCCGGCCGCGTTCTACGTCCTGGAGGTCATCATCTTCCAGGCCGAGTGGCCGGCGGAGAAGGCGCAGTACGAGCCGGCGACCATCCTGATGCCCAGCATGGCCGCCTGGGGCGTGCTCATCTCCGGGATGCTGGTGGGCACCCGCGTGGTCAACGAACGCAAGGCCGGCTGGCAGCGCCAACTGCGGCTGACCCCGCTGTCGAGCGCGAACTACCTGCTGGGCAAGGCGGCCGTGGGGATGGTCGTCGCCGTCCCGCCGCCGTTCGTGGTGGCGCTGGTCGGGGCGCTGTTCCTGGACGTCAGCCTGGAGCCCACCGGCTGGCTCTTCGTCACGCTGCTGGTGTCGATCGGCGGGCTGCCGTTCGCCATCCTGGGCCTGCTCATCGGCCAGTTGGGCACCCGGGAGAACGTCCAGCAGATCACCATCATCGGCATGCTGGTGCTGGCCATCTTCGGCGGCATCTTCATCCCCCTGCAGTCCCTGCCGGCCTGGTTCGTCTACGTCTCCTACGTGACGCCGAGCTACTGGCTCGCCGAACTCGGCAAGGCGGGCGTGTCCACGAGCGGCGTGGGGACGCAGAGTCCTGTCCTGGCCGGGGCGGTTCTTCTAGCATGGTCGGTCGTACTGGCGGTGGCGGTGGTCTGGCGCTACCGGCACGACTCGGCTCGGAGCTGAACGGCACCTGATGAGCACATCGGAGGCGGAGAACACCTCCGCCGCGCACGGGTGGCGCGAGGAGATCGGCCCACGGCTCCTCGCGCCGCCGTCGGCGTCGCACGGGCGCCGCGCGCTGTGGACGTCCGTGGGCCTGACGCTGCTGTTCAGCGCGCTGATGCTGCCCTACGGCATCAACGCGCTCGACGGGCTCGAACCTCCGCGGCGGCAGTGGGCGATCGGCGTGGGCACCGCCTACATCGGCTCCTACCTCGTGTTCGTCGCGCTGGGGGAGTCCAAAGCATGGGGCGTGCGCCTGTTCATGTGCGCGCTCCTGCTGATCCTGGGCGGCGCGCTGGTGTTCCTCATGGGCGTCAAGAACGCCTGGGTCCTGGTCTTCGCGCTGTGCGTGATCAGCGCCTTCGCCCGTACGGCCCTGGCAGTGGGCGCGGTCGTGCTCTCGGTCGGGGCCGTCGGGGGGACGGCCCTGCTCTCGGGGACCCTGGGTGCGGTCATGCCCGAGCTGGTCCTGCTGGCCTCGGTCGGCACCGCTATGATCCTGTTCATCCGCCTCGTCGAGGCGAACGAGCAGCTGCGCCGGGCCCGCGACCGCATCGCGGCGTTCGCCGTCGTCGAGGAGCGGGAGCGCGTCGCCCGGGACCTGCACGACATCCTCGGGCACAGCCTCACCACCATCACCGTCAAGGCCGGGCTCGTGCGCCGCCTACTGGAGAGCACCGGCCAGCCGGCCGTGGCCGAAGAGGCCGGGGAAGTCGAACGGTACGCCCGCCAGGCCCTGGCCGACGTCCGCGCCACGGTTTCAGGCTACCGGTCGGTCACCCTGGCCGGCGCGCTGGCCGAGGCCGGTTCGGCGCTGCGCGCCGCCGGGATCACGGCCCGGTTGCCGCAGGCCGTGGACGAGGTCGACCCCCGGGTGCAGCAGGTGTTCGGCTACGTTGTGCGCGAGGCGGTGACCAACGCCGTGCGCCACTCCGGTGCCTCGGCCGTCGAGGTCCACTTCGGCCGCGACTGGCTGGTCGTGGAGGACGACGGGCCGGGAACCGGGCCGGTGGAGACCGGCAACGGCCTGCGCGGGCTGCGGGAGCGCGTCACGGCGCGGGGAGGCGACCTGCAGGCGCACCGGTCGGCGGGCGGAGGCTTCGTCGTGCGCGCCGAGGTGCCCGTCGAGGGCGGTCGGAACGGGGCGGGCGCGGGGGCGCACGAGGGAGGTACGGATTGATCAGGGTTCTCCTCGCCGACGACCAGGCCATGGTGCGCGGCGCGCTCGCGTCCATGCTCGACCTGGAGGCCGACATCACCGTCGTGGCGCAGGCGGGGTCGGGGGACGAGGCGCTGGCGGCCGCCCGCGAGACCAGCCCCGACGTGGCGCTCATCGACATCCAGATGCCCGGCAAGGACGGGCTGGCCGTCGCGTCCGAGCTGCACGAGTCCATGCCCCGGTGCCGCATCCTGATCTGCACCACCTTCGGCCGGCCCGGCTACCTCTCCCGCGCGATGGCGGCCGGCGCCACCGGCTTCGTGGTCAAGGACGCGCCGCCCGAGGACCTGGTCAAGGCGATCCGCGACGTGCGCTCGGGCATCAAGGTCGTGGACCCCGCGCTGGCCACCGAGTCGCTGACCCACGGGATCAACCCGCTGACCTCCCGGGAGCAGGAGATGCTGCGGGCCGTCGGACGGGGGAGCACCGTCGACGAGATGGCCGCACAGCTCCACCTCACCGAGGGCACCGTGCGCAACCACCTCTCGGCGGCGATCGGCAAGACCGGCACGCGGACCCGGTCCGAGGCCGCGCTGGTGGCCGAGGAACGCGGCTGGCTGTGAACCGGCCCGGCCGGGAGGCGGCCCCGGCACGCGGCCGGCCGCCGCCCGGCGCGGGCGCGGTTCACCCTCGCGCAAACTCCTTCGCCACCCCGAGGCAGCGGCTGTAGTCGGGCAGCAGCCCCGCGGACAGCGCCTCCGCCAACAGGGGGGCCGCCTGGTCCCGGGCCGACTGCACCGGCGTGATCTCCGCGGGGATGGGGAGGTCGGCGAATTCGGGGCTGGCCACCGAGACGGACAGCTCGTTCGCGGGGACGTACTCCGCGGAGAGCAGGTAGCAGATCACCGTCTCGTCCTCCAGCGCCACCACGCCGTGGCCCACCCCGACGGGCAGGTACACGGCTTTCGGCTCGGCCGTCCCCAGCTCGACCGCGTCCCAGCGGCCCCAGGTGGGCGAGCCGACCCGGAGGTCGACCACGAGGTCGAGCGCACGGCCCGCCGGGCAGTAGACGAACTTGGCGCACCCCGGCGGGGTCGCCGTGAAGTGGACCCCCCGGATCACGCCGCGGCGCGAGCGGGTGAAGCTCGCCTGCCGGAGCGGGAAGGGCGGGTGCCCGAGCGCTTGGGCGAAGCCGGACTCCGTCAGCGCCGAGGCGAAGGCCCCCCGGTCGTCGGGGAATTCCGGGAAACCGAACTCCACGGCTCCCTCGACATCGAGAACACGGAAACTCATAGTGATTCCCTATTGTTGCGCCACCGCAGCGCCCGGGGATACCCCTAAGAAAATTCAGGGGCCCCAGACCTGCTCTTGAGGCGGGACCCCGACTTGCCCCCGGAACGGTTCATCCGGGACGCTCCGAACCGGATACCGGTCAGGCCTGCTTGCTGCCCATCTTGCTCAGGCTCAGGCCGATGGCGACGCCGACGACGACACCGATGGGGATGAGGATGTGCGCCCCGATGACGACCGTGCCGACACCCCAGCCGATCAGTCCGCCGACGATGGAGGTGGCGGACATGATGGCGATCTGCTTGCTGCCCTGACCCATTACAGTACTCCTTTTCCGCTAGCCGAATACGGCGGCGATTGCCGTCCGCTTCGTCGTCTGGTTACATGTTGCCGGTCAGCGGCAATCCGTACATAGGGATATTGTCACGTCGATCGGATGACAGGTGTCATCCGGCGCTTCGGCTCAATGCGGCGACCTTTATGGAACGGGACGGGTGTCATGGCGCACATCGCTTTCCTCGCGCCTCCGGCGGTGGGGCACATCAATCCGACGCTGGGGCTCGTCGCCGAGCTCGGCGCACGCGGCCACCGGGTGAGCTACCTGGTCGGCGAGGAGCACGCCGGGCGGGTCGAGCGGGCCGGAGCACAGCCCGTGACCTATGCGACGACCATGCCGGGCTCCTCGGACAAACCCCTCACCCTGCAGGGCTTCGACGTCGCCCGGGGGCTGCTGGCGGGACTGCGCGAGACCCGCATGCTCTCCGAGCACCTCGACGAGTGGTTCGCCGAGAACCGCCCCGACCTGGTCGTCTTCGACGGCCTGGTCGCGTGGTGGGGGCGGCTGCTGGCCTATCGGCACGGCATCCCCGCGGTGCCGTCGTGGGCCAACTTCGTTTCCAACGACGAGTGGTCGCTGACCGACCGCTACGTCAAGTTCCCCAAGCTCGACCCGCGGCTGTACTGGTTCATCCTCCGGATGCAGCGGCTCGCCGCCCGCGACGGACTGTCGGTGATCGAGCTGATGGACTCGCTCGGCCGCGGCGTACCCGGCCACCTGGTCTTCCTGCCCCGCTCGTTCCAGTACGCGGGCGACACCTTCGACGACACGTTCCACTTCGTCGGGCCGTGCCTGCGGCCGCGCGAAACCGGGGAGCGCTGGCAGCCGCCGTCCGAGGCCCCGGTCTTCCTGGTGTCGCTGGGTACCCGCTACCACAACCAGCCGGGCCTCTTCTCGACCGTCATGGAGGCCTTCGCCGACACCGAGTGGCACGTCGTGCTGGTGATCGGACCCGACGTCGACCCCGCCGCGCTCGGCGACGTGCCGGCGAACTTCGAGGTCCGCCCCAGCGTCCCGCAGCTCGACGTGCTCGAACACGCGCAACTGTTCCTCACCCACGCCGGCATGGGCAGCGTCATGGAGGCACTGCACTTCGGCGTCCCGATGATCGCGGTGCCGCAGATGGGTGAGCAGCGCGCCAACGCCGACCGGCTGGAGCAGCTGGGCCTGGGCCGTGCGGTGGCTCCCGACGCCCCCGACCTCGCGGAGCGGCTGCGCGCCTACGCCGCCGAACTGCCCGCGGACGCGTCGGTGCGCAAGGCCGTCTCGGCCGTCCAGGAGGAGATGCAGCGGGAGGGCCTGGCCGCCGCGGTGGACGTCGTCGAGTCGGCGATCAGCGAACCTGTTCGATGACCTTCGCGAAATCCTCCAGCGCCGGCTCCATCACCGTGAAGTAGGTGATGCCGAAGTCCTCGCTGTGCCGGTGGAGCTGCTCGGCGATCTGGCGGGCGGTGCCGATGAACAGCGTGGGGACCTCCAGCAGCTGGTCGACACCGAGGTCGGGGGCGTAGCGGCCGAGTTCGGCCGCCGCCGCCCGGCGGTCGGTGGTCAGCACCGTCTGCTTGGAGAGGACGTTGAACACGGGCGGAGCCGTGCGCCCCGCGCATTCCCGGCGCACGAAGCCGACCCGCTCGCGCAGTGCCGGCGCGTCCACCAGCCCGGTCCGGCCGAACTCCGGGCGGAACGGCGCCCCGGTGAAGCTGACGACCTCGGCTTCGTGCGCCGCGAGCCGCAGGACCCGCTTGCCGTGGCCGCCGACCACCAGCGGCGGGCGCGGCCGCTGGACGGGCAGGGGGGAGTCCTCCGCTCCCAGCAGCTCCTCCAGCCCGGTCACCGCGGATTCGAGCCCCGCCACCCGGTCGGCCGGCGTGCCGAAGGGGATACCGGCCGCCTCGAATTCCCGCTCGACATATCCCGTGCCCAGCCCGAGTTCCAGGCGGCCGTCCAGCAGCAGATCCGTCGTCGCGATGTCCCTGGCCAGCAGGGCGCGGTTATAGAGATTGCTGTTGACGACGTAGGTGGCGATACGGGCGCGGGTGGTCGCCGCGCCCGCCAGTACGGCCGACGGAAACGGCGACATGAGGTTCAGGTGATCCGGCACGCCGATCACGTCGTAGCCGAGATCCTCCGCTCGCCTGCATTTCACCTTCCATTGTTCCGGCGTGCATCCGGACGAGATCATCACCACGCCGAATTCAAGTGCTCGATTGGCCATGGTCAACAGTAACGCGCGTACTCGCGGCCGGTCCCGCGGCGCAGCGAATTCAGGGGGCTAGGGGGCGCATTCTAGGGGTTGTTGTCCGCCCGCCACCGGCGGCAGTGTCTATTGCCGAGCGCGTTCGGGTCTCATCAGTCGGGCCTCGCCGGAAGGTGGAGATGGTGCTGGAAATCGCACGCGGCGGTGTGGATTCATGACTGCGGTAGACAACGACACGGCGGTGGCCGTCGTAGGGATCTCCTGCAGACTGCCGATGGCGCCCGACCCGCAGCGGTTGTGGCAGGTGCTCCGCGAGGGCGTGGACGCGGTCGGCGAGGTTCCGCCGGGACGGTGGGACGACGGCCGGGAACTGGCCGGGTTCGTCGGCCGCGGAGCCTTCCTGGACGACGTCGAGGGCTTCGACGCGCCGTTCTTCGGCATCTCGCCCCGCGAGGCGGCCGAGATGGCCCCCCAGCAGCGGCTCTCCCTGGAACTCGTCTGGGAGGCGCTGGAGGATCTGGGCGCCGACGTGCGCGGCCTCACCCGAGCCGGACTCTACGTGGGCGCCATGGACGAGGACCACACGGTCCTGCGGTCCGGGGCGGCGCAGGCGGGTATCACCCCGCACACCGCCACCGGGTCGGCGCGCTCCATGATCGCCAACCGGGTGTCCTACGCGCTGGGGCTGGACGGCCCGAGCATGGTGATCGACACCGGACAGTCGTCGTCGCTGGTCGCGGTGCACATGGCGTGCGAGAGCCTGCGCTCCGGCGAGAACGACGTCGCCGTGGCCGGCGGCGTGCACCTGAACCTCTCCGGCCGGGTCACCGCCGAGATGGGCGCCTTCGGCGCGCTGTCGCCCGAGGGCCGCTGCCACACCTTCGACGAGCGGGCCGACGGGTTCGTGCGCGGCGAGGGCGGCGGCTTCGCGGTGCTCAAGCCGCTGCGCGCCGCGCTCGCCGACGGCGACCGCATCTACGGGGTGCTCTCCGGCAGCGCGGTCAACAACGACGGCGGCGGCGACGGACTCACCGCGCCCAGCGCCGACTCCCAGGCGCGCGTCCTGCGGTCCGCGCTCAGCCGCGCGGGCGTGTCCCCCGAGGCCGTCGGGTATGTGGAACTGCACGGGACCGGAACCCCCGCCGGAGACCCGGTCGAGGCCCGGGCGCTGGGCGAGGCGCTGGGCGCCGCCCGCGGAAGCGAAGGTCCGCTGCCGGTCGGTTCGGTCAAGACCAATCTCGGGCACCTGGAGGGTGCCGCGGGCATCGCCGGCCTGCTGAAGGCGGTGCTGGCGGTCCACCACGGGGAGCTGCCGCCCAGCCTCAACTTCGCGCGGCCCAACCCCGCCATCCCGCTGGAAGGGCTGAACCTGCGCGTGGCGACCGACCGCGAGCCCTGGTCCGCGGCGCCGGTGGCCGGTGTCTCGTCGTTCGGCATGGGCGGGACGAACTGCCACGTCGTGGTCACCGCGCCGCCCGAGGCCCCCGACCGCCCGGCGGAGCCCGGGCGGCGTCCGGCCGCCGTGCCGTGGGTGGTCTCGGGGCACAACCCCGCTGCCCTGCGCGCGCAGGCGGCGCGGCTGGCCGACTTCGCGGCCGCCGACGCCGACGCCGACGCAGCCGCCGACCCCGCCGACATCGCATACTCGCTGCTGACCGCCCGCACCCCGCACGCCCACCGGATGGCCGTCTGCGGCGGCGACCGCGACGAGCTGCTGCGCGGCCTGCGTGCCTACGCAGACGGAGCGCCCAGCCCCGGCGCCGTCGAGGGCCGCACCGCCGACGGCGCGACCGCGGTGCTGTTCACCGGGCAGGGCGCGCAGCGCCTCGGCATGGGCCGCGGCCTGCACGCCGCGTTCGACGTCTTCGCCGACGCCTTCGACGCGCTCGCCGACCGGTTGGACGAGCGGCTGGAGCACCCGCTGCGCGAGGTGGTCTGGGCCGAGCCGGGCTCGCCGCGGGCCCATCTGCTCGACGAGACGGTCTACACCCAGTGCGCGACGTTCGCCCTGGAGGTGGCCCTCTACCGGCTCTTCGAGCACTGGGGCGTCGCGCCCGGCCACCTGCTCGGCCACTCCATCGGTGAGCTGTCGGCGGCGCACGTCGCCGGGGTGCTGGACCCCGACGACGCCTGTGCGCTCGTGGCCGCCCGCGGGTCGCTGATGCAGGCGCTCCCGGCCACCGGCGCCATGGTCTCGGTGCAGGCGCCCGAGTCGCGCGTGGCGCCGCTGGCCGCCGAGCGCGCCGGCGCCGTCGACGTCGCCGCGGTCAACGGCCCCTCGGCCACCGTGATCGCCGGAGAGCGGGAGGCGGTCGAGGAGATCGCCGCCAGGCTGGGGGAGGAGGGCGTCAAGACCCGCCGCCTGCGCGTCAGCCGCGCCTTCCACTCGCCCCTGATGGACCCGATGCTGGAGGAGTTCCGGCTGGTCGCGGCGGGGCTGGACTACCGCGAGCCCGCCGTGCCCGTGGTCTCCAACGTCACCGGCCGCCCGGTCGAACCCGGTGAGATCACCGGCCCCGAGTACTGGGTGCGCCACGCCCGGCGGGCGGTGCGGTTCCTGGACGGTGTCCGCACCCTGGAGCGATCCGGCGTGACGCGGTGCCTGGAGCTGGGGCCCGACGGGGTGCTGGCGGCCGCCGCCCGGGAGGCCTACACCTCGCCGGCGGCGTTCACGCCCGCCCTGCGCCGGGACCGCGACGAGGCCCGCACCGCCGTATCCGCCCTGGCCGAGCTGCACGTCCACGGCGAGACGCCGGACTGGGAGGCCTTCTTCGGCGGCGGGGCCCGGCGGGTGCCGCTGCCGCGCTACGCCTTCCAGCGCCGGGCCTACCCCGTCCCGACCGGTCCGCGCCAGCCGACCGCGGCACCCGAACCCGGCCCCGCGCCGACCGCGGCCGACACAGGCGAGCCCGCCGAGCCGGTCGGCGCCGGGACGCCCGAGTCCGCCCCGCCTGCCCCGGCCGACCCGCTGGCCCTCGTCCGCGCCCACACCGCCGCGCTGCTCGGCTACGACGGCCCCGACGACATCGACCCCGGGCTGGCGTTCAAAGACCTCGGGATGAACTCCCTCACCGCCGTGGAACTGCGGGACCAGCTCGCCCGCGCCACCGGGGCCGACCTCGCCGGCTCCCTGGTCTTCGACCACCCCACACCCGCTGCTCTCGCCGCCCACGTGGCCGCGGGCGGCGCGCAACAGGTCCCGGCCGCCCCCCGCTCGACGGCGCCGTCGGCGGCCGAGCCCGTCGCGATCGTCGCCATGGCCTGCCGGTTCCCCGGCGGCGCCGACACTCCCGAACGGCTGTGGGAGCTGCTGGAGGAGGGGCGCGACGCCGTCGGCCCCTTCCCCGACGACCGCGGCTGGGACCTGGGGGCGCTGCTGGACTCCGACGGAGGGCGCGGCGGCACCAGCTCCACGCGCGAGGGCGCGTTCTTGGGCGACGCCCCCGAGTTCGACCCCGAGTTCTTCGGCGTCTCGCACCGCGAGGCCGCCGCGATGGAGCCGCAGCAGCGCCTGCTGCTGGAGACCTCCTGGGAGGCCGTGGAACGGGCCGGGATCGCCCCCGACTCGCTGCGCGGCAGCGACACCGGGGTGTTCGTGGGCGCCATGCCGCAGAAGTACGGCCCGCCCGAGGCCGAGGCCGGCGAGGACGTCGCCGGGTACCTGCTGACCGGGACCACCACCAGCGTGGCGTCGGGCCGGATCGCCTACACGATGGGTCTGGAGGGGCCCGCGCTCTCGGTGGACACGGCGTGCTCCGCCTCGCTGGTGGCGATCCACCTCGCCGTGCGCGCGCTGCGCAACGGCGAATGCTCGCGTGCGCTGGCCGGCGGCGCCACCGTCATGTCCGAGCCTGGTATCTTCGCCGAGCTCAGCAGGCAGGGCGCGCTGTCCCCCGGCGGCCGGTGCCGGTCGTTCTCGGCCGACGCCGACGGGACCGGGTGGGGCGAGGGCGCCGGGGTGCTCTACCTCGAACGGCTCGGCGACGCCCGCCGCCGCGGCCACCGGGTGCTGGCCCTCCTGCGCGGCAGCGCGGTCAACCAGGACGGCGCCAGCAACGGGCTCACCGCACCCAACGGGGTGGCCCAGCACCGCGTCATCCGCCAGGCGCTGGCCGACGCCGAACTGGAGCCGGGCGACGTGCAGGCGGTGGAGGCCCACGGCACGGGCACCCGGCTGGGCGACCCCGTGGAGGCGAACGCGCTGGCGGCCACCTACGGGTCCGGCGGCGAGGGCGACGCCCCGGTGTGGCTGGGCTCGCTGAAGTCCAACGTCGGCCACACGCAGGCGGCCGCCGGTGTCGGCGGCGTGATGAAGATGGTGCTGGCGCTCGGCCGCGGCACGCTGCCGCAGACGCTGCACGTCGGCGAGCCCACACCGCACGTGGACTGGGACGCGAGCCGGCTGCGGCTGCTCACCGAGGCGCGCCCCTGGCCGGAGGCGGCGGGGCCGCGCCGCGCCGCCGTCTCGTCGTTCGGCATCAGCGGCACCAACGCGCACGCGATCCTTGAGGAAGCGCCCGCCGAGGCCGCGGCCGAGGACGGCGCCGCCGGTGCCGAAGCGCCGGAGGACGGTGCGGAGGCGGCCGAATCCGCCGCGCCCGCCGGACCGCTCGACGCCGTGCCGGTCGTGCTCTCGGCCCGCGACGAGACCGCCCTGCGCGCCCAGGCGGGGCGGCTGCGCGAGCATGCGGCACGCGAGGCGCCCGACCTCGCCGACCTCGGATCCGCCCTGCTGACCACCCGCACCGCGTTCCGCTCCCGCGCGGCCGTGATCGCCGCCGACACCGCCGAACTGCTCGACGGCCTCGCCGCCCTGGAGCAGGGGCACGGCACGGTCGAGCCGGTGCTGGGCACCGCCCCCGCCGAGGCGCCCCGCACCGCCTTCGTCTTTCCCGGCCAGGGCTCCCAGTGGCCGGGGATGGCCGCGGAACTCTGGCAGGCCTACCCCGCTTTCGCCGCGGAGCTGGAGTCCTGCGCCCAGGCGCTGCGCCCGTTCGTCGACTGGGAACCGATGGACGTGCTGCTGGAACGCCCGGACGCCCCGCCCCTGTCGCGGGTGGACGTCACCCAGCCGGCGCTGTTCGCGACCATGGCCTCGCTGGCGGCCCTGTGGCGCGCCCACGGCGTGGAGCCGGCCGCGGTGGTCGGCCACTCCCAGGGCGAGATCGCGGCGGCCTACGTGGCCGGCGGGCTCAGCCGCCGCGACGCGGCCCGCGTGGTGGCCATGCGCGCAAGGGCCTGGTGGGAGCTGCGCGGCCAGGGCGCCATGCTCTCGGTCGCGCTGCCCGCCGACGAGGTGCGCGAACGCCTGCACCGCTTCGGCGACGCGCTGGCGGTCGCGGCGGTCAACGGTCCCGGATCAGCCGCCGTCTCGGGCACTTCCGCCGCGGTCGAGGAGCTGCTGGCCGAGCTGACCGCCGAGGGTGTGATGGCCCGGCGCATCCCCGACGTCGACGTCCCCGGCCACTCCCCGCAGGTCGAGGTGCTGCGCGACCGGCTGCTGGAGGATCTGGCCCCCGTCGCGCCGCGCACCTCGGACGTGCCGTTCTACTCGACGGTGACCGGCGGCCTGCTGGACACCGCCGGACTCGACGCGCACTACTGGTACCGCAACGTCCGCGAGCCGGTGCGCTTCCACGACGCCGCGGGCGCGCTGCTCGACGCGGGGACGGGGGCGTTCCTGGAGGCCGCACCGCATCCGATGCTCGCGGTGCCGATGCGCGAGACCGCCGAGGAGCACCGGCGGCCGGCGACCACGCTGGCCACCCTCGTCCGCCGCGACGGCGGCCCGCGCAGGTTCCTCACCGCCCTCGCCGAGGCGCACGCCAACGGCGTCGGCGTCGACTGGGAGCGGGTGTTCGGCCGCAGGCGCCCCGTCGACCTGCCCACCTACCCCTTCCAGCGCCGCCGGTACTGGCTGACCCCGCCGCAGCGCACCGGCGACGTCTCCGCCGCCGGGCTGGTGCCCGAGTCGCACCCCCTGCTCGCCGCCGGAACCGTCCTGCCCGCCACGGGTGAGCTGCTCTTCACCGGGCGCGTCGGCGCCGACGACCACCCCTGGCTGGCCGATCACCGCGTCCGCGGCAGTGCCGTCGCGCCCCCGGAGCTGTTCGTGGACCTGGCCCTGCACGTCGGCGGGCAGGTGCGCTGCGACGTGGTCGAGGAGCTGACCGTCGAGCGGCCGATGCCCGTCCCCGAAGCGGGGGCGCTGACGCTGCACGTGCTGGTCGGTCCCGCCGACGACTCCGGGCACCGCCTCCTGCGGATGTACGCGCGGGCGGCCGGCGCCCCCGAGGCCGACTGGACGCTGCACGCGCGCGGTGTCCTCGCCGACGAGGAGCCTGCCGCGCCCGAACCGGCCGACCGGCTCGGCGGCACGCCCGCCGAGGGCCCCGACTACGCCGGGCTCGCCCGGCACGGCCTGAGCCTGGGACCGGCCCTGCAGACCGTGACCCGCGCCCGGCGCAGCGGCGCGGAACTGGAGGCCGAGACCGCCCTCGGCGAGACCGGGGGCGCCGGCGCCGCTGACGCGCCGTTCGTGCTGCACCCGGCGCTGCTCGCCGGCGCCGTGCACGCCCACCGCTGCGAAGCGGGCCCGGCTGCGATGGCGACCTCCTGGCGGCGCGTGGCCGTCTTCGCCGCCGGCGCCGAAAGCCTGCGGGTCCGCATCACCCCGGCAGGGCCCGACGAGGCGCGCCTCGTCGCCGTCGACGGCCAGGGGCGGCCGGTGCTGTCGGCCGCGTCGGTCGCCTTCACCGAGCCCGGCCCGGAGTGGAGCCGCGCCGCAGCCGCGCCGGGCACCGACGCGCTGTTCCGCGTCTCCTGGGTGCCGCGCCGCGACCTGACCGAGGCGGCGGAGCCGCCCGCGACCGCACCGCTGCGCTACGACCCGGCCGGCCGGCCGCCGGACCTCGCAGAGGCGACCCGCCTCGCCCTGCACGACGTCCTCGGGCCGCTCCAGGAGGCCGCCGCGGGCGAGGACCGGCTGGCCGTCGTCACCCGCGACGCGGCGGCCGTCGGCGACGGGACCGCCGCGGACGCCGACCCCGTCGCGGCCGCGGTGTCGGGCCTGGTCCGCTCGGCGCAGGCGGAGAACCCGGACCGGATCGTGCTCGCCGACGTCGACGGCACGCCCGAGTCCGAGGCCGCGCTGGATGCGGCGCTCCGCTGCGGCGAACCGGAGTTCGCGCTGCGCGGCGGCGTGATGTACGTCCCCCGCCTGGAGCGGACCGCGGCGGGCCCGCCTGCGCCGCCTCCCGGGGAGGGCACCGTCCTCATCACCGGGGCCGCGGGCACCCTGGGCCGGCTGTGCGCCCGGCACCTCGTCGCCGAGCACGGTGTCCGCCGGCTGCTGCTGGCGAGCCGCCGCGGCGAGGACGCCGACGGCGCGCGGGAGCTGGCCGCCGAACTTGCCGAGGCGGGCGCCGAGGTCCGCTGGGCCGCCTGCGACGCGGCCGACCGCGACCGGCTCGCCGAGCTGCTCGCCTCCATTCCGCCCGAGCACCCGCTCACCGGCGTCGTGCACGCCGCCGGGGTGCTCGACGACGCCCTCGTCACCTCCCTGACCGGCGAGCAGCTGGACCGCGTGCTGCGGCCCAAGGTCGACGCCGCCGCCCACCTGCACGAGCTGACGGCCGACCTGCCGCTGTCCTGGTTCGTGCTCTACTCCTCCATGATGGCCGCCTTCGGCGGACCGGGGCAGGCCAACTACGCCGCCGCCAACGCCTTCCTCGACGGGCTCGCCCAGCACCGCCGGGCGCGGGGGCTGCCCGCCGCCTCGCTCGGCTGGGGGTACTGGGACCAGCGCAGCGGCATGAGCGAGCACCTGACCGACGCCGATCTGGCCCGCATGGCCCGCTCCGGCGTCGTCCCGCTGTCCTCCGCCGAGGGCATGGAGCTGTTCGACGCCGCGCTGGCGGCGCCCGAGGCGCACACCCTGCCGGTGCGGCTCGACCCCGCCACGCTGCGGTCCCGGGCGGCGGACGGCGCGCTGCCGCCGCTGCTGCGGACGGTGGCCGGCACCCGCCGCACGGCGGCCCCCGCGGGCGATCGGGCCTCCGAGGCCGCACCCGCCCAGCGGCTGGCCGAGCTGCCCGCCGCCGAGCGCGACGCCGCGCTGCTCGACCTCGTGCGGGAGCAGGCGGCCGCCGTCGTCGCCAACCCCGACCCCCGCTCCATCGGCGCCGAGCGCGCCTTCAAGGACGCCGGGTTCGACTCGCTCACCTCGGTGGAGCTGCGCAACCGACTCAACCGGCTCACCGGGCTGAACCTGCCCACCACCCTGCTGTTCGACCACCCCACCCCCGCGGCGGTGGTCCGCCACGTGCGCGGACTCCTGGTCGGCGAGGACGACGCCCCCGTCCCCGCGCCCGTCCCCGCGTCCGCGGCGGCGGGAGCCTCCGGTGACACCGACGACCCCGTCGCGGTCGTGGCGATGAGCTGCCGCCTGCCGGGAGGCGTGCGCAGCCCCGAGGACCTGTGGGAGCTGCTGCTGCAGGGCCGCGACGCCATCGGGGGCTTCCCCACCGATCGCGGCTGGCCCCACGACATCTACGACCCCGATCCCGGCCGCGCGGGCAAGTCCCGCGTGCGGGCCGGCGGGTTCGTCTACGACGCCCCCGACTTCGACGCCGCGTTCTTCGGGATCTCCCCCCGCGAGGCCGCCGCGATGGACCCCCAGCAGCGGCTGCTGCTGGAGGTGTCCTGGGAGGCCGTGGAGCGCGCCGGAATCGCGCCCTCCTCGCTGGCCGGCGACCCGGTGGGCGTCTACATGGGCACCAACATGCAGGACTACGCCGCCGATCAGCGCCGAGTGCCCGAGGACGCCGAGGGCTACCTGCTCACCGGGCGCTCGCAGAGCGTCGTCTCCGGCCGCATCGCCTACGTACTGGGCGTGGAGGGGCCCGCCGTCACCGTCGACACGGCGTGCTCGTCCTCGCTGGTGTCGATGCACCTGGCGGCGCAGTCGCTGCGCCAGGGCGAGTGCTCGCTCGCGCTGGCCGGCGGGGTGACCGTCATGTCGCGGCCGCTGCTGTTCGTCGAGTTCAGCCGGCAGCGCGGCCTCGCGCCGGACGGGCGCTGCAAGACTTTCTCCGACGCCGCCGACGGCACCGGCTGGTCCGAGGGGGCCGGCGTGCTGGTGCTGGAGCGGCTGTCCGACGCCCGCCGCCGCGGGCACCCCGTCCTCGCGCTGCTGCGCTCCAGCGCGGTCAACCAGGACGGCGCCAGCAACGGCCTGTCGGCGCCCAACGGCCCGGCCCAGCAGCGGGTCATCCGCCAAGCGCTGGCCGCGGCCGGGCTGCGCCCGGCCGACGTCGACGCCGTCGAATCCCACGGCACCGGGACCGTGCTGGGCGACCCGATCGAGGCCCAGGCGCTGTCGGCCGCCTACGGCGACGGGAGGCCGCCCGAGCACCCGCTGCTGGTGGGCGCTATGAAGAGCAACATCGGCCACACCCAGGCCGCCGCAGGGGTGTCGGGCGTGATCAAGATGCTCACGGCGATGCGGCACGGGGCGCTGCCCCGCAACCTGCACTGCGAGCAGCCGTCCTCCCACGTCGACTGGTCCTCGGGCGCGCTGCGGCTGCTCGATCGCCGGCTGCCGTGGCCGGACCGCGACGGCGGCCCCCGCCGCGCCGGGGTCTCCGCGTTCGGGATCAGCGGGACGAACGCCCACGTACTCCTCGAAGCGCCCGGGGCGGACGAAGCCGGGGACGACCACGCCGAGGAGGCGGGCGGCGCTGCGGCCCCGCCCGTGCTCGCCTGGCCGGTCTCGGCGCGCAGCGGCGCCGCGCTGAACGCCCAGGCAGAGCGGCTCCGGTCGCACGCGGCCGCCCACCCCGACGAGTCGCCCCGCGACGTCGGCCACGCGCTGGCGACCACGCGCGGTGCCTTCGAGCACCGCGCGGTCGCCGTGGGCCGCGACCGCGGCGAACTGCTCGCCTCGCTGGAGGAGATCGCGCGCGGCGGCGGCGCCGCGCGGGGCGTGGCCGACGACGGCGCGACCGCGTTCCTGTTCACCGGGCAGGGAGCGCAGCGCCCCGGCATGGGCCGCGGACTGTACGAGTCCTTCCCCGCCTTCGCCGACGCCTTCGACGCCGTCTGCGCCGAGAGTGACCGCCACATCGGGTGCTCGCTGCGCGAGATCGTGTTCGCCGAGGAGGGCGCGGCCGCGGCGCAGGCCCTGGACCGCACCGAGTTCGCGCAGCCGGCCCTGTTCGCCGTGGAGACGGCCCTGGTCCGGCTGCTGGAGAGCTGGGGGGTCACACCGGACGCGGTGCTGGGCCACTCGATCGGCGAACTCGTCGCCGCGCACGTGGCGGGCGTGTGGTCGCTGGCCGACGCCTGCGCGATGGTGGCCGCCCGCGGCCGACTCATGCAGGCCATGGGCTCCGGCGGGGCGATGATCGCCGTCGACGCCGCGGAGGACGAGGTCCGCGCCGCCCTGGCCGGGAGCGAGGACGAGGTCTCGCTGGCCGCCGTGAACGGGCCGCGCGCGTGCGTGATCTCCGGAGACCCCGCCGCCGCCGAGCGCGTCGCCGGCCGCCTGGGCGGCCGGGCCAAGCGGCTGCGCGTCAGCCACGCGTTCCACTCGCCGCATATGGAGCCGATGCTCGCCGAGTTCCGCGAGGTCGCCGCCGGGCTCGCCTACGCCGAACCGGCGGTGCCCCTCGTCTCCAACGTGACGGGCGAGCGGGCCGCGGCCGGGGAGCTGGCCGACCCCGACTACTGGGTCGCCCAGGCGCGGCGCGCGGTCCGCTTTCACGACGGCCTGCTCGCCCTGCGCCGCGCCGACACGACACGTTTCCTGGAGGTCGGCCCCTCCGGCGTGCTGACAGCGGCCGTGCGTGACGGCCTCGCCGACGCGCCCGTCACCGCCGCGTGCCTCCTGCACCGCGACGGGCCGGAGGCGGTGAACGCCGTCTCGGCGGTGGCCCGGATGCACACCGCGGGCCGGCGGGTGGACTGGGCCGCCTTCCACGGCGGCGGAGCCCGTCGCGTCGACCTGCCCACTTACGCGTTCCAGCGGGAACGGTTCTGGCTGGACGACGCGAGCGGCAGCGCTCCCGAGGCCGCCCACACCCCAGCCGAAGGCGAAGGCGCCCCGGGCGAGTCCGAGGACCCCGCCGAGCGCGAGTTCTGGCGCATCCTGGAGCAGGAGGACCTGCCCGGACTGCGCACCCTCCTCGGACTGGCCGCGGACGCGCCGCCGGAGACCGTCCTCGCGGCCCTGCCGTCCTGGCACCGCCGGCGGCGGCAGCGCTCGGCCGCGGCCTCGTGCACCTACCGGCAGGCATGGCGGCCCCACGCCGTCGCGGCCACCGCCCCGAGAGGACGGTGGCTCCTCGTCCACCCCGAGGACGCCGACCGGCCGGTGCTGGACGCGCTAGCGGAAGCGCTGCGCGCCGGCGGAGCCGAGGTCGTCGCGGCACCGCTGGACGCCGCGGCCTGCGACCGCGCCACCGCGGCCGCCTGCCTGCCCGAGGACGCCGACCGGTTCGACGGCGTCGTCTCGCTGCTCGCCCTGGACGAGCGCCCGCACCGCAAGGCGCCGGGCGTGCACGCGGGCCTGGCCGCCACCGTCTGCCTCGTGCAGGCGCTGGACGACCGCGGCGCGCGGGCCCGGCTGTGGCCGGTGACCCGCGCGGCCGTGGCCGCCGGCGGCACCGAGAGGAGCGTCCGACCCGAGCAGGCCGCGCTCTGGGGGCTGGGGCGCGTCCTCGGGCTCGAACGCCCGGACCGCCTCGGCGGCCTGGTCGACCTGCCGCCGCGGGTCGACGACCGCGCCGCCGAGGCGGCCGCCGCCGTAGTGTCCGGCGACGGCCCCGAGGACCAGTTCGCCGTCCGCGCGGACGGCGTCAGCGTGCCCCGCGTGGTCCGCGCCCCGCTGGAGGGCGGCGCGGGCGAGCGGCCCGCCTGGCGCACGGGCGGAACCGCGCTGGTCACCGGAGGCACGGGCGGCCTCGCGGCACACGTCGCGCGCTGGCTGGCCGACCGCGGCGCCGAGCACGTCGTGCTGGCGAGTCGGCGCGGCGCCGAACCCCCCGTGGCCGGTGAGCTGCGCGACCGCGGGGTGCGGGTGACGTGCGCCGCCTGCGACGCGGCCGACCGCGACGCCCTCGCCCGCCTGGTCGAGGAGGTCGAGGCCGGCGGAGAGCCCGTCCGCTCGGTCCACCACGCGGCCGGAGTCGTCCGGTTCGCCCCGCTGGCCGACACGTCCCCCGAGGACGCCGCCGAGGTCACCGCGGGCAAGGCCGACGGCGCCCGCAACCTAGACGAGCTCTTCGCCGACCGCGACCTCGACGCGTTCGTGCTGTTCTCCTCGGTCGCCGGGTTCTGGGGCAGCGGCGGCCAAGGCGCCTACGCCGCCGCCAACGCCCACCTGGACGGACTGGCCCTGCGGCGCCGCGCCCGCGGACTCGCCGCCACGTCCGTGGCGTGGGGCCCCTGGGCGGGCGAGGGCATGAACAGCCAGGACGGCGTCGAGGAGCACCTCGTCCGGCGCGGGCTGCGGCCGATGGCCCCCGAGACCGCCCTGGCCGCCCTGGAGGCCGTGCTCGGCGCGGCGGAGCCGTTCGCGGCCGTCGCCGACGTCGATTGGGACCGGTTCGCCCTGGGCTATACAGCGGACCGTCCCCGCCCCCTGATCTGCGAGGTGGTCCCCGCCGACGCCGACACTCCCGCCGGCACCCCCGCCGACGAGGCCCCGGGCGAGGGCTTCGCCGAGCGGATGGCCGCCCTGCCGAGCGCCGAACGGGACCGGGAACTCCTGGAGGTGGTGCGCCGCCAGGTCGCCGCGGTTCTCGGCCACGCCTCCGCCGAAGCCGTCGCACCCGCCAATGCCTTCCACGACGCCGGGTTCGACTCCCTGATGGCCGTCGAGCTGCGCACCCGCCTGCGGGAGGAGACCGGGCTGCCGCTCAGCGCCACCACGATCTTCGACTATCCCGACCCGCAGTCCCTCGCCGGCCACCTCGCCGGCGTGCTGGGCGCGCAACCGGACGCCGAGCACGGCGACGGCGTCCACGAGCGCCTGGAGACCTCCACCGCCGACGAACTCTTCGACTTCATCGACCACGAGCTGGGGTTCTCATGAGCGACGAGAAGCTGCTGGCCTACCTCAGAAAGGTGACCGGGGAACTGCACGAGGCCCGCCGGAAGCTGAAGGAGGCCCCGGCGGCCGACGCGGACGACCCGATCGCGGTCGTGGCCATGAGCTGCCGCCTGCCCGGCGGCGTGGCATCCCCCGAGGACCTGTGGGAGCTGCTGGCCGACGAACGCGACGCGGTCTCCGGGTTCCCCACGGACCGCGGCTGGCCCGACGACCTGTACTCCGACGACCCCGACGCCCCCGGCAAGAGCTATGTGAACCGCGGGGGGTTCCTGCACGACGCCGCCGCGTTCGACCCCGAGGCGTTCGGCATCTCGCCCCGCGAGGCGACGGCGATGGACCCGCAGCAGCGCCTGATGCTGGAGCTGGGCTGGGAGGCCTTCGAGCGGGCGCGGATCGCCCCGTCCTCCCTGCGCGGCACCGCGACCGGCGTCTTCGCCGGCGCGTGCTCCTTCCACTACGAGGGCGACTACACCGACGCCCCCGAGGACCTGGGCGGCCACCTGATCACCGGGAACGTGACCAGCGTGCTCTCCGGCCGCGTCAGCTACGCGTTCGGCCTGGAGGGCCCGGCCATCACGCTGGACACCGGCTGCTCCTCGGCGCTGGTGGCGATGCACCTCGCCGCGCGGTCGCTGCGCCAGGGCGAGTGCTCCCTGGCGCTGGCCGGAGGTGTGGCCGTCATGTCGACGCCGGGGGTATTCGTCGAGTTCAGCCGGCAGCGCGGGCTCGCCCCCGACGGACGCTGCAAGGCGTTCGGGGCGGCCGCCGACGGCACCGGGTGGAGCGAGGGCGCCGGGTTCGTCCTGCTGGAGCGCCTCTCCGACGCCGAGGCCGCGGGCCACCCGGTCCTCGCCGTGCTCCGCGGCTCCGCGACCAACCAGGACGGCGCCAGCAACGGACTGACCGCACCCAACGGCCGCGCCCAGCAGCGGGTCATCCAGCGGGCGCTGGAGGACGCCGGCCTGGAGGCCGCCGACGTGGACGCCGTCGAGGGCCACGGCACCGGCACCAGGCTCGGCGACCCGATCGAGGCCAACGCGCTGATGGAGGCCTACGGCAGGCGGCGGCCCGAGGACCGGCCGCTGCTGCTCGGTTCGGTGAAGTCCAACATCGGCCACGCGCAGGCCGCCGCCGGGGTCGCGAGCGTCATCAAGACGGTGCTCTGCCTGGACCGCGGACGGCTGCCCCGCACCCTGCACGTCGACGAACCCACCCCCGAGGTCGACTGGAGCCGCGGCGGCGTGGAACTTCTGACCGAGCCGGTCGCGTGGCCGCGCGGCGAGCGGGTGCGGCGGGCCGGCGTCTCCGGCTTCGGCGTCAGCGGCACCAACGCCCACCTCATCGTGGAGGAGCCGCCCGAGCCCTCCCCGGCGGCGGTGCACGCCGGCGCCGACGCGGACCCCTTCGGCACCCCGCTGCCGTGGGTGCTGTCGGCCCGCGGCGAGCAGGCGCTTCGGGCCCGGGCGGCGCAGCTCCACGCGCACGCCTCGGCCGCGCCCGAGACGGTGCAGGACATCGGCTACTCGCTGGCGACCACGCGCTCCTCCTACGAGCACCGGGCCGTGGTCGTCGGCGAGGACCGCGACCGACTCCTCGCCGGAGTGGACGCGCTGCGCGCCGGGGCCTCCTCGCCCGCGGTGGTCTCCGGAGTCGCCGAGACACCGGCCGCCCCCGTCTTCGTCTTCCCCGGGCAGGGTTCGCAGTGGCCCGGCATGGCCCGCGACCTGCTGGAGTCGTCGCCGGTCTTCCGCAAGCGCATGGAGGAGTGCGCCGACGCCCTCGCCGGCCACGTGGCGCGCTCGCCCCTCGACGTGCTGCGCATGACACCGGGCGGCCCCGACGACGACCGCGTCGACGTGGTCCAGCCGGCGCTGTTCTCGGTGATGGTGGCCCTCGCCGAGCTGTGGCGCTCCTACGGCGTCGAACCCGCGGGTGTGATCGGGCACTCCCAGGGCGAGATCGCGGCGGCCTGCGTGGCGGGCGCGCTCTCGCTGGAGGACGCCGCCCGCGTGGTCGCGCTGCGCTCGCGGGCGCTGCGGACGCTCGCGGGAACGGGCGGGATGCTCTCGCTCGGACTGCCGCCCGGCGAAACCCGGGAGCTGCTGGCGCATTGGGAGGGGCGCCTCTCGCTGGCCGCGGTGAACAGCCCCGGCGACACGGTGGTCTCCGGCGACACCGAGGCGCTCGCGTCCCTGCAGCAGGCGGCCGCCGACCGGGGAGCGCGCGCCCGGATGGTCAACGTGGACTACGCCTCGCACTCCGCGCACGTCGAGGAGATCCGCCAGACGCTGCTCGGCGACCTGGCGCCGGTCGCCCCGGGCGCCGCCGGCGTCGCCTTCTACTCCACGGTGACGGGCGACCGGCTCGACACCGCCGCACTGGACGCGGACTACTGGATGCGCAACCTGCGCCGCACCGTGCGGCTGGACGCAGCCGCGGAGGCCGCCCACCGCGCCGGTCTGCGGATGTTCGTCGAGGTCAGCCCGCACCCGGTGCTCACGTTCCCGCTGCAGCAGACCCTGCCGGAGGCGGACGTCCTCGGCACGCTCCACCGCGACGACCGGTGCGCGCGGCGGTTCCTCGTCGCCCTCGGGGAGGCCTACGCGGCGGGCGCCGAGGTCGACTGGTCCGCGGCGTTCGACCCCGCCGCGGGCCGGCGGGTCCCGCTGCCCACCTATCCGTTCCAGCGCCGCAAGCACTGGCTGCCGCCGCGCCGCCCCGCGGCCGCCGCTCCCGTCGACCGGCTGGACACCTGGCACTACCGGCCCTCCTGGAGCGCGGTCACCGAGGTGGCGCAGGGCCGCGCCCGCGGACTGTGGCTGCTGCTCGTCCCCGCCGGCGCAGGAACCGGCGCAGGCACCGGCACAGGCGCAGTCGCCGACGCGCTGCGCCGCTCCGGCGCCGAGACCTGCTCGGTGGAGGTGGATCGTCCGCCCGAGCGGGCCGCACTCGCCGCACGGCTGCGCGATGCGGCACAGGACCGCGAGGTCGCCGGGGTGCTGTCGCTGGCGGCCGACGCCGAGGACGTGTCCGGCGAACGCGGGGGCGGCGTGCCCGAGGCGGTGCTGGGGACCCTCGTCGCCCACCAGGCCCTCGGTGACGCCGGGATCGGCGCTCCGCTGTGGTGCGCCACGCGCGAGGCCGTCTCCACCGGCGCCGGCGACCCGGCTCCCCGGCCCCGCCAGGCCGCGCTGTGGGGGCTGGGCACCTCGCTGGCGGCGGAGCGGCCCGAGCGCTGGGGCGGGCTGGTCGACCTGCCCGCCGATCCGGGGCCGCGCGAGCTCGACCGCATGGCCTCGGTCCTGGGCGGCGGCGGGGAGCCGCAGTGCGCCGTGCGCCCGGGCGGGACCTTCGCCCGCCGACTCCTCCGCGCCTCCAGCGCGACCGCCGAGGCGTGGGTGCCCGACGGGACCGTGCTGATCACCGGCGGACTCGGGGGCGTCGGCGGACGACTGGCCCGCCGGCTGGCCCGGGGCGGCGCCCGGCACCTGCTGCTGCTGGGCCGCCGCGGCCTGGACACCCCGGGCGCCAAGGACCTGTGCCAGGAGCTCGACGAGCTGGGTGCCACCGTCATGGTGCGGGCCTGCGACGCCGCCGACCGCGCCGCCCTGGCCGAGGCGATCGGCGAGATCCCCGAGGAGCACCCGCTGACCGCGGTGATCCACGCGGCCGGGGTCCTCGACGACGCCCCCGCCGACCGCCTCGGGCCGAAGCAGCTGCGTACGGTCATGTCCGCCAAGGCGGCTTCGGCCTGGAACCTGCACGAACTCACCCGCGGCCTCCCGCTCACCGCGTTCGTGCTGTTCTCCTCCGCGGGCGCCGTTCTGGGCTCCGCCGGCCAGGCCGGCTACGCGGCGGCCAACGCCTATCTGGACGGCCTCGCCGAGCACCGCAAGGCCCTGGGCCTGCCCGCCACCTCGATCGCCTGGACGGTGCTGAAGGACTCGGGGATGGTCGGCCCCGACGCCGAGGAGTGGTTCAGCGCGCGCGGCGCCCGCCCCATGGAGCCCGAGCCCGCCTTCGAGGCCATGCGCCGCGCGATCGAGACCGGCGCGCCGCACGTGGTGGTCGGCGACATCGACTGGGGGCGCTTCGCCTCCCTGGACGGCATCACCGCGCCGGGGCCGCTGCTGGCCGAGATCCCCGAGGCGGCCCGATCCGCAGCCGAGGCCGAGGGCGGCGACGCGCGCCGGCTCGTGCTCGGCCGGGACGCCGACGAGGCCCTGCGTTCGCTGCGCGACCTCGTCGCGGGCCAGGTCGCGGCGGTCCTGGACTACGGGCCCGACGACGCGGTGCCCCGGGAGCGGCCGCTCAAGGAGCTGGGCTTCGACTCGGTGACGTCGGTCGCGCTGCGCAACCGCCTCGGCGCCGCGTGCGGCCTGCGGCTGCCGGTGACTCTCGCCTTCGACCATCCTTCGGTGGCCGCGATCGCCGGACACCTCTACGACGAACTGTCCCCCGACACGGGCGCGGACGCCGCCGCGGAGCTGGAGCGCCTGGAGTCGCTCCTCGCCGACGGCGGCGACCTGCGCGAGGCCCTCGTGGAGCGGCTCCGCTCGATGCTGTGGAAGTGGGACCGCGGCCCGGCGGCCCCGGACGACGCGGAGGACGCGGGGCGCGCGGACGACCTGCGCGACGCGACCGACGAAGAGATGTTCCAGCTGCTCGACAACGAACTGGGAACGGCATGACAGCCAACGAGACCAGGCTCCGCGACTACCTGAAGCAGACCACGGCGGAGCTGCGGGCCACCCGGTCGCGGCTGCGCGAGCACGAGGAGCGCGGCCGCGAGCCGATCGCGATCGTCGGGATGGCCTGCCGCTTCCCCGGCGGGGTGCGCTCACCCGAGGACCTGTGGGACGTGGTGGAGCCCGGCCGCGACGTCGTCGCGCCCTTCCCCGCCGACCGGGGGTGGGACACGGCCGGGATCTACGACCCGCAGGGCGAGCGGAGCGGCACCACATACGCCCGCGAGGGCGGCTTCCTGGAGGACGTGGCGCTGTTCGACGCCGGGTTCTTCGACATCTCGCCGCGCGAGGCGACGTCGATGGACCCGCAGCAGCGGATCTTCCTGGAGACCTCGTGGGAGGCGTTCGAGCGGTCCGGGATCGTCCCCGCGTCCCTGCGCGGCAGCTCCACCGGCGTCTACCTGGGGGCCACCGACCACGACTACGGCCGGGGCATCAGCCCGGTACCCGACCACCTGCGCGGCAACCTGCTGATCGGGCGCTCGGGGGCGATCTCCGCGGGGCGGGTGTCCTACGTCTTCGGCCTGGAGGGTCCGGCGCTGACCGTCGACACCATGTGCTCCTCCTCGCTGGTGGCCATGCACCTGGCCACCGAAGGGCTGCGCCGCGACGAGTGCACGCTGGCGCTGGCCGGCGGCACCACGGTGATGTCCACCCCCGAGGGGTTCATCGAGTTCAGCGCGCAGCAGGCGCTCGCCCCCGACGGGCGCTGCAAGTCCTTCGGCGCCGCCGCCGACGGCACCGGATGGTGCGAGGGCGTGGGGGTCGCGCTGCTCGAACGCCTCAGCGACGCCCGCCGCAACGGCCACCCGGTGCTGGCCGTCGTCCGGGGCGGTGCGGTCAACCAGGACGGGGCCAGCAACGGGCTCACCGCGCCCAACGGCCGGTCCCAGCGGCGGGTGATCAAGCAGGCGCTGCGCAGCGCCCGGGTGACGGCCGAGGAGGTGGATCTGGTCGAGGCGCACGGCACCGGGACCTCCCTGGGCGACCCCGTCGAGGCGCACGCGCTGCTGGCCACCTACGGGCAGGGCCGCGACGGGTTGCCGCCGCTGCGCCTGGGCTCGCTGAAGTCCAATTTCGGCCACGCCGCCGCGGCCGCGGGCATCGGCGGCGTCATCAAGACCGTCATGGCGCTGCGGAACGGCGTGATGCCGCGGACCCTGCACGCCGAGGAACCCTCGCCCGCGATCGACTGGTCGTCGGGGCGGGTGGAGCTGCTCGCCGAGAACCGGCCGTGGGAGCGCAACGGCCATCCGCGCCGCGCCGGGGTTTCGGCGTTCGGCGCGAGCGGCACCAACGCCCACCTGATCCTGGAGGAGGCGCCGGAGGAGGCGGCGCCCGCCGAGGAGCCCGAGGACTCCGCCGCTGCCGACGACGGCGCCGGCACCGGCGGTACCGGAGCCCCCGCTGCCCGGCAGGACACCCGAACCGCCGGCGGTGCGGAGAGCCCGGCGGGGGTCCTGGGCCCGGGGGCCCCGATTCCCTGGCTGCTGTCGGCGCGCAGCGAGACCGCGCTGGCCGACCAGGCCCGCCGGCTCGCCGACCACCTGGCCCGGCGGCCCGGCACCGGCCCCGCCGACGTCGCATGGTCGCTGGCCACGGCGCGGACCGCGTTCGAGCACCGCGCGGTGGTCACCGGAACCGGCGCGGGCGAGCTCACCGCCGGGCTCGACGCGCTCGCCGCCGGAGCCGAGCACCCGCGGCTCACCCGCGGCCGGGTCGTCGCCGACCGCGGCCGGACGGTGTTCGTCTTCCCCGGCCAGGGCGCGCAGTGGCCCGGTATGGCCCGCGGGCTCGCGGAGGGCTCCCCGGTGTTCGCCGCCGCGCTGCGGGAGTGCGCCGACGCCCTGGACCCCCTGGTCGACTGGCCCGCGCACGAGGTGCTGCGCAACGGCGGCGATTCGGCAAGCGCGGTCGACACCGACCGGGTGGACGTGGTGCAGCCGGCCCTGTTCGCCGCCATGGTCGCGCTGGCCCGGACGTGGCGGGCGTGCGGCGTCGAGCCGGCGGCCGTGGTCGGCCACTCCCAGGGCGAGATCGCGGCGGCCTGCGTGGCCGGGGCGCTGTCGCTGGAGGACGCGGCGCGCGTGGTGGCACTGCGCAGCCGGCGCCTGCGCGAGATCGCCGGCGGCGGGGGGATGCTCTCGGTCGGGCTGTCCCGCGACCGCGCGCTGGACGCCGTCGCGCAGTGGCCCGACCTGTCGCTGGCGGCCGTCAACGGTGCGCGTTCGGCGGTGGTCTCCGGCGCCGGCGAGAGCCTCGACGGCCTGGCCGCCCAGCTGGAGCGCGCCGACGTGCGCACCCGCCGGATCCCTGTGGACTACGCCTCCCACTCCCACCACGTGGAGCGCCTCCACGCCGGGATCAGCGCCGACCTGGCGGGCGTCTCGCCGCGCTCCGCCGAGGTTCCGCTGTACTCCACCGTCACCGGCGAGGCGATCGACACCTCCGAGATGGGCGCCGACTACTGGTACCGCAACCTCCGCGCCACCGTGGAGCTGGACGCGGCCGTGCACGCCCTGTCCCGCACCGGACACACCACCTTCGCCGAGGTCAGCCCGCACCCGGTGGTGCTGCCCGCGATCGAGGAGACCCTGGACCGGCTCGACACGGCCCGGGCCGTCACCGGCGGCACGCTGCGCCGCGACGAGGGTGACCTGCACCGGTTCCTGGCCTCGGCGAGCCACCTGCACACCCGCGGCGTCGGCGTCGACTGGCCCGCCGTCCTCGCCGACCTCGGCGGCGCCCCGACCGACCTGCCGACCTACGCCTTCCAGGGGCGGCGCTACTGGATGGAGGCCGCACAGCCCGACGACGCGGGGAGCCCCGACGGTGCGGCCGGCGCGGAGGCCGACGCGGAGTTCTGGGAGATGGTGAGCACCGCCGACCCGCAGACCCTCGCCGAGAACCTCGGCATCGACCCCGCGCAGCCCTTCAGCGCCGCCGTGCCCGCCCTCGCCCGCTGGCGCGAGCGCCACCGCCGGCGCAGGGACACCGACACCTGGCGCTACCACGAGTCCTGGGTCCCGCTGCAGGAGGCGGCCGGGCCGCGGCTGTCGGGCCGGTGGCTGCTGCTCGACCACGAGCGCGGCGGCTGGGACGACCTGCGTCGCGGGATCGCCGACCAGCTGGGGCGGCACGGCGCCCGAGTCGAGCGGATCGTCCTCGCCGAGGCGGAGGAGGGCCGCGCAGCCCTGGGCGCGCGGCTGCGCGACGCCGCGGCCGGCGGCGTCGCCGGTGTCGTCTCCCTCCTCGCGCTCGACCGCGGCGAGCAGCCCGGTCACCCGGGGCTGCCGCGCGCGCTCGCCTCGACCTTCACCTGCGTCCAGGCCTTTGCCGACTCCGGGATCGACGCCCGGCTGTGGGCGGCCACCTGCGGCGCCGCGGCCGTCGGCGACACCGAGCACGTGGCGGCCCCCGACCAGACCGCCGTATGGGGGCTGGGCCGGGTGGCCGCGCTGGAGCTGCCCGACCGGTGGGGCGGCCTCGTCGACCTGCCCGCCGACGCGGCGCTCTCCGATTCGGCCGCCCGCCGGTTCGCCGGGGCGCTGCTGGCGGGTACCGAGGACCAGATCGCCGTGCGGTCGCCGGCGGCCTACGGCAGGCGGCTGCGCCGCGTCGACGCCGCCGCGCAGCGGGCGCCGCGCTGGCGGCCCCGCGACACCGTCCTGCTGACCGGCGGAACCGGAGGCGTCGGCGCCCAGGTCGCCCGGTGGCTGGCCGAACTGGGGGCGCCCCGCCTGGTGCTGACCTCCCGGCGCGGTGGGGCCGCTCCCGGCGCCGAGGCGCTCGCCGCCGAGCTGCGCGAGCTGGGCACCGACGTGGAGATCGCGGCCTGCGACGCCGCCGACCGCGACGCGTTCGCCGCCATCCGGGAGCGCGCCGCCGAGCGGGGCCGCCCCGTCCGCGCCGTGCTGCACATGGCCGGCGCGGGCGTGCTCCGCGCCCTGGACGCGACCGACACGGGCGAGTACGCCGACACCACCTACGCCAAGATCGCCGGCGCCGACGTGCTCGACGAGCTGTTCTCCGAACCGGGCGAGCTGGACGAGTTCGTGCTGTTCTCGTCGATCTCGGCGGCCTGGGGCAGCGGCGAGCACGGCGCCTACGCATCCGCCAACGCCTACCTGGACGGGCTCGCCGACAGCCGCCGCGGGCGCGGGCTGCCCGGGCGCTCGGTCGTGTGGGGCATCTGGGCGCCCCGGGACGGCGGCGGCATGGCGGCCGGCCTGGCCGAGGAGCAGCTGCGCAGCCGCGGCATCCCGTTCATGGACCCCGCAGCCGCGCTGGAGGGGTTCCACCGCGTCCTCGACGACGACCGCGCGGTCGAGGTCCTCGCCGAGGTGGACTGGGAGAGCTTCGCGCCCGTTTTCACCATGGCCCGGCCCAGCCCGCTGCTGGAGACGATCCCCGAAGCGGAGTCGGCCCTGCGCCGCGATCGGGAGGAGGCCGGCGAAGCGGGGGAGTCCTCCCTCGCCGAGCGCCTGGCCGGCATGCGCCCGGTGGACCGCGCCCGCGCGCTGTCGGAGCTGGTGCGCTCCCGGATCGCCGCGGTGCTGGACTACGCCGGACCCGACGAGGTGGACCCGGACCGGGCGCTGCGCGAGCTCGGATTCGACTCCCTGACGGCGGTCGACCTGCGCAACCGGCTCACCACCGCCACCGGCCTGCGCCTTCCGGTCACCGTCGTCTTCGACCACCCGAACGCGGCGGCCCTCGCCACCCACATCGGCGGGCTGCTCCTGCCCGCAGGGGACAGCGGCGGCGGCGAGGGCGGCGACGCGGACCGGGCGCCCGTCCCCGACGCCGGACCCGACGAGATCGGGGACATGGACGTCGACTCGCTGGTCCAGCTGGCACTCCGGAGCGAGACACAACGAGGTGAAGGATGACTGAGGGCAACGAGCAGCTCGTCGCGGCGCTGCGCGCCTCCGTACGGGAGAACGAACGGCTCAAGCAGGCCGACAACGAACCGGTCGCGATCGTCTCCATGAGCTGCCGGTGCCCGGGCGGGGTGTCGTCCCCGGAGGAGCTGTGGGACCTCGTGGCCGCCGAGCGCGACGCCGTCGGCCCCCTGCCCGGCGACCGCGGCTGGGACCTCGACCGCCTCTACCACCCCGACCCCGACCACCAGGGCACCTGCTACGTCACCGAGGGCGGCTTCCTCGACGGGGCCGGCCGGTTCGACCCGGGCTTCTTCGGGATCGCCCCCCGCGAGGCCGAGGCCATGGACCCCCAGCAGCGGCTGCTTTTGGAGACCTCCTGGGAGCTGTTCGAGCGGGCGGGTGTGCTGCCGCAGACGCTGCGCGGCTCCTCCACCGGCGTCTTCCTCGGCGCCGCCTGGCAGGGCTACGGCGAGGGCTGGCGCGACCTCCCCGACGGGCTGCAGGGCCACCTGGTGACCGGTATGTCCACCAGCGTGATCTCCGGCCGCCTCGCCTACACGCTGGGCCTGGAGGGGCCCGCCATCACCCTCGACACCGGCTGCTCGTCGTCGTTCGTCGCGCTGCACCTGGCGATGCAGTCCCTGCGCCGCCGCGAATGCGCGCTCGCCGTCGTCGGCGGCGCCGCGGTGATGTCGGCGCCCATCTCGCTGGTCGGATTCAGCCGGCACCGCGCCCTGGCCCGCGACGGCCGGTGCAAGGCGTTCTCCGCCGACGCCGACGGCATGGGGCTGGGCGAGGGCGCCGGGACCCTGTTGCTGGAGCGGCTCTCCGACGCCCGCCGCAACGGCCACCCCGTCCTCGCCGTCGTCGCCGGCAGCGCGATCAACCAGGACGGCGCGAGCAACGGCATGGCCGCCCCGAACGGCGTCGCCCAGCAGCGGGTCATCCGCCAGGCCCTGGCCAACGCCCGACTCGAACCCGCCGACGTGGACACGGTCGAGGCCCACGGCACCGGAACCTCGCTGGGCGACCCCATCGAAGCCGAAGCCCTGCTCGCCACCTACGGCCGCGACCGCTCACCCGAGCGGCCGCTGTGGATCGGCTCGCTGAAGTCCAACATCGGCCACGCGCAGGCCGCCGCGGGCGTGCTGAGCATCATCAAGACGGTGCAGGCCGCGCGGCACGGCGTGTACCCCCGGACGCTGCACGCCGACGAGCCCTCGCCCAACGTGGACTGGTCGGACGGGGTGGTCGCGCCGCTGCGCGAGGCGCGGCCCTGGCCGCGCGCAGGCGCACCCCGCACCGCCGGCATCTCCTCCTTCGGCGTCAGCGGCACCAACGCGCACGTCATCCTGCGCGAGGCGCCGCCCGAGGAAGCAACCGAGGAGGCGGCCGACCGGCCCGCGGCGAGGCCCGCGGCCCTGCCCCTGGTGCTGTCCGCCCGCACCGGCGACGCGCTCCGCCGCCAGGCGGCGGAGCTGCGCACGCGGCTCGCCGACGACCCCGACCCGCTGGATGTCGCCTACACCCTCGCCACGGCGCGGACCGCCTTCGAGCACCGCGCCGCGGTCGTCGGCACCGGCACGGCCGACCTGCGCGCCGGGCTTGCCGCCGTCGCCGGCGGGGCCGCCGACGGCGAGGTCGTCCGCGGCACCGTCCGCCGCGGCCTGGACCGCCGCGTCGTGTTCATGTTCCCCGGCCAGGGGTCGCAGTGGGCCGGCATGGCCGGGCGGCTGGTGGCCGAGTCCGCGGAGTTCGCCGAGCGGATGGCCGAGTGCGACCGCGCCCTCGCCCCCTTCACCGGCTGGTCCCTGCTGGAACTGCTGGAAGACGAGGACACCGCCTGGATGGAGCGGGTGGACCGGGTCCAGCCCGTGCTGTTCGCCGTCATGGTGTCGCTGGCCGCCATGTGGCGCGCCGCCGGTGTCGAGCCCGACGCGGTCATCGGCCACAGCCAGGGCGAGATCGCCGCCGCGTGCGTGGCGGGCGCGCTCTCCCTGGACGACGCCGCCCGCGTGGTGGCCCTGCGCAGCCGGGCGCTGACGCGGATCGCCGGCGGGGGCGGCATGATGTCGGTGGCGCTGCCGCCCGAGCGCGTCCGCTCGCTGCTGGAGCGCCGCTCCGCGCTGTCGCTGGCCGCCGCGAACGGCGCCGCCTCCACCGTGGTGTCGGGTCCCGCCGAGGAGCTGGCGGACCTCGCCCGCGAACTGGAGGAGGACGGCACACGCACCCGGCGGGTCCCGGTCGACTACGCCTCCCATTCGGCCGACGTGGAACTCCTGCACGACGAACTCCTCGACGCCCTCGCGCCCGTCGCCCACCACGACGGGGAGATCCCGTTCTACTCCACCGTCACCGCCGACCGGCTGCGGCTGTCGGCGGTGGGGCCGGAGTACTGGTACCGCAACCTGCGCCGCCCCGTGGAGCTGGAGCACGTGACGCGGCTGCTCGCCGACCACCGCCACGACGTGTTCCTGGAGGTCAGCCCGCACCCCGTGCTGACACCCGCAATCAGTGAGACGCTCGCCGACCAGGGGCGGCTGGATTCCGCCGTGGTGGTCGGCACGCTCCGCCGCGACGAGGGCGGGCTCGACCGGTTCCTGCGCTCGGCGTGCGAACTGCACGTCAGCGGCGTCGCCGTGGGCTGGGACCGGCTGCTGCCCGGCGGCCGCACCGTCGACCTGCCCACCTACCCCTTCGAGCGGGGCCGTTACTGGCTCGACGCCCCGGCACCCGGGGCCGCAGCGCCCTCCGAGACCGACACCTGGCGCTACCAGGTCGCCTGGCGGCCCGCCGACAGCGGCACCGAGGCACCCGCGCTCCGGGGCGACTGGCTGGTCGCCGTCCCCGCCGGCCGCGGCGGCGCGCCCCTCGTCGAGGACGTGCTGGAGGCCCTGCGCACGCACGGCGCCCGGCCCGTACCGGTCGAGCTGGACGCGGCACACGACGACCGCGCCTCGATCGCGGAGCGGCTGCGCGCCTGCGGGGCGCCCGCGGGCGCGCTCTCCCTGCTCGCCCTCGCCGACGAACCGGTCGCGGCGTCCGGGCGCAGCACCGGGACCACCCTGAACACCGCGCTGGTGCAGGCCCTCGGCGACACCGGCGGCCAGGTCCCGCTGTGGACGGCCACCAGCGGCGCGGTGGCCGTGCGCCCCGGCGACACGCTGACCGCGCCGGACCAGGCCGCCGCCTGGGGGATGGGCCGGATCGCGGCCGTCGAGCACCCCCACTTCTGGGCCGGGCTCGTCGACCTCCCCGAACGGCTCGCCGCCCCCGCGGCTTCCCGCCTGGCCGCGGTGCTGGCCGGCGCCGCGGGCGAACCCCAGGTCGCCGTCCGCGCCTCGGGCACCTATGCGCGGCGGCTGGTCCCCGCCTCCCCGGCCGCGCAGCGGTGGACCCCGGCGGGCACGGTCCTGGTCACCGGCGGAACCGGCGCCCTCGGCGGCCACGTGGCCCGGTGGCTGGCCCGCAACGGCGCCGAGCACATCGTCCTCACCGGCCGGCGCGGCCCGCGGGCGCCGGGCGCCGAGGAGCTGCGCGCCGAACTCGCCGAGCTGGGCGCGGAGGCGACCGTCGCCGCCTGCGACGCGGCCGACCCCGACGCCCTCGCCGAGCTGCTGGAGACACTGCCCTCGCTGGACGCCGTCGTCCACGCCGCCGGCGTGCTCGACGACGGCCTGCTGGACGGCCTCACCGGCGAGCGGTGCGACGCCGTTTTCGCCCCCAAGGTCGCCGCCGCCCGCAACCTGCACGAGCTGACCCGCGACCGCGACCTCTCGGCGTTCGTGCTCTTCTCCTCCTTCGCGGGCACGCTCGGCGGCCCCGGCCAGGGCGCCTACGCGGCCGCCAACGCCTACCTCGACGCGCTCGCCCGGCACCGCCGGGACCACGGCCTGCCGGCCACCGCGATCGCGTGGGGCGCCTGGGACGGCGGCGGCCTCGTCGACGAGGAGACCGCCGCCCGGCTGCGCAGCACCGGCATGCCCGCCATGCCGCCCGACCGCGCCGTCGAGGCGATGGGCCGGGCCGTCGGCAGCGGCGACACCGCCGTGGCCGTCGCCGACGTGGACTGGGCGCTGCTGACCGCCTCCTCCCCGCTGACCGGAGACAGCCCCGTCGTCAGCGAGATCCCCGCCGTCAAGGAGCGGCGGGCGCCCGCGCGGCAGGCGGACGGCGACGACGGCGGCCGCTGGACGCGGTTGCACGGCGAGGAGCGCGAGCGGGCGCTCACCGACCTCGTCGTCGGCGAGGTCGCGGCCGCCCTCGGGCACGACGCCGCGACCCTGGCCACCGACCGCGCGTTCCGCGAGCTGGGCTTCGACTCGCTCACCGCCGTCGACCTGCGCAACCGGCTGGCCGCGGCGACTGGCCTGACTCTGCCGGTCACGCTCGTCTTCGACTACCCGACGGCCGACGAGCTCATCCGGCACCTTTCCGAGGCGCTGCCCGGCGGATCGGGCGAGGCGGTCGAGGAGGCCGCGGCGGCACCCCCGGCGGCGACGGCGGCCGCGGCCGAAGAGCCGATCGCCATCGTGGCGATGAGCTGCCGCCTGCCCGGCGGCGTCAGCACGCCCGAGGACCTGTGGCGGCTGCTCGACGCGGGCGGTGATGCGGTCGGTCCGTTCCCGCGCGACCGCGGCTGGGACGTCGACGGCCTCTACGACGCCGACCCCGACACCCCCGGCACCTACTACGTCCAGGGCGGCGGATTCCTGCGCGGCGCCGCCGACTTCGACGCCGCCTTCTTCGGCATCTCGCCGCGCGAGGCCCTGACCACCGACCCGCAGCAGCGGCTGCTGCTGGAGACGGCGTGGGAGGCGTTCGAGCGGGCGGGCATCGACCCGCGGACCCTCAAGGGCAGCCCGACCGGCGTCTACGTGGGCGCCAGCTACAACGACTACGGTGCCCGGGTCTCTCAGCCCAGCGAGCACGAGGGCTACCTGGCCCTGGGCAGCGCGAGCAGCGTGGCGTCCGGCCGGATCTCCTACATGTTCGGCTTCGAAGGTCCGGCGCTGACGGTGGACACCGCGTGCTCGTCGTCGCTGGTGGCGCTGCACCTGGCGGTCCAGGCGCTGCGGCGCGGCGAGTGCACCCTGGCGCTCGCCGGCGGCGTCGTCGTGATGTCCTCGATGGACACGTTCGTGGAGTGGAGCCGGCAGCGCGCCATGGCACCCGACGGCCGGTGCAAGGCGTTCTCCGCCGACGCCGACGGGGCGGGCTGGGCCGAGGGGGTCGGCCTCGTCCTGCTGGAGCCGCTGTCCCAAGCGCGGCGCCGGGGCCACCGGGTGCTGGGGCTGGTGCGCGGCTCCGCGGTCAACCAGGACGGCGCGAGCAACGGCCTGACGGCGCCCAACGGGCCCTCCCAGCAGCGGGTGGTGCGCGCGGCGCTGGAGGACGCGGGACTCGGGCCGGACGACATCGACGCGGTGGAGGCGCACGGGACCGGCACGAGCCTGGGCGACCCGATCGAGGCCCAGGCGCTCGCGCAGGTGTACGGGGAGAACGGCCGGGAGCGGCCGCTGCGGCTGGGCTCGCTGAAGTCCAACATCGGCCACACGCAGGCGGCGTCGGGGATCGCCGGGGTCATCAAGATGACGCTCGCCCTGCAGCACGAGCGGCTGCCCAAGACCCTGCACGCCGAGCGGCCGTCGCCGCACATCGACTGGGAGTCCGGCCCTCTCGCCGTGCTCACCGAGTCCGCACCCTGGCAGCGCAACGGGCGGTCGCGGCGCTCGGGTGTCTCCTCGTTCGGCGTCTCCGGTACGAACGCGCATGTGGTGCTGGAGGAGGCGCCTGTTTTCGAGGGCGGGCCGGCGGGGTCGGCGGAGCCCGGTGGAGAGGTGCCGGTGGTGCCGTGGGTGGTGTCGGGGCGGGGTGTGTCGGGTCTGCGGGGGCAGGCGGAGCGGTTGGCGCGGTTCGGGCGGGAGGCGCCTGGTGTGGATGTGGGGGCTGTGGCTGCGGGGCTGGCGGGCCGCAGTGGTTTCGAGGAGCGGGCGGTGGTGCTCGGGTCGGACGCGGAGGAGGTGAGTGCGGGGCTGGATGCGGTGGCCGCGGGTGCGGCGCCGGTGCGCGGTGCGGTGGGCCGGGCCCGTGCGGGCAGGGTCGGGGTGGTGTTCTCGGGGCAGGGTGCGCAGCGGTTGGGGATGGGCCGCGAGCTGCATGGGCGGTTCTCGGTGTTCGCCGAGGTGTTCGACGCGGCGGTGGCGGAGTTGGAGGGCCACCTCGGTAGCGGGGTGCGGGATGTCGTGTGGGGCGAGGACGCGCGGGTGTTGGAGCGGACGGTGTTCGCGCAGGCGGGGTTGTTCGCGGTGGAGGTGGCTCTGTTCCGGTTGTTGGAGTCGTGGGGGGTCGAGCCCGGGTGTGTGATGGGGCATTCGGTGGGGGAGTTGGCGGCGGCGCATGTGGCGGGTGTGTGGTCGTTGGCCGATGCGGCGCGGGTGGTGGCGGCGCGGGGTCGGTTGATGGAGGAGTTGCCCGAGGGCGGCGCGATGCTCTCGGTGGACGCCGGAGAGGAACGGGTCGCGGGGGTGGTGCACGCCGTGGCCGAGGCCGGCGGCCGGGTGGACGTCGCGGCGGTCAACGGGCCGCACTCCGCGGTGGTCTCGGGTGCGGAGAGCGCCGTCGACGAGGTCGAACGGATTCTGGGCGACGACGGCCACCGCGTGCGCCGACTGCGGGTGAGCCGCGGATTCCACTCGGCGCTGATGGAGCCGATGCTGGACGACTTCCGGCGGGTGCTGGAGGAGGTGGAGTTCTCCCCGCCCCGGTTGGGCGTGGTCTCCAACGTGTCGGGCGGCGTGGCCGAGTCCGACGAGCTGTGCTCGCCGGAGTACTGGGTGCGCCATGTGCGCCAGACGGTGCGTTTCGCCGACGGGGTGGGGGCGATGGCCGAGGCCGGGGTCTCGCGCTTCGTCGAGGTCGGACCGGACGGCAGCCTCGTCTCGCAGGTCCAGGCGTGCCTGGACTCCGATGACGCGGTGCTGGTCGCGGCGCTGCGGCGGGGCCGCGGCGAGGTCGAGGCCGTGCTGGGTGCGGTGGCCGACCTGTGGGTCGACGGGACGCCGGTCGACTGGCGGGAGGTGGTCGGGGCGCTCGACGCGCACAGCGCGGAGCGCGCGGCTCGGATCGAGCTGCCGACCTATGCGTTCCAGCGGCAAAGGTTCTGGCTGGAGGCCGGCGGCTCTGACGCGGAGGCGCGGAACCGGCACGGGCTGGTGGACCGGGCGGTCGAGCTGGCCGACGGCCGGGGTGTGGTGTGGACGGGCCGGGTGTCGGTGGCTTCGCATCCGTGGTTGGCCGATCATGCGGTGGGCGGCCGGGTGTGGGTGCCGGGTACGGCGCTGCTGGAGCTGGGGCTGCACGCGGCGCTGGGGACGGGCTGCGGCGGGGTCGAGGAGCTGACGCTGCAGCAGCCGCTGGTGCTGCCGCCTCGCGGTGAGGTGGAGTTGCAGGTGGTGGTCGAGCAGGGCGAGCGGCCGGGTATCGCGGTGTACTCGCGGTCGGCCGCCGACGAGCAGGCCGCCTGGCGGTGCCACGCCGAAGGAACCCTGGCGACGGACGCGGGAAGCCCGCCGACCTCGGCGGGCGTGCCGGAGACGGCCGAGGAGCTGTCCGCCGAGGGTCTCTACGACCGGCTGGCCGAGGGCGGCTTCGGCTACGGCCCGGCGTTCCAGGGTCTCCAGCGGGTCTGGACCGACGCGTCCACCGGTGACGGGGCGGTGTTCGCCGAGGCGGCGCTGCCCGACCCGGTGCGGGAGCAGGCCCAGGAGTTCGTGCTGCACCCGGCGCTGCTGGACGCGGCGCTGCACGCGCTGGCCTTCGCCGAACTGGAGGGGCTGGACGGCGGGCTGCTGCCGTTCTCCTGGAGCGGGGTGCGGGTCTACGCCGCGGGTGCCGCAACGGTGCGCGTGCGCATCGTCCCGCTCGGCGGCGGCGGTGTCGGCCTGCTGGCCACCGACGCAGCGGGCTCTGCGGTGGCCGAGGTGGAACGCCTCTGGCTGCGGCCCGCGGGCACCGCCGGCTCCGCGGCGGCCGCCTCCGCCCTCCCGCTGTACCGGCCCGACTGGCAGGCCGTCGATGTCGGATGGGCGGGGTCCGCGCGGCCCGCTGTGCTGGAGGCCGGCGCCGGCGCCGAGTCCCTGCGCGACCTCCCCGACCCCGTACCCGAACTGGTGGCGATCCCGCACAAGCCGTGGACCGGCGAACTCGCCGCCGCGCCGGAGGCGGCGCGGCAGGCGACCGGCTGGGCGCTCGCGCTGGTGCAGGCCTGGCTCGCCGACGAGCGGTTCGCCGACGCGCGCCTGGCGTTCGTCGCGACCGGCCCGCCCGCCGACGACGACATCGTCACGGCGGCGGTGTGGGGGCTGGTCCGATCCGCGCAGAACGAGTATCCGGACCGCTTCGTGCTCGCCGTCGCCGACGACGCCGGTTCCGCGGCGGAGTCGCTTCTGGCCGCGCGCGGGGAGGCGGAGCTACGAGTGGAGGACGACACCGTCCGGGCCCGGCGGCTTGTCCCCGCGCCGCCGGACGACAGCGCCGTGCTCCCCGACACCGACGGAACCGTGCTGATCACCGGCGCCACCGGCGGCCTCGGCGCCCTGATCGCCCGGCACCTCGCCGAGCACCACGGTGTGCGCAGCCTCGTCCTCACCGGCCGCCGCGGCGCCGAGGCGCCCGGCATGCCCGAACTGCGCGCGGAGTTGGCCGCCCTGGGCGCCCGGGTCACCGTCGCCGCCTGCGACACGACCGACCCCGGCGCCGTGGCCGAGGTGGTCGGCGGGATACCCGCGGACCTGCCGCTGAAGGCCGTGGTGCACGCCGCGGGAGTCCTCGACGACGGTGTCGTCTCGGGCCTCACCCCGGAGCGGATCGCCACCGTCCTGCGCCCGAAGATCGACGGCGCCGTCACCGTCTGGGAGCAGGTCCGCCACTTGGATCCCGCGGCGTTCGTCCTCTTCTCGTCGGTGTCGGGCACCCTCGGCGGCGCCGGGCAGGGCGCCTACGCCGCCGCCAACGCCGCCCTGGACGCCCTCGCCACCCGGCTGCGCGGTGAAGGCGCGCCCGTCACGTCGATGGCGTGGGGTCTGTGGGCCCAGAGCAGCGGCATGACGGAGAAGCTCGGCGAAGCCGACCTGCGGCGCGTCGCCCGCTCCGGCGTGGAGCCGATGGAGTCGGCGGAGGCGCTCGCCCTCTTCGACGCGGCGCTGCGCACGGCCGAACCGGTCGTCGCCCCGGTGCGGCTCGACACGGCCGCGCTGCGCAGGGCCGCACAGGACGGACTCCTCCCCCCGGTGCTGAGCGCGCTCGCACCGGGCACCGGCGAGCGAAGGGGCGCCGTCCCCGCACTGGTGGCCGACGTCCCCGCGCCCGCCGCGCCTGTCGCGGGCCCCGCCGAGTCCCTCGCGGACCGGCTGGCCGCGCTGCCCGAAACCGAGAGCCGCAACACGGTGCGGGAGCTGGTCCGCGGCACCGCGGCGGCGGTACTCGGTTACGCCGGCGCTGAGGCGATCGATTCCGAGCAGGGCCTGCTCGACGCCGGATTCGACTCGCTGACCGCCGTGGAGCTGCGCAACCGGCTGAACAAGGCCACCGGGCTGCGGCTTCCGGTGACGCTCCTCTTCGACTACCCGACCGCTGCCGCCATCGGGGAGTACCTCTGCGGCGAGCTGCTGCCTGATCCCGAGGCCCGCGCCCGCGCTGAGCTGGACGAGCTGGAGCAGCGCATCCGCGGATTCGCCGAAAACGGTGCGGGACGCGACCGGTTGGCCCGGCTGCGGGCCGTACTCGACAGCGTGCAGGAGAACGGAGGCGGCGCGGAGGAGGGCGCCACGGCCACCCGGATCGAGTCCGCCAGCGACGACGAGATGTTCGCCTTTATCGACCAGGAGCTCGGAATATCTGATGAGTGAAGAGAAGCTTCGCAGCTACCTGAAGAAGGTCACGGCCGACCTCCACCGCACGCGCGAACAGCTCAAGCAGGTGGAGGACGACGCCCGGGAGCCGATCGCGGTCGTGGGCATGGCCTGCCGCTATCCCGGCGGCGTCACCACTCCCGGCGAGCTGTGGGACCTGGTGGCCTCCGAGCGCGACGCGATCACCCCCTTCCCGGAGGACCGCGGCTGGGACCTGGAGGCGATCCACGACCCCGAGGGCGCTGCCCCCGGGACGTCGTACGCACTCGAAGGCGGGTTCGTCGACGGCGCCTACGACTTCGACGCCGCCTTCTTCGGCATCTCGCCGCGCGAGGCGCTGGGCATGGACCCGCAGCAGCGGCTGCTGCTGGAGACGGCGTGGGAGGCGCTGGAGAACACCGGCGTCGACCCGCGGGACCTGCGGGGCAGCGCGACCGGCGTGTTCGCGGGGGTGATGTATCAGGACTACTCGCGTCGGCTGAACCGGGTGCCCGACGACCTCGAAGGCTATCTCGGCGCCGGAAACGCGGGCAGCATCGCGTCGGGCCGGGTGTCCTACACCTTCGGCTTCGAGGGTCCGGCGCTGACGGTGGACACCGCGTGTTCGTCGTCGCTGGTCGCGCTGCACCTGGCCGCGCAGGCGCTGCGCCGCGAGGAGTGCGAGCTGGCGCTGGTCGGCGGGTCGATGGTCATGTCCACCCCCGTCGCGTTCACCGACTTCAGCCGGCAGAAAGGCCTGGCCTTGGACGGCCGGTGCAAGGCGTTCTCCGCCGACGCGGACGGTACCGGCTGGGGCGAGGGCGTCGGCATGCTCGCGGTCGAACGGCTGTCGCGGGCGCGGCGCCTGGGGCACCGGGTGCTGGGGCTGGTGCGCGGCTCCGCGGTGAACCAGGACGGCGCGTCGAGCGGCTTGACGGCGCCCAACGGGCCCGCCCAGCAGCGGGTGGTGCGCGCGGCGCTGGAGGACGCCGGGATCACTCCCGACGAGGTCGACGCGGTGGAGGCGCACGGGACCGGGACGAGCCTGGGCGACCCGATCGAGGCCCAGGCGCTCATGGGTGTCTACGGGCGGGAGCGCGGGCGCCCGCTGTGGCTGGGCTCGCTGAAGTCGAACATCGGCCACACCCAGGGCGCGGCCGGCGTGGGCGGCGTGATCAAGATGATCCAGGCCCTGCGGCACGAAACCCTGCCGCGGACTCTGCACGCCGACGAGCCGACCCCCGCCGTCGACTGGTCGGGCGGCGAGGTGCGGCTGCTGACCCGGACGCGCGCCTGGGAGCGCGACGGCCGCCCCCGGCGGTCGGCGGTTTCGGGGTTCGGGTTCTCCGGGACGAACGCGCATGTGGTGCTGGAGGAGGCGCCGGTGGAGGAGGCGCCTGTTTTCGAGGGCGGGCCGGCGGGGTCGGCGGAGCCCGGTGGAGAGGTGCCGGTGGTGCCGTGGGTGGTGTCGGGGCGGGGTGTGTCGGGTCTGCGGGGGCAGGCGGAGCGGTTGGCGCGGTTCGGGCGGGAGGCGCCTGGTGTGGATGTGGGGGCTGCGGCTGCGGGGCTGGCGGGGCGCAGTGGTTTCGAGGAGCGGGCGGTGGTGCTCGGGTCGGACGCGGAGGAGGTGAGTGCGGGGCTGGATGCGGTGGCCGCGGGTGCGGCGCCGGTGCGCGGTGTGGTGGGCCGGGCCCGTGCGGGCAGGGTCGGGGTGGTGTTCTCGGGGCAGGGTGCGCAGCGGTTGGGGATGGGCCGCGAGCTGCATGGGCGGTTTTCGGTGTTCGCCGAGGTGTTCGACGCGGCGGTGGCGGAGTTGGAGGGCCACCTCGGTAGCGGGGTGCGGGATGTCGTGTGGGGCGAGGACGCGCGGGTGTTGGAGCGGACGGTGTTCGCGCAGGCGGGGTTGTTCGCGGTGGAGGTGGCTCTGTTCCGGTTGTTGGAGTCGTGGGGGGTCGAGCCCGGGTGTGTGATGGGGCATTCGGTGGGGGAGTTGGCGGCGGCGCATGTGGCGGGTGTGTGGTCGTTGGCCGATGCGGCGCGGGTGGTGGCGGCGCGGGGTCGGTTGATGGAGGAGTTGCCCGAGGGCGGCGCGATGCTCTCGGTGCAGGCCGCGGAGGAGGAGGTGCGGCCTCTGCTGGAGGACCGGGCGGACGAGGTCGCCCTCGCCGCGGTCAACGCACCGGAGTCGGTGGTGGTCTCCGGTGCGGAGCAGGCGGTGGAGGCGGTCGCGGAGCGGCTGCGGGAACAGGGCCGCAAGACCAGACGGCTGAGTGTGGGCCGGGCGTTCCACTCGGCGCTGATGGAGCCGATGCTGGACGACTTCCGGCGGGTGCTGGAGGAGGTGGAGTTCTCCCCGCCCCGGTTGGGCGTGGTCTCCAACGTGTCGGGCGGCGTGGCCGTGTCCGACGAGCTGTGCTCGCCGGAGTACTGGGTGCGCCATGTGCGCCAGACGGTGCGTTTCGCCGACGGGGTGGGGGCGATGGCCGAAGCCGGGGCTTCGCGCTTCGTCGAGGTCGGACCGGACGGAGGACTGGTCTCGCAGGTGGGCGCCTGCCTGGGGGCGGCGGACTCCGATGACGCGGTGCTGGTCGCGGCGCTGCGGCGGGGCCGCGGCGAGGTCGAGGCCGTGCTGGGTGCGGTGGCCGACCTGTGGGTCGACGGGACGCCGGTCGACTGGCGGGAGGTGGTCGGGGCGCTGGACGCGCACAGCGCGGAGCGCGCGGCTCGGATTGAGCTGCCGACCTATGCGTTCCAGCGGCAAAGGTTCTGGCTGGAACCCGGCAACGCCGGGGCCGTGGCCGAGTCGGGCCACGGACTGGTGCCGGGCATGGTGGAGCTGGCCGACGGCCGGGGTGTGGTGTGGACGGGCCGGGTGTCGGTGGCCTCGCACCCGTGGTTGGCCGATCATGCGGTGGGCGGCCGGGTGTGGGTGCCGGGTACGGCGCTGCTGGAGCTGGGGCTGCACGCGGCGCTGCGGGCGGGCTGCGGCGGGGTCGAGGAGTTGACCCTGCAGCAGCCGCTGGTGCTGCCGCCCCGCGGCGAGGTCGAGTTGCAGGTGGTGGTCGAGCAGGGCGAGCGGCCGGGCATCGCGGTGTACTCGCGCTCGGCCGCCGACGAGCAGGCCGCCTGGCGGTGCCACGCCGAAGGAGCCCTGGCCGCCGAGGCAGGCCCCCCGGCCCCCGAGGCGGCCGCCGTCACCGCGATCCCGGAGACGGCGGAGGAGGCCGTGGTCGATGGTCTCTACGACCGGCTGGCCGAGGGCGGCTTCGGCTACGGCCCGGCGTTCCAGGGACTGCAGCGGGTCTGGACCCGGAAGCCCGGCGATTCGGAGGCCGCCGCCGACGGCGGCCGGGTGGTCTTCGCCGACGTGGCGCTGCCCGAACCGGTGCGGGAGCAGGCCCAAGAGTTCGTGCTGCACCCGGCGCTGCTGGACGCGGCGCTGCACGCGCTGGCCTTCGCCGAGCTGGAGGGGCTGGACGGCGGTCTGGTGCCGTTCTCCTGGAGCGGGGCGCGGATCCACGCCACCGGCGCGAGCGGTATCCGGGTGCGCATCGCCCCGGTCGGCGGCGGCGGTGTCGGCCTGCTGGCCACCGACGGCGCGGGCTCTGTAGTGGCCGAGGTGGAACGCCTCTGGCTGCGGCCCGCGGGCACCGCCGGCTCCGCGGCGGCCGCCTCCGCCCTCCCGCTGTACCGGCCCGACTGGCAGGCCGCCGAGGCCGGGACCGCGGCCCCGAGGCGGGCGGCCGTGATCGGCCCCGACCCGATCGGCCTGGGCGACGCCCTCGCCCGGGCGGGCACCCAGGTCGAGTCCTACGCCGACGTCGACGCGCTGGCCGGGACGGTCGAAACGGGCAGCGTCGCCCCGGACGTCGCCGTCGCGGTCGCCGGCGCCCTTACCGGCGACACGGCCGGCGCCGTCCGCGAAGCAACCGGCCGTGCCCTCGGCCTGGTCCAGGAGTGGGTCGCGGCCGAGGCCCTGGCCGACACCCGCCTGCTCTTCGTGACCGCCGGTGCCGTGGAGACCGGCGCGGACGACCTCGCCGACCTCCCCGGAGCGGCCCTGCACGGCCTGGTCCGCTCCGCGCAGAGCGAGCACCCGGGCCGGTTCGGCCTGCTGGACGTCGACGACACCGACGCCACCCGGGCCGTTCTTCCCGCCGCCGCGGCGGCGGAGGGTCCCGTGCTCGCCCTCCGGAACGGCCGCGCCTCGGCGCCCCGGCTCTCCCGCTTCGACGTGGCAGTCGCCGCCGACGGCGACTGTGCGGACGGCGACTCCGCGGCCGAGCGGGTCACCCTGGACCCCGAGGGCACGGTCCTGGTCACGGGGGCCACCGGTGCCCTGGGCCGCGCCGTCAGCCGCCACCTGGTCGCCGAGCACGGCGTCCGCCGCCTCCTGCTCACGGGCCGCCGCGGCGCCGAGGCGCCCGGCGCCGCCGAGTTCTGCGCCGAGCTGGCCGAAGCCGGGGCCGAACCCCGCCTGGTCGCCTGCGACGCCTCCTCGCGCGCGGACCTCGCCCGAGCCCTCGCCGAGGTCGACCCGGACCACCCGCTCACCGCGGTCGTCCACCTGGCCGGCGTCCTCGACGACGGGACCGTCACAGCGCTGACCCCCGAACGACTCGACGGCGTGCTGCGCCCCAAGGTCGACGGCGCCCTGCACCTCCGCGAGTTGACGCGGGAAGCGGACCTCGACGCCTTCGTGTGCTTCTCCTCCGCCGCCGGGGTCTTCGGCGGTGCGGGCCAGGCCAACTACGCCGCGGCCAACGCGTTCCTCGACGCCTTCGCCGTCCGGCTGCGGCGCGCAGGAGTCCCCGCCTTCTCGCTGGCCTGGGGGCCCTGGGCCGGCGACGGCATGGCCGGCGGCACGGGACACGACCAGCGGGTGTCGCGGTCCGGTCTGGTGGCCCTGGAGCCGGAGGGCGGGCTCGCCCTCTTCGACGCCGCCCTGCGGTCGCAGACCGCCGCCACGCTACCGATGCGCGTCGACCTGGACACCGTGCGGTCCAACTACCACGACGCGTCGGTGCCGACCCTGCTGCGCGGCCTCGTGCGGGCCCCCGTGCGCGCCGCCGCGGCCGCCGGCGCCGCCCCGGCCGAGGACAGCCCGCGCAGGCGCCTGACCGGCCTGTCGCCGGACGAGCGGCGCGACGCCGTGGTCGACCTGGTCCGCACCCACACCGCGGCGGTGCTCGGGTACCCGGGCAGCGGCGACGTGGGCACGGAGCACTCGCTGGTCGACGCCGGGTTCGACTCCCTGTCGGCGGTGGACCTGCGCAACCGCCTGCAGCAGGCGCTGGAGCTGCGGCTGCCCGCGACCCTCGTCTTCGACCACGCCACCCCGGCCGAGCTCGCCGCCGACCTGCTGGCCCGAGTGGAGGACGAGCCGGAGGCGGAGCGCCCCCGCTCCGGCCCGGTCGAGCCCGCCGCGGGCGCGGGTTCCTCCGCGACGCTGATGTCGCTGTACGCCCAGGCGACCCAGTCTGGCAAGTGGGCCGAGGCCTTCGACCTCCTGCACGCGGCGGCCGCGCTGCGCCCGTCGTTCTCCGGTGCCGAGGACGGCCCGGCGACCCCCGCCATCCAGCTGGCCCAGGGCGCGGCCGCACCTCCGGTGTACTGCTTCTCCTCGTGTCTGGCCCTCGCGGGCATCCAGGGCTACGCCCGGTTCGCCACGGGCCTGCGCGGCCTCCGCGACGTCTCGGCGCTGCCCTGCCCGGGGTTCAACGACGGCGAGCCCCTGCCGGGCAGCATCGGCGCCGCCATCGAGGTCCTCGGCGAGTCCGTGCGCGCCGACACCGGCGACACGCCGCCCGTGCTGCTCGGCTCGTCGGCGGGGGGCTGGTTCGCCAACTCCGTGGCCGCCTACCTGGAGCGCACCGGCTGCCCGCCCGCGGGGGTGGTGCTGGTCGACACCTACACGCCGCAGAACGACATCCTGGCCCGGTTCGGTCTGGCGCTGATGGACGGGATGCACGACCGCGAGGGGGTGTTCGTCTCCCTCACCGACGACCGGCTCACCGCGATGGGCTGGTACCTGCGGCTGTTCGGGGCCTGGGTGCCCGAACCCACCCGGTGCCGCACGCTGCTGGTGCGGGCGCGTGAACCGCTCACGCAGGACGCCCGCGAGACCCACGGAGAGGACTGGCGCTCCTCGTGGGAGTTCCCGCACGACGCGATCGACGTCAGAGGGACCCACTTCTCCATCCTGGAGGAGTACTCCGGCGAGACCGCGGCGGCCATCGACGACTGGATCGGTAAGGAGCCGACATGAACGCGGACCTGTGGCTGCGTAGTTTCCACACCGCCGAGGAGGGCGCGGCGAGGCTCGTCTTCTTCCCCCACGCCGGGGGAGCGGCGAGCTACTTCTTCCCGCTGTCGAAGCTGCTCGCTCCGCAGACGGAGGTGCTCGCCGTCCAGTACCCCGGGCGCCAGGACCGGCACCGCGAGCGGCCCCTCGACGACGTGTCCCGCCTCGCCGACGAACTGCGCGAGGTGCTGCGGCCCGCGGACGACACCCCCGTCGTCTACTTCGGGCACAGCCTGGGGGCGACGGTCGCGTTCGAGGTCGCCCGGCGCCTGGAGGAGGAGGGCGCCGGCCCCCGGATGCTGATGGCCTCGGCGCGGTGCGCGCCCAGTGCACACCGCAGCGACGGCATCCACCTGCTGGACGACGCGGGCATCGTCGCCGAGCTGCGCCGCCTCAGCGGCACGGACCCCTCACTGCTGGAGGACGAGGAGCTGCTGGCCGCGCTGATGCCGGCCATCCGCGGCGACTACACGGCCGCCGAGACCTACGCCTACGAGCCGGGCGCGCCGCTGTCGTGCCCGGTCGTCGGCTTCGTCGGCGACGACGACGTGCGGGTCGGCGCCGAGGACCTGGCGGGCTGGCGGGAGCACACGTCGGCGGGATTCGAGCTGTGCCGGCTGCCCGGCGGGCACTTCTATCCCACAGAGGACCCGACACGCGCCGCGAAGGAGATCGGGGCGCGTGTCGGGTCCGCGGTGTCCCCGCGGGGTCGGTCATGAGGCGTCGGCGTGTCCGGCGAGTCCGTCGGGCAGCGCGAGGCGCGTCTTGACGTTTAGTTTGCGGTAGACGTTGGTGAGGTGCTGCTCGACGGTGCTGATGGTGATGTAGAACCGGCGTGAGATCTCCCGGTTCGTCAGTCCCTCCGCGGCGAGTTCGGCGACCCGGCGTTCGGACTTGGTCAGCGACGACGCACCGGTGGGCGCCTCGCCGGTGTCGGGTGCGGGGGCGGGTCTCTGTTCGCTGCGGAGCTTCGTGGTCAGGACCTCGGCCCGCTCCTCCAGCAGGCGCGCCTGCCGCTCGTCTCCGAGTGCGTGGAAGGTGTGGCCGAGTTCGAGCACGGCCCGGCTCGTGCAGAACCGGTCGCCGGACGCGCGGAGCAGCTCGACGGCTTCGTTCAGCAGCGGCGGGCGGTTGCCCACGGGTTCGATCCGCGCCCGCATGGCCAGCGTGATGCCGCGAACCCGCCGGTCCTCCTCGTCGGCGAGAGCGAGCTGCTCGTCGAGCAGCTCCCGCGCCTCTCGGGTCCGGCCCAGGTAGGCCAGGGCCTCGGCCGCCGACGACCGCCAGGGTTGGAAGCCCGGCGACTCCATGCGCCACCCCTTCATCAGGGCGCCGCAGAACTCGAAGTCGGCGCGGGCCACCTGGACGTCGCCGGTGGCGAGGTAGTGGTTGCCGCGGGCGAGCAGGTAGCCGAGGCAGTACCGGCTGCGGTACATGCTGTCGGGGACCTCGTGCTGCAGATGGGCCGCGGCCTCGTCCAGGTTGCCCAGAAGGGTGGTGGCCATCACCAGCGTGCCCAGCGGCGCGCCGATGGCCACCCCCCAGCTGCGCGGGGGGAGCACGGCCAGCGCGTCGCCGGCCAGGCGCTCCGCCGCGGCGGGATCGCCCTCGCGGAGCGCGATCTCGGCCCGGTGCGCCGCCAGCACGGCCCGCCAGGTCGGCACGCCGCGCTTGGTCGCCTCCTCCAGCAGTGCGTCGCAGGCCGACCGCGCCGCCTCGAATCGCTCGCAGGAGAGGAGGATCAGCAAGGCCGCCTCCAGGGCCTCCAGGGTGGAGTCCGTCAGCCGGGACGTCCGCAGGATCTGCTCCGCGGTGCTGATCGCATCGGCGCGGGAGCCGCCTTCGAGCAGCTGAGCGAGGGAATCGCCCGCGCGTGCCCGCACGCTGAGTGGCGTCGCACCCGGATGCCGCCGGCCGAACGGTTTGTCGAGCCCGTTGAGGAACGGCTTCAGCCCCGGCAGGGTGTTGGCGAGGAGCTGGCAGGCCGAGTCGATCTCGGCGGTCTGGCCGGCTTCCTTCTCGGCCGAGGACCGCTCTATCACCTCGGCGACCTTCTCGGCCTGGCCGTGCCAGGCGAGATGGTGCATGAGAGTCACGGAGTCGCGGGAGGTCAGATCGCCCCTGACGTCGGCTGCGAGCAGGGTGTCGAAGTGCTGGGCCGCCGTCAGCGGGTCGACCCGCCATTTGGCCCGGGTGAGACCCGTGACCACCTTGGACCGCTCCACTTCATCGGGGCAGACGCCCAGGGCCAGTTCCAGATGGGCGATGGCGCTGCTCGTCTCGTCTTGGGCCAGGTCCGTCTCGGCCGCGTCCAGCAGCAGGCCCACCGTCCAGGTCCCCGACGTGGCGTCGCCGAGCATGTTGGGGATGGCCTCGTTCCGATGGTTCTGGCCGACCTTGAGGTGCATGGCGTGTACAGCGCGGACCCGGAGGTCGCGGTACCGCTCGGGAGGCAGGTCGTTGAGGATCGCCGTTCTGGCGGCGTCGAGGCGGAAGGTACGGTCCGGGCCGAGGATCCCGACCTCTTCCAGGACGGTCAGCGACTGCTTGGCGCTTCTCGGTCCGTCGTCGAACATGTACTCAAGCAGGAGCGGGGTTGCCGACCTCAGCCGTCGCGACGTCGCCAGCACGGCGGCCGCCTGGGCCGCCTCGACCGTCGTGTCGCTGCATCGCCGCAGGCAGGCCAGGACGGACTGCTGGTATTCGCGGCCCACGGCCGGCGAGTCCGCGGCGGGTGGGGTGGTCTTGGCATCCTCGATGAGGGAGCGCAGGAGAAGCGGATTCCCTCCGGAAGCGTCCGTGTAATCGGCGGCCAGCCGTTCGGCGGCGCTTTCGCCGATATGGGACGACAGCAGGCGGCGCACTCCGTCCCGCGTCAGCGGATTCAGACGCAGCCGCGCATAAAGACGGGAACGCAGCGTTTCCACATGGAATGAAGGGTCCACCGGCGCGCAATGCAGCGATTGGCTCAGCACGAGCATCAGGCCGCCGCCGCGCCATCCCTCGATGACTTGCTGTAGAACTCCCAAAGATGCGGAGTCGGCGTTGTGGATGTCGTCGACGGTGACTAGCAGTGGCGTGTCACGGACAGTATCCGCCAGCGCCGACGACAATTCCTTACCGAGAGTGAGAGGGATCTGTCCGAGCGGCGGGTTCTGCCCCTCGCCATAGAGCGCCTCGTCCACCAAGTCGTCCAGTTTTCGCGCCACTGATGACGGAACGCGATCGCCCACGGGTGGTCGATGCAGGAGTTGGCGCACCACGCCGAACGGCACAGAGTCGTGTAGCGGCGAGTTCGTCGCTCGCAGGTGGGAAACGCCGGCCTCGGCCGCCAGGCCGGCGGCATAGTGGATCAGTTCGGTTTTGCCGCTACCGATCCCGCCGCCGATCACGGTGAATGTGGGCTCCCCAGCAAATGCGCTGGAAAGTGCGTGCTGCAAGACTTTAGTCTCTTGACCGCGTTCCACAAGGTTCATTCCTGAGTCTCCAGGGGGGAATCTTTCAGTCTGTCACGATCAGTTTCCGCTTGCCGATTTTTCAGTATCTTCCTTATTGGGCTCTTCACGGTGCCTCCGACCACCTCCAAAGTCTGCGGTTTACCCGAAAGGGATTGCGGGTACCCTGGGCCGCTCGATGTATTCGCATGGATTGCGATACATTCCCCAGAAGTCTGGTTGTGGCAGTCAACCGAAGTCTGGCCGTCGAGTCAACGGGCTATATATTGATAGTTAAGGCGCAATCGAAGCGGTATTACTATTTGTAGTTCTTCGTATGCATAGAGTTTCAAGAATGCACCTGCTCCGGAAGTGGCGGCGCAAGTTCCAGAAGCGTCGGATTCGCAGCTGATTCCGAAGGAGGACGGTGAGCTGATGCGGCACTCCGCCCCCTCTGTGCCTAGCACGGGCAGGGCGGTCGCTCCGGCGGTCGCCCCGGACGCGGCAGTCGGGGCGAGTGCTCAGGCGTGTGGTGCCGTCGCCCGGATTCCGGCGAGGACGACGCCGACGATGCGCTCCGCGTCCGCGCGGGTGAACGTGCGCATGCCGCGGTTGACGATGAGGTGCACCGGGCCGGAGATCATCTCGCCGAGGAAAGAGCTGTCGACGGGGGGTAGCTCGTCCCGCTCGACTGCGGCGTCCAGCCGCCGCTGCATGGCGGCCACGCGCTGGTCGAGGATCCTGGCCAGCGCCTGCCGGACGTTGGGATTCCGGTCGGCGGGCTGGATCGCCTGTTCGAGCGTCCGGCCGAACGGGGTTTCCAGACCGCCCGCGATGGCCAGGAGGAAGTCCACCAGGTCCCGGTGGATGTCGCCCGTGTCGGCGACCGAGGCGAGGTCCTCGGCGTAGCGCAGCAAGGCTTCGACGACCAGTTCTTCGCGGTCGGGCCAGTTGCGGTAGACGCTGGTCTTGTGCACGCCGGCGAGTTCGGCGACCTCCTCGTAGCGGAAGCCCGCGATGCCGTCGCGCGCGACGAGTTCGCTGGCCGCCGCAAGGATCTTCGCTCGCACCCGCGCGCTGCGGCCACCGGGGCGCCGGGCGGGCGTCCGATCAGCGGTCCCGTTGGCCATCGCCGCCTCACCTCCCGATCCCCGCTCGGGCACCGATTGTCGCCACCTGGGTCTTTGCGGTGCAAGCCGGGTGCGAATAGGCTCCATTAAAGCAACGGATCGTTGCGTTAGTGGTCGATTCGCCGCGGCGGGCCGCGGTCGACCCGACCGGCCCCGTCCACCCAGCCGAACCAGGAGCCCACTGTGCGAATCCTCGTCTCCGGAGCCGGTATCGCCGGCCTCGCCGCCGCGCTTGAGCTCGGCACCCGCGGCCACGAGGTCACCGTCGTCGAATACGGCCGCCGCCTCCGACTCGCCGGCACACCCATCGACATCCGCGGTGACGCGATCGAGACCGCGGACAGCATGGGACTGCTTGCCAAGATCCAGCGGCGGCGGCTGCGGATGAGCGAGTCCACCCGGTTCGTCGACGGCGACGGTGAGACGGTCGGCCGCATCCCCGTGGCCCGGATCGGCGACTCCGACGACGACATCGAGATCCTCCGCGAGGATCTGGTGCGCATCCTCGCCGACGCGCTCCCCGATACCGCGGCGATCCGCTTCGGCGACTCGATCGAGACCCTGACCGAAGGCGACGACGGTGTCCGCGCGGGCTTCGCCTCCGGCCGCACAGGACGGTACGACACCGTGCTCGGTGCCGACGGCCAGCACTCCGCCGTACGCAGGCTGGTGTTCGGCCCCGAGGAGGACTACCTCCGCCCCCTCGGTGTCTACTTCGCTCTCGCCGAGCTCTCCGACGAGGCGAGCTCCGCAGACGCCAACCTGGTACACAACGTCCCCGGCCGGCTGGCAGGCGTATTCCGGTACAAGGACAAGACGGTCGCGTTCTTCCAGTTCCGCTCCGAGCCGCTCGACTACGACCACCACGACTCCGACGCCCAGAAGAGGATCCTCTTCGACGCCTTCGCGGGCTACCGGTCGTGGCGGATTCCCGAACTACTCGACGCGGTCCGCACCGCCCCCGAATTCTTCTTCGACGCAGCGGGCCAGATCCACCTGCCCTCCTGGCACCGCGGCCGCGTCGCCCTCGTCGGGGACGCCGGGTACTGCCCGGCCTTCCTCTCCGGGCGGGGTACCTCGCTCGCGCTCACCGGCGCCCGCATCCTCGCCGAAGAGCTCGACCGGTGCGGCGGCGACCACACCGCCGCGTTCGAACGGTACGAGACGCGGCAGCGTCCCTACGTGGCCTTCGCCCAGAACAGCGTCGACGGCGGCCGCGAACGCATGCTGCCGACCACCTGGGCGGCCATCGCGGCCCGCAACAAGGCTCTGCAGGCAGCGGGCACCGACGCGCGCTGAACCCCCCGCACAAGGCGATATCCACCTAATGACGGGCTGGAGAGAATCCGCAGTGAAAGACACGCCGGAAGAGCCCGCTCCCGACGCGCGGGAGCACCGATGGGACAAGCGGCTCATCCTCTGGGTGGCCGTCCTCATCCTCGCCAACGTCCTGGCCGACGTGGCCATCGGCTCGCCCCTGCTGGTCCTGACCCGGCTACTTGAGCGCTTCGACACCGACCAGGCCGCATGGCTGAACGCAAGCGCGATGCTGGCCGGGGCCATCTGGTCGCCGCTGCTCGCGAAGTGCTCCGACATCTTCGGCAAGCGCCGGTTGCTCGTCATCACGCTGTCGGCCTCGTGCGCAGGCGCACTGGTCTGCCTCATCGCACCCGACCTGCCGATCTTCCTCGTGGGGCGCTTCCTCCAGGGCGCCGCCCTGGCCGCGATCTTCATCACGGTGGCCCTCGCCCGCCAAATCTGCCCCCCGCGGGTGGCGATGCCCGTGATCGGGCTCGTGACGTCCGGGACGGCGCTCGTCGGCATCGCCGAACCGCTCCTGATGAGCCCGGTCATCGACCTGTTCGGCTACCGGGGCGTGTTCATCGTGGGGGCCTTGCTCGCCGCGGTGGCCGCGCTCTGCGTCCGCTTCATCATCCCGGAGTCGCCGGTCCGCAGCACCGGCCGGGTCGACGTGGGCGGGGCGCTCCTGCTCGGCGGCGGCCTCGGCGCGGTGCTCGCCTACGCCAGCCTGGGTGGAGATTTCGGGTGGCTGTCCGCGGGCATGATCGCCCTGCTGGCGGCCGGTGCCGCCGCGCTGGTCGGGTGGGTGTTCCTCGCCCTGCGTATCGACGAGCCCGTCATCGACATCCGGGCCCTCAGCCGGCCGGTCCTGCTGACGCTGCTGGCCCTGGTGCTGGCCGCAGGGTCCTTCCGGAGCATGCTGCAACTGACGAGCATCGTCGCCGAGGTTCCCGCCGACCTGGGGCTCGGCTACGGGCTGGGCGGCGGTGCGGCGCTCTCCGTGCTGATGGCCGCGTCCTCGTCCGGCCTCATGATCGGAGGCACGTTCGCCGGATGGCTCGCGGGGCGGTTCGGTCCCACCCGGCCCCTCCTCGGCGGCATCGCCATCGGGGCGGTGGCGACCTTCGCGATGCTGGCGGGCGTATCGGTGTTCCCGCTGGCGATCGCCTGCGGCGCCATGGTCGGCACGGCCGCGGGGGCGATCCAGGCGTCCGGCTACAACCTGGCGATCAGCCTCGCGCCGCCCGAACGCCAGGGCACGATCTCCGGCCTGGTGTCGGTCATGTTCGCCCTCGGCTCGGTCGTCTTCAGCTTCGCCGGAGCCGAGATCCTCAAGGCCACCGGCATCCCCGGGCCCGCCGCCGACGGTGCCCCGGTGAGCACGGCGACCGGAGTGTACCTCTACGTTTCGATGGCCGGGGTGCTCTTCGCGCTCGCTGCGGTACCCGCGATCATGCTGGTGCGCAGCCGGCGTGCCGTGCCGGAGGCTGCCGAGGCGCCGAAGCGTTCGGGCGCGCCCGCGGTCGGCGGGTAGCCCCGATCGCCGGGCGGGCCGCCGTCCCCGCCGGCCACCGCCATAGGCGGGTAAAAACCCCGAATGATCAGCCAAGGGGGTTGGACGGGCTTGCGGGGGCGCGCAGACTGGCGCTACGGGACCGCGGTAGAGGTGTTCGCGCCGGCCGGTCCCCGGTCAGCGGTCGGACGCTCGGGTCCCGGACGGTGAAACGCCACTCCACAGGCGGTTTCCCTCAAGGGGGCGGAAATGACCATGAACCGCGGCGAAGTCGAGGCCGACATCAAAAACACCATGGGCCTCGTACCGCACTTCTTCGATCAGATTCCGGACCAGCTGATGGCGCCGGAATGGGAGATCTTCAAGCGGCTCGAACTCGGCGAGACGCTCATCCCGAACAAGTACAAGGAGCTCATCGGCATCGCGTTGCATGCTGAGACGAAGTGCACGTACTGCACGCTCTTCCACACCGAGGCGGCGAAGCTGTTCGGCGCCACCGACGAGGAGATCCAGGAAGCCGTGCACTACGCCAAGAACAGCCTCGGCTGGAGCGCCTACCTCAACGGCATGCGCGAGGACTACGACACGTTCAGCGACGAGCTCGCCCAGATCGGCGAGTACCTCGGCTCGAAGGGCTGACCTTGCGGATCGAACGCGAGCGATCGACCGTGCTCCGGGCGACCTTGCACGCCCACGAGCTCGCCGCTCTGATGACCGCCGCGCGCTACGTGGCGCTCACCTCCCCCGACGACGTTCCCGAGGGGGCGCGCCGCCGGCTGGCGGCGCTGCTGGAGGACTACGACGAGCAGGTCCGCAGGTTGCCTTCGCCCACCGGGCAGGGCCCTGACCCGGAGCGCGGTCCCCCGCCCGGCGGGGGACCGTGACAGCAGACGCGCTGCGGGCAGTCGGCGGGGATGGACACGAAGGGAGCGGGTTTGCTCCACCGGCCTCGGGACAGCGGGGTCAGACACGACACCCTCGCAACTCGCCGGTTGCACCCGGGCACAGAAGCAGTTGCCCGTGCGCAGGCCCGCAGACGACCCGCCGGGGAAGGTGGCCTGACCTTTGCTCCTCAAGCAGTTCTATGCGCAGTCGCTGGGCCATGCGTCCTATCTCGTGGGCGATGAGAAGACGGGGCGGGCGTTGGTGTTCGATCCGCGCCGCGACGTGGAGGTCTACCTCCAGGCGGCCCGGGAGAGCGGTCTGCGTATCGCCTACACCGCCGACTCCCACGGCCACAACGACTACCTGTCGGGGATCAGGGAGCTGACCGAGCACACCGGTGCCCGGGTGTGGGCCTCGGCGGCCGGCGAGTACGGCTATGCCCACGAGCCGTTGCGTGACGGGCAGGTGGTCGAGTTCGGCGATGTGGGCATCGAGGTCCTCCACACGCCGGGGCACACTCCCGAGCACATGAGCCTGCTGGTCTACGATCGCGCCGCCGGCGCCGACGTGCCGGCGTTGCTGCTGTCGGGGGGAGCGCTGCTGGTCGGCGACCTCGCCCGGCCGGACCTGCTCGGCGGGGACGAGCAGGCACGCGAGGCGGCGTCGGTCTTCTGCGACACGATCCAGACCAAGCTGCTCCCGCTGCCCGACGGCGTACAGGTGTATCCGACGCATGTGGCCGGTTCGCTGTGCGGCGGGAACATCGGCAGCCGGCTGTCGACCACGGTCGGATACGAGCGCCGGACCAACGCCGTCCTGTCCTCCGTGGACTCCGCCGAGGAGTTCGTCCGCGAATGCATCCGCTTGGACAACCTGCCCGCGGTGCCGCCGTACTGGAGGCGCATGCGCACGCAGAACATGCGCGGCGTCGAACCCCTGGGTCTGCTCACCGAGCCGCCGGCGTTGGGCGCCGGCGAGTTCCAGCAGCATCGCGACAGCGGCGCGATCGTCCTCGACACACGCCGGCCGGAGGCCTACGGCGGTTCGCACATCCCCGGTGCCCTCAACGTGGGCACGGGGGCGGCTTTTCCGACCTGGGCCGGCACGGTGCTGCCGGAGGGGGCACGGACTCTGCTCGTCATGGACGGTCCCGCCGATCTGTGGGAGATCACCTGGCAGCTTCTGCGTATCGGCTACCCCCTGCCGACCGGGTGGCTGCGCGCGGGCATGACCGGGTGGCGCACCGCCGCCCGTCCCGTCGAGAGCGTTCCCCAGATCACGGTGTACGACCTCAAGGAGCGGCTGGAGCGGGGCGAGGTGCGGCTGCTCGATGTGCGCCAGCCGAGCGAGTGGAACAGCGGCCACATCGCCGAAGCCGTCCATGTCACCGGAGCCGAGCTTCCCGACCGGCTGGACGAGGTTCCTGACGACCGGCCGCTCGCCGTCACCTGCGGTAGCGGCTACCGCTCTTCGGTGGCCGCCAGCCTGCTCGCCCGCAACGGGCACCCGGCGGTCCTCAACGTCACCGGTGGGATGACCGCGTGGAAGAACGCCGACCTGCCCATGAATGGGTGAGCGCTATCGACTACGCCCCGACGATCACCGTGGGAGCGGATTTCGACGAGGCCGTGGCGCGTGTGAAGGAGGCCTTCAAGGCCAGGGATTCGGCACGCTGACCGAGATCGACGTCCAGGCCACGCTGCAGGAGAAGCTGGGCGCGGCGATGGAGCCCTACGTCATCCTCGGTGCGCGCAATCCCGAACTCGCGCACCGGGCGCTGGATGTCGAACGCGAGAACGAGCCGCCGCGCGGTGAACGGGGCCGGGGCGCGGCCCGCGGGAGTCCGCGGATCGGCGGCGCCCCGGCCGGCGCTCATGCTCCGACGTCGGGCCCGACCAGGAACAGGCCCGCGTCGGCGGGCCCGTGCGGGGCGACTGCCAAGCCATGCCGTCCGGCCTCGGAGCGCAGTCCGTCCCCGGTCAGTGTCCACCAGGTGTAGGCGACCTCGTCGCGGCCGATGAGCCGTTCGCCCTCGTGCACCTCGTATGTCATGCGCCAGGTGATCCGGTCGGGCCCGGCGGGCGAGGCTTCGGCCCAACCGGTGTAGGTGCGCAGGCCGATGCGGAGATCCGTCATCCGGGTGCGCTCGACGAGTGCGGGCTCGACGGGCTCGGCCAGGTTGACCATGGCGAAGGCGCCGGGCGCCAGGCGCGCTGCCAGGAGGCCCCGCAGCCGGTCGCGCTCCTCGGGGGAGAAGTGCCCGATGAGGTTGGCCAGCGGGGCGCCCCCGAGGCGTTCGGGCAGCCGGGCCGAGAGGAGGTCGTCGCCGCCCACGGTGACCCGGTCGCAGTCGGCATCGGCGGCCGCTCGCGAGAGCAGCACAGCGCGCAGCACGGGCGAGGGTTCGAGGGCGAGCACGTGCGCCTCGGGCAGGGTCCGTGTCGCCAGGCGCGTGCCCCACCCGCCGCCCGCCCCGGCGTCCAGCAGCGGCCCGTGCTCGGCGGGCATCCGGCTGAGTGCCTCGGTGAGGGGAGCATTTCGCGCTGTGGCGGGCGTTCCGGCTGCACAAGCGTGTTGCGGACGGTGGTGACCCCTGCGTCGTGATCTCTCCGGTGTTGAGCTGTTACCGTAACTCGGTAAAAATGAAAACCATTGTCATTTCGAAGGAAGGGTGTGCGTGAAGGCGAACCCAATGGTGCACGAGGCATCACCGGCGGAGCCGGTCGAGCCCGGTGCCGCTTCGCGCCCCCCGGCCCTGGCCTCCGGCATGGCGGTGCTGCTGCTCGCGGGGGGCCTGTACGCGGCGCTGCTCGTCTCCGTCGTGCTGGCCACCGGCCTCGGCCCTACGGCGATCAGCCCGTGGGACACGGCCCGCTACCTGTGGGCCGCTGCGACAGGCGATTCGATATCGGCCGCGGAGGTGACGCGCTACCAGATCGTCGCGCAGGTCCGCGCGCCCCGCGTGGTGCTCGCCGCAGTAGTGGGAGGCGGCCTCAGCGCGGTCGGCGTCGCGATCCAGGCCATGGTCCGCAACGCTCTGGCGGACCCCTTCATCCTCGGCGTCTCCTCGGGCGCCTCGGTCGGCGCGGTGACCGCCTCGGTGACCGGCGGCTTGGCCGTCCTCGGCATCCACGCCCTGTCGGGGGGCGCGTTCATCGGCGCGCTGGGCGCCTCGCTCCTCGTCTACGCCGCTTCCTACAACCGGGGCGGCATGACGCCCCTGCGGCTGGTCCTCACCGGAGTGGCCTTGGCGTTCGGCTTCCAGGCGGTCATGAGCGTCATCATCTACTTCGCGCCCAACAGCGAGGCGACGAGCGCGGTGCTGTACTGGACGATGGGCAGCTTCGGAGCCGCCAGGTGGGACGCCCTTCCGCTCGTGGCGGCCATCGTGGTGCTCGGCACGATCATGCTGCGGAGCCGGAGCCGCAAGCTGGACGTCATGGCGCTGGGCGACGAGACGGCGGCCAGCCTCGGCGTCGACACCGCGGTACTGCGGCGCAACCTCTTCATCCTGACGGCGGTGATGACCGGGGCGATGGTCGCGGTCAGCGGCGCGATCGGATTCGTCGGCCTGGTGGTCCCGCACGTGGTGCGCCTGATGATCGGCGCGGCGCATTCCCGCGTACTCACGATCGCTCCCGTGTTCGGCGCCCTGCTCATGGTCTGGGTCGACCTGCTGTCCCGCACGGTCGTCCCTCCCCGCGAACTCCCGCTGGGCGCGCTAACCGCACTCGTCGGGGTGCCGGTGTTCATCGTGCTGCTGCGGCGGCGCGGCTATCTGTTCGGAGGACGCTGAGCATGCGGATCGCTTTGGACCGGATCACCGTCTCGGTCGCCGGCAACGAGCTGGTGCGGGCGCTGAGCCTCGACGTCCCGGACGGCAAGATCGTGGGACTGGTGGGACCCAACGGCTCCGGCAAGACGACGGCGCTGCGGTGCGTCTACCGCGCGCTGAAGCCGACCCGCGGCACGGTGTGGATCGACGGCGGGACAGACCTGCACGCGCAGACCCTGCGCCAGAGCGCACTGCAGGTCGCGGCGCTCTCCCAGGAGGACGGCACCGACCTCGACTTCACCGCGGCCGAGGTCGTGGCGCTCGGGCGCACCCCCCACAAGCGGGGAAACGAACCGCTGACCGCCGCCGAACGGGACCTCTGCCGGCGGGCGATGCACGCACTGGAGGTCGACCACCTCGCGCACCGCGGGGTGCTCACCCTCTCCGGAGGCGAACGGCAGCGCGTGCTGATCGCCCGCGCCCTCGTCCAGCAACCGCGGGTCCTCGTCCTCGACGAGCCCACCAACCACCTGGACATGCGCCACCAGATCGAGCTGCTCGGGCTGCTCAAGGAGTCCGGGTTGAGCGTCCTGGTCATCCTGCACGACCTGAACCTCGCCGCGGTGACGTGCGACCGGCTGGGCCTTCTGGCCGAGGGGGCGCTGGTGGCCGCGGGCACGCCGGCCGAGGTCCTGACGGAGGAACGCATCGAAAGCGTTTTCAACGTCGCTACCCGAGTGGTCTCCCATCCCCTCAGCGGGACACCGCAGATCCTCTACACATTGCCTGCGCACCGCAGGTGGGAAGGAACCCCCGTATGACCGCGACCCCCAGTCCTGCACTCCGAGCCGGGAAGCTGGCAGCCCCCCTCGTGCTGGCAAGCGTCCTGGCCGCGAGCTGCGGCGCCCAGATCGAGGAGGACTCCTCGACGAGCACGGCCACGGTCAAGCGCTGCGGAGAACCGGTCGAGTACCAAACCCCGCAACGCGCTGTGGTCTACGAAGGCGGAAGCGCGGACAAGATGTTCGCCCTGGGCCTGACCGAGCACGTGCACGGATACGTCATGCCGCCCGCCAACCCGCCGGTCAGCGAATCACCGTGGGCGGAGGAGTACGAGAAGGTCGAATTCCTCGGTGACGACCTGCTGAACCGGGAGTTGGTGGTCCAAGCGAATTCCGACTTCGTGGTGGCGGGCTGGAATTCGGGTTTCAGCGACCAGCGGGGGATCACCCCGGAGATCCTGGACCGCCTGGAGATCCAGAGCTTCATGCACGCTGAGTCGTGCTACAACTATCCGGAATTCCCGGAGGAGCACGACCCGTTCGAGGGCCTGTACACCGACATGCGCAGGCTGGGCAAGATCTTCGGTGTCGAGGACAGGGCCCGGGAGGTCGTGGCGGACATGAAGAGCCGCGTCCAGGCGGTCCGCGACGCCGCGCCCGAGGGGGAGAAAGTTCCGGTCTTCCTGTACGACTCCGGTACGGACCAGCCTTTCACCGCGGGCAACCAGGTCCCGCCGAACGAGATCATCGAATTCGCCGGCGGGCGCAACATCTTCGGCGGCCTGGAGGAGCGCTGGACTCAGGTCGGCTGGGAGGCGGTGGTCGAGGGAGAGCCCGAAGTCATCATCATCCTCGACTACGGTGACAAGCCCGCCACGGACAAGATCGAATTCCTAAAGAATTCGCCGCGGACCAGCGAGCTTCCCGCGGTGGTCAACGACAACTTCTATATCATGGACTACAACGAGGGAATCAGTAGCCCGCGGAATGTCGACGGCCTGGAGAAATTCGGGAAATATCTTCGGGAGTACGAGGGGTAGATGCTCCGTCCCCGGCCAGGGCGCAGCACCGGTCGGCGGAGTGCGTAGAGGGAGCGGGAGCGCAGCGGGTCTGTGTCAGCCGGCAAGGCGCGACAAGGCGGCGGCGGGGTTCAGGCGCTCGGGGGCGATTCCGGCGTTGGCGTAGGAGGTCACGGTCAGGCTCCCCTCACTTCCGGCGCGGGACGTGAGAAGCCGCGGGCCCCGGGAGCCAGCGCCGCCGCGGCCGGGGCGGCGAAGCACGCCAGGGCGCAGAAGCCGAGAACCGGCCCCGTGCCGAAGGCGGCGATGGCCGGTGCGATGAGGGCGAGTCCGACCGGGGCGAGCCCGTAGGAGAGCAGGAAGTCCAGCGAGGAGACGCGGGCGAGCTTGGCGGGCTCGACCTCGCGCTGGGTCGCGGTGAACCAGGGCACGTTGAACAGTTCGATGCCGATACCGGCCAGCACGTAGGCGGTGATCACGGCGGCGGGATGCACGGGCAGCAGCAGGCTCAGCGGCGCGAAGCCGTAGCAGGCCAACCCGGCCAGTGCCGCCCACCCCTGGGCCTTGGGGCGCCAGCGGGCGATCAGCAGTGCCCCGCCCATCGCGCCTGCGGTGTAGGCGGTCAGGGCCGCGGCGAGCACGGCTTCGGTGCCGTAGGTTTCGCGGCTGACCAGGGGGAGTGCCACCCCGGTGGCCGAGTAGCCGGTGGCGATGACCGTCGTGAGCGCGGCCAGCCCGGCCAGGAACCACGGGTGCCGGCGGGCCTCGCGCACGCCGTCGGCGAACTCGGCGGAGAACGGTGCGCGGGCGCCCTTCGGGGTTAGCGCCGCGGCGCCGCGAGCGGGAAGGACGGCGGCGGCCAGCCAGAGCGCAGCGGTGGCCAGCACCAGCGCGGGCGTGCTGACGGCGACGGAGAGCAGCGCGACCAGTCCGGGCGCGAGCAGCGTGGTGACGCGCACCGCGAAAGTCACCGCGGCGTTGGCGGACTGGCGCCGCGGCTCGTCCACCACCTCCGCGGTCAGGGCCTGGAACGCCGGCCGGCAGGCGCCCTGGCCGACGCCCACCACGGCGGCGGCCAGCGCCATCAGCGCCACCGACCGCCCCAATCCCGCGGCCACCACGGGCGTGGCCGCGGCAGCGGCCAAGCCGGACCACAGCACGACCCCGCGTCGGGAGTGGCGGTCGGCCAGCATGCCGCCGACCGGCACCGCCGCGAGGAAGCCCGCGGTGCGCGCCGCCAGCACGATCCCGAGCCCCACGGCCGTCAGACTGCGGTCGAGCAGCGCCAAGCCCAGGATGAACGGCAGCGCCCAGGTTGCGAGTCCGGACGCGGTGGTGCCCGCCCACAGCCGCAGGAAGGCCGGGTCGCCAAGCACCGATCCGCGGCGGTGGGCGGTCGCGGAGGCTTGGGGCGCCGGAGAAGGCGTCACTGGACGATGCTCCTGTTCCACTCGGGTATCGACAGACGACACCATAGCGAAAACGATTATCGTAATGGGGTCTCGGGGTAGTCGGCACGGGGCTGGACTGGGACCCGTCCGTGGGAGACCGCCGCCAGCACCTGGCATTCACCGGACTGGACCTGGACACCGAGCGACTGGAGGCGCTCCTGGACTCGTGCCTGCTGGCCCCTGGCGAGGGCCTTATGCACTTCCAGGAGGACCCCTTCGCCGATCAACTCGGAAGGTAGTGATGACGAATCATCCCCGCCGTTCGCACAAGAGCGGTCGATCGAGGTTCGCCAACCCGCTGGGGGAGGCGGACCGGGTCGATTTACCGCCCTGCTCCGCAAGCCCTGGAGGCCCTGGGACGGGGTACCCACCAGCGGGCAGGTGTGGCTGCGCAGGCCGATCCTGCCGGGGTTCACCTTCAACGAGGGGTGCCACATCCACCGCACGTGGCTGGCCGACGACGCAATCCCGACGTCGGCCGGGCCGCGCGGCTGGGGCAGACCAGGCCACCTGAGGGTCTCGACGACCCCCCGAAAAAAAGATGATCTCCCAGATGTCTCCCACGGCGGCTGACGCCTTCCGTGGACAGAACTGAGAGACCCATCCTGACCTGCGGTGTTGCTGGTGGGCGATACAGGATTCGAACCTGTGACCTCTACCGTGTCAAGGTAGCGCTCTAACCAACTGAGCTAACCGCCCCGAAGGGGTGACCAGAGGTGGAGACGGGATTTGAACCCGTGTAGACGGCTTTGCAGGCCGTTGCCTCGCCTCTCGGCCACTCCACCGGACTCGGGCGGGGGTAAGGGTGGCCCCCGGTGTCTCCGAGCGGACGACGGGATTCGAACCCGCGACCCTCACCTTGGCAAGGTGATGCTCTACCAGCTGAGCCACGTCCGCGTACGATCCGGCGCCGGTCCCGGGTTCCGGCCGGGGTCTGCGCCGTCGTTCGGATAGAACTGTAGCGGAAAGTCAGCACACGGCAAATCGGCGGCCGGGTTGACAGCGGGTCGGTCGGGGGCTGCAGATATACAGGGGGGCACGCAGGGGCGAGACGTCGGCGCTAGCCGGAGGAGTGCGATGGTCCGGTGCGGGAACGCTGTGATGCCGTGGGCGCAGGCCCGTGAGGAGGCGCGGCGGCTCGGGGAGCAAAGCGCGTGGGCCGCCGGGCGGGTCGTGGCGCTGGAGGACGCGCTCGGTGCGGTGCTCGCCCGGGATCTGACGGCGCTCGTCGGCGTGCCGGCCTACGACGCCGCCGCCATGGACGGCTACGCCGTCGCCGGGAGCGGGCCGGAGTGGTCGGTGATGGGACGGGTGCTGGCCGGTGCCTCCGGAGCCGCCGGCGCAGTCGCCCGGCTGCGCCCCGGCCAGGCGGTCGAGATCGCCACCGGTGCCGAAGTGCCCGAAGGAACAGACGCCGTGCTGCCCTACGAGTCGGTCGTCGGCTCCGCCTCTCGGCGGGTGCGCGGTGAGATCGCCCTCGGCAAGCATGTGCGCCGCGCGGGCGAGGACACGGTCGCCGGCGACTCCGTGCTCCCTGTCGGCACCGTCGTCACCCCCGCCGTCGTGGGGTTGGCCGCCTCGCTGGGACACGACACGCTCGCGGTGCGCCGCCCCCGGGTCGCCGCGTTCGTCACCGGCGACGAGATCACCGCCTCCGGGCGGCCCGGTGCCGGGCAGGTGCGCGACGCGATCGGTCCGATGCTGCCCGGCATCGCCGCCTGGGCGGGTGCCGAGACCGCGGGCGCCCCCCGGTTCCTGCGCGACGGCTTCGACGCGATGGTCGCCGCTCTGCGCTCGGCGGAACACCGCGGGCGCACAGTGGGCGCGTCCGGCTCCCGCGCGGCACGGGTGGGCGCGGCGCCCCCCGCTGCGCCCCCCGCGGAGGCGCCGCCGGAGGACGGCACACGGGTGCACCGGCAGGAGGCCGCCGGCGCGGACGTCGTCGTGGTCTGCGGTGCTTCGTCCAAAGGGCCCGCCGACCACCTCCGGGCGGCGCTGGCCGAGGTCGGCGCGGCGATCGTGGTCGACGGCGTCGCCTGCCGCCCCGGCCACCCGCAGCTGCTGGCCCGGCTCGGGACCGACGAGGAGCCCGGCCCCCTCGTCGTGGGGTTGCCGGGCAACCCCAACGCCGCTCTCGCCGCCGCCGCTACCCTGCTGATGCCCGCACTGCGCGCCATGGCGGGCGGACCCGACCCCGACCCCGTGCTGCCGCCGGCGATGCAGGTCAAAGGGGCGATCCGGCCGCACGCACACGACACGCGGCTGGTCGCGGTGCGGATCTCGGGAGGGCAGGCCGAGCCCGTCGGCTTCGACCGCCCGGGCAGCCTTCGCGGCGCCGCGCTCGCCGACGCCTACGCCGTCGTCCCGCCCGGTTGGAGCGGACCGTACGCGGCGCTGCTGTGGCTGCCCCGTTGACGGGGCGCCGCGGTGGTGGCCGTGGCGCGGTGGCCGCTGGGCGGTTCCCTGTGTCGGGCGGGCCCCGGAGGCTGCCTGCCCCCGGTCGCACCGGCCGCGGTGCGCGCGCTCACCGGCGGCGGCCCGGCGGGTTCCGTTGGCCACGGCCGTGGCCACCGCCGTCCGATCGGTGCCCGGATCCCGCCGTCGACCCGGCGGCCGCGGCGTAGGGCGCCGCCGAACACGCACGGTATCCGGGCGCAGCCGTCGAACCGTCGCCTCGCCGCGGCGGCGCCGCGGCTTGCGAGTCCCGTATCCGCCTACGCCGGCCCGCGCCGGAGCGTGGCACGCGGGCCCGCTCGGGCGTGGCGGCGTCCACTCCTGGCCTAGACTCGGAACCGCCGATCCCGTACTCGCAAGGGCTCCGACTCGCAGCCGACGAAAGCCGCGGACCTATGACCTCGTCCCACTTCGACAAGAGTGTGCTGGCCAATCCGGTGCAGCGCCCCGCACCGCTGCGCGACAGCGTCTACGACACGCTGCTGGAGCTGATCACGCGGCGGCGGCTGCCCCCCGGGCGCCACCTGGTCGAGAACGAGCTCGCCGAGCAGCTCGGCGTCTCCCGCCAGCCGGTCCGCGAGGCGCTGCAGCGGCTCAGCAACGAGGGCTGGGTGGACCTGCGCCCCGGCTACGGCGCGTTCGTGCACCAGCCCAGCGAAAGCGAGGCGGACCAGCTGCTGGCCGTCCGCTCACTGCTGGAGACCGAGGCGGCCAGGCTCGCCGCAGGCGCGGCCTCGCCCGAAGGCGTCGAGCGGCTCCGGGAGCTGTGGCGTGCCGGTATGGACGGGCTGGAGCGCGGCGACACCGACGCGATGGTCGACAGCAATGCGGAACTGCACCACCGCATCGTCGAACTCGCCGGCAACGAGGTCCTGGCCGGACTCGCCGGCCAGGTGGCGCGGCGGGTGCGCTGGTACCACGGGTTGGTCGTGCAGCGGCGCGGCCGCGAATCGTGGGAGGAGCACGCGGCCATCATCGAGGCCATCGAGTCCGGCGACCAGGACCGCGCGGCCGCTCTGATGCGCGAGCACACCGAGGCCACTCGCGTCGCCTACCACGAGCAGGCCGCCGACGGCGAGTCCGCCGCGGAGCCGGCGGAGGAGCCCGCCGAGCTCTGAGCGCCGGTGACGCCCCTCGCGCCGCGGCGTTCGCCGGCCCCGAGGGGCGGGGCTCCCACCTCGTGCAGGCCGAAGCGCACACGTCGCGAGTGGCCCGTCGACCCCGCCGTGCGGCGGCCGTCGCGCGGCTCCTTCCCGGGCCGCGGCTTCGGCGCCGAGACACGGTGCGGATCCGTCCGCGCCGACGCGTCCGCGGGCGCCGCATGGCCGGCGCGGGGGAGCCGGGCGTGCCGACGGCCGCTCGGCGCGTGACGAGCACGGGAATTTTCCGCCAAGGCTGGCGCGAGTGTGGTCCAAGACACCACAATGAATGTTCGTCCTCTCCCGTGCGGAGGGGTAGCGATGGCGCGTATGGCGCCGGGACCGTTCCAGGCCCCGGCGGCCTCGCCGGCGCCGGGGCCGGACAACCCCTGGGTCCGGCCCCGGTCGACATCGCAGGGGTTGGGGAACGGCGTGCTGATCCGGCAATTCGAGTACCTCGTCGCCCTGGCGCGCGAGCGGCACTTCGCACGGGCGGCCCTCGCCTGCCACGTCTCCCAGCCGGCACTCTCCGCCGGCATCCGCAAGCTGGAGTCCGAACTGGGCGTGCCCATCGTCCGGCGCGGCCACCGCTTCGAGGGCTTCACCCCCGAGGGCGAACGCGTGCTGGGCTGGGCCACCCGGATCCTCGCCGAGCGCGACAACCTGACCGCCGAGGTCGATACCGTGCGCGAAGGCCGCATCGGCACCCTGCGCGTCGGTGTCCTTCCCGAGGCGGCGACCGCGTTCGCACACGTCGCGGCCCCCTTCGGCGCCCGCAACCCGCGCGTGGCGCTGAGCGTGCGCAGCATGCCCGCCGGAGACATCCGACGGGGGATCGCCGACGGCGCCCTGGACTGCGGCACGGTGCGCACACCGCTGGATCCGTCGCGCACCCGCGGTCGCGCCGTGCTCTACCGTGAGCGGTCCCTGCTGCTGACCGCCGACAGCGGACGCTTCGCCGACCGGACCGCGGTGCAGTGGGACGAACTCGCCCACGTTCCGCTGTGCCGGCTGCTGCCCGACCCGCTCTGGCCGCGCGTGTCCGACGCCGTCGCCGCGGCCACCGGCGAGGACCCGGCGGTGCGGGTGGAGGTCGACTCCGTGCCCGCCCTTTGCGAGCACCTCGGCCGGGGCGGCGGGTGCGCCGTGGTCACGCACGCGTGGCTGAGCCCGGACGGGCTGCCCGAGGGTCTGCGCGCGGTTCCGATGGCCGAGAGCGCCGACCCCAGCGGTGTCGCCCTGGCGATCGCCGACCGCCGACCCGAACCGCTACTGGCCGCCGAGTTGGCCGCTTTCGCCCGGACGGTGCCGCTGCAGCAGCGCCTGGACGCCGTTCTCCCGGCGGAAGCTGACAGCGCGGGCCTGGTCCCGGAGCCGCGGCTCTCCAGCCGCGGCTGAGCACCGCTGCGTGGTGGGAGAGCGTGGTCGGGGTGCCCCGGTGCGGGCGCGCCGCCGTTCGCCGCTCGGCTCGGGGTGGCCGAGACGCCTGGAGAGGGTTCCGGCCGGGGGAGCGGCGAGCGGGATCGGCGCCGTCATCGGGGAGAGAACCCCGGCGGCCGGGCGGCGGGTGCAGAGCACGGCCTCGCGGGCGCGCGAGGCGCGGCGGCTACGAATAGGCGCCGAAGACGATCAGCCAGCCGACGACGCCGAGAGCCAGGCCGATCCAGAAGGAGGTCCACGCGTAGCGGACGAAGCGGTCCTGGTCGTGGGGGTCGTGCTGGGACATCGCCACCGCCGCGAAGACGATGGTGAGGATACCGCAGACCAGATTGCAGCACAGGGTCATGCCGATACCCGCCGCCAGTGCGCCGCCGGGGTTGGGGGAGGAGGTCGGGGGATAGGCCATGGGCGTTCCTTCCGTCGGGTGCGGGCCGCGTCTGCGGCGTTCGACGCCTCCGGCGGTGCCGCGGTTCCCCGCGCGGCATCCCCGCACGGCGGGCACCGGTGCTCCACCCGGGGCCCGAGTTGAGCTTGTGTAATCTTCTGACCTGCGAAAACGACTGGTCGGTCGGGCGTGTCCAGGGAGTGTCCAGGTTCGACCACTATCGTGGGGTGCATGGCTTCCAACGACCACCGCGCAGGAAAGAGTCAAAGTACCCTTGGTCCGGACCGGATCGAGCGGGGGTCGGGCGGTGAAGCAGAGTCGGCCAAGGGGTCGGGTGGCAACGGCGCCCCCGTCCAATCGGTCGACAGGGCGATCACTGTTCTGGAGATACTCGCTCAGCACGGCGAGGCCGGGGTCACCGAGATCGCGGCCGAACTCGGCGTGCACAAGTCCACGGCGTTCCGGCTTGTCGGGGCCCTGGAGCGGCGCGGCCTCGTCGAGCAGCCGGGGCTGCGGGGCAAGTACCAGCTCGGCTTCGGCATCATCCGGCTGGCCGGCACCATGGCGGCCGGGCTGGATCTGACCCAGCAGAGTCGGCGGGTCTGCGAGGACCTCGCCGCTGAACTCGGCGAGACGGTGAACATCGCCATACCCAGCGGCGACATGGTCGTCAACATCGACCAGGTCCGCGGTGCATCGGCGATCGTCAGCCAGAACTGGATCGGCCGGCAGAACCCCCTGCACACGACCTCCACCGGCAAAGCGCTGCTGGCCCACATGCGCGTCCCCGACCAGCGTCGGGTGCTGCGGGGACGCCTGGAGCAGCTCACCCCCCACACCCTCACCGATCCCGACACCCTCCGCGCCGAGATCGACGAGATCCTCGAACGCGGCTTCGCCACGGCCGTGGAGGAGCTGGAGGTGGGTCTCAACGCGGTCGCGGCGCCGATCCGTGGCCTCACCGGCGAGGTCATCGCCGCCCTCAGCGCGTCGGGTCCCTCCTACCGGATGGAGGAGGACAAGCTCCCCGCCATCGGCGAGGCGGTCTGCAGGGCCGCCATGGAGGTCTCGATCCGCATGGGACACATGGAAACCGCCGACACCTGACACCGAGACGGCCACCGCGGCCGGCCCAGCTAGGGGCTAGCTCAGCGAGTCCTGTTCGTAGCCCAGCGCGGCGGCCGCGATCCGGGCGGCGCGCTCGATGGTCTCCTCCGCAGGAGGAGTGATGTCGAGCGTGGCGCCCGGTTCGTCGTCGCCCAGGGGCTCCAGGGTGGACTTCTGCGAGCGCAGCAGCGTCTCGGGCATGAAATGGCCCTTGCGCTCGCGCAGCCGCTCGGCGATGAGCTCGGTGGAACCGTCCAGGTGGAGGAAGCGGACATCGGGGGCGGATGAGCGCAGCACGTCGCGGTAGGCGCGCTTGAGCGCCGAGCAGGCCATTATGGTCGACTCCCCGCGGCGGTCGTGCTCGCCGATCCATTCCGCGAGCGACTCCAGCCACGGTCGGCGGTCGTCGTCGGTCAGCGCGGTCCCGGCCGACATCTTGGCGACGTTGGCCTCGGGGTGGAAGTCGTCGGCCTCGGCGAAGGCCAGCCCCATGCGCTCGGCGACGGGCTCGGCCACGGTGCTCTTGCCCGTGCCCGAGACTCCCATGACCACGAAGTGCGTGCCGTGTTGCATTCGTTGCTCCATCTGTGCGGATGTGTGAACGCGCCCGGTGCGCGCTTTAATAGTGATACCAATGAAGTTCCGCTGTGCGGCGACCGCCCCGGGCGGTTCCGCCGGCTGCAGGGCCGAAGGAGACCGATGAGCGCCGCCCCCGACCACCGGACCCTGCACAACCGCGTCCTTGCGGACGTGGGGCCCGCCATCGCCGCGGGCGAATACGAGCCCGGGGCCGTTCTTACCCTGGACAGTCTGGCCCAGCGCTACGGGGTGTCCCGAACCGTCGCGCGCGAGGCCGTGCGGGTTCTGGAGTCGATGCACCTGGTGGTCAGCCGTCCGCGCACCGGTGTGCGGGTGCGTCCCCCCGCTGAGTGGAGCGTCTACGACCCCCAGCTCATCCGCTGGCAGCTGGCCGGGCCGCGGCGCATCGAGCAGTTGCGGTCCCTGACCGAGCTGCGCGCCGCCGTGGAGCCTCCCGCGGCGGCCTTCGCCGCCCGACGCGCCGATGCCGACGAGCGCGCCGCCCTGGTCGAGCTGAACGAGCGGATGGCCGACACCGGGCGGCGCGGCGACCTGGAGGCGTTCCTGCGCCTGGACATCGAGTTCCACCGGCGCATCCTGCAGATGTCGGGCAACGGGATGTTCGCGGGGCTGACCGGAGTTGTGGCCGAGGTGCTCACCGGCCGCACCGAATACGATCTCATGCCCAACCGGCCCCGCCCCGAGGCGCTGCGCCTGCACTCCCACGTGGCCGAAGCGGTGGGTGGCGGCCTGGCCGACGTGGCCCAGGCCGCCATGCGCGCGATCGTCGACGAAGTCGTCGCGGCCCTGGACGACGAGGAGGGCACGGGGCGGCGGCCCGGCTGCTGAGTCCGGACCGCCCGCCCCCGCGCCCGGGGTCGCGGGCGGCCCCCTACACCACCAGGCTGGCCAGCGCCGCCAGCACGAACCCGACCGTGCCGATCAGCGTCTCCATCACCGTCCAGGTGCGCAGCGTCGTCTTGGTGTCCATCCCCAGGAAGCGGCCCACCAGCCAGAACCCGGAGTCGTTGACGTGGGAGAGCACGGTGGAGCCGCAGGCGATCGCGATGACGACCAGCGACAGGTCGATGGTGCTCAGCCCCGGCGAGGCGGCGACGAGCGGGGCGACCAGTGCGGCCGCGGTGGTCAGCGCGACCGTCGCCGAGCCCTGTGCCACCCGCAGCGCCGCGGCGATCACGAACGCCGCCAGGATCACCGGCATCCCGGTGTTCTCCAGGCTGGAGGCCAGCGCCTCGCCGACGCCGCTGATCTCCAGCACCCCGCCGAACATGCCGCCGGCGCCGGTGATGAGGATGATGGCGCAGACCGGGCCCAGCGAGTCGTTGGCCAGCTTCTCCACGTACTTGCGGGAGAACCGGCCCGGTGCCAGCGCGACCATGGCCACCAGCGTGGTGATCAGCAGCGCGATCGGGGTCTGGCCGATCAGGATGAGCCCCTGCACCCAGGCGGCGCCCTCGGGTACGGCCCCGGTCGAGGCCAGCGTGCTCAGGCCGGTGTTGGCGAAGATCAGCAGCATCGGCAGCAGCAGGATGCCCAGCACCGTCAGCAGCGCCGGGGCGCCCTCGGTCGTGGCCACATCGGAGGCCGTGCCCGCCGGAGCCTTGCCCGCCGCCGCGCGGGTGGCGGTGCCCTCGGCCGGCAGCTTGCCCCCGCCCTGCCCGGAGGAGCCGCCGGCGTCGGCCTCGGGGCCGCCCTCGCTGGAGTCGGCGGCGCCGAACTCCGCGGGCACCGGCAGGTGGAAGCGGCGCCCGGCGTAGAGGGAGTAGAGGTAGCTCCCGATGTACCAGGTCGGCACGGCCAGGATCAGGCCGACGATCAGCGTGACGCCGAGGTCGGCGCCGATCTGGTCGGCGGCGGCCACCGGGCCGGGGTGGGGCGGCACGAAGGCGTGCATCACGGCGAAGGCGCCCGCTGCGGGCAGGGCGTAGAGCAGCACGGAGCCGCCGAGGCGGCGCGCGACGCTGAAGACGATCGGCAGCATGACGATCAGGCCCGCGTCGAAGAAGATCGGGAACCCGAAGATCAGCGAGGCGACGCCCAGCGCCAGCGGGGCGCGCCGTTCGCCGAAGGTGTTGATCAGCGCTCCGGCGAGGACTCCGGCCCCGCCGGTCACTTCCAGCAGGCGGCCGATCATCACGCCCAGGCCGACGAGGAGGCCGACGCTGGCAAGCGTATCGGCGAAGCCGTAGAGCATGGTCGGTACGACATCGGGCAGGGGGATGCGGGTGGCGAGCGCTACGCCCAGGCTGACCAGTACGAGTGCGACGAAGGCGTGCAGGCGCACCCAGATCACGAGCACCAGGAGCACGGCGATCGACGCGGCCGCGATGAGCAGCAGCGGCACCGTGCCGTATGCGGGGTCTATGGGTTCCACGGGATCCTCCGGGGATGGGGACGGGCCGGTGCGCGGTGTGACGTGCACCGGAGGAATGCTGGCGGCAATGGTAATACCATTTGTGAGAACGTGTGATCCACCCCGTTGCGAATTGTTACCCGCGGGGTGCGGTGCCGGGATGCGGACCCGACCCGCACGGGTGCCGGGCACTGCCGGGTCCGCAACCGCCGTACGGGATCGAACGGGTGACCTCAGCGGCGGGTCAGGCGCAGCGTGAGGATCTCGAACGGGCGCAGCCCGAACTCCACGCGGTCGCCTTCGGCCTCCAGCGGCGCCGCCGCCTCCATCGGTTCCTCCAGCAGGTCGACCGCCGCCGCGCCGGCCACCGGAAACGACGCCTGCAGCGCGCCGCGCGTCCGCGCGCCGTGGGCCTCGTACAGCCGCACCACCACATCGCCCGAGCGGTCGTCGGCCAGCTTGACCGACTCGGCGACCACGCCCGCGCCCTCCACCTCCACCAGCGGCGCCACGTCGGCACCGCCGGGCACCGCGCGCTCGGGCAGGTTGACCCGGTAGCCCTCGCGCACCGCCTCGGCGATCCCTGCTCCGGGCACGAGCGCGTAGGAGAAGACGTGGCGCCCCTGGTCGGCCTCGGGGTCGGGGAAGCGCGGCGCCCGCAGCAGCGACAGCCGCAGCACGGTGGTGGTGCCGCCGTCCCCGCGCACCGTCCGGTCGACGTCGTGGCCATAGGTGGAGGCGGTGGCCAGGGCGTGGCCGTAGCCCGGTTCGCCGGCGTGCACCCACCGGTGCGCGCAGCACTCGAACCGGGCCGCGTCCCAGGAGGTGTTGGTGTGCGCGGGCCGGTGCACGTGCCCGAACTGGATCTCGGCGGCCACCGAGGCGGCGCGCACGTCCAGCGGGAAGGCGGCTTTGAGGAAGCGCTCGCGCTCGTGCCAATCCACCTCGGTGGTGAAGTCGACCCGCGTCGCGCCGCGCTCCAGCGCCACGACCTGGCGCGCCGCGGAGGCGCCGAAGGAGCGGACCACCTCCACCGCGGCCCGCCCGGGACCCGCGCTGAGCACCCGCACCTCCTCCGCGGCGGTGATGTCGGCGCCGCTGCGGCGGTAGAAGGAGTCGACGTCCCAGGCGTCCCAGGCGTTGGGCACATCGCGGTGGAGCTGCAACAGGTTGGCCGACGCATCCGGGGCCAGCGCCTCGCGGCCCGTGGCCGTCTCGACGACGGAGACGACCAGGCCGCGCTCGTCCACCGCCACCTGCAGCAGCCCGTTGTCCAGCAGGTGGCCGCCGCCCGCGCGCGCCGAAGCCGTCGCGGGCGCCGACGCGCCACCGGTTTGCGTGGCGTGCGCTGCGTGCTCACCGCCGGGGCGGCCCCGCCCGCCCATCGCCGCCACCCCGCCGCGCGCATGCGGACAGGCGTTGAACACCGTCACCGCCTCGGTGACCGCGTCCCGGCCGCCGGTCGCGCCGCCGCCGGTCGCGCCGCCGCCGCCGGCCGCGCCGCCGCCGGCGGCCAGCACGCGCCGCGCCCCGTCGGCGATGTCGGCCAGCTCCGCGGTGATATCGGCGTAGGCAGCCGCGGCCTCGCGGTGCACCCAGGCGATCGACGACCCGGGCAGGATGTCGTGGAACTGGTGCAGCAGCACCCGCTTCCACAGCTCCTCCAGCCGCTCGTAGGGGTAGCGGTAGGCGCCGTCGCCGTCCTGGGCCGTGCGCACCGCCGCCGTGGCCGCCCACAACTCGGCCTCGCGCAGCAGGTGCTCGCTGCGCCGGTTGCCCTGCTTGGTGCGGGCCTGGCTGGTGTAGGTGCCGCGGTGCAGCTCCAGGTACAGCTCGCCCAGCCACACCGGTGCCGCGTCGCCGTACTCCTCCTCCGCCGCGGCGAAGAACTCCGCGGGGCTTTCCACGCGCACCCGCGGCGCGCCCTCCAGGTCCGCTGTGCGCGCCGCGCGCACCAGCATCTCGCGCGTGGGTCCGCCGCCCCCGTCGCCGTGGCCGAAGGGCACCAGCGACCGCGACGCCGCACCGGCCTCCCGGAAGCCGCGCGCCGCGCGGGCCAGCTCATGCCCGCTCAGTTCGGCGTTGTAGGTGTCGACCGGCGGGAAGTGCGTGAACACGCGGGTGCCGTCGATGCCCTCCCACCAGAAGCTGTGGTGGGGGAAGGTGTTCGTCTGGTTCCACGACAGCTTCTGGGTGAGGAACCAGCGCGACCCCGACAGGCGCACCAGCTGCGGCAGCGCCGCCGAGTAGCCGAAGGAGTCGGGCAGCCACACCTCGCGGGTGTCGGTGCCCAGCTCCTCGCGGAAGAACCGCTTGCCGTAGGTGAACTGGCGGGCCAGCGCCTCACCGCCGGGCATGTTGGTGTCGGCCTCCACCCACATGCCCCCCACCGGCACGAACCGGCCCGCCGCGGTGTGCTCGCGCACCCGTTCGAACAGCTCGGGGTGGCTCTCGGCGAGCCAGGCGAACTGCTGGGCCTGCGACATCGCGTAGACCAGATCGGGGTGGTCGGCCATCAGCGCGGTGGTGTTGGCGACGGTGCGCGCCACCTTGCGCACCGTCTCGCGCAGCGGCCACAGCCAGGCCGAGTCGATATGGGCGTGGCCCACCGCCGAGACGCGGTGGGCGCTGGCTTCGGCCGGGTCGGCGAGCACGGGCGCGAGCTGCTCGCGTGCGGCCGCGGCCGTGGCCGCCGGGTCGGTCGCGTCGAGCACGTCCAGCGCGCGCGAGAGAGCGGTGCGGAGCCGCGCCCGCCGCGGCGACCCCTCGGGCAGCTCCCGCATCAGCTGGGCCAGCAGCTCGGCGTCCAGGCTCAGCGCCCACACCTCGGGGTCGAAGACGGCCAGTTCGGCGCGGCGCAGCCGGTACAGCGGCTCGTCGCCGGCGGTGGCGGGATCGCCCAGCGGGGTCGGGGCGAAGCCGTTCGGGCCCAGGATCACCGGATTGGCCGCCGCCTCCACCCGCAGGTCGACCTCTTCGCCGCCGTGCGCCGGAGCGGCCACCCGCACCCACCGGTTGCGCGGGTTGAGGCCCTTGACCGGGGTGCCGTCGGGGCGGTGCACCAGACCTTCGGCGCAGAAACCCGGCCGGTCGGGGTCGAACCCGAGGTCGATCACCGCCTCCACCCTCCGCCCCGCCCATTCGGCGGGGACCCGCCCGGTGAAGCGGAACCACGTTGTGCCCCACGCCGGACCCCAGGCCTGGCCGAGAGCGGCCGCGGTGAAGGGCGCGGACACCCCTTCGGCGGCCGGCACCCCGCCGACGGGAGCGTCCCAGCTCTCCACGGCCAGCGGGACCGCCGCGGAGTAGACCGCGGGCCACAGGCGCTCCCCCAGCACGCGGGTGAGGCGCCGGTCGACCTGGTCGTGCTCGTCGTGCATGCAGCGCTCCCGGGGGCTCGGCGGCGGCCTTCGGGTACGCTCGCCGCCCCTGCCCGGGAAGTCAAGGGCTCCCGCGCGCGGTTCGATACGTTGGAGCCTGTGCGGCGCGGGTGCGGGTGGTGCCGGCACCACCCCCGGATGTGGGGGCGGCCGGGCTGACGCGGCGGGGCCCGGTGGATCAGACTGGCCCCGGCAGTGTCGGTGTGGGTGTCGGTGCCAGTGTCGGTGTCGGGGCTAGCGGCCGAAGCGAACGGGAAGAGCGGGGCGGATGCACAGGCTGATCAACCAGGTACGGCCGTACCCGTGGGGGGCGAAGACCGCCATCCCGCGGCTGCTGGGGGTCGAACCCGACGGGCGCCCCCAGGCCGAGCTGTGGCTGGGCGCGCACTACGGCGCTCCCAGCACCGTCGTTACCCCCGAGGGCCCTGCCTCGTTCGACGACGTCATAGCCGCCGCACCCAAGGAGGCGCTGGGTGAGCGCACCGTCGAGCGCTTCGGCGAGCGGCTGCCGTTCCTGCTGAAGGTGCTGGCCGCCGAGGAGCCGCTGTCGCTGCAGGTGCACCCCGACGCCGCGCGCGCCCGCGCGGGCTTCGAGGCCGAGGAGGCGGCTGGGATCCCGGTCGGGGCCGCCCACCGCAACTACCGCGACCCCTTCCACAAGCCCGAGCTGGTGCTGGCGCTGGAACCCTTCGAGGCGCTGTGCGGTTTCCGCGACCCCGCCGCCGCGCGGGCCGACCTGGACGGGCTGTCCTGCGAGCTGGCCGAGGTGCTGCGGGCCGACCTAGGCGTCCCCGACGTGCATACGGCTCTGCGCGGTGCACTGACGCGACTGCTCACCCTGGGCGAGGACGGCCGCGCGGAGCAGGTGGCCGAGTTCGTCGCCGAGTGGAAGCGCCTGGGTTCGGGCGCCCACCACGACACCCTGGTGGAGCTTGCCGAGCGCTACCCGGGCGACCCCGGCGCTGTGGCGGCCCTGCTGCTGAACCGCGTGAGCCTGCGCCCCGGCGAGGCGCTGTTCCTGCCCGCGGGCAACGTGCACGCCTACCTGCGCGGCGTGGCGGTGGAGGTCATGGCCAGCTCGGACAACGTGCTGCGCGCCGGGCTCACCGGCAAGCACGTCGACAGCGCCGAACTGCTGGCGGTCGTGGACTTCTCCGTGCTGCCGATCCCCTTCACCGGGCCGGTGCAGACGGCCGGGCGCGCCGAGTTCCGCCCCGGCATCCCCGACTTCGCGCTGTCCACCGCGGGACCCGGGCCCATCGGCACGCGGCTGGAGGGCGGGGCGCCGTCGGTGGTGCTGGCCCTGGAGGGATCGGCCGACCTGGTCGCGGAGTCGGGCGAGGTGCTGGTGTTGAGCCGCGGGGAGTCGGTGTTCCTGCCGGCCTGCTGCGGCCGGGTGTCCGTGCGCGGACACGGGCACCTCGTCGTGGCCACGGTCGGGGACTGACCGCGCCCTTCGCGGCGGGGCGGGCAGGGCGCGCCGGGGCGGCCCGAAGGCGGCGGCCCAGCGGCGCCGGTACGCTGTGACACTCGCCACGATCATGCCGAGGAGTGCTCTATGCCGCTCGAACGTCCGCAAGTCGACGTCGCCCCCGGCCCGCCGCCCGCCGATTTGGCGGTAGCCGACCTGAGCATCGGCGAGGGGGCTCGGGCCGTACACGGCTCGACGGTCGACGTGCACTACGTGGGGGTGGCCCACTCCACGGGCAAGGAGTTCGACGCCTCGTGGAACCGCGGGGAGCCGCTGAGCTTCGTGCTGGGCGACCGCCAGGTCATCGAAGGCTGGGAGCAGGGCGTGATGGGCATGCGCGTGGGCGGGCGCCGCCGCCTGGTCATCCCGCCGCACCTGGCCTACGGCGACCGCGGCGCGGGCGGCGTCATCAAGCCGGGCGAGACCCTGGTCTTCGTGGTGGATCTGGTCGCGGTGGGGTGAGAGGCCCATCCGCGGCGCCTTCGGGCCCGGTGACACCACGCCGCGGGTCACGGGTGACGGGGTGGTCGAGTCCTGCCGAGCCGAAGGCCGGGGGTCCCTTGCGGAACTGCTCTAGAAGGTAATGGGCGATCGTACGGGGAAGCGGCCGCTTGACAAGTAGGAGCATCGAGGACGGTGGGGTTTGGGCCTGTGCCCATCGGTTCGGGCGCTCGCCGGTGGCGGCGGTCGGCGGATCGGCGGCTCGGGTCTGCTGTGCGGCCTTGTTGGTCCGCCGGATGACGGGTGGTCGTACGGAAAGGCGGCGCGCCGAGGGCGGCGGGTGGTCGGGCCTGCGGTCGTCGGGTCGGGTGCTCGCTGGTGGCCCGACCGACGTGGGCGGCGAGGACGGTGGGGTGCCGGGAGGCGCTCGCGTGCCCGTTATGTCGCAGGGCATCGGGACGATCGTGCCCGTATGACGAAATCCAGCGGCGTTCTATGGGATTTTCGCCACGATCGCCGCGGCCGACTCCTGGATATCGGACATAGCGGGCGCGGGGACTGGCAGGCGCCGCCGTTGTGTTCCGACCCGGGCCCGCGCCGACCACCGCCACCGGCGGGCACCCGGCCCGACGACCGCGGGCCGGGCCCACCGTCGTCCTCGGTGCCGCTTTTCCTTCAGGTCACGCGTCGCCCGCCCGGTGCCAAGGCCGCACGGCAGACCCGAGGCACCCCCCGCTCAGCTCCGGTCGTCTACCGCAGCGTCTCGCCCACCTTGACGTGGCCCTTGAGCAGGTCGCGGGCGATGGTGCGGCGCTGGATCTCGTCGGTGCCCTCGAAGATGCGCAGCAGGCGCAGGTCGCGGTACCAGCGCTCGATGGGCAGTTCGCGGGTGTAGCCCATGCCGCCGTGGATCTGCATCATCCGGTCGGCGATCTCGTTGGCCTTGACGCCGCCGTAGAGCTTGGCGATCGACTGGGAGTGTCGGGAGTCCCGGCCCTGATCGACCTGCCAGGCGGCGTTGAGCACGAGCAGCCGCATCGCCTCGATCTCGGTCTGGGAGTCGGCGATCATCCACTGGATGGCCTGGCGATCGGCGATGGGGGCGCCGAAGGTCTGCCGGGTCTTGGCGTAGTCGACGCTCATGGCCAGCATCCGCTCGCAGCCGCCCAGCGCGCGGGCCGGCAGCAGGTAGCGGCCCTTGCCGATCCACTGCATGGCGAGTTCGAAGCCCTTGCCCACCTCGCCGAGGACATTGGCCTCGGGCACCCGGACGTCGTCGAAGACGAGCGAGGCCGGACGGCGCTCGCCCATGGTGTCGATGGGCTCGGACGTCCAGCCGGACTCGCGGTCGGCCAGGAAGCAGGTCACCCCGCCGTTGGCCCCCAGCTCGGGGTCGGTGACGGCGAAGACCAGCGCGAAGTCGGCCTCGCAGCCGCCGGTGATGAACGTCTTCTCGCCGTTGATCACCCATTCGGAGCCGTCCTTGACGGCGCGGGCGCGGATCGCCTTGGCGTCGGAGCCGGCGCCGGGCTCGGTGATGGCGAAGCAGGAGCGGCGTTCTCCGGCGATGGTGGGCAGCAGGTAGCGCTGCTTCTGCTCCTCGTTGGCGTGGTAGAGGATGTTGTCGGCCTCGCCGCCGAACTTGAAGGTCAAAAAGGTGCGGCCGAGCTCGGCTTCGATGATGGCGGCCGTTACGGCGTCCAGACCCATGCCGCCGTACTCGACGGGCGTCTGCACGCCCCAGAAGTCGGACTTGCGGGCCAGCGCCCGCAGTTCGCGCACCTCGCCGGCGTTCAGCCCCGGCTCGGCGCCCTCCCGCTCGCGGCGCAGTACCTCGTTCTCCAGCGGCATGATCTCGCGCTCGACGAAGGTGCGCACCCACGCCCGGATCTCCCGCTGCTCCTCGCTCAGTCCGAAGTCGACCATGCGTCCGGCCTCTCCCTGCGTTACCTAACACCGTTCGGTTTTGAGCGTAGGTGCTCCGCCGGTCATGCGCAACCGAAGCGTCGCCCTCCTCCCCGGCGCCCGCGTCCCCGGTGCCGGCCGCGGCGGGCTCGCGCCTGCGCGATCCGCCCCGGCATGGCAGGATCGCACCAGGCAGCCGCGGCGCCGGGCCGCGCGGCGCCGGCCGACGATGGGAGGACAGCGTGCCCCGCCCCAGGACGCCGATGCTGAGCGTGAGCGGCATCCGCACGGCCGCGCTCGCGCTCATCGACCGCGACGGTCTGGAGAACCTGTCGATGCGCAGGCTGGCCCAGGAGTTGGACGTGCAGGCGGCGTCGCTCTACAGCCACTACCGCACCAAGGAGGACCTGCTCGCCGACATCGCCAACGAGATCATGGCCGAAGTGGACGTCTCGGGCTTCGACTCCGGCGACTGGCGGCACGGGCTGACGGTATGGGCCCGCTCCTACCGCGCCGCGCTGGCCGCACACCCCAACCTGGTACCGGTCATCGCCGCCGGACCCGGCCGCCGCGAAGCGGCGCTGCGCCGCGCCGACGCCATCCACGGCGGACTGGTCGCGGCCGGCTGGCCCGCCCGCCACGCCACCATGATCGGCGCCTCCACCAAGTACCTCGTCGTCGGCGCGGCGATCAACTCCTTCTCCCGCGGCTTCGACGCCGACGTGCAGGTCTACCGCGACCGCTACCCGAACCTCTCCCAGGCCCACCGGCTCTCCGAGCACGCCGCCGAGATCGACGACGACAGCTTCGAACTGGCGCTGTCGGCGTTCCTGGACGGCCTCGGCCAGACGTTCGCGGACCTCAAGCGCGCGCCCACCGCCGCTCGGCCGGGCGGCGAGGGCCCTTGAGGCAGCTGAGGCGGTCGGGTCACGAGCCGAGTCGCGAGCCGCGCCCTCACTCCAGCCCGAGGCGGGCGGCCGCGGCGTCCCATGCGGACGCGGTCCCGGCGGCCGGTTCGTAGCGGCGCGGGCGCTGGGTGGTGTGGATCAGCCGCCGCAGCTCGGCGTGCGAGACGCCGGGGTGGGCGGCCCGCGCCTGGACGATGATGTTGCCGACCGCGGTCGCCTCCACCGGGCCGGCCTCCACCGGCAGGCCCAGAGCGTCGGCACTCCACTGGCACAGCAGTTCGTTGCGGGCGCCGCCGCCGACCAGGTGCACCACCTCGATGTCGCGGCCCGACAGCTTGCAGGCGCGGCGCAGCGTGTCGCGGTGGGCCAGCGCCAGGCTCTCCAGCACGCAGCGGAGCAGCGCGCCGCGGTCCGCGGGCTCGGGCTGGCCGGTCTCCCGCAGATGGGCGCCGATGCGCGCGGGCATACCGCCCGGCGGCAGGTAGCGCGGATCGCCGGCGTCGATCAGCGCGGCGAACGGCGGCGCAGCGGCGGCCTCGGCGAGCAGGCCCGGCAGCGCGGAGTCGTCCAGGCCCCAGTCGCGCAGGCACTCCTGGACCAGCCACAGGCCCATGATGTTGCGCAGGAACCGGGTGGTGCCCTCGACTCCCAGTTCGTTGGTGAAGTTGGCGGCGCGCGCCGCCTCGCTCGTCACCGGCGCGTCCAGCTCCAGGCCGGCCAGCGACCAGGTGCCGCAGGAGACGTAGCCGAACCGTTCGGTGCGCGCGGGAACGGCGGCCACGGCCGAGGCGGTGTCGTGCGAGGCGACCGCCGCGACCGCGGTTGCGGCGTCCAGCCCGCTGTGCTCGGCTGGTGCGGGCAGCAGCGTCCCGATCACGTCGCCCGGCGCGCACAGGTCGCCCATCAGCGACGCGGGCACACCGGCCGCCTCCAGCAGCTCGGGCGACCACCGGCGGGTGGCGACGTCGAGCAGGCCCGTGGTGGAGGCGTTGGTGACCTCGGCGCCGGGCACCCCCGTCAGCCAGAAGGCCAGCAGGTCGGGGAGCAGCAGCAGCGTGTCGGCGCCGCGCAGTTGCGCGGACCCCGCGGCGGCCGCGAGCTGGAAGATCGTGTTGAAGGAGAGGTACTGCAACCCGTTGCGGGCGTACAGTTCGGCCGCGCCGACGCGCTCGACCACCGCGGGCGCGACGGCGTCGGTGCGGGAGTCGCGGTAGTGGTGCGGCAGCCCCAGCAGCGCGCCCGAGGCGTCCAGCAGGCCGTAGTCGACCGCCCAGGAGTCGATGCCGACCGAGCGCGGCGCGTACTCCGACGCGGCCCGCAGCCCCTCCAGCACGCCCTGGTAGAGCCCGCCGATGTCCCAGTGCAGTCCGTCGGGCAGGCGCAGCGGGCGGTTGGCGAAGCGGTGCACCTCGGTGAGCGCGAGCTCGTCGAGGCCGGCGCGGCCGACGACGACGCGGCCGCTGGAGGCACCGAGGTCGACGGCGGCGAAGACGTCGCGGGCGTCAGAGGGGCCGGAGCGGTCTGAGGGGGACACGGCGTTGCCTTTCCGTGTAGGCGGGTGGAGCGAAGTAGCGAGGAGTCGGCGTGGTCGAGGAACCCGCGGAGCGCTTCTGCGGTCGCGGGCGGACAGCGGCTCGGAACGCCGCCTGAACCGGCGCCCCGAGCACTGCCGCCCGCCGACACAGGGCGCCTCAGCGCAGGAACGCCGCCGCCACGCCGGCGTCGACCGGGATGTGCAGGCCGGTCGTATGGCTGAGCTCCCCGCAGGTCAGTGCGTAGACCGCGTTGGCGACGTGCTCCGGCAGCACCTCGCGCTTGAGCAGGGTCCGCTGGGCGTAGAACGCGCCCAGTTCCTCCTCCGGCACGCCGTAGACCGCCGCCCGCTGGGCGCCCCAGCCACCCGCGAAGATGCCCGAGCCGCGCACCACGCCGTCGGGGTTGACACCGTTGACGCGGATGCCGTCGCCGCCCAGCTCGGCCGCCAACAGCCGCACCTGGTGGGCCTGGTCGGCCTTGGCCGCCCCGTAGGCGATGTTGTTGGGACCGGCGAAGACCCCGTTCTTGCTGCAGATGTAGACGATGTCGCCGCCCATGCCCTGGCGGGTGAGCACCCGCGCCGCCTCGCGCGCCACGAGGAACGATCCGCGCGCCATCACCCGGTGCTGGAGGTCCCAGTCGGCCTCGGTGGTCTCCAGCAGCGGCTTGGACACCGACAGGCCGGCGTTGTTGACCACCAGGTCCACCCCGCCGAAGGCCAGCACGCTCGACCGCAGCGCCGCGGCGATGCGCTCCGGCTCGGTGACGTCGACCTCCACCGCGACCGCGGTGTCGGCGCCGCCCAGTTCGGCGGCCACCTCCTCGGCGGCGTCGGCGTCGCGGTCGGCGACCACCACGCAGGCGCCCTCGGCGGCCAGTCGGCGGGCGGTGGCCCGGCCGATACCCGAGCCGCCGCCCGTCACCAGCGCGACCCGCGTGGCCAGCGGCTTGGGCGCGGGCTTGCGGCGCAGCTTGGCCTCCTCCAGCGCCCAGTACTCGATGCGGAACTTCTCCGACTCGGGGATGGGTGCGTAGGAGGAGACCGTCTCCGCGCCGCGCATGACGTTGACGGCGTTGACGTAGAACTCCCCGGCCACCCGCGCCGTCTGCTTGTCGGCGCCGAAGGAGAACATGCCCACGCCCGGTACCAGCACGATCGCGGGGTCCGCGCCGCGGATGGCGGGGGAGTCGGCGTCGGCGTGGCGGTCGTAGTAGGCCCGGTACTCCTCGCGGTAGGCGGCGTGCAGTTCGCGCAGCCGCTCCAGAACCTGCTCGATCGGGGCGTCGGGGGCCGAATCCAGCACCAGCGGGCGCACCTTGGTGCGCAGGAAGTGGTCCGGGCACGAGGTGCCCAGCGCCGCCAGCCGCTCCAGTTCGGCGCGCGAGACGAAGTCCAGCACGGCCTCGCTGTCGGTGTAGTGGCCCACCTGCGGCCGGTCGGTGGAGGCCAGCCCGCGCACCGCCGGCAGCAGTTCGGCCGCGCGCGCGTGGCGCTCGGCCTCGGCAAGCGGCGCGCGGCCCTGGACCACGGGGCCGAAGGGGTGGTCGCGGCCCGCGCCCCGCTCGGCGATGAAGCGTTCGGCGGTGCGGATGATCTCCAGCGAGTTCGCCTCGCACTCCGCGGCCGTCTCACCCCAGGCGGTGATGCCGTGTCCGCCCAGCACCACCCCGACGGCCTGCGGGTTGTCCCGCTTGATCGCCGCGATGTCCAGCCCGAGCTGGAATCCTGGCCGGCGCCAGGGGACCCAGGCCACGCGGTCGCCGAAGCACTCGGCGGTGAGCTTCTCGCCGTCGGCGGCGCAGGCCAGCGCGATCCCGGAGTCGGGGTGCAGGTGGTCGACGTGGGCCGCCTCGACCAGGCCGTGCATCGCGGTGTCGATGGAGGGGGCGGCGCCGCCCTTGCCGTGGGCGCAGTAGTCGAACGCGGCGACCATCTCGTCCTCGCGCTCGACGCCCGGGTACACCTCGGTAAGGGCCCGCAGCCGGTCCAGCCGCAGCACGGACAGCCCCGCCTCGGTGAGCGTGCCCAGGTCGCCGCCGGAGCCCTTGACCCACATCAGCTCGGTGGGCTCACCGGTGACGGGGTCGGTGTCGGTGCCCTTGGCCGAGGCGTTGCCGCCGGCGTAGTTGGTGTTGCGCGGGTCGGCCCCCAGCCGGTGCGAGCGCTCCAGCAGCGCCGCGACCTGTGGATGGGTCGTCTGCTCGGTCATGTCGTCTCGTCCCCTGAATCCCCTGATAGTGCTGACTGCTGCGGTGTGTGCCCCGCTCGGATCACTCGACGGCGAAGTCGGCGACGTGGATCGGCGAGGGCGTCGTGCCGGTGCTGGGCTCCTGGTAGAAGACCGACAGCCGGCCGTCGGAGGCCAACCGCGAGTCGTCGACCAGCACCTCGCCGAACGCGTCGATGCCCGAGCCGTCGTAGACCGTGTGCCAGTCGCTCCAGCCCGAGGCGGCCGTCGCCGCCAGGACCTTCCCGCCCGGCAGAACCGCGTAGGCGTCGTCGTCGGCTCCCATGACCAGTCGCGAGCGCCCGAAGGCCCCCACCCGCTCGGGCAGTTCGGTCTTGTGCCACTCGCCCGAATCGTCCCGGAACACATGGAAGGGCCGCGCCCACCGCTCGCGCTGGGCGACGAAGTCGCTCACGCACTGGGTGAAGCGGCCCGGCACGTAGCTGATCATGACGTGCGGGTTGCCCGCCGAGTCCACGGCCTGGGACTCCTGGTTCATCAGCGCGTGGTCGACGCCGAGCGGGTCGACGACGTGGCCGGGCGTGTCCACCGAGACCCGGTTCTGCGTCCCGGTCACGGCCGCGAGCGCGCCGTCGTCGGTGCGCCAGGTGCGCCCCTCGTCGTCGCTGTAGACGTAGCCGGTGTCGTGGTTGGCCAGACCGCCGGGGTCGCACAGGATGTCGCCGCCGGCCGCGGTCTCGCGCCAGGTGAAGGAGGCGTGCAGGCGGCCGTCGGCGTCGTAGCCGATCCCGTGCAGGTACATGTTGCGGGTGGTGCTGGTGGCGCCGTTGGCGCGGTAGTCGCCCGAGGCCGAGGACCACGCGCCCACGCGGCTCCAGTCCCCGCCGCTGTACTCGGCCAGTTCCAGTACGCCGTCTCCGGACCCGCCGGTGCGGTAAGTGAGCTGCAGGCCGCCGTCGGGCGTGGGGACGAACCGCGGGTAGGTGATGCCGCCCGGATCGAGGCCTGCCAGACTGCGCTGGACCTCGCCGAAGGAGTCGGCCTTCCACGGCCCGCCCCCGTCGGCCAGGCCGGCGTCGGAGCGCAGGTAGTACACCGTCGAATTGTGCGTGTCCATCGCGATGTGCAGTCGGCCGTCGTCGGCCGAGACGCCGAGGGCGATGACGTTGTGCGAGTCGTTCCTGCTCAGCTCGTGCGGCAGGCGCACGGTCTGCCACGAGGCGGCCGATCCCGCGGGGCGGCGGGCGACGACGGCGGTGCGGTCGGCGGTGTACCAGGCGGCGTACTGGTAGCGGCCGTGGGTGAGGATGCCGTCCTGCTGGAAGGAGTTGTTGTTGACGATGCCGTCGTAGCTGACGAAGTAGAGCGCCCGCTCGTCGAGCACCCGGTCGCGCAGCAGGTCGGCGCCGACGTCGGCCGCGGCGGGCGCGGGGGCGGCCAGGGTGAGGGGCAGGAGCGCGGCCAGTCCGGCGCCGGCCAGGCGCAGGCGGGCGGGAGCGGTGCGGGTGCCGGTGCGGCGGAAGACGGTCGCCATCGTGCTCACGCCCCCCATCCGGCCTGCTGCCCGCCGATGCGCTCGGCGGCGATGGCCTCCTGGTAGCCGGAGCGCTTGAAGGCGGCCATGGGTTCGGGGTCGAGCCCCTGCTCGGCGCGCAGCTCGGCCAGCATCGGGCGGACGTCGGTGTCGTAGGCGTCCATCAGGACCGCGTTGGCGCCCAGCACGTCCCCTTCGCGCTGGGCGGCCGCCAGGGCCTCGGCGTCGACCAGCAGCGCCTTGGCGGTGGCCTCCTGGGCGTTGAGGACCGAGCGGATCTGGCCGGGGATCTTGGGTTCGATGTTGTGGCACTGGTCGAGCATGAAGGCGATCCCCTCGGCCGGGTCCAGGCCGCCCCCGCGCACCACCTCGTACATGATGCGGAAGAGCTGGAACGGGTCGGCGGCGCCCGTCATCAGGTCGTCGTCGGCGTAGAAGCGGGAGTTGAAGTCGAAGCCGCCCAGCTTGTGCTCGCGCAGCAGGAAGGCGACGATGAACTCGATGTTGGTTCCGGGGGCGTGGTGGCCGGTGTCCACCACCACCTGGGCCGCCTCGCCCAGCTTGAGGCAGTGGGCGTAGGCCGTGCCCCAGTCGGGCACGTCGGTGGTGTAGAAGGCGGGCTCGAAGAGCTTGTACTCCAGCAGCATCCGCTGGCCGGGGCCCAGCCGGTCGCGTACCGCCTCCAGGGCCTCGGCGAGACGGTCCTGGCGGTCGCGGATGTCGTCCTGGCCCGGGTAGTTGGTGCCGTCGGCGAACCACAGCTTCAGGTCGGCCGAACCCGTCGCGTCCATGACGTCGACGCAGGCCATCAGGTGGTCCAGGGCCTTGGCGCGGATGCCGGGATCGGGGTTGGCGACGCTGCCCAGTTTGAAGTCGTCGTCCTGGAAGACGTTGGCGTTGATCGTGCCGATGCGCACACCCTGCTCGCGGGCGTAGGCGGCGAGTTCGGCGTAGTCGTCCACGGTGTCCCAGGGGATGTGCAGCGCCACGCTGGGGGCGATGCCGGTGTAGCGGTGCACCTGTGCCGCGTCGGCGATCTTCTCGTGGGGCGTGCGCGGAACACCGGGCTGGCCGAACACCTTGAAGCGGGTGCCGCTGTTGCCGAACGCCCAGGAGGGCAGCTCGATCGTCTGCCGGCGCAGTGCGGCCTTGACGGCACTGAGGTCGGTCATTTCGGAAGCTCCTTCGAATGTCTCAGTGAAGGGGAGGTCGTTCCGCTGCCCCGAAGCGGAGGCGGTTCGCAGGCCGCAGCCGGTGTTCTGCGGATTGCGGGGTGGATCCGGTGGATCGTCTGGTATCGCGGTTCAGTCCAAGTGGAAGACCTCCGTCAGCGGGACCATGCCCTCGTCGGGGCGGCCGTCCAGACCCTCGAAGAACGGCGCCATCTCCGCCTGCCAGCGGGCGTTCACGTCGGTGGCGGCCATCGCCGCCTGGGCGGCTGCGAAGTCCTCGGTCTCCAGGTAGCCCACGAGCAGGCCGTCCTCGCGGCAGAAGATGGAGTAGTTGCGCCAGCCCGCATCGCTCAGGGCGGCCCGCATCTCGGGCCAGACCTCGGCGTGGCGCCGCCGGTACTCCTCCAGGCGGTCGGGTTTGACCTTGAGCAGGAAGCAGACGCGCTGCATCGCCGTCCTTTCTTGCGTCACGGCACGGATATCCGGTGGCGGGAGCCGCCGCATGCGGTGCGGCGGCCGCCGCGGTCGGGGGAGGGCCGCAACCCCCGACCGCGGCCGTGGGCCCGGGGCGGCTCCTAGAAGTCGTAGTCGTCGATGTTGTCCTCGTTGAAGACCGTGGGCGGGCCCAGCACGACCTCGCCCTCGGCGGCGATGGTGTATTCGCCCAGCTCGCCGGCCTGGAAGGTCTGGCCCTCTTCACCGGTGATGCGCCCCGCCGACAGCGACGCGCCCGCGTACCCGGCCAGGTAGCCCAGGTCCGCCGGGTCCCACAGAGCGAACTCCTCGACGGTGCCGTTCTTGACGTACTCGCGCATCTGGTTGGGGGTGCCCAGGCCCGTCAGCGCCACCTCGCCCTTGTAGTCGGAACCGCTGAGGTAGCGCGCGGCTGCGGCCAGGCCCACCGTGGTCGGCGAGACGACGCCGGCCAGGTCGGGGTGAGTCTGCAGCAGGGCCTGCATCTCGTTGAAGGACTTCTGGTCGTCGTCGTTGCCGTAGACGGTGTCGACGACCTCGATGCCGGAGTACTCGTCCTTGGCGAGCTCCTCCTCCATCATCTCCAGCCAGGTGTTCTGGTTGGTGGCGTTGGGCGTCGCCGAGAGGAAGGCGATCTCGCCCTCGCCGCCGATCTGCTCGGAGATCATCTCGACCTGGACCTTGGCGATGTCCTCGGCGGTGGCCTGGTTGATGAACAGGTCGCGGCAGTCGGGCTTGGTGTCGGAGTCGTAGGTGACCACGACGCTGCCGGCCTGGCGGGCCTGGTTCAGCGCGCCGCAGACCGCGTTGGGGTCGTTGGCGGCGATGACGATGACGTCGCTGCCCTGCTGGCTGAGCGTGTTGATGTAGCTGACCTGCGAGGAGGCGGTGGCCTCGGACGGGCCGACCTCCTTGTATTCGCCGTTCAGCTCCTCGACCGCCTTCTCGCCGCCGCTGTTGGCGACCGCGTGGTAGGGGTTGTTCAGCTGCTTGGGCAGGTAGCTGATGGACAGGCCCTCGGGGATCTCGGCGTCGGGGTCGGCCTCGGCGGTGGGGCCGCCGCCCGAGCCGGAGCCCGAGCCGCCCTCGTCGCCGCGGGTGGTGCCGCCGCAGGCCGAGGCGGCCAGCATGACGCCGGCCAGGGCGGCGGCGGTGACGCCGTAGTGGATGTGCTTTCTCATGATGGGACTCTTCCTTCGGATGCGGGGGAATTCGGCAGGGAAGGGGAAAGGGTGCGAGCCGCCCTAGGAGGGCGGCGCGGGGCGGGCCCGGCGCTCGCTTAGGCGGGCCAGGGTGTTGGGCAGCACCACCGAGATCACCAGCAGCAGGCCGGTGACGATGTTGAGCACGTCGGAGGAGACGTCGGCCAGCCGCAGGGCGTTGCGGATGGTGCCGAGCAGCAGCACGCCTGCGAGCACGCCGGGCAGTGCGCCGCGCCCGCCGAAGATCGACACGCCGCCCAGCAGCACCGCGGCCACCACCGACAGCTCCAGCCCGAAGGCGTTGTCGGCACGCGCGCTGCCGTACTGCAGCGTCCAGAAGATCCCGGCGCCGGCGGCGACGGTGCCCGAGACGACGAACAGCCAGAGCTTCGTCCAGCGCACCGAGATTCCGGAGAAGCGCGTGGCTTCGTCGTTGGCCCCGATCGCGTACAGCGAGCGGCCCACCGGCGTCGCGTGCAGCACCAGCCCGAACACCACCGCCAGCACCGCGATCAGCAGCGCGATCCAGGGGATGTCGGTGCCGGGCAGCCGCGAGGTCGCCCCGCCGGTCCAGGAGAACGGGAAGTCGGCCACGGCCCGGTCGCCCAGCACCACATAGGCCAGACCCCGGTACATCGCCAGCGTCCCGATCGTCACCGCCAGCGACGGCAGCCCGACGACCGTCACCAGGATCCCGTTGAGCGCGCCCAGGACGGCGCCCAGCAGGACGCACAGCGGAACGATCGTCTCCAGCGGCAGGCCCATGACCCACAGTTGGCCCATGACGGCGCTGGTCAGCCCGAGCGTGCTGGCCACGCTCAGATCGATCTCACCGGTGATGATCACCAGGGTCATCGGCAGCGCGATCAAGGCGATGGCCGCGATGTCCAGGACCAGAAACCCGGCGTTGCGGCCGCTGGCGAACCCGTCGACCAGCAGCGAGGCCGCCAGCACCGAGGCGACGAGCGCCCCGATGATCGACGCCTCGCGCGTGCGCAGCAGCGCGGACACCCGTGACGGCCGCGCGGGCGCGGCGGTGCGCGCTGCTGCGGTGCGCTCCCCGCCCGCGGCGGGCGCAGCGGGAGTGCCCGGCGTGTCGACCTCAGGCCCCACGTGAACCACCTCCTCGGAGCCGGCGCGCCGTGCGCAGCGCCAGCAGCCGGTCCAGTCCGATCGAGACGAGGATCAGCAGGCCCACGACCGCCTGCTGCCAGAAGGAGTCGACCTGCAGCATCGGCAGCGCCGCGTCGATGGTCGACAGCAGCAGCGCGCCCAGCGCGGCGCCGTAGACGGTGCCGCTGCCGCCGAAGATCGCCACGCCGCCCACGACGGCCGCCGCCACGACCTCCAGTTCCAGGCCCGTGCCCACGGTCGCGTCGAGGGTGCCGAAGCGCGCCGCGTAGAGCACGCCGGCCAGGCCCGCGAGGGAACCGTTGACCACGAACGGCGCGAACACCCGGCGGTCGACGGGGATGCCGACCAGGCGGGCCGCGGCGGGCTCGGAACCCACGGCGTACAGTTCCCGGCCGCTGCGGTAGCTGCGCAGGTACCAGCCCGCCGCCAGCACCACGGCCACGGCGATCAACGCGGGCAGCGGCACGCCGAGCAGTGTGACGCGCGCCAGGCCCAGAAAGCCGTCCGGCATGTCGGCGGCGTTGATCTGGCGGCCGGCGGCCCACCAGTAGTCGATCCCGCGGAACATGTAGAGCGTGCCCAGGGTGACCACCAGCGCCGGCACCCGCGCGGCGGCCACCAGCACTCCGTTGACCACGCCGCACACCGTGCCGACCAGCACGCCGCCCAGCATCACCGCGGGCGTGGGCAGGCCGGGGAAGGACACGAACAGGGTGCCCGTCGCGAAGGCCGACAGGCCCATCACCGAGCCCACCGACAGGTCGACGTTGCGGGTGATCAGGACCATCGACTGGCCCACGGCCAGGATCGTCAGCAGAGTCGCGCCCAGCAGCAGGTCCTGCACACTCTGCGCGGACAGGAACCCCGGATCGGTCAGCGTGGTCGCGGCCACCAGGAGTACCAGGGCGAGCAGGATGCCCAGTTCGCGGACCTGGCGGATGCGCCTGCCGGCGCGGGGGCTGCCGCCGCCGTGCTCCTCCAGAGCACCGTTCGGCGCGGCTCGGCCGGAGCCGCCCGCCGCCTGCGGCGCGGGCGGGGCCGCCTGCGCGGCGGCGCCCGTCGGCGCGCCGCCGGCCGGGATGTCGTCGTCTGCGCTCACGCCGCCGCTCCGTCCTTCTGGCCCGTGGCCGCGTACATGACCGACTCCTCGCTCGCCTCGTCGCGGCCGAGTTCGGCGGTGATGCGGCCCTCGTGCATGACCAGGACGCGGTCGGCCATGCCGAGCACCTCCGGAAGCTCGCTGGAGACCATCAGCACGGCGATGCCCTGCCCGGCCAGCTCGGAGAGCAGCCGGTGCACCTCCGCCTTGGTCCCGACGTCGATGCCGCGGGTGGGCTCGTCGACGATGAGCACCCGCGGCTCGGTGGCCAGCCACTTGGCCAGGACCACCTTCTGCTGGTTGCCGCCGGAGAGGGTGGTGACGGCGTCGGAGAGCCGCTCGGCCTTGAGCTGCAGCCGTTCGGCCCATACGGCGGCCGCGCGCTCCTCGTCGCGCCGGCGCAGCAGGCCCAGCCGGCTCAACGACCAGCGGCGGGTCAGCGTCGCGTTGCGTTCGATGGACATGTCCATCACCAGCCCCTGCTGGCGGCGGTCCTCGGGAACCAGCGCGATGCCGGCGTCCATCGCGGCCGCGGGCCGTCCCGCCGGCAGCCGCCGCCCCGATACGCGCACGCTGCCGGTGTCGTAGCGGTCGACGCCGAAGACGGCGCGGACGACCTCACTGCGGCCGGCGCCCACCAGCCCGGCCAGGGCGACGATCTCGCCGGCGCGCACCGAGAAGCCCACATCGGCGAACACCCCGGCGCGGGCGAGTCCGTCGACCTCCAGCACCGCCTCGCCGGCCGCCACCTCCTGCTTGGGGTACAGGGCCGAGACGTCGCGCCCCACCATGCGGCGCACGAGCGCGTCGACGGTCAGCTCGGCGACGGGGTCGGTGGAGATGTAGCCGCCGTCGCGCATCACGGTGACGCGGTCGCACAGTGCGAAGACCTCGTCGAAGCGGTGGGAGATGAACAGCACCGCCGCCCCGTTGTCGCGCAGCGAGCGCGCCACGGCGAACAGCCGCTCGACCTCGACGCCGGACAGCGCAGCCGTGGGCTCGTCCATCACCAGCACGCGGGCGTCGAACGACATCGCCTTGGCGATCTCGACGAGCTGCTGGTCGGCGATGGACAGGCCGCGGGCGGGGCGGTCGGGGTCGATGCGCACGCCCAGGCGGGCGAACAGGGCCTCGGCCGACCTGTGCATGGCGCGCCGGTCGATGCGGCGCCCGCGCGCCAGCGGCTGGCGGCCCATGAAGATGTTCTCCGCGACCGAGAGGTCGGGAAAGAGGGTGGGTTCCTGGTAGATGACCGCGACCCCGGCGCGCTGGGCGTCGGCCGGGGCGCCGAACGTGGTCGGCTCGCCCGAAACCTCGACGTGCCCGGCGTCCGGGCGGTGCACCCCGGCGATCGTTTTCACCAGGGTCGACTTTCCCGCCCCGTTCTCGCCGCAGAGCGCGTGGATCTCGCCCGCACGCAGCTCCAGGGAGACGTCCCGGAGGGCGTGTACCGTCCCGAAGGACTTGGACACGCCGACCAGCGACAGGAGCGGAGGAGCCGGTGGCGGGTGATGGTCCACGGCCTCCTCCTTCTGATCGAGGCGCCGCGGGGCGGCGCGCATGAAAAACGTTTCAATGTCGGTGGACGTTAGGTGGGTCACAGGCTGCGTGTCAAGGGGGTTGCGCGGATATTTCCCGGTCGCGTGCCGTCTGCTCGCGGATGTGCCGGATGTGGTCATCCTCCGGCGTCGGCGGGCTCTGCAGAGTAGTCTTGCGATAGGGATTGACACGTTTTAATAAACCTGTGAGCATAAGCGGCCAACGAGCCGCCCGAGATCTCGGAGAAGCAAGCGTTGTCCTCGACCGAAGGCACCGGCCGCCCCGTCGGCATCAACGACGTGGCGGCGCGCGCCGGGGTCTCGCCCGGTACCGTCTCCAACGTCCTGAACCGCCCCGAGCGCGTCGCCGAGTCCACCCGCCGCCGCGTCGAGCGCGCCGTCGAGGAGCTCGACTACGTGCGCAACTCCTCCGGGCGGAGCCTGCGCGCCGGCCGCAGCGACTCGGTCGGCCTGCTCGTCCTCGACGTCACCAATCCGTTCTTCGCCGAGGTGGCCCGCGGAGTGGAGGACACGGCGGGCGAGGAGGGGCTGGCCGTGGTGCTGCTCAACTCGGCCGAACAGGCCGTCCGCCAGCAGCGCTCCATGCGGCTGCTCGCCGAGCAGCGCGCGGCCGGGGCCGTTATCATGCCCGTCGACGGCGACACCGCCGATCTGCTGTGGCTGCGCAAGCAGGGCGTGCCCGGCGTGCTGCTGGATCGCGGCGACGTCGACGACGGCACCGCCTGCAGCGTGTCGGTCGACAACCACGCCGGGGGCATGGCGGCCGGCCGGCATCTGATCAACCTGGGCCACGAGCGGATCACCTATCTGAGCGGCCCGGCCGACCTGGAGCAGTGCCGCACCCGGCTGGAGGGCCTGCGCGCGGCCGTCACCGAGTCCGGCGGCGATCCCGAGCGGGTGGTCCGCGTCATCCGCACCGCGCAGCTCAACGCCGAGTCCGGGGAGAAGGCGGTCGAGGAGGTGCTCGCAGGGGGCCCCAAGCGCCGACCGCAGGCGGTGTTCTGCACCAACGACCAGCTCGCGGTGGGCGTGCTCAAGGGGCTGGGGGAGCGCGGCCTCAACGCGCCGTACGACCTCTCGGTCGTCGGCTACGACGACGTCGACCTGGCGGCGCTGGTGCACCCGGGGCTGACCACCGTCGCCCAGCCCAAGTACGAGCTCGGCCGTGCGGCGATGGAGCTGCTGCTCTCCGAGCTGCACGACGCCGAGCACCGCCACGAGCGGCTGCGCTTCGCACCCGAGCTGGTGGTCCGCGGCTCCACGGCGGCCTACCGGATCTGAAACCGAGCCCGGTTCAGCAGGTTGGGTAAGTTCGGCCGGCCGTGGATCGCGGCTTGCGCGGGGGCGGAGCCGCCGCCGCTGCAACCGTCACCCCCGAGCCTCCGGCCCGTCGACCGCGGACCCCGGCCCTCGCCGTCCTCGGTGCCGCTTTTGGTTCAGTCGTCCTGGCACCCGCCCGGTGCCAAGGCCGCACAGTGGGCCGGAGGCGCCGACCGTCGCCATCGCCGACCGCCGCCACCGGCGGACAGAAGGCCGTCGGTGCCCCGTCGCGAAAGTGCCGAAGGTCCTCAACGGGATTCCCGGTACCGAACGCGCGGAACCTCTTCTTCCGCCTATACCGGTGAATCGGCTGTATCAGCCATGAAGCGGGCATTGCAGATATCGGATGCCATTCACCGCAGAATATCCGCCGACAGTATCTTCTCCGCGTTTTCCGGGATCCCCTGTTTCGGGTGGCGACCTTTGCTAGGCTCGCCGTTGAATCGGTAGATCATTCACGGATCCACCGAAAACAAGACCCACTACGTGCGAGAATTCCGTGCGGTCGGCGGAATCCCCCGCCCAGTGACGAAGCGGTGCCGCGGCTGCTCCGCCGCCGGTACGAGTGCTGCGCGAATTTGCAGGCAGGGCGGTTCCGAAAGCCGGGGCGGCGCGCGTAACGAACACTCGAACGCCTGTGTCCCTCTAGGCGGCCGTCGTGTTTTCGGTGCAGTTCCGGGGCCGACATCTCTGTTCCCCCCACCTGATTCGAGGAGGCGTGTTGTGGCGCAGCCCTCACCGCCAGGCCGCGATGGCCGCCCAGCGGCCATGACCCACGACGAACACCGATCCGCCCGCGAAGGGCCCTTCCGGCGGCTGCTGCGCCGTATCGGCCTGAGCCGCAGATCGTCGCCGTCCGCGCACAGCGCGCGAGGTGCGACCGCGTCCGTACCGCCCGCCGCCGCGCCGCCCGGGCGGCCGGACGGCGCGTGGCCGCCCGGTCGAGCTGTGCAGCCGCAGAGTCCGCCCTCGGCCGCCCACGCCTGGTGGGGCCCCGGCTACAACGGGTCCGGCCCGGCCGCACCCGCCCACCCGCGGCACGACGCGTGGCCGCCCGCCGAGCCCGCGCCCGACCCCGGCCTGCTGACCGACGCACTGGCCGGCCTGGCGGTGCGCGACCTGACCATGGTGGAGTCGCTGCTGGACATCGTGGGCAGCCTGGAGGACTCCACCGAGGACCCCGACCTGCTGGCCAAGCTGTTCGAGATCGACAACCTGGCCACCCGCATGCGGCGCAACGGCGAGAACCTGCTGGTACTCGCCGACCAGGAGAGCGACGACTCGGGCATGGAGCCGGTGGCGCTGCTCGACGTCGCCCGCGCCGCCAACTCCGAGATCAAGAACTACAGCCGCGTGCAGATCGGCCGCCTGCCCGACAAGTTCGTCGCCGGCGAGGTCGCCGACGACCTGAGCCACCTGCTGGCCGAACTGCTCGACAACGCAACCACCCACTCTCCGGATCACGCCCAGGTGGTCATCAGCGGGCAGCTCATGCCGGAGGGCGGGCTCCTGCTGGTGGTCGAGGACGAGGGGATCGGCATCCCCCGCGACCAGCTCTCCGACATCAACACCCGCCTCGCGGGCACACCGGTGCTGGATAAGCGCGTCATGCGGCACATGGGCCTCTACGTGGCCAGCCGCATCGCCCACCGCCACGGTCTGCGGGTGCAGCTGGAGGCCCGGGCGTTCCGGGGCGTCAACGCCTACACGGTCGTCCCCGCGGCGCTGCTGAACTCCACCGGTCCGCGTCCGCAGACGGGCGCGCCGGGCATGCCGGGGCAGGCCGTGGCCGCTATGGCGGCCGCCGCGCCGGAACCGCGTGCGGGCGGGCAGCCGGCCGAGGCACCGCGCGGCGGGGCGCACCGCGCCGCCGAGGGCGCGGCGGAGGGCGCGCCGCAGACGGTCCCGCCCCAGGGCGGTCCCCGCCACAACGGCGGCAGCGCCTCGGTCACCGCGGCCGGACTGCCGCGCCGCAGCGCCGCGCACGCGTCTCCGTTGCGCATGATGCCGGCTGAGGAGCCCGCCCCCGAGCCCGCCCACGACGACGCCGACCGGGCCGAGCGGATCCGCGACGACCTGGACGGATTCATGGAGGGCGAGCGCGCCGCCTCGCACGAGGGCGAGCGCGCGGAGGGACCGTGAGCCGCCGCCGCGCGGACCGCCGCGGACCGCGCCGGAATTCGGCACCGACCCGCACGCCTAGCGAGAGGCTGGAAGACAACCAATGAACGACCGGATGAGCGTCACCGCAGAGAACTTCAGCTGGCTGATCTCGAACTTCGTCGACGACGTCCCCGGAGTCGACCACGCCGTGGTCGTCTCCTCCGACGGCCTGGTTCTCACCTCGTCGCGCGACTTCCCCGAAGAACACGCCGAGCAGCTCGCCGCCATCGCCAGCGGCATGCACAGCCTCGCGGTCGGCGGCGCCAAGCTGTTCGCCAAGGGCGAGTGCGAGCAGCTGATCGTCCGCATGCAGCGCGGCCACCTGTTCGTCATGTCCATCAGCGACGGCTCCTGCCTCGCGGTGCTGACCGCGCCCACGGCGGACATGAAGATCGTCGCCTACCAGATGACCCGGCTGGTGGAGAACGTCGGCCACGCCCTCACCCCGCAGCTGCGGTCCCAGCTGCGCGAAGTGATCGGGAACTGAACCGGTGGCCGGGCCGGCCGGGAGCGAATCTTGAAGAGGTTGCCACAGTTATGAGCTACCGCAAGCGAAGGGGCTCACGTATCCGCCCCTACACCTTCACGGGCGGGCGGACCAGGTCACGCCACCCCCTCATGGTGCAGACGCTGGTCTCCACCGCCGATCCCAGCAACGACGCTCCCGGCAAACTCATGCCCGAGTCGCAGCGGATCTACCTGCTGTGCCGGGAGACGCGCTCGGTGGCCGAGGTCTCGGCGGAGCTGAAGATCCCGCTCGGAGTGACGCAGGTGCTGCTGAGCGATCTCGCCGAGCTGGGACTCGTCTACATCCACCCCACCATCACGGGCAACAGCCCGTCGGAAAACCAGGTTCTCGAGAGGGCTCTTCGTGGTCTCGAACGACTTTTCCAGTGACATCCCGACCAAGATGTCGACCAAGATCGTCATCGCCGGCGGTTTCGGAGCGGGGAAGACGACCCTGGTCGGCTCGGTCTCCGAGATCCCCGCGGTGACCACCGAGGCGGTCATGACCGAGGCGAGCGTCGGGCACGACGACACCTCGGCCACGCCGCAGAAGGTCACCACGACGGTGGCCATGGACTTCGGCCGCATCACCGTCGACCAGCAGTTGATCATGTACATGTTCGGCACGCCCGGCCAGAACCGCTTCTGGTTCATGTGGGACGACCTCGTGCGCGGGGCCGTGGGCGCGGTCGTGATCGTGGACTGCCGGCGGCTCGCCGACAGCTTCGAGGCCGTCGACTACTTCGAGACCAACCGGCGCATCCCCTACGTCGTCGCGCTGAACAGGTTCGACGGGCAGATGGACTACACGGCCGAGCAGATCCGCGAGGCGCTGGAGGTGAGCACCAGCGTGCCCATCGTCGAGTTCGACGCCCGCGACCGCTCATCGAGCGGAACCGTGCTCAAGACCCTGCTCAGGTACGCGCTGTCGACCAACGCGGCCGCCGCGCCGGTGGGGTGACCGCCGCGCGGCCGCCCGGTGGTCGGCGCACCACGCAGACTCCCCGATAAGGACAACTCAGATGCGCAAGATCCTCATCGTCGGCGCAGGGCACTCCGGTCTCCACCTGGCTCACGGCCTGCTCGGCCACGGCTACGACGTCACGGTGATCACCGGGCAGAGCTCGCTGGAGATCCGCACCGGAAGGCCCGCCGTCACCCAGGTGACGTTCCCGACGGCCTTGGACTACGAACGCGAGCTGGACCTGGACTTCTGGAGCGGCCAGGCTCCCCGCATGCAGGACTTCAAGATCCACATGTACCCGCCCGGTGCCGATCCGGTCGCGCTCAAGGGCAGGACCGGGCAAGGGGACCGGTACGCGGTCTCCATCGACCGGCGGATCAAGATGGCCGACTGGCTGGAGTACTTCGAGGACTCCGGCGGCAAGGTCGTCATCCACGGCGTCACCCTCACCGACCTCGACTACTTCTCGCGGATGTTCGACCTCATCGTGGTCGCTGTGGGCCACGGTGAACTGGGCGCGCTGTTCGACGGCGACTCCGCCCGGTTCAGCGGCGCGCGGCCGCGGGTGGTGGCCCAGGCCAACATCTACGACGTGCTGCCCGAAACCGGCGAGAGCGAGAACATCGGGTGGGCGGCGTCGACCGCCGACGCCGGGAACATGATCTTCGTGCCGTTCCTGACCGCCGACGGCCCCTGCCATTCGCTCTTCCTCGGCGACAAGCGCGGCGGCCCGATGGACGCCTGGCCCGACCGGCCCCGCCCCGAGGAGCAGTGGCGGCGGATGCGGGAGCTGCTGCGCAAGTACGCGCCGGAGTACTACGAGCGGGTGCGCGACGCCTCGCTGGTCGACGACAGCAGCACGCTGGTGGAGTACTTCACGCCGCAGGTCCGCAAGCCTGTCGGTGTGCTGCCCTCCGGCGGGCTGGTGCTGGGCATCGCCGACGTCGTCATCACCATGGACCCCTTCGTCGGCCAGGGGTGGAACCATTCGACCCGGTGCGCGCGCAGCTATCTGCAGAGCATCGTCGAGCACGGCGACCGCCCGTTCGACGAGGAGTTCCTCGCCGGCGCCTTCGAGCGGTTCTGGCGGTACGGGCTGTCGGTGCAGCGTTTCGCCGAGCTCAACTCCACGCTTTGGGATCAGGAACTCCCGCCGCACTTCCAGGAGCTGCTCGGCGCCTCGATGACCTACCCGGAGGTCGGCGACCGGTGGATCCAGGGCTGGGACTACCCGCCCGATTACGAGAACTGGCTCTACGACCCGGAGCTCGCCCGCACCTACTTGACGGAGGTCGCGGCAGGACACGGCGGGCGGTAGAAAACCGGCAGACCTGCACAACCGAAAACAGAGCACCGTACGACGTTCGGCCCGGAGGCTCCCGCGGAGCGCCCGGGCCGAACGTCTCTTGCGGCACACCAGCCCCTTTTATTACTGCGATCGCATTCGTGATCTTGTCGCCGAATAGTCTGGCATGCCCGAAACGCGGATGATATTGCTTGAAAAGTGGCCTGCGGTTACTATCACTCTGTTGTTGTCGTCTAAGTGGCGCATGGGGTTCTCTGTAGCCGGATGCGGCATTGGGCTGTCTGTTGCGTACCGTTTCCACTTCATCCCGGGGCACAGCCATGGCACAGGGCACGTCGAACCCTCCGCACCCCCCTTGCCGCTCCTATCCGGGGAAGGACGCCGCCCGCCTGAGCGGGCGGCGCCGTGGTGCGCCGCCTCGGTCCCGCTGACCTCGCGCACCACCGTTCGGCAAACGGGCCCATGCGGAAAACTTTCCGCGCGCACGGAATTCCCTGCTGAGCGGCGTTTTCGCAGGTCCGATCCGATTCAGCCGAAGTGTGTCCATTTTCGGATGCACTGCGCCGGCACCAAACGGGCGAACGAGCAGGGGGATTTCCGGTGGGGCACTCGTATCCGGCCGATTCGCCGAGCGCGGCGGTCGACGCGCAAGCCGTCGCCGTCATCGGCATGGCCTGCCGCTTCCCCGGTGCCGCCGACCCCGGGCGGTTCGGGACTCTGCTGCGCACCGGCGGCAGCGCCATCACCGACCCGCCGCCGGAACGCGCCGCCGCGTCGCCCCGGGCGGGCGGTGCGCCGCTGCCCGGAGGCTTTGTCGAAGCCGACGCGTTCGACCCCGAGCCCTTCGGTATCGCCCCGCGCGAGGCCGCGGCGATGGACCCCCGCCAGCGGATGATGCTGGAGTTGGCCTGGGAGGCCGCCGAGGACGCCCAAATCCCCGTCGGGGACCTGTTCGGCACCCGCACCGGGGTCTTCGTCGGCGCCATGAGCGACGACTTCGCCGCCCGCTGGCACCGCCGCGGCCCCCGGGCCGCCACCGCCCACACCCTTACCGGGCACAGCCGCGCGGTCATCGCCAACCGGGTCTCCTATGCGCTGGGCCTGCGGGGACCCAGCCTGGCCCTCGACACCGGGCAGTCGTCGTCGCTGGTGGGCGTGCAACTGGCGATGGAGAGCCTGCGCCGGGGCGAGTCGGAACTGGCCCTGGCGGGCGGCGTCCACCTCAACCTCGCGGCCGACAGCGCCGCGGGCGAAGAACGCCTGGGAGCGCTGTCGCCCAACGGCCGCTGCCACGTCTTCGACGCACGCGCCAACGGGTTCGTCCGCGGAGAGGGCGGGGGAGCGGTGCTGCTCAAGCCGCTCGCGGCGGCCCGGGCGGACGGCGACCGGATCCACGCCGTGCTCCTGGGCGGGGCCGTCAACAACGACGGAGCCACCGGCGGCCTCACGGTTCCCGGCGCGCAGGGCCAGGAGGACGTCCTGCGGCGGGCCTACCGCGATGCCGGCGTCGACCCCTCGGCGGTGGGCTACGTCGAGTTGCACGGGACGGGGACGCCCGCGGGAGACCCCGTCGAGGCGGCGGCTCTGGGCGCCGTGCTGGGCGCGGCGCGCGCGGCGGGCGACCCGCTGCCGGTCGGCTCCGTCAAGACCAACATCGGCCACCTCGGCGCGGCCGCGGGGATCGCCGGGCTGATCAAGGCCGCTCTGGGGCTGCGCGATGCCGAGTTGGTGCCCAGCCTGAACTTCGCCCGACCCAATCCCGCCATCGCGCTCGACGATCTGCGCCTGCGCGTCCAGCGGGAGCACGCGGACTGGCCGGAGGCCGCGGGCAGGCCCGTCGCGGGCGTCTCCTCGTTCGGAATCGGCGGCGCCAACTGCCACCTCGTGCTGGCCGCCGCCGAGCCGGCCCGCCGCAGCGGCCGGGCCACAACCGGGGCGGGGGGAGCGCACGCCCCCGGCCACGACCCGATGCCGCTGCCGTTCGTGCTCTCGGCGGCCGGCGGCACCGCCCTGCGCGCGCAGGCCGAGCGACTGCGCTCCCACGTCGCCGACACCCCCGACGCAGAGCCTGCGGATCTGGCCGCCGCCCTCGCCCTCACGCGTTCGGCCCTGGACCGGCGCGCAGCGGTGGTCGCCGCCGACCGCGCCGAGTTGGCCGACGGGCTCGCGGCCCTGGCCCGCGGATCGACCGCCGGCGGGGTGTGGCGCGGCACGCCCCGCGGCGGCGGGGCCGCGATGCTCTTCGGCGGAGCGGCGGCGCCGTATCCGGGGATGGGGCGGGAACTCCACGCGCGGCATCCGGCGTTCGCCGCTGCGCTCGACGAGGTCTGCGCCGGATTCGACCCGCTGCTGGACCGGCCGCTGCGCGAGGTGCTGTGGGCCCCGCCCGGCACCGAGCGGGCCGCGCTGCTCAACAGCAGCGGGTGGGCCCAGCCGGCCGTCTTCGCCGTCGGCACTGCGCTCTACCGGCTGCTCGCAAGCTGGGGGCTGCGCCCCGCATTCGTCGCCGGCCACTCCTTCAGCGGCGAGGCCGCCGCCGCCCACGCCGCCGGGATGCTCCCCCTCTCCGACGCGTGCGCGCTGGTGGCGGCCGCCTCACGCGAACTCGACGCGAACAGCACCGCGACGGTCCGCTCCGGGGTCGCCGCCGACACCGCCACCGCGCTACTCGAAGCCGAAGGGCTCGGCGACCGGGTGGCGGTCGCCGCCCTCGACCGGCCGCGCGAAACCGTCCTCTCCGGCGACCTCCGGAGCACCGAACGGGCCGCACAGCTGCTGGAGTCGCGGGGCTTCACCACCGCGTCCCCCGCGCCGGGCGCGGTGCTACCGGCCCCCGGCAGCCGGCGTGCGGCCGAGGCGCTGCGCGCAGCCGGGCGGGCGCTGCGCGTGCGTCCGGCCTGCGGTCCCGTCCTGGTCTCCGCGGTCACCGGCGGCGTCGCCGGTGCCGAAGAGCTGGCCGACCCCGAGTACTGGGCCCGCCAGGCCCGCGAACCGGTGCGGTTCGCCGACGGCGTCGCGGCGCTGCACGAGTGCGGCGTGCGCGTCTACTGCGAGCTGGGACCGGGCGCCGCGCTCGCGGAGGCTGCGCGCGACACGGTCGCGGCGCTGCCCGCAGAACGGCGGCGCAACGGGCGCGGCGCGGCGTTCCTGGCCGGGCTGCGCGCCGGCGGCGAGGAGCGGGCGGCGGCCGAGTACGTCGCGGGCCTGCACGTCAACGGCGTCGATCCCGACTGGCAGGCGGTGCTGGGGGCCCCCGCGCGCCGCGTAGAGCTGCCGACCTACGCCTTCCGCCACCGGGCGTTCGGGCTGGGGCCCGAGGAGCCGGATGCGGACGCCGCGGCCGCGGCCGGCGAGCAGGACGCTGCGGCGCATGCGGTGGATCCGGCGGGTACCGGGGCCGATCCGCAGTGCGCCCCCGCAGGCGACGCCGAAGGCATGACGCGGCTGGTCCGGGTCCACACCGCCGCCGTGCTCGGCCACGACTCACCCGCGGACGTCGACCCCGCCGCCCGCTTCCACGACCTGGGCCTGGACTCCATGCTCGCCGTCGCGCTGCGCAACCGCCTCGCCGGGGCTACGGGCCGGGATTTGCCGGTGACGCTGGTGTTCGACGCGCCGACCCCTGAAGAACTCGCCGACCGGCTGGCCCGGGAGCGGCCGTCGGCGCGGCCCCGGCCCGCTCCGCCGGTCGCGGCCCCGAGCGCCGGCGCCGCGGGCGAGGGGATCGCCGTAGTCGGGATCGGCTGCCGGCTGCCCGGCGGGGCGGACACCCCCGAGAAGCTGTGGGACATGGTGAGCCGCGGGGCCGACGCCACGTCGGACTTCCCCGACAACCGCGGCTGGGACCTCGACGCCCTCTACGACCCCGAGCCGGGCACATTCGGCCGCAGCTATGTGCGCCGCGGCGGCTTCGTCCACGACGCCGACGCGTTCGACGCCGGCTTCTTCGGGATATCCCCCCGCGAGGCGCTGGCCATGGACCCCCAGCAGCGGCTGCTGCTGGAGACCGCCTGGCAGGCGCTGGAGCGCGCCCGGATCCGCCCCGCCGACCTGCGCGGGAGCCGTGTCGGGGTGTTCGTCGGAGCCATGGTCCAGGAGTACGGGCCGCGCCTGCACGAGCCCGCGCCGGGCTCGGAGGGCCACCGGCTCACCGGAAGCCTGGCCAGCGTGGCCTCCGGGCGCATCGCCTACACGTTCGGGTTCGAGGGGCCGGCCGTCACGGTCGACACCGCGTGCTCGTCGTCGCTGGTGGCGCTGCACCAGGCGATGCAGGCGCTGCGCCGCGGCGAGTGCGACACCGCCCTGGTCGGCGGGGTCACGGTAATGGCCGCGCCCGGCGTGTTCACCGAGTTCAGCGCCCAGCGCGGGCTGGCTCCCGACGGCCGCTGCAAGCCCTACTCCGCCGCCGCCGACGGCACCGGCTGGTCCGAGGGCGCGGGCCTGGTGGTGCTGGAGCGGCTCGCCGACGCGGCCGCCGCCGACCGCACCGTATGGGGCGTGCTGCGGGGGTCGGCGGTCAACCAGGACGGTGCGAGCAACGGGCTGTCGGCGCCGAGCAGCGGCGCCCAGGAGAGGGTGCTGCGCGCGGCGCTGGCCGACGCCGGCATCGGCCCCGAGGCGGTCGGCGTGGTCGAGGGCCACGGGACGGGCACCCGGCTGGGCGACCCGATCGAGGCCCAGGCGGTGGGCGCCGTCTACGGTGCGGCCGGATCCGGTGCTCTGCTGGGCTCGGTCAAGGCCGCCATCGGGCACACGCAGGCGGCGGCGGGCGTCGCCGGTCTGATCAGCCTGGTGGGCATGCTGGGCCGCGGCGCCGTGCCCGCGATGCCCGGCGAGTGGGGCGGGCCCTCGGACCTGGTGGACTGGAGCGGGCTGGGGATCGAGCCGGCGATGGGCCGGATCCGCCTGTGGCCCGGTGAAGCGGGGGCCAAGCGGATCGGCGCGGTGTCGTCGTTCGGTATCAGCGGCACCAACGCCCACGTGCTCGTCGAGGAGCCGCCGCGCGAACTCGCCTACGACTTCGCCGCGTGCGCTCCGGCGGCCCCCGCGGACGCGCGGGCGGTCTCGCCCGAGCCGGCCGCCGGGCGCGAGCGCGGCGCCCATGCGGCGGCGCGGCTGCAGACCGACCTGGTGGCGTGGCCGGTCACCGCCGCCGCTCCCGAAGCCCTCGGCCCGCAGGCCGCGCGGCTGCGCGGAGTCGCCGACCGCGCTTTCGCCCCCGCGCCCGCCGACGTCGCCCGCACCCTGTCCCGCGACCGCACCCGCTTCGCCCACCGCGCCGTCGTCCTGGCCGCCGACCGCAGCGGATTCGGCGAGGGGCTGGCGGCGCTGGAGAAGGGCGCGAGCAGCACCGAGCGCGCGCTGGTGGTGCGCGGTACCGCCGAGCGGCCGGGCGCCCCGGTCTTCGTCTTCGGCGGCCAGGGAGCCGGGTGGCCGGGCATGGGTGCGCGGCTGATGGCGTCATCGCCGGTGTTCCGCGCCCGCATCGCCGAGTGCGAGCAGGCGCTGGCGCCCCACGTCGACTACTCGCTCAGCGCCGTGCTGTGCCGGCTGCCCGCGGCACCCTCCCTCGACCGGGTGGACGTCGCCCAGCCGGCGCTGTGGGCCGTCATGGTCGCCCTCGCCGGACTGTGGCGTTCGGCGGGTGTGGAGCCCGCGGCCGTGGTCGGCCACTCCCAGGGCGAGGTCGCCGCCGCGTGCGTGTGCGGCGCCCTGTCGCTGGAGGACGCGGCCGCGGTCGTGGCGCTGCGCAGCCGCGCCGTGCGCGAGCTTGTGGGCCCCGGCGCGATGGGTGTGCTCGGCGAGTCCGCCGAACGCGCGGCCCGGCGCGCGCAGGTGCGCGCGGGCGCCGCCCATGTCGCGGCGGTCAACGGCCCCGCCTCCACCGTGGTCGCGGGCGATGCCGCCGCGGTGGCCGACCTGCTCGGCGCCGCCGAAGCCGAAGGGGTGCGCGTCCGGAGGATCGACGTCGACTACGCGTCGCACACCCCGCACGTGGAGGCCGCCCGCGACCGCATCCGCACCGACCTCGCCGGCATCGCGCCGCGCAGCGCCAGTGTGCCCTTCCACTCGGCGGTCACCGGTGCCGAACTCGACGGCGGCGCGCTCGACGCCGGGTACTGGTACGCCAACCTGCGCGAACCCGTCCGGTTCCACCGGGCCGTCGAGACGCTGATCGGCGCCGGTCACGCCCTGTTCCTGGAGGTGGGCCCGCACCCGGTGCTCACCCCGGCCGTGGAGGACGTGCTGGCCGAGAGCGGCGCGGAGGGCGCGGGCCTGACCACCCTGCGCCGCGACGACGGCGGGCCCCGCCGGCTGCTGACGTCCTTCGCCGCGGCGTTCGTCCGCGGTGTGCCGGTGGACTTCGGCGCCCTGCTGCCGGGCACCCGCGGGGCCGACCTGCCCGCCTACGCGTTCGACCGCACCCGCTACTGGCTCAAGCCGCGGCGCCCCGCCGCCCCCGCCTCGCTCGGCCAGGCGGACACCGGCCACGCCCTGCTGGGGGCGGCCGTGGACCTCGCGGACGGCACGGCGGTGTGCACCGGGAGGATGTCGACGGGCGACCAGCCGTGGTCCGCCGACCACGCGGTGGGCGGGCGCGTCCTGCTGCCCGCCGCGGCCATGGCCGACCTGGCGGTGGCGGCCGGCGACCGCCTGGGGTGCCCCCGCCTGGAGGAGCTCGTCCTGGAGGAGCCGCTGGTACTCGACGCCGAGCCCGCCGGCAGCGCATCGGCCGTCCAGGTGGTGCTGGGACCAGCCGACGAGCACGGCCGCCGCGGCGTCGGCGTGCACTCCCGGCCCGAAGGCACCGACCAAGGGTGGCGGCGCCACGCCTCCGGCACCCTGGTCGGCGACGCCGACGCCGACGCCGACGCCGACGCCGACGCCGGCGCCGGGCGCGGCGCGGCGCCGAGCTGCCCCGCCCCCTGGCCGCCGCCCGGCGCCCAGGCCCTCGACGTCGAGCGGGTCTACGCCGACCTCGCCGAGCGCGGCTATGCCTACGGTCCGGCGTTTCGCGGCCTGCGCGCCCTGTGGCGGCACGGCGACGAGCTGCTCGCCGAGGTCGCGCTGGACGGGGAGCACACCCACGCGGCGAGCGGTTTCGGGCTGCACCCGGCGCTGCTGGACGCCGCGCTGCACGCCCTGGTCGCCGCCGCGCCCGCCGACGGGCCGCCGCTGGTCCCGCACACCGTCACCGGGTTCGGGATCGCCGCGGTCGGCGCGACCGCCCTGAGAGCGCGGATCACCCCCGACGCCACCGGCGCGGCTGTGTCTGCGTCCGTCGCACTGTACGACCCGCGGGGCGCCCCCGTGGCGGCGATCGACCGGCTGACGCTCCGCCCGCTGCCCAAGACCTCCTCGGCGGAGTCCGCACGCCTGTACGCGCTCGACTGGGCGCCTGTCGAGGACCCGCCGCCGCGGACCGATCAGACCCGGCCGGGCTGGGCGTTCCTGGGATCGGCGGCCGACCTCGCGGACCCCGCGGCCGGCGACACCGCCCATGCCGATCTCGCCGGACTGCGCAGCGCCGTGGACGGCGGAGCACCCCCGCCGGGGGTGGTGGTCGCCGACTGCCCCGCCGCCGCCGCGCACCGGGGTGCGGCGCGGGCGGCGCACCGGACCCTGGCCCTGGCGCGGGAATGGGTCGGCGACGACCGGTTCGCCCACGCCGTACTGGTGCTGCGCACCAGCGCGGCGGTGGCGGCCACGCCCGCCGACCGCCTCGCCGGCCTTGGGCAGAGCACGGTATGGGGGCTGGTGCGCAGCGCGCAGACCGAGCACCCGGGCCGTTTCGTGCTGGTCGACGACGACACGGCCCGGCACCCGGCCGCCGCGATGCACCGCGTCGTCGCTACGGGGCAGCCGCAGGCCGCGCTGCGCGCCGGCCGCATCCACGTGCCCCGGCTGGCCCCGGCCGAGCCCGCCGCCCCGCCGCCGCAGGAGGGGCCGTGGCGGCTGGAGGCGGCCCGGCCCGGATCGCTGGACACCGTCGGGCCCCGGCCCGTGCCCCCGGTCGCGGCACCGCTCGGCCCGGGCCGGGTGCGCATCGACGTGCGCGCCGCCGGCGTCAACTTCCGCGACGTCGTGGTGGCGCTGGGACTGCTGCCCGGTGAGAACGACATCGGCAGCGAAGGCGCGGGCGTGGTCACCGAGGTCGGCCCCGGCGTGGACGACCTCGCCGTCGGCGACCGGGTGCTGGGCGTGTTCGACGCCGCCTTCGCGCCGCAGGCGGTCGCCGAGCGGACGCATGTGGTCCCCGTGCCCGCGGGCTGGTCGTTCGAGCGCGCCGCGGCGGTGCCCGTGGCCTACCTCACCGCCTACTACGCCCTGGTGGACCTCGCCCGGGTGCGGCCCGGAGAGGCCGTGCTCGTCCACGCCGCCGCAGGGGGAGTCGGCCACGCCGCGGTGGCCCTCGCGCGCCACCTGGGCGCGGAGGTCTTCGCGACGGCCTCACCGGCGAAGTGGCCGCTGCTGCGCGCCATGGGACTGGACGACGACCACATCGCCTCGTCGCGCGACCACGCCTTCGCCGAGCGCTTCGCGGGCGCCGCACAGGGGCGCGGCGGCCTCGACGCAGTCGTCAACGCGCTGGCCGGCGACTACGTGGACACGTCGCTGGGACTGCTGGCGCCGGGCGGGCGGTTCGTCGAGATGGGCAAGACCGACCTGCGCGACCCGGCCCGGGTGGCGGCCGAGCATCCGGGGCGCGCCTACCTGCCCTTCAACCTGCCCGACGTGCCCGGTGACCGCATCCGGGGCATGCTCGGCGAGGTCGTGCCGCTGCTGGCCCGTGGCAGGCTCGGCCCCGAACCCCCGCTGCTGCGGCGACCGCTGCACGACGCCCCCGCCGCGCTGCGCGCCCTGCAGCAGGGCGCCACCGTGGGAAAGACGGTCCTGGCCGCACCCCGGACGCTGGAGGCGGGCGGCACGGTGCTGATCACCGGCGGCACCGGAACGCTGGGCGCCGCCGTCGCCCGCCACCTCGTCACCGCCCACGGGGTGGGGCGACTGCTGCTGGCGAGCCGCCGCGGTCCCATGGCGCCGGACGCGATGGAGTTGATGGCCGAACTGACGGGGCTGGGCGCCGAGGTGGAGGTGCGCGCCTGCGACCTCGCCGACCGGTCGGCGGTGGCCGAGCTGCTGGAGTCCGTCCCGCCCGATCGGCCGCTGACCGCGGTCGTCCACGCCGCCGGCGTGCTCGACGACGCCACGCTGCAGACGCTGACACCCGAACAGCTCGACCGGGTGCTGGCCCCCAAGGTCGACGGCGCCTGGCACCTGCACGAGCTGACCGCCGGAGACGACCTGGCGGCTTTCGTGCTGTTCTCCTCGGCGGCGGGCGTCGTCGCCGGCGCCGGACAGGCCGGTTACGCCGCCGCCAACGCCTTCCTGGACGGTCTTGCGCACTACCGCGGTGCCCGCGGACTGGTGGCCGCCTCGCTGTCGTGGGGGCTGTGGGCGCACAGCAGCGGGATGACCGGGCACCTGGGCGCTGCCGAACTCGCCCGCATGCGCCGTTCCGGTGTGGAACCGATGAGCACCGCGGACGGGCTGGCCCTGTTCGACGCGGCGCTCGCCCTGGACCGGCCGCACCTGGTACCGGCCCGCCTGTCCGATCGCGGTCCCGCCGGTCCGCGGCAGGGCACCGGCGCGCGCCGCCCCGCCGCCGCGGCCCCGGACGAGCCGGCAGCCTCCCGCTCGGCCGCCGCGCCGGCCGGCCCGAGTGCCGACGAGCGCCGCAGCGCGCTGGTGGAGTTGGTGCGCGAGCACGCCGCGGCGGTCATGGGCCACACGTCGAGCACGGCGCTGCGCCCCGACCGGCAGCTCACCGAGGCCGGTATCGACTCGCTGACCGCGGTGGAGCTGCGCAACCGGCTCAATACCGCCACCGGTCTGCGGCTTTCGGCCACGGTGCTGTTCGACCACCCCACCCCGCAGGCCCTCGCCGGGCACCTCGCGGCCCGGCTCGGCATCGACGACGAGGCGGGCGGCCGCGGGCCGGCCGGCGCTTCGGACGGGGACGATCGGGAGCGCGACGAGCTGATGGACGCGCTGCGGAGCCTGCCCCTGGACCGGCTCCGCGCGAGCGGACTCGCCCGGTCGCTGCTCGACCTCGCCCGCACCGGCACCGACACCCCCGCCGCCTCCCGGACGCCGGTCCGACCCGACGGCACCGAGGCGCCGGACGCCCCCGAACGCACCGGCGGCGGCATCGAGTCCCTGAGCGTCGACGACCTCGTCGGCTTGGCGCTGGCCGAGGACGACACCCGCTGACGCACCTCGCGTGCATCCACCCGAAACCGCCCGCACCGTGCACAGAGCCCCGCCCCGCTCGCAGGAGAAGGAAGGCCGGCGATGAACCACGCGCCCACCGACGCAGACCGCTCGCAGTCCTCCGAAGGCACCGAACGCGTCGTCGCCGCGCTGCGCTCGGCGATGCAGGAGAACGAGCGCCTCAAACAGGACAACCGCCGGCTCGCGGCGGCGGAGTCGGCGGCGGCCGAGCCGGTGGCGATCGTGGGGGCGGGGTGCCGGTTGCCGGGCGGGGTGGGTTCGCCGGAGGAGTTGTGGGAGCTGGTGGCGGCCGGGGGTGATGCGACCTCGGAGTTTCCGGCCGATCGGGGGTGGGACGTCGAAGGGCTCTACGACCCGGAGTTGCGCCGGGGCGGGACCAGTTATGTGCGGCGGGGCGGGTTCCTGGCCGGTGCGGCGGAGTTCGATGCGGGGTTCTTCGGGATTTCGCCGCGGGAGGCGCTGGCGATGGATCCGCAGCAGCGGGTGGTGTTGGAGACGGCGTGGGAGGCGGTGGAGCGGGCGGGGATCGACCCGGTTTCGCTGCGGGGCAGCCGCACCGGCACCTACATCGGCGCCATCGCCCAGGACTACGGGCCCCGCGCCGCCGACGCAGGCGAGGAGACGGCCGGCTACTCCCTGACCGGCTCCATGACCAGCCTCGTGTCGGGGCGGGTGGCGTATGTGCTGGGGTTGTGCGGGCCGGCGGTGAGTGTGGACACGGCGTGCTCGTCGTCGCTGGTGGCGCTGCACCAGGCGGTGCAGGCGCTGCGCCGCGGCGAGTGCGACCTCGCCCTGGCCGGCGGGGTTTCGGTCATGGCGAGCCCCGGCGTTTACGTGGAGTTCTCCCATCAGGGTGGTTTGTCGCGTGATGGGCGGTGCCGGTCGTTCGGTGCGGGGGCTGAGGGCACCGGGTTCGGTGAGGGCGCGGGTGTGGTGGTGCTGGAGCGGTTGTCGGTGGCGCTGGCGCGGGGGCGGTGCGTGTGGGGGGTGGTGCGGGGCAGTGCGGTGAATCAGGACGGGGCGAGTAACGGGTTGTCGGCGCCCAGTGGTGCGGCCCAGGAGCGGGTGTTGCGGGCGGCGCTGGCCGACGCCGGCGTCGGCCCCGAGGCGGTGGGGGTGGTGGAGGGCCATGGGACGGGGACCCGGTTGGGGGATCCGATCGAGGCGCAGGCGGTGGGGGCGGTTTATGGGGCTGCCGGGTCGGGTGTGGTGCTGGGCTCGGTGAAGGCCAATATCTCGCATGTGCAGGCGGCTGCGGGGGTTGCGGGGTTGATTGCGCTGGTGGGGGCGCTGGGTCGGGGGGAGGTGGCGCCTTCGCCGGGGGTGGCCGGGGGTGTTTCGGAGTTGGTGGATTGGCGGGGGTTGGGGGTGGTGGCGGCGCCGGAGGGGCGGTCGTGGCCGGTGTGTGGTGGCGGGTCGCGGGTGGGGGGTGTGTCCTCGTTCGGGATCAGTGGGACCAATGCGCACGCCGTCGTCGAACAAGCGCCCGAGGCGGCGGTGCGGCCGCGTGCCTTCGAGCGCGGCCGCACCGGCGCCCGGGCCTCCGATTCCCCCGCGAGCAGCGCCCGACTGCCCTGGTTGGTGTCGGGGCGCTCACCGGCGGCGCTGCGGGACCAGGCCCGGCGGCTGCACGAGCACCTCGGTGCCGATCCGGGGGCCCGGGTCGACGACGTCGGGTTCTCGCTGGCGACCACGCGCAGCCGCTTCGAGCACCGTGCCGCGGTGCTGGGCGGTGACCGCGTCCGCAACCTGGATGCGCTGGCCGCCCTCGCCCGCGGCGAAACCCCGCCCGAGGCGGTCGTCGGCCGCGCCGACGCTCCGGGCAAGACCGTCTTCGTCTTCCCCGGCCAGGGCGCCCAGTGGCCCGGGATGGCGGCCGAACTCCTGGATACCTCGGCGGTGTTCGCCGAGCACTTCGCCGCGTGCGAGCAGGCGCTGGAGCCGCACGTCGACTTCTCGCCGGCCGCGGTGCTGCGCGGCGAGCCCGGCGCCCCCTCCTTCGAGAGGGTGGACGTCGTCCAGCCGCTGCTGTGGGCGGTGATGGTCTCCCTCGCCCGGCTCTGGATCTCCTGCGGCGTGCGGCCCGACGCCGTCGTCGGCCACTCCCAGGGGGAGGTCGCCGCCGCGTGCGTGTGCGGCGCGCTGTCGCTGGAGGACGGCGCCCGGGTCGCCGCCCTGCGCAGCCGCGCGGTGCGCGAGCTGGGCGGCGACGGCGCGATGGCATCGGTGCCGCTGCCCGCCGAGCGCGTACGCGAGCTGATCGCCGACCGCGGCCGTGCGCTTGCGGTGGCGGCCGTCAACGGCCCCGAGTCCACCGTCGTCTCCGGTGACCGCGCCGCTGTCGAGGACCTGCTGGAGCACTGCGCCGCCTCCGGCGTCCGGTCGCGGGCGATCGCCGTCGATTACGCCTCGCATTCGGCGCACATGGAGGCACTGCGGCCGACGCTGCGGTCCGGGCTGGACGGCCTCTCTTCGCGGCGTCCCCGCGTCGCCTTCCACTCCACCGTGACCGGCCGCCCCGTCGCCGAAGGCGAACTCGGCGCCGAGTACTGGTACGCCAACCTGCGCAACACCGTCGAGTTCGCGTCGGCGATCACCGCGCTGGCCGAAGACGACCACGGGATCTTCCTGGAGGTCGGCCCGCACCCGGTGCTGGCCATGGACATCGAGCAGACCGCCGACCGCGTCGCCGAGGAGGCCGATCCGAACGGACGGCACACCCGCCGGCCGGCGGTGGTGGGCACCCTGCGCCGCGACGACGGCGGCCTGCGCCGCTTCCTGGCGTCTGCGGCCGAGGCCCACGCGCACGGCGCCCAGGTCGACTGGCCTGCCGCCTGCGCCGACGGCGGCCACACCCGTGTCGACCTGCCCACCTACGCATTCCAGCGGTCCCGCTTCTGGTCGGACCCCGCCCCGAGAACCACCGGCCCCGAGAGCCCGGCCGACGCGGGCGACGCCCGCTTCTGGCAGGCGGTGGCCGACGGCGACACCGCGGCGTTGGCCGCCGACACCGGAGCCGATCCCGCCGCGCTGGACGCCGTGCTGCCCGCCCTCGCGCGCCTGCGCCGCCGGAACCGGGCGCGCGCCGAACTCGACGCGCTGTGCTACCGCGAGCACTGGATCCCCGTGCCCGAGGCGGCCGCCGCTCCCGTCGCCCCTCCGGCCGGCGGAACGTGGCTGGTCCTGCTGCCGCCGCCGACCGAAGCGGGCTCCGCCGCGGCGCACCGCTGGCACGACGCCCTGCGCGAGCGCGGACTGCCCACCGAAGTCGCTGAGGTCCCCACCGGGCGCTGCGAGCGCGGTGGACTCGCCGCGCTGCTGGGCGGGATCACCGACCCGGGGCGGACAGCCGGAATCCTGAGCCTGCTCACCGTAGGCCACGACGCCTCCCGCGCGGGCCCGCCGAGCGCGGACGCCGGCCCCGCGGCAGCGGCGGCCCTGCTCCAGGCCGTTTCGGGCGGCGCACCGGCCGCGCCGGTGTGGTGGGCCACCACCGGAGCGGTCGCCGCGGACGAGGGCGACACGGTCCGCGCCCCCGCTGCGGCGCTCACCTGGGGCCTGGGCCGGGTCGCCGCCCAGGAGCACCCACAAAACTGGGGCGGCCTGATCGACCTGCCCGAGCATCCGGACCGGCGCACCGCCGCCCGGCTGCACGCCGCGCTGTGCGCGCCCCGCGGCGAGGACCAGTTGGCCGTCCGCGAGGGCGGCACCTACGCCCGGCGCGTGGTGCGCACCACCGCCCGCACCCCCGGCCCCGAGGATGCCGACCCGCTGCCGCTCGCCGGAACCGTGCTGATCACCGGCGGAACCGGCGCCCTGGGCGCGCGCACCGCCCGCTTCCTGGCCGAGCGCGGCGGCGGCGACCTGCACCTGCTGCTGGCGAGCCGCCGAGGCGAGGACGCCCCCGGCGCGCCCGAGCTGGCCGCGGAACTCGCCGCCTCCGGCAGCCGTGTCACCTTCGCCGCCTGCGACGTCGCCGACCGCACGGCACTGCGGAGCCTGCTGGCCCGGGTTCCCCCGCGTGATCCGCTGACGGCGGTCGTCCACGCCGCCGCCGCACTCGACGACGCCCCCGTCGCCGAACTGGACGCGGCTCGGATGGACGCGGCGCTGGCGGCCAAGGCGGGTGCCGCCTGGCACCTGCACGAGCTGACCGCCGAAGACGACCTCGCGGCGTTCGTGCTCTACTCCTCGGTCGGCGGAATGTTCGGCGTCGCGGGACAGGGCAACTACGCGCCCGCGAACGCCTACCTCGACGCGCTCGCGCGGCACCGCCGCTCCCGCGGCCTGCCCGCCACCGCGATCGCGTGGGGCGCCTGGCGCGGCGGCATGGCCGAGGGCGAGGGCGCCGCCGCCGTGCTGCAGCGCCACGGGATGCCGGCGATGGATGCCGCCACCGCTCTGCCGGTGCTGGAGCCGGTCCTGGCGGGCCGAACCCGCGACGCGTTCGCTTTCGCCGGGATCGACTGGCGGCGGTTCGCCGTCGCCTTCACCGCAGCTCGGCCCAGTGCCCTGCTCGACGAGATCCCCGAAGCCCGGCAGGCGGTCGCCGAGTCGGCGCAGACCTCCGCGCCCCAGCGGGCGCCGGAGGGAGCCGGCGGCGAAGGCGGGCGTCCCGCCGACACCGCCGCGGATCTGCGGCGGAGCCTGGCCGCGGTCGTGGCGCCCGAGCGCGATCGGCGGACACGAGCACTGGTGCGCGACTGCGCCGCCGCGGTCCTGGGCCACGCCTCGGCCGACGCGGTCGACGAGGCGCGGCCCTTCAACGATCTGGGGCTGGACTCGGTCATGGCCGTCGACCTGCGCAATCGGCTGGCGGCCGCGACCGGTCTGCGGCTGTCCCCGTCGGCGGCCTTCGACCACCCCACCGTGCCCGAGCTGGCCGCGCACCTGCGCGCCGGACTCGGCGTCGACACCGGCCCCGAACCCCAGGCCGGGCCCGGCGAGCCCGGCGCCGCCGAGATCGCGGCGCTGGAGAAGGTGATCGGCGAGCTGACGCCCGAGCGCCTGAACTCCTCCGGGCTGCCCGAGCGGCTGCGAGCACTGCTGCGCGCCTGCGGCCCGTCCCACGGCGCCCCGAGCGAGACGGACGAGGAGCCCGACCGGCTCGCCGACGCCACCCGCGACGAACTGTTCGCCTTCATCGACCGCGAACTCGGGACCTGAGGCGCCCGCGCCCGGTTCCCCCGCCGATAAACACAAACACCGCCGACGCGATCCCGCAGCGGCCGCCGCACGCGGCGGCGCCACACTCCCCAGCGATGAAGCCACGATAGGGGCAGAGATGACCGACGACCGCACCCCCGAAGAGCAGCGCCTGCTCGACTACCTCAAGCGTGTCACCCGTGAACTGCAGCAGACCCGGAGCCGGTTGCACGAGGCGGAGTCGGCGGCGGCCGAGCCGGTGGCGATCGTGGGGGCGGGGTGCCGGTTGCCGGGCGGGGTGGGTTCGCCGGAGGAGTTGTGGGAGCTGGTGGCGGCCGGGGGTGATGCGACCTCGGAGTTTCCGGCCGATCGGGGGTGGGACGTCGAAGGGCTCTACGACCCGGAGTTGCGCCGGGGCGGGACCAGTTATGTGCGGCGGGGCGGGTTCCTGGCCGGTGCGGCGGAGTTCGATGCGGGGTTCTTCGGGATTTCGCCGCGGGAGGCGCTGGCGATGGATCCGCAGCAGCGGGTGGTGTTGGAGACGGCGTGGGAGGCGGTGGAGCGGGCGGGGATCGACCCGGTTTCGCTGCGGGGCAGCCGCACCGGCACCTACATCGGCGTCACCAACAGCGACTACCTGAGCGCCGCGGCGCACTGGCCCCAGGAGGCCGAGGGCTACGTGCTCACCGGCAACGCGAGCAGTGTCGTCTCCGGCCGGTTGGCGTATGCGCTGGGGTTGTGCGGGCCGGCGGTGAGTGTGGACACGGCGTGCTCGTCGTCGCTGGTGGCGCTGCACCAGGCGGTGCAGGCGCTGCGCCGCGGCGAGTGCGAGCTGGCTCTGGCCGGCGGAGTGTCCGTCGCCTCCTCCCCGGGCGTCTTCATCGAATACTCCCGACAGGGTGGTTTGTCGCGTGATGGGCGGTGCCGGTCGTTCGGTGCGGGGGCTGAGGGCACCGGGTTCGGTGAGGGCGCGGGTGTGGTGGTGCTGGAGCGGTTGTCGGTGGCGCTGGCGCGGGGGCGGTGCGTGTGGGGGGTGGTGCGGGGCAGTGCGGTGAATCAGGACGGGGCGAGTAACGGGTTGTCGGCGCCCAGTGGTGCGGCCCAGGAGCGGGTGTTGCGGGCGGCGCTGGCCGACGCCGGCGTCGGCCCCGAGGCGGTGGGGGTGGTGGAGGGCCATGGGACGGGGACCCGGTTGGGGGATCCGATCGAGGCGCAGGCGGTGGGGGCGGTTTATGGGGCTGCCGGGTCGGGTGTGGTGCTGGGCTCGGTGAAGGCCAATATCTCGCATGTGCAGGCGGCTGCGGGGGTTGCGGGGTTGATTGCGCTGGTGGGGGCGCTGGGTCGGGGGGAGGTGGCGCCTTCGCCGGGGGTGGCCGGGGGTGTTTCGGAGTTGGTGGATTGGCGGGGGTTGGGGGTGGTGGCGGCGCCGGAGGGGCGGTCGTGGCCGGTGTGTGGTGGCGGGTCGCGGGTGGGGGGTGTGTCCTCGTTCGGGATCAGTGGGACCAATGCGCACGCCGTCGTCGAACAAGCGCCCCCCGAGCGTTCCTACGGCTTCGCCGCCGGCGGCGCCGACCCGGACCGAGAGGCGGCTCCGGGCCCGCGGCCCGGCCCGCGCGGCGATTCGCCGTTCACCCCCGATTGCGGCGCGCCGCTGCCCTGGTTGGTGTCGGGGCGCTCACCGGAGGCGCTGCGGGACCAGGCCCGGCGGCTGCATGAGCACCTCGGTGCCGATCCGGGGGCCCGGGTCGACGACGTCGGGTTCTCGCTGGCGACCACGCGCAGCCGTTTCGAGCACCGTGCCGCGGTGCTGGGCGGTGACCGCGTCCGCAACCTGGATGCGCTGGCCGCCCTCGCCCGCGGCGAAACCCCGCCCGAAGCCGTGCGCGGCGTCGGCGGCTCCCCCGGCGAGCACACCGCGACGGTTTTCGTGTTCCCCGGGCAGGGCGCCCAGTGGCCCGAGATGGGCGCCCGGCTCATCGAGGAGTCCCCGCTGTTCCGGGACCGCATCATGGCCTGCGAGCAGGCGCTGGCGCCCCACGTCGACTTCTCGCTGAGCGCCGTCCTGCGCGGCGTGCCGGGAGCGCCGCCACTGGAGCGGGTCGACGTTCTGCAGCCGGCGCTGTGGGCGGTCATGGTGGCCCTGGCCGAGCTGTGGTCCGCGTCGGGTGTGCGCCCCGACGCCGTCGTCGGCCACTCCCAGGGCGAGATCGCCGCCGCGTGCGTCAGCGGCGCCCTCTCCCTGGAGGACGGCGCGCGCGTGGTCACCGCCCGCAGCCGCCTGTCCATCCCGCTGATCGAGACGGGCGGACTGCTGGCGGTCCCGGTGCCCGCCGCGGAGGCCGCCGCGCGGATCCGCCCGTGGGGGGACCGGCTCAGCGTCGGTGCGCTGAACAGTCCCGAGTCCGTCGTCATCTCCGGCCGCCGGCAGGAACTGGAGGAGGTGCTGGCCGAGTACGAGTACGAGGGCGTCAAAGCCCACCTCGTCGCCTCCGCCTTCGCCTCCCACTCCGCCGAGATGGAGGTGCTGCGCGGCCCCATCGCCGCGGAGCTGGCCGGACTGGCCCCGCGCTCGGGCAGCGTGCCCTTCTACTCCACCGTGCGCGGCGAGGTCGTCGACGGCGCCGAACTGGACGCCGGGTACTGGTTCGCGAACCTGCGCTCCCAAGTCCTCTTCGAACCGACCGTGCGCGCGCTCGCCGAAGCCGACCGGTGCGTGTTCGTCGAGATCAGCCCGCACCCGGTGATGGGGCCGGCGGTGGCGCGCACCGTCGAGTCGGCCGAAACCCCGCCCGACGCACAGCACCGGGTGGTGGCCACGCTGCGCCGGGACGAAGGGGGACCGGACCGGTTCGCCTTCGCCGTGGCCGAAGCCTACACGCACGGCTGCGCACCCGATTGGGACGCGCTCTTCGCCCAGCGCGCCCGCAGCACCGTCCACCTGCCCACCTACGCGTTCCAGCGCAGCCGCTACTGGGCCGCGCCCGCCGCCGGCGCCGCCCCCGCCGCCGGCGCCGGTACCGAGCACCACCCGCTGCTGAGCGCGGCCGTCTCCCGTGCCGGAACCCGCGGTTTCCTGCTCACCGGCGAACTGGCCGTGCACCGGACGCCGTGGCTGGCCGACCACGCGCTGGGCGGCGAGCTCCTGCTGCCGGGAACCGCCCTGGCCGGGTTCGCGCTGCGCGGCGGCGACCACGCGGGCTGCCCGCACCTGGTGGAGCTGGCCATGTACACCCCGCTGCGGCTGCCCGAGACCGGCGCGGTGCAGGTCCAGATCCGCGTCGACGATCCGGGGGAGGACGGCCGCCGCGCCGTCACCGTCCACTCCCGGCCCCGCCCCGCTGCGGACGCCGGGCCGGCCCTCGACGACCCCTGGACCGTGCACGCCGAAGGCGTCCTCGCTCCCGACGACGCCCCCGGCACCGCCTGGGTCACCTCGATCACCCCGACCGATCCCTGGCCGCCGCCCGGCAGCGAACCCCTGCCGGTGGACGGCGCCTACGCCGACCTGGAGAAGCGCGGCTACTCCTACGGGCCCGCCTTCCGCGGCCTCCAGGCCGCCTGGCGCCACGACGGCCGCCTCTACGCCGAGGTCGCCCTTCCCGCCGAACGCGGTGGCGAGGCGGCGGCGTGCGGGATCCACCCGGTGCTGCTCGACGCCGCGCTGCATGCTGTGCTGCTGGACGACGCGGCCGACGACGCCGCGGAGCCGGCGCCGCGGCTCCCGTTCAGCTGGGAAGGCGTCCGGCTGCACGCCGAAGGCGCCACCGCCCTGCGGGTATGCCTGACCCCGCTGGACGAGCAGACGTTCGCGGTGGAGGCCGCCGACCCCCGGGGTGCCCCGGTGCTGACGGTCGAGGCCCTCACCTCCCGCCCGCTCGCCGCGGCCGCCGGCGGCGGGGGCGACCACCAGCCCCTCTACCGCGTGGACTGGATTCCGGCCGCCGCCGAAGGGACCGGGCCCGCCGGCTGGGCCACGCTGGGCACGCCCTTCAGCGGAGCCCGGCCCGACGGAGTGGACGCCCACTACGCCGACCTGGCCGAACTGCGCGCGGCCGTGGACGCCGGCGCGCCGGTCCCCGAGGTCGTGCTGTACCGCGCCGGCCCGGCCTGCGCGGAACCCGCCGCCGCACACGCCGCGGTCGGCGACGTGCTGGCGCTGGTGCACGGCTGGCTGGCCGACGACCGCTTCGCCCCCGCACGACTGGCGGTCGTGACCGCCGGCGCGGTCGCGGTCGACACGGCCCCGGCGGCGGAGTCCGCCTCCCCTGAATCGCACGGGCGGGTGAGCGGGGTGCCGACCGCCGGCGCCGCGGAGCCCGACCTCGCCGGAGCCGCACTGTGGGGCCTGCTGCGGTCCGCGCAGAGCGAGCACCCCGGCCGGTTCGCGCTGGTCGACGCCGAATGGGAAGCGGACGCCGCGCACGGGGCCGACATGCGCCCACTCGCGGCTGCGCTGGCGGCCGAGGAGGACCAGGTCGCGCTCCGCGGCGGCGCCGGTTACGTCCCGCGCCTGGCGGTCGCCGAATCCGCCCGGGTGCTCCCGCCGGGGCGCGAGCCGTGGCGCCTCGAACCCGCCGGAGACGGCACCGTGCGGCTCAACGCCGTGGCCAACCCGGCGGCGACCCGCCCGCTCGGCGAGGGCGAGGTGCGGGTCGCGGTGCGCTCGGCCGGACTGAACTTCCTCGACGTCATGCTCTGCCTGGGCATCTTCCCCGCCGAATACGAGTTCGGCACCGAATGCGCCGGAGTCGTCGCCGAGACCGGCCCCGGCGTCACCGACCTCGCGCCGGGCGACCGGGTGATGGGGATCATGCACGGCGCCTTCGGCACCGTCGGCGTCGCCGACCGCCGCACGCTGGCCGCCGTCCCCGACCACTGGAGCGACACCCGGGCCGCGGCCGCTCCCATCGCCTACCTCACCGCCTACTACGCGCTGGTGGACCTGGCGGGGGTGCGCCCGGGCGAGCGGGTCCTCATCCACGCCGCTGCCGGCGGCGTGGGCCAGGCGGCCCTGCAGCTGGCCCGCCACCTGGGCGCCGAGGTCCTCACCACCGCCGGCCGGGGCAAATGGCCGGTGCTGCGGAGCTGCGGCGTCGACGACACCCGCATCGCCGACTCCCGCGCACTGGAGTACGAGGACGCCTTCGGCGGCGACGGCGGCGTGGACGTGGTGCTCAACTCGCTCACGGGCGCGCACATCGACGCCTCTCTGCGGCTGCTGGCCCCGGGCGGGCGCTTCATCGAGATCGGCAAGTCCGAGGTCCGCGACGCCGCCGCCACCGCCGCCGACCACCCCGGCACCACCTACCGCGCCTTCCAACTCGGCGAGGCCGGCCCCGAGCGCATTCAGGAGATGTTCGGCGAGATCCTGCGCCTGTTCGAGCGGGGAGCGCTGGCCCACCTGCCCGCCGCAGCCTGGCCGATGGGCCGCGCCCACGAGGCGTTCCGCTTCCTGCAGCAGGGCCGCAACATCGGCAAGCTGGTGCTGGAGCCCCCCGCGGCGCTCGACCCCTCCGGCACGGTGCTCGTCACGGGCGGGACCGGGCGCCTGGGTGCGCTCACCGCCCGCCACCTGGTGCGCGACCACGGCGCCGGGCGCCTCCTGCTGCTCAGCCGGCGCGGCTGGGACGCGCCCGGCGCCCGGGAACTGGCCGCGGAGCTGCGCGGCCTGGGCGCCGAGGTCGACATCGCCGCCTGCGACGCCACCGACCGCGCCGCCTTGGCCGAGGTGGTCGCGGGCGTGCCCGCCGACAGGCCCCTTACCGCGGTAGTCCACGCCGCCGGAGTCCTCGACGACGCGCCGGTCATCGGGCTCACCGCCGAACGCGCGGCGCCGGTGCTGGCGGCCAAGGCCGACGCCGCCTGGAACCTGCACGAGCTGACCCGCGAGCTGCCGCTGGCCGCGTTCGTGCTGTGCTCCTCGGGCGCGGGGGTGCTGGGCGCCGCCGGCCAGGCCGCCTACGCCGCCGCCAATACCTACCTGGACGCGCTGGCCGTCCACCGCCGCAGCCGCGGACTGCCCGCCACCTCCCTGTCCTGGGGCCTGTGGGCCGACCGGAGTGAACTGAGCGCCGGGCTGGGCGAGGCCGACATCGCCCGGATGCGCCGCCAGGGCCTCGCCGGGGCGCTGGAGACGGACCGGGCGCTGGAGTCGCTGGACGCCGCGCTCGCCACGGGAGAGGCGCATCTGGTCCCGGTGCCGCTCGACGTCGCCGGCCTGCGCGCCCGAGCCCGCACGAGCGGCGAGGTGGCGCCGTTGTTCCGCGGCCTCGTCCGGCCGCCCCGGCGCAGCGCGGCGGCCGCCGACGGCGGAACCGGGGGGCCCTCCGGCGAGCTTCCCCGCGACTTCGCGTCCCGCTCCGCGGCCGAACGCACGCAGATACTGCTGGATGTGGTGTGCGGGCACGCGGCGGGCGTGCTGGGGCACTCCGATCCCACACTCGTCGGCGCCGAGCGCAATTTCCTGGAGTCGGGCCTGGACTCGCTGACGGCGGTGGAACTGCGCAACCGGCTGGCGTCCGCCGTGGGCGCGCGGCTGCCCGTCGGCGCCGTCCTCAGCAGCACGACGCCGCGCGAGCTGGCCGCGGATCTGCGCCGACTGCTCGACGGAACCGCCCAGGCGCCGGGCAACGGGTCCGAGCCCGGCCGGAACGCGGAACCGCCGGGCTCCTCGGGCGGAGGCGACGACAGCATCGTCGAGCTGTTCCGCCACGCCTGCTCCGTCGATCGCGCCGAGGACGGCCTGCGCATGCTGCGCGCCGCGGCCCGGCTGCGCCCGAGGTTCGACGAGGACCGGTGCCCGAAGCCGCCGCCGTCCCTGCTGATGGGGGAGGGCGCGGTCCCGCGGCTGCTGTGCCTGCCCTCCCTGGTCATGGTCTCCGGCCCGCACGAGTACGCACGCTTCGCGGCGGCCCTGCGCGGCATGTGCGAGGTCCACGTGCTGCCCCATATCGGCTTCGCCGGCGGCGAGGAACTGCCCGGCTCGGTCCGAGCCGCCGCAGAGGTCCAGGTTGCGGCGGTCGAGGAGGTGTGCGGCGCCGAACCGGGCGTCCTGGTGGGCCGCTCCTCCGGCGGCTGGGTCGCCCACGCGGTGGCCGAGCTGCTCGACCAGCGCGGCCGCCGCCCGGCGGGCCTGGTTTTGCTGGACACGCCGCTGCCCGAGGACGCGGCGCTGATCCCGCTGATCGGGGGCGGCATCATCGAACGCGACCGGGAACTGGGGCTCACCGACGCGGCCCGCGCGACGGCGATGGGCGGCTACCTGGACCTGTTCGACGGCTGGTCGCCGCGGCCGACCACCGCTCCCACGGCGCTGGTGCGGCCGCAGGACCCCGTCACCGACAGCGACGGCGCCCCCATGGCCGACGCGCTGTGGCGCTTCGCATGGCCGCTGCCGCACGACGCCCTCCAGGTCCCCGGAGACCACCTGACCATGCTGGAAGACCACGCCGAGCCCACCGCCGCCGCAGTGGGGGAGTGGGTGCGCGGCCTCAGCCGCCGGGGGCAGTAGTCGAACAGCGCGCACAGCCCTGCCCTCGCCCGCCCCGGGCGGGGCAGGGGGCGGGGCGTCTAGCTAGTAGTACTTCGTTACGTGCGTCGTCGGTGGCCGCGGCTGATCCCGGTGAGCGGTGGAGGCGGCCCGGGTCCGCTGGGCGGCCTTGCGGTCTGCCGGGTAGCGGGCCGCCTGAAGGAGAGGCGGCGGGACACAGGTGTCGCAATGTCGGTTATGCCGGTTTCCGCTGCATCGAGCGCGCGGGCGTGCCCGATCCCGCACCGCGGCTCGCCCGCCCCCCGGGAGCGAGACGGCGTTCGCGCAGGCGGGACGGGGCCGCCGCCGTTGCCGCCGCCTTTCCGCCCAGGACACCCGCCGCCCGGCAGACCATCAAGGCCGCCCAGCGGACCCGAGCCGCGCCGCCGGGTGCCGCCACCGGCGGGCACCTGGCCCTCCCAACCAGGACTCAGCGCCCGCCGCGTGCCAGGCGGCTCGGCCACCACGTCCACCGGCCCGCGTCCAGGGCGAGGGCCGGCACCAGCAGCGAGCGCACCACCAGGGCGTCCAGCAGCACCCCGAAGGCCACCAGGAACGCCAGTTGCACCAGGAACAGCACCGGGATCACCGCCAGCGCCGCGAACGTGGCGGCCAGCACCACACCCGCCGAGGTGATGACCCCGCCCGTCACCGCCAGCGCGCGCAGCACACCCGTGCGGTGCCCCTCGCGCAGCACACCCGTGCGGTGCCCCTCGCGCAGCGCCTCCTCCCGGGCCCGGGTCATCAAGAAGATGTTGTAGTCGATGCCCAGAGCGACCAGGAACACGAACGCGAACAGCGGCACGACCGGGTCGGCGCCGGGGAACCCCAGCACGTGGTCGAACACGAGCGCGCCCACGCCCAGGGCCGCCGCGAACGACAGCACGGTGGTGCCTACCAGCAGCAGCGGCGCCACCAGCGATCGCAGCAGCACCACCAGCACGGCCAGGACCACGGCGAGCACCAGCGGCACCACCACCGCCAGATCGCGCTGGGCGGTCTCCAAGGTGTCCAGCAGGACCGCGTCGGTGCCCCCCACCAGGGCGTCGGCGCCCGGTACGGCGTGCACCTCGGCGCGCAGCTCGCGCACGATCTCCACCGCCCGCTGCGACTCCGCGGGCGCGTTCAGGCTCGCCTCGACGAGGACGCGTCCGTCAACGGTCTTCGGCGGCGCCTCGGGCGGGGGCGCCTGCGCGGCCGCCCCCGCGGGCGGCCCGCCCGCCTCGGTGACCGGGCGCGCTCCGGTCACCCCCGCCACGCTTTCGGCGGCGGCGACGACGTCCCCGGCGTGCCCGGCGTCGGCGGCGATCACCGCGGGCGCGGACGCGGCGTCGGTGCCGAAGCCCCGCTGCAGCACCTCCTGGCCCCGCACCGCCTCCACGTCGGTGCGGAAGATGTCGCTGGTGGACGTGCCTTGGGCCGGGAAGGTCGGCGCGAAGGCGGCTCCGGCCGCCAGCGCCAGCGCCGTGGCGGCCCACACCGCGCGGGGGCGCCGGCCCACCGCGCGGGCGACGCGTCCCCACACGCGGTGGCGGGCCCACGCGGCCCGGAAGGCGTCCGTCCCGCCTTCCTCGGCGGACGCGGCCGAGCGCGGCCGGTAGCGCGGCCGGGCGGGCCAGAACGCCGCCCGCCCCAGCAGCAGGAGGACGGCGGGCAGGAACGTCAGGGCGGTGGCCATCGCCGCCGCGACACCCAGCGCCGCCACCGGCCCCAGGCTGCGGTTGGAGGCGAGGTCGCTCGCCAGCAGGCACAGCACGCCGAGCACGACCGTGCCCCCGGAGGCCAGAATCGGGGCGGTCGTGGAGCGCAACGCCGCAAGCAGCGCCGGCAGCGCCTGCGGGTGGTCGGCGAGGGCTTCGCGGTAGCGGGCGACCATCAGCAGCGCGTAGTCCGTGCAGGCGCCGACGACCAGGATGAACAGGATGCCCTGGCTCTGGCCGTTGAGGACCAGCACATCGGCCGCGGCGGCGGCGTAGACGACGGCGGCCGCCAGCCCCAGGGCGAGCACCGCGGCTGCCATCACCGTGATCGGCAGCAGCGGCGAGCGGTACACCGCCACGAGGATGGCCAGCACGGCTGCCAGCGCCACGGCCAGCAGCGTCCCGTCGATGCCCGCGAAGGCGGCGGAGAGGTCGGCGGCGAACCCGGCCGGCCCGGTGACCAGCACCTCGGTGCCGTCCTCGGTGGCGCTGTCGGCCAGCAGCGCGCGCAGCCGGTCGACCGCCTCGGTCTCCTCCAGATCCGCGGAAAGCGGCACGATCAGCTGGGCGACACCGTGGTCCTCGGTGCCGAAGAGGGGACCGGCGACGGCTCCGCCGGAGACCTCGGAGCCGGCGACGGCGCGCGCGTCGGCGCGCAGCGCAGCGGGGTCGAGGCCGTCCTCGTCGGTGTAGGCGATGAAGGCGGGCGCGCGGTCCTGCTCGCGGAACTCCTCCTCGATTTCGCGGACCTTCGTGGACTCCGCGCCCAGCGGCAGGAACGCCGACTGGTCGTTGGTCTGCACCGCTGAAAGCCGGCCTACGAACGAGCCCAGCGGCCCGGCGCCCGCGATCCAGGCCAGGGCCACCACCAGTGCGGCGGCCAACCACAGGCGCCGCCGCAGCGCTGTGGACCCGTCCGGCGTGCGTGTGTCGGGCACCGCCGACCCCTTTCCCTCGGGAGTGGACCGCGACCACTTTAGCTCGGAAACCAATTTACTCGAAAATCAAGCGAATGTCCGGCACCGGCGCGCGCCGTCGGGCCGGTTCGGCCGAGGTCCTAGACTCGCCAGGGAACCGTGAGTGGGCCGGGGGCCGCGCAAGGCGCCCGGGGCGGTGCCGGGGCAGGACGAGGAGCACGATGGACGCCGCACCGAGCGAGGACGACGGGGAGCCGGCAGAGCGCCCGCGTTCGCGCGAGGACCTCTACTCGGCCATCCGGCACGACGGGCAGCGCCTGGCCGCGGGGCTGATCCGGCTGCTGCACGCCATGTCGGCCGACTCCGACCTCAATCCGACCGACTTCCAGTGCTACGCGCTGCTGCGGGTGGGCGGACCGATGACACCGGGCGAGATCGCCCACGGGCTGCGGTTGACCACCGGCTCGGTCACCGTGGTCGTGGACCGCCTGGCCCGGCGCGGACTGGTGCGGCGCGAACGCCATCCCCGCGACCGGCGCAAGGTCGTGGTGTACCCGCAGGAGGCGGAAACGGTGCGCACCGGAACGCCCACCGGCCTGGGCGCGGCGATGAGCGCGATGCACGAGCGCTACAGCGAGGCCGAACTGGAACTCATCGCCGCGTGGCTGGCCAGGGCGGGAACCGTGCTGGACGAGGTGGCCACCGCCACCGGGCCCGCCCCCGACGCCTCCTCCCGCCGCAGGCGCGAAGGCGGCGGCGCCGACTCGGACTGATCCGCGGCCGTTGACGCGCTCCCTCGACTGACGCCGAGGGATTTCGGTCCGTACCGCAGCGGCACGACCACGGCTTCCTGGTCCGCGGCGCCGGCGACCCCGTCAGCCGCCGTCGGCCTCGGGCGCGTCGTCGGTCGCCGACTGCGGCCGGGGCTGCTCACGGTCCCTACCGGGCGCGCGGGGACGCCGCGTGGCCCCGACGCTGGCGGCCACCACGCAGCCCACGGCGAGCCACTGCCACACGGACAGGAACTCGCCCAGCAGCACCAGCCCCACCAGCGCCGCGGCGGCGGGTTCCAGGCTCATCAGGATGCCGAACACCCGCGGCGGCATGCGCCGCAGCGCCTGCAGCTCCAAGGTGTAGGGGACCACCGACGACAGCAGCCCGATCGCCAGCCCGATCAGCAGCAGCCGGGGGTCCAGCAGCGCCGACCCGCCGGCGGCGATGCCCGCGGGGGCGACGAGCACCGTGCCCGCCACGCTCGCCACCGCAAGCCCCGACATGCCGGAGAACCGCCGCCCGGTTGCGGCGCTGAGCAGGATGTAGCCCGCCCACGCGGCGCCCGCCAGCAGCGCGAACAGCACGCCCGCAAGTGTGACGTCGCCGTCGCTGCGGCCCAGCAGCACCACCCCGGCCCCGGCCAGGGCCACCCACAGCAGGTCGATCCGGCGCCGCGACCCGAGCACCGCCACCGACAGCGGGCCGAGGAACTCGATGGTGACGGCGATGCCCAGCGGGATGCGGGCGAACGACTGGTAGATGGCGAAGTTCATGGTCGCCAGGCACACGCCGAAGCCGATCGCGACCGCCCAGTCCGCGCGCGAGCGCCCGCGCAGCGCCGGGCGGGCCAGGGCGAGCAGCACCACCGCCGAGGTCAGCAGCCGCAGCCACACCACCGCGCTGGGCGGCAGCACCGCGAACAACCGGCTCGCGATGCCCGCGCCCGCCTGCACCGAGAGGATGCCCACGAGCACGAACCACGTCGGCGGAATCGACTCGCCCGCCGTCCGCAGCAGCCCGGCGCCGCTGGGCAGCCGCCCCCAGATGGGACCACCGGACGAGTTCACCCCCGCGTTCGCACTCACGGGCGCCCATCCTATGCCGCGCCCGCCCGGCGCGGGCCGCGGCCTCCGCACAGCCCGGACAGGCGCCTCCGGGAGGTTTCGGACACGCGGAAGGACGGAATGCTGACCGGCATCGCGCACGCGTGATCCGAAGGGAAATCGAGGAGTCCATGGCGTTTCGGGTGACCTCTGAGGTGGGGCGGCTGCGGCAGGTCATCGTGCACCGGCCCGGCCTGGAACTGAGCCGGCTCACCCCCTCCAACAACGACGCGCTGCTGTTCGACGACGTGCTGTGGGCCGAGCGGGCGCGCCAGGAGCACGACGCCTTCACCGCCCTGCTGCGCGCCCGCGGCACCGAGGTGCACCTCTTCGGCGACCTGCTGGAAGACGTGCTGGCGCTGCCCGAGGCCCGCGCCTACGTCCTGGACTGCATCTGGGACCAGCGCTTCTTCGGCCCCATGGCCGTCGACGCGCTGCGTTCGGCCTTCGACGCCATGGACCCGGCGACCCTGTGCCGGTTCCTCATCGGCGGCATCACCAAACGCGAACTGCTGGAGCGGATCGGCGAGCCCCGGTCGGTGTGGTTCCACACCCTGGACCTGGACGGCTTCGTGCTGACGCCGCTGCCCAACCACCTCTTCACCCGCGACACCTCCTGCTGGATCGGCGGCGGGGTGTCCATCAACGCCATGCGCAAGAAGGCGCGGCGCCGCGAGACCATCCACTACGAGGCCGTCTACCGGTGGCACCCGCTGTTCGCCGGTGCCGCCTTCGAGCTGTGGAACCCGGGCCACGCGTGGGGACCGGCCACCATCGAGGGCGGTGACGTGATGCCGATCGGCAACGGCTCGGTGCTGGTGGGCCTCAGCGAGCGCACCCAGCCCCAGGCCGTGGAGATGCTCGCCCACGAACTGTTCGCCCGCGGCGGCGCCGAGCGGCTGCTGGGGCTGTGGATGCCCAAGGCGCGCGCCATCATGCACCTGGACACCGTGATGACCTGCGTCGACCGCGGAGTCTTCACCAAGTACGCGGGCCTGGGCATGCTGCCCTCCTACACCATCGAGCCCGGCGACACCGACAAGGAGCTGAAGGTCACCGACCACCCGCCCGAGCGCATGCACGCTGCCATCGCCGAGGCCGCCGGGGTCGACGACATCCAGGTGCTCACCCCCACCCAGGACGTGTTCTCCTCCGAGCGCGAGCAGTGGGACGACGGCTGCAACGTCTTCGCGCTGGAGCCCGGTGTGGTGGTCGCCTACGAGCGCAACGCGACCTCCAACGCCTACCTGCGCAAGCGCGGCGTGGAGGTGCTGGAGATCAGCGGCAGCGAACTCGGCCGCGGCCGCGGCGGCCCGCACTGCATGACCTGCCCGCTGGAGCGCGAGGGGTGAGGCGCGGGCCTGCGCATGGCGGGTCTGCCCCTCCCGTCTGCGCCGACCTATCGAGGGAGGCCGCCCCTCGGCGCCGCACGGCGGTCCGGCCCGGTCAGCATCTATTGCGCGGAAATCACCAGGAATCGGCCTTGGATGTGGTGATTTCCGCGCAATAGATGCCGCGCAACCCGGCATAACGGACACGCGGGTGCCCGGGCCCCAACGGCGGCGTCTCGGGAACCGCTTTCGGCGCCGAATCCGGCCCGGAACCCGCTCTCGGCGCGGCGTCGGGCGCGCCACCGGCGGGCACCCCGCCCGGTGGGCGCGGGCCCGGCCCCGCTGCCACCTTCGCCGCCGCCTTCCCCGGACCACCCGCCGCCCGGCAGGCCGCAAGGCCGCCCAGCGGACCCGAGCCGCCTTGCTCGCCCTGCGGGGTATGGGGCCGCCCACGGCTACCGACGACACACCTGACGAAGTACTACTAGGGACGGGCCTCGGTCGTGGCGTCGAGGTGGCTGGTCTTGGTGGCTGGACGGGGACCGCCCAGCCCAGACCGCGACTTGAGGATCGCCCCTACGCTGGCAGGGTGTTCATCCTCTTCGGATTCGGTACGAAACAGCAGCGCCTCGGCCCCGGGGAGCACCGGACCTGCCCCCGGTGCGGCAACGCCACGCAGTGGGTGCGGATGCGGGAGTTCAAGCAGTTCACGCTGTTCTTCGTCCCGGTCGTACGGTGGAATCGCCGCCAATTCGAGATGTGCGGCATCTGTGGCGCCGCCGTCGAAGTCTGAGCGCCAGGTGGCGGCGAACTCGGCGGCGACCGGATCGCCGTCGGTGCCTCAGGACGACACCTCCCGGTGAATGGCTTCGAAAGGCAGAGCGTGGTCAGGTGCGGGGTGAGCCGGTCTCCGTGCCGTCCCGGTCCGCTGATTCCGGGGGCGCCGCCGACGGCTCCCGCCCGGCCCGGCGGCGCGGCGCCGCCGCGACGACGGCGCCCAGCGCCAGCAACCAGGCCAGGGCCTCCACGCCCGGTTGGACCAGGATCATGGCCAGGCCCACCACGGTCCGGCCGCCCAGACCGGTGCCGACCTGCAGCAGCAGCCAGGCGAAGGGCAGCACCGCCGCCGCGAGCTGCACCACCAGCGCCGCCCACATCAGCCGGGCGCGCACCACACGGCGGCGGATCAGCAGGACCGCGCCGACGGCGAGTACCACCAGCGGCGGCCCCAGCGATCGGATGAGCGTGACCAGGGGCACACCGATGATCTCCACTGCACCACGCTATCGGCGTGCGGTCCCGGGCTTGCCCGTGGCGCGCGCCGCGAACGACAGGCCCGCGGCCCGCGGCCGTTCGCCGTCGGCCCCGCCAAGATCATCCAACGGGCGACCGGCAGCAGCCGTCATTCCCAGCGGAAGAACCGGCTCGCCAGTAGCGCGGCGATCGCGGCCCAGGCCGCCAGCACCGCCACGGGCCACAGCGGCGGTGCCGCGCCCTCGGCGAGGACGGTGCGCAGACCGCTGGTCAGGGCGGTGATGGGCAGCGCCTCGGTCACCGGGCGCAGGACCTCGGGCAGGCGGTCGGCGGGGAAGACCACCCCGCCCAGCCCCAGCAGCACCACGTAGACCAGGTTGGCGGCGGCCAGGGTGGCTTCGGCCCGCAGGGTGCCGGCCATCAGCAGCGCCAGCGCGCTGAAGCAGGCCGTGGCCAGCAGCACCAGCAGCAGCGCGTAGAGCGCGGACGCGGCACCGAGGTGCGGTCGCCAGCCCAGAGCCGCCGCGGTCGCGCAGATGAGCGCGAACTGCACCGACTGCACACCCAGCACGGCCAGCGTCTTGGCGGCGAGCAGGCCGCCGCGCGGCAGCGGGGTGGCGCCCAGCCGCTTCAGGACCCCGTAGCGCCGCTCGAACCCGGTGCCGATGGCCTGGCCGGTGAAAGCCGTGGAGAGTACGGCCAGCGCCAGCACTCCGGGCGCCAGGAAGCCCACCCGCGGCCCCGGCCCCAGATCGAGCACCGGGGTCGCGCTGAAGCCCACCAGCAGCAGGAGCGGAATCACCATGGTCAGCAGCAGCTGCTCGCCGTTGCGCAGCATGATGCGCAGCTCCATGCCCGCCTGCGCGGCCACCATCCGGTGCACGGGCGCGGCCCCGGGTGCGGGCGTGAACAGGTCGGCGGTGCGGGTGCGTGGTTCGATCATGATTCGCGCAGGTCTTTGCCGGTGAGTTCGAGGAAGACGTCTTCCAGACTGCGGCGCTGCACGCGCAGCCCTTCGGGGGACACGCCGTTGGCGGCGCACCAGGCGCCCACGGCGGCCAGCAGCTGCGGGCCCACCCCCGAGGGCTCCTCGGCGGTGACGGCGTACTCGGTGCGCGCCGGTGCGCCGACGCGGCCGGTGCCGCGGTCGGGCCCGTCGCCGCCGCGCCGCTCGATGCGGGCGGTGTCGGGCAGGGCCGCGCCCAGCGCGGCGGTGTCCAGGTCGGAGCCCGCGAAGAAGCGCAGCTCCTGGCGGGAGTCGGTCAGCTCGCCGGGGGCGCCCGCTGCCACCGTGCCCCCGTGGTCGATGATCACCACATGATCGGCGAGGCGCTCGGCCTCCTCCATGTAGTGGGTCGTCAGCACGACGCCGACGCCGCAGTCGCGCAGTTCGGCGATGAGGTCCCAGGTGGCGTGTCGGGCCTGGGGGTCCAGCCCGGCGGTGGGCTCGTCCAAGAAGACGAGCTCGGGGCGCCCGACCACGGCCGCGGCCAGCGAGAGCCGCTGCTGCTGCCCGCCGGAGAGGCGCCGGAACGGCGTCTGCGCCGCGGAGACCAGGCCCAGGCGCTCCAGCAGCGCCTCGGGCGGTACGGGGCGGGCGTGGAAGGAGGCCACCAGGCGCAGCCACTCGCCGGCGCGGGCGCCGGTGGGGACGCCGCCCGACTGCAGCATCACGCCCACGCGCGGTTTCAGCGCGGCGGCGTCGGCGGCGGGGTCCAGCCCCAGCACCCGCACCCGGCCGCCGTCGGCCCGCCGGAAGCCCTCGCAGGTCTCGACGGTGCTGGTCTTTCCTGCGCCGTTGGGACCGAGCAGCGCCGTGACCGCGCCGCGGGCCGCGGAGAACGAAAGGCCCGCCACGGCGGTGGTGGCGCCGTAGCGCTTGACCAGATCAGTGGCCTGGACCGCGGCTGTCTCCATGGCCCCCGAGTCTATGGCGGGGTCGCGGGAACCCCGCACCGCCCCCGGCGCCCCCAAAGGGCCGGTGGTGGCGGAGCCCGGCTGGAAGCGCACGGCACGCTCGGCGGCAAGCTGTCTCGCTCGCTGCGCTCACTGCGACCCATTGCCGCAGCCATTGTGGTGGCGGGTCCGTGATGGTTCCCGGAGGGTGCCCGGATACACCCTTGTCTGACGGCGTATGGAATTTCCATGAACCTTGAGGGGGTTTGGTCACGGTACAGGGCTGCTCAACCAGAGGGGGTTCGGCCATGCACAGGCTCAAGCGCCCCGAGGGGGTTGGGCCACGCGCAGGGGGCGGGCACACCGAGGGGGTGGGCTGCGGCAATGGGGCGCAACTCGCGCAGCGAGTGAGCCAGCTTGCCGCCGAGCGCACGCCGCACCTGCGAACGGGGTCCCAGCCCCCAGTCCGCCAAGGCAAGCCTGGCCTGCGTGATAAACGGCATCGAACCCTGTTTGCCTGCCGGGATGGATTTACGCCACACTGATGTTGTGAAAAACGTGGGGAACCGTCAGCAGGCCGAGGCCGACGCCGCAACCGGCGCCGCCGCGGTCGCGCACGGCCCCGAGCGGGGCGCCGAGAACGGCACGCGCGCCCGCGTCGCGCGGCTGATCCTCGAACACGGGCCCATCACCGCCGCCACTCTGGGCGAGCGGTTGGGCCTCACCCCGGCGGCCATCCGCCGCCATCTCGACAACCTGATGAGCGAGGGCATGGTCGAGGCCCGCGACTCCCGTACCCGCGGGCGTCGCGGACGCGGCCGCCCGGCGCGGCTGTTCGCCATCACCGAAGCCGGGCGCGACGCCTTCGTGCACGGCTACGACGATCTCGCCGCCAGCGCACTGCGGTTCCTCGCCGAGAAGGCCGGATCCCAGGCCGTGGCCGAGTTCGCCCGGCGCCAGGTCGCCGACCTGGAGCGGCGCTACCGCCCGATGCTGGCGGCCGCACCGCCCCAGCAGCGCATCCGGCTGCTGGCCGAGGCGCTGTCCAACGACGGCTACGCGGCCTCGGCGGGCGAGGCCCCGGCTCCGGGCGGCGGCGACCAGCTGTGCCAGCACCACTGCCCGGTGGCCCACGTCGCCACGGAGTTCCCCGAGCTGTGCGAGGCCGAGGTCGAGGTCTTCGAGCGGCTGCTGGGGACCCCGGTGCGGCGGTTGGCCACCATCGCCCACGGCGACGGCGTGTGCACCACACACGTCACCCCGCGCGACATCACCGCGGCCGATCCCCGTCCCGCCGGGGACCGGGCGCCGTCGCGCACCGATGAGAAGAGGCCCGCCCGTCCTCGGGCGAAGGAGGGACGGGCCGCACCAGAAGCAGGACGTCTGAGTCCAGGAGGATCCGCGTAATGACGTCTACCGCGCACCCCGAGCTCGAAGGGCTCGGCACTTACGAGTACGGCTGGTCCGACCCCGACGAGGCCGGTGCCTCCGCTCGGCGCGGCCTGAGCGAAGAGGTCGTCCGCGACATCTCCGCCAAGAAGGAAGAGCCGGAGTGGATGGAGAAGCTCCGCCTCAAGGCGCTGCGCCTGTTCGGCAAGAAGCCGCTGCCCGAGTGGGGTGCCGATCTGTCGGGGATCGACTTCGACAACATCAAGTACTTCGTGCGGTCCACCGAGCAGCAGGCCGCCTCCTGGGAGGAGCTGCCCGAGGACATCAAGAACACCTACGACAAGCTCGGTATCCCCGAGGCCGAGAAGCAGCGCCTGGTCGCCGGTGTCGCCGCGCAGTACGAGTCCGAAGTCGTCTACCACCAGATCCGCGAGGACCTGGAGGCCCAGGGCGTCCTCTTCCTCGACACCGACACCGCCCTGAGGGAGCACCCGGAGCTCTTCCAGGAGTACTTCGGCACGGTCATCCCGCCCGGTGACAACAAGTTCTCCGCGCTCAACAGCGCCGTGTGGAGCGGCGGGTCCTTCATCTACGTGCCGCCGAACGTCCACGTCGAGATCCCGCTGCAGGCCTACTTCCGCATCAACACCGAGAACATGGGCCAGTTCGAGCGGACGCTGATCATCGTCGACGAGGGCGCCTACGTCCACTACGTCGAGGGCTGCACCGCGCCGATCTACAAGACCGACTCGCTGCACTCGGCGGTCGTCGAGATCGTCGTCAAGAAGAACGCCCGCTGCCGCTACACGACCATCCAGAACTGGTCGAACAACGTCTACAACCTGGTCACCAAGCGCGCCGTCGCCTACGAGGGCGCCACCATGGAGTGGATCGACGGCAACATCGGCTCCCAGGTGACGATGAAGTACCCGGCGGTCTACCTGATGGGCGAGCACGCCAAGGGCGAGACCCTCTCGGTGGCCTTCGCCGGCGAGGGCCAGCACCAGGACGCCGGCTCCAAGATGGTGCACTGCGCGCCCAACACCTCCTCGACCATCGTCTCCAAGTCGGTGGCGCGCGGAGGCGGCCGGGCCTCCTACCGCGGACTCGTCCAGGTGCAGGAGGGCGCCGACCACGCCAAGTCCACGGTGAAGTGCGACGCGCTGCTCATCGACACCGAGAGCCGCTCGGACACATACCCCTACAACGACATCCGCGAGGACGACGTGGAGATGGGCCACGAGGCCACCGTCTCCAAGGTCAGCGAGGACCAGCTCTTCTACCTGATGAGCCGGGGACTCGACGAGGACGAGGCCATGGCGATGATCGTCCGCGGGTTCGTCGAACCCATCGCGCGCGAACTCCCCATGGAATACGCGCTGGAACTCAACCGGCTGATCGAGCTGCAGATGGAAGGAGCGGTCGGTTAAGCATGGCCAGCCCCAATCTCGGAATCCGGGAGCACTCCCACGGCGGAGACGTCCCCATCTCCCGTCTGGACGTGCACGGGTCGTTCGAATCCGCGAACTTCCCCGTGCCCAACGGACGCGAGGAGGAGTGGCGCTTCACTCCGCTGCGCCGCCTGCGCGGCCTGCACCAGGGCCGTGAGATCGCCGACGGCACGGTCACCGTCGAGGTCTCCGGCCCTGAGGGGGCCGTCGTCGAACGCGTCGGACGCGACGACTCCCGGCTCGGCACGTCGTTCCTGCCCAACGACCGCGTCAGCGCCCTGGCCTGGGAGAGCTTCACCGACTTCAACCCGGCCACGGTCGTGACCGTGCCCAAGGACACCGAGCTGGACGAGACGGTGTTCGTGAAGGTCACCGGCACCGAGCACGGCGACGCCTACGGCCACATCCTGGTCCGCGCGGAGCCGCACTCCTCGGCGACCGTCGTGCTGGAGTACGCCGGGTCGGCCGTCTACGCCGACAACGTCGAGTTCGTCGTCGAGGACGGCGCCTCGCTGACGGTGATCAGCCTGCAGGACTGGGACGACGACGCCGTCCAGGTTTCCCACCACTACACCACGGTGAACCGCGACGCCCGCTTCCGCAGCTTCGTGGTCACCCTCGGCGGCGACCTGGTGCGGCTGTCGCCCAGCGTGCGCTACAAGGGCACCGGCGGCGACGCCGAGCTGCACGGCCTGTACTTCACCGGCGAGGGCCAGCACCACGAGCACCGCTCGCTGATCGACCACAACGAGTCCAACACCCGCAGCCGCGTCGAGTACAAGGGCGCGCTCAGCGGGGAGGACGCCCACGCGGTGTGGATCGGCGACGTCATCATCGGCGAGGGCACCTCCGGCACCGACTCCTACGAGCACAACCGCAACCTGGTGCTGACCGACGGCACCCGGGTCGACTCCGTGCCCAACCTGGAGATCTTCACCGGAGAGGTCGAGGGCGCCGGCCACGCCAGCGCCAGCGGCCGGCTCGACGACATCCACCTGTTCTACCTGCAGTCGCGCGGCGTTCCCGCCGACGAGGCCCGGCGCCTGGTCATCCGCGGGTACTTCCAGGAGCTCATCGGCCGCATCGAGATCCCCGAGCTGCGCGACCGCATCATGGACGAGGTCGAGGAGAAGCTGGCCCTCCATGAGTGACGGATACACCCGTGCGTGTTCGCTGAGCGAGGTCCCAGACGAGGGCGCGCTGGGCGTGGAGATCGACGGCACCCCGCTGGCGGTGGTGCGCAGCGAGGGCGAGGTGTACGCGATCAGCGACATCTGCTCCCACGCCGAGGTGAACCTGTCCGAGGGCGAGGTCGAGGACGGGACCATCGAGTGCTGGCTGCACGGGTCCTGCTTCGACCTCGGCTCGGGCAAGCCGATCAACCCGCCGGCGACCCAGTCGGTCGCCACCTACGCAGTGCAGATCGACGGCGACGACGTCCTCGTCTCGCTGGACACCCAGAGTTCAAAAGGCTGAATCACACATGACGAAGTTCGAAATCCGCGGGGTGCGCGCCGACGTGCTGATCGGCGCCGAGAAGCGCGAGGAGATCCTCAAGGGCGTCGACCTCACCATCAACTCCGGCGAGACCCACGCCATCATGGGCCCCAACGGCTCCGGCAAGTCCACCCTCGCCTACGCCATCGCGGGCCACCCGCGCTACGAGATCACCGAGGGCGAGGTCCTGCTCGACGGTGAGAACGTGCTGGAGATGAGCGTCGACGAGCGGGCGCGCGCCGGCCTGTTCCTGGCCATGCAGTACCCCGTCGAGGTGCCGGGCGTGTCCATGTCCAACTTCCTGCGCAGCTCGGTCACCGCCGTGCGCGGCGAGGCGCCCAAGCTCCGCGCCTTCTCCAAGGAGCTGCAGGAGACCATGGGCAACCTGTCCATCGACTCCTCCTTCGCCTCGCGCGGCGTCAACGAGGGCTTCTCCGGCGGCGAGAAGAAGCGCCACGAGATCCTTCAGCTGGAGCTGCTCAAGCCGAGCATGGCCATCCTGGACGAGACCGACTCCGGTCTCGACGTCGACGCCCTGAAGGTCGTCTCCTCCGGCATCAACCGGGCGCGGGCCGCCAACGACATGGGCGTCATGCTCATCACCCACTACACCCGGGTCCTCAACTACATCCAGGCCGACTACGTGCACGTGTTCGCCGGCGGCCGCGTCGCCGAGTCCGGCGGACCCGAGCTGGCGGACACCCTGGAGTCCGAGGGCTACGAGCGTTTCGTGAAGGCAGGCGCAGCGAAGTGACGACGAGCGAGCTGGGGCGCCTCGACGTCGAGGCGGTGCGGGCCGACTTCCCGATCCTGGCCCGCACCGTCCGCGACGCGCGCCCGCTGGTGTATCTCGACTCCGGGGCGACCTCGCAGAAGCCCCGGCAGGTACTCGACGCCGAACGGGAGTTCTACGAACGCCACAACGCGGCGGTGCACCGCGGCGCGCACCAGCTCGCCGAGGAGGCCACCGACGCCTACGAGGGCGCCCGCGCCACCATCGCGTCGTTCGTGGGCGCCCGCTCGGACGAGGTGGTGTTCACCAAGAACGCGACCGAGGCCATCAACCTGGTGGCCTACGCCATGAGCAACGCCGCCACCAGCGGGCCCGAGTACGCCCGCTTCGCGGTCGGGCCCGGCGACGAGATCGTGGTCACCGAGATGGAGCACCACGCCAACCTGGTGCCCTGGCAGCAGCTGTGCCAGCGCACCGGCGCGACGCTGCGGTGGTTCCCGGTGACCCCCGACGGCCGGCTGGACCAGAGCGGCATCGACGAGCTGATCAACGACCGCACCAAGCTCGTCGCGCTCACCCACCAGTCCAACGTGCTGGGCACGGTCAACCCGGTCACCGCCATCGCCGAGCGCGCCCACGCGCACGGCGCGCTGGTGCTGGTCGACGCCGCGCAGTCGGTGCCGCACATGCCGGTCGACGTCACCGAGCTGGGCGTGGACTTCCTGGCCTTCTCCGGGCACAAGATGCTCGGGCCCAACGGCATCGGGGTGCTGTGGGGGCGGCCGGAGCTGCTGGCGGCCATGCCGCCGTTCATCTCCGGGGGGTCGATGATCGGGGTGGTCTACATGGACCACACCACCTGGGCCGACCCGCCGCAGCGGTTCGAGGCCGGGGTGCCCATGGCGCCGCAGGCCGTCGGGCTGGCCGCCGCCTGCGACTACCTCAGCGCCGTGGGCATGGACAACGTCCTGGCCCACGAGCAGGCCCTGACCGAGTACGCGCTGAAGCGGGTCGGCGAGCTCCCCGGCGTGCGCATCATCGGTCCGGCGGACAACGACGACCGCGGGGGCGCGATCTCGTTCACGGTCGAGGACATCCACCCGCACGACGTCGGCCAGGTCCTCGACGACCTCGGCGTCGAGGCGCGGGTGGGCCACCACTGCGCCTGGCCGCTGCACCGCTGCTTCGAGACGGTGGCCACCACGCGGGCGACGTTCTACCTGTACACGACGTTCGCAGAGGTCGACGCGCTGGCCGAGGGGATCCAGTTCGCTCAGCGGTTCTTCGGCACGCCGGCGGCACGCTAGGAGGGGGCACAGGTCGCTATGCAGCTCGACGCCATGTACCAGGAGATCATCCTGGACCACTACCGCAACCCGCACAACAAGGGGCTGCGGGAGCCGCACGACGGCGAGGCCCACCACATCAACCCCACCTGCGGGGACGAGGTGACGCTGCGCGTGCGGCTCGCGCCCGCCACCGAAGGCGGCGGCCTCGACGGCGACGCCACCGTCCAGGACGTCTCCTACGACAGCATGGGCTGCTCGATCAGCCAGGCGAGCGCCTCGGTGCTCACCGACCTGCTGATCGGGCGCAGCGTGGACGAGGGCATGCGCATGCTCGACGAGTTCACCGAGCTCATGCAATCCAGGGGCCAGGCCGAACCCGACGAGGACGTACTGGAGGATGCGGTGGCCTTCGCCGGCGTGTCCAAATACCCTGCCCGTATCAAATGCGCCCTGCTCGCCTGGATGGCGTGGAAGGACGCGACCGCCCAGTCCCTGGAAACGGAGAAGGAGGGCGCCTCATGACCGAACAGGACACCACCGCCACCGCGCCGGAGACCTCCGGCGGCGAGGGGCTGGCCGAGGAGATCAGCGAGGCGCTGAAGGACGTCATCGACCCCGAGCTGGGCGTCAACGTCGTCGACCTCGGCCTGCTCTACGGGGTCAACGTGGACGACGGGGTCATCACCCTGGACATGACCCTGACCAGCGCGGCCTGCCCGCTGACCGACGTCATCGAGGACCAGGCGAGCACGGCGCTCGACGAGTTCGAGCGCGAGGTCAAGATCAACTGGGTCTGGATGCCGCCGTGGGGCCCGGACAAGATCACCGAGGACGGCCGCGACCAGCTGCGCATGCTCGGATTCAACGTCTGAGCCTGCGACGATCCACCGTCGAAGGGCGCACTTGCGGCAGCCGTTGCGGGCCCCGCTGAACGATCAGCGGGGCCCGTTCGTATCGCCCGATGCGCGCAGTCCTTCGGCGGTGCAGGAGAGACGATCTCGACCGGATGGCCGGAGTAGGTACGAGGTCGAGCAGCGTCACGTCCGCTCCCACGGGTCTGTGACCTCGTCGTCCATCGCGTTTTCGATGTCCGCGCGCCAAGCCGCGGCGTCGCCCGGCTCCAGCGGACTCATAGCTGAGATCTCCATGAGGTCGGAGCCGGAGAGTCGGCGTCGTTTCTCGTACCGGTCCGGGACGAGCCGGACACCGGTTGGACGGCCGTCTGCCGTGATCTCGAACTCGTCGCGGCTCTCCAGAACTTGCTGGATCACCGATTGCGGGTTCCGCTGCAGTTCGCGTATACCGATGTTCTGCATAACTCACGGTAGCCCGGCCGGTGCAGACGTGCGTCTACATACTGCTCAGTGCGCCGGAGTGAGTGCCGGTCCCAATTCCTGGGCGATGTCGGTGTCGCCGCGCTCGGTGAGGGAGTCCAGCAGGGACTGCGGTTCGGCGGCCCGGGTGTCGGCGCCGTCCTCGCTGATACGGCGCGCGATGATCTTCAGCGCCTCCTCGGTGGCCGCGGGTGCGGTGTAGCCGATCAGGTGCAGCGCGCGGCTGGTGGGGCTGTGTGAACTCAGGTCGGCGGCGGGCAGTCGGCGTGCGTCCAGGCGGTCGCCGTTGACGGTGATGAACACGCGGTCGCCCGCCTGCGCCGAGAGGCGCCGCAGCAGGGGGCGCAGCGAGTCGAAGGCGGGCTGGTCGCGCCAGACCAGCACCAGCAGGTCGGCTCCGGGGGCGGTGAGGCACAGCAGCCGGCCCGGCTGCAGGCCCAGGTGCGTCGCGTATCCGGGCGGGACGGTGACCGGCGCGCCCTGCAGATGGTCGCCGGAGACGTCCACCCGGTGCCACCAGCGGCCGTCGGGCGCGCGGAAGCAGCGCTCCGAGGCGGCCACCCGAGGCGGTTGCGGCGCCGCGGGCTGCGGCTGCTGCTCGGTCTGCTCCGGGGCGGCGGGTGCCTCGCCGCCGGGGCGGCGCCGGATGGGCAGGCCGTTGGCGGTGGTGCTCCCGTCGACCTCGGGGCCGGGGTCGGGCGGGGTGCCGTAGGCGGGGCCGGGCGGCGCGTTCTCCACCGGGATGGAGGGGTCGACCAGCACGTGGCCCTCGCGGATGGTCACCCCGGGCGTGCTCAGCAGCCACGCGCGCACGGCCTGCTGGCGGATTCCGAGCCGCCCCAGGCGGATGGCGGCGTCGGAGATGCTGGGCGCGTCTCCCAGCATCTCCCGCGTCTGCCACCGCATCCGGTGCGGATCGTCGGCCACCAGCCAGCCGTTGTGCAGTCGGCGGTCGGTGAAGAGGGTGATGACGACCCGCCACAGCGGCGTGCCGAGGGCGGGCACCTCCACCGGGTGGTCGGTGTGGGCGGTGATGAGGTGGTCGACGGTGGCGGCCGACCCCAGGTGATCGGAGAGCTCGCGCATGTGGCGGGTCAGCGGGGCGCCGCCGGGCGAGCCGAGCCACTGCAGCAGCCGCTCCTCCACGGTGCGCTGCGCGTTGCGGATCTCCCGCAGGTCCACGCCGAGCTGGTCGGCCAGCAGCCGGATGCTGATGGGGTCGGAGGCGAACAGCCGCTCGGCGGCGACGTTGCGCTCCACTTCGGTCCAGTTGCGGAAGAACTCCTCCAGCAGATCCACCAGTGGATGGCGGCCCAGCTCGGCCGGCTGCTGGGCTGGCTGCTCGCCGCCCTGTCCCTTGGGCGGCCCGAAGGAGGGCCGGCGCAGCGTGCCGTCGGGGCCCAGCAGGGAGCTGCGGACGGATCCGGGCTCCGGCTGCGCCTCAGCGGCCGCATCGGCGGGCGCGCCCGCCGACTCGTGGTCCGGCAGGTCCTGCTCTCGGGCGGCTCCGCCTGCGGCGCGCGCCTCCTCGTCGCGCTGGGCGCGCAGCGCCCGCAGAGTGCGGATGGCCCGGGTCGCGGGGCTCTGCGCATGCGTGGCATCCTCAGGCTCGGCCGGGGCTTCGGCCGGGCCCGCGCCCGTGGCGGCGGTGAGGTAGGACAGGGCGCTGTGTACGTGTTCGGGCGCCGATTGCGGCATCCAGTTCGCCAGTGTGCGTACGGCCTCGACCATCAGTGCGGGCGAAGGGGCGGCCCCGCGCTGCTGCTCGTCGGAGAAGGGCTGCAGGGCGCGCCACGCGGCGGTGCTCACCAGGTCGAGGGGACCGCAGCTCTCCGGCATCCCCCAGGCGGCGATCGCCGACGGGCTGGCCGATACGAGCCGGTCCCAGCCGCCCGCGGTGGCCAGGAGCGCGCCGCGCACCGGCTCGGCGATGTCGTCGAGGTCGACGTGGGCGGAGCGCAGCGAGGGGATGAATTCGCCCAGCTGCAGGTGGCTCCACTGCTCGGCGGCCAGCCGGGCCAGGGAGTGCGACAGCCAGGTGGATCCGGCCAGGTCCATGACGCGGACGATCGGCAGCGAACTCCACCAGCCCTCGATCAGGCGGGCGTGCCACAGCACCGGCCCCACCATCGCGGGATCGCTCCAGCGCAGGGCCGGGACGAGGTCGGTGAGGCAGATCGGGGAGACGGCGTTCATCTGCTGCAGACCTCGACCTCCGGGCGTCCGGCCCGCGGGCGAGAGGGCGCCGTCCGCGGGCGATTACGTTCGTGCACCACAGTACGTCCACTCGGCCGGGACCGGGTGCCCGGCCGCCGCGGCCGCAGTCGGCGTCCGGCGGCTGGGAGCGGCGCACCTTCGGGTGATCGTACGTGCGAGCGCGGCGGTTGAATAGTGGTCGCCGACCGGACGCAGGAACGATGCCCGCCGCGCCGCGCTCTGTTCCCGCGGCGAGACGCCAGGTGTGGAATGTCGGTTTTGGTGTGATGGACGGAAAATGTGACGTGGGTAACGTCAGCGCGTTGCAGTCGGTCGGAACACACGTCGGACGGCGGAGCAGTCGGCGCGCCGACAGCCGCCCCGCCCGCGGGTTCCGGCGAGCCGGTCCGCGGGCGGGACGGAGGCCGTCACTGGGACAGGACGGAGACGGTGTCCGGGTAGATCGGCACGCTCGCCGAATTGCCGGGGTTGAGCGCCAGCCCCACACCGTCCGGCATCGCCTCGGCCAGCTCCCGGGTGGCCAGCACCGTGTAAGGCAGTTCGGCGCTGCGCAGCCCGAGCTGCTGCTCGGAGGTGAAGGCCGGGATGAACGGCGATCCCTCCAGCTCCAGGGTGGGCAGCGCGACCGAGCCGTCGTCCTGCGTGCCCGACCCCTGCGGCAGCGGAACCCACACCTGGCCCTCACGCAGCGCGGTGATGAAGGCGCTGACGGGCCCCGGATCGGGGGAGGACTGCTCGCCGGACTGGTCCAGCGCCTCCTGCAGCGCCTGCTCGACCTCGTTGACGGGGAAATCCGCGGACTGCGCGCCGGACTCGGGCTCGCTGTTCTGCGGGGTGGCGTCGCTGTTGCTCATGCGGATGCAACGGCTCCTTGCGCTCGTGCTGTCGGATGCCTCCGGTGCCCGTTCGAACGGTCCGGCCGACGCCGGCCATCGGCCCAGGGTGCAGGCGTCTCGGTGGTACCCGGAGGTATGCTTGTCGGGCAGGCCCTACCCTTGCCTCGCCCCGTTGACACATACCCGTCGATGTCGCTGAGGGGCGCACCCGTACGCGAGCTCCTCGCGCGTCGCCGTGGGCCCTTGTGCCGGTGCACGTGGCCGAGCTGCATGATTGGTTGATGTGACTGACCTGGAGACGAATCCCGCCGAGGGCGATCAGGCGCAGCGGCCCGCAGCCATCCGCTCCTACGTGGCCATCGGAGACAGCCTGACCGAGGGGCTCGAAGACCTCTCGCCCCAGGGAGAGTACCGCGGGTTCGCCGACCGCCTGGCCGAGCACCTGGGCGGCGCTGCGCCCGGGTTCCGCTACGCCAATCTGGCCGTGCGCGGCCGCCGCATGCGGCACATCTTCGGCGAGCAGCTGGACCAGACCCTGGGATTCGCGCCGGATCTGGTCACCGTTCACGCGGGCGGCAACGACGTGCTGCGGCCCAACACCGACCTCGACGATCTGGCCGCGGAGTTCGAGACCGGCATTGCGCGGCTGCGCGAGGCCGGGATACGCGTGGTGATCCTCTCCGGCCACGACACCGGCTGGATCCCGTTCCTGCGGGTCTACCGCGGCCGGATCGCCGTGTTCAGCATGCACCTGCGCGCCGTCGCCGAACGCACCGCCAGCGACATCGTCGATCTGTGGTCCATGGGCGCCCTCAACGACCCCCGCGCCTGGAGTGTGGACCGCCTGCACTTCAACGCCGCGGGCCACCGCATCGTCGCCGCGCGGATCGCCGAACTGCTGGGCGTGCCGATGGGGCCCTCCGAGACCTGGTCGCGTCCGTGGGACACTCCGCCCGAGCGGCTGCCGCGCATCCTGCGCCGCCGTGAGAACTGGCGATGGGCCCGCGAGCACCTCGTGCCGTGGCTGAGCCGGCGCGCCCTGGGCCGCTCCTCGGGCGACGGGCGCCGGCCCAAGCGCCCGGAGCTGACCGAGCTGGCGCCCGCCCCCGAACCCGCCGAAGCGGCGGACGAGGCCGGCAGCGAGTACTCCGCGGGAGCCGGCCGCGCCGACGGCCCCTCCATCGGCGACGGCGCCGCCCGCCGCCCGGCACCGTCGAACAGCCGCGTCCGCCAGATCCGCCGGGGCTGACAGACCGGGCGGCCCGCCAGTGTCTGCTGTGCGGGGCGGCTCGGGTTGGCTGTGCGGTCTTGTCGGTCTGCCGGGTGTCGGGTGCTCTGAAGCGAAGGCGGCGGCGAGGGCGGCGGTGGGCTGGCCCTGCGGTCACCGGTTCGGGTGCTCGCCGGTGGCGGCGGCCGGCGGAGCGGATCGGGTCTGCTGTGCGGTCTTGCTGGTCTGCCGGGCGGCGGGCGGTCTGACGGGGAACAGCGGCGGCGAGGACGGCGAAGGGCGGGGCCTGCGGTCACCGGGTCCGGTGCCCGCCGGTTGAGCGCGCGGCGGGGGCGGCGTTCGGCCGCCGCGGGCCGGTCGGCGCATCGAACGCGCGGTTTTCACCGGATTCCGGCGGTGGATTCAATCGGTGGGTGCAACACCGGGTGGATCCGACGGCGCCGAATCTAGCCCCACAGACAGACTCGGCGCTGCTTCTCCCGTCTGTCGTGAAGTTATGGCCGCGGAATGCGCTTTCCCGCAGCCATAACTTCACGACAGACGCCGGACGAACCGGCATATCGGACGTACCGGCGCCGGGTCGCCGCCCGCGAACAGTGCCGGTGCCCGCCGCCCCGTCGGCTGCGCCACCGGCGAGCACCCGACCCGATGACCGCGGGCCCGGCCCACTGCCGCCCTCGCCGCCGCCCCCCGCAGACCACCCCTCGCCCGATAGGGGGGAGGTCCGGCCGTGGGCGGGACCGGACCGCCTCGGCGATGCGCCGTCAGCCGCTTTGGGCGTCCCGCGCCAGGCTCTGGATCAGGTCGCCGACGTGCACGATGCCCGTGCACTGGCCGAACTCGTTGACGGTGATGAGGTCGTCGTAGACGCGCTCGCGGTCGGTTCCCGCGGCGCGCAGGGCGGCCATCGCGCGATAGTTGCGCGGGACGGTGCGCGGGGTGTCGGCCAGTCGGTGGGCCGGGCGCTTGGCGTGCAGGGCGTGGCCGTAGGGGCCGGTGACGGCCAGGAGGAACCGGGCGCGGTCGATGACCGCGACCGGGCGGTCGCGGTGGTCGATCAGCACCACGCTGTTCAGCGCGGTGTCGGCGCTGAAGGTGTCCAGCACCTCCTCGGCCGTGGCCTCGGTGTTCATGGCCACCGGGGGAGTCGTGAACTCGGTGACCGGCGGCCCGGAGTCGCCGTGCGCGCCCGCCGGCTCCAAGGAGGTGGCGGGTACCGGCGCGACCCGGTCGCCCGGCGCCCAGTCCTGATCGGCGAACAGCGGCCCCTGCGCGAGGCGGACCCCCGCCTCGCGCAGCCGGTGCACCTGCTGGTCGGAGGTGACGCCCGCGGCCATGCAGAAGACACCCGCGCCGTGGCCGATGCGTGCCAGGCCGTCGACGAGCGAGGCCAGGCGCGCGTCGTCGGGCAGACCCGCGACGATCCCGGAGTCCAGACGCAACAGGAAGGGGCTGGTCTCCAAGAGCAGGTCCGGTGGCACCGCGGCGGTGCCCAGCGCACAGCGGAAGCCCTGTTCGCGCAGCCGCGCGATGCCGCGCACCAGCGGCTCGCGCTGGACCTGGGGCAGGTCGGGGCCGAGCATGACGGTGACGTCGCGCGGCCTCCGCCCGCACCGGCGCAGCGTGTCCTCGAACCGGTGCAGGATCTCCGGGTCGGTCGCCAGCGCCTGCGCCGGCATCGGCAGTACGAGGGGGAGGAGGGATTCGCGGGAGGTCGCGCCGCGCACGAGCCGGGACAGCCGCTCGGCCACCGACGCGGGATCGGCGGACCACTCGGCCCGCCGGCGGCCGTCGGCGCCTCTGAGGTCGGCGTCCACGGCGAGCACGGCGCCGGAGTCGAGGTCGACGACGGGTCGGAACGCAAGAGCTGCGTCGGCACCGTCGTCATCCTCGCTGTGGTCACCGGGCTCGGGATGCACTTCGCTCAACGCCAGGGACTGGAGGGACACAGGTCAATCCTGACGGAGCCGCATCTTCCTGTCAGGAGCCCGCGAGCCGAATTCAGGCAGGCTTCCACGGCATGACGGGAGCCGTTCACGTCAGCGATTCGCCCGAGCGCGGCCATCCCGGGTGTTGAATCCGCGGTCAGCGTCCCGCCCCGGCGCATGATGCGCCATGACCAGCGGTTACCTGCTCGGCGGGCCGACGGACCGGCCCGGCCGCCGGTCGGCGAGGATCCTATAACGGGATGTCGCCGTGCGCGTGTCCTCCCCACCGGGGATCGCCGCGAAGGCGTCCGGGCCTTGTCCGCACGCCGACGCGGTAGGGCGCGTGGGCCGCCCTACCGCATCGGAATCCGTTCAGCTCGGCCTTCGCGGGTTCAGGCCCGGCGGAAGGCGACGGCGACGTTGTGGCCGCCGAACCCGAAGGACTCGTTGACGGCGGCCACGGCGTCGGCCGGCATGTCGCGCGGCTTGTCGCGCACGATGTCGACCCGGACCTCGGGGTCGAGTTCCTCGATGTTGATCGTCGGCGGGATGCGGCCCTCGTACAGCGCCAGGACCGTGGCGATGGACTCCACCGCGCCGGCGCCGCCCAGCAGGTGGCCGGTCATGGACTTGGTGGAGGTCACCGCGACCCGGTCGGCGGCGGAGTCGCCCAGCGCCGCGCGGATGGCGGCGGTCTCGCCGACGTCGCCGGCGGGCGTGGAGGTGGCGTGCGCGTTGACGTGGGCGATCTCAGCGGGCGCCAAGCCGGAGTCCTCCAGCAGGTCGCGGATGGCCTGGGCCTGGCCCGCGCCCTCGGGGTCGGGCAGCACGATGTCGTGGGCGTCGTTGGAGTAGCCGACTCCGGCGGCCACCGCGTAGACGCGGGCCCCGCGCGCGGCGGCGTGCTCGGCCGACTCCAGCACGACGATGCCGGCGCCCTCGCCCATGACGAACCCGTCGCGGCCGGTGTCCCAGGGACGCGACGCGCCCTGCGGATCGTCGTTGCGGGTGGACAGCGCGCGCATGGAGGCGAAGGAGGCCAGGTTCAGCGGATGGATGGCGGCCTCGGTGCCGCCCGCGATCACCACGTCGGCGCGGCCGCTGCGGATCATGTGGACGGCGTCGGCCACGGCCTCGGCACTGGAGGCGCAGGCGCTCACCGGCGCGTGCGCACCGGCGCGGGCGGAGTACTCCAGCGACACCGCCGCGGCGGGCCCGTTGGGCATCAGCATCGGCACGGTGAACGGCGAGACGCGCTTCCACCCGCGCTCGCGGAAGGTGTCGTACTGCTCCAGGATGGTCAGGATGCCGCCGATGCCGCTGGAGACGACGGCGCCCAGGCGCGTCGGGTCGACGCCGGGGGAGCCCGCGTCCTCCCAGGCTTCCTTGGCGGCGATCAGCGAGAACTGCTGGGTGCGGTCGAGGCGGCGCAGCCGGGGGCGGGGCAGCACCTCGCTGGGTTCCTGGGCGATCCGCCCGGCGAAGTGGACCGGCAGGTCGGCGACCCAGTCCTCGTGGATCGTGGCGATTCCGGACCGGCCTTCGAGAAGTGCGGACCAGGTGCCGGCGACGTCACCTCCCAGGGGAGTGGTCGCGCCGAGTCCCGTAACGACGACTTCGGTGGTGTGCATCGTCCTGATCGCCCTTCTCATCGGGTGGTCGAGCTCCGGCCGGTTCGCGGCCGGGCTTGGCAGGGGCTGGTGCGCGGGGCCGGGGTGGGGCCCGGCCCGCCGGCGCGGCCGCCGGCGGGCGCGGCGCGCTACTTCTGGATGAAGTTGATGACGTCCTGGACGGTCTTGAGGTCCTTGAGCTGGTCGTCGGGGATCTCGACGCCGAACTTGTCCTGCGCGGCGACGGCGATCTCCACCATCGACAGGGAGTCGATGTCCAGGTCGTCGACGAAGCTCTTCTCCGGGGTGACCTCGCTTGCCGAGACGCCGGCGATCTCGTCGACGATCTCGCCGAGGCCGTTCAAGATCTCCTGCTCGGTGTGCGCCATTTCGGGCTTCTCCTTCGGTGACGTGAGTTGCGGTCGGTACATGCTGCGGCGGCGCCGACCGGAGCCGGGCGCACCGCAAGTGTCTAGGGAATCTCCAGCACCTGGGCCGAGTAGGTCAGGCCGGCGCCGAATCCCATGGTGAGCACGAGGCTCCCCGAGGGCAGTTCGCCGCGCCCGGACATGCGCGCCAGCGCAAGCGGGACGGATGCAGACGAGGTGTTGCCCGCGGTGACGATATCGCGGGCGATGATCGCCTGGGGCGCTCCCAGCCTTCGAGCTATCGCCTCGACGATGCGCAGGTTGGCCTGATGGGGTACGAAGGCGGTCAGTTGCCCGGCTTCGACCCCGGCCCGGCGCAGCGCCTCGGCGGCTACGGCGTTGAGCTCCGTGGTGGCCCAGCGGAAGACCGCCTGTCCCTCCTGGAAGAGGTACTTGCCTTCGCGCAGGAAGATCTTGTCGGCGCGTTCGCCGGAGCTGCCCCACACGACCGGGCCGATGCCGGGGTTCTCCGAGGCGCTGACGACGGCGGCGCCGGCTCCGTCGGCGAAGATCACACAGGTGGAGCGGTCCTGCCAGTCGAGCCAGTCCGACAGCTTCTCCGAGCCGATGACCAGCACGTTGCGCGCCGACCCCGCCCGTACGGAATCCGACGCCAGGCCCAGCGCGTAGCAGAACCCGGCGCAGGCGGCGTTGACGTCGAAAGCGCCCGGGGCCTCGATGCCCAGCCGCGCCGCGACACGGGCGGCGGAGTTGGGGATCTGCTCGGTCAGCGTGCAGGTGGCCACGATGACCAGATCGATGTCGGCCGGCGCCATCCCGCTCGCGGCCAGCGCTTTTCCGCCGGCGGTCGCGGCCATGGAGACCACCGAGTCCTCGGGGCCGGCGATGCGCCGCTCCCGGATGCCGACGCGGCTCTGGATCCACTCGTCGTTGGTGTCGACGCGCTGGGCGAGGTCGTCGTTGGTCACCACGTTGGCGGGCTGGTACTCGCCGAACGCGAGGACGCGCGCGCCGCCCGCCGCGGGGAGGAGGTTCATCAGGGGCGGCCTTCCTGTCGGGGAGCGGTGCCTTCGGCGTGGTCGCGGACCAGCTCGCGGGCACGGTCCAGATCGTCGGGGGACTTGACGGCCAGCCGCTCGGTGCCCGGCAGTCCGCGCTTGGCCAGGCCCGTCAGGGTGCCCGCCGGAGGCAGTTCGACGATCGCGGTGGCGCCCAGGCCGGCCAGCGTCTCGGTGCAGGAGTCCCAGCGTACGGGGGAGCTGATCTGCTCGACGAGGCGGTCGAGGTATTCGGACCCGCCGGCGACCACGGCGCCGTCGCGGTTGGACAGCAGCCGGGTGCGGGGGTCGGCGGGTGCGATGCCCTTGGCCACCCGCGAGACGCGGTCCGCGGCGGGCGCCATGTGGTGGGTGTGGAAGGCGCCGGCCACCGACAGCGAGCGCAGCCGGGCGCGGGCCGGCGGGTCGGCCGCCAGGGCGGCGAGCTGCTCGGTGGTCCCGGCGGCCACGATCTGGCCCGAGCCGTTGTCGTTGGCGGGAGTGAGCCCGTGTGACTCCAGGGCGGCCAGCACCTCGGCGCGATCGCCGCCGAGCACGGCGGTCATGCCGGTTGCGGTCGCCGCCGCCGCGTCGGCCATGCCTCTGCCGCGCTCGGCCACCAGCATCAGCGCGTCCTGGGGCGACAGCACGCCCGCCAGGCTCGCGGCGGTGAGTTCGCCGACGCTGTGGCCGGCCGCGGCGTCGATCGAGGCGGGGGCGGAGTCGAGGTCCCCGAAGAGCGCGGTGGCGGCCGCGAGCCCCGCGGCGACCAGCAGCGGCTGGGCCACCGCGGTGTCGCGGATCTCGTCGGCGTCGGCGGTGGTGCCGTAGCGCTTCAGGTCGAGGCCGACGACCTCGGACCACCGGTCGAAGCGGTCGGCCATACCGGGGAGTTCGAGCCAGGGGGCGAGGAATCCGGGAACCTGGGCGCCCTGGCCGGGAGCAACGATGACAAGCACGTCACCAACACTGCCCTGTGGACCCCCTCCGAACGGATGAGGACCCGGACGAAAATACCGGCCCGGTGTTTGTGCCCGTTCTACAACTTAGGCGCCGAGGTGGTGGAAAAAGCGGTACTGGTCACACTGCCGGTCGCGATCGGCGCGTGCAAGGGGGCTGCGGCCGGTGTCGGCCCCCCGAGGGCCGGCCGCGGTGTCGTCGGCGCACCTGCGTCGATGCCAGTCTAGAAGCGTGAGCACGGATTCCACTGACCGCACCGAACCGCCGGCGGCGGGCGACGACGACGCGATCCGAGCCGCCACCGTCCAGCGTCTGGAGCGCGCCATGGGCGCTCTGGGCACGGCCGCGGTCGCCCGCATGGAGAGTCGGCTGTCGTGGTTCCGGCGCATGTCGGCGGAGGACCGTTCATGGGTGGGACTGGTGGCCCAGTCGGGTGTGGCGGCTTTCGTCGACTGGTTCAAGAACCCGGGGCGGGGTCGCCCGGCCATCACCGTGGAGGTGTTCGGCACCGCGCCCCGCGAGCTGACCCGATCGGTCACGCTGCAGCAGACCGTCGACATGATCCGGGTGGTCATCGACGTGGTGGAGAACCAGGTCGACGAGCTCGCGGCGCCCGGCGGGGAGCAGCAGCTGCGCGAGGCCGTGCTGCACTACACCCGCGAGGTCGCCTTCAGCTCGGCGAAGGTCTACGCCCGCGCCGCCGAGGCCCGCGGGGCCTGGGACGCCCGGTTGGAGGCGTTGGTGGTCGACGCGCTGCTGCACGGCGACCGGGAGGAAGGGCTGCAGACGTGGGGCTCGGCGCTGGGCTGGTCGCGCACGCCCGTAACGGCCCTGGCGGGCAGCCTCGGCGGGGCGGACTCCGAGTCGGTGCTGGAGGACCTGCGCTCGGCGGCGCGGCGGGCCGGCCACGACGTGCTGGCCGGGGTGCAGGGCGAGCGCGTCATCGCGGTCGTGGGCATCAGCGAGAAGCTCAGCGGGGACTCGGCCGTGATGGTCGCAGCCGAGCCGCTGGCGGGCCTGTTCGGCCCGGGCCCGGTCGTGGTGGGCCCGGCCGTCGGCGATCTGCGAGTGGCCAGCCACTCGGTGCGTGCGGCCGTCAACGGTTTGCGCGCCGCCGTCGCCTGGCCGGACGCTCCCCGGCCGGTGCGGGCCGAGGACCTGCTGCCCGAGCGCGCGCTGGAGGGCGACACAGCGGCGCGCACCCAACTGGTCGAGGAGATCTACCTGCCGCTGCGCAGCGCGGGGTCGCCCCTGCTGGACACGCTGTCGGTGTACTTGGAGCACGCCTCGTCCCTGGAGTCGACCGCGCGCATGCTGTTCGTGCACCCCAACACCGTGCGCTACCGGCTGAGCAGGATCGCCGAGCTGACCGGCCACGCGCCGGCCGACGGGCGGGGGTCGTTCGTGCTGCGCATCGCCATCACCCTGGGCCGGCTGTCGGAACGGGAGCCGTGAACGCGATACGCCGCGCTGCCGGGGCGCCGGGTGGCCGCAAGGGTGCCCGCGTGTCCGCCATGCCGCAGGGCGGCGGGGTGCTCGTGACGTCGTGACGCGGTTCGGCGGCGTGCGGCGCCGGTGCTTGCGCGACCGCCGCCGCAGCGTCCGCATCCACCGCGGCCGTCGCCGTCGGGCGCGGGCCCGGCCGCCCCAGAGGCGCCGCCTCGGTCCGCGCCCCATCGCGTTCACGCGCGGTTTACACGTCCGGTGCGCAGTCGATTGCGGATCGTTTCCCCCATGCGTGGTTTATCCCCCTCGTCCAGGGCACAACACGGATGATCGCCGATGCACCGGGATGTTCCCCCCAAACCCCGTTATCGCCGTTCAACCACTGGCCGAAGCGGACTCACGGGCGTGAACCGGGAGCCCTCCCCCCGCGTCCACATCGGTGGGAAGTCCGTGATGAGCGGGCATGTGACCGCCGAAAAGCGGATAGCGTATGCGGCGGGTGGTTGGCGCAGATCCGATCCAGGGTCGAGACGGCCCCGCCCCGGCTGGGGGCGGCGGGACCAGGGGGACTTCCCGCTCGCACAGACGCCGCAGCACGAGTTTGGGGGGTGCCACAGCAGTGATCACCGGTCGCGTCCAGAAGCAGTTGAGCAGAATGTCGGCGGCGTTGAGACGCCCGACCGAATCCGGCCAACTCTGGCGGCAGGTCCTGTTCTTCGTGCCGGTGCCCCTTCCCGTCCTGGGCGTGGTCGCTCTCCTAGTGGGCGGCGGACTCTCCGCGCCGGGGTGGACCATCCTCCTCGCCGGCTCCGTGGCCGTGGCCTCGCTGCTGCTGGCCCTGATGGTCCAGCCCACTCCGCTACCCGAGGGCCTCTCCGCCGAGGCGTCGGTGCGCCGCTCGCTGCACCGGTTCCGGCAGATCACCGGTCTGCGGATCGCCCTGGCGCTGACTCCCGTAGCCGTCGGCGCGGGGGCCTCCATCGCGGGCGGCGGCCTGTTCCCCCTCCTGGCCGCTCTCGCGCTCGCCTGGCCGCAGCTGCTCCTGGCGTCGCCGACGTTCTTCACCATCACCCGGTCGCGGCGGGCCATGGAGGCCTGGGGGACGCGGGCCTACCTGTGGGCGGCCCTGGCGCAGCCGGCGCCGGTGGAGTGGCCTGTGGTCACCGCACTGGCCGAGCGCTACCGGGCCTGGAGCCTGGAGCGCGGGCGCCGGGCCGAGGCCGCGCAGGAGCCGGAGCACAAGGACGGCGGCGCCACTCCGCCGGCCGAGACCGATCAGGAGGGCGGCGCCTCGGGGGCGGAGGCCGACGACGGCCCGGATCCGTCCGGAGCACAGGCCGGCCTGCCCGACCGCTTGGCCGTGACCAGCGAGGAGCCGGCCGCCGAGCCGAGCCGCATCGTCCCCGGGTTCTCCGGCGAATCGTCCGGCTCGCCCACGGCTCCCCGGTCCCTGCCGCGCCAGCAGCGGCCCGGCCGCCGGAAGAACAGCACCCAGCGTCCGGGCGGCAGCCGGCCCAAGCAGAAGAACTGACGACCACCGAGCGACGGGAAGGACCGATCCGGCCCGACCCGCAAGGCGCCGCGCGCCGGCGGCCCGCTCCGCGAGAGCCGGGGCCCGGCACGCGGCGCCTTTTCGCGGGCGCCCCATCGCGGCTGTGGCGGGAAGCGAGCGGTGATCACCTGAAGGCGCGCGCTGCCGGCCTCCGGACGCGCGAGCACCGCCCCGCTCCCGTGTGTCCGCGGGCCGATACCGCGGCCCGGGCGCGCCATGCGGGCGATCCGGCGGGTGCGTCCTAAGCGCCCCGATCGGCCGCCCGGGCGGTGAACGCGTGCACGAGCTGGCGCTCGGCGGTGTCGAAGTAGTCCGCCAACTCCTCGGCGGCGGTGTCGACGGCGCCCGCCGCCAGCAGGTCGTAGATCGCATGGTTGCGGTCGAGATAGGGCGTGTAGAAGTCGCGCGGCGCGGCCATCACGTGGAAGGCCAGGCGCAGTTCGGCGAGCAGTTGGCGCATCGTCTCGTCCACCCGCGGGCTGCCCAGCAGACCGCCGATCCGGCGGTGGTAGGCCATGTTGGCGGTGCCGATGCCCTCCCAGTCGCCGCGGGCGTGCGCCGCCTCGCCCTCCTCGACGGCCGCGCCGACAGCGTTGAGGGCCTCGGCCGAAGCCCGGGCGCTCGCGCGCACCGCGTCCAGTTCCAGTACCCGGCGCATCCGGAACAGGTCGACGACGTCCTCGGCGCCGGGCTTGGCGACGAACACGCCGCGGTTGAACTCGTGGACGAGCAGCCGCTCGTGGCCCAGCAGCCGGAACGCCTCGCGCAGGGTATTGCGCGAGACCCGGAACTTGCGACCCAGGCGCTCTTCGGACAGCCGCGCCCCCGGTGCCAGCGCGCCGTCGATGATGTGGCCGCGCAGCAGGTCGGCGACCCGCTCGGCGGTGCTGGAACGCTCCAGTCCCCCTCCGGCGTCGGGGAGGTCGTCGATCCGGTCGCCGGTGGCGGTCACGCGCTCTCCTCGTCGTGCTGTGCGGGGGGTTGCCTCCATTGTCCCCGATGCCTCTCTGCGCCCGCGCGCCGGTCGTGCGCCCCGTACTGCGCCCCCGGCGCGGCGGCGCCTCTTTCGGGGCGGCCCCGATGCAACATGGCGACAATTGAAGTATTGGAGTATTGTTCAACAATACCAGTGATGAGGGTCTCATGTGCCGGAGGCCCTGGGCGCTATCGCCGACCTCGACGGGGGCGAAGGGAACCGGCAGCACCTAAGCACACCGACCGACAGAAGGGCTGAACCGGCGTTGCGCATCGACCTGAACTCCGATCTCGGGGAGAGCTTCGGCAATTGGCGGCTCGGCGACGACGCCGCGCTGCTGTCCATCGTCACCAGCGCCAACGTGGCGTGCGGGTTCCACGCCGGCGACCCCTCGGTGCTGCGAACGGCCTGCGCAGGGGCCGCGGAGCACGGCGTGGCCATCGGCGCCCAGGTGGGCTACCGCGATCTGGCGGGGTTCGGGCGCCGGTTCATCGACATGTCGCCGACCGACCTGACGAACGACGTCCTGTACCAGATCGGCGCGCTGGAGGCCATGGCGCACGCGGCGGGGCAGCGGGTGCGCTACGTGAAGCCGCACGGGGCGCTCTACAACGCCATCGTGTACCACGAGGAGCAGGCGGCGGCCGTCGCCGAGGCGGTGGCGACCTACGATCCCGCTCTGCCCGTGCTCGGTCTGCCCGGGTCGGTGTGGCTTGGCCGCGCCGAGCAGGCCGGGCTGCGCACCGTCGGCGAGGCCTTCGCCGACCGGGCCTACACCCCCGAGGGAACCCTGGTCCCACGCCGCGAGCCGGGCGCCGTCCTGCACGACCCCCAGGAGATCGCCCGGCGCTGCCTGGACATGGTGCGCGGCGAACCGGTCGCCGCGGTCGACGGCACCCCCGTGCGGATCCAGGCGGAGTCGCTGTGCGTGCACGGCGACAGCCCGGGCGCCGTCGGGATCGCCCGCGAGGTGGCCGAGCGGCTGCGCGGCTCGGGGGTCGAGTTGGTCCCGTTCACCGGAACCGCGCCATGAGGGCGACCGCGGCGCGCCGGTCGGTGGCGGAGCCGCGGCGGCAAGCGGCCGTCAACGGGGGCACGGGGGGTGCGGCGTGCGCGTGTTGAGGTGTGCCGACTCCGGCGTGCTGGTGGAGCTGGCCGGTCTCGACGAGGCGCTGGCGATGCAGGCGGCGCTGGCCGAGGACCCGCCCGTCGGGGTCACCGATATCGTTCCGGCCGCCCGCACGGTCCTGCTGCGGCTGCACCCCGAGCACGGCGACGCCGATGCGGTGGCGGCCGCGGTGCGCAGGATCCGGCCGCGGCCGGGGCAGCGCGCCCTCGCCGGCGAGTTGGAGGTGCCCGTGCAGTACGACGGCGCCGACCTCGCCGACATCGCCGCACACACCGGGCTCAGCGAGTGCGAGGTGGTGGCGGCGCACACCGGGGCCGCGTGGACGGTCGCCTTCTGCGGGTTCGCCCCCGGTTTCGGCTACCTCGTCGGCGACGACCCGCGGTTGCGCGTGCCCCGCCGCAGCGAGGCGCGCACCCGCATCCCGGCCGGCGCCGTGGCCCTGGCGGCCGAGTTCACGGGAATCTACCCGCGGGTATCACCGGGCGGCTGGCAGCTGCTCGGCAGCACCGAGCTGGTGACCTGGGATCTGGAGCGCGATCCCCCTGCCCTGCTGCGTCCCGGCGTGCGGGTGCGCTTCACCGAGGAGCCGCCGCGCAGCCGTCGCCGGTCCGGTTCCGCCGCGGCCGCGGGCGGCGGCGATACCGCCGGGAATGACTGCGCGGCGTTTGAGGGCGCGCGGCGCCGGGATGCGCAACGCGCGGACATGCGGAGCAGAGGAGAAGACCGCGCCGATGGCGGCAGTTGAAGTGGTGCGTACGGGCGTGCTCACAACCGTTCAGGACGGCGGCCGACGCGGGCACGCGGCGCTGGGGGTCGGCGCCTCCGGTGCCGCCGACCGGGCCTCCTACGCACTGGCCAATCGGCTGCTGGCCAACCCCGAGGGCGCGGCGGCGCTGGAGGTGACCATGGGCGGACTCACGCTGCGGGCGCGAGGCACCGTAGCGGTGGCCGTCACCGGCGCGCCGTGCCCCGTCACCGTCGACGGCAGGGGAGCGGCCACCGACACCGTCCTGCACCTGGGCGACGGCGCCGAACTGCGCCTGGAGGCCCCCTGCAGCGGGCTGCGCAGCTACGTCGCCGCGCGCGGCGGCTTCGACACGCCGATCGTGCTGGGCTCGCGGAGCACCGACACCCTGGCCGGGCTCGGCCCGCCGCGGCCCGAGCCGGGCACCGTGCTGCGCATCGGCCCGCCACCGCGCGCCCTGCCCGCTGTCGACTGGGTTCCGACCCGGCCGTTCCCGGCCGATGAGCTGAGCCTGCGGGTGGTGCCCGGCCCCCGCGACGACTGGTTCACCGACGACGCCCTGGACGTGCTGCTCGGCTCGACCTACGAGGTCACCGCCCGCAGCGACCGCATCGGCGCCCGCCTGACGGGACCGCTCCTGCACCGCCGCGGCGGCGGGGAGCTGCCCAGCGAGGGCATGGTCCCCGGGTCGCTTCAGGTCCCGCCCGAGGGCAATCCGGTGCTCTTTCTGGCCGACCACCCCGTGACCGGCGGATACCCGGTCATCGCCGTGGTCGTCGCGGCCGACGTCGCCCGGGCGGCCCAGGCCCGCCCTGGCGCGCGGCTGAGGTTCCACCTGTGAGCGCGGCGACCGCCGGGCCAGGCGGCCCGAGCAGCCCGGCGGTCGGCGCAGGCCGCCCGGTGGGGCGGCAACGGTGCGGGACGGCGCCACCGCGGGAACCTGTCCGGGCCGTCACCGCGGCCGCGGCACGCCTACCCGGGGGCGCGGGACCGTTCGAACGTTCGCGGCCCGGCCGCCGGTGCGGGGCTCGACGGCCTGACCGGAGGCGTGTCCGCTCCGGGGCGGCGCACCATCCGCCGGAGTCCGGCTCCGACTGCCGCGTCCAGTCCGGTCGGCGCGCGGCGGCCCGCCGTCCAGCCGCGGCGGAGACCGCACCTCGGCTCGGCTCCGCCGCCGGAGGAGTCGGACCCGTAACGATCGAGCCACCACGCGGAGGTAGTTCCATGTCCGATGCAGCACTCCACCACGGCGCCGCCCCCGCGGCGCCCGACGAACCGGCGAGGCTCACCCCGGCCCGGGCGCGGAAGCTGTTCCGCGCCGGCCTGCGGACACCCACCGCCGGATACAGCGCCGGCTACGCCCAGGCCAACCTGATCGCACTACCGCGCGAACTCGCCTACGACTTCCTGCTCTTCGCCCAGCGCAATCCCAAGCCGTGCCCGGTGCTCGACGTCGCAGAACCGGGCGAGATCTCCGCATCGATCTTCGCCGGCGACCTGCGCACCGACCTGCCCGCCTACCGCATCTACGAACACGGGCGCCTCGTCGGCGAGACGCCCGACGCCGAGGACGACTGGCGCCGCGACCTCGTCGCCTTTCTGATCGGGTGCAGCTTCACCTTCGAGGCCCCCTTGCTGGAGGCCCGGATTCCCGTCCGCCACATCGAGATGGGGTGCAACGTCGCCATGTACCGCACGAACCGGCCTTGCCGTCCCGCCGGGCGGCTCTCCGGGCCGCTGGTGGTGTCGATGCGCCCGATACCGGCCGAGCGCGTCGCCGACGCCGTGCGGATCACCTCGCGTTACCCCTCCGTCCACGGCGCGCCGGTACACGTGGGCGACCCGGCGGCGCTGGGCATCGCCGACCTCGCCGACCCCGACTTCGGCGACGCCGCGGAGGTGCGCCCCGGCGAGGTCCCGGTGTTCTGGGCGTGCGGAGTCACTCCCCAGGCGGCGGTCATGGCCTCCGCGCCGGATTTCGCCATCGGCCACGCTCCGGGCCACATGGCCGTCACCGACGCGCGCGACGCGGCCTACCAGGTGCCCTGAGCCCGGCGAAGGGAACGGGGCCGGGGCGGTGCGTGAACGCATCCGCCGGCCCCGCGCCCGGGCATACCTCACGGCGCGAGCGCGTGCCGGGAGAGCTCGCGTACGTGCGGGCGGGGCGCCTCGTTGGGTGTCAGCCGCTGCACGGTGCGCTTGGCCAGCGGGGAGTGCGACCACACCACTTCGGCCCGGCGGCCGTCCAGGACCAGTGATGCGAGCGAGTTGTCGTACCAGGGGCCGCCCTCCAGCCGCCAGCGCAGTTTCGGGCGGGGCACGCCCGCCAGGCGCGCCATCAGCGCGCCGACCACTCCGGTGACACCGCGCACGCTCAGCCACGTCATCCGGCGCAGCATCGGCTGCATCCAGTTGCAGGTGGGCGAGCACACCAGCTGGGCGATGCGGGTTCCGCCGCCGGGGGCGCGCTCAGCGTCGGCGGCGCCGGCGCGCGCCAGGTAGGAGAAGTGCACGTCGCCGCCGAGGAACAGGATGCTCGCGGGCGGCGCGCCGCGCTCGCCGGCCGCCACCCGCAGCACGGAGTCGCTCAGTGCGCGCCACGATCTCTGGAAGGCCGCCCAGTGCTCCAGGTCGACCTCTTGGCGGATCTTCTCGCCGAGACCGCGCATCGGCCGCCCCCACGCGCCTGCGACCACCGCCTCGTTCCACGCCTCCAGGTGGTGCACGCCCGGCGGCAGCAGGAACGGCAGCGTGCTGGCCACGACCAGGTGGTCGACGTCGCCGGTGAGCTGCTCCTCCAACCAGGCGGCGCCGCGCTCGTCGAGCATGCTGCGGCGGGTGTCGTCGTCGACGATTCGGCCGCAGCGGGTGTCGACCATCAGCAGCCGGTTGCGTCCGATGTCGAAGCGGAAGCTCCACCGGTAGCTGTCGGCGTCCAGGTGGGCGCGCCAGGCGAACGCGTCCACGACGGTCGCCGCGTCGCCGTCGCCGTCGCCGTCGGCGGGGTCGGGGTCGGCGGCCGAGCGCTGCCCGTTCGGCGGCGGCGCGGCGGCCCAGTCGGCGGGGGCGTCGAGGCGGGGCGGCACGTCCTGCTGCACGCCCGCGGCCTCGCTGCCCGCCCCCTCGCAGCCCTGGCCCGCGGTTCCGGCGCGTTCGGGCGCCGACGGGTTGGCGGGGTCGGCGGAGCCGCTTGCCGCCCCGGCCGCCGCCACCCGGCAGACCTCGGCGTAGACCGGATCGCCTGCGCGGTGGTCGGGGGAGAGGTTGCCCAGATGCTGGTAGATCCAATAGGCGCCGAGCCCGGAGGTGATGCGCGGCCGCCACCACGGATTCTGCGCGATCTGCCGGCGCCAGGTGCCCGAGGTGTTCCAGTCGTCGCGGATGTCGTGGTCGTCGAACAGCATCAGCGTGGGCACGGTGGACAGCAGCCATCGGATGTCGGGGTCCGACCACGCCTGGCGGTAGAGCTCGGCGTACTCGTCGAAGGAGACGACCTCGTCGTCGGGCGGAGCCTGCCCGGCGCCGTGGGCCCGTGTGTGCGCTCTGCGGCGGGCGAGGTAGTCCTTCATGCTCGGCTGGATCTCGTCGGCGTAGACCTGGTCGCCGATGAGCAGCAGCAGGGAGGGCTCCACCTCGCGCTCGGGCGCCGATGCCTGACCCGCGACCACGTGTCCGCCCAGGGTGGCCTCGTCGGCGCCGGGCGAGGCCCCCGCCCGCACCGAGGCGATGCGCAGCGCGTAGGCGCGCAGCATGTCCACTCCGTAGCGCAGGACGGCCGTGCGCGAGTGGTCGGTGGGGGTGTGGCAGGAGCCGAAGAGGATGCGGGTGGGCGTGTCGGGGTCCAGGGTGCGCACCGTGCTGGGCGGGCGGGTGGAGTCCGGTCGGGGCCAAACGGTCCCGCCGTCGAGGCGCACCTCGTAGGGCAGCACGGAACCCGCGGGCAGTCCGCGCAGGTCGCACAGCGCATAGTGGTGCCCGTGCACGGAGAACGTACGGGCCTCGGCAGTGTGCCCGCCGGCGGTGACCGTCACCAGGCACGGTGCGTCGGTCTCCACCCAGATGGTCGCCGTCGTGTCCGTCACGTGCCGCAGCAGCGGACCGAGGCGCAGGCCGGTGCCCACGTGTACCCCTTCTTTCCACGTCGTCCGTGTCGGCCGGGCGCTCGCCCGTCCGAACCTCCGCACCCGAGTATGGCCGCACGCGCGCGCGGCAGTCACCATCGATCCGCTACCCGCGACGGGTTGCAGCGGGCGCCGAACTGGGTACGCGTTGCCGCATGCGGACAAAACTTCTCGACCTGCAGACCGGCGGGTCCGAGAGCATCACCGACATCACCGGCATGTGCCGGGATTTCGCATCGGAAAGCGGCGGCGACGGCCTACTGCACGTGTTCGTGCCGCACGCCACAGCCGGCCTCAGCATCATGGAGCTGGGGGCTGGCTCCGACGACGACCTTCTCGCGGCCCTGCGCGAACTACTGCCCAAGGACGACCGGTGGCGCCACCGCCACGGCTCCTACGGCCACGGCCGCGACCACGTCATGCCGGCCCTGATTCCGCCGTACACCACCGTGCCGGTGGTGAGCGGCCGCCTCGAACTGGGAACCTGGCAGTCCGTCGCACTCGTCGACCTCAATGTGGACAATCCGAGCAGGCAAGTCCGGCTCTCGTTCTTGACGGGCGCGCCATAGCGGCCAGGATGGTAAGTGCAGGACACCTCAGGGCGCAGGCGCGTTGACGGATCAGGTCCCCAGCGTGTGAACTTAGCCCTCAACAGCGGGGTCGCCCCGGTGATACGGGACCGCGCCCGGTCGGCCCGCCGGCAGACGAGCGGGGTCGGCGCGAAGAGCAGAACTTGTGGAGGAGGACTTTCGTGAGCGCGACCGCGGGCCAGGCACAAAGCGAACGTGGCCTGGCCGATCGACTCGGGTTCAAACCGGGTCAGGTGGTGCAGGAATTCTTGTTGGACGACGACGTGGACGAGGAGCTGCGCGCCTCGATCGCCGAGCGCACCGGCGAGGAGTTGGTCGACGAGGATTACGACGGCGTCGTGGACGCCGCGCTGCTGTGGTGGCGGAGCGACGAGGAGGACGACCTCACCGATGTCCTGGTCGACGTCCTCGGCGCGGTCGAGGGCGGGGGCATCATCCTCGTGCTGACCCCTAAGCCCGGCCGCGAGGGCCACGTCGCGCCGAGCGAGGTCGCCGAGGCGTCCACCACGGCCGGGCTGTCGCAGACCAGCGCCGTGAGCGCCGGAGCGAACTGGTCGGGGATGCGGCTCGTCGCGCCGAAGATGCAGCGCTGATCCGGTCTCGTCCCCGCCTGGGACGGCGTCCCACGAGCGGATTGCCATAGGGTGACCCGCGGGTGTGCCGTCCGCTGGAAGCGGCGGGCGGCACACATCCGTGCCCGCACGCCCGCAAGGAAGGGGAACGATGTCGATCGAGCCCGGCCAGGCCGCGCCCGGCTTCGAACTGGCCGACCAGCACGGCCAGACCGTGCGCCTCGCCGACTTCGCCGGCCGCCGCAACGTCGTGCTGGTGTTCTACCCGCTCGCCTTCTCCGGCGTCTGCGAGAGCGAACTGGGCGCCCTGCGCGACGCGGGTGCAGACCTCGTCAACGACGAGGTGCAGCTGCTCACCGTGTCGGTCGACTCCATGTTCGCCCACCGCGTCTGGGCCGAGCGGGAGAACCTGGAGTTCCCGCTGCTGTCGGACTTCTGGCCGCACGGCGCGACGGCCCGTGCCTACGGCGTCTTCGACGACACCCGCGGGGTCGCGGTGCGCGCCACCTTCGTCATCGACAAGGAGGGCGCCGTCCGCTGGAAGGTCGTCAACCCGATCTCCGAGCCGCGCGACGTCGACACCTACCGCAAGGCCCTGGCCGACCTCGCCTGAACCCCACCCGCACGCGGCCCCCGCCGCACCGCGGACCCGGTACGATTTCCCTGGCACCGGATCGCGCACAGCGACACCCCGGGCGTGTAGCTCAGTTGGCAGAGCCCCCGCCTTACAAGCGGGTGGTCGGAGGTTCGAGTCCTCTCGCGCCCACCTTCCGTGAACATAGAGACGCCCCCTGGCCTGCGGTTACAGGCCAGGGGGTGTTGTCATGCGCGGACGAGAGCGGCGCGGCCCCGTCCAGTGCCGGGGGCCGCGGCAGGCGCCGGGTCAGGGCGTGTACACGTCGGGCCAGGGGGCCGGTTCCATGCCGTCTCCGAGGAAGAAGCTCGGGTGCGGCGGCTGGTTGTAGGCGGTGTTCTGCCAGGCCACGGCCACGCGGTACTGCGTGTCGTGCATCAGCGTGGGCATGCGCAGGTCCGTCGGGTGCGGCGTGGAGTAGATCCGCAGCGCCCGGCTGTCGTCGGTGCGCCAGACGACCTCCTCGCGCCAGTCGCCGAGGATGTCGGCGCTCAGCGCCGGCGTGGCCTTCGTGCCGTTGTTGGAGGCCACGCCCGAGCCGGTCAGCAGCCGCTCCTCGCCCTCGGGCCCGTAGGAGTCGATGCGGGTGTCGTCCAGCAGCTCACGCACCGGATCGCCGTCCCACCAGGTCACGAAATTGGTCGAGGACGGTCGGCGTCCGATGTCCTCGCCCGCGCCGTTGAACATGCCGGTGACCCCGCCGCCCAGCGACGCCCAGAACTCCGCGCCGGGGTTGCCGGCCCAGATGTCGGCGGCGACGCCGCGGCCCGGTCCTTCCTGGCCGTCGGCGGTGGGCTTGCGCCACAGCGTCTCACCGGTCGCCGCGGCGTCCAGGTGCGCACCGGCCTCGCCGCCCGTGCGCTCCTGGATGTCGAAGACCTCCAGCCCGGCACGGTCGGGCAGGAAGTCGCCCACGTGCAGGGCGTCGCCGTGACCGTAGCCGGTGTTCGACAATCCGCTGCCGTCGTCGTCGATGGCCATCGCGCCGTAGATCACCTCGTCGCGGCCGTCGCCGTCGGCGTCTGCGATGCTCAGCTGGTGGTTGCCCTGGCCCGCCCATTGCGAGCCGACGTCGTCGCTGTCGAAGGTCCAGCGCTCGGTGAGTTCGCCGTCGCGCCAGTCCCAGGCCACGATGACAGAGCGGGTGTAGTAACCGCGTGCCATGATCAGGCTCGGCCGTTGGCCGTCGAGGTAGGCCACGCCGGCCAGGAAGCGGTCGGCCCGGTTGCCGTAGTCGTCGCCCCAGTCTTCGAGATCGCCGCGGGGCGGCCGGTAGTCGACGGTCTCCAGCGCGGCCCCGGTGCTGCCGTCGAAGACGGTGAGGTACTCCGGTCCGCGTAGTACGAACCCGCTGGAGTTGCGGTGGTCGGCGCCGGCGTCCCCGATCACGCCGCCCTGCCCGTCGACGGTGCCGTCGCCGGTCTTCATCGCGACCTCGGCGGCGCCGTCGCCGTCGAGGTCGTAGACCTGGAACTGCGTGTAGTGGGCACCCGCCCGGATGTTGCGGCCCAGGTCGATGCGCCAGAGCCGGGTGCCGTCCAGTTCATAGGCGTCGACGATGGTGTTGCCGGTATAGCCGGACTGGGAGTTGTCCTTGGCGTTGCTCGGCTGCCACTTCAGTACGATCTCGTAGGCGCCGTCGCCGTCCAGGTCGCCCACACTGGCGTCGTTCGCGGTGTAGGTGTAGGAGCCGTCGGGAGTGCTGCCCCCCGAGGGCACCTGGAGGGGGACGTCCAGGTAACCGCCGCCGAACCGCAGTGCGGTGCGCGACGCCGCGCGCTCCCCGCCGTCGGCGACGGGACGCACGGAGTACTCGGCTCCGGCCGGGGCCTGCTCGTCCAGGTAGGAGGTGGCGTCCGTGAGGGGGTCGGAGTTCACCTTGGTCGAGCCGCGGTAGAGGTTGAACGCCACGTCGCGGGGGTCGGTCGCGAGCAGCCGCCAACTCACCAGGTTGCCGCCGCCGGAGCGGACGCTGACCACTCCGCGGTTTAAGTCCTCGACCTGGCGGCCGCCGGTCTGGTCGTCGCCGTCGTCGCCGTTCCCGTCGTCTCCGTCATCGCCGTCGTTTCCATCGTCGGCGGAGCCGTCGCACTCGGTGCCGTTGAGCGTGAAGGAGCCGGGTGCGCTGTTGGTGCCGGTATGGGTGGCCTGGAAGCCGAAGGTCACGGTGCCGCCGGCGGGGATCGCGGAGTTGTAACCGGCGTCGTCGACGCGCACGCTCGTCCCCGACTGGCTGTACTCGCCGTTCCAGGAGCCGGTGATGCGCTGTTCGTCGGGGAACTCCCACTCCAGCGTCCAGCCGTCGACGGGGTCGCCGAGGTTGGTGATCTCCACGTTCGCGGTGAAGCCGGAGTTCCACTGGTTGACGGTGTAGTCGACGTCGCAGCCGGTGGCGGCGATCGCCGGCGGGGCCGCTGATAGCACCGCCGAGCCGAGCGCGAGCGCCGCAGCGGCCGCGCCGCCGCGTGCGGCGAGTCTGCCGGTTGCCGGTGTTCGGGGGATGCCGTCTGTCATTCGTGCTCCTCGCACCCCCGCGCCGCGCCGCGGTGCCGCGGCACGCAACGCCCGCGGCCCGTATTCGGGGTTTGGGGGATGGATGGGGGACGGGATAAAACGATCGTTGGCGTTGGACGCGGTCTTCGGCGCCGAGACCGAGAGTGCGAGCGCGCGTGCCCGCACGCCCCGGAGGTCCCTGCTCTGCTGGGAAATCGGAAAGATTGTCGGTAATTGAAAGCGCTTACCCAGGGATCTGGAAGAAGAAATGTAACACGCCTCGCCAAGCGCGGGAAGGGGATGAGTAAAATCGATTCAACGAAGTGCTCGCCCCGCGAATTCGGGTTCGTCGGGGACATCCCGGGTAGCGGGTCAAGCCGAGGCAAACAGTCGACCAGGTGCACCTCGGTGCACCGGAGATGGGGCCCTCGATGTGGATCGCCGTCGTCATCGTCGCGGCAGCCGTGCTGCTCGTGCTGGCGTTCCTGCTCCCACGCCTCTCCCGCGGGCCTGAGCGGGGCGGCAAGCGCCTGCTGGGCATACCGAAGATCGGCACGCGCAAATTGCCGGGCCGCATCGGCCACTACGCGTCCAAGCCGTTCTCCCAGTCCCAGCGGGTCCTGGGCAAAAGCGGCCGCGCCGGACGCAAGGGGCGCGGCAAGTCCCCCATGTAGCCCGTATTCCCCGCGCAGAGATTCCCTACTGCCACGGCGGGGCGGGCGTCATCCGGGTGACCGGGCACGTCCGCGCTCGGAGCCGGCCGGATCGGTGCCGCCTTCGGCGGCTCCGGGAACCGGGCCGACCCCGGGCTTCTTGGAGAGCAGTCAGACGCCGGCCCGGCGCAGCAGTTCCTGTACCTCGGTGTCCTCCGTCTGGGGAAACCGCTCGTACCACAGGCTGACCGCATGGAACTCGGGCGGACTGTGCACGCATACCACCCGGTCGCAGACGTCCTCCAGCGCGCGTGCGGCGTCGGGTGAGCACACCGGTACGGCCAGCGTCAGCGACGCGGCGCCCTCCTCGCCCAGCGCCGACAGCGCGGCCCGGGCGCTCATCCCGGTGGCGAGACCGTCATCGACGACCACCACGTCGCGCCCGGCGACCCGCGGTGCGGGCCGGTCGCCGCGGTAGATCTTGACGCGCCGCCGGGCCTCGGCGCGTTCGTCTTCGGCGCTTCGCGCGAGCTCGTCGTCGTCGGCCCGGACCATCCGGCTCAGTCCCTCGTTGAGAATCGGCGCGCCTTCGGCCGTCACGGCGCCCACCGCGGTCTCCGGAAAGTCGGGGGTGGCGATCTTGCGCACGACGGTCACGTCCAGCGGAGCGCCCAGCTGCTCGGCCACGACATAGCCCACCGGCACGCCTCCGCGGGGCAGCGCCAGGATGACGGGGTCCGCCAGCCCGAGTTCGCGGACGCGCTCGGCCAGTTGCTCTCCGGCGTCGTCGCGGTCGCGGAAGACCTGCACGTCCTCGCCTCCTTCGCACCTTCGCCGGTCTTTTCCCACCGGCTACCCGCACCCCTGCCCGGAAAACCGCCGTGAGCGCAGCGGCGATGCGGTTACCCGCCGGTCGCCGGGGGTAGCCGTCCGGCGACAGCCATACGTCCGGACCGCGAGCGATCCGGGTCCGCCAGCCAGCCGGTCGGCGCGCGCCGCCGCCCCGCCATCTGGACCAGCCCTCGGCGGCGGATCACCGGGCGCGGGTCGACCCGCCGGCCCTTTCGGTACCGCCGCGCCCGCCGGCAGCCGGACCACGAGTGGAGACGGCGGTGATCCATGCCCACTGCGCAGACAGGCACGCGTCCCGCCGCGGGCGTGCCGACCATGGGCGTCGAGGAGGAGTTCTTCCTGGTCGGCGCGGACGGCCGACTGGCGCCTCGCAGTGTCGAGGTCCTCGACGCGGCCCCTCCCGGTCCCGGCGAGCTGCTCGGCGAGTTCACCCGCAGCCAGGTCGAGGCCGCCGGGCCGGTCTGCGCCGGCGCCGGCGAACTGCTGGCGGGACTGCGGGAGTCGCGCCGCCGCCTCGCCGAGGCCGCCGCCCGACTGGACACGCGCGTCATCGCCGGTGCGGTGCCCGTCATGGCCGAGCTCGGGCCGCAGCAGCTCAACCCCGGCACGCGCTATCACCGCATCGCCGAGCGCTTCGGCGCCGTGGCCGAGGCGGCGGGCACCAACTGCGGCTGCCACGTCCACGTCGAGGTGCCCGACCGCGACAGCGGGGTGCAGGCCGGCAACCGCCTGCGCGCCTGGCTGCCGACGCTGCTGGCGCTCAGCGCCAACTCGCCGGTCTGCGGCGGGACCGACACCGGATACGGCAGCTGGCGCCAGCCCCGCTGGTCGCGCTGGCCCACCGCGGGCCCGCCGCCGCCGATGGAGTCGGCCGAGCACTACGAGCACTGCGTCGCCGCGCTGCTGGAGTCGGGCGCCGCGCTGGACCGGCGCATGCTCTACTGGGATATCAGGCTCTCCGACCGCCACCCCACCGTCGAGATCCGGGTATGCGACGTACCGGCCACGCCCGAGGAGTCGGCGCTGATCGCGGTGCTCGTGCGCGCGCTGGTCGCCGCCGCCCTGGACGACGCCGCGCAGGGGCGCCCCGCACCCCGCCGCGACCCGGCGGTGCTGCGCGGCGACCTGTGGCGCGCCGCGCGCGACGGGCTGGAGGGCAGCTGCCCCGATCCGCTGAACGGCGGCCGGCTGCGCCCGGTCCACGGGGTGCTGGCGGGGGCGGTGGAGCACCTGCGGCCGTACCTGGAGCGCTCCGGCGACCTCGGCTTCGCGCAGGCCGTGCTGACGGCGCTGCGAGCCCACGGCGGCGGAGCCGCGCGCCAGCGCGTCTCCTTCAACCGCCGCTCCCTGGCCGCCGACGTCGTCGACGATCTGGCTTATGCCACCGCACACGGCCTGGAGGCGTCGGTCACACCGCCCGGGCGAGGCGCCGCTTCGGCGCATGCCCGCCCCTTCGGCGGGTAGCGGGTCCCGGTCGCCGTCCGACGGCGCAATGCCACATGAGGAGGAAGGACACGATGACCGACCGGCAACGGCTCAAGGAACTGGGACAGCAACTGCGCGTCGACGCGGTCCGCGCTGCCGACGCCGCGGGATCGGGGCACCCCACCTCGTCGATGTCGGCGGCGGATCTGATGGCGGTGCTCGCGTCCGGGCACCTGCGCTACGACTTCGACGCCCCCGAGCACGCGGGCAACGACCACCTGATCTTCTCCAAGGGCCACGCTTCACCGCTGCTGTACTCGCTGTACAAGGCCTGCGGCGTGATCTCCGATGCCGAGCTGCTGCGCTACCGGCGGCTGGGCAGTCCGCTGGAGGGCCACCCCACACCCCGCCTGCCGTGGGTCGACGTGGCCACCGGTTCGCTGGGGCAGGGCCTGCCGATCGGAGCGGGCGTCGCCCTGGCGGGCACGAGCCTGGACCGGCTGCCCTACCGGGTCTGGGTGCTGTGCGGCGACAGCGAGCTGGCCGAAGGCTCGGTCTGGGAGTCCTTCGAGTACGCCGGACAGGCCCGACTGGCCAACCTGACCGCGATCCTGGACATCAACCGGCTAGGTCAGCGCGGACCCACCCGCCACGGCTGGGACCTGGACGCCTACAGGCGCCGCGTGGAGGCGTTCGGCTGGCACACGGTCGAGATCGACGGCCACGACGTCGAGCAGATCGACGCCGCCTACCGCGAGGCCGCGGAGACCACCGACCGCCCCACCGCGATCATCGCCCGCACGGTCAAGGGCGCCGGGGTCAGCGCGGTCGCCGACCAGGAGGGCGCCCACGGCAAGCCGGTGCCCGATGCCGAGGAGGCGATCTCCGAGCTGGGCGGCACGCGCGACATGCGCATCGAGGTCGCCGCGCCCACCAGCGGCGGGGTGCGTCAGCGGCCCGGCGGGGCGGCGGTGGACCTGCCCACTTTCGACGTGGGCGAGGAGGCGGCCACCCGCGACGCCTTCGGCCAGGCGGTCACCGCCGCGGGCACCGCGCGCGACGACGTGGTCGTGCTGGACGGCGAGGTCGCCGACTCCACCCGGGCGAAGTTCTTCGCCGCCGAGCATCCGGAGCGGTTCTTCGAGTTCTACATCGCCGAGCAGCAGATGATCGCCGCCGCCGTGGGGCTGCAGGTCCGCGGCTGGACCCCGTACGCGGCCACGTTCGCCGCGTTCCTGACGCGTGCCTACGACTTCATCCGCATGGCGGCCGTCAGCCGGGCCGACATCAACCTGGTCGGCTCCCACGCGGGTGTGTCGATCGGCGAGGACGGTCCCTCGCAGATGGGTCTGGAGGACATGGCCGCCCTGCGTGCGGTACACAACAGCGTCGTCCTGCACCCCTGCGACGCCAACTCCTCCGCGCGGCTGACCGCGGGGATGGCCGAGCACGACGGGGTGAGCTACCTGCGCACGATGCGCGGCAAGACGCCGGTGCTCTACGGTCCCGACGAGGGCTTCGAGATCGGCGGTAGCAAGGTGCTGCGCTCCTCGGGCGCCGACGAGGTGACGGTCGTGGGAGCCGGGGCTACGGTGCACGAGGCGCTGGCCGCCGCCGACAAGCTGGCCGGCGAGGGGGTCGCCGTACGCGTGATCGACGCCTACTCGGTCAAGCCGGTGGACGCCCCGACGCTGCGCGCGGCCGCGGAGGAGACCGGGCGCATCGTCACGGTCGAGGACCACTGGCCCGAGGGCGGTCTCGGCGACGCGGTGCTGGACGTGTTCGCCGACACGCGTTCCCGTCCGCGGACGATGAAGCTGGCGGTTTCGCACATGCCGGCTTCGGCCGCGCCGGATGAGCAGCGCCGCGAGGCCGGGATCGACGCGGGCGCCATCGAGGCGGCCGTCCGCGGGATTCTGCGCCAGGAGGAGACGCCCGCCGCAGCGGGGGCCTGAGCGGCTCAGCCGTCCGGGCGGCGGGGGAGGCTTCTCCGCTCGCCGACCGGACGGCCGCCTCGGCGGACCGCCGCGGCCACACGCGAAAATTGAGGTCTTCTGAGCAGTTCGGAACATCCGGGCTGCTCTTCTTTTTTGACCGGTTTAACCGGCTATTTTATGATAAGGGAAAGGCGTTGGGGTGGAATTCCAGTTGCGCTGATATCCCCGTTGGTGGATGTCCGGATGGCGCGACTGGCTCACGTTGGTGGCGTCTTTCCTGTGTTTCCGGCGAGGAGATTCAAGTTGTCCCTAACGCCGACTGAGGTGGCGCCTATGCAGGTTGGCGGATTCCCTGGATAATCGCTCCGGCCGTTCCGGACCCGCCGAATTCGGGGCCTATGAGTGCGGGATGCCCATGCGCGATGAAAGTTGCCGATGGCGTCGCATGCGGAGGAGTTCGCCGGGTACGTGCGGTGCCGACCAGGCGTGAGACTGGCTCGCCGCGATGGACGGCCGGTGAAGGTGCCGGCCCCGCCAAGGCGGGAGGCAGGCGGAGGAACCCGGCGCGCATTCGGGGGTCCGGTGACGATGAACGGTCCGCAGGCAACCTGAGGAAACGGATTCGTATTCGCATGCTCCAACGGATAACGCGCGGTCGCGGCATCTGCACGCATCCGCGCAGCAAGGCGGGGCCGATTCGGGGATCGTTCCCGCGGGCGGGCCACGCCGGTCGAGAACAATCGGCACAGCATCAACGGTCAGCAAAGGAACGGGTGGAAGCACCATGACCGAGTCCGGTGTGGAGAACGGGCAGCAACCGCTGAGCCTGGGAACCGCGGCCGCGCGAAATCTGGCGACGACGACCAAGACTCCGCCGCAGATGCAGGGGATCACCTCACGGTGGCTGCTGCGGCTGCTCCCCTGGATCGAGGCCACGGGCGGCTCCTACCGGGTGAACCGGCGGCTGACCTACACCGTCGGCGACGGCCGCGTCAGCTTCATCACCGCCGGCACCGACGTCCGGGTGATCCCGCGGGAGCTCTGCGAACTCTCGCTCCTGCGCGACTTCGGCGACGAGGCCGCGCTGGAGGCGCTCGCCGAGCGCTTCACCCAGGAGGAGTACGCGCCCGGCGACGTCATCGTCGAACGCGGCGCCCCCGCCGACCGCGTCTACCTCATCGCCCACGGGAAGGTGAACCGGCTGGGCTCCGGCGAGTACGGAGACGAGACCGTGCTCGGCACCATGATCGACGGCGACCACTTCGGCTCGGCCGCCCTGGTCCAGCAGGAGGGCTCCTGGGACGCCACCGCCAAGGCGGTCACCCCCTGCACCGTGCTCTGGCTGCCGCGCTCGGAGTTCCAGCAGGTCGCCGACCGTTCCGACGCGCTTCGGGCACACGTGGCCGAGGTCCACGCGCGCCCCGCCCGCGAGGAGGACCCCGGTGGCGAGGCGGCGATCGCGGTGGCCTCCGGCCATGCCGGCGAGCCGGACCTGCCGGGCACGTTCGTCGACTACGAGGCCGCACCGCGGGAGTACGAGCTGAGTGTGGCGCAGACGGTGCTGCGGGTGCATACGCGGGTGGCCGATCTGTACAACCAGCCGATGAGCCAGCTGGAGGAGCAGGTCCGGCTGACGGTCGAGGCGCTGCGGGAGCGCCAGGAGCACGAGCTGGTCAACAACAGCGACTTCGGGTTGCTGCACAACGCCGACCTCAAGCAGCGCATCCCCACCCGTACCGGCCCGCCCACCCCCGACGACCTCGACGAACTCCTGGGCACGGTGTGGAAGGACCCGAGCTTTCTGATCGCCCACCCGCGCGCGATCGCCGCCTTCGGCCGCGAATGCAGCCGCCGCGGCGTCTACCCGCAGAACGTCGACGTCGAGGGCCACCGGGTACCCGCCTGGCGCGGAGTGCCCATCTTCCCCTGCAACAAGATCCCGGTCACCTCCACCCGCAGCACCGCGATCATGGTCATGCGCGCCGGCCAGGAGAAGCAGGGCGTCGTCGGCCTGCACCAGACCGGGTTGCCCGACGAGTACCAGCCGGGGCTGTCGGTGCGGTTCATGGGCATCGACGATAAGGCGATCATGTCCTACCTGGTCAGCACCTACTACTCCGCCGCCGTGCTGGTCCCCGACGCCCTCGGAATCCTGGAGAACGTCGAGATCGGCCGCGAAGGCTGATCCGCCGCCTCCGCGGCCCCAAACCGCCCGTGCGGCGCCCCCGCGCCCCCGACGCAGGCCGCACGGGCCCTCCCCCCTTCCGCCGCGGCCGCCCGCGCATCGGACCCTCCACGCCGCGGGCGCCCGCCCGACCGCAGCCCCTTGCCGGCCCCGGCCGCGCCCGCCGCGGGCGTACCGCGCATCCGGGCGCCGGCGCGACCCAGCGCTCCCGCGACCAGCGGGGGCGCCTCCGATACGACCACAAGTCAGGTGGTGCGACAGATGACCGAATCCAGCGTCGAGAATCCGCAATCCGAGCAGCTGAGCCTCGGTACCGCGGCGGCGCGAAATCTGGCGACGACGACCAAGACTCCGCCGCAGATGCAGGGGATCACCTCCCGTTGGCTGCTCCGTGTCCTGCCGTGGGTGCAGGTCGACGGCGGCACCTACCGGGTGAACCGGCGGCTGACCTACACCGTCGGCGACGGCCGGGTCAGCTTCATCACCACCGGGAGCGACGTGCGCGTCGTCCCGCCGGAACTGGCCGAACTCCCGGCGCTGCGCGGCTTCGCCGACGAGGCCGCGCTCGCGGCCCTGGCCGAGCGCTTCGAGCAGCGTGAACACGGTCCCGGCGACGTCATCGCCGCCGCGGGCGCCCCCGTCGACCACGTCTACCTCATGGCCCACGGCAAGGCGGGCGTGCACCGGGCCGGTGAGTACGGCGACGACACCGTGGTCGGCCTGCTCGTCGACGGCGACCACTTCGGCGACTCCGCGATGGACGCCGATCCCGGCACGTGGGAGGACACCGTCAAGGCCCGCACGGCCTGCACCGTCCTGGCCCTGCCGCGCTCGGCGTTCCAGCAGGCCGCCGACGCCTCACCCGCCCTGCGCGCCCATCTCGAAGGCGCCCGCGCCCGGTCGGAGTACCCCGTCAACAGGTACGGCGAGGCCGACATCGCCGTCGCGTCCGGCCATGCCGGCGAGCCGGACCTGCCGGGCACGTTCGTCGACTACGAGCTCTCACCGCGGGAGTACGAGCTGAGTGTGGCGCAGACGGTGCTGCGGGTGCATACGCGGGTGGCCGATCTGTACAACCAGCCGATGAGCCAGCTGGAGGAGCAGGTCCGGCTGACGGTCGAGGCGCTGCGGGAGCGCCAGGAGCACGAGCTGGTCAACAACAGCGACTTCGGGTTGCTGCACAACGCCGACCTCAAGCAGCGCATCCCCACCCGTACCGGCCCGCCCACCCCCGACGACCTCGACGAACTCGTCTCCCGGCGGCGCAGGACACGGTTCATCCTGGCGCATCCGCGCGCGATCGCCGCCTTCGGCCGCGAGTGCAGCCGCCGCGGCGTCTACCCCGACAGCCTGGCCCACGAGGGGCACAGCGTCACCGGCTGGCGCGGCATCCCCATGCTGCCCTGCGACAAGATCCCGGTCACCGCCCGCGGCACCAGCTCCATCATCGCCATGCGCACCGGCGAAGACGACCAGGGGGTGGTCGGCCTGCACCACATCGGGCTGCCCGACGAGTACCAGCCGGGGCTGTCGGTGCGGTTCATGGGCATCGACGATAAGGCGATCATGTCCTACCTGGTCAGCACCTACTACTCCGCCGCCGTGCTGGTCCCCGACGCCCTCGGAGTCCTGGAGAACGTCGAGATCGGCCGCTGACCGACGGAACGCACAGAAGGGATTCCGGCTCATGGTGGCAATCGAGGAGACGACGGGAGGCCGCTCGGCGGCCGAGGTGCTCGCCGGTGTCCGCGACATCGTCGACCCCGTCTTGCGCGCGACGGTTCAGACGCTTCCCCCTTCGCCGAGGGCGATCGCCGAATACCACTTCGGTTGGCGCGACGAGCGCGGGAACCCGGTGGGCGGCGCGGGCGGGAAGATGTTCCGGCCCGCGCTCGCCCTGCTGGCGGCCGAAACCGTCGGCGGCCGTGCCGAAGACGCGGTGCCGGCCGCCGTGGCCGTCGAACTGGTGCACAATTTCTCGCTGCTGCACGACGACGTCATGGACGGCGACACCACCCGCAGACACCGCGCCACAGCCTGGAGCGTCTTCGGTGTCGGCGGCGCCATCCTCACCGGCGACGCGCTGCTCTCCCTGGCCTTCGACGCGCTGGCCGCCGGCAGCGGCCACACCCCGCCGGAGGCGGCGCACCGGCTCAACGAGGCGGTCCAGCGCCTCATCGACGGCCAGAGCGCAGACATGGACTTCGAGCGCCGCACCGACGTCGGACCGGCCGAGTGCCGGTCCATGGCCGAGGCCAAGACCGGCGCGCTGCTGGGCGGAGCCTGCGGCCTGGGGGCCGCGTTCGGCGGCACTACACCGCAGGGGGCCGAGGACATGCGCCGATTCGGCGAACTGCTCGGCCTCGCCTTCCAGATCGCCGACGACCTGCTGGGCATCTGGGGCGACCCCGCAGTCACCGGCAAACCCGTCCACTCCGATCTGCGCAACCGCAAGAAGACGCTGCCGGTCGTGGCCGCGCTGGCCGCCGGCGCCGCCGAGTCCGGCGAACTGGCGGCCCTGTTCGCCCGCGAACGGTCGCTGGAGGGCCCCGACCTCGTCCGCGCCGCCGAACTGGTGGAACGGGCGGGCGGACGCGACTGGGGCGAGCGGGAGACCGAGGCTCTGCTGGAGCGGTCGCTGGAGCACCTGCGCGCCGCGGCCGCCGCCGCGTCCCCCGCGGCCGAACTGGCCGCACTCGCCCGCCTGGCCACCCGACGCGACCACTGACCGACGGCCGATCCGAGGAGGCAGAGCAATGTCCGACACCGCAGCACCGCCCACGGACCCCGGCGCCGCGCACCCGCTGCGGCCGGGCTCCGTCCTGGTCGCCGACCGCCTCGTCCGCGCGCACGATCCCGAGATCGCATGCCCGGCGGCCGCCCTCGTCGCCGGCGACCTCCGCCGCCGCGGTGCGCAGCCCGTGCGCGGCACCCTGCCGCTGGCCGCGGGCGAGGGCCCACCATCGGCCGCCCCCGAAGGCGGCGACCGGCACGCTCCTGGGTTCACCGCTCTGATACCGGGAACCGACCCGCCCGTCGGTCTGGGCGCCGCCTGCGCCGCGGACCCGGCGGATGCAGCCGCCGAACGCGCGGCGCGCGAGGCCGTCGACGCCTGGCTGGCGGTCGCCGGCACCGCGCGCACCGTCCTGCTCGCCGCGCCGAGGTCGTTCTGCGCCGGGGTCGAGCGCGCCATCGAGGTCGTCGAGCAGGCGCTGGCGCAGCGCGGCAGCCCCGTCTACGTCCGCAAGCAGATCGTGCACAACACCCATGTCGTCGCCGACCTGGAGTCGCGGGGCGCGGTTTTCGTCGACGAGCTGGACGCGGTGCCCGAAGGCGCCACGGTGGTGTTCTCCGCTCACGGCGTATCGCCCCGGGTGCACCAGGAGGCGGCCGAGCGGAGTCTGCGGGTCATCGACGCCACCTGCCCGCTGGTGACCAAGGTGCACACCGAGGCCCGCCGCTACGCCTCCCGCGGCGACACGGTGGTGCTGATCGGCCACGCCGGACACGAGGAGGTCGAGGGCACCCTCGGCGAGGCGCCGGAACGCACCGTCCTGGTCGAGACCCCCGAGGACGTCGCCGCGCTGGAGGTCGCCGACCCCGAACGCGTCTCCTACCTCACCCAGACCACGCTGGCCACCGACGAGACCGCCGCGGTCGTCGACGCCCTGCGTGCGCGGTTCCCCGCCCTGCGCGGGCCCGCATCCGACGACATCTGCTATGCCACAACCAACCGCCAGGACGCCCTGAAATCCATTGCCGAGGAGTCCGACCTGGTCCTGGTGGTCGGCTCGGACAACTCCTCCAATTCGGTGCGGCTGGTCGAACTCGCCGAGCGCTGCGGCACTCCGGCCCGGCTCATCGACGACACCGGCGACATCCGGCCGGAGTGGCTGGCCGGGGCCCGTACCGTCGGCCTCACCGCCGGGGCTTCGGCGCCGCCGGGGCTGGTCGAGGCCGTGATCACCGCGCTCGGCGGCCTGGGCCCGGTGACCGTGCACGAACGCGAGATCACCCGCGAGACCATCCACTTCACCCTGCCTTCGGTGGTGAGGCCGTCGTGACCAGGGCTTCCACGGATCCGGCAAACACCGCAGCGGCGGCGCCCGCAGCGGAGCCGCAGTCCGACCCCGGCGGCGGCGCACCCGCCCGCGGTAGCGGAGGCGTCCGTGAGGGCGGCTTCAGCCCGAGCGGCGGTCGCGACCGTGGTCTTCGCAGCGCGAAGCCCGCCGCCGACGCCTCCGGCGTCCCCGACGCGGGCGGGGCCGACGGCGCCGAGGGCGGGGCGGACCCGCTGGACACCATCAGGTCGCCGGCCGACCTGCGCGCCATGGCGGCCGCGGACCTCCCGCCCCTGGCGGCGCGGATCCGGCGTTTCCTCATCGAGAAGGTCTCGCGCACCGGTGGGCACCTCGGCCCGAACCTGGGCGCCGTGGAGCTCACCATCGCCGCGCACCGCGTCTTCGACACCACGCGCGACACCCTGCTTTTCGACACCGGCCACCAGACCTACGTGCACAAGATCCTCACCGGACGCGGCGCGGACTTCGACACGCTCCGCAAGGAAGGAGGACTGTCCGGCTACCCCTCGCGCGCCGAGTCCGGCCACGACCTGATCGAGAACTCCCACGCCTCCACCGCGCTGTCCTACGCCGACGGCCTCGCCAAGGCCGTTCGGCTCAGCGGCACCACCGAGCGGCGCGTGGCCGCGGTCGTCGGCGACGGCGCGCTGACGGGCGGCATGGCCTGGGAGGCGCTGAACAACATCGGCGCCGCGCCGCAGCGGCCCGTCGTCGTCGTGCTCAACGACAACGGCCGCTCCTACTCGCCCACCGTCGGCGGTATCGCCCGCCACCTGGCCGGGCTGCGTGGCGCGGTGGGGGAGCGGTCCGCCGGCACGGTCTTCGAGGGCCTGGGGCTGGCCTACATCGGTCCGGTCGACGGTCACGACATCGCCGAGGTCGAGGACGCGCTGCGCTCGGCGGTCTCGCTGCACCGGCCGGTCGTGGTCCACTGCGTGACCCGCAAGGGCAAAGGGTACGCGCCCGCCGAGGCCGACGAGAGCGACCACATGCACACCGTCGGCGTCATCGACCCGGCGACGGGGCGGCCGGCCAAGAGTGGTGCCACCTGGACCTCGGTCTTCGCCGAGGAGATCACCGCGATCGGCGCCGAGCGCTCGGACGTGGTCTGCGTGACGGGCGCGATGCGGCTGCCCGCCGGGCTCGGCCCGTTCGCGGAGCGATTCCCCGACCGTGTCCACGACGTCGGTATCGCCGAGCAGCACGCCGTCACATCGGCGGCCGGACTCGCCTTCGGCGGTATGCACCCAGTGGTCGCCGTCTACGCGGCGTTTCTGGGGCGCGCCTTCGACCAGGTGCTGGCCGACGTCGCGCTGCACCGCCTGCCGGTCACGTTCATCCTGGACCGCGCCGGGGTGACCGGCCCCGACGGGGCCAGCCACCACGGCATGTGGGACGGTTCGCTGCTCCCGGTGGTGCCCGGGTTGCGCCTGGCCGCTCCCCGCGACTGCGCCCGCCTGCGGGAACTGCTCCGGGAGGCGGTGGCGACGGCGGACGGCCCCACGGCGCTGCGCTATCCCAAGTCCGCGGTGGGTTCCGACATCCCGGCCGTGCGCCGCATCGGCGACTGCGACCTGCTGCGCGAGGCGGCGGGTGCCCGGGTCCTGCTGGTGTCGGCGGGCCCGTTGGCCGCCGCCTGCCTGGAGGCGGCCGCCGAGTTGGACGGGCGGGGGATCGCCGCGAGCGTGGTCGACCCGCGGTGGACGGCCCCGGTCTCCTCCGCGCTGGTCTCCCTCGCCGCCGGATACGACCTCGTCGTCGCGGTCGAGGACACGGTGACCACGGGCTCGCTGGGCATGCGCCTGGCCGCGGAGCTCTCCGCGGCGGGCGCAACCACCCGCGTCGCCACCCGAGCCCTGCCGGACCGGTTCCTGCCGCACGGATCCCGCAGCCGAATCCTCGCGTCGGTCGGCCTCGACCCGGAAAGCATCGCAGCCGCCGTCCGGAACCTGCTGGACCACCCGGGCTGAAAGGGTGCGGTGCGGGGGCGGCTCGGGTTTGCTGGGCGGCCTTGGTGGTCTGCCGGGTGGCGGGTGGTCTTTACTGGAGAGCGGCGGCGAGGGCGGCGGTGGGTTGCGCCTGCGGTTGTCGGGCCGGGTGCCCGCCGGTGGCGGCCGTCGGCGAAGGGAAGTCCGGGTGCTGGCCGCGGGCGGTGGCTCGTGCGAGGGTGGCCGGCGCCGATATGTCCGGTCCGCCGGTTCATCCGGCCGCCGAGCGCGAGGTTTTCGCCAAAGAACGACTCGGATTTGGTGATTTCCGGGCGTTGGACGAGCACAGCGACACCGAGGCCGGGCGCTCCACCGACAAGGCCGAACAGCAGACCCGAGCCGCCCCTCAGCCGGCTGGGCCACCGCCGGGCACCCCGCCCGACGACCGCGCGCCCGCCCCCAGAGCGTGCAGCTTTCAGTGCTTTGCGTGTTTCAGTCACGATCGGGCTTACAGGTTGCTTAATATGAGCATCTGAGTCATTCTTGGGCTGTTCATCTGCGTGAAATGAGCAGCCGGGAGTGTGCAGTGCGCCATCAGGAGCTGCTGGACGCCGTCATCGACGGCATCCAGCGGGTCGAAGACCTGGCTCGGATCCTGGGCATCAGCCCCTCCACGGTGCGGCGGGGACTGGCCGAGCTGGAACAGGCCGGCAAAGTCGTGCGCACCCACGGCGGCGCGGTGCCCTCGCCCACCGGCGGGGAGCTGTCCTGGACGCAGAAGAGCCGGCGCCACGCGGCCGCCAAGCGGCGTATCGCGGCCTATGCCGCCGACCTGGTCGCCGACGACCACGTGGTCCTGCTCGATGCGGGCAGCACGACCACCTTCATCGCCGAGCGCCTGGCCTCCCGCTTCGGGCCCACGGTCGCCACGAACGGGCTCGGTCCGATGACCGCCCTGCACGACGCCGAAGGCGTCGAGCTGATCGTGCTCGGCGGCCGTGTGCGGCGGCGCCGGGGATCCATCGTGGGCGACTACGCCCGCGGCGTGCTCGACCGGCTCACCGCCGACATCGCCTTCATCGGCGCCGACGGGGTGGTCCCCGGTCGCGGGATCAACTGCCCCAGCCCCGAACTTGCGGCGATCAAGGAGCTGCAGATGCGCAGCGCCCGCGAGGTCGTGGTGGTCGCCGACTCCAGCAAGGCCAACGCGGCCGAACACCACTACTGGGCCGTTGCGCCCGGCCCCCATGTCCTGGTCACCGACGACGGAATCGGTGACGAGGACGCCCGCACCTTCGACGCGGACCCCTCCTGCCGACTCCGCGTCGTCGCGACCGCAGGCGACCCCATCACGCCTGCGGCGACCGATTGACCCCACGAAAGGGGCGGACATGGATGTGCAGCTGCTCGCGGCGCTGGTCCTCGGCGTCGCGGCCGTGGTCGCGATCATCGTATGGTCGCGGCTGGACGCCTTCGTCGGCCTGCTGGCCGGCGCGCTGGTCACCGGCGTGGTCGCCGGGGTCCCGGTAACCGAGCTGATCGACCACATCACCACCGGCTTCGGCAACACCCTCGCCGGGATCGGCATCGTCATCGCACTCGGCGTCATGATCGGCAAGGTGCTGGAGGAGAGCGGCGGCGCCGACGCGCTCGCCCGGATGTTCGTCCGCGCTTTCGGCAAGGGCCGCGAGGACGTCGCCATGACGGCGACCGGGGCCGTCGTGTCCGTTCCGGTCTTCTGCGACTCCGGCTTCGTCATCCTCCACCCGTTGGCGCGTACCCTGGCGCGCCGCTACGGCAAGCCGCTCGTCGGGGTTTGCCTGGCGCTGGCCGGCGGCCTGGCCGTCACCCACCACCTCGTCCCCCCGACGCCCGGCCCGCTGGCCGCCGTGGGGCTGCTCGGCGCGGACCTGGGAACCGTGATCCTGGCCGGAGTGGCCATGGCCGCCATCCTGGTGCCGGTCGTGGTCGCCTACGCCCGCATCATGGGGCCGCGCCTGGAGCGCGAGTTGGACCCCGACCTCGTGCCCGAGCTCGCCGCCGCCGGCGGCACCGCGGGGGCGGCCGCCGGCGGCCGCGGCTCGGGCGCGGCGGGAACCGCCGGCACGGCCACCATCGGCTCGGCCGGCGCCGGCGCAGGCGTCTCCAAGGAAGACGGGGAGTCGGACGCGGGGGAGGAGTCCGGCGGCAAACCGCGGATCAATCCGGCCCTGGCCGCGCTTCCGCTGCTCCTGCCGCTGCTGCTCATCGTGGGCAACACCGTCACCGGTGCCACCGCCGAGGGCAGCCGCATCGCCGAGCTGTTCGCGTTCATCGGCGAGCCCGCCATCGCACTGCTCATCGGCCTGGTCATCGCCGTGTACCTGCTGCCGCGGCTGCACACCGGCCGCAAGACGGTGGTCGGCTGGCTCACCTCGGCGGCCGCCTCCGCCGGCATGATCGTGTTCATCACCGGTGCCGGCGGCGCGTTCGGCGAAGTGCTGCGCCAGTCGGGTGTCGGCGACGCCCTCGCCGAGACGGTGTCGCAGTGGCCGGTCCCGATGTTCCTGATGCCGTTCCTCATCGCCACGTTCGTGCGCATCGCCCAGGGGTCGGGCACCGTCGCCATCATCACCGCCGCCACACTGAGCGCACCGCTGGTGCAGTCGGCCGGGGTCGACCCGACGCTCGCGGTGCTCTCGGCCTGCTCCGGCTCCTTCGTCTTCTCCTACGTCAGCGACTCGTTCTTCTGGGTCGTGACCCGCTTCACCGGTCTCTCCGGAGGGGCGGCGATGAAGATGTGGACCGGCGCCACCACCACCCTGTGGCTTGCCAGCCTCCCGCTGCTGGGCATCGCCGCGCTGATTCTGGGATAGGAGGACGACCGTGGCCCAGGTACTCGTCGTCGCCGACGACCTCACCGGCGCCAACGCGACCGGCGCCCGGTTCGCCCGCGCGGGGATGCGTGTGGCCACGGTCACTCCCGAGCAGGCGCCGCGCGCGGCCCGCGACTACGACGCCGTGGTGATCAACCTCGACAGCCGCCACGTCCCCGCCGAGCAGGCCGGCGACCTGGTCGCCGACGCGGTGGAGGCGGTCTGGCCGGTTGGCCTGGTGGTCAAGCGCACCGACACCACCCTGCGGGGCAACGTCGGCGCGGAACTGGAGGCGGCGTGGCGGGCCGTGCGCGAGCGCGTGGCGGAGTCCGTGCCGGTGCGCGCCCTGTTCGTACCGGCCTTCCCCGACTCCGGACGTGTCACCGTCGACGGCGTGCAACTGCTCGACGGAGTCCCGCTGGAGCGCACGGAGCTGGCCCTGGACCCGCTCAACCCGATGCGCACCAGCGTCGTGGGCGACATTCTCGCCGCCCAAACCGGGCTGGCGGTGCGGCACGTCCCGCTGCGCCGCATCGCCCAGGGTCCGCTCGCCGCCCAGTTGGCCGCCGGTGAGGAGCCCGTCGTGCTCTGCGACGCGCTCACCGAGCAGCACCTGGCCGACATCGCCCAGGCCGCCGCAGTCGTCCACCGCGACGACGGGACGGTGTGGCTCGCCGTCGACCCCGGCCCCGCCGGGGCGCTGCTGGCCGACGCACTGGAGCTGCGCGGGCGCGCCGCAGCAGCCGGACCGCTGCTGGGGGTCGTGGGCAGCGCGACCGAGCTGACCCGCCGCCAGCTCGACGCGGTCGCCCGCGGCGGGCCGGTGCGTTTCGTCGACGTCGACGCCGCCCGCCTGGCCCGGGACGGTGGCGAGTACCGCACCGCGCTGGCCCGGGAACTCACCGACCACCTCCGGGCGGCCGCCTTCCCCGAACCGGTCGTACTGCGCACCGCACAGTCCGCCCGCGACGTCGTCGAGCTGCCCGGGGCGGCCAAGCTCGCCCTGCCCGGCCTGCTGGCCGCCCTGGTCGGCGATGCGGTGCGCCGAGCCGAGGGCCCGGCCCGGCCCAGCGGCCTCTACACCAGCGGCGGCGAGGTGACCTCGGCCGTCCTGGACGCCCTGGAGGCGCGCGCGTTCGAGGTGGACGGCGAGGTCGTCCCGCTCGCCGTGCACGGCCGCCTCAGCGGCGGCGCCCTCGACCAGATCCCCGTCGTCACCAAGGGCGGCCTGGTCGGCGACGACTCCGCACTGGTGGAGTGCCTGGCCGAGCTGCGCCGCGCCGTGCGGGGGCGCCTGCGCACGGTTCCGGCCGAGGTGCCCGAGCACCACGCCCCGCACTCGCCCCATCCGCCGCAGACCCCGCCTTATTCCGGAGCCGCCGAGCCCGCCGTGCCCGCCGAGTCCTCCGAAACCGCCGGATGCCCGCGCACACCGCCGCGGGCCTGACCCCGTCAGCGGCCGCCGACCGGCGCCGCGCGACGAGCAGCGACACCCGTCCGACCGCCCTCGCCGCGGCCGGACCCGCTTCCTGGGAGGGAAAAGAGATGCCCGAGACCGCCGAACCCGCCACCGGACGCCCGGCCCTCGCCGTCACCGTCGGAGACCCGGTGGGCATCGGCCCCGAGATCACCGTCCGCACTCTGGCCGAGATCGGCACGACCGCCTCCGCCCGCGGCGTGGTGGTGGCCGACCCGGCGGTGCTGCGCCGCGCCGCCGACGTGTGCGGCCTGGACGTGCGCATCCGCGAACTGCACTCCTGGGATCTGCCGGAAGAGCGAGACGGTGTGATCGACTGCTTCGACCTGGGCGAGCTGGGCGAGGCCGAGCTCGCCTGGGGGACCGTGGACAAGCGGGCCGGCGCCGCCGCCGTGCGCGCGATCGAGGTCGCCACCGGCGCGGCCATGGAGCGCCGCGTCTCCGGGGTCGTCACCGGCCCCATCAATAAGGAGGCGATCTGGGCGGCCGGAAGCGAGCACCTCGGCCACACCGAGATGCTGGGCGCGCTCACCGGCGTCACCCGGCAGAACACCATGTTCGTGGTGCGCGGCAAGAAGATCTTCTTCGCCACCCGCCACGTCTCGCTGCGCACGGCGCTGGACCAGTGCGGAACCGACCACCAGGTCGGCGCGATCGAGGAGGCGCTGACCGCGCTGCGGGTCTTCGGCCACGACGAGCCCCGCCTGGCCGTTGCCGCCATCAACCCCCACGGCGGCGAGAACGGCGCCTTCGGCACCGAGGAGATCGACCACCTCGCCCCTGCCGTGGAGCGGGTGCGCGCCCGGGGATCCGACGTCGCCGGACCGGTGCCCGCCGACTCGGTCTTCCACCAACTGCTGCAGGACCGCTACGACGGGGTCCTCTCCCAGTACCACGACCAGGGCCACATCGCCGCGAAGACCTTCGACTTCGACGGCACCATCTCGGTCACGGTGGGACTGCCGATCCTGCGCACCTCGGTCGACCACGGCACCGCCTTCGACATCGCCGGCACCGGCGCCGCCGACCCCGCCACGATGCGCTCGGCGTTCCTGCACGGCTGCGAGTTCTCCCACTTCGCCGACCGCATCCGCGCCGAGTACGGTTCCTGACGGCGATGCCGCGCCGCCCCGCCGTGGCTCCCGCGACGCTGTGACCGCCGCGGCGCCGCCTCGCTAGCCGGCGCCGGGTCGGGTGCTTGCCGGTGGCGGCGGTCGGCGGCGGGCGGCTCGGGTCTGCTGTGCGGCCTTGTTGGTCTGCCGGGGTGCGGGTGGTCTTCGGGAAAAGCGGCGGCGACGGTGGCGGAGGGCCCAGCCCGCGCCCAATGGGCCAGGTACCCGCCGGTGACCCACGCGACGGGGTCGGCGAGGGCGCGGGGGAGCCGGGAGGCGCTCGCGTGCCCGCTATGTCGCAGGGCGGCGCGGCGATTGTGCCCGTATGACGAGATCCAGCGGCGTTTTGTGGGAATTCGGCCGCGATCGCCGCGGGCTCCGCGGCCGACTCCGGAACGTCGGACGTAGCGGGCGCGGGGGCGGGGAGGCGTCGCCGCCGTGTTCCGGCCGGGCCCGCGCGGGCAGGCAGCCGCGCGGCGGGGCGCGGTCGCGGGTGCCCGCACGGCCCGGTGGCCGCGCCGGATCGGGGCCCGGGGGCGACGACACGTCGCTCGTGGCGCCCGGGGGCGGCCGCCGGGAGCTCCACGACCCGATGGGGTGGGCTTTTGGGGTCCTATGCCCGTTTTGCGGGCGGCCTCGGCGGGCGCGGTGGCGACGAGGTGCACGAAAAGTCGACGTCAGGGGCGTTTTCGCGCCATTCGGTGCGCCTCGTGCGCCACCGCCGCCGCAGCGCGGCTGCGGGCCCGCTGGGAAATCGGGCATTGCTGGACAAAACGCCCCGCGTTGTTTCGTATCGCGGAATCACGGTGCGTGGGTGGCGCCTCGGGGCGGCGCCGAGGCGGGTGCCGCCGCACGTACGTGCGTCTCGTGGCCCCGACCCGGCTGCATGGACGCCGCCGACTACCGCGGGCTCGGCCCCGCCGCCCCCGCCGGGTGGGCCACCGGCGGGCATGCGGTGCGGTGGGCGCGGGCCCGGCTCGGCTGCCACCGCCGCCGCTTTTGAGTGAAGACCGCCCGTCGCCCGGCAGGCCAGCAAGGCCGCCAAGCGGACCCGTGCCGCTCGCGTCTGGCGCCCGACCGGCGGGCACCGGGTGCGATGGCCGCCGCCTCCACCATTCGCCGCCCTTGCTGCTGCTTTCCGGTGAAGTCCACCCGTCGCCCGGCAGTTCACAAGGCCGCACAGCAGACCCCTGCCGCCCTCCGCCGATCACCGCCACCGGCGAGCACCCGACTCGTTCACCGCAGGTCCGGCCCTCTGCCGTCCTAGTACTGCAACGACAGTTTGCGATGTCATGGCCACCCAAGGTAGGTAACCGTGGGTGGTCCCTACTGATCTTGAAGCCTGGTTGCAGGAGCTCTCCACGGCCGTCGGGGCGCTGGATCACGCGAGAACCGCGGGTCGGCGAACAACCCCCGCGGCTGCGCGGATTCCGCCGATTGGGTAAGGTCACTGCGGCCGCAGAGCCACGGGTGGCGATGCAATGGCCCCCCAGTCAGTGGTGACTGCGTGAGTTGGAAGGAAGCCTTGCATTCACGTATGAGCAGGAGCACATGGTCGCTGGTGGTCGCAGGGTTCGCGGTGTCCCTCGGCTTGGCGATCGCCATCGGCTTCAGCGCGGACATGACCATGATCACCAGGCTCGGCTCTTCCGATGAGCCGCATAGTGACGCCGAGATGATCGCCGCGATCGACGTGCTCTGGGGGCTGCGGCGTCCGGTCGCGCTACTGCTTCCCACGGTCCTGGGGATCATCGCGATCGTCAAAGCGGTGCAGTCCCGTCGGACCGAAGGGCCTTCGGCGTCGTCGGTGATGGCCATACTCCTGGCCGTGAGCGGCCCGTTCATCACGACTGTCGTGTTCGTGGCCTTTTATACGTTCGGAGTGCACACGGCACTCATGGCAGGTGACATGTGAACCCCTACCACCCCGGATACGCGCCGTTCCCCGCGCCTCCCGGACACGCCGACCGCGCCCGCCTTCCAGGGATCGCCGGGCTCTGCTGCGCCATCGCGCTGTTCATCGCCTTCGCCGTGACCTCGTCGCTGGCGGTGCAAGTCGGCGCCGTGCTCGTGTTCGGCGTGCCCGCGCTGGTGCTGTGCGCCGTGAGCTTCCGGTGTCCGGGGAACCGGGTCTGGGCCGGACTGGCCTTCGTCGTCATGATGGCCGCGCCCGTTGTGAGCGCGCTGGTCGAGTACGCCGCGGCCGTGGCCGCAATCGAATAGGGGCGTTCACCGCCCGCTGCCCGGCGGTCTCCGCCCAAGGCGCACCAGCTCCGCCGGCCCCCCGGTGCCGCGTCGCGGCGGAGCTAATCGTGGACGTGCTGGTTGCGGTAGTTGCGCAGGCGGCTAGAGCAGGAGGTCTCCGGACCGCGGTCGCAGCTGCGCACAAGGCCTGCACAAGGCCGCACAACAGACCCGAGCCGCCTTCCGCCGCCTTCTGCCGCCTTCCGCCGCGCCGCTGCGGCGTCCGCTGCGGGCCGGGGGCGCCGGATCCCTGCGGACCGGGACCCTGAGTAGGGATACTCAAGCCGCACTCGGGACCTACACGATGGGATGTGGGAGACCGGGCGGAACCGGTCGCGCGCGGATCGAGGAGGAGGGATCAGGTGAGCGAGTCGAAGCCCCGCGAAGCGGCGCTGCGCGGCCTCGTCGACCGGGGCGTGCTCTCGCCGGCGCAGGCCGAGGAGGTGCGGATCGCGCTGGACGCGGCCGCACCCGGGCGCGGCGGCGTGCGCTGGATGGAGATCGCCGGATACATCGGCGGCGGTCTGGTGCTGGCCGGGGCGGTGGCACTGGCCGCAGCGTCCTGGGAGGAGCTCTCCGACGACGCCCGCATCGCACTCCTGGCGGTGCTGGCCGTCGTCGCCGTCGGCGCCGCCGTGTTCATGGCCGGCGGCCCCCACCGGATGCGGGGCCGGAGCAACCGCGTTCCCACGGTCCGCCGCCGCATCGCCGGGGTGCTGCTGGCGCTCGCGTCGGCGCTGGGCGCCTTCGCCGTGGGCGTGGCCGTGGACGGCGAGCTCATGTACCTACCGCCGCTGGTCGGACTGGCGATCGCCGCCGCCGGTTATGCGGCGCTGCCTTCGGCCGTGGGCCAGGTGACGGTGTGGGGGATGGGTGTCGGCCTCGTCGGGTCGCTGGTCGAGGAGATCATGCCCGACCGCAGCGACTACAGCCTGGTGCTGGGCGCCGCATGGATGGGCTTGGGTCTGGTGTGGGCGGTGCTGTCCTCGCTGGGCGTCGCGGCCGAGCGCCGACTGGGCCTGGGGCTGGGCGCGGGGCTGGCGCTGGCGGCCTGCCAGACCCTGCTGGCCTGGAGCGACAACAGTGCCTGGGGATACGGCAGCACGCTGGCGGTGGCCGCGCTGTGCATCGCCTACTACACCCGGGAGCGGGCCGCGGTGCTGCTGGTGCTGGGCATCGCGGGCGTGACCGTCGGAGTGCCGGAGCTGGTGTGGGACGTCACCGACGGCGCGATCGCGGTGGCGGCCGTGCTGCTGCTCGCCGGAGCCGTCCTGCTGGTGGCCAGTTGGCTGGGGCTGCTGCTGCACCGGCGCAACGCGGGCAACCGCCCGCCGCCCGGCGCCGCCGCGCCCGGCCAGGGCCCGCCCGAGGAGGCTTCGCCCGCAGCCGGTGGGCCGGCAGCCCCGCCCCGGTCCGGGCCGCGGTCGGGCCCTTAGGGTCCGCAGCGGCAGCGCGGGCGCCGCGAGGCGGCGGCATCCGCGGCGGACTCGGCACCCGCGGGGGAGCGCGGCGCGCGCCGGTGCGGCCGACCGCGCACCCCCGCCGCGGCTCCGGCTATCCGGGGCCCTTGTCCAGGCCCGCACGCCGCAGCGCGTCGGCCATGGCGCCTCCGCCGCCTCCGCTGTCGCGGCCGCCGTCGCGCCCGCCTCTGCCGCCGCCGCGGCCCTTGCTCTTGCGGCCGCCGCCGCGCCCTGTGCCGTCGTCCTTGCCGCCGCCGCTCTTGCCGCCGCGCTCGCCGGAGTCGGGATCGTCGTCCAGGCGCATGCTCAGCGCGATCCGCTTGCGGTCGGTGTCGACGTCCATCACCTTGACCTTGACGATGTCGCCCGGCTTGGCCACGTCGCGCGGGTCGCTGACGAAGCTCTTGGACATCGCCGACACGTGCACGAGCCCGTCCTGGTGCACGCCCACGTCCACGAACGCGCCGAAGGCCGCCACATTGGTGATGATCCCCTCCAGGATCATGCCGCGCCGCAGATCGGCCAGCGTCTCCACGCCCTCCTTGAACGAGGCCGTGCTGAACTCCGGCCGCGGGTCGCGCCCGGGCTTCTCCAGCTCGGCGATGATGTCGGTGACCGTGGGCAGCCCGAACGCGTCGTCGACGAAGTCGGCGGGCCGCAGCGATCGCAGCTTCGCGCCGTCGCCGATCAGCGAGGACACGCCGCCGCCGGTCTCGGCGACGATGCGGCGCACCACCGGGTAGGACTCCGGGTGCACGCTGGAGGCGTCCAGCGGGTCGTCGCCGCCGCGGATGCGCAGGAATCCGGCGCACTGCTCGAACGCCTTGGGCCCCAGCCTCGGCACCCGGTTCAGCCCCGAACGGGCGGTGAAGGGGCCGTTGGCGTCGCGGTGCTCGACGATGTTCTGCGCGACCGCGGAGCTGATGCCCGAGACCCGCGACAGCAGCGGCACGGATGCGGTGTTGACGTCGACCCCCACCGCGTTCACGCAGTCCTCCACCACGGTGTCCAGCGACCGCGAGAGCTTGTTCTCCGAGAGGTCGTGCTGGTACTGGCCGACCCCGATCGACTTCGGGTCGATCTTGACCAGTTCGGCGAGCGGGTCCTGCAGCCGGCGGGCGATGGAGACCGCGCCGCGCAGCGAGACGTCCAACTCCGGCAGCTCGCGTGAGGCGTAGGCGGAGGCGGAGTAGACCGAGGCGCCCGACTCCGAGACCATGACCTTGGTCAGCTTGCCCGCGCCCATCAGCTTGACCAGCTCCGCGGCGAGCCGGTCGGTCTCGCGCGAGGCGGTGCCGTTGCCGATGGCCAACAGCTCGACGGCGTGCTCGCGCACCAGCTTGCCGAGCGTGGCCAGCGCCTCGTCCCAGCGCCGCTGCGGCGCGTGCGGGTAGACCGTGTCCGTGGCCACCACCTTGCCGGTCGCGTCGACCACGGCCACCTTGACGCCGGTGCGCAGGCCGGGGTCGAGTCCGATGGTGGACCGGGTGCCGGCCGGCGCGGCCAGCAGCAGGTCGCGCAGGTTGGCGGCGAACACCCCCACGCCCGCGTCCTCCGCCTGCTGCCACAGCCGCATCCGCAGGTCGATGTCCAGCCGCACGAACACGCGGGTGCGCCAGGCCCAGCGAACCGACTCCACCAGCCACCGGTCGGCCGGACGCCCCCGGTCGGCGATGCCGAAGCGCGCGGCGATCGCCCGCTCGTAGGGGCCGGGGGCGGACGGGTCGTCCGCCGCGGCGTCCTCCTCGGGCTGCAGGGTGAGGGCGAGCACCTCCTCCTTCTCCCCGCGGAACATCGCCAGTACCCGGTGGGAGGGGAGCGCCGTCAGCGCCTCGGCGTAGTCGAAGTAGTCGGAGAACTTGGCGCCGTCCTGCTCGCGGCCCTCACGGACCGCGGCGGCCAGCCGCCCGCGCGACCACAGCCGCTCGCGCAGCTCCCCGACCAGGTCGGCGTCCTCGGTGAAGCGCTCCACCAGGATCGCCCGGGCGCCCTCCAGCGCGGCGGCGGCGTCGGCGACGCCGTTGTCGGGATCGGCGTAGCCGGCGGCGACGGTCTGCGGATCCTGCTCCGGATCGCCCAGCAGCGACTCGGCCAGCGGCTCCAGCCCGGCTTCACGGGCGATCTGGGCCTTGGTGCGCCGCTTGGGCTTGTAAGGCAGGTAGATGTCCTCCAGCCGCGCCTTGGAGTCGGCCTCGTTGATGCGCGCTTCCAGCGCCTCGTCGAGCTTGCCCTGGGAGCGGACCGACTCCAGGATGACGGCGCGGCGCTCCTCCAGCTCCCGCAGGTAGCGCAGGCGCTCTTCCAGATGGCGCAGTTGGGCGTCGTCGAGGCCCCCGGTCGCCTCCTTGCGGTAGCGGGCGACGAAGGGGACGGTGGAACCGTCGTCGAGCAGCCCGACGGCCGCGGTCACCCGGTGCTGGCTGACGCCGATCTCCTCGGCGATGCGCTGGTCGATACTGATCGTCACGTTGGCAGGTCCACTTTCTCGCTCATGTTCACCCGGTGCATTGTCCTGGCACCGGCGGCGGTTGTCACGCCGGTGCACGGCCGACGGGCGCGACCGCCGGGGCGGACGCTGCGCGGGGCCCGTCGCCGACCGCTTTTTTGGGGCGTGTGTGACCGGCCGGCGACCCGGCGTTTGAGGCGCTCCTGGTGTCCTGTGAGGGAGGAGGCGCGACCTCCGGTGGATTCGCAGGAACCTCGACGATGGGCGGGATGAGCGTGACCATTGATCCGACCTCGGTTCGCGACCTGGCCGCCATACGCGACGACATCGGCGTGCTGACCGTGTATGCCACCGCCGACCCGCGCGACAAATCGGCCTCGCCCGCCTGGCGCCTGGCCGTGGGCCACGCCCTGGGCGCGGTGCGCAGCCGAGCGGCCGCCGGCGACGGCGGCAAGGACCGTGCCAACGCCGTGCTCGCGCGCCTCGACCGGCTCCAGCCGGAGATCGAGTCCGTGCTCGACAGCGCCGAGTCGGGAGTGGGCAGGGCCCTGTTCGCCCCTGTCAGTACCGACGAGGTGCACACGCTCACGGTGCAGATGCCGTTGGACGACTGCGCGGTCCTGCAGTCGCGCCCCTACCTGCGCCCACTGGCCGGGGCGCTCACCCTCGGCGCGCCCGCCGGCGTGCTGGCGGTCTCCCACGAGGGCGTGCGCGTGATCGACCTGCGCTTCGGTGTGGCCTCGGAGGTGACCCGGCTGTCCTTCCAGCTCGACACCGACGACTGGCGCAATATGCGCGCCCCGGCCGCCACCGGCCAAGCCGGCAGCCCCTCGCGCGGCGCCAATGCTTTCGACCGGTTCGACCGACGCGTCGAGGACAACCTGCTGCGCTACCTCTCCTCGCTGCGGCCCCGCATCGGCGAGATCGCCGACGAGTACGGCTGGCGCTCGGTCGCCGTCACCGGTGACGCCCGCCTGATCGACGCCGTGCGCAAGGGTCTCGCCTCCTCGCCGGCCCGCCGCGACGTCGTGCTGCTGGACCGCGTCGCCGAATCGCTGTCGCTGACCGAGATCGCCGCTCTCGTACGCCCCGAACTGGAGGAGGCGCGGCGGCGGCGCTGCCGCGCCCTCGCCGAGCAGGCGCGCGAGACCACCCGCTCCGGCGGCGCGGGCACCACGGGCCTCAGCGACACCCTCGGCGCCTTCCGCGAGAACCGCGTCGCCCACCTCGTCCTGGACGGTATGCGCGAGCTGCGCGGACATCGGGCACCCGACGGCGGGTACTACCCTCATGGGGAGCTGCCGCCCGGGCAGTCCCACGACGCCATGGCGGAGGAACCCGACCTGGGTGAACGCATGATCGAACTGGGGTTCACCTCCGGTGCCGAGGTGACGCTGCTGCCGCCCGAAGCGGCCGCGGTACTGGCCGAGGAGGACGGCGTCGCCGCGCTGCTGCGCTGGTAGGCTCCGCGCCGAGCGCGGCGTCGGCCGGGCGGGCCCGGCCCGCGGGGCGCCGGCAGCCGCGAGGGGACCGCCCGAGGGAGGTGCCGGCGCGTGGCGTCGATGGGTCCGCGCGAGTTCCAACTCGTGCTGCTGCGGCGCATGGCCGACTTCCAGCCGCAACTGGTCGACCAGGCGCGCCGCGAGCTGGACGCCTCCCGCACCGAGATGCGCGAGGTCAACGCCCGATGGCAGGCGATGCTGCGCTCCGCCCGCGCGCCGGCGGGGCTGCGGCGCTACGAGACGGTGCTCGGGCCCGCGCATAGCACCGGCAAGCGCACCCTCGGCGACCTCGCCTGCGCTGTGCACCGCTGGCCGGTGCCGCTGTGGCCCGAACTGCGCTACGAGGTGGTGACGCTGCCGGAGGGCGCCCTGCTGCACGAGTGGCTGGTGCGCGCCGAGGACGCCCCGGCGCCCGAACCGCACGCCGTCGACGACCTCGTGCCGTGGTCCTGCGTGGTCGAGGACGTGGCCCGCGCGTTCGCGCCGGCCGTACCGATGGAGGGAACCGCGCCTGCGCGCTGGCGGCTGGCCTTCACCGCCTCGGAGGCGGCGGGCGACCACCGCACCTACTCCTACACCGCCGACTTCACCTGGGGACTGCTGCAGCTGGTGACCCGGGTCGGCGAGTCCCGGGGCGGAGGCGCCGATGACCGCTGAGGAGCGCGCCGCGCCCGCGGCGCCGCCCGGGGCCGGCGCTTTTCAGCGGTCGCCGCGGGTGCTGCGGCGGTAGCGCCGCCTCATCAGCGCCGCGACCGTCACGAAGATGGTCGGAATGCCGATGAGCAGCAGTGCCATGATGATGAGTTCAGCGGTTCCGATCTCCATACCGCCCGTCTACCCGCCCTCCGCACGCCCACACGGCTTCGAGCCGGCCGCCGCAACGGCCGCGACCTGCTCGGACAGCGGCGCGGCCCCCAGGCGGTTGTCGACGGCGAGGTGGTCGACCGGGGGCGGCTCGTCGGGGCGTACCCGCGCCACGAAGTCGTCGAAGCCGTCGAGTTTCCCGGCGTCGCGGGAGCGCCCCCGCCCCCCGATGCGGGCGCGCAGGGTGGCGGCGTCGCTGGCGACCCACACCAGGCGCACCGGCTCGCCGCCGAGTTCGCCCACCCACGCGCGCCACCGGTCGGCGTCGCGGATCCGGCTGGTGAACGGGGCCACCGGCATCACCGGGCACCCCGCGGCGCGGATCTGCGCCGCGGCGGCCGTCATCCCGGCGTACTCGTGCACCTTGATGTGCTCGTCGTACCACGGGCCCTCGCGTTCGCCGTAGGAACGGCCGTAGGCGGAGAGCACCTCGGCGGCGAACCCGCTGAAGAGCGTGTCTTTGTCCAGCAGCGCCGGCACCGGGTCCAGGCACGCCAGCAGCGCCTCGGCGACCGTCGACTTGCCCGCCCCGGGAGCACCGGCCACCACCCACACGGTGCCGCGGCCGCCGCCGAAGGCGCGGGAGCTCTGCGGAGAGTAGGTCACCCCCGCACGCTACCGCGCTGCGCCCCGGCGGCCCGGCGCCCGGCGCGAGCACAGCAGAGCGGGTGCCGGGCGAAGGCACCGCGCTTCACGAATCGCCGCCCATGATGTCGGGTGCGTAGTACTCGTCTACCGGGACCGGGCCGCGGTAGCCCTGGCACATGCACGGCCGGTAGCTCCCGCCGCTCTGGCCCACCCAGCGGCCCGGGATCACCACTTGGGCCTGGCACAGCTTGCTCTCCCGGTTGTGGAAGACCAGGTGGTGGCCGCAGCCGCAGATCGGCTGGGGGGTGCTGGGCTTGGCGGGGACGGCGGGCGGGGCCGATGGCGCCGACGGCCGGCGGCGCGGCAGCAGGCGGCCGATCATCACCCCGCCGAGAGCGAGTGCCGCCCCCAACACCAGGCTGACCGGTTCCATGCGCACCGCCCTTCCACGACCGTCTTCCCCATTGTGGCCCCTGCCGTGCGCCCTTAACCGCGCGAGACGCCGATTCCGCCTCCATTGTGCGTCCGATTCCGGCCTTATGCCACGGTCCGGCGCGCTCCCGCCGCGTCCGGACGCAACCGGAGCCGGAATGCCGCAGGACACCCCGCACAACCTAGGGAATCAGGTTTTTGTGCTGTTTTACCCGACCCTGACGGGGCGGCTGTGGATTCGGGGCGTCCGCGTCGTGCATCGTAAGGCTGGATCGAGTGCTGACAAAGAGGGGCGGGGAAACGCGCACCGACGTGCTCCTCGTCCTGGGGAGGAGCACGATATGCAGCGATCGCGGGTGAACGGATGGGCGATCTTCGCGGCCACCATGCTCTTCGTGGTCGGCGCCGTGAACATCGTGCAGGGCGTCGTCGCCATGTTCACGCCCGAGTACTTCGTCGCCGCCGAGGGCGAGATACTCGTCTTCGGCTACACGACGTGGGGGCTGATCCTGGGTATCTGGGGGATCGTCCTCGTCCTCGCGGGCGCCGCCATGCTTTCCGGGCGGATGTGGGCGAGGGCCCTGACCGTCGTCCTCGCCGCGTTGAACGCGTTCGCCCAGCTCGCGTTCATCGACTCCTACCCGGTGTGGTCCCTGGTGGTCATCGCGATCGACGTGCTCCTGGTCTACGGAGTCACGGCCGGCTGGCGGCACGGGCGCGTGCAGGAGGCCACCGGCGGCGCCGACGCCTACGCGGCCGGACGCGCCGACGCGCGGTCCGCGGCGGCCGACCGCGAAGCCGCCGGCGAGGGCGAATCCGCGGGCGAGGGCGTCGGCCGCGGCCGGGAGCAGGCCGAGGAAGCCGGCGGAGGCGGCACCCGCGAGCGCGCTCCCGAAGCCGGGGAGCGCGAGCGCACCTACGGCGGGGCCAGCACTCAGCAGGCGCGCCAGGCCGCCATGGAGCGCCCGCCCGGAACGCGCCCCGGCAAGCACGAGCACCCGACGAGCTGACAGCGGGCGCCGAGCCGCTTCCGCCCGGGAGCGGCTCGGCCCGCGGCCGTCGGCGGGAGCGTCCCCGACGCGGCCGCGGGCCGAAGGCGGTCAGGCCGCCCCGGTTCCGTCGCGCAGCCTTTTGAGCGTCGCGATGTCGGCGGCGTGCGGTTTCACCGGGCCCGGCGTCTCGCACATGACGGCGACCCCCGCGCTCACCGGATGGGTGAACAGCGCGCCGAAGGGGGCGGTGCCGATGTGGCCGGCTCCGATGTTCTCGTGGCGGTCCTTGTTGCTGCCGCACGGCTCCTTGGAGTCGTTGGCGTGGATGAGCCGGAGCCGCTCGGCCCCGACCGCCTCGCCGAAGGCGTCCAGCATCGCGTTCATCCCGGCCGGGGTGGACACGTCGTGCCCCGCGGCGAAGGCGTGCGCGGTGTCCAGGCACACCCCGGCCCGCGGGTGCCAGTCCAGCGCCGCGAGGTAGCCCGCGAGGTCGTCGACCGTCGCACACAGCACCTGGCCCTGGCCCGCCATGGGCTCCAGCAGGACGGGCGGCACGTCGTCGGCCGACTCCTCCAGCAGCGGCAGCAGCCGCGCGCGCATCCGCGCCAGCCCTTCCTCGCGTCCGCCGCGCACGGCCGATCCGGTGTGCACGACGACGCCGCGCGCGCCGATGTCGGCGCCGCGCCCCAGGGCGTGCCGCAGCGACGCCACCGAGCGCTCGGCGATCCCGTCGTCGGGCGCCCCCAGGTTGATCAGGTAGTTGGCGTGCACGAACACCGGCAGGTCGGTGCGCTCGCGCAGCTTGGCGTCCTCGTCCGGGCTGCCGGCCGTCGTCGCCCACCCGCGCGGGTTGGAGACGAACACCTGGACGGTCTCGGCGCCGATGTCGGCGGCATAGGCGAGGCCGCGGGTGGCCAGGCCACCGGCGACGGGCACATGGGCCCCGATCGGGGATTCAGCGAGATCAGTCATGGTCGGCCTCAGCTTAGGGCCTGTGGGCACCGGGCATGATGGAGGGCATGACGAAAAGCCGGTTCGTGCCCGACTGGCGCCGTGTCGGGCGCGGCGCCGCCGTCGGCTGCGCAGCGACCGGGGTCGTGGGACTGCTCGCCTACGGCGGCGTGTCGCTGATCGGTTCGCAGGCCGGCGGCGATGTGGTGGGCGCCAACATCGGGCTCGGCATCGGAGCGATGGCGCTGCGGCTGGTGGTTACGCCGCTGGTGGGGTGGTGGCTCCTGCGGCTGCTCAAGGTGCCGCGGGCCGGGTTGGCGACCGTCTTGGGGCTGGTGTGCTACCTCATCCTGGCCCCGCTCGGCTGGGGCGATCCCGCGCTGCCGGGCGTCGCCCGGGCGTGGCTGGTGCTGGGCGGTCTCTCCGGCGCGATCGGTGTCTACGCCGCCGGCTGCATCCGCCCCCGCGGTCGGGCCGCCAGCACCTGAAAGCGCGGCAGTCCGCCGGTGGGGGAGCGGCCTCCGCGGACCTCGGCGAACGCGCCCGGCCGATCGCGCACGTGCCCGCGACCGGCCCGCTAGGGTGCGGTGCGTGACCGAATCGCCAGCCGACCTCAGCCTGCACGATGTGACGCGCGCCTTCGAGGGCGTCTACGACCCCGCCTGGGCGGCCTCCTGGGACGCCGTGGGACTGGTGTGCGGCGAGCCCGCCCAGCCGGTGCGCCGCGTCCTCTTCGCCGTCGACCCCGTGGCCGAAGTGGTCGAAGAGGCCCGGGAATGGGGCGCCGACCTCGTCATCACCCACCACCCGCTGCTGCTGCGCGGTGTCACCGGCGTCGCCGCCACCACGCCCAAGGGTCGGCTCGTGCACCGGCTGATCTCCTCGGGCATCGCCCTCTACACCGCCCACACCAACGCCGACACCGCGGACCCCGGCGTCTCCGACGCGCTCGCCGCCGCCGTGGGCCTGCCCGGCCCGCTGCGCCCGCTCGACCCCGACCCCGCCGACCCGGCCGGGCGCCGCGGTATCGGCCGCGTCGGCGCGCTGCCCGAACCGGTGCCGCTGCGCGACTTCGCGGCCCGCGCGGCGGCGGGGCTGCCGCGGACGGCAGGCGGCATCCGCGTCAGCGGCGACCCCGAGCGCCCCGTGCAGCGTGTCGCGGTCTCCGGCGGAGCCGGAGACGCGCTGCTGGACCGCGCCCGCGCCGCCGGGGTGGACGTCTACCTCACCTCCGACCTGCGCCACCACCCCGCCTCGGAGTTCGCCGAGCACGGCGGCACCGCCCTCGTCGACACGGCGCACTGGGCGAGCGAGTGGCCCTGGCTGGCCGAGGGCGCCGCCCGACTCGTGAGCGCGCTGGGCGGCGAACGGGCTAACGTGGAGACCCGCGTATCAACGATCGTCACCGACGCCTGGTCACTGGCGCTGTGAGCCGATCCCTCCGCCGCCGCGGCGCGTGCCGCGCGCGGCGCCGCCACCGCTGCAGCCGCCGGCAAAGGAGCCCCGAACCCAAGTGAAAGCAGAACCGGCCCACCAGATGCGCCTGCTCGACCTCCAGGAGGCCGACAGCCGACTCGCCCAGCTCGCGCACCGGCTGCGCAACCTGCCCGAGAACGCGGAGGTCCAGCGCCTCGACGCCCGGCTCGCCGAACTGCGCGACCGCCGGACCGCGCTGACGACGGCGCTTTCGGATCTCGACCGCGAGCAGCGCAAAGCCGAGTCCGACGTCGATCAGGTCCGCACGCGCGCCGAGCGCGACTCCAAGCGCCTGGACTCGGGTGAGGTCTCCTCACCCAAGGACCTGGAGCACCTGCAGTCGGAGATCGCCTCGCTGCAGCGCCGCCAGAGCGAGCTGGAGGAGATCGTGCTGGAGGTGATGGAGCGCCGCGAGGGCCTGGAGTCACAGGAGGCCCAGCTGAACAAGGAGCTGGAGGAGGCCGAGACCGAACACGACGCGGCCGAGGAGCGGCGGGCCACCGCGGTCGGCGGGATCGAGGCCGACCGCGCCGCCGAATTCACCCGCCGCGAGCGCTTCGCCGGCGAGATCCCCGACGAACTCATCGCCTTCTACACCAAACTGCGCGACCAGCACGAGGGTGTCGGAGCCGCTCCGCTGCGCTACGGGCGCTGCGAGGGCTGCAAGCTCGCGCTGAGCACCGCCGAGCTGGCCGAGTTCCGCAACGCCCCCGAGGACGAGGTGCTGCGCTGCGACCAGTGCCGCCGCATCCTCGTCCGCACCGGAGAGTCGGGGCTGTAGGCGGCACCCGGCGGGCACGGGCGCACCGGGTGAGCCGGACGGGCCGGTCGGCGGAGGCGAAGCAGGCGAACGGGGCGGCACCGGCCGAGAAGGGCTGTGTCAGAGGCCGCCGCCGCGGACGATACGGGGTCCGGCGCGCGGACGCACCACGCGCGGCGGGGCCAGAGGAGCAGGAGGTGGCCGGGATGAGTCGGCGACTGGTGATCGAGGCCGACGGCGGTTCGCGCGGCAACCCGGGACCGGCCGGTTTCGGCGCGGTGGTCCGCGATGCGTCGACCGGCGAACTGCTGGCCGAGGTCGCCGAAGCCCTCGGCGTGGCGACCAACAACGTCGCGGAGTACCGCGGGCTGATCGCGGGCCTGGCCGCCGCCGGCGGTATCGCTCCGGGCGCGGCCGTCGAGGCGCGCATGGACTCCAAGCTCGTGGTGGAGCAGATGTCGGGCCGCTGGCGCGTCAAGCACGCGGCCCTGAAACCGCTCGTCGAGGAGGCCCGAGCCAAGGCGGCCGACTTCGCCGAGGTCCGCTACACCTGGATTCCGCGGGCGGACAACTCCCATGCCGACGGTCTGGCCAACGAGGCCATGGACGCCGCCGCCGAAGGCCGTCCGGTGCGCATCGGCGCCGAGGGAGCCGACGGCGCCGCGCAGACGGCTGCCGAAGATGCCGGGACCGCCGGCGCGCCGGGCGGTGCCGCGGAACCGGTCGGCGCGGTCGTACCCGCCGGCGGCGCCGGAGTCCGCGCCGAGCAGCCGGCCGCCACCGGGTGGGCGGCCCCCGACACCGCGCCGACGCGGCTGATCCTGCTCCGCCACGGCCAGACGCCGATGTCGGTGGAGCGGCGGTTCGCCGGTGCGGGCGACATCGGCCTCACCGAAACCGGGCACGCCCAGGCGCGCGCCGCCGCCCGGCATCTGGCCGCGGCGGGGGTCGACGTGGTCGTGTCCTCGCCGCTGCGCCGCGCCCGCGACACCGCCGATCCGATCGCGGCGGAGCTGTCGCTGCCGGTGGAGGAGGTCGGCGGGCTGCGCGAGACCGACTTCGGTGCCTGGGAGGGCCTGACCTTCGGCGAGGTGCAGGGCAGTCGGCCCGGGGAACTGCAGCGGTGGCTGTCGGACATCCGCGCGGCACCGGAGGGCGGCGAGAGCTTCGCTGCGGTCGCCGAGCGCGTCGCCGAAGCGCGTGAGAAGCTGCTGGCCCGCCACGCGGGGCGCACCGTGCTCGTGGTCAGCCACGTCACGCCCATCAAGGTCCTGCTGCAGCAGGCCCTGCTGGCGCCGCCGGAGGCGCTGTTCCGCATGCACCTGGACGTGGGGTGCCTGTCGCGGATCGACTGCTTCAGCGACGGCCCCATGCTCGTCCGCTCGCTCAACGACACCGGGCACCTGGGCTCCGCCTGACGCCCGCCGGTTGTGCCCGCCGACCCGGTGCGCACTGCGCCGGGACCGCGACCGGACACACAACGCGGTACAATGGGCACGAGGGGAGAGTCGGCCAGGCGGCCGCGGCACCGTGTTGCGGTGTCGAGGAAAGTCCGGACTCCACAGGGCAGGGTGGTCGGTAACACCGACCCGGGGCGACCCGCGGGAAAGTGCCACAGAAAACAGACCGCCACCGCCGCGCGGTGGTAAGGGTGAAACGGTGGTGTAAGAGACCACCAGCGGCCGGAGCGATCCGGTCGGCTCGGTAAACCCCACCCGGAGCAAGGTCAAAAAAGGGGACCGCGGTCCCCTGCGCGAACGTTCGAGGGCGGCCCGCCTGAAGTTCGCGGGTAGACCGCACCGAGGCTGTCGGCAACGGCAGCCCCAGATGGATGGCCGCCCGGTCCGCTACGGACCGACGAAATCCGGCTTACCGGCCGACTCTTCCCCGCTACCCGTGGCAGCGGGCGCCACCTACGCCTTCCAGGCGGCGATGGCGATCGACGAGCACTTCAGACGCTGCTCCTTTTGCGCGGCAACTCCCTTCAGGTGGTAGCACGTCGGTTCGTCCGGGGTGTCGGCGAGGATATGCGGGAGGGCCGCGGTCACCGTTGCGGTCTCCAGCGACAGCCCCAGCAGTCCCGGTTGGCCCGAATCCTTCCAGCCGACCCAATGCAGCCGGGATTTCCACAGTGCGTGTCGTTCGTCCAGATTGCGCAATTGGTTCCGGTCGTGCGTCATCAGGAAGTCGAAACCCTGGCGCGCGACCTCGGGAAACAAGGGGATGTCCTGCTCGTACTGCAGGCCGAGATCGTGCGCCGGAGTGAAGTCGTGTCCGATGAACAGAGCCCGGAGAGAGGCGGCAAGGGCGACGTTGAGGTTCGCGTCGAGAAAGAACTTCACGCCGCCCTCGCCTCCACACTCTCGACCTGGGACTGGAGGTCGAGGGCGTCGTATGCGGCCGCCGCGCTGACGTCGGGGTAGAAGTGGGCGACGTCCGCGAATCCGATATCGCCGCTGGAAACCAGCTTGGCGATGGTGTCGAAGGGAATGCGCGTGTTCTCCACGGTGGGCCAGCCGGCCAGGCGGTGCTCGCTGACGTGGAGATGGCGGCGCGGACGGCGGAAGTCGACGACAGGGTCGCCGCGGAAGTTCTCGAATGGTGCGAAGACGTTTTCCAAGTTGAGCAGCAGACTCTGCCCGGGCCGCTTGACTAGGTCGGTGACAGCGTCATCGTCGACGAGGTAGACGCTTCGGCCGTCGGTGCGTAGTTCGTAAACCGACGGATGATCGGTCAGGTCGAGGTCGCGCAGTTGATTGAGCGCCTTGCGGATCGCTTGCAGCGAGACGTCTGTACGGAGCTTGACGAAGCTCCGCAGCGCGACGAGATCACGAAACGAGTACAGGTACGGATCAGTCCCGACTTCGGGAGTCAGTAGGTCGCGCCGCCAACGATGGAGTTGCGCCACGGTTGCTCCGGTGAGCACGGACGCGAGCTTGATGGGAAAGGCCATGGTTGTCACCTCCTTTCGTGGCCGGGTGGTGCCGCCGACACAAGCATGGCAGATCATCGGGCGGATCCATCCTTCTCCTCGCTGGTCACCGCTGTGTGCACGTCAAGTGATCATGCTGCCCACGGTGGGTTCGCGTCTCGCGTTGGCCGAATGCGGACAGTTGCGGTCGAGCAACGAAGTATCTGGTAAAGAGAGGTCCCCTCGCCGTGCGGCAGTGCCGCGGCCGACGGAGCCTGTCGTGCGTGTTCCCGCGCCGAAAGTCCGCTAGCGCGGGGGTTCGCCGACCGACGAACCGCTACGCGGCGATAGATTGGACGGGTCAGGACGTCCCGCGTGAGGCGCCGTGCGGGGGCGTATCGCGGGCGCGGACGTGCGCCCGTGCCGTTGCGAGTCGGGTTCCGGTGAGAGCTGCCTTGTCCACGACCTGGGTGATCCTGTTCGCCCTGCCGATCATCGCGATCGTCGTCATCGTCGCGTTCGCCCTCTACCACTCCTCCGAGGTCCGCAAGGACGATCGGGACGACTGGACCGACGCCGACGACCGTTGAATCGGCGTGTCCCGCCGGGCGCGGCCGAGACCGCGCCCGGCGGAGCGCCGGGTCAGTTCGACGGGGCGGCTTGCGCGCTCCGCGGATCGGCGGCGCCGCCATCATCAGGCGCGGCCGGCGCCGCTCCCGTGTCCCGTTCCCGGGCACGCGGTGCGGGTGCGGACTCGGCGGCGACGGGCAGGAACGCGCCGTCGGCGCCGAGCACGTGCACCTCTGCCGATTCCAGGTCGTAGTACATCCCGGACAGCTCCAGCCGCCCCTCCTCGACCCGGCGCCGCACCGCCGGATAGGTGAGCAGATTCTCCAGCTGCTGGACGACGTTGGCCTGCGACAGCTCGCGCAGCGACTCGGCCGCCGGCACCGCGTGCAGGCCGCCGCGGTCGACGCGGGCCAGACTCGCGTCTCCGTGGGCGAGCCAGCGCCGCAGGCGGTCCAGTTCGGAATCGGGCTCGCCGGTGCCTTCCAGTAGCGCCTTCATCGCACCGCAGTCGGAATGGCCGCACACCACCACCGCCGGCACCTCCAGTACCGTCACCGCATACTCCAGGGCCGCGCCCACGGAATCGTCGGCGGGTCCGCCGTCGCGCCGGGGAACCAGGTTGCCGATGTTGCGCAACGTGAACAGGTCGCCGGGGCCGCTGGCGGTGATCAGGTTGGGCACGACACGGGAGTCGGCGCAGGTGATGAACAGCGCCTCGGGCCGCTGGCGGTGGGCCAGTCGGCTCATCAGCGACCGCATCCGGCCGGCCGTGCTGGCGTGGTACTCCCGCGCGCCGCTGAGCAGCAGTCCCGAGGGCGGGGCGGCGGGATCGAAGCCGCCGCGCATGCCCCAGGGCGCCCACCACCGGGCGAGGCCGCCCGGCGCGGTCTTGCCGGCGGGCGGGGTCTGGCTCGACCGGCGCTCGTACCAGTTCTCGTGCACCTCGTCGATGTCGACGCTGCCGCCGGTGCGCTCGTGGTCCAAGCGCCAGGCGTGGATCGACTCGAAGGCGGCGTGGTCCATGAAGTCCACGTGCAGGTCCAGATCGACGTGGGCGCCGCTGGGCACCGTGCGCAGCACGTGTGCCACCCGCGGGACGCCGAGGAAGGTGAGCGAGCCCTGGACGACGATGTGCCACCGTCCCTCGAATTCCTCGGTGAGCACGCTGACCCGTGTCAGTCGGCGCAGCGAGACCAGCACCGACAGGGCGAAGCCGATGACGACGCCCTCCAGCAGCCCGAAGACCACCACCGCCAGCAGCGCCGCCAGGTAGACGCCGGCCTCGCGGTGGCGCCGGAGGTCACGCAGGTGGGCGAGGTTGACCATCTGCAGCCCGATCACCACGAGCAGCCCGGCCAGGGCCGCCAGCGGGATCAGTTCGACGGCGTGCGCGAACAGCGCGATGAACACCAGGATCCACACGCCGTGCAGCACCGCCGACAGTGGGGTGCGGGCGCCCGCGCGGGCGTTGGTGGTGCTGCGCACGATGACCCCGGCGATGGGCAGTCCGCCCAGCGCGCCGCTGGCGGTGTTGGCGGCGCCCTGGCCGACCAGTTCGCGGTTGAGGTCGACGCGCGGCCCGTCGTGCATGCGGTCGGCGGCGATGGCGCACAGCAGCGACTCCACGCTGGCCACCAGGGCCACCGCGACCACGCCGATGGCCACGCCGTGCAGCTCGGCCCCGGCGGGCAGCATCGGTCCGTTCCAGGCCGCGGCGGGGGAGTCGGGCAGGTGTACCCGCTCGACGTTCCAGTCGGCCACCGCGGCCACGGCCGTCGCGCCCGCAACGGCGACCAGGGCCGCGGGCAGGCGGCGGATGCGCCGCAGGCCGGGCAGCCGCGGCCACACGACGACCACGGCGATGGTCAGCAGTCCCACGACGACCGCGGGGGTGTGGTTGTCGGCGAGCTGGCGGGGCAGCTCGGCGATGTTGGCCGGTGCCGAGCTCTGCGGATCCCCGCCGAGCAGCACGTGCAGTTGGGCGAGCGCGATCGTGACACCGACTCCGGCCAGCATGCCGTGGACGACCGCGGGGGAGACCGCCAGCGCCGCTCGCGCGATCCGGCAGGCGCCCAGGCCGATCTGCACCAGTCCCGCGAGCAGCGTGATCAGGCAGGTGACCCGCCATCCGTAGGTGGCGACCAGGTCGGCGACGATGATGGTCAGTCCGGCGGCGGGGCCGCTGACCTGCACGGCCGATCCGCCCGCGAGCGCGGCGACGACGCCTCCGACGACGGCCGCGATGATGCCGGCGATCAGCGGTGCCCCCGACGCCACGGCGATACCCAGCGACAGGGGTACCGCCACGAGGAAGACGACGAGGGAGGCGGCGGCGTCGCCGGGCACGTTGCTCAGTAAGAAGTGCGAGCGGACGCGGGAGAGCGGAGCGGCGGCCTCCTCCCGATGCGGGGTCGGTGTTCCCTGGGCGTCGTGGCGCATGTCTACCCCCGATGGGTGCGAGCGGAATGGCGCTTGGGGACAGCGGCCTCGCAGAGGGTCGACGGGCGAATGAGCCCGTGACCCGACGAGCCTCGGTCATCACTAAATGTAGTCAATCCAGGCCGTGCGGAGGGCGCATTCGCGGCGATGTCGATAACCGTTTCCGCGGATGTGGCTCGCCTACGGGGGTGCCACATCCGCGCAGGGTGCGCGACCGCCTTCTTCGCGGGGGGCGGCACGCCGAAGGGCGGGGCGCGCCGACGCGCCCCGCCCTTCGTGCGGTCCGGGTCTTCGGCTAGCGGTACCCGCCGTAGCCGTAGCCGTATCCGTCCTGGTCGTAGGGCGGAGGCGGAGGGGGGGTGTCCGGTGCCTGCTGCTGGTCGGGGTGGCCCGGGTAGGGCGGCCACTCGCCGGGTGCGGGGTCGTAGCCTGCAGGGCCCGCCGGGGGGTAGCCGTACTGGTCCATCGCCGGCGGGTAGTCGCCGAGGACGTCGGCGTAGCCGGAGTAGGGCTGCTGCGCCGGTCCCTGCTGGGAGGCGCCGATGCCGGGGTAGCCGTTCTGCGGGGCGGGCCCGGGCGGGGGCGGCGGTGCGCCGTAGGGCCCGCTGTCGTGGTATTCCGGCGGGTAGCCGCCGGGACCGTAGGGTGCGGGCGGCTCGTAGCCCGTGCGCGGGGCCATGCTCGGCTGCTCCCCGGAGGCGCCGCCCCACGGCCGCTGGTCCCAGGAGGGCTGCTGCGGTTGCTGCGGACCGCCGTAGCCGTAACCGGGATCGCCCGCACCCGGCGCCGGCGGGACCGGGTCGCCCGGTTGCGGCCCGGGCGGGGGCGGCGCGGCACCGTAGGGGCCGCCGTCGTAGGAGTCGCGCGAGTAGGAGCCCGGCCCGTAGGCGGGAGGAGCGGCGTCGAACCCGCTCGCGGGCGTGTGGGCGGGGCCGGTGCGTCCGCCCATGCCGCCCGGGATTCCCGCGTCGCCGCCGCCCGAGGGGGGACCGGCGGACCGGGTGGGCTCCGCGGGATAAGTCGGCGGGGCGCTCGGGCGCTGGTGCGACCCGGTTTCCAGGCTGGACCAGATCGGCGACCCCGAGTCGCCGCCGGAGCCCGCGGACGGCGAGAAGGAGGGATCGGTCAGCGGGTCGCCGCCGGCCGAGCCGCCGCGTGGGCCGGACTCGTAGGGGCCGCGGGACGGCCGGCTGTAGGACCCGGTGTCGAAGGGCGAGCCGGCCTGCGCCGGGTCGTAGGACGGCCGGTTGTAGGAGCCGGTGTCGTAGGAGGAGCCGTCGGCGCCGGAGTCGTAGCCGGAGCGGCTGTAGGTGCCGGTGTCGTAGGAGGAGCGGCCGGACGCGCCGGCGTCGTAGGAGGGCCGGTTGAGGGAACCGGTGTCGTAGGCCGAAGGGGCCGCCGGCGCACCGGCGGAGGAGCCGCTGTATCCGGAGCCGAGGGGGTCCGCATCGTGGGCCGGGCGGCTGAAGGAGCCGGAGTCGTAGGAGGGGCGGCTGTGCGAGCCCGTGTCGTAGGACCCGGTTTCGTAGCCGGTGTCGTAGGAGGAGGGCGCCGGGGCCGGAGCGCCGTAGCCCCCGTGTGCGCCGCTGCGGCCGAGCGGCCCCGTGTCGTAGGAGGAGCGGCTCGGCGGCGCCGAGGTGTAGGAGGGGCGGCTGTGCGAGTCCGTGTCATAGGACGGCCCGCCGGCCTGCGAGGGCCCGGAGGAGGTGCTGCGGCTCAGCGGCGAGGGGCCGCCGAGGGGGTCCTGCGAGTACGAGCCGGAGTCCCGGTGGGCGGAGCGGTTCTGTTCACCGCCGGCCGCCGAAGAAGCGGACGCCGGCTGCGACAGGGGGTCCGCTGAGGCGGCCGGCGACCAGGGCCGCGCGGGCGTGGGCGCGCTCAGCGGGTCGCGCGTTTCCCGGCCGCCCCGGTCGCCGGGAGCGCTCCGCTCGCCCGGCGATGCGGCGTCGCCGGAGCGCTCCTCCGCCGCCCGGCGCCCCATGTCCTCACCCGGCGCCGGTTGCTGCCCCAGGCTCGCCAGCATGCGCAGTCCCGAGGCGTCGCCGGAGCCGTCCTGGCCGACCGCATCCGCGGTTTCGCCGGAGTCGCGGCCGCGGCGCTCGCGCGGGCCGCCTTCGGCAGGTGCCGTGCCGGGGCCGGTGTCGGCGGGGTGCGGCGGCAAGGCGGCCCTGTCGTCGTCTCCTTCGTCGGTCACGGCCGCCATGGCCGCGGTCGACTCGCCGCGGGTGTCGCGCCGTCCGGCGAAGGGGGGATCGTCGTCCTCGAAGGCGGCCGATCCGCCCCGGGGTTCGCGGCGCCCGGCGAAGGGGCGCTCCTCCGCGTCGAAGTCGGGGTCGTCGCCGGAGAGGCTCGACCAGAAGTCGTTGCCGGAGAAACCGTCGTCGTCGTCGCGGCGGGGGGAGCGGCCGCGCCGGGAGCGGGAGGAGCGAGCCGGGGCCGCGTCGGCCCGCGGTCGGCGCTCGCGCTCGCGGCCGCGCTCCCGCGGTTCCGGCTCGTCTTGGGCGGGCCCCTCGCCGTCGCCGTCGTAGTCGTCCTCGTAGTCGTAGCCGTCGTCGGCGCCGCCGATGTTCAGCGCCCGCATCCCCAGCAGGATCAGTACCAGGACGATGAGAACCACGATGACGGCGATGATCGCGATTAGCGCAATGGTCACGGTGAATGCACCACCCTAGGGCCCGCGGCCTGGTAGACGACATGGCTGCCACCGGCGGGGGCGACGGGGCTGGCCGGTGTGGAAGCGCGCGGCACGGATGAACGCGGCGGCGCCGCCCGGAACCCGCGGCGCACGCCTGGGCGGTCGCGGGGCCCCACGGCCCGTTGGGGAACCCCCGTCGTGAAGGGACGCATGGCGCATTGCGCGGGATGTCCGGCATGTCCGACGGATATGCGCCCGTGCGTGGTGCCCGGGGCGCATCCCGGGCTTTCGCGGCGGCGCCGGTCGTACTGCTCACGCGATTCGGTCATGAGGTAATCAACGGGGGGCACGGATCCACTTTATGCATAGATGCGGCATGAGTGCAGAGGGCGACGGAGGGTTCCTCTGGCGTACACGGAGCGAGCATAGGCCGTGTATGTCGGATGTGTGTCGGATATCGCGCCTTCGCCGGAGTCCCGACCCGAAACGCGAGTCACGACGGGCCGTTGGTGACCGAGAGGGAGCCCCGCGCGATGGCGCGGTCCGCGATCGCTCCGAGCGACTCCTCCAAGGACGCGTCGTCACTCAGCTCCACCTCGCTGTCGAGCGCGTAGAGCGTGAAGCGGATCTCGTCGGCCCCGTCCTCGGCGTAGCAGGGCGGGTCGTAGGAGGATTCGCCCTCGCTGTTGACCCCCTGCTCGCCCGGCTGGGGCACGGTGTTCTGCCGCAGCTCCGCCGTCTGCGGGTCGAGGCCGTAGAGCACCCAGAACACCGTGGCCTCCTCGGGCGCGTCGACCACCAGCGCCAGCGACTCGGTGACGTCGTCGTCGGGAAGCCCCGACCACTGCAGCGTGGGGGAGATGCCTTCGCCCTCGCAGGTGTAGATGTCGGGGATGGACTCGCCCGACTGCATCATCGTGCTGGTCAGGTTGATCTCGTCGTTCATTTCGGTCACCGAGCCCGGCGACAGCGCCCCGCATCCCGCTGTCGCGGCCGCTACGAGCGCCGCACCGCCCGCGGCGGCGAGCCGCGATGTCGCGCGGCGCGTTCGTGGTGGACGGCGTTGGACCGAGAACATGGGGCTCCTGCGAGACGATGCGACGGACTCTCCCGGTGCCGGGCGCCTCGCGGGAGCGCGGAACACTACCGGGCTCGCCCGGAGGGCGCGGCACGGCACAAACCATACTGCGGACCGAACGACGATGAGTTCCCCTGCCCGGCGTGCCCCGCAGTGGCGCCCGATCCGCCGTTTCCACTCCTCTTACGGCGAACGGGGGTTTTACCGGCGAACACGAAATCCCGTTGAGCCCGCGCGCCGGGGATCGGCAATCATGGAGCCGTGCGGTTCTCCATCCTCGGTCCACTCGCGGTGCACAGCGCCGACGGCGCGGTGCTGCCCGTCGGCGGCACCCGCCTGCGCCGCCTGCTCGTCCTGCTGCTCCTGACACCCGGCCGCACGGTGGGAAGCGACCGCTTGATCCGCGGCATCTGGGCCGACGAGCCCGAACCCGAGAGCGCCGCCAACGCCCTGCAGGCCCTGGCCTCGCGGCTGCGCCGCGCACTGGGCGGCTCGGCGCCGCTGCACGGCGACGCCACCGGCTACCGCCTGGAAGTCGACCCCGGCAGCGTCGACGTGCACCGCTTCGAGGAACTCGCCCGGCGCGGGCGCAGCGCCCGCGCAGCCGGCGACCCGGAGGGAGCCGCGGCCCTGATGGGCGAAGCGCTCGCGCTGTGGCGGGGGCCGGCGCTGGCGGACCTTGCCCGCATCGGCGGCGCCGACGACGTGGCGGTGCGCCTGGCCGAAGCCCACCGCAGCCTCGTGCTGGAACGGCTGGCGGTGCGCCTGGACCTGGGCCGCCACGACGAGGCACTGCCCGACATCGAGGCGCTGGCCGCCCGCGAGCCGCACGACGAGCGCCCGGTCGAACTGCTCGTCCGCGCGCTGGCCGCTTCCGGGCGCCAGGCCGACGCGCTGGCCGCCTACGACCGGCTGCGCCGCGCTCTTGCCGAGGACCTGGGCTTAGACCCGTCGCCGCACCTGCAGGAGGTGCATCTGCGCCTGCTGCGCGGCGAACTGCCCAGCGGGGCGGGGCGGCGCGGAACCGCGCCGCCCCCCGCAGAGCCGCCCGAAGTCGCAAGAGCCGCCGTGCCGCGCCCGGTCAAGCGCCTCCCGCACACCATGACCAGCTTCGTCGCCCGCGAAGACGAGGTCGTGCAGGTCGGCGCGCTGCTGGCGGCCGCGCGGCTGGTGACCCTGATCGGCCCAGGCGGCGCCGGCAAGACCCGCCTGTCCATCGAGGCGGCCTCCCGCTTCGTCGGGGACCGGCCGGATCTGGCCGAGGGAGGGGTGTGGTTCGTCGAACTCGCTCCGCTACGCGAAGGCGCGGACATCCCGCACGCCCTGCTCTCGGCCCTGGAACTGACGGAGACCTCGGGCATGGCGCTGTCCTCGGCGGCCCCCGCCCCGAGCGGCGACGCGCTCGACCGCGTCGCCGGCTTCCTCGGCGAGCGCGACGTCCTGCTGGTGCTGGACAACTGCGAGCACCTGGTCGCCGAGACCGCGCAGACCGCTGAGATGCTGCTGGCCCGCTGCCCGCGGCTGCGGCTGCTGGCCACCAGCCGCGAGCCGCTGGCGATAGCGGGGGAGCGGCTGCTGCCGGTCTCCTCCCTTGCCCTGCCGCCCGAGGACACCACCGCCGCGGAGGCCGGAGAGTACGCCGCCGTGCGGCTTTTCGCCGAGCGCGCCCGCGCGGCCGACCCCGCGTTCGCCGTCGACGCGGAGAACGCCGAGCACGTCGTCCGCGTCTGCCGCGAGCTGGACGGCATGCCGCTGGCGCTGGAGCTGGCCGCGGCCCGGTTGCGCGCGATCCCCCTCGCCCATCTGGCGGCCCGCCTCTCGGACCGGTTCCGCCTCCTCACCAACGGCAACCGCTTCGCGCTGCCGCAGCACCAAACCCTCCAGGCCGTCGTCGACTGGAGCTGGGAGCTGCTCGACGACGCCGAGCGCGCCCTGCTGCGCCGCCTGTCCGCGTTCGCCGGCGGAGCCACGCTCGACGCCGTCGAGCACGTCTGCTCGGGGGGCGAAGCCGAGGACGGCCGCGACGTGTGGTCGGTGCTCTTCGCCCTGGTCGACAAGTCGCTGGTGACAGCCGAGGTCGCCGAAGACGGCGACACCGAGCCGCGCTACCGGATGCTGGAGACCGTGCGCGCCTACGGTGCCCAGCGCCTCGCCGAGAGCGGCGAGGAACCGGCCGTCCGGCGCGCCCACGCCGAATACACGCTGGATCTGTGGAGCCGCGCCGACTCCCACCTCCGCCGCGCCGAGCAGCTCTCCTGGCTGGCCCTGCTGCGCCGCGAGCACGACAACCTCACCGCCGCGCTGCGCTGGTCCGTCGACGCGCGCGAGGCCGTCCTCGCCCTGGACCTGCTGCACGCCTCCAGTTGGTACTGGCAGATAGCCAACACCTGGACGGACCTGGTCCGCTGGTGCGGCGAGCTGCTGAGCACGATCGGCGAGCGCCCTCCACAGGGGCGTACCACGGCCTACGCGCACTGCCTGGCGCTGCATTCGATGGGCGCCGACTCCGCGTCGGTACCCGAACTCTCCGTCAAAGGGCTGCTGCGCGCCGAGGAGCTGCTGGCCGAGTCGGGGACACAGCCTGAGCACCACCCGGGGCTGATGCCGTCGAGCCTGCTGCTCGCTGTGCTCGGCCACAGCACCGCCGAACGCATCGCGCGTATGGACGAAACCGCCGAGACCCACGGCGACCCCTGGGTGCGCGCCGCCGCGTGCCTGTTCGGCGGGCTGCTGGAGGCGCACACGGGCGCCAGCGGCGCGGGCCGCACGCGGGTCCTCGCCGGTCTGGAGCGGTTCCGCGCGATCGGCGACCGCTGGGGAACGGCCCACGCACTGACCGTGGCCGCCGGTCTTTACCACCTCAGCGACCTGGACCGCGAACTGGAGTTGCTCACCGAAGGCGACGTACTGGCCGAGGAGATCGGACTGAGCGGGCTGCGCGCCCAGTTCAAAGTGCGCCGGGCACTGTGCTTTTCCGGACGCGGCCGCTTCGAGCCCGCCCGCCGCGAGCTCGCCGATGCCCGCGCGCTGCTGTCGGACAGCGGCACCCGGTTGTTCTGCCGACTGGGCGAGGCGGACGTCGCTCACGCCGCCGGCGACGCCCGCGGCGCGCACGAGATCGCGCAGGCGCTCGCGCCCGAGGTCGCCGCCATGAACGACGTCGTACGGGCGCAGGTCGAGCCGACGTGGCTGTGCCTGCGCAGCCGCACCGCGATGGCCCTGGGTGAGCGCACCGCCGCGCTCGAAGACGCCGCGGCCGCCGGGCGGCGGCTCCCGGCGCGGCACGGCGGCCTGCCCTGCGCCGAGGTCCTGGAGGAAATCGCCGAAGTGCTGTACGAGGAGTGGCCCGAGCGCGGGGCCATCCTGCTGGGCTGCGCCGAGACGGTGCGCGGCCTGCCCAACACGGCCGCCCCCGCCGTCGTCCGCATCCGTACGCACGGTCGGCGAAGCCTGGGGGCACAGGGCTTCGACCGCGCCTTCGCCGTCGGCGCCGAGGCCGGGATATCCCGGGTGGGCACGTGGCTGGAATCCTGGCTGACCGAGGAGCTCACCGCCGCGCCGCCCGACGCCGGAACCTCCGGATGAACGCCCATCGGCCGCGGCGCCGGGCCGAGGTCGAGGCCATCGGGCCGGGCTTGGGGTGAAGTCGGCCCGGGTCTGCTGTGCGGCCTTGTCGGTCTGCCGGGACGGCGGGCCTTGCTTGGCCCGTCTATCGTGAACTTATGGCCGCCGGAAATCGCATTCCGCGACCATAAGTTCACGATCACCGCCGGATGGGCGCAGGCGCCGCCCTTGCTGCTGCTTTCCGGTGAAGTCCACCCGTCGCCCGGCAGACCAACAAGGCCGCACAGCAGACCCGAGCCGCCCTCCGCCGACCACCGCCACCGGCGAGCACCCGACCCGGCGACCGCAGGCGCCCCCGGACCGGGAGGAGACCGTGCACCCGCCCGACACCGAGCCCGCTCAGCGCAGCGCGGGCGGCCGCTGTACCGAGCGGATCGGCACGCGGGATCGAGGAACGGGACGAAGGACTACTAGCCGAAGATGCCGCGGCTCTGCAGCATGGAGTCGACGGTCTGCGCCAGTGCGGGCGCCCAGTCGCCGCCCTGCTCCGCCTGGGCGTGCTCGATGCGGAAGCGGGCGAACCGGTCCTGGCTCTCGGTGAACAGGCCACCGCGCTTGTCTACCTCGATGACCACCTCGACACCTTGGGGGTCGGCGACGAAGGACAGCTCCATCTCGTTCATCCGGCCCGCGTACTGCGGTGCCGCCCGGAACTCCAGCTCCTGGTACAGCGGGAACTCCTGACGGGTGCCCACCAGGCGGCCCTGCTCGATGTCGGTCTTGACCAGCGCGAACCCGAGCCGGTGCGCCGCCTCAAGGATGCGGTCCTGGGCGGGCAGCGGGTAGATGCGGATGAGGTCGAGGTCGCCCTTGTCGGGAGCGCCGCCGATCACCACGTCGGTGTCCAGGCCCACGACGGCGCCGGGCAGGGGGCGCCCGCCGGCGTCGGTGAGCGGGCTCTGGTAGGTGACCCGGTAGGTGAAGGGCACCCGGCGCTGCTCGCCTGCGTGCAGCCGGAACGGGCCGGTGACGGCCATCCGGTGGAACTCCCGGGTGACCTGGCCCTCGTAGTCGCCGCTCTCCACCTCCACGCGGGCGGCGAGGGAGACCGCGATCTCGTCGATGTCGGCGTCGACCTCGCCGCCGGCGAGGTCGATGTAGCCGTGCAGCTCCTGGCCGGGCCGGGTATGCGGCTCCGGGACGACCGTGTCGATGCTGGGGCCGCCGATGCCGAACGCCGCGAGTACGCGCTTGATGCCCATGGTGTCCTTCCGATCGGGCGCTGGAGCCGCCGCTGCGCGGCGGAACCGCGGATCCTCCGTTGCACTACGACGCTTCCGACGCTCGCCGACGCCTCCAGGTTCCCACGCGCCCCGGGTTCACCAGCCAAGCCGGGGCACTCGCCTCGCGTGGACGCCCGCCGCGGCGCCACCGGAGACCCCGGCGGCGCCGCGGCGGGCGGGGCGTTCGGCGGGCCACCTCAGGCGCGGCGCCGGTAGGCCCGGGTGGCCAGGGGGAAGAAGACCGCGGTGATGCCGATCGTCCACAGCAGCACCCACAGCAGCGATTCGCCGGCGGGCTGGGAGTTCAGCAGCTCGCGCATGGCGTTGATGACGTGGGTGACCGGGTTGATCTCGGCGAACGTCTGCATGAAACCCGGCATCTGGTCGGTGGGCACAAAGGCCGAGCTGCCGAAGGTCAGCGGGAACATCCACACCGAACCGAAGATGTTCACCGCCATCGGCGTGCGCAGCAGCATCCCCATGAACGCCGACAGCCAGCACAGCGCGAACGCGAACGCCATGACCACGGCGGTGGCCGCCAGCAGGCCCAGCACGCCGCCCTCGGGGCGGTACCCGATGGCCACCGCCACCAGCATCACCATGACGACGGTCAGCAGGTAGCGCACCAGGTCGCCGAGGATGGCGCCGATGAGCGGGGCGGAGCGCGCGATGGGCAGTGAGCGGAAGCGGTCGAAAATGCCCTTCTCGATGTCGGTGTTCAGCGCGACGCCGGTGCCGATCGTGGCGAAGATGACCGACTGGGCGATGATGCCCGGCGTGATCAGGTCGCGGTATGCCCGCCAGTCGCCCATCATGGCCTGGCCGAAGACGAACACGAACAGCGCGACGAACATCAGCGGCATGAACGTCAGCCCGAGGACCTCCTCGGGGTTGCGCTTGATCTTCAGCAGGCTGCGCCAGGTCAGCAGCATGCCGTGCTGGACGGCCGACACGGGGGTGATCCGCTCGGTGACGGCGGGGGCCGACGTCGCGCCGGCGGGCTCCGCGGTGTCCACGGCGCTCATGCGTGGGTCCTCTCGCTCTGCTCGGCGCCCGCGGCGCCGACCGCGGGAACGGTCTCGGCGGTGTGCCCGGTCAGCGCCAGGAACACCTCGTCCAGGCTGGGCCTGCGCAACGTCAGCTCCGCGACCGCGATCTCCTCCTCGTCGAGGCGTCGGACGACCTCGGGCATGACGGTGGTGTCGGTGACCGAGGCGTTGGCGGCGCCCTCGCCCGAGCGGACCTCCGAACCGGTGACGGCCTCGACGATGCGGCCGACCCGCTCCAGCCGGGCTGCCTCCAGCGGGCGCACCTGCAGCACCTGCGCACCCGCGCGCGCCTTCAGCTCGTCCGGGGTGCCGCGGCTGATCACCTCGCCCCGGTCCAGCACGGCGATGTCGTCGGCGAGCTGGTCGGCCTCCTCCAGGTACTGCGTGGTCAGCAGCACCGTCACACCGTCGTGCACCAGGGTGCGCACCACGTCCCACAGTTCGTTGCGGCTGTGGGGGTCCAGGCCGGTGGTGGGCTCGTCCAGGTAGAGCAGCGCGGGCCGGCCCACCAGACTGGCGGCCAGGTCCAGGCGGCGCCGCATGCCTCCCGAGTAGGTCTTGACCGCCCGGTCCGCGGCGAAGGTGAGGGCGAAGCGCTCCATCAGCTCCGCGGAGCGGGCGCGCGCGGAGGCTCGCGAAAAGCCGAGCAGGCGGGCGATCAGCACCAGGTTCTGCGTGCCGGTGAGGTCCTCGTCGACGGCCGCGTACTGCCCGGTGAGGCCGATCCGGCGGCGCACCAGGTGCGGTTCGCGCATCACGTCGTGGCCGGCGACCGTGGCGTGCCCGGCGTCGGGCCGCAGCAGCGTCGACAGGATCCGCACGGTTGTCGTCTTGCCGGAACCGTTCGGCCCCAGCACTCCCAGTACGGCTCCGGTCCGTGCGGCGAGATCCACCCCGCCGAGGGCGGTCTCGCCCTTGAACCTCTTGACCAGACCCTCCGCCCGGATGGCGTCAGTCATCGTTCCTCCCAACGTGCGTTCACGCCCCCAGTTTCCGCAGGGGTACTGACAAAGCGCTGACAACCGCGCCCGGCGGCTGACACGCGGCCGATACACCGCCTTCCAAGGGGCGGGCGCACTCGTGGAACACGCTTCGGGCTTCGATGGTTCCCGGGCGCCGCCGCACGCCCCGCCGGTGTGATCGGGACGACCCGCCCTGGCCCTAGACTCGGTGCCGTGGCGACGACGACGCGATTGAGACCTCCGACGCACCGCGTTTCGCCGAGGTCGGTACGGATGTGGACCCTGCAGTCGGCGATCGGCTCGGCGGTGACGCTGGGCGTGCTGAGCGCGGCCGTGTGGGGGGTGCGCCTCGCGTCGTGGGCGTGGATTCCCGACTGGCTGCTGCGCAACGCCTGGTGGCTGGTCGCGGCCTACGGCGTCTACGCCGCCGCCCGCACGGTGATCGTGCCCCAGTGGCGCTACCGCGTGCACCGCTGGGAGACCACCGCCGACGTGGTCTACACCCGCAGCGGATGGTTCAGTCGGCAGTGGCAACTGGTGCCGGTAAGCCGTATCCAGACCGTCGACCACCGCCAGGGGTGGATGGAGCGGCTGTTCCGCGTCGCCACCCTGGAGGTGCAGACCGCCTCGCACGCCGGATCCTCCACCATCGAAGGGCTCGACGCCGGCGACGCGCAGCGGATCTCCGAGGAGCTCGCCGAGCGCGCCGCGGAACTGCGCGACGACGCGACATGATCCGCGCGGCGGCCCTGCCGCCCGCACCCAGCGGTGACCGAGCGCCGCAGCGGAGACCGGACGCGCCCACCCGAGGAGACCGAGACCGATGAGCGAGTACGGCCCGCCCGACCCCCGCACGCCGGGCTCCGGCGGCGGCGAGCCCGGTGCCGCCGGTGCGGCCGGGGAGCGCCCGGACGCCGGCGCGGCCGCGGGAGCCGCGCCGGGCGCGCAGGGGCCTCCAGAGTCCGACGCACCGGTGGGCTCCGACGGTCCCGAGGGCGCCGCCGCGCCGGACGAGAACGCGCCGGCCGCTGCGCCCGAGGCCGAGCCCGTGTACCGCCTGAGCCGGTTGACCCTGGTCACGGCGCCGATCAACTACCTGCGCAACTACCTCGTCCCCGTGCTGGTGGCCCTCGTCGCCGGCACCTACAGCTTCAACCCGTGGGTGCTGGGCGGCGCCGCCGGCGCGATAGTGATGATGCTGGTCAGCGGGATCGTCACCTGGTACACGTTCCGCTACCAGGTCGGCGCGGAGCGCCTGGAGATCCGCCGGGGACTGATCAACCGCTCCCGCCGCTCCATTCCGCTGGAGCGCATCCGCGGCGTGGACATCACCTCCAACCTGCTGCACCGCATGCTGGGCTTGGCCGTCGTCAAGATCGAGGCCGCCGCGGGCGGCGGCGGCAGCGAGGAGGGCAAGCTCGACGCGGTCACCGCACCCGAGGCCGAGCGGCTGCGCCGCGTCCTGCTGCGGCGGCGCGCCTACCTGCGCGGCGACGAGGGCACCCCCGTCGCGCCCGCCGACGCTCCCTCCGCCGACACGGCGGCGGGAGCGCAGGCGGAGCCGGACGACGACGCCGAGGTCTACTTCGCCATGCCCAGGGCGTGGTACTTCTACGCCGTGCTCAGCCTGGGCTACCTGCTGACTCCGTTCGTGGCCCTGGCCACGCTCGTCGGCTTCCTCGGCCAGGGGGTGGGCGAAGCCGTCGCCGAGCGCATCGGCGACATCGCCGTCGACGTCTACGAGCGCGCGATCGAGATGACGGTGACGCTGCTGATCGTGGCCGCCGTCGTGCTGGTTCTGGTGCTGCTGCTGGCCATGCCGCTGTTCGCGGTCGTCTCCTACACCGTCACGCACTGGCGCTTCACCCTGCTGCGGCGCGGGGACGCGCTGGTGGCCGAGCGGGGGCTGCTGACCCGGCAGAGCGTGACTCTGGAGAAACGGCGCATCCGCGGGCACGAGCTGATGGACAACCCGCTGGAGCGCACCCGCGCGGCGGTGCGCCTGCGCGCCATCGTCACCGGTCTGGGCCAGACCGCGACCCGGGCGATGCTGATGCCGATCGGGCCGCGCGCCACGGTCGAGGCGGTCGTGGAACGCGCGCTGCGCCCCTTCCGAGGCACTCTTGCGCGCCATCCGCGTGCCGCGCTGTGGCGGCGGCTGTTCCGTGCGGTGGTGCCTTTCGCCGCGGCCGCCGCGGTGGCGGCGTTCCTCGCGCCGATGTGGGTGGCCGCCGCGCTGGCGCTACTGGCTGTGCTGGGTGTGCCGCTGGGCATCGACCGCTACCGCTCGCTGGGCCACGGCGACGACGGCGATCAGGTCAGCGTGCGGTCGGGGTCGCTGCGGCGGGTGCAGGCGGTGGTGGTGCGCGATGCCGTCATCGGCTGGACCTGGAAGCAGACCCTGTTCCAGCGCCGCGTGGGGCTGGCCGACCTGGAGTTGACGGTAGGCGCCGGCAGCGGCGGCTACACGGCGATCGACGCGGGCTTCGCCGAGTCGGTCGGCTTCGCCCGCGGCGTCACCCCCGACATGGTGCGCCCCTTCCTCGAAGGCGGCGGCACCGGAGAAGGCGGCGGTTCTCAAACGTGACCGCTGTCTCGACGAGGCGCTGAGCCACCCGAGTACCCGCTATCGAGCCGCCGCGCCGGGCGGGCCACCGGCGTGCACCCGGTGCGGCGGGCACGGGCCGGGCCCGGCGCCGCCCTCGTTCAAGGCCGTACAGCCGACCCGAGCCGGCTGCCTGGTCCCGCGGGCGAGAGCGAAACGCCTTTCTCGTCGGCCGTACGGCGGTCTCGGGAGCGGACCGGCAACGGGCGGCCGGCGAAACGGTGGGCGTCTACTCCGACTTCTTCGAGCCGAACATGATCTCGTCCCAGGAGGGCACCGAGGCGCGGCGGCCGCGGCCCTTGCGTCGCGAGTTCCCGCCGCCGGAGGGGCCGGTGGTGCCGGCGGCGGCCGCCGAGACGGGGGGCTCCTGGCGCCGGGCGGCGGGACGCTCCTTGGGTTCGGGCTGGTCGGACCCGCGTCCGGCGTCGGCCGACTGACGCTGCGCCGCGGGCGGCTCGGCGTCGGCTACGGTCGTGCGCCCCGCTGCCGGGCGCTCGGGGCGCTCGGCAGGCTGCGGCGCCTCGGCGGGCTCGGGCGCGGCGGGGTCGGGAGCCTCGTCCGAGGCTGCGGGCGCCTCGCCCGCCTCCCGCGCCGCCGGGGGCTGCTGCTCGGTCGGGGCGGGCTCCGGCCGCTGCGGCGCGGTCGGCTCCGCAGCGCTCTCGCGTGCCGCCGGTGCGACGCGGCCGGGAGTGATGCGGGTACGGCCCGCCGCGGGCCCCTCGCGGCGCTCAGGCGGGTCGGGCGGCGCCGGAGCCTCCTCGGTTGGCTGCGGTGCGCTCGGGGCGGAGGGCAGCGGGGAGTCCGGTCGGGCGGGCTCGGGGCGGGCAGGCTCCGGACGCGCGGGCTCGGGGCGCGGGGGCTCGGGGGCGGACCCCTGGCGCCGCGGGACGAAAGGTGTGACGTTCGCGCTGCCCGGGCCCAGGTCCAGCGGCTCGTCGGCGTCGGGTGCGAGGAAGCGCACCGCCTCCTCGTCCACCGGGGTCACCGACCGGCGCCGCGGCTCGTAGAGCCAGTGGGCGATGCGCTCCTCACCGGCCACGAGGAAGGCCAGCTTGAGCTGCCAGGTGCCGTCCTCCCGCTTCCAGGAGTCCCAGACGGCGTCTCCGGTCTCCAACTGGTGGCCGCCGATGCGCCCGGTCACGAGATCGCCCAGCACCGGTCCTGGCGCCGACTCGCCCTGGCGCCGCACCGAGGCGCGCTGCGCCTGCTGGGCGATGTACTCGCGCTCCTGGAGCACGGGGCTTTCGAACCAGCGGACACGCTCGATGGGGATCCCGGAAAGTTCCGAGATCGCCTCGGCGGTCTCACCCGAGCGGATCCGAGCCTGGATTTCCTTGGGGCGCAACGGATTCTCCACTTCGATCTCGTACTGGCCGAGCCGGGAGAACTGTCCGCGCACGGCAGCGCGGAGACGGTCGTCGACGGGCAGCATGAAACGGGTCCCACGACCGGCACTCGCCAATACCAGGTAAGTGCCGTCCTCGCTGACGGCGGCGAGGCGAAGCTCGTGCATCGCCCTCCCTTTCGCGTCCCGTCGAGGGTAGGTCCTCGGCCATCCCCCACGATCCCAGTCTCATCGGCGTCCGCGTGTTCGGCCAACACCGCGGGTGGCATGTCCGAACCGCGTGAGTCTTCGGTGCGATCCGCAACGACCGCACGTCGCTTGTCGTAGTGCTGCCGGGCGCCATCCTGGCACGCGGCCGAACCGGGCTCGGGGAGCGGCGGACGGGTCCGGCCACCGCCGCGCTCGCCGCCCCTCGGCCGATGGTATCCCGCGCGTCCAGATCGGGTCCGGGCCAGAAGGCGGATTCCCGCTCTTGTGGCCGATACCGGGACCGTCCGCGCCGGGTGGGACCGATGGGCTCAAGTGCCCCGGATGATGCCATATGGTGATCAATCTGTGGTTTGCGATGTTATTCGGGTGGCGAAGGAGCGAGCGGCTTGCGTTGCGGTTGTCCCGCTGCCATCAGGGGAGTGGCAGGCGGTGCGGTCCGCGCGTCCGCGCTGCCGCGTATAAGCCATCGACGCAGACCGCGAGCAGCAGCGATCCGGCCGCCCCGCGCGGCCGCGGAGGGGGGACGATGACCGACGAGGAGGACGCGGGAGGCCGCAAACGCCTCGACCTGAGCGCATCGCAGGTCGTCGGCGGCGGCGTGGCCACGATGACCGCCGCGACGGCGGCCTCGTACCTGGGCGTCTACGGCACCATCATCGGCGCGGCGGTGATGAGCGTGATCAGTACCGCGGGCACGGCCGTCTTCTCCCACTGGATGCAGCAGGGCGGCCGCAAAGCCCGCGGACTGGCGGGCCGCCAAGCCGGGCGCACGCACCGCGAGGACAGCGCCCGCGGCACCCTGGCCCACTCCGGCCCCGGCGCCGGAGACGGCGACACCCTGCTGGCCGCGGCGAGCGAGCCGGGCGCCGACGGCGAGCAGCAGCGCGACGAGGCCCCGGCCGGATCGGTCGAGGAGACCCGGGCGCTGCCCCTGCTCGGCGCGGACGGCCCTGCCGAGGCCGACGAAAGAGCCCATCACGCCGAGGAACAACCCGGCGGCGACGAGGCGCGGCGACCGCGTTGGCGCCCGGCCTGGCCGGGCTGGCGCCGCCTGGCTCTGCCGGCCGCCGCGGTGTTCCTCGGCGTGATGGGCGTGGTGCTGGTGTTCGAACTGTTCACCGGCCAGTCGCTGTCGGACACGGTGCACGGTCGGCAGACGGCCTCGGCGCCCACGATCCTGGGCGGCGGCTCCACCGGCGGTGAGCAGGAGGGCGACGAGCCGGCTCCGGAGGCCACCCCCACCGGCGGCACCCGGCAGGACGGCGGTCCCGCCGGGGACCCGAGCGCGCCCGTCGAGCAGCAGCCGGAGGAGGGCGCCACCGGGGCCCCGCAGCAGCCCGAGACCGGAACGGACGGCCAGGACACCGAGCAGGAGGAGACCTCCGCCCCCCAGGAGGACACCGGGGACACCGGGGATACCGGCGAGCAGGAGCCGGGGACCGAGCCCGGCGGCGGTTCCGGACCCGGCGGCCAGGGCGGCGTCGTGGAACCGGGCCGGCCTTCGCCGTGACGCGGCCCGGGGCGCGCCCGCCGGAACCGTCGACCCGCAGCGGGGCATCAGCTCCGGCTCGCGGGACCCGCGAAGCGCCGCGGCTGCGGGGCGGCGCCTCGGCCGGCCCCTGCAGCCCCCGTTGCGCAGGGACGCCGCGCCGGGGCGCTCAGGCGCCCAGCACCGAGTCGAGGTAGGCGTTGGCGAACCGGCGGTCGGGGTCCACCCGGTCGCGCACCGCCATCGCCGCCTCGAACCGCGGGTAGACGCCGCCGAGGTAGTCGGGGCCGCGCGTGTGCAGCTTGCCCCAGTGCGGCCGGCCCGCCGCCGCGGTGAACACCGCCTCCAGTTCGCGGAAATAGTCGGCGTAGGGCCTCCGGTGGTAGACGTGCGCGGCCACGTAGGCGGTGTCGCGCCCGTAGGCCGTCGACAGCCACACGTCGTCGGCCGGTGCGAAGCGGACCTCGATCGGGAAACCGATGCGGTGCCGCCCCGAGTCGAGGATGCGGCGGATCTCGGCGAGCACGTCGGGCAGGGCCTCGGCGGGCACGGCGTACTCCGTCTCCACGAACCGCACCCGCCGCGTGCTCGCGAAAACCCGGTGCGAGGCGTCGGTGTAGCCGCGCGCCGACAGCGCTCGGGCCGCGACCTGGTTGATCGCGGGGATGGCAGCGGGGGCCCGCCGCCCCAGCCGGTTCACCCCCTCGAAGACGGTGTTGGACAGGAAATCGTCGTCCAGCCAAGCCCGCCACGGACGCAGCGGCTCGGCCGGCCCCGCTGTCCGGTTGTTGCGCTTGGTGTTGGTGCGCCCGGTATGCGGGAACCAGAAGAACTCGAAGTGCTCGTTCTCCGCCCGCAGCTGCGGCAGCCGCTCCAGCACCTCCTCCAGCCGCATCGGCTCCTCACGCGCGTGCAGCAGGAACGCCGGATCTGTCCGCAGAGTGAGCGCCGTGACGACGCCGAAGGCCCCCAACCCGACGCGCGCCGCCGCGAACAGCTCGGCCTCGCGCTCGGCCGAGCACTCCACCACCGAACCGTCGGCCAGCACCAGCTCCATTCCGCAGACCTGGGCCGCCAGCCCGCCGCTGTCGCGGCCGGTGCCGTGGGTGCCCGTCTGGATCGCGCCCGCAGCCGTCTGCACGGCGATGTCGCCCATGTTGGCCAGCGCCAGCCCGCGTGCGTGCAGCGCCTCGTTGAGGTCGCACAGCGGCAGGCCCGCCTCCACCGTCACCGTGCCCGCCTCTGCGTCGACGCCGCGCAGGCGCGCCAGTCCGGTGGGCGAGAGCAGCACACCGTCGGTGAGGGCCACCCCGGTGAACGAATGGCCCGCCCCGACCATGCGGATGCGCAGCCCCTCCTCGGCGGCCGTGCGCACCGCCGCGGCCACGCCCGCCGTCGTCGACGGGGACGCGATCCGCAGCGGCCGGGCCTGCTGCGTCCGCCCCCATGTGCGCCACGACACAGTACTCATAGCCGCGCAGACTACCGGCAGGGCGCCCGGAGCAGACCGGGAGGCGCGTACGGCCGGTGGGACGGTGACACGCGCGACCCGCGCCCGGAGCGGGCACCCTGCGGCGAGCTGGTTGGATGGGGGCATGCCCTACGAGCCCTACGACGCCTTCCTGCTCGTGTCCTTCGGTGGCCCCGAAGCCGAGGACGACGTCATACCGTTCCTGGAGAACGTCACCCGCGGCCGCAACATCCCCCGGGAACGCCTGGCCGAAGTCGGACAGCACTACTACCTCTACGGCGGTGTCAGTCCGATCAACGAGCAGTGCCGGGAGCTGATCGCCGCCCTGCAGGCCGACTTCGCCGGCGCCGGCGTGGAGCTGCCGATCTACTGGGGCAACCGGTTCTGGAACCCGATGCTGAGCGACACCGTCGCCCGGATGGCCGCAGACGGCGTGCGGCGGGTCGTGGCGATGGCGACCTCGGCCTACAGCAACTACTCCAGCCACCGGGCCTACCTCGACGACATCGCCGCCGCGCGCGAGGCGGTCGGCCCCGAGGCCCCCGACATCGAACTGATCCGGCCCTTCTTCGACCACCCCGGCTTCGTCGAGCCGCTGGTGGAGCACACCCTCGACGCCCTCGACCGGCTCCCCCGGGACCAGCGCGGCGGCGCCCGCCTGCTGTTCTCCGCGCACTCCATCCCCACCGCGATGGCCGAGGCCAGCGGCGCGCCCGGCAACGACCACGGCCCCGGCGGCGCCTACGTCGCCCAGCTCGGCGAGGTCGCCCGCCTGGTCAGTGAACGGCTGGGCGAGGAGCACCCCTACGACCTCGTCTATCAGAGCCGCAGCGGGCCGCCCTCCCAGCCGTGGCTGGAGCCCGATGTCAACGACCGCCTCGCCGAACTGGCCGAGCAGGGCACCACCGCGGTGGTCGTCGTGCCCTACGGGTTCGTCTCCGACCACATGGAGGTCAAGTACGACCTCGACAACGAGGCGAGCGAGACCGCCCGCGAGCTGGGCCTGCACTACGTCCGCGCGCTCAGCCCGGGGACGCACCCGCGGTTCGTGACGATGGCGCGCGAACTCGTCGCCGAGCGCGCCGCCTGGGCCGAGCCCTTCGGCCTGACCTCCCTGCCGGCCTGCCACGACTGCCCCGAGGGCTGCTGCCGGCAGGGATGAGCGACTCGGCGGATGCTCCGGGCGAGCCCGTGCCCGATAGGGTCGATTCCGGGCGGATGCCGCAGGGCATCCGAAAGCCGCCGGAGCACCGCCCCCGGGCGGGCGGCACCCGGCGGCGGCCGACAGACAGCCGAACAAGGCCGGAAGGGGAAGTCGCGCGACGTGGTTCACACCTGGTATGACCCCGAGGAGTACGTCGGACTGCGGCGCGTGGGGGGACTGGTCCTCTCTCCCGACGGCACCCGGCTGATCGCCCCCGTCACCGAGCTCAAGGCGGACGGGCGCGGCTTCCGCACCGCCCTGTGGGAACTCGACCCCGCCGGCGCGGCCGAGCCCCGCCGACTGACGCGCTCCGCCGCGGGCGAGAGCGGCCCCGCCTTCCTGCCCGACGGCTCCCTGCTGTTCGTCTCGGGCCGCCCCGACCCCGACGCGGCCTCTTCCGCGGACGCCCCGTCGCTGTGGCTGCTGCCCGCGGGCGGGGGCGAGGCCCGCTGCGTGGCCCAGCACCCCGGCGGCTTCGGCGCCCTCGCCGTCGCCCGCCGTGCCGGAACCGTCGTCTACACCTCCGAGGTGCACCCCGGCGCCGCCGACGCCGAAGCCGACGCACAGGCCCGCAAGGCCCGCACCGACGCGGGCGTGAGCGCGATCCTGCACGAGTCCTTCCCCGTCCGGAGCTGGGACCGCGACCTCGGCCCGGCCCGCCCTCGGCTGTTCACCGCGGCTGCACCCGCCGACTCCGGCGCCGGGCTCGGCGCTCCCGCCGACCTCACCCCCGAACCGGGCATGGGCCTGTTCGACCGGAATCCCGACATCACCCCCGACGGCGCCACCGTCGTCACCGACTGGAGCGTGGCCACCGGTGGCGGCGCCCGTCGCGAACGGTTGGTCGCCGTCGACGCCGCCACCGGTGAGCGGCGCGTGCTCGCCGCCGACGCCGACTACCACTTCAGCGCCCCCGCGGTCTCGCCCGACGGCCGCCGCGTCGTGGCACGCCGCGAGTTCGACGGCGAGGAGGGCCCCGGCGGCGAACCCCGCGACACCACCCTGTGGCTGGTGGACCTGGCCACCGGAGAAGGTCGCGACCTGCTGCCCGAGCACGACCTGTGGCCCGCTGAGTACGCCTGGACCCCCGACTCCTCGGCCGTACTGTTCAGCGCCGACGACGACGGCCGCTGCCCCGTCTTCCGTATCGGCACCGAGCCGGCTTCCGGCGGGCCCGTGCGCATCACCGCCGACGACGGCGCCTACTCGGGGCTCAACCCCGCGCCCACGGGCACCGCGCTCTTCGCGCTGCGCCACTCCGTGGACGAGCCGCCCACGCCCGTACGGATCGAGGACGCATCCGCCCCGGGCGCGCACCCGGTGCGGCTCCGCTCGCCGCAGCAGCGGCTGGAGCTGCCCGGCACCCTGACCGAAATCGAGACCGAGGCCGACGACGGCATGCGCATCCGCGGCTGGCTGGTGCTGCCCGCGGGCGCCTCGGCCGAGTCGCCCGCGCCGCTGGTCCTGTGGGTGCACGGCGGCCCCTACATGAGCTTCAACGGCTGGTCCTGGCGGTGGAATCCGTGGCTGCTCGCCGCCCGCGGCTACGCGGTGCTGCTACCCGACCCGGCGCTGTCCACCGGCTACGGCCCCCGCATGCGCCGCCGCGCCTGGGGCTCGTGGGGCGAGCGCACCTTCGCCGACCTGATGGCCGCGACCGATGCCGCCGCCGCACGGGAGGACGTCGACGGCTCCCGCACCGGTGCCATGGGGGGCTCCTTCGGCGGCTACATGGCCAACTGGATCGCCGGGCACACCGACCGCTTCTCGGCCGTGGTCACCCACGCCTCGCTCTGGTCGCTGGAGGCGTTCTCCGGGGCGACCGACTACCCCGCCGACTGGATGGCCGAGTTCGGCCGCCCCGCCGACAACCCCGAGCGCTACCGCAGCGCCTCGCCGGACTCCAGTGCCGCCGAGATCCGCACGCCCATGCTGGTCATCCACGGCGACAAGGACTACCGGGTGCCCATCGGGGAGGGGCTGCGGCTGTGGTGGGACCTCGTCAGCCGCGACGCCGACGCCAAGTTCCTGTACTTCCCCGATGAGAACCACTGGATCCTCGCACCGGGCAACATCAAGGTCTGGTACGAAACCGTGCTCGCCTTCCTCGACCACCACGTGCTCGGCAAGGACTGGGAGCGGCCGGCCCTGCTGTGAGCGGCTCGGGCCCGGCACGTACACGCAACCGGGTGGGCGAATCCGCGCCCGCTCAGGCGCAGAACCACGAACGGGGGACCGATGTCCACGACACCGAGTGAGGACCGGGCGGCGCTGCTGGCCCTGGCGGTGGAGGCCGCCCAGGAGGGCGGTCGCGCCGCGGCCGAGGGCCAGGCCGGGATCGGGGTCCTCGACACCAAGTCCTCGCCCACCGACGTCGTCACCGAGATGGACCGCTCGGTCGAGGCGTCGATCCGCAAACGCATCCACGGGATCCGCCCCGGCGATCCCGTGCTGGGGGAGGAAGGCGGCGCCGAGCCCGGCCAGGGCGCCGTCCGCTGGATCGTCGACCCCATCGACGGCACCGTCAACTACCTCTACGGCCGGGCTGAGTGGGCCGTGTCCATCGCCGCGGAGACCGGCGGCGAGGTGGTGGCGGGCGCGGTCTACGCACCCGCGCGCGGCGACCTGTACACCGCTGTGCTCGGTGGCGGGGCGTTCTGCAACGGCGAGCCCATCAGCGCGGCGCCGGCCGTCCCGCTGGAGTTGGCGCTGGTGGCCACCGGGTTCGGCTACGACGCCGGGCGGCGGGCCCAGCAGGCCGAGGTGCTGCGCGCGGTACTGCCGCGCATCCGCGACATCCGGCGCGGCGGCTCGGCCTCCGTTGACCTGTGCGAGCTGGCGCGCGGCCGTTCCGACGCCTACTACGAGCGCGGGCTCAACCAGTGGGACTGGGGCGCTGCGGCCCTCATCGCCCAGGAGGCCGGCGCCCGGGTCGGCGGCCTGCACGGCGCACCGCCCAACTCCGAGCTGCTGATCGCGGCCCCGCCCGAGCTGTTCGCGCAGCTGCACGATCTGCTCGCCCCGCTGGGCGCCGACACCGACGTCCCCGCGGCGGGCTGAGGCCGCTTGCGGCCCCAACGCCGCCATGCCCGCCCGGGAACGGACAGGCGGACACGAGACCGCCCCCGGAGCCGCGCGCTCCGGGGGCGGAATCGTCGTCGGTCGCGGCGGAACTGCCCTCCCAGCCCCGCCGCGGCGACCGGCTCGGCCTCTGCTGCGCGCCGCTTCGGGTCGAGGCCGAAGTGCTTCGAGACGGCGCCCTATGCGGTGCTCACACGCAGCCGGTGTCGACTCCGTTGCGAGCGGCGATGCGGTGCAGGTCCTCGATTTCCGACAGGTGGACGTCGGCGAGGTCTTCGTCTCCCGCGGCCTGCGCCGCCTGAAGCGACTGGCGGATCTCCATGATGCGGCCCTTGATCTCCGCGCGGAACTCGCCCATTTCACCTCACTTTTCATCGCGTCAGTGCTGGACAGCGCCGTTGGGGCGCTGGTTCAGCCAGACAGGGGACTGCGGTGTCGAGACCGGACGCGACCCGCAGGTGACGGCCATACCCACGTCTGCGGTCCGGTCAAACGTGCGTGACCGAGCTGTGATTCTCCCGGGCGGGCGGGGTCTTGCGCGCCCCGAAGGACCGGTGGCCCGCCGTGGGACACTCGACCACGTCGCCGCCCGTCCGCGCGACCGGCCCGCACGGTGCCCTACACCACATTTCGCGATGTAGGCCAGGGCTTACTTCTTTCTTATCCTGGATGTGTCAGATTCGAAATGTGCGGGGTGATCGTCGCTGCCGGCGGTTGGGGGATACGTCGGCAGCGACACCCGCGCACGACGAGGGAGCCGCGCAAGGGGCGGCGATGCGGCTTCGGGTCCATCGCGGAAGCCGGCTCCCCGGCGGCTACCCCGGGTTGCCGCGCATCCGCCGCCGGAGCCTCTCCGGCTCGGGATGGGGCCGTCCGCCCACCTCCGCACGGAGGTCGGCGGGCGCAGGTCCGCAGCGTTCCCACGGGACGCAGGGGCTTACCTCATCCTTATCGGGCGGATGCGATAACGGTAAGTGCAGCCGGGGGTCATAAGCGCCGCTGCCGGTGTGTTGGGGGATGCGCCGGCAGCGGCCCACCCCGGCCGTGGAAGAGCTAAGGACGACGAACTCACAGTGCGCGTACTCGTGGTCGAAGACGAGCAGGTTCTGGCCGACACGGTCGCCGTCGGGCTCCGCCGCGAGTCCATGGCCGTCGATGTGGTCTACGACGGCGACAGCGCATTGGAGCACGTCGGCGTCAACGACTACGACGTCGTCGTCCTCGACCGCGACCTGCCGGGAGTCCACGGCGACGACGTCGCCCGCGCCCTGGTCGCCCAGAGCTACACGGGCCGCATTCTGATGCTGACCGCCTCCGCCGAGCTGGAGGACAAGGTCGAGGGCCTGACCCTGGGCGCCGACGACTACATCACCAAGCCCTTCGCCTTCGCCGAGCTCATCGCCCGCGTCCGGGCGCTGGGCCGCCGGGCCGTCCCGCCGCTGCCGCCCGTGCTGCGCCGCGAGGGCATCGAGCTGGACCCGGCCAACCACACCGTCCAGCGCGACGGCCGGAACGTCTCCCTGACGCCCAAGGAGTTCGCCGTGCTGGAGGTGCTCATGCGCGCGGGCGGCACGGTGGTCAGCGCCGAAGGGCTGCTGGAGAAGGCCTGGGACGAGTACGCCGACCCGTTCACCAACGTCGTGCGCGTCACCGTCATGACACTGCGCAAGAAGCTCGGCGAGCCCCCGGTCATCCAGACGGTTCCCGGCGCGGGGTACCGGATTTGACCGCGCCGGAACAGCGCCCGGACAACGGCGCCTCCCCGCAGGAGGTGGCGCCGACTCCGCCGGGGGACACCGGAACCTGGCGGCGGCTCTCCGCCGAGCCCTCCGCATCCTCGGCCAAGCCGCCGGGGCCGGTCGCCGGCGGCGTTTACCGCTTCACCGACAACCTCAGCCTGCGCGCGCGCCTCACCCTGATCTACGGGATGCTGTTCTTCGCCGCCGGGTCGCTGCTGGTGCTGCTGAACTACATCATCGTGGCGGGGCTGCTCGACAACCTCAATTTCACGATGCCCAACACCGCCCCGGCCGAGCTGGAGGAATACAAGACCGAGTGGATCGAGATGGTGCTGGCCGAGGTCACCCGCTTCTCGGTCATCGCCCTGGTCATCGTGGGCCTGCTGGCCGTCGGGCTGGGCTACTTCGTCGCGGGCCGTGCACTGTCGCCGCTGCACAAGATCACCCATATCGCGCGGCGGCTCTCCGAGCGCTCCCTGCACGAGCGCATCGCCCTGGACGGCCCCGACGACGAGATCCGCGAGCTGGCCGACACCTTCGACGGGATGCTGGAGCGTCTGGACCGCGCCTTCGACGGCCAGCGCCGCTTCGTCGCCAACGCCTCCCATGAACTGCGCACCCCGCTGGCCATCAACCGCACGCTGCTGGAGGTCGCCCTCAGCGACCCCGACGCCTCCGCCGACCTGAAAACCGTCGGCCGCACGCTGCTGGAGACCAACTCCCGCCACGAGCGCCTCATCGACGGCCTGCTGTTCCTGGCCAAGAGCGACCGCGAACTCGACGTGCGCACCCAGGTCGACGTGGGCGAGGTCGTGGAGTCCGTGCTCAGCCAGCTCACCGAGGAGCTGGAGAAGTCGGACGTGACCCTGCGCACCGATCTGCGCGGCGCCGGGGTCATCGGCGACCCCGTGCTGCTGGAGCGCCTGGTGGCCAATCTGATGGAGAACGCGCTGCGCTACAACGTCAGCGGCGGTGAGATCACCGTGCGCTCGGGCATCTACGAGAACTCCCCGGCGGTGCAGGTGGAGAACTCCGGTCCGGTCATCGCCGGATACGAGATCGAGGGCCTGTTCGAGCCGTTCCGCCGGGCCTCGGGCGACCGCGTCAAATCCGGGCGCAGCGCCGGGCTGGGCCTGTCGATCGTGCGCTCGGTCGTGCGTGCGCACGGCGCGTCGGTCAGTGTCTGGCCGCGCCAGGGCGGCGGCCTCGTCGTCACCGTGCGCTTCCCCGGCGAGCACCGCGACGCGTCGGCCTCGCCCGCCAGGTAGTAGCATCTGGCCGCCCGGGTGCCTCCGGCCGGTTGCGGGGTCGCCGAAGATCCTGCGCGTCGGGGCTCAGGCGTGATACTCATACGTGTTCTACGACACGACGACCCCGGGACCGTGCGTACGCCGCGGGTGGGTATGCTCTCCCGGGCGTGAACGCTGCGGGAATAAACACCGCAGTGCGCGTGTATGTTCTTACCTCGCCGCTTGCGAGTACCGGGTGCTCCCGAGGAGCGAGGAAAGACGTGGAAACAGGTCGGAATCCGGCAGGCGTTGGGTAGCACATGAGGACGAGTGGATCCACGGCGCGACGAGGCGCGATCGGTTCCATTCACAGGGTGCTGCTATGTGGTGCGACTGCACCCGGGAGGGGTCATAGTCCACTTACGCCGGCGGAAGTTTCCAGCGGGTTCGGGCACAAAACGAGGCTCTCAAGCGTTGGTAGCGCGCGACGAGGCATAGAACGAGGGGGATGGAGTTAGCCAAATGGCCACCGATTACGACAGCCCGCGTAAGACCGACGAGGACATCAACGAGGACAGCCTGCAGGAGCTGCAGGCCCGCCGCGTCGACAAGGGCACCAGCACCATCGACGTCGACCCCGACGAGGTCGCCGAGGGGATGGAACTCCCCGGCGCCGACCTCTCCGGTGAGGAGTTGGCGGTCCGGGTGCTTCCGCGCCAGGCCGACGAGTTCACCTGCTCGCGCTGCTTCCTGGTGCACCACCGCAGCCAGTTGGCTGAGCAGAGGAAGGGGCAGCTCGTCTGCAAGGAGTGCGCCGCCTGAGCCCGGCGGCGTCCTTTCCCCGAATGCCTCGACCGGCTTTCGCCGCGGCATGTGATGCGTCCCCGGGTCCCCCCGGGGACGCATCGTCCTTTGCGGCTCGCGGTCCGCTATTGATTCCCGGCTTCCCTTAGCTTTGTAAGTGCGGAGACCGCAGCTGAGAGAAAGCTGGGAATTGGGGGGCCGATGTCCGAGGATAGTGCCGCAGACGGCGGGTGGGCCGACAACGGATCGCGGCGGCGCGACGGCGCCGAGCCGGGCACCGAGATCGCGGTGGCCGGACAGGACGATATCGGCGCCCTGGTGGGCGAGATCCTCGACGCCGGGGACACCGACTCCAAGCGCCGGGCCGGGCTTTTGGGCCGGCTTGCCGCGGCGCTGTCCGGGCGCGCGCGGGCGGCGCGCGACGGCGGGGCCGCGGGCGGGCGGTGGCTGGCCGACATGTTCGCCAACGAGATCGCGCCGCGCATCCCGGTGCGCGACCGCGAGACCCTGATGCGCCACCACGAGGGCCTCGACGGCGAGGACCTCGCCGATGCGCTGGCGCGCAACGCCTCGCATGCCACGACAACCGTGGGCGCCGCCGGCGGCGCGCTGGCCGCGGTGCAGTTCACCGCGCCGCCGCTACTGCTTTCGGCGCCTGCCCAGATCGTGGCCGAGACGGTCGTCGTCGCCGCGGTCGAGGTCAAGCTCATCGCCGAACTGCACGAGGTCTACGGCGCGCCCGCGCCCGGATCGCGCCTGCAACGCACCAGCGGCTACGTGGCGGCCTGGGCCCGCAAGCGCGGGATCGACCCCCTCAGTGCCGGCGAGTCGCTGTCGGTGACGCTGGGGGCGGCGGCCAAGGCGGCGCTGCGCCGCCGGCTGCTGCGGCTCATGGGGCGCCACCTGTCGACGCTGGGGCCCTACCTGACCGGAGCCGTGGCCGGGGGCGCGCTCAACCGCGCAGCCACCCGCGCCCTGGCCGAATCGGTGCGCAAGGACCTGCGCGGCCGCGGGCTGCCGGACGCACCGGCGACGCGCGGGCTCGACTCCGACGGCGACGAGGCGGGGAGCGAGCTCACCCGGGGCCGCTGAGGCGCCCCCGCCGACGCGGCGGCCGGCCGCCGCGCCGGCGGGGGAGCGCACGCGGGCGCCCGGTCAGTCGACGTCCACGTCGATGCCCACGACGCCGCTCTGGTGGCCCGCGTCGAAGAACCGGCGGTAGGCGGCGCGCACCGCGAGCACGCGGGTGACCTCCATGCCGACACCGGTGACCACGGCCCAGCCCAGCGCCTCACTCAGACTGACGTCCGGGGACTCCGGCTCGGTCGGCGGAGCCTTGCCGGTGGCCTGGGTCCAGGCGAACGTCAGTGCCTTGCGGGCGACGAAGGCCGCCGCAAGAGCGGTGACGCTGCCGACGACCTGTGCGGCGAACTCACCGTTCCTCTTCTTAGCCATCTGTCGGATCGCTTCCCTTCTAGCCTCACTGGCCACGCGGCCGTGATGCGGCCGCCCGCATCCGCGTAGCCGCGAGCGGCGCTCGGGCGAGCCTCGCCCGCCGGCGCGCCCCGGTCGGCGGATGCGCCTGCCGGAATACTGTCATGCTGCGCGCGGCGGCCCGTCGCCCCGCGGGGGCGCGTCGCCGCCGACGGCGGCTTCGCCCGGAGCGCCTCGTCCGAGGGGCGGCGAAGCGGAGCGACCAGGGCCGCGAAACCAATACCATTGGCGCATGACCAACCGCTCGCGTTCCTTCCGTGTGCCCGACAAGCCCTCGCTCGACGGTATCGAGGAGAAATGGGTCGACGTATGGGACGAGTCGGGCGTCTACCACTTCGACCGCACCAGAAGCCGCTCCGAGATCTACGCGATCGACACCCCGCCGCCCACGGTCTCCGGTTCGCTGCACATCGGGCACGTCTTCTCCTACACCCATACCGACACCATCGCCCGCTTCCAGCGGATGCGCGGCAAGTCGGTCTTCTACCCGATGGGCTGGGACGACAACGGGCTGCCCACCGAGCGGCGGGTGCAGAACTACTACGGTGTGCGCTGCGACCCGAGCGTCGCCTACGACCCCGACTTCACCCCGCCGGCCAAGCCCGACCCCAAGCGGCAGGTGCCCATCTCGCGGCGCAACTTCATCGAGCTGTGCGACCGGCTGACCGTCGAGGACGAGAAGGTTTTCGAGGGCATCTGGCGGCGGCTGGGCCTCAGCGTCGACTGGCGCTACACCTACGCCACCATCGACGACAACTCCCGCGCCGCCTCGCAGCGCGCCTTCCTGCGCAACCTCGCCCGCGGCGAGGCCTACATGGCCGAGGCACCCACGCTGTGGGACGTCACCTTCCGCACCGCCGTGGCGCAGGCCGAGCTGGAGGACCGTGAGCGGCCCAGCGCCTACCACAAGGTCGCCTTCCACGGCGCGGGAGCGGAGCCGGTCGTCATCGAGACCACGCGTCCCGAACTGCTGCCCGCCTGCGTCGCGCTGGTGGCCCACCCCGACGACGAGCGGTACCGCGACCTGTTCGGCAGCACGGTGCGCACGCCGGTCTTCGGGGTCGAGGTCCCCGTCGTTGCGCACCGCCTGGCCGACCCGGAGAAGGGCTCCGGCGTCGCGATGATCTGCACCTTCGGCGACACCACCGACGTCACCTGGTGGCGCGAGCTGCAGCTGCCCACCCGGCCCGTCGTCGGCTGGGACGGCCGTATCGTCTCCGAGCCGCCGGAGGCCGTCGCCGCGGCGGGCGGCGGCGACGCCTACGCGCGCCTGGCCGGCGCCACCGTGCACACCGCCCGCGAACGCATGGTCGAGCTGCTGCGCGAGTCGGGCGACCTCCTCGCCGAGCCCAGCCCCATCACCCACCCGGTGAAGTTCTACGAGAAGGGCGACAAGCCGCTGGAGATCGTCACCACCCGCCAGTGGTACATCCGCAACGGCGGGCGGGACACCGGCGTGCGCGACGACCTGCTGGCACGCGGGCGGGAGCTGAACTGGTACCCCGACCACATGCGCTCGCGCTACGAGCACTGGGTCGAGGGCCTCAACGGCGACTGGCTGATCAGCCGCCAGCGCTTCTTCGGCGTCCCGTTCCCCGTCTGGTATGCGCTGGACGGCGAGGGCAACCCCGACTACGACTCCCCGCTGCTGCCGGCCGAGTCCCGGCTGCCGGTCGACCCCAGCTCCGACACCCCCGAGGGTTACACCGCCGACCAGCGCGGCCGACCGGGCGGATTCACCGGCGATCCCGACATCATGGACACCTGGGCCACCTCGTCGCTGACGCCGCAGATCGCCGGCGGCTGGGAGCGCGACCCGGACCTGTTCGAGCGGGTCTTCCCGATGGACCTGCGGCCCCAGGGGCAGGACATCATCCGCACCTGGCTGTTCGCCACGGTGGTGCGGTCGCACTTCGAGCACGGCAGCCTGCCCTGGCACGGCACCGCCGTCTCGGGGTGGATCCTCGACCCCGACCGCAAGAAGATGTCCAAGTCCAAGGGCAACGTCGTCACGCCCATCGACCTGCTGGAGAAGTACAGCTCCGACGCCATCCGCTACTGGGCGGCCAGCGGTCGCCTCGGCGCGGACACCGCGCTGGACGAAGGCCAGATGAAGGTCGGCCGGCGGCTGGGCATCAAGATCCTGAATGCGAGCAAGTTCGCGCTGTCGGTCGCCGGCGAGGACACCCCCGCCGACCCCGAAGCGGTCACCGAGCCGCTGGACCGCTCGATGCTGGCGACCCTCGCCGACGTCGTCGAGGACGCCACGACGGCATTCGAGGGCTACGACCACACCCGCGCCCTGGAACGGGTCGAGCGGTTCTTCTGGGAGTTCTGCGACGACTACCTGGAGCTGGTCAAGGCCCGCGCCTACGACAGCGCCTCGCCCGCGGCCACCTCGGCGCGCGCGGCGCTGCTGATCGCGCTCTCGGCGCTGCAGCGGCTCTTCGCGCCGTTCGTGCCCTTCGTCGCCGACGAGGTGTGGAGCTGGTGGCACGAGGGCTCGGTGCACGGCGAGCCGTGGCCCGGGGCCGAGGAGTTCCGCTCCGCCGCGCGCGAGGGCGACCCGGTCGTTCTCGCGTCGGCCTCGGAGGTGCTGCGCATGGTCCGCAAGGCGAAGTCCGAAGCCAAGCTGTCCATGCGCGCCGAGATCGAACGCGTCGCGGTGCGCGGCAAGGACGTCAACCGGGTGCGGCTGGCGGGCGACGACCTCGCCGCGGCGGGGCGCGCCGCCCGGCTGGACTTCGAGGCCACCGACGACACCGAGCTGCAGGTCGAGGTCAGCCTGCCCGCGGCCGAAGCGGACCCGCGGTAGCGCAGCGGCTCCGGGGCCGGGCCGGCGGGGGCGCATGGCAGTCGGCGCCGTCGGCCCGGGCTGAAGGGGCGCGGTTGCGCTCCGAGGGCGGCGCGCACGCGCCCCGCCTTCGCCGGGCCCGCTCCGTGTCCGGCAAAGGCCGCGGACCGCGATAAGCTCGCTGAGTGTGAGTAGTGAATCCCACAGCGGCGGCGGCCCCGAGGTCCTGATCCGCCGCCTCGACCCCGATCTGCCCCTGCCGGGCTACGCGCATCCCGGTGACGCCGGCGCCGACCTCGTCACCGCCGAGGACGTCGTGGTCGAACCCGGGCAGCGGGCGGTCGTCGGAACCGGCGTCGCCGTCGCGCTGCCCGAGGGCTACGCGGGTTTCGTGCATCCCCGCTCCGGCCTCGCCGCCCGATGCGGGCTGACCCTGGTCAACGCGCCCGGCACCATCGACGCCGGTTACCGCGGCGAGGTGCGGGTGACCCTGCTCAACACGGACACGGCCACCCCGGTCAAGCTCGCCCGCGGCGACCGCATCGCCCAGCTGGTCGTGCAGCGGGTGGCGCGTGCGGTGTTCTGCGAGGTCGACGCGCTTCCGGAGTCGGTGCGCGGAACGGGCGGTTTCGGTTCCACCGGCGGCCACGCGGCGGGCAGTTGACGACGACCGGCACCCCCGGCGCCGCGGGCGCCGGGTACGACGAAGCGGGAGAGGTGTAGGGCGTGTTCGGACGCCGACGCAAGAAGAAGGACGGCCAGGGCGCCGACGGCCCTGCCGAGACCGCGGGCGCGGGCGGCGCCGAGGGCGACTTCGCCGGTCGGCCCGAGGACCCGCCGGAGCCGGAGAAGGAGGCCGACCGCCATCGCGCCGACGGGCCGTGGGACTCGGCCGAGGATGCGCCGGAGGAACAGCGGATGGATCTGGGCGCGGTGCGCATCCCGGTCCGCACGGGCATCGAGGTCCAGGTCAACGTCGCCTCCCAGCAGAACCGCATCATCGGGGTCACGTTGCGCACTCAAAGTTCGGCGCTGCAGGTGCAGCCCTTCGCGGCGCCCAAGTCCAGCGGGATCTGGTCGGAGATGCTGGAGGAGCTGCGCTCTCAGGTGACCTCCCAGGGCGGCAAGGTCGACGATTTCGAGGGCACCTTCGGCCCGGAGTTGCGCGCCGTCGTGCCGGTGGCCGGAAAGAAGGACGACCAGGGGCGCCAGCTCGGCGAGCGGGTGCGCTTCATCGGGGTGGACGGGCCGCGCTGGGTGCTGCACGGCGTGATCCGCGGCGACGGCGCGTCCAAGCCCGAGGCGATGGCCGAGGTCGAGGAGCTGTTCCAGCAGATCGTGGTCGCGCGCGGCGATGCCCCGGCGCCGCCGCGCGAGATGCTGGCGATCGTCGTGCCCCAGGAGATCCAGCAGTCCATGGCCCAGGCCGCTCAGCAGCGGCGCAGCGCGGGCGACGGCCAGTCCGGGCAGAGCGGTGGCGGTCAGGCCCCGGAGAGCGGCGGCTGAGAAGGCCGCCAGGCGGCGTTCTCCACCGGACGAGGCCCCCCGGGAACCGTCCCGGGCGGGTCCCGACCCCGGAACATCCCGGCGGGTTCCGCCTATGGGTGCTCTCCGCCGCATTCGCGGTCGGTCCCAAAGACTCCCGTAAGCGACTCACTCCTCCGCCGGGCCCGGGTCCTGCGGCGCCGTCACCGAGCCCAGGAACAGGATCGCGGAGCGGCGGCGCACGACGAAGGCGAAGGGGCGGTCGACGGCGAAGCGGACGGGTTTTCCGGTGACGGCGGCGACGGTGCGCATCACCACCGCCGTTGCCGCGGCTCCCTCGGCGCCCTTCTCGTCCACGCGCAGCACCGCCTCGTGGACGACCTCGTCGATGCGCAGCGGGCGCTCCGCGACCCCGGAGAGGTCGGCCCGGTCGGTGAAGACGGTGGAAACGCCCGCGTCGGCGAGTGTCGTCGACAGCGGCGTGCGCGAGCGCACCTCGAAGCGGGGCAGTGAGAGGTCGACGTCGGTGGGGGAGGCCGCGCGGTAGAGCGCGGAGAGGGCTTTGGGGTCGGGCGCAGTCCCCTGGTCGGGGTCGTCGGGCAGCAGCACGTCCAGCGCCAGGTCGTCGTCGGCGGGCAGGGTCGCCATGCGCCAGCCGGCGGCCTTGGCGTAGGGACGTCGCTCGCGGCGGCGCATCATGGGTACGCGGCGCGTGCCCGACGGCGTGTGGAAGGGTTTGCGCGCGGTCGCGTCGGTGTCGAAGGGCGCCGACCAGCGCAGGCGGACCCACAGCGCGTTGAGCAGCAGCGCCTGGGTGGAGGAGCGTATGTCGCCGGGCCGCAGCAGTTCCTCGATCATCCCGCGGGTGAGTTCGGCGACCTCGCCGTTGGCCTCGCGGCGCACGCCGTCGGGGTCGCCGGCGAAGTCGCCGGTGCGTACCGAGGAGGCGGGCCGGGCGCGCACGGCGGTCTCGAACTCCTCAAGTACGGGGAGGTCGCGGCGGACCCACAGGGTGGTCGAGGTGGTGAGTTCCGGGGCGTCGGCCGCGGCGTGGTCCAACGCGGCGAGGTGGTCGCCGAGGTCGCGGCCGAGCAGTTGCTCGAACTCGCGCCGCGTGGCCCCCCGCGCGCCGGTGGCCACCAGCCCGAGCGCGGCGGCGACCGACAGCGGCGACCATGCGCGTTCCTCCAGGCCCGCCTCCGCCAGCGCGGTGTTCACCCGAAGAGCGAAGTCGACGTGCTCGGTGCGCAGGGACACGGTCATCGCGCTACTCCTCGCGGGTCGCCGGTCGGCTCTGCGGCCAGGCTAGCGCCCGACCGCGCCCGCGCGTGCGGGGATCGCGGCATCGAACGTGCCGACCGCTGCGGTGCGGCCGGCCGCATCCGGACGGGTCCGCCCGGCCCGCCGGGTGCGGCCGAGTGCCACGGTGCACACGCGACGCGATCGGCGCGGCATATGGGGCGTAGTAGGGCGTAGCGATCGCGAGGAGTGAAGAGCGGGGACGCGTTGTTCTAGGGTGGGAGGCGTAGCCGACGCCGGAATGTGGAGCGCAATGACCGACCACCAGCGAGCAGCCGACACCGCCGGAGCCACCGGTGGCCGGTCCGACCCCGAGGCGGCGGAACACGAGGCCGACACGCGGGAGCAGGGACGCGAGCGGGTGTCCGAGGACGAGGGCGCCGCGGTGCTGTTCGGGCCCGAAGAGGATGACGCCGCGGCCGCCGAACCGGTCGGCGGCGACGAACCCGGCGGCAGCGGGGGCACCGGCACCTCCGCCGACTCGGCGGAGGACCCCGCAGACGACGGCTCCGCGGCCTCGAAGCCGGTCTCCGAGCAGACCGTCGAATCCGTGGTCCGCGGCCAGCTGTCCAAGGCACTGGGCGGCAAGCGCGGCATGGTCGAGACCGCCATCCCGACCCTGGCCTTCACCCTCGGCTACATGAGCACCGAAGAGCTGCGACTGTCCCTCGGACTGGGGTTCGTGCTGGCGATCGCGCTGGCGGTCGTTCGCCTCGTCCAGCGCTCCTCCGTGCAGTTCGTGGTCAACAGCCTCTTCGGTATGGCCATCGCCGCGATTTTCGCGCTGCGCAGCGGCGACGCCGAGGACTTCGCCCTGCCGGGCATCATCTACAACGCCGTCTACGCGGTGGTGCTCACGATCACGATCCTGATCCGCTGGCCCGCCATGGGCCTGCTGATCGGCGGTGTCACCGGTGACCTCACCGCCTGGCGCGAGAACCCCGCCGTGGTGCGGTTGAGCTCGCGGCTGACCTGGCTGCTCGTGCTGCCCTGCGTCGTGCGCGTCGCGGTGCAGTTCCCGCTGTGGGCCGCCGAAAGCTACGGCGTGGCCAGCACCTTCGCCCTACTGGGCATCGCCAAGATCGCCATGGGCTGGCCGCTGCAGGTGGCCGCGTTCGCGGGAATGGTCTGGCTGCTGGCGCGCGGCCGCACCCCGGTCGACGAGGCGGGCATCGCGGGCGACGAAGCAGGCGGCGGCACAGGCGAGCGGGGCGAGGCCGCGCCGCACCCGATGAGCGGCCCCCGCGCTGCGGAGTAGGGGCCGGACCCCGGCCGCGGTCGGCGCGGACGTGCCGATCCGGTCGGCTCGGTGCCGCCTGCGGCGGCGCCTCCGCTGCGCTGTGCGGCGTTGGCACCGGGCGGGCACCAGGTGTCCTGAGCCGAAAAGCGGCGGCAACGGCGGTCCCTCCCGCCCGCGTCGGCCCTATCCCGCTCCCGTCGCCGGGCGTGGGCGGCGCGCGGTCCTCACCGAGTCTTGCTTCCGGGACACTTTCGGCGCCGAGCTTGTCTCCGGAGGCAGGCTCGGCGCGGCGTCGGGCGCGCCGGGCGTCCGATCCCGCTTCAGTCTTCGGGTGCCAGCAGCGCGCCGAGCTGGTCGACGGACGCTGCGCTGCTGAGGAACACCAGGTCGTCACCGCCCCGCAGTTGCGTTGCGGGGTCGGGCGCCTGCGCGCGCCCTTCGCGGACCAGTGCCACAAGCACGATGCCTTCGGGCAGCGCCGGTACGAGATCGCCCAGCGGCCGCCCCCCGTGCGGCGAGCCGGTCGGCAGGGTGAACTCCAGCAGGTCGGTCTCCGGCAGCGAGAGCGCATTGACGGAGTCGGCGATCTCGTCCTCGGCGTCGGGCTCCTCGACCAGAGCCGCCATCATCCGCGGCGGCGAAACGGCGATGTCGACGCCCCAGGAGTCGGTGAACAGCCACTCGTTGCGGGGGTCGTTGATGCGCGCGATGACGCGGCCGACCCCGAACTCGGTCTTGGCCAGCAGCGCGACCACCAGGTTCACCTTGTCGTCGCCGCTGGCGGCCACCACGGACTCGAAGTCGCTCAACCGGGCGTCCTCCAGCGACGACAGCTCGCAGGCGTCGGCCAGCAGCCACTCCACCCGCGGCAGCTCGTCCACGCCGATGGCCCGGGAGTTGCGGTCGATCAGCAGCACCTCGTGTCCGCTTGTGCTCAGCTCGGCGGCGATGGAGCGCCCTACGCTGCCCGCTCCCGCGATGGCGACCCGCATCCTAGTCTCCCTGCCCGTCGTCGGCGGCCTCGCCGAGGCGCGCCTGGATCCGATCGATGTCCTCGGCCCGCACCAGCACGTGCAGCACGTCGCCGGCCTGCAGCGTCTCGTCGCCGCGGGGCAGCAGGATGTGCCCGGCCCGCACCAGGTAGGCCACCCGGAGCGGGTGGGCGCCCTCCAGCTGCTCGACGCGTCGGCCCTGCCAGGCCGCGCTGAGCGGCGCCTCGGTCATGACCAGGCTGCCCGAGGGGTCGCGCCAGAGCGGGCCGAGGTCCAGTCCGGGCGAGCCCGGTACGAGGCGGCGCAGGATGGTGTCGGCGGTCCAGTGCACCGTGCCGACCGTGGGGATACCGAGCCGCTGGTAGACGGCGGCGCGCCGGGGGTCGTAGATGCGCGCCACGACGTGCTCCACGCCGAAGGTCTCCCGCGCCACCCGCGCGGTGATGATGTTGGAGTTGTCGCCGCTGCTGACGGCGGCGAACGCGGAGGCGGACTCGATGCCCGCGGCCACCAGCACATCGCGGTCCTGTCCGGCGCCGGGCACGGCCGCCTTGGCGGTGGCCGGGCGCAGCCGGCGGAACGCCTCGGGCTCCTGGTCGATCACGGCGACGCTGTGGCCCCTGTCCTCCAGTGTGTGGGCGAGTGTCGAACCCACCCGCCCGCATCCCAAGATCACGATGTGCACTGCTCGCTCGCTCCTGCCGTCGCTTCACGCGCGGGCCCGACCGCCCGCTCCCTGGGCGACGGTATACCCAACGCGGCTGCGGTGGGCAGCGCTCGCACCCGCGCCGCGGGGGCGGAAGCGCTGCGCCGCCGGCGTGGCCGGTCCCGGCATCCGCGGCGGCGCCGGGGACTACGGGGAACCGCTGTGCGGCTTCGCCGCCTGGGCGCCGGTCGGACCCCGCCGCGCGTGCACGGGCTTCGCGGGATTGCGGCTAAAGTGGCCGCAGATGGGCGGTGGCGCTGCGCGGGGGGTCACCTGCGCGAAGCCCGAACCACCCGTCTGTGCGGAGGTCGACTGAATTGAGCCGTGCGCCGAACCCGAAAGCCGCCGAGAGCGAGTCCGGGGCGCCGGTGCCGACCGGTGCCGAACTGGAGCTGCGCGTAGAGGGCCCTGCCAACGGCGGCTCGTGCGTAGCCCGCCACGGCGAGCGCGTGGTCTTCGTCCGCCACAGCTTGCCGGGCGAGCTGGTGCGTGCCCGGGTCACCGAGGAGGCCAAGCGCTTCCTGCGCGCCGACGCCGTGGAGGTGCTGGAGCCCTCGCCGGACCGCGTCGAGCCGCCGTGCCCGTTCGCCGGCCCCGGCAAGTGCGGCGGCTGCGACTGGCAGCACGCCTCGCTGGAGGCCCAGCGCCGCATCAAGGCGCAGGTGCTCTCCGAGCAGCTGCGCCGCATCGCCGGCATCGACCGCGAAGTGCAGGTGGAGGAGCTGCCCGGACACCCCGACGGCCTGGGCTGGCGCACACGGGTGCGCTTCGCCGTCGACTCCGCGGGGCGCGCCGGTCTGCGCCGCCACCGCTCGCACGAGATCGAGCCGGTCGACCGCTGCCGGATCGCCCACCCGCGCGTCGACGAACTCGGGGTCACCGAGCTGGAGTGGCCGCGGATGCGCGAGGTCGAGGCGGTCGCCGCGGGCAGCACCCGCGACACCGCACTGGTGGTCACCCCTGAGAGCGCCAAGCTGCCTGCGCTGCCGGAGCCCAAAGCCTCCTCCGCCGTGCTGCGCCGCTTCCGCAACGGACGCGTGCAGCAGGTGCGGGGTCGGCGCCATCTGCGCGAGCAGGTGGGCGAGCGCGAGTTCCGGGTCAGCGCCGGCGGATTCTGGCAGGTGCACCCGGCGGCGGCGAGGGTGCTGTCGGAGGCCGTGGTGGAGGCGCTTGCGCCCGAGCCCGGCGAGACCGCGCTGGACCTGTACTGCGGCGCCGGGTTGTTCACGGCGGCGCTGGCCGACGCGGTGGGCTCCCAGGGGCGGGTCCTGGGCGTGGAGAGCGACACCGACGCCGTCCGCGACGCCCGGCACAACCTGCGCGACCTGCCCTGGGCGCGGGTCGAGCAGGCCGATACCGCCGCGCAGTTGCGCGAATGGGTGGACATGCGGGTCGACGTGGCGGTGCTCGACCCGCCCCGCACCGGAGCAGGCACAGTCGTGGCGCGCCAGCTGGCGGAACTGCGCAACCGGGCGGTGGCCTATGTCTCGTGCGACCCGGCCACGCTGGCGCGCGACCTGGCGGCGTTCGTGGAGGAGGGCTACGAGCTGGCCGAGCTGCGCGCCTTCGACTCCTTCCCCATGACCCACCATGTGGAGTGCCTGGCCCTGCTGCGGCGCGACTGAGGGTTTACGCACGTCAGCGGGGGTCACCGGCGTATCGGAGCCCTTCCGTCCCCGATGGTCCGCCTGCTGGCCCGCCGGGTTCGCCGCGGGTGCGCGTGCGCAGTGAGCGCGGAGCATACCGGTTCGCCGCGGCGCGCCGCAGCGGCGGAACCGCATGCGGCCGCGGGCCGCGCGGTGCCCGGTGCGTGGCGGTTCGGCGTATGCGGCGAACGGTACGACAATGGGCGCATGCGCTTGAGGATCTTCACCGAACCGCAGCAGGGTGCCACCTACGAAACGCAGCTGGCGGTCGCGAAGGCGACCGAGGCCCTAGGCTTCGACGCCTTCTTCCGGTCGGACCACCTGTTGAAGATGGGCGACACGGACGGCCTGCCCGGCCCCACCGATTCCTGGGTGACCCTCGCCGGGCTGGCGCGCGAGACCTCCCACGTGCGCCTGGGCACGCTGATGACCGCGGCGACCTTCCGCCACCCCGGTCCGCTCGCCGTCGCGGTGGCCCAGGTCGACCGCATGAGCGGCGGCCGCGTCGAGTTCGGCTTCGGCGCGGGCTGGTACGAGGACGAGCACACCGCCTACGGTGTCCCCTTCCCGCCCTCGGCCCGCGAGCGGTTCGACCGCTACGAGGAGCAACTGGACGTCATCACCGGGCTGTGGGCCACGCCCGTGGGCGAGACCTTCCGCTACGAGGGGCGCCACTACCGCTTCGCCGAGTCGCCGGCGCTGCCCAAGCCGCAGCAGGCGCCGCGCCCGCCGGTGCTCATCGGCGGCACCGGACCCATCCGTACGCCGCGGCTGGCGGCCACCCACGCCGACGAGTACAACGTGCCATTCGCCTCCGTGGAGGACACCGCGGCGGCCTTCGAGCGGGTGCGCGCCGCCGTGCGCACGGCCGGGCGCCAGGAGCCGATGCGCTACTCCGCGGCGCAGGTGGTCTGCTGCGGGCGCGACGAGTCCGAGGTGCGGCGGCGCGCCGACGCCATCGGGCGCGATCCCGACGAGCTGCGGAGCAACGGGCTGGCCGGGAGCCCGGCCGAGGTCGTGGAGAAGCTCGGCCGCTTCACCGAGATCGGCGCCGAGCGGATGTACCTGCAGGTGCTGGACATGTCCGACCTGGACCACCTGGAGTTGATCGCCTCACAGGTGGCCCGCCAGATGCGGTAGGCGCGTGCGCCCGCGGGCCCGCACTCAGGGCGCCGGCGGCGTGTCGTCCTGGGCCGGACGGGGCCGCTCTCGCGCCGTGCCGGCAGTGGGACCGGCGGCCTGCTCCGAAGACCGGTGCGGGGCTCGGTGCCGCCCGGAGAGCCTGCGCAGCACGACGCCGGCGGCGATCATGGCGGCGCCGAGCGGGATCGTCCAGTAGGGCGATCCCGCGTCGCTCACCTCTACGGCACCGGGCGAGAGCGCGGTGATGGCACCCCAGACGATCAGCCCGGTGCCGCAGAGGACGAAGATGAGCAGGTCGCGCAGTGAGCGCATCGGCGGCGGCTCCTCGGGTCTCGATCGAAGGCGGCGCGTATGCGCGGCGGTGCGGCCGCGCCGCCGCGCATACGCAGGTTGGGACGCGTCCGCGGACCAGGCGGTTCCCTGGCGCTCCTCCTGGCCTACGCCTTTAACTTGATGTCGAGATATCCGTTGGATACCTTGATATCGAGATAAACGAGGCAGTAACCGGAGACAGGTCACATCGGCCGGCCCGCGCGCCCGGTCCCCGAGCCCCGAGCCTCGCGCCGGAGCCCCGGTGCGCGCGCGGCGCCGGATCGCATGCGGGCATCGCTGGTAGAACGGGGAAACCGGCGTGCCGCGGGGTGGTGCCGCAGCGCATTCGAGGGCCATCTCGATTAGGGCAGCCTCAGTGATATCCCGGCTTCTGCCTGCGGCAGGATGCTGGGAGAAAGTGGCGAGTTCAGGAGGCAAACACCGTGTCCGCGAACAGCTTCGGCAGCCGTGACACGCTCCGCGTTGGCGAAGAGTCGTATGAGATCTTCCGTTTGGACGCCGTCGAGGGCGCCCAGCGGCTTCCCTACAGCCTGAAGGTGCTGCTGGAGAACCTGCTGCGCACCGAGGACGGCGCGAACGTCACCGCCGAGCACATCCGGGCAGTGGGGCAGTGGGACCCCCAGGCCCAGCCCACCCAGGAGATCCAGTTCACCCCCGCGCGGGTGATCATGCAGGACTTCACCGGCGTGCCCTGCGTCGTCGACCTCGCGACCATGCGCGAAGCCGTCGGCGACCTCGGCGGCGACCCGGCCCAGATCAACCCCCTGGCCCCGGCCGAGCTGGTCATCGACCACTCGGTGGTGGTCGACATCTTCGGCCGCCCCGACGCGTTCGAGCGCAACGTCGAGATCGAGTACGAGCGCAACCGCGAGCGCTACCAGTTCCTGCGCTGGGGCCAGACGGCGTTCGACGAGTTCAAGGTCGTCCCGCCCGGCACCGGAATCGTGCACCAGGCCAACATCGAGCACCTCGCCCGGGTGGCCATGGTCCGCAACGGCCAGGTCTACCCCGACACCTGTGTGGGCACCGACTCCCACACCACCATGCAGAACGGCCTGGGCATCCTCGGCTGGGGCGTGGGCGGCATCGAGGCCGAGGCGGCCATGCTCGGCCAGCCGATCTCCATGCTCATCCCGCGGGTCGTCGGCTTCAAGCTGACCGGCACTCTCAAGCCCGGCACCACGGCCACCGACCTGGTACTCACCGTCACCGAGATGCTGCGCGAGCACGGTGTCGTGGGCAAGTTCGTGGAGTTCTACGGCGACGGCGTCGCGTCGGTGCCGCTGGCCAACCGCGCCACGATCGGCAACATGAGCCCGGAGTTCGGCTCCACCGCGGCGATCTTCCCGATCGACGAGGAGACCGTCCGCTACATGAAGCTGACCGGGCGCCCGGAGGCCCAGACCAGCCTGGTCGAGGCCTACGCCAAGGAGCAGGGCCTCTGGCACGACCCCGACAACGAGCCGGTCTACTCCGAGTACCTGGAGCTGGACCTTGGCGACGTCGTGCCCTCCATCGCCGGCCCCAAGCGGCCCCAGGACCGCATCGCGCTGTCGACGGCCAAGCCCACCTGGCGCCACGACGTGCAGAACTACGTCACCAACCCGGTCGACGAGGCCGCCGACGAGTCGTTCCCGGCCTCCGACGCCCCCGCGGCGCCGCCCAACGGGCAGCGCCCCCGCAACCCGGTCAGCGTCACGCTGGCCGACGGCACCCAGACCGAGATCGACCACGGCAGCGTGGTGATCGCCGCGATCACCTCCTGCACCAACACCTCCAACCCCTCGGTCATGCTGGGCGCCGCCCTGCTGGCCAAGAACGCGGTGGAGAAGGGCCTGACCCGCAAGCCCTGGGTGAAGACCTCGCTGGCGCCCGGCTCCAAGGTCGTCACCGACTACTACGAGCGCTCCGGACTGACGCCCTACCTGGACAAGCTCGGATTCAACCTGGTCGGCTACGGCTGCACGACCTGCATCGGCAACTCCGGCCCGCTGCCCGAGGAGATCTCCAAGGCCGTCCAGGACAACGACCTCGCGGTCACCTCGGTGCTTTCGGGCAACCGCAACTTCGAGGGCCGGATCAACCCCGACGTCAAGATGAACTACCTGGCCTCCCCGCCGCTGGTGGTGGCCTACGCCCTGGCCGGCTCCATGGACGTCGACATCACCACCGAGCCGCTGGGCACCGGGGCCGACGGCGAGCCGGTCTACCTGGCCGACATCTGGCCCTCGCCCGAGGCCATCGAGGAGGTCATGGGCTCGGCGATCGCCTCCGACATGTACGAGAGCGCCTACTCCGACGTCTTCGCCGGAGACGAGCGGTGGCGCTCGCTGCCCACGCCCACCGGCAACACCTTCGAGTGGGAGGACGCCTCCACCTACGTGCGTCGGCCCCCCTACTTCGAGGGCATGGGCGCCACCCCGGAGCCCGTCTCCGACATCTCCGGTGCCCGCGTGCTGGCCAAGCTGGGCGACTCGGTCACCACCGACCACATCTCGCCGGCCGGCGCCATCAAGCCCGACACCCCGGCGGGGCAGTACCTCAAGTCCCACGGCGTCGAGCGCAAGGACTTCAACTCCTACGGTTCGCGCCGCGGCAACCACGAGGTGATGATCCGCGGCACCTTCGCCAACATCCGCCTGCGCAACCAGATCGCGCCGGGCACCGAAGGCGGCTACACCCGCGACTTCACCCAGACCGAGAACCCCGCCGACGCTCCGGTCGCGTTCATCTACGACGCGGCGCAGAACTACGCCGCCCAGGGCACCCCGCTGGTGGTGCTCGGCGGCAAGGAGTACGGTTCGGGCTCCTCGCGGGACTGGGCGGCCAAGGGCACCAGCCTGCTCGGCGTGGGCGCGGTCATCGCCCAGTCCTACGAGCGCATCCACCGCTCCAACCTGATCGGCATGGGCGTGCTGCCGCTGCAGTTCCCGCAGGGCCAGTCGGCCGACACCCTCGGGCTCACCGGTGAGGAGACGTTCTCCATCACCGGGATCACCGAGCTGAACGAGGGCCGGGTGCCGCAGACGGTCAAGGTCGCCACCGACACCGGAGTCGAGTTCGACGCCGACGTGCGCATCGACACCCCCGGCGAGGCGGACTACTACCGCAACGGCGGCATCCTGCAGTTCGTGCTGCGCCAGCTCATCAGTGAGTAAGGTCCGCTGGGCCGCCTTTTGAGCGGCCGCTTCCGGACACGATCGGGGCCGCCACCGTCCGGCGACGGTGGCGGCCCTCGCGCATGCGGGGCCGCCACCAGCGGTGTCGCCTGGAGACCGCGGCCCACCGCCCGTTGTCGGTGATGGGGACATCCGTCCGCGGGCGATCCGGCTCACCGATAATGTCGACTCGGCACGTATGGTGCCGCGTCGGTGACACGTGGGAAAGGACGGCATGGGCGAGGCCGACACACCAGGCGACGAGCGCTTCGCCGGTCCCTACCGGCTCCTGGCGAGGATCGGCCGCGGCGGATTCGGCGAGGTGTTCCTGGGCGAGGCGCCCGACGGCACACGGGCGGCCGTCAAGCTGCTGCACGCCTCGTGGGCGGGCGACGGCGAGATGCGGGGCAGGTTCGCGGCCGAGGTGGACCAGGCGCGCAAGGTCGGCGACTTCTGCGTCGCCGCGATCCTCGACGCCGACCCAGGCGCCGACCAGCCCTGGATCGCGTCGGAGCACATCGACGGCCCCACGCTGGAGACCGCCGTGCGCGAGCAGGGCCCCCGGCGAGGAGCCGACCTGCACCGGCTGGCCGTGGCCACCGCCACGGCGCTGGCCGCGATCCACGGCGCCGGCGTCGTGCACCGCGACCTCAAGCCCGACAACATCCTGCTCGCCGCCGACGGCCCGCGGGTCATCGACTTCGGCATCGCCCGCGCGGTCGAGGCCACGTCGATGACGGCCAGCGGCGTCATCGGCACCATCGGCTACATGGCTCCCGAGCAGCTTGAGGGCGCGCGGCTCGGACCGGCCGTGGACGTCTTCTCCTGGGGCGCCGTGCTCGTCTACGCGGCCACCGGGCGCGAGGCGTTCTCCGCCCCGACCCAGGCGGCCCGCACCACGCGCGTGCTGACCGGTGAGCCCGACACCGGCGACCTGGCGGACCCGCTGCTGTCCGTCGCGCTCGCCTGCCTGGACAAGGACCCCGCGCACCGGCCGAGCGCGCGCACGCTGCTGGACATGCTGCTGGGCGCCCGCCCGTCCGACGCCCCGCCGGAAGCGGCGCGTCCCGGCGCGTCCGCGGGCGAAGCGCGGCCCGGCGGGGACGGCGCCACCGAACGCGTGCCGTCCGCGGCGGGCGATACCGCCGCAGCGGACGCCGCCACGCGAAGCGGGCCCGACCGCACCCGCGTGGAGGCCGCGCCGGGAGAGGCCGCCACCCGCATCGGCCCGGAACAGACGCGGGTGGAGACCGGGGCCGAGCGGAACGACCCGGCCGGCGAGCGGACCGGCACCCTGCTCTACACCAGCCTCGCGCCGGACGGCGCCGCCGAGGGCGCTGCGACGCAGGTGCCCGATGCGCCGCCGCTCGCCTGGCCACCGGGACCGGCGCCCGCATCCCCGGCTCCGGCGCCCTCCCCGGGCGAGCCCGTCGGCGCCCACCCGCAGGCGCCGCCCGCCGGGGCGTCCGCCCCCGGGGGCCCGTCCGCCACCGGTCCCGGCGCCGGCCACTCGGGGCGCATCGAGGGGCCGGCCCCGCCCTACTGGTTCGCCCAAGGCCGCTACACCGATGCGGGAGACCTCGCCGAGGCGATGCAGCGCAACTGGTCCTCCGCCGTACACGTCTTCAGCGACGCCGAAGAGCGCGCCGCGCTCGGCTCCTGGATGGTCGACGACCTGGGCGACACCGCCACCGACCGCTCGATCTACCGCCGCCGGCCCGATGACGCCAACCGCGCCGTCGCCTGGTTCGTCGCCCAGTTGCGCCCGGATCTGCCGCCCGTCTTCCGCGGCCGTCCCGCCTCGCTCGCCGACCTCCGCTCCCGCTTCGCTGGACCGCGCGCGCCCTTCACCGGCGCGCCGCCCGACAACGAACTGGTGCTGCTGGCCCGGCCCGACGTGCTCAATGTACTGGCGCTGCACGCCGGGCCCGACGCCGCCGAGCTGCGCCGGTTGGCCGATGCCCTCGGCACCGCCGAACGGGCCGCCGTCGACTTCCGCACCCGGCTGGAGCGGGCGGTACCGCGCCTGGCCCAGCGCGCCGCCGTCGACTCGGCGCTCATCCTCTCCCTGCTGCTGCACGACCGGTCACCGGCTCCCGACGCCGACGGCCGCCCCGAGGTGGCCGAGTGGTACGGGGCCCTGTGGTCGGCCGTGGAGCGCGAGCAGGGGGCGGCGCGCGTCGGGGCGAGCGCCGCCGCGGCCTCGGCGGCCGGCGAAGCCCGCGACAGCGCGCTGCGCTCCGCCGAGTGGGCCGCCGCCCTGGCGCAGGCCGAGCGCGAGCGCGACGCGGCAGCCGAGCGCTGGCAGCGGGAGGCGCGGCTGTTCCGCGCGGACAAGTGGGGGAGGCGGATCCCGTTCTTCCTGCTGGCGCTGCCCCTGCTGGCCTACGTCGCCGACGTCGCCTCGGGGGCGCATTACCCGGAGTCCGGCGACGGCCCGATCTTCATACTGTGGTTGCTGATCGCCTGGGTGGTGTCGCGAGTCGTCTCGTGGGCGATCCACCTGTTCAGTGGGCCCCGAAACGGGTTCCGGCACCCGGTGCAGGCCGCTCAGGCGCGGTTCCACACGCTGCGCGACCACGCCGTCCGGGTCGGGCAGGGCGCGGAGCAGATGCGGGGCGAGCTGGAGGCCGTGCGCCGCCTCGGGCGGGGCTGAGAACCCGGCGCGGGTGCGGCCGCAGGGGCGGCCGCACCCGAGGTGGAGCGGCCGTGTCAGCGCGCGGCCCCGGAGAGACTGCCGGTGGTCTCGCCGGCAGGATCGTGGACGATGCAGAGGATCTCGCGGTCGTCGATCCGGTTCCAGGTCCGCTCACTGGGGTGGAGCATGAACACCTCGAGTTCGGAGTCGGCCAGTGGCGCCCCGACGAAGGACTCGAACTCGGAGGTGCACTCCTCTTCGGCGCGGCCCGAGACCGCGGCGTCGCCGGGGTAGTCGCCGTCCTCCATGACGATGCTCGCGAAGACCTCGCCGTAGTGCGGTCGGTCGCACTCGACGGTGGCGGCCTCGGTGATCTCCCCTCCTGTCAGTTCGTCGGCCAGGCAGTCGCCGACTTTCAGCTGGAACACGTCGCCCTGCAGGCCCGCGAGCACGCCGCAGCCCGAAATCGCCATCCCGGTGGCGACAGCGGCGGCGGAGCCGGCCAGGCGCAGTGCGGTCGGCCGACTGGTCGTGGAAGGCATCGGATCTCCGCTTTTTTGGGGGGGACTTCGGGGGACTTCGGGGGACTTGCTCGGTGTAAGAGCACGCCGGGCCGGTTCAACCCCGTGTCCGATCCGCCGTCCAACGGGGCCTTTGCGACTGATGTCGTGCTTCGTGCCTGTATCCGACGCACCTTCACGCCGCCGCGTTCCGCGGTCGCCCCTGGGTATCGGAAGCTGTGTCCGACGCCACACGCGGGGATCGGGCCTGCGGGTCACCGTTTCGAGTGGGTGGGGGTTGGGGGTTGGGGGTGGCGGCCGGCGGGGGTGGCGGCTCGGGTCTGCTGGGCGGCCTTGTTGTGGCCTTGTTGGTCTGCCGGGTGTCGGGTGGTCTTACGGAGAAGCGGCGGCGAGGGCGGCGGTGGGTTGGGCCCGTGCCCATCGGGTCGGGTGCTCGCCGGTGGCGGCGGCCAACGAGTACGGCGACGACGCCGACGGGGTGACGCCCGCGCCCAACGGGCCGGGTGCTCGCCGGTGGTGGTTGCGGCGGGGCGGGTCGGGTCTGCTGGGCGGCCTTGTGGTCTGGCCGGCGACGGGTGGCCTGCGGGGAAAAGCGGCGGCGAGGACGGCGGCGGGTCCGGCCTGCGGTCGACGGGTCGGGTGCTCGCCGGTGGCGGCGGCCGGCGGGGACGGCGTTGGGCCGCCGTAGGCCGGTCGGCGCATCCAATGCGCGGTTTCCACCGGATTGCGGCCGCTGTCCGGTCGAAACCCTGCAATAGGTAGCACCGGTCCCATCGAGTCTGTCTGCAGGGCTGGATTCGGCGCCGAATCCAGCCCTGCAGACAGACTCGGCGCGGCTTGGCCCGTCTATCGCGAACTTATGGTCGGAGGTAAGCGTATTCCGCGGCCATAAGTTCGCGATCATCGCCGGATGGACCGGCATAGGGGACCTACCGGCGCCGGTAGGCCGGCTGGGTGTCGCCGTGTCCCCTGCCGGGCCCGCACAGGGTGGAGGCAGCGCGGCGGGGCGCGGTCGCGGGTGCCCGCACGGCCCGGCGGTGCGCCGGATCGGGGGCCGGGGGCGACGACACGTCGCTCGTGGCGCCCGGGCGCGGCCGACGGGGGCTCCACGACCCGGTGGGGTGGGCTTTTGGGGTCCGATGCCCGTTTTGCGGGCGGATGCAGCGGCCACGAGGTGCACGAAAAGTCGACGCCAGGGGCGTATTCGCGCCATTCGGTGCGCCTCGTGCGCCACCGCCGCCGCAGCACGGGCGCGGGCCCGCCGGGAACTCGGACATTGAGGTGCAAAGCACCCCGTGTTGTTTCGTATCGCGGAATCACGGTGCGGGGGTGGCGCCTCGGAGCGACGCCGGGGCGGATGCCGCCGCACGTACGTGCATCTCGTGCCCCCACCCCGGCTGCATGACCGCCGCCGACTACCGCGGGCTCGGTCCCGCCGCCCCCGCCGATCACCGTCACCGGCGGGCACCGGGTGCGGTGGGCGCGGGGCCCGGCCCGGCCGCCCCGCCGGGTGGGCCACCGGCGGGCACCCGAACCGTTGGGCACGGGCCCAGCCCGCCGCCGCCCTCGCTGCCGCTGTTCCAACAGACCGCCCGTCACATGGCAGACCAGCAAGACCGCCCAGCGGACCCGGGCCGCTCGCGTCTGGCGCCCGACTGGCGGGCACCGGGTGCGGTGGGCGCGGGCTCGGCCCCGCCGCCCTCGCCGGCCGCCGCCACCGGCGAGCACCCGACCCGATGGGCACAGGCCCGGCCCGGCTGCCACCGCTGCCGCCGCTTTTGAGTGAAGGCCGTCCGCCACCCGGCAGACCAACAAGGCCGCACAGCAAACCCCAGCCGTCCCCGTCGAGAGCGCCACCGGCGAGCACCCGATCCGGTGACCGCGGGCGTAACCCTGCGCCGTCCTCGCTGCCGCTGTTCCAAGAGATCGCCCCGTCACATGGCAGGCCGACAAGACCGCACAGTGGACCCGACGCGCCCCGCCGCACGCACCACCGGCGGGCACCGGAACCTGTGAGCGCGGACCCGACCCGCCCCCGCCGCCACCACCCGCCCGGCCACACAGGGCCTACAACTCCACCTTCATGGGCTCCTCGCTCGGCTCGGGCATGCCGCCCGACGGCTCCATGCTGATGCCCAACTGCCGGGCCGAGCCCACGTCGCCGGCCATGCCCGAGTACATGCCCTCGCCGGAGCGTTCCAGCATCCCCGCCGAGCGCATGCCGGAGTCGTCGACGTACCACATCTGGTAGCCCATGCCTTCGGGTGCCGGCGGCAGGCCCTTGACCATGATCATCACCATGTCGTTGCGTTCGGAGGTGAACACGGTCGCCTGCGCCCTGCTGTGGCTGACCGGCTCCTCCTCCATGTGGGTGTCGGAGGCCGCCAGCAGGGACTCCACTTTCGCGGTGTGCTCCCGCATCGACTCCATGCGGCGGTCCATCGCCACCACGGTGCCCCCCAGCACCAGGGCGATGACGGCCGAGGCCGCGGCCAGCAGCCACGGCAGCCGGCGTCGCACCCGCCGTCGGGCCGCCATGCCGACGATCCGACCGCCGTCGCCGTCGCCGTCGCCGTCGCCGTCGCCGTCGCCGGATGCGGCGTGCTCCCGGTGGCCGTCCGCCCCGGGGCCGCGGTGGTCCCGCGGCAGGGAGTCCGCCGTCTGCGGCGGGAGCTGCCGCACGGACGGCACGGTGGCGCGCAGCCGGTCCCAGACGGCCTCGGACGGCCGCTCGGACTGGGCATAGGCCAGCCGCACGGTCGTCGCGTGGAAGTCGGCCAGGTCGCGGCGGCAGTCGGAGCACTCCTCGATATGGCGCCGGGCGCGCTCGCGCTCCTCGCCGCTGAGCGCGTCGACCGCGTATCCGGCGGTCAGCCCGTGCGCGTCGTGATCGGACAGGCTCACAGCATCACCCCCAGGCAGTCGCGCAGGCGGATCAGTCCGTCGCGCAGTCGGCCTTTCACCGTGGTCAGCGGAACTCCCAGCAGCTCGGCGGCCTCTCGCTGGGTGTATCCGGTGTAGTAGGTAAGCCGCACCGTCTCGCGCTGCAGCTCGGTCAAGCGGCGCAGGCAGCGGCGCACCTTCTCGCGCTCCAACCGGTGCTCGACCTGCTCGGCTACGTCGTCGGGCGGCGAGGACTCCTCGGCGAGGCGCCCTGCCACCTCCAAACGGGCGGTGGAGGACTGCTCCGAGCGCACCCGGTCCACCGCGCGCCGGTGGGCGAGGGTGAGTACCCACGAGCGCACGCCGCCGCGGCTCGGGTCGAACCGGGCGGCCAGCCGCCACAGCTCGGTGAACACCTCCTGAGTGACCTCCTCGGCCTGTGAACGGTCCAGCATCACGCGGCGGACGAGCCCGAAGACCGGGCCGCTCAGCTCGCGGTAGACCTGTTCGAAGGCGTCCAGCTCGCCCAGTGCGGTGCGTTGCAGCAGCGCTGACAGCCACTCTTCGTCCTGCGGCCCCGCCGCTGCGCCCGCAGCGCTCTCGGCCGCCTGCGCCCGGCGGGGCGGCTGCGCCGGAATCGCCTGCTCCACTCGTGCCACCGTCCTCGGCTCCGACCGTTGTCGTACGTTCCATCCTGCATTCGGAACGGGTGTGGGCGGGGCGACCCCGCACCGCGAACGGCGCAGTCGGCGTTATCCGTTCGTGACCGAATCGGTCGTCGCCCCCCGCGCCGTAGCTCCGAAGCAGGGGCGTGTTCGACCGAAAGCAGACCTCAAGCGCAGCGGCGCCCGCACCGCCGCCCGAGCGGCCCCGACAGCTGGTCGGAGCCCTGTGCGGACTCGTCGCCGCCGGAGCGGCCCTGGGCGTCGCCGAGGCGGCCGGTGCGCTGCTCCGGCCGCAGGCAACCCCGCTGATCGCGGTCGGCCAGGCGGTCATCGACCTCACCCCGCGGCCCGTCAAGGAGTTCGCGGTCGCGACCGTCGGCGAGGCCGACCGGCCGCTGCTCGTCGCCGGTACGGCGGTGCTGCTGGCGCTCTTCGCCGCCGCGATCGGGGTGGGCGCGCTGCGGCGGCCGCTGATCGGTGACGCCGGTATCGCGGTACTGGCCGCGATCGGTGCGGCCGCGGCGCTGAGCCGGCCGGAGGCCGAGCCGCTCTATGCGGTGCCCTCGGTCGCGGGCGGCGCGGTGGCGGTGGTGCTGCTGCGCCTGCTGGTGCGCACCGCGCCGCGGCGACAGGCGGGCCCGTCCGCGACCGGCCCCGAAGAGGGCACGGCGGCACCGGAGGCGACCGCTGCGGCCGGCGTCGCGGGCGCGGAGGCCGCGACGGAGGGGCCCGAACCCGCGTCCGCGGCCCCCGCCGCCGGTCCGGCCTCCGCCCGCCCTCGCGCCGAAGGCGGTTTCGACCGCCGCAGGTTCGTGGCGCTGGCCGGAACCGCGGCCGCGCTCTCGGCGGCCGCCGGGGCCGGCGGCCGGTGGTACGCCACGGCGCAGGCGGGCGTACAGGCGCGCCGCGAGGCCGTCCGGCTGCCGCGCCCCGCCTCACCGGCGCCGCCGCTGCCCGACGGAGCCGAGCTCGACGTCGAGGGACTCGGCTCCTTCTTCACCCCCAACAGCGACTTCTACCGCATCGACACCGCCCTGTCGGTGCCGCGAATCGACGCCACACAGTGGCGGCTGCGCATCCACGGCCGCGGCGCCCGCGAGCGCGAGTACACCTACGCCGACCTGTTGGACCGCTCCGACCTCGTCGAGCGCGACGTCACCCTGGCCTGCGTGTCCAATCAGGTCGGCGGATCGTATGTGGGCAATGTGCGCTGGATCGGCGTCCCGGTGGCCACGCTGCTGCGCGAGGCGGGGGTCCGCCCGCCCGGCGAGGGCGGCCCGGCCGACCAGCTCGTCTCCCGCTCCTCCGACGGCATGACCATCGGCACCCCGGTCGATGCGCTCATGGACGGCCGCGACGCGATGCTCGCGATCGGCATGAACGGGCAGCCGCTGCCGACCGACCACGGGTTCCCCGCCCGGGTCGTGGTGCCCGGCCTCTACGGCTACGTCTCGGCGTGCAAGTGGATCGTGGAGATGGAGCTGACCACCTTCGACGCGTTCGACGCCTACTGGATCCCGCGCGGCTGGTCTCAGCAGGCGCCTGTAAAGACCCAGTCGCGTATCGACACGCCGCACGCGGGGGACAGCGTCGCCGCGGGCACCGTCCCCGTCGCCGGCGTGGCCTGGGCCCAGCACGTCGGCGTGCGCGGCGTCGAGGTGCGCATCGACGACGGGCCCTGGCAGTCCGCGCGGCTGGCCGCCGAGGACACCGTCGACACCTGGCGGCAGTGGGTCCTCGACTGGCCGGCCGAGCCGGGCGAGCACCGCATCAGCGTGAGGGCAACCGACCGCTCCGGAGCCACTCAGACCGCCGAGGAGGCCCCGCCGGCGCCCGACGGCGCCACCGGATACCACACCGTCGACGTGACGGTCTCCTAAGGCGCCCCCCGAACCCCGCGGAGCCCCATGGTCCCGCGGTCCACCGCCGCGCACGGTGGCAGCAACACGAAGTAACCGACCGAACTCGAGGAGACATCTGTGTCCACCGCACCCCTGAGCACCCTGCGCCGTCTGACCGCGTCCGGAGCCATCGCCCTGGCGGCGGTGTTCTCGCTGGCCGCCTGCAACGACGGCGGCGGGGACGAGGTCACCGCCGAGCAGGACGGTGCCCAGCAGCAAGGCGAAGGCGGCGACGAGAACATGCAGGACGACGGCGGCGAGGAGCAGATGCAGGACGAGGGCTCCGGCGACGACATGGGTGGCGAGGAGTCCATGGACGAGGGCCACGGCGACGACATGGGCGGGGAGGAGCAGATGCAGGACGAGGGCTCCGGTGAAGACGGCTCCGGTGAAGACATGGGCGGCGAGGAGTCGATGGACGGTGAAGAGGGCATGAACGACCAGTAGAGACGCAGGCGGGGCCCGTGCGCCGACCGCGGGCCCCGCCGCCGCGGCCGCTGTCCGCCGGTCGGGAAACGGCTACATTGGCCGCGGCGCCGACACGCGCCCGCGGTCGCGCCGCGAGGTGCACGGTGCCCGCGCAACTACGCGACACGTCGAGGAGGAGACCGATGCACACACCGACTCTGGGCATGCTGAAGCGCTTGGTTGCCGTGGGAGCCATCGGCCTGGCCGCGGTGTTCTCGCTGTCCGCCTGCAACGACGGCGAGGGCGGCGACGACGGCGGCGGCGAGGAGCAGCAGGAAGAGGGCGAAGGCGGCGAAGACGGCGGCGACGACGGAGAAGAGGAAGACGACTGACGGCCGCGTCGTCCGGATCAGGGATTGTCGACGACGAGGTCGGCGTGCTCCCGGGGCCGGTGGGCGGCGTAGAACGCCTCCTCCTGGCGCGCCCACAGTGAGCGGTAGGGGGCGTATTCCTCGGCGTCGGCGCGGGCGTCCAGCCGCGCGGCGCGCACGTGGTCGGGCGCCTGCACCCACGCCAGCAGCGACAGGAACGGGCGCAGCTCCCGGGCGCCCGATCCGCACCCCTCGATGAGCAGCATCCGGCCGGTGGGCGTGTGCTCCCAGGCCCCCGGCGCGCCGCGCTCCCAGTCGTGGCGGCGCCATTGCGGATCGGCACCGCGCGACAGCGGCCGCAGGATCCACTCGCGCACCAGCGGCACGGAGGGCGCCAACCCTTCCCAGCCGGGGTAGAGGTCGTCCATATGCAGCAGCGGGCAGCCGGCCGCCGCGGCCAGCCGGCCGGCGAGCACGGTCTTGCCCGCCCCCGAGCGTCCTTCCAGTGCCATCACGCGGCACCGCCCCGCCCGGACCGGGGAGCGGCGCAGCTTCTGCAGCGCGCGCCCGACCCAGTCGGGCTCGGCGGCGTCGAGTACGGCCGCCGCCGAACCGGGCGTCCGGGCGCCGGGGCCCCGCTCACGCCCTGAATTCAAGTCTTGTAAGCTCCCTTTTACCAGCAGCGTCTGCCTTCAGCGACCGAGGAAGAGGGGCCCCGTGACCGATGTCGAGGTGACACCCGGTTCCCAGGCGGCGCTGCGGCGGGCCAACCAGCAGCGCGTGGTGGATGCGCTGCGCAGCGGCGGGACGCTGACCCAAGCCGAACTGGCCCGGCATACCGGGCTCTCGCCCGCCAGCGTCTCCAACATCGTACGCAACCTGCGCGCGGCGGGAACCATCTCCGTGCGGGAGACGTCCTCCAACGGCCGCCGGGCCCGGGCGGTCACCCTGATCCGACCGCCCGGCGCCGTGGTCGCCGTCGACTTCAGGCTGACGGGCATCACCGCGGCCCTGGGCGACAGCCAGGGCGCGGTGCTGGCGCGCGAGCACATCGCCTACGACGTGGCCGCCGAGCCCGAGCGCGGCGTGCGGCGCGCGGTGTGGCTGGTGGAGACTCTGCTGACGCGCGTGCGGGTGGACCACGCGACCGTCGCCGCGGTGACGGCGGCCGTGCCCGGTCCGGTCGACCTGCGCACCGGCGAGATCGGCGCCATCACGTGCATGCCCCGCTGGGCGGGGTACCGCCCGGCCGAGGCGTTGTCGGCGCGGCTGGGCGCGCCTGTTCGGGCGGAGAACGACGCCAACCTGTGCGCGCTCGCCGAGATGCGCACCGGGGCCGCCGCCGAGCGCGAGCACGTCATCTACGTGCAGCTCGGCGAGGGAGTCGGCGCCGGCATCGTCGTGGGCGGCCGGCTGTTCCGCGGAGCCGGCGGCACGGCCGGCGAGATCGGGCACATCGGCCTGGACGAGCGGGGCCAGGTGTGCCGCTGCGGCAACCGCGGCTGCCTGGAGACGATGCTGGGTTCGCCCTACCTGCTGGGCATGCTGCCCCACCAGGGCGCGGGCGCGCCCGCGACCGTCCTGGAGCTGGTGGCGGCGGCCGAGCAGGGCGACCCCGGCTGCCGCCGCGTGGTCGCCGAGGCCGGCGCGGCGCTCGGCCGCGGTCTGGGCGTGCTGGCCAACACGTTCAACCCGCAGTTGGTGGTGCTCGGCGGGGAGTTGGTCTCGGCGGGGGAGGCGCTGCTGGAGCCGGTGCGCCGCTCGCTGGAGCTGGGCACGCTCGGCACCGCCCGCGACGACATGGGCATCGTCGCCGGCGACCTGGGCGAGGAGGCGGCGCTGCGCGGTGCGTTGCTGCTGGCAGCGGCGTCGGCGGCGGAAACCTGACCGTAAAATTCGGTCATCCTTCACATAGCATCACATAGCGGTCATACTGGCTCTGACCTGCGGTTTCTCTTGGTTTACTGGTTGAATGAAGAGTCCGTGACATTTCAGTTATGTGTTCAAGGCTTGACGTCAACGGGGTGAGGAGTTTGACTTCACCGCATTGGTCCACCGAGTGACCCGGCGCACAGATCCGCGCAGGGTGTCCCCCACGAAACCCGGCTCGGTGGCCGTAGGAGGAGGTCAACCCCGTTGAACAAGCGAAGCGGATTCATGTTCCGCGCCGCGGTCGGGGCGGCAGCGGCACTGTCCCTGTTCGCAACCGGATGCGGCGCAACCACCACCGGTGGCTCGGCAGAAGGCGGCGACACAGCGAGCGTCGAAGAGGGATTCAAGGTCGGCCTGCTGCTGCCGGAGAGCCAGACGGCCCGGTACGAGGAGTACGACAAGCCGTACTTCACGGAGTCGTTGAAGGAGCTCTGCCAGAAGTGCGAGCTGCGGTACCAGAACGCCGATCAGGAGACCTCCAAGCAGCAGTCCCAGGCTGAGGCGATGCTGACCTCGGGCGTGGACGTGCTCGTCCTGGACGCCGTCGACGCCGAGGCCGCATCGGGCATCGTGAAGAACGCCAAGAGCCAGGGCGTGCCCGTGGTCGCCTACGACCGGCTCGCCCAGGGCGGCGTGGACTACTACGTCTCCTTCGACAACCGCCGCGTCGGCGAGGTGCAGGGCCAGTCGCTGCTGCAGGCGCTCGACGAGCAGGGCAACGGTGACGACGCCCAGATCGTGATGATCAACGGCTCGCCGACCGACCCCAACGCCGCGAAGTTCAAGGAGGGCGCCCACGCCGTCCTCGACGGCCAGGTGGAGATCGCGGCCGAGTACGACACCCCCGGGTGGAACGCCAACGAGGCGCAGACGGAGATGGAGCAGGCCATCACCTCCATCGGCGCCGACAACATCGACGGCGTCTACGTCGCCAACGACGGCATGGCCGCCGGCGTCGTGGCCGCGCTGAAGGGCGCCGGCGTCGACGACCTGCCTCCCATCACCGGCCAGGACGCCGAGATCGCCGGCATCCACCGCATCATCTCCGGCGAGCAGTACATGACCGTCTACAAGGCGATCCGCCAAGAGGCGCAGGTCGCCGCGGAGATGGCGGTCGCGGCCGCCACCGGCAAGAAGTACCAGGCCCAGTCGGACGACCTCGCCCTGACCAAGGTCGAGGACGGCGACGGCAAGTCCGTCGAGTCGGTGCTGATCGAGCCGGTCCCGGTGACCGTCGACGACATCGAGGACACCGTGATCTCCGACGGCTTCTACACCGTCGACGAGATCTGCACCCAGCGGTACCAGGACACCGATTTCTGCCAGGGGATCGATCAGGGGTAGCGCGGACGCCGCGGATACACGACCCCCGCGGACACACGACGGGCGCCGGTTGCGGACATACCGGCGCCCGTCGCAACGGGACAACACGAGACACGCGACTCCCGTCGTGGGCGCAGCCTAAAGGACGCGACATTGAGTAGACCAGTCCTGGAACTGTCCGGGATATCCAAGAGTTTCGGCGCCGTACAGGCGCTCAACCAGGTTGACCTCACGGTCAGCCCCGGCGAGGTCGTCGCCCTGCTCGGCGACAACGGTGCGGGCAAGTCGACCCTCGTCAAGGTGATCGCCGGGGTCAACCCGGCCGATGGCGGCGACATCCTCTGGGACGGCGACCGGGTCAGCATCGGCCGGCCCGCCGACGCCCAGCGCCTGGGGATCGCCACCATTTACCAGGACCTCGCCCTCTGCGACAACCTGGACATCGTGGCCAACCTGTTCCTCGGCGTCGAGAAGACCGCCTTCGGAGCGCTGGACGAGGTCGAGATGGAGCGGCGGGCGCTGAAGCTGCTCGACTCCCTCTCGGTGAAAATGCCCAGCCTGCGGGTCCCCGTGGCCTCGCTCTCCGGCGGCCAGCGCCAGATCATCGCCATCGCCCGCTCGCTGCTGGGCGAACCCAAGGTCGTGCTGCTGGACGAGCCCACCGCGGCGTTGGGCGTGGCCCAGACCGCCCAGGTTCTCGACCTGATCGAGCGCCTGCGCGACCGCGGCCTCGGCGTCATCCTCGTCAGCCACAACATGGCCGACGTCCGCGCGGTCGCCGACCGGGCCGCGGTGCTGCGGCTGGGACGCAACGCCGGGGACTTCGGCGTCGAGGAGACCAGCTACGAGGAGATCGTGGCGGCCATCACCGGCGCGAGCGACAATCCGGTCTCCCGGCGCGCATCGGCGACCCGGACGGAGGAAGCGTGATGGCACAGCAAGCACCCGTCTCCAACGACGCCGCCCAGGACCCGGCCTTCGAGCGCGACCCCCGGCTGCTCGTCACCCGCACCTCCCCGGCCAGCCTGCTGGCCGCCCTGCGGAGGCGCATCCGCGGCGGCGAGCTGGGCCCGCTTCCGGTCATCATCGGCCTTATCGCCATCGGCATCGTCTTCCAGCTGCTGCACGAACGGTTCCTCTCGCCGCAGAACCTGTCCAACCTCGCCGTGCAGGTGTCGGCCGTGGGCCTGATGACCACCGGCGTGATCATGGTGCTGCTGCTGGGCGAGATCGACCTGTCCATCGGATCGGTGGCCGGAGCCTCGGCCGCGGTCCTGGCCGTGCTCGCGGTACGGGTCGGGATCTCCGAATGGCTGGCGATCCTGGCGGCGGCCGCCACCGGTCTGGTCATCGGAATCCTGCACGGCACCATGTTCGCCAAGGTCGGCGTACCGGCCTTCGTGGTGACACTGGCCGGCCTGCTGGGTTGGCAGGGCGTCCAACTGCAGCTGCTGGGCAGCGACGGCACCGTCAACATCAGCGACGCCGGCCCGATCGCGGCGCTGACCCACACCTTCTTCGTGCCCTCCTTCGGCTGGGGCATCGCCGCCGTGGCCGTGGGTGTCTTCGTCGTCTTCACCCTGGTCGGCGAGCGGCGCCGGGCCGCCGCCGGGCTGGGAGCCAAGCCGCCCGTGGAGATCGCGGTGCGCAGCCTGGCGCTGGCGGTCCCGGTCTTCGGCGCAGTGTTCGTCCTCAACCAGTACAAGGGCGTGCCGCTGGCGTTCCTGATCTTCGTCGGCTTCGTGGTGGCCTTCGACCTGATGCTGCGCAAGACCCGCTACGGGCGCATGGTCTTCGCGGTCGGCGGTGGCGCGGAGGCGGCCCGACGCGCCGGCATCAAGGTCGACACGGTGCGGATCTCGGTGTTCGCGCTGGCCTCCATGCTCTCGGCGATGGGCGGCATCCTGCTCGTCTCCCGGTCGTTCTCGGCCAGCCTGGACACCGCTGCCGGCGAGGAGCTGATGATGGGCATCGCCGCCGCGGTCATCGGCGGCACCAGCCTCTTCGGCGGCCGCGGCAACGCCTACTCGGCCCTGCTGGGCGGGCTCGTCCTGGGCGCGATCACCTCCGGCCTGTACCTGCTGCAGATGGGTACTCCGGTGCGGTTCATGATCACGGCGCTGGTGCTGCTGATCGCGGTCACCCTGGACGCGATCTCCCGCCGCAGCCGCCGCGCCCACGCCCGAGGAGGCTGATCGGCCTACCCCGCGTGCGCACCTCCCGGCGCACGCACCCCCGGCCGCCCGCCCCACCCCCACCCCGGGGCGGGCGGCCGCCCCGGCGCCCCCGGAGTCCCTCCCCTCCGGGGGCGCCGCCCTGTTCGCGTGGCGGCCGGGATATCCGATGGCCCCACCCCTGCCGCTCCGATCCGCACCGGGAGGTATAGCGTCGACGGCCTATGCCCGAACTCACCTTCTTCCTCGCCGCCGGTACCGCCGTCCTGCTCGGCGCGACGGTGCAGAGCAGCGTGGGGCTGGGCCTGGGACTGGTCGCGGCGCCGGTGGTGGCGCTGCTCGACCCCTCCCTGATGCCGGGCACCATGCTGATCGCCACCGCAGCGCTGCCGGTGTTCGTGCTGGCGGTGGAGTGGCGCAACGTCGACTGGCGCGGTCTGGCCTGGGCGCTGTCCGGGCGGCTGCCCGGGTCGGTGGCCGCGGTGTGGATCGTCGCGACCGTCGACCCCGAGGTGCTGGCGGGCGGGGTCGGCGCCATGGTGCTCGTGGCGGTCGCGCTGACCGTGCGCGCGGTGCGGGTCCGCATCAACCGCGGGTCGCTACTGACCGCGGGACTGCTCTCGGGCTTCACCGGTACGGCCACCTCCATCGGCGGGCCGCCTATCGCACTGCTCTACCAGCACGAGGAGGCCGCGCGTATCCGCGGCACCCTGGCCGCCTACTTCCTCGTCGGCGTGGTGATGTCGCTGGGCCTGCTGGCGGCCGGCGGCGAGCTGCAGTCCACGGAGATCGTCCACGGACTGTGGCTGCTCCCCTTCGTGGCGGCCGGCTTCCTCGCCGGGCGCCCGCTGTGCCGCCTCGTCGACGCGGGCAGGATTCGCGTCGTCCTGCTGGCGGTGGTCACGGTCTCCGGCATAGTGCTGCTCGTGCAGTCGGCGCTGGGGTAGGCTCCGAGGGCGATGAGCGCCCCACGCAGCACCGCGTCCGCCGGCGAATCCGCCGAGCCGGGCTCCGGCGAGCCCGGCGGCGAGCCGCGTCGGGGAGCCGGACCGCGCCGTCCCGGCAAGGACGAGCTGGCCGCGGCCCGGGGTGCGGTGATTCCCGACATCCTCGCGCCGGGCCTGGACATCCTCTTCTGCGGCATCAACCCCGGCCTGTACTCCGGCTGGAGCGGCTACCACTTCGCCCGCCCCGGCAACCGGTTCTGGCCGGCGCTGCACCTGGCCGGCCTCACCCCGCGGCGGCTGCGCCCCGACGAGCAGCACCTGCTGCCGCACTGGGGCCTGGGCGTCACCAATCTGGCGGCCCGCGCCACCGCACGCGCCGACGAGCTGAGCGCAGCGGAGCTGCGCGCCGGCGGCGAGGCTCTGGCGCGGACTCTGCGCGCCCACCGCCCCGGCGCACTGGCGGTGCTCGGGGTGACGGCCTTCCGGCAGGCGTTCGGCGCCCCTGATGCCCGCATCGGCCCACGTCAGGAACCCGTCGCCGAGACGCCGGTATGGGTGCTGCCCAACCCAAGCGGCCTCAACGCCCACTACAGCACCGAGGGCATCGCCGCCGAACTGCGCGCGATGGCCGAGGCGGTGCGGGGCCGGGCCGCCGGATCCGGTTAACAGCCGGTTCCCGCGGCTCATAGACTCGGTGCAACCGAGCAGGATGGGGCGTGCAGGGCGCGGAGGAGGCGACACTCCGCAGTACACGCCGGACGAGGGGACTGACGAGACGTTGACGCTACTCGACTCGCTGCGCAATCCGGACGACCTCAAGCGGCTCCCGGCCGAGGCGCTGCCGCGCCTGGCGGACGAGATCCGGGAGTTCCTCGTCACCGAGGTCACCCGCACCGGAGGGCACCTGGGTCCCAACCTGGGCGTGGTCGAGCTCACCATGGCGCTGCACCGGGTGTTCGACTCGCCACGCGACCCCATCCTCTTCGACACCGGCCACCAGTCCTACGTGCACAAGCTGTTCACCGGCCGCCAGGACTTCTCCAAGCTGCGCAACCGGGGCGGCCTGTCGGGCTACCCTTCGCGAGCGGAGTCCGAGCACGACTTCATCGAGAACTCCCACGCCTCCACCGTGCTCTCCTACGCCGACGGCCTGGCCAAGGCCAACGCCATCCAGCGCCGCTCCGACCGCAGCGTCGTGGCCGTGGTGGGCGACGGCGCGCTGACCGGCGGCATGGCCTGGGAGGCGCTGAACAACATCGCCGCCGGCCCCGACCGCCGGGTGGTCATCGTCGTCAACGACAACGGCCGCTCCTACTCGCCCACCACGGGCGGCCTGGCCGACCACCTCGCCTCGCTGCGCATGACCCAGGGCTACGAGCAGGCGCTCGATCTCGCCAAGTCCGCGCTCAACCGCGCGCCGGTGGTCGGCCAGCCGCTGTACGAGGCGCTGCACGGGCTGAAGAAGGGCCTCAAGGACGCCATCCAGCCGCAGATGATGTTCGAGGACCTGGGCCTGAAATACCTCGGCCCCATCGACGGCCACGACGAGCAGGCCGTGGAGAAGGCGCTGCGCCGCGCCCGCGGCTTCGGCGGCCCGGTGATCGTGCACTGCCTCACGCAGAAGGGCAAGGGCCACGCCCCCGCCGAGAACCACCAGGAGGACCAGTTCCACGCCATCGGAGCGGCCAAGCCCGCACCGAAGGCGCCCGCGGAGGAGCCCGCGCCCGCACCCCAGAAGTGGACCAAGGTCTTCAGCGAGGAGATCGTCGCCCTCGGCGCCGAGCGTTCCGACATCGTCGGCATCACCGCGGCGATGCTGCACCCCACGGGGCTGGCGCCCTTCGCCGAGGCCTACCCCGACCGCTGCTTCGACGTCGGCATCGCCGAGCAGCACGCCACCACCTCGGCCACCGGCCTGGCCATGGGCGGGCTGCACCCCGTCATCGCCGTCTACGCCACCTTCCTCAACCGCTGCTTCGACCAGGTGCTCATGGACGCCGCCCTGCACGGCCAGGGCGTCACGTTCTGCCTGGACCGCTCCGGGGTCACCGGCCCCGACGGTGCGAGCCACCACGGCATGTGGGACCTCTCCCTCCTGCAGGTGGTTCCCGGCCTGCGGCTGGCCGTGCCGCGCGACGCGCCCCGGCTGCGCGAGGAGCTGCGCGAGGCGGTCGCCGTCGAGGACGCGCCGACCGCGCTGCGCTATCCGACGGGTGCCGTGGCGCCCGAGATCGAGGCGGTGGGCCGCGTCGGCTCGATGGACGTCCTGCGCCGCGCTACCGGCGGCGGGCACGGCGAAGACCTGCTGCTGGTGGCCGTGGGGCCCATGGCCCAGACCTGCTGCGAGGTCGCCGACCGCATGGCCGACCAGGGAATCGGTGTCACGGTGGTCGACCCGAGGTGGGTCAAACCGCTCGACCCCGCTCTGGTCGACGAGGCCGGCCGCCACCGCGTGGTCGCCGTCGTCGAGGACAACGGCCGCGTGGGCGCCGTCGGCGACGCCGTGGCGCGCACGCTGCGCGACGCCGAGCTGGACATCCCGGTGCGCACCTTCGGCATCGAGCAGGAGTTCCTGCACCACGCCAAGCGCGACGACATCCTCGCCGAGCTGGGCCTGAGCCCGCAGAGCCTGGCCCGCAAGCTCACCGAGACCGTCTCGCGCCAGGACGAGCGGCAGCCCTCCGACGAGGAGCCCGCGGGCAAGTAGCGCGCCACGCGATGGAGCCCGTGTGCCCCAAGGGCAGCGCCGTGCCGGATACATGGGCCAGAATGGGGCCATGACGTCTCCCGATCCGCTGCGGGTGGCGGTGATCGGCTCCGGCCCCGCGGGCATCTACGCCGCGGACGCCCTCACCCGGCAAAGCCGCGAGGAGGTGGCCGTCGACATCGTCGACCGGCTGCCCACCCCCTATGGCCTGGTCCGCTACGGTGTCGCCCCCGACCACACGAAGATCAAGGGGGTGGCGCGCTCCCTGCGCGAGATCCTGGAGCGGCCCGAGGTCCGCTTCGTCGGCGGCGTGGAGTTCGGCCGCCACCTCACCCGCGAAGGACTGGCCCGCTCCTACCACGCCGTCGTCTACGCCACGGGCGCCAGCGTGGACCGCCGCATGGGCATCCCGGGCGAGGACCTGCCCGGCAGCGTCGCCGCGACCGACTTCGTGAACTGGTACTGCGGCCACCCCGACTCCGAGGTCGAGTCCTTCCTGCTCGACTCCGAGGAGGTAGCGGTGGTCGGCGCGGGCAACGTCGCCCTGGACGTGGTGCGCGTCCTGGCCAAGGACGCCGAGGAGCTGCACCGCACCGACGTTCCGCAGCCGATGCTCGACGTGCTGGCGGCCAGCAAGGTGCGCCGCATCCACCTGCTGGCCCGGCGCGGCCCGCTGCAGGCCAAGTTCACCGCGCCGGAGCTGCGCGATCTGGGCCGGCTGGAGAACGCCGAGGCCGAGGTGCGCCCCGAGCAGATCGACATCGACCCCAACAGCCGCGCCATGCTCGACGCCCAGCGCGCGGCCCGCACGAACCTGAAGGTCCTCACGGAGTGGGCCGAGCGCGCCGACCGCGACCTCCCGCGCCGCATCGCGATCCGCTTCTGGGCACGCCCGGTCGAGGTGCTGGGCGAGGAGCGCACGACGGGCCTGCGCGTGGAGGAGACCGAGCTCGACGCCGACGGGCGCCTGCGGGGCACCGGCGTCTTCGACACGATCGACGCGGGCATGGTCTTCCGCTCCATCGGCTACGCCGGGACGCCGCTGCCCGGGGTGCCCTTCGACGAGGAGTCCCGCACCGTCCCGCACAGCGAGGGCCGGGTGCTCGACGCGAGCGGCGAGGTGCGCCGCGGCGACTACGTCGCGGGCTGGATCAAACGCGGGGCGACCGGGGTGATCGGCACCAACAAGTCCGACGCGGCCGCGACGGTGCGCAGCCTGCTCGACGACGCGGCCCGGCTGCGCGCCGGTGCGGCGGCACTGGAGCCCGTCGAACGTGTCCTGCAGGGCAGCGGGGCGGCTGTCACCGACTACGGCGACTGGCTGACCATCGATGCCGCCGAGGCCGAGCTGGGCGCCGAGCTGGGCCGCGGCGAGCGGGTGAAACTGCGCAGCTGGGAGGACATCTACGGCGCGATCGGCCGCTGAGTCGGCGCCACGGGCCCGCCCGGGCGGGCGTGTGCGGCGGCGCGCACGCCGGCCGGGGCCGGGCGCCTACTCCACCTGCGCGTCGGGTGCGGCGTGGGTGTTGCAGGCGCCGATCGTGTCGAGGCGCGCGCCCTTGTCGAACCAGCGGCGGCGGTTGGCCGTCGAGCCGTGGGAGTCGAGGTCGCCGCCGCCGTTGATGAGGTCGTTGGCCCGGTCGATCTCCGAACGGCCGAAGGGCTTCAGGCCCCGCAGCCCGACCCCGGCCAGGCACTCGGCCTGCAGTTCGGTGCGCCGCAGCTGCTCCAGCCGCGCGCCCTCGTCGGCGGCCTCGCGCTCCAGTTCGTAGCTGACGTCGAGGATGCCCGTCAGCCGCTGCACGTGGTGGCCGTACTCGTGTGCCATGAGCGCGCCGAACACGGCCTCGTGGCTGCTGTCGGGCATGTAGCGGGAGAGTTCGCCGACGTTGGGCATGAACACGGTGATGGCCATCGGTTCCATCTCGTAGTAGGCCAGCGTCAGGTCCTCCCCACCCGATCCGGAGTCGGGGTCGGTATGGCTGATACGGAACTCCGGCTCGGGGGTGCGCAGACCCAGCTTCTCCAGCCGGGGCCGCCACAGCTCGCCCAGGCAGTCCCCGAGCCGGTTGCTGAAGGCGTCCCAGGAAGAGCCGGACTCGGGGTCGAGTTCGGGCACGTCGCAGGCGACCTGTTCGGGCATGGGCAGCTCGTAGACGGGGTGGTCGTCGATGTCGACCTTCACCGCGGAGGGCCGGGCCGCGAACTCTCTGCTGGTGTAGCGGGCGGGGTCGGCGCTCGCGGGCGGGCCCTGCGACTGCTGGGGCGGCGGCGCCATCACCACCAGCAGCGCGCAGAGCGCGAAGGCTGCGACCGAGGTGACGGCCGCTGCGCCCACGGCCACCCAGACCACGGGGGAGCGGTCGGGTCGGCGCGGCGGTACGAAGGCGCCCGCACCGCCGTCCTGCGCCCACTGCGCGGAGGGCCACGGAGCAGGGGCGCCGGGAACGGGGGCGTGCGGAGCCGCTGCATACGGCCCGGCGCCCGGGTGTCCGTAGGGCGGCGGCGGGGACGCGGCCGCGGGTCCGAATGCGCCGGGCGGGGGAGTGGGCGCGTACGGGCGGCCGTACCCCGGCCACTCGCGGTCGGGGGTGGGCTCCACGGGGGTGACCCTTCTCGGTCGTGCGGCTGAGGGGTGCCACGGCCGACCGGACGGGCAAGACCGGCAAGCGTGACCATCCACCCTATCCGGGCGTACAGCGGAGCGTAGCGCACGCGCTCCGCTCCCGGCCCGGACGGAGGGGGCGAGCGGGCCGGCCGCGCGGCGGGGCGTCTCGACGCGGCGGGTGGGGGACCGGGGTCGGTGTCAGGGAGCGCGGTAGACGACCCCGAGGCCCGAGACCAGGTCGCGCAGCTCCGCCTCGAAGACGGCCTCCATGTCGTCGGAGACGAAGCCGAGGTGCTGGAAGACCTCCATGCACACCAGGCCGTAGAAGCGCACCCAGCAGCTCAGCAGTACACGCACGGCGCCGGTCGAGGCGCGGCCGCCGCTGAACCCGGTGAGGCGGGCGAATGCCTCCAGCTGGGCGGACAGGGCGGCCGACACCTCGGGCTCGTCGGGCACGGTGAAACGGCCTTCGGCGATGAGCTGGTCGAACAGGGCGACGAAGGTGGACGCGAAGCGTCGGCCGGCCTCCGCGGCGGGGCTGTCCTCGACGTCGGCGGCCTGCGGCGCGGCCGGGCCGAACAGCAGCGCGAACTCGGCCCGGTTCGCCAGCCCCCAGGCGCGCACGGCGCGCAGCGCGGCGAGCAGCCGGCCGTCGGCGTCGAAGGCCGGCAGCGACGCCTCGGCGGCGTCCACGGCGGCCGACAGTTCGGCGAACAGTTCGGCCTGCAGCGCCTCCATCAGGTCGCCCAGACCGGAGAAGTAGCGGTACAGACCGGGCGCGGTCATGCCCATCTCGCGCGCAATGGCGCGCAGCGAGACTCCCGAGGCCCCGTGCGATGTCAGGTGGCGCCGGGCGATCTGCTTGATCTCGCGCGCTGTGGCCTCGCGCACACGTGCGCGCCGGTTCGGTGCGGGAACGTCCTCGACCTGGGGCGATACCGGCTCTCTGGTCAAACCTCGTCCTTCTCGACCCCCAGGGGCGTCCCGGGCGGTCGCGTGTGAGAATAGTGTGGTAAACGCCGATTTCTTCGGTTAACGCCGTAAGCGCGCTAACGGTGTTCACTTTTCTTCCACTATACGCCGCGCGACAACGGGGAGCGGGGGCATGTTCGCAGCTCTGGGCAGGTTCACCCACCGGTGGCGGGTGTGGGTGCTCGTCGCTACGGCCCTGTTCGCCGCTTTCTCCGCGGTGTGGGGAACCGGTGTCTTCGGTGCGGTCAGCGACGGCGGCTTCGAACCCCCGCAGGCGGAGTCCTCCCGCGCGGCCGACGTGCTGGAAGAGGAGCTGGGCCACGACCAGGTCGACGTCGTCGCCGTCTACCGCAGCGACGAAATCCGCATCGACAACCCCTCCTTCGCCGCGCAGATCCGCAACCTGCGCGAGGACCTGCCCGACGACCGCATCCGGTCGATGCAGACCTACCTGGACGAAGACCTCGGCCGCACCGAGCGCGGGGTCCTCATCTCCGAGGACCGCCACGCCACCTACGTGCCGATCACTCTGGCCGGCGACTCCGACCGCGAGCGGATGCACAACTTCGAGGCCATCCGGGAGGAGCTGGACGCCGGTCCGCTGGAGACGAACATCGGCGGCGTCCTCGGTGTCCAGTACGACCTGTCCACCCAGGCCGAGTCCGACGTGGTCCGCGCCGAGCTGATCTCGCTGCCCGTCCTGCTCGTGCTGCTGGTGGTGATCTTCGGCGGCGTCGTGGCGGCGCTGATGCCGCTGGCCGTGGGCGGGATGGCCATCCTGGGCTCGCTCACCCTGCTGCGGGCGCTGACCCACGTCACCGAGGTCTCGGTCTTCGCGGTCAACGTCGCCACCATCCTGGGCCTGGGGCTGGCCATCGACTACGGCCTGTTCATCGTCAGCCGCTTCCGCGAGGAGCTGGGGCGCGGCGCGTCGGTGAGCGAGGCCGTGCCGCGCACGCTCTCCACCGCCGGGCGCACCGTCGCCTTCTCCGGCATCACCGTGATGATCGCCTTCGCCGGACTGCTGTTCTTCCCCCAGCCCATCCTGCGCTCCATCGGGTTCGGCGGCATCGCCGTCGTGCTCTTCGACGTGCTGGCGGCCCTGATCGCGCTGCCGGCACTGCTGTCGGTGACCGGGCGGCGCATCGACGCCCTGCGCCTGTTCGCCCGCGGGCGGCGCCGCCGCGAGCTGGTGCGCGCGCGGGCCGCCGAAGCCGGGCGGCCCCCACGCGCACGGCACCGCGAGGGCGGCTGGGCGCGCCTGGCGCACAGCGTGATGCGGCGGCCCGTGCTCTACCTGGTCGTCGTCGGCGGCGTGCTGGTCGCGTTCGCCTCGTCGCTGGCCTACACCGAACTGGGTTCGAGCGACGAGCGCTACCTGCCGCAGAGCGCCACCAGCCGCCAGGCCATGGAGTCGTTGCGCGAGGACTTCCCCGCGGGCGGAATCGGTCGGATCGACGTCGCGGTCACCGGCGGCGTCGGTGAGTCCGAACTGGCCGACTTCGCCGACCGATTGGGCGGCCTGGAAGGCGCGGAGTCGGCCGAGGTCGCCCGCACCGGCGAGGACGTCGCCCACATCACCGTCGCCTACGAGGGCGCCGCCGACGCCCCCGCCACCTCCGAACTGGTGCGCGAGGTGCGCGACGCGGCGCCGCCCGAGGGGGCCGGTGAGGTCCTCGTCGGCGGACCGGCCGCGATGCAGATCGACAACGTCGCCGCGATCGTCGACGCCCTGCCGGCCACCCTGGCCTTCGTCGTCGCGGTGACCCTGGTGCTGCTGTTCCTGGCGTTCGGCTCCGTGGTGCTGCCGCTGAAGGCGGTGATCATGGGCGCGCTGTCACTGGGCGCCTCACTCGGGGTGGTCGTGTGGGGCTTCCAGGAGGGCCACCTTTCGGGGGTGCTGGACTTCACCACCGTGGGCACCATCGACCCGACGTTCCTCGTGCTCATCGTCATCGTGGCGTTCGGCCTGGCGATGGACTACGAGCTGTTCCTGCTCAGCCGCGTCCGCGAGGAGTACGCCCGCACCGGCGACAACCGCCACTCGGTGGCCACCGGACTGCAGCGCACCGGCCGCATCATCACCAGCGCCGCGATCCTGCTGGTGGTGGTGCTCGCCGCGATGGGCCTGTCCGACCTGCTGTTCCTCAAGATCATGGGGATGGGCCTGGCGATGGCCGTGATCGTGGACGCGACGCTGGTGCGGGCGCTGCTGGTGCCGGCCACCATGCGGCTGCTGGGCCGGGCGAACTGGTGGCTGCCCGGGCCGCTGCGCCGGCTGCACGACCGCATCGGCATCACCGAGGGAGAGGACATCACCGAGGAGGAACCGCTTTCCGGCGACCGCGAGCCCGCGCGCTCGGGGTGACCGGGTCATCGCCGGGCGCGGGCGAGCGCGCCCGTACCGGCGTCCTCAGACGTGGTCGTTGCGCGGCTCGCGGCGGTCCTCGAAGGGCATCTCCGGGCGGTGGGTGTGCACGGCCGCCACGATCTCGTCGAGGCTGTGGTCCCAAGTGGGGCGAACCCGCACGGCGTGGTCGCTGCGCCAGGGCGTGGGCGTGCGGAAGGGGCGGTCGGCTTCGCTGACGGGGACGAAGTCCAGGTAGTGCAGGCTCACCGTGCCGCCGCGGTGCGGGACCACCTGCGTGCAGGCCCGCAGCAGCGAGATCTCCCCCCAGGCCAGGACGATGTCCTCCCTGGTCGAGCGCGGCCATGGCGCGGGGAAGCGCGCGCCGTGGCCGTCGAGCTCCAGTACCGGCCGCGGCGAGACCAGGCGGGTGATCGACGCGGCGCCCGCTCCGCCGAAGACGAGCACGGCCAGCAGCCCCATGACGATGTCGACGACGCCGCCGCGCAGCATCAGCGCGACGCCGATGCCGGTGAACACCAGGCACGCGACCGTCAGCCAGGCCCCCTCCCAGGTCACGCGGAAGCGGTTGGTGACGACGAATGGTGCCGATGCGCCCGACATGGCTTCAGGATAAAACAGCCGAACCCGCGGCGTCTTGGCCGCACGCGGCGCGGTGTGCGGCGGGTGGGCGCGGGGACGGCGTCGCGCGGTCGGTCCGGGGCGCTCGTCGGCGAGCGCCCCGGACCGGTGGTCCCGCGGTGCGGGACCGAGTCGGCGGGTTACACCGCCTTGGGGCCGTCCGGGTGGAACAGCGAGCCGTTGACCTTCTCCGACACGCCGGAGCGGTCCAGGTAGGGCGTGATACCGCCGAGGTGGAACGGCCACCCGGCGCCCGCGATCAGGCACAGGTCGATGTCGGCCGCTTCGGCCACCACGCCCTCGTCGAGCATGATGCGGATCTCCCGGGCCAGCGCCTCCAGCGCGCGCCGCAGGATCTGGTCCTCGCTGGAGGGCCGGTCGCCGCCCGCGGCGAACATCTCCCGCACCTCGGGGTCGATCTGCAGATCGGAGCCGTAGATCTCGTTCCGGCCCGACTCGACCAGGCGGCGCAGCTGGTCGGAGACGCCGAAGCGCTCCGGGAAGGACGCGTTCAAGGTCTCGGCCACGTGCAGCGCCACCGCCGGCCCGACCAGCTGCAGCAGCATCAGCGGCGACATGGGCAGCCCCAGCGGAGCCACGGCCCGGTCGGCCGTCTCGGGGGCGGTGCCCTCCTCGACGGCGCCGAGTACCTCGCCCATGAACAGGGTCAGCAGCCGGTTCACGACGAAGGCGGGCGCGTCCTTGCACAGCACGGCCGTCTTCTTCAGCGTCTTCGCGGTGGCGAAGGCCGTGGCCAGCGTCGCGTCGTCGGTGTGCTCGCCGCGCACGATCTCCAGCAGCGGAAGCACCGCCACGGGGTTGAAGAAGTGGAAGCCCACCACCCGCTCGGGGTGCTCCAGGCCCGAGGCCATTTCGCTGATCGACAGCGAGGAGGTGTTGGTGGCCAGGATCGCCTCCGCCGACACCACCGCCTCGACTTGAGCGAACACGTCCTGCTTGACCGGCATCCGCTCGAACACGGCCTCGATGACGAAATCGGCGTCGGCGAAGGCGTCCATGGACAGCGAGCCGCTGACCTGGTTCTTCAGCCGGTTCGCCTGGTCGGCGGTGACACGGCCCTTGCCCTGCAGCTTGTCGATCTCGCCGTGGACGTAGCCCACGCCCGCGTCCAGCCGCTCCCGGTCCAGGTCGGTCATCACCACCGGCACGTCCAGCCGCCGGGCGAACAGCAGCGCGAGCTGCCCGGCCATCAGCCCCGCCCCCACGACGCCGACCTTGGTGATCGGACGGGCCAGCGACTTGTCGGGGGCGCCCGCGGGGCGCCGGGCCCGCTTCTGGTTGAGGTCGAAGGCGTACAGGCCGGCGGTGAGCTCGTCGCTCATGATCAGGTCGGCCAGCGCCTCGTCCTCGGCGGCGAAGCCCTCGTCGCGGGTGCGGTCCTTGGCCGCGGCGACCAGCTCCAGCGCCCGCACCGGGGCGGGGGCCGCGCCGTGCAGCTTGCCCTCCAGCGTGAACCGGGCGGTCTCGATCGCCTGGTCCCACGCCTGGCCGGTGTCGACCTCGGGCCGCTCGACGGCGGTCTCGCCGGTGATGACGCGTGCGGCCCAGCGCAGCGACTCCTCGACGAAGTCGGCCGGCTCGAAGAGGGCGTCGGCGATGCCCATCGAGTGGACCCGGGGGCCCTTGATCGTCCGGTTCTGCGCCAGCGGGTTGTCGACGACGAGCTGCAGCGCCTGCTCGGCGCCGATGAGCCGCGGCAGCAGGTAGGTGCCGCCCCATCCCGGGACCAGGCCCAGAAACGCCTCGGGCAGCGCGAAGGCCGTCACGCCCGAGGACACGGTGCGGTAGCGGCAGTGCAGGGCCACCTCGACGCCGCCGCCCATGGCGGCGCCGTTGACGAAGGCGAACGTGGGCACGTCCAGCTCGCCCAGCTTGCGGAAGACGTCGTGGCCCAGCTTGGCCACCGCGTGGGCCTGCTCGCGGGTCTGCACCTGCGGGACGCCCGACAGGTCGGCGCCCACGGCGAAGATGAAGGGCTTACCGGTGATGCAGACGGCGGCGATGTCGGTGCGGGCGCGCGCCGCCTCGATCGCCTCGTCCAGGCTGAGCAGCCCGGCCGGGCCGAAGGTGTTCGGTTTGGTGTGGTCGTGCCCGTTGTCCAGGGTGATCAGCACCGCCTTGCCGGCACCGTAGGGCAGCCGGACGTCGCGGGAGAGCGCGTGGGTGACCACCTCGTCGGCGAAAACCTCGCGCAGGGCCTCGGGGGAGGCGGGGACACCGCCCGCGGCGCCCCGGTCGTTGCTGCTGCTCACTTGGCGGCCCCTTCCCAGTTCGTGTTCTCCCACAGCACGGTTCCGCCCATGCCCATACCCACGCACATGGTGGTGAGCCCGTAGCGGACGTCGGGGCGCTCGGCGAACTGCCGCGCGAGCTGCATCATCAGCCGCACGCCCGAGGAGGCCAGCGGGTGGCCCAGCGCGATCGCACCGCCCCACGGATTGACGCGCGTGTCGTCGTCGGCGATGCCGAAGTGCTCCAGGAAGGCCAGTACCTGCACGGCGAAGGCCTCGTTGATCTCGATGAGGCCGATCTCGTCCACGCCCATCTGCTGCCGGGCCAGCAGCCGCTCGGTGGCGGGCACCGGCCCCTCGCCCATGACCTCGGGCTCCACACCGGCGAAGGAGAAGTCGACCAGCCGCATCGGGGCGTTCAGCCCCATCTGGGCGGCGACGTCCTCGGCCGCGATGATCGCACCGGTCGCGCCGTCGTTGAGGCCGGCCGCATTGCCCGGCGTCACGTTGCCGTGCGCGCGGAACGGAGTCTTCAGCCCGGCCAGCCCTTCGAGGGTGGTCTCCGGGCGCGGAGGTTCGTCGGCGTCGGCCAGTCCGTAGCCCTGTTCGGCCGAGCGCACCAGCACCTCGACCAGGTCCGGCTGCATTTTGCCGTCGGCGTAGGCCTTGGCGACCTTCTCCTGGCTGCGCAGGGCGTAGGCGTCGGCCCGGTCCTTGGTGATGGCGGGGTAGCGGTCGTGCAGGTTCTCCGCGGTGTTGCCCATGACCAGCGCCGAGGTGTCCACCAGCTTCTCGGAGAGGAAGCGCGGGTTGGGATCCACGCCCTCGCCCATCGGGTGGCGGCCCATGTGCTCGACGCCGCCGGCGATGGCGATGTCGTAGGCGCCGAAGGAGATGCCGGCGCCGCTGGTGGTCACGGCCGTCATCGCGCCGGCGCACATGCGGTCGATGGCGTAGCCGGGGACGCTGCGGGGCAGGCCGGCCAGCAGGGCGGCGCTGCGGCCGATCGTCAGCCCCTGGTCGCCGATCTGGGTGGTGGCGGCGATGGCCACCTCGTCCACGCGCTCGGGTGGGAGGCCGGGGTTGCGGCGTAGTAGCTCGCGGATGACGCGCACGACGAGGTCGTCGGCGCGTGTCTCGGCGTAAAGGCCCTTGCCGGCCTTGCCGAACGGAGTCCTGACTCCGTCGACGAAGACGACATCGCGGGCGGTTCGCGGCACGATTTGCCCTCCTGGTTCTAAGGGACGGGTGACCGGTACGAGAACATGCTACTCGTCGGTAACTACTGCGGCGAGCAGCCTCGCGCACCCGCTTGCCGCGTCCCGGCAAAGCGAAAACCCCGGTTGCGCGCCGGGGCGCAACCGGGGTGGACGTCGAAGAGTCGGGGCCGCCGCGGGCCCCGTCAGAACAGTCCCGCGGCCTCGCGGTGGCGGCCCAGGGCGCTGAGGGCCCCGGCCAGGTCGCGGCGCATCCGCAGCGTCAGCATGCGGATGTCGGGGTCGCCGGCGGCTTGGAGGCCGCTGAAGTAGGCCGTGCGCAGGGCATCGACCGCCTCCTCCAGGCGGCCGGCCTGGGTGTAGGCCCGGCCCAGCCTGTGCTGGACCGCCAGCGTCTCCAGGTGCCTGGTGCCGATCCTGCGGCGGCGCTGGGCAAGCACCATGCGCAGTTGCTGGATGCCGTCGTCCTCGCGGTCCACCGAGGCGTAGGCCAGACTCAGGCCCAGGCGCAGGTCCTCGCGCGCCTCGGGTACGCCCGCGTCCTCGACGGCCTTCTCGTAATGGGCGATGGCGGCGTCGTGGCGCCCGCTTTTGCGGTAGCTGATGGCCAGTCGGCTGCGCGCGGCGACCGTGTCGGCAGCCACCGGCCCCAGGTGCTCGTCGCGGTGCTTGAGCAGCGCCTCCCACTGCTCGGCGGCGTCGCCGTGGCGGCCGGCGTCCTCGTAGCACCAGGCGAGGTTCTCACGGATCACATCGGTCTGCCCGTGTCCCTCGCCGTAGGCGGTCACCGCGTCGCCCAAGGCCTGTTCGAACTGGGCGACGGCCGACTCGCGGCGCCCGATCTGGGCGTACTTGCTGGCGAGGTTGTTGCGCGCGGTGATGGTGCGCGGATCGGCACTGCCGTGCGACTCGACGTGCTCGTGCAGCGTCTGCTCCAGGGCGGCGGCGCGCAGGGCCGGGGTGCGGCCCTGCTCCCGATCGGACGTGCGGGTCGCCGTCGCGGGATCAGCAGGGGTGAATCCGGTTTTGCGCAGCAGGGAGCGCCAGATCGCCACAAGACTCACCACCCATCCGGACACAGCAGTCGCACGCCACGGGACTTCGCCGCTTCGCATCAAGAACAGCACGATTCCATAACATAATCCGCCCGAAGGCTGACCCGGACGTTTGACAGCCTCGCGTTTCGAGTGAATTACGTCACCTATCCCCAAAGTAGGGTAAAGGTGGGTTTAACTAGGTCGGAAGCGGACAAAGGTCGCTATCTCGTGGGTAAACTACCGGTCCGCGTCGGCGCGGCGGACGGGCGGGTGCCCTCCGGTCAGCCGGCGGCCCGGCGCAGGGCCTCGGCCAGCTGCTCGGCCGTCAGCGCCACCTGCCAGTCCCTGGCGTGGTGTTCGCGCAGATGCTCCGCCACGGAGTCCGCCTCCACGCTCTGCGGCGGGCTCCACGCCAGCCGCCGCACCGTGTCGGGCTGCAGCAGGTTCTCGGTGGGCATCGTGATCCGCTCGGCGACGGCAGACAGCTCCGCGCGCACCGCCTCCAGTCGGCGCGCGGCGGCCGGGTCGCGGTCGGCCCAGCGGTTCGTCGCCGGAGGGCCGTCGCCGGGGGCGCTGGGCTGGGGCAACTCGGCCGCCGGCATGGCGCGCACACGGTTGATCGCCTTGAGCCAGGTGGGCACGTAGCGGCGGGCCAGCCGGACGCTGAAGGGCTTGATGGCGGTCAGTTCCGGCGCGGTGGCGGGCATCGCGGTCGCGGCTTCGACGATGGCGGCGTCGGGCAGCACCCGGCCCGGGGAGATGTCGCGTTCGCGGGCGACGCGGTCGCGCTCGGTCCACAGTTCCCGGACCACGCCCAGGCCGCGCTGGTTGCGCACCCGGTGGATGCCCGAGGTGCGGCGCCACGGATCGGTCCGCGGCTCCTTGGGCGGAGCCTGCAGCACCCACGCGAACTCCTCGCGCGCCCACTCCAGCTTGCCGGCCTCCTCCAGCTCGGCCCGCAGCGTGTCGCGCAGGTCGACCAGCACCTCCACGTCGAGTGCGGCGTAGGTCAGCCAGTCCTCCGGCAGCGGGCGCACCGACCAGTCCACCGCGGAGTGCTCCTTGGCCAGGCGAAGACCCAGCACCCGCTCCACCATCGAGCCCAGCCCCACCCGCTGGTAGCCGAGCAGCCGGCCGGCCAGCTCGGTGTCGAACAGCTCGGCCGGCCGCAGTCCGATCTCGGTGAGGCAGGGCAGGTCCTGGTGGGCGGCGTGCAGCACCGTCTCGGTACCGGCCAGGGCAGAGTCGAGGCCACTGAGATCGGGGCAGGCGATCGGGTCGATCAGGGCCGAGCCCGCCTCGGCCCGGCGCAGCTGGACCAGGTAGGCGCGCTGCCCGTAGCGGTAGCCCGACGCCCGTTCGGCGTCGACCGCCACGGGGCCGGTGCCCGCGGCGAACTCCTCGACGACGCGCGCCAGATGTGCGGAGTCGGCCACCACGGGGGGCAGGCCGTCACGGGGTTCGCGCAGCAGCGGCGCCTCGGGCTCGGCCTCCTCGCGCCCCCCGTCCTGTCCGCGGGAGTTCTCCGGATCCGGGGTACCTGTCTTCGAGTTCAGCACGTTCGCCACACCCCCACGGTATGCGCTCGCCGTATCGAAGGCGTGACCGGAGCGCGCCGCGGGCGGGAGCCCGGCGGTCCCGCCGGGCTCCCGCCCGGGTCACCCCTCGGCGCGGCCGCGCCGAGGGGTGATGTCGGCGACGTCGACCGGCGGCAGCCCTGCCGCGGCCGAAAGCAGGTCCAGCCACACCTCCATGTCGGCGGACAGCTCCTCGGACTCCGGTGACCACGACGCGCGCAGCTCCAGCTCGGTGGTCACCGGCTGGTCGGCTTTTCCGGCGAACCCCTCGCTCGTGGCACGCGTGACCGTGCCGCTGAGCCCCTGGTGCGGAAGCCGGCGCGCCTCCAGCGCGTCGGTCAGCCAGGACCAGGCGACCTGGCCCAGCAGCGGGTCGGTGGCGATCTCGGTCTCCAGATCGGCGCTGACCCAGACCACCAGGCGGAAGGGCGTGGGCCAGTCGCGCGTGCCCTGGGGGTCGTAGAGGACGATGAGGCGTCCGAACGCGGCGTCCTCGCCGTCGGAGCGGACGTTGGCCGACATCGCCGCCGCGTGCGGCGCGAGTCGCTTGGGGGCGGGGATGTCCTCGACCGCGATCTCCGACCGGACCGGGGGTTCGCGCAGACTCTCGACCGCTCGTCGGAACGCGGGCGGAGCGTCATCGACCCTACCGACAGGGGGCATGATGGAAACGACAGCCTTAATCTTGTTGACGGGGCACTGGCAGCACCGACAGACCGCGGTCCGCGCACCCGGTGGGCGGGGGCGCCCGTCCGCGGTCCCGCCGCCGGAGCGGAGCGCACCGGCGATTGCGGCGCGTGACGGCGGGTACCCCACGACGGTGGCACGAGTCACGAGCCATCACGCGGAGTTTCTCCGGCGTGTCGGCCTTTTGTAATGATCTTGGGACTGGCGCGGCCGACGGCTCCGCGCCGCTGTGTCCCCCTTCCTTTTTACCCGCCGTGTCGGAGTGCTCGACCCCCTGTCGCCGCGTGCACGGGCCCGGCCGGATCGGGCCGCCCCGGCCCGGGCGGGCGGCACAAGCGGGCGCGGACACCCCGAACACGTGGCACGATCGGGGTGTGACGCTGCACGACTCTCCATTCCTTCGCGCCTGCCGGCGCCTCCCGGTGCCGCACACACCGGTGTGGTTCATGCGCCAGGCCGGGCGCTCACTGCCCGAATACCGCAGGGTGCGCGCCGACGTGCCCATGCTCGACGCCTGCGCGCGGCCCGACATGATCGTCGAGATCACCATGCAGCCGGTGCACCGCTACGACGTCGACGCCGCCATCTACTTCAGCGACATCGTCGTGCCCCTCAAGGCCATCGGCGTCGACCTCGACATCAAGGCCGGTGTGGGCCCCGTGGTCGACGAGCCCGTCCGCGACGCCGAGGGCGTGAAGCGGCTGCGCCCGCTGGAGCCCGACGACGTCACCTTCGTCACCGAGGCCGTGGGCGAGCTCGTGAGCCGACTGGGCGAGCGCCCGCTGATCGGATTCGCGGGCGGCCCGTTCACGCTCGCCTCCTACCTCATCGAAGGCGGGCCCTCCAAGAACCACGAGCGCACGAAGGCGCTCATGTACGGCGAACCCCTGCTGTGGGCCGACCTCATGCAGCGGCTGGCCGCCATCACGGTGGAGTTCCTGCGGGTCCAGGCGGCCGCGGGCGCCGGTGCCGTGCAGCTGTTCGACTCCTGGGTGGGAACGCTCAGCGCCGCCGACTACCGGGAGTCCGTGCTGCCCTACACGTCGTGGATCTTCGAGCGCCTCGCCGAGCTCCAGGTGCCGCGCATCCACTTCGGCGTGGGCACCGGCGAGCTGCTCAGCCTGCTCAGCGAGGCCGGTGCCGACGTGGTCGGCGTGGACTGGCGGGTGCCGCTGGAGAAGGCCGCCCAGCGGGTGCAGCCGGGCACGGCGCTGCAGGGCAACCTCGACCCGGCCGCGCTGTTCGCCCCCTGGGACGTCGTCGCCCGCCGCGCCGACGACGTCGTCGCCGGCGGCGCCGCGGCCGAGGGCCACATCTTCAACCTCGGCCACGGCGTGCTGCCCGACACCGACCCCGACGTCCTGGCCCGCCTCACCGAGTACGTGCACACCCGGACCGAGCACTGACGGACCGCCCGGTTCATCCGGCGATGATCGTGAACTTATGGTCGCGGAAGGCGCTTTCCTGCGACCATAAGTTCACGACTGACGAAAGAAGCCGCGTCGGACCGGTGCCGCCTATTGCAGGGTTTCGACCGGACCCGCCGCCCGGCAGGTCACAAGGCCGCGCAGCGGATCCGCGTCAGCAGTCGGTGCCGGGGCGGTCGTCCTTGTCGGAGCGCGGCTCGGCGTCGTCGTCGCCGGGGGAGTTCTCCGCGGACGCGCCCGGGGACTCGTCGGGCGCCGCGTCCGGGGGCTGGGGCTTACCGGTGGCCTCCGCGGGTTCGGCGGCGCCCTCATGGGCGGTGCCGGCTGCGCCGTTCGCCGTCCCGCGCGTTGCCCCTACCGCCGCCGGAACCGGTTGGCGCGCCGCGCGATCGGGCGCCGCCCGGCGGCGCCGGCGCCAGGCCAGCCACCCCGGAACGCCGATCACCGCGGCGACCAGCAGGAACGGCAGCATCCAGCCCACTACCACCAGCAGCACCTCGACGGCGCCGACCAGCGCCTGCCAACCGTGCTGCAGACCCCCGAGGAACCCGATGCCGTCGTCCTCGGGCGCCTCCACGTAGGTCTCCGGCGGCGCCAACTCCAGCCGCACGGTGCCGTAGGTCGTCTGCTGCGCCAGCGATCGCTGCCGGGCCTGCAGGGCCTCCAATTCCTCCTGGCGGGTGCTGATCTGGCGCTCGACGGCCAGCACGTCCTCGACCGACTCCGCCTCCTCCAGCAGGTCGCGCAACCGCTCCAGCGACGCCTCGGCCGACTCGACCCGGCTGTCGACGTCGGCGACCTGCTCGGTGACGTCCTGCACGTTGCGGTCCAGGTTGGAGCGCGAGCCCAGCGACGCGAACTCCTCCAGGGCGTCCTCGTAGCGGTCCTGGGGAACGTGCAGTGTCAGCGAGGCGTGCGGCGGGCTCCCCTCGGCGGTCTGCACCTGCTCCGCGGCGACGTAGCCGCCGGCCGACCGAGTCCAGTCGGCGGCCGCGTCGGCCGCCTTCTGCACGCCGTCGACCTCCACCGCCATGTCGGCGGTGTGCACCAGGTCGCGCTCGGCGAGCGGGACATCCGCCGCCAAGCCGGCCGAATCTCCGCCCTCGCCGGTGCCTTCGGCTCGGTTGCCCCGACCGCCCTGAACGCCCTGACCGCCCTGACCGTCCTCGCCGCTCCGGCCGCCGCCGGCGCCGGGCCCGACGACGCCGGACTCCCCGGCGGGCGCGTCGGCGGACTGGCCGCCGGATGAGGTGCCGCCGCCCGCGCACCCGCTCAGCGCGGCGAGCAGCACGAGCAGTACGAACGGTAGGAGGGTCGCAGTCGCGGCCGACCGCGGTCGGCGGGGGGTACGCGGTGCGTTTGCTGGCGTGGCGAACATGCCCCTTCGACGGCCGCCGCCGCGGTGCGCGTTGCACCGCTCGGATTGCGGCTTGGTCACGGCCCCGCGTCCGCGAACCGGTGGCCGCTGTTCCCGACGAACCCCGTCGGCGCCCGCCGACCCGCGCCCGTTCCGTGTCCGCGCCCGCCGACCCGCCGCCGCCCGCACCCGCTCCCGGCAGCGACGCCCGGATCACAACCTCTTGCGGACGCAGGTGCCCGCGGTATCTGGAAAGCTGGGACTATGCAGCAGAAACCCCGAGTAGCGGTTGTGGGCGCCGGGATATCCGGCCTCACGGCCGCCTACCGGCTGGGCCGCGCCGGAGCCGACGTGACCGTGCTCGAAGCGTCCCCGCGAGTGGGCGGCAAGCTGCACGTGTCTCCGGTGGCCGGGGTGCCGGTCGACGCCGGCGCGGAGTCGGTGCTCGCACGGCGGCCGGAGGCGCTCGACCTCATCGACGAGCTCGGCCTCGGCGACCGGATCGAGTACCCCGCGCCGCTGCCCGCCGCCATCTACACCCGCGGCCGCCTGCGCGCGTTCCCCAAGGGCCAGGTGATGGGGGTTCCCGGCAACCTGGCCGCGCTGGCCCGCAGCGGCGTGCTCTCGGTGCCCGGTGTGCTGCGCGCCGGGCTGGACCCGGTGCTGCCGCGCACGCCGCTCGGCGCGGACGTGTCCGTCGGCGACTACATCGGCGCCCGCATGGGCCGCGAGGTCGTCGACAGGCTGGTCGAGCCGATGCTCGGCGGCGTCTACGCCGGGCGCGCCGAGCGGCTGTCGCTGGAGTCGACCCTTCCCCAGCTCGCTCCGCAGGCCCGCGAGGAACGCTCGCTGACGCGAGCCGTGCGCCGCGCCGCGGCCGACCAGCGGGCCCGGTCGCGACCGGGCGCACCGGCCTTCGCGACCCTGCGCGGCGGCATCGCGACCCTCGCCGACGCGCTCGCCGAGGGCCCCGCCCGCATCGAGACTTCGGCGACCGTGCGCCGGCTGTCGCGCACCGGGTCCGGGCACTGGTCGCTCGACGTCGGAGCGGCGGCACCCGACGCGCCGAGCGCCGCCCCCCGCGAAGTCGCGGCGGACGGCGTCGTGCTGGCCTGCCCCGCTCCGGCGGCGGCCAGACTGCTGCGCCCGCTGGCCGCCTCTACCGCCGAGGACCTGGCCGGTATCGGGTACGCGAGCATGGCCGTCGTCACCCTGGCCTACCCCGCCGCCGCGTTCGCCCGGGTCCCTGAGGGCAGCGGCTTCCTGGTGTCGGCCCGCGAGGGGCTGAGCATCAAGGCCGCCACCTTCAGCAGCCGCAAGTGGCCCTGGCTGGCCCAGGAGCTGGCGGGCGCGCACCCCGACCCCGGCGCCGGAACCGTCATCGTGCGCTGCTCGATCGGACGTGCGGGCGAAGAGTCCCTGCTGCAGCGCAGCGACGGCGAGCTCGCCGCTCTGGCCGCGGCGGACCTCGCCGCGGTATGCGGCGTCACCGGCGCGCCCACCGAGCAGCGCGTCACCCGCTGGGGCGGCGGGCTGCCCCAGTACGACACCGGCCACGGCGCCCGGGTGGAACGCATTCGAGCCGGGGTGGCCGGGTTGGGCGGACTCGCCGTGTGCGGTGCCGCCTTCGACGGTGTGGGCGTTCCCGCCTGCATCGCCGGCGCCACCCGGGCCGTCGAGGACGTGCTGGCCTCGGTGCCCGCGGCCGCCGACGGCCGGGCGCCGGATGCAACCAGCAACGACGAGACAAGGAGCCATCCGTGACAACGGGGCAGCACAGCCAGGGCGCGGACGACGCCCAGGACCTCAACCGGCTCATCCGCTACACCATGTGGTCGGTGTTCAAGGCCGGCGACCTGGCGGGCGCCGACCGCGCCGCCGTGGGCCGGGAGCTGGGCGCGCTGTTCGACGGCGCCGCCGACAAGGGCGTGACCACCCGCGGCTGCTACGACGTGCAGGGCTTCCGCGCCGACGCCGACATGATGTTCTGGTGGATCGCCGACACCTCCGAGGCGGTGCAGGAGATGTACACCTCCTTCCGCCGCACCCGGCTGGGACGGGTGAGCACGCCGGTGTGGTCGGTGGTGGGCCTGCACCGCCCCGCCGAGTTCAACCGCGCCCACGTCCCGGCCTTCCTCGCCGGCGAGGAACCGGGCGAGCACCTGTGCATCTACCCGTTCGTGCGTTCCTACGAGTGGTACCTGCTGCCGGACGAGGAGCGCCGCGCGATGCTGGCCGAGCACGGCAAGATGGCCGCGCCCTACCCGGACGTGCGCGCCAACACGGTCTCGACCTTCGCGCTGAGCGACTACGAGTGGATGCTCGCCTTCGAGGCCGACGAGCTGTACCGCATCGTCGACCTGATGCGCCACCTGCGCGCCGCGGAGGCGCGCCGCCACACCCGCGTGGAGGTTCCGTTCTACACCGGCCGCCGCAAGAGCCCCGCCGAACTCGTCGAGGCCCTGGCCTGAAGGCCTGCGCCCGGTCCCGGTACGTTCCGGGGGCGCGGACGAGCGCGCCCCCGGCGTCCGCGGCGCCGGCGCGCTCGTTCAGTCCCCCGGGCCGCCCTGGGGTGGCAGCACCGGCCCCTGCGCGGCTCGGGTGTGGCGGCGCGTGGCCAGCAGGTACACCGGCACCCCCGCCAGCAGCACCAGGACCAGGCCCGATCCCGAGTAGAGCAGGGTGTCGCCCGCCGGGGCGTCCATCGCCCACGCGGCCAGGCAGCCGACGCTGCCGGCGATCCACACCAGCACCGCATAGGCCAGGCGGCCGCTCGGCTTGGGGTACTCCACGCGGCTGACCATCAGCCAGGCCAGCGCCAGCACCGCGAGCGATCCGAGCAGGACCGGCGGGTCGAGCAGGACGACGGTGATCACCGCCATGGCGCCGAAGGGGCTGGGCAGTCCGGTGAAGCTGCCGCAGCCGGGGCTCTGGCAGGAGAATCGCGCCAGGCGCACGACGACCGCCAGCAGCACCGCCGCCGCGGCCGCGATGGGCAGCGCCCCGCCGTCGCCGACGAACGTTCCCCAGGCCACCACGAAGAACGCGGGAGCGAAGCCGAAACTGATCACATCGGCGAGGTTGTCCAGTTCGGCGCCCATGCCGCTGCCGCCGAGCTTGCGCGCCACCCGGCCGTCGAACAGGTCGAAGCCGGCTGCGATGAGCAGCAGCACCACCGCCGAGGCGATGGCGCCGCGGTCGAGCGGTCCCGCGCCGGCGAGCTGGGCGGACTGGGCCGCCGCGAGCTGCCAGACCGCCATGAAGCCGCACAGCGCGTTGCCCAGGGTCAGATAGTCGGCCACGGCGAGCCGCAGCCGCGGCGCCGGGCCGCCGGCGGCCTCGCCGGCCGGTGCGGCCGCCGACGTGCCCTCGAAAGCGGGGCGCCTCGCCTCAGCCGCGGTCGAGACGGGTTTCTCCGGCTCGGACCTGCTGCCCGACCTCCACCGCCGGGGCGACCCCCGCCGGAAGGTAGACGTCGACCCGTGAGCCGAAGCGGATGAGGCCGATCCTCTGCCCCTTCTCCACCTTCTGCCCCTCAGCGAGATACGGGACGATACGCCGGACCATCGCGCCGGCGATTTGAACGACCGTGACCTCACCGATCTCGGTTTTGAAGGTCCAGATGACGCGCTCATTACGCTCGCTGTCCTTGTCGAATGCGGGTCGGAAGCCGCCGGGGCGGTGCTCGATCCCAGTGACCGCACCCTCCAGCGGAGCACGGTTGACGTGCACGTTGAGGGGGTTCATGAAGACGGCGACGCGGGTGCGTCCGTCGGGCTGGGCATCGATGAACTGCACGACACCGTCGGCGGCGCAGGCGAACCCGGCGTCGGCGGCGGTGCGCTCGGGGTCGCGGAAGAACCACACCATCGCCAGTGCCAGCGCACCCGCCGGGATCGCCAGCAGGAGCAGTCCCGGAACGACGAAGGCCACGACGACCAGGGCGAACGCGGGCAGCAGCCACGGCGCCGAGCCGCGGGCCAGGCCGAGTCGGAGGCGGCCGGGAGCACGGGAGGGGGCCGGGGTATGCCGGTCGTGTTCGGTCATTGCCAACTTCCGTCGAGGGCGGGCCGCCGTGGACCCGCTCCGTGCGCTGCTGCGCGCGCGATGGCGGTCGCAGCGATCGTAACGGCTGGAGGAACGGGGATCACCAGCCGAGTGAATCCATGATGGAGGATGCTATTGCACTGAGTCGTCTGCCTCCAGCGTGAGGGCGATCGAGTTGATGCAGTAGCGGGCGTCGGTGGGCGTGTCGTAGCCCTCGCCGTAGAACACGTGGCCCAGGTGGGATTCGCAGCGTGCGCAGCGGACCTCGGTTCGCACCATCCCCAGCGAGCGGTCCTCGTGCAGGGTGACCGCTTCGCTTTCGGCGGGGTCGAAGAAGCTCGGCCAGCCGCAGTGCGACTCGAACTTCTCCGCGGAGCGGAAGAGTTCGGCGCCGCAGGCACGGCAGCGGTAGACGCCGGTGGCCGTAGTCGAGACGTACTCGCCGCTCCAGGGCCGCTCGGTGGCGCCCTGGCGCAGCACGGCGAACTCCTCGCGGCCGAGAGCCGACCGCCATTCCTCGTCGGACTTGTGCACGGGCCCGGTCTTCTCATCCATACCGGTGACGCTACCGGCATTCGCGCGGGTTCGCCCGGTTGAGGAGGCAATGGGCCGTCAGAAGGCGGTCAACACCCCATGGGCCGATGAATGTCTGTTTCTTCGCTGCTGAGAAGTTCGTCGCAACCAGGTCCGGGTACGGAACGTAATGAGGCTACTGTCAGCCGGGAGTGTGACAATGCTGGTTTCGTACCGACAGCCATTGGGACACCGACAGCCGCTCCATGTGGGGTGGGCCCGCTACTACCGCCTCTGGACCGATCACCAGCTCGTCCGGCTCCGCGAGGAGACCCGGCCGGGATGGAGCGCCCTTGCCGCAGCCGCATCGGAGGTCGTCTGGGTCGCCCGGCTCACCGCCGGGTCGGCGGCCCTGCGCGCGGCCCGGATGCGCCCGGGCCCGTGGACCGACGGGAAGCTGCTCGCGCTGCTCTCGGTGATCGCACTGGGTTCGCTGGCCGTCGCCGGTGTCGTGGGCTATGCCCTCAGCCGGTGGGTGGCGAGCGGCCCCGGCGACGTCCTTCCCGCAGCCGGCGGGGCGGTCGCCGTCGGAGTAGCCCTCTTCGCCCTGGTCTTCGTCGTCTTCGCCTCGGTGGAGACGGAGCGGGCCGGGGCAGACCCGAAGGAGGGCCGGAGGTAGGTTCGAAGGATCGAGGGTTCCGGCCCGCCCAGCGGGCCGGGGCCGTCCTACCCGGCCCGCCGGGTTCGTGCGGCCGACGGCCCCGGCCGAAAGGGCCGGCGGTGCCGCCGGTTCTCTAGGGAACATGTCCCCTCTATACGGACACGAAAGCGCCGCCGCGTCAACAGCGGAGTGCGCGCGACCCCGGGCCGCGCGGCGCGGGCGCCGCCTGCGGCAGCCGGAGGGGCTCAGGCGTCGAAGTCGTACTGCAGCACGTAGGCCGATCCGTCCAGCGTCATCTCGTTGAACTCCACCGCCGCATGCGCGGCCGTGAGCGCCGTGCGCAGGACGTCCAGTACCGGGGTGCCCGCGCTCAGCCGCAGTGCGCGGAGTTCCTCCGGGGTGGGCATGCGCACCCGGATCTCCTCGGTGAAGTGGGCGGGCGCGTGGCCCTGCTCGGCCAGCCGGGCATAGATGCCGCCGGGACCGGTCTCGTGGTCGGCGATGGCGGTGCCCGCGGCGAGCTTGGCGGGCAGATAGGAGGTGGCCAGCTGCATCGGGCGCTCGTCCAGGCGGTAGCGCCGGTGGCGCCGAACCACCGGCGCCTCGTCGGCCAGCCCGAGCGCACGGGCCACGTAGGCCGGTGCCGCGATCTCGTCCACCGCGACGCTGTCGGTCTCGAACCCGCCCTCAGGGGAGTCGGCCTGCCAGATGGCGCGCCCCGCGCCCCACAGCTCCCGGGAGAGCCGCCGCGGGCCGTGCCTGCGCAGTGGGCGGAACGTGCGGACATAGACCCCCGAGCCGCGGATCGCCACCACGATGCCCTCGTTGATCAGTACCGACAGCGCCTGGCGGGCTGTGGCCCGGGCGACGCCGTACTGCTTCATGAGGTCGTTCTCGCCCGGAACCCGGTCGCCGTCGGCGAGCCGACCGGAGGCGATGGCCGCTCGCACATCCTCGGCGATCTCGCGGTAGACCGGCGGTGAGTCGTTTTCGGACGTCGGCACTGCGTTCATCCTCTCGCCCGGAATGTGGGACGGCGGATCGGGGGGTCGCTGCGATCGCTCTGGTCAAGACGGCCGACGCCCGCTCACTGGGGGACCGGACCGGGTCGGGGGACTATCCGATTGTCTACTTCTTATCCGCGACGGGTGGTCTGTGACATAAGGCCACACTCCGGGTATGTCCGTTTGAACATTGGTTTATGCGTCGTAGGTGCCGGGCCGGAACCGGCCGCCCACCCGCCGCCGGCCGATCCCCGCCCCTCCTACCGCGTGCCTTCGTGAGCGCGCCGCCGACTCGCCCCGCAGACGGCGTCAAGCCCGCACGTAGCGCATGAACAGCGCCCCCTCCGACTCCAGCAGTCCCTCCAGGCGCAAGTCGCTCGTATGCGAAGGGGAGTCCCCGGCCACGATGCGCGACGCCTCGGGGCCCAGCAGACGCGGGCTCAGCGTCAGGCACAGCTCGTCCAGCAGTCCCGCGGCGGTGAACTCGGCCAGCAGGTGCGGACCGCCCTCGGTGAGGACCCGGAACAGGCCGCGTTCGGCCAGCGCGTCCAGGACCGCCTCCGGGCGCACGCTCTCGGTTCCGGCGACGACCACGTCCGCGGTGAGCGCGGCTTCGCGGCGGCGCTCCGCGGGCGCCGACTCGGTCGTGAGCACGATGGTGCGCGCCTGCGGAGGCGCGGCCTTGAGCGCGTCGGGGTGCACGTCCAGCGTGCGGGTGACCACCGCCAGGGGAGGCGTCTCCGGGCGCCCCGCCCGCAGTTCGCCCCACACCTCCCGCGGGCGCACCGGCCGGTACCCCTCGATGCGCGCGGTCGCGGCGCCCGCCAGCACCACGTCGGCCTGCGCCCGCAGTACCGACATCACGGCCCGGTCGGGCGGCGAGGACAGGTCGAGGGTGCGACCCGACGCGCCCCACGCCCCGCCGTCGGCGCTGGCGACCATGTTGGCGCGCAGCCAGGGCCGACTCGGCTGCTGCGGGTAGGCGTAGGCGGAGGCGAGGTCGGCGTCTGCCTCCAGGTGGGGCAGCAGCGAGCGGAAGCGGGGCGCCTGACCTGCGGCGCCGGTGGATGCGGAACTCATGTCATCTCAGACTAGAGGCCGCGGTGCGGAGCAGCCGACGCGGGCGCGGGTGCGCCGCTGCCCCGCTCGGCGCGGTTCTCGGCTCAGCCGCGCGCGGGCCCCTGGTGCGAGACGCGTTTGAGCAGCAGCAGCGCGCGGTCGATCACCCGCACGGTGCCCGCGGCCGGTACCAGCGGGCGGTCGGCGGTGTCGGGCTCGGCGGTGTCCAGCGCGGTCTCCCACGCAGTCCCGTAGTCCTCGCCGGGCAGCGTGAAATCGACCGGCTCGTCCCCGCTGTTCAGCAGCAGCAGGAAGGAGTCGTCGCGGACCTCGCGCCCCCGCGGGTCGGGTTCGCCGATGGCGTCGCCGTTGAGGAAGGCCCCCAGCACCCGCCTGCCGGAGTCCCAGTCGGCGTCGCGCATCGGCCGGCCGTCGGCGCGCAGCCAGGCGATGTCGGGCAGGGCACTGTCGCCGGCCTTGCGGCCCAGGAAGAACCGGCGCCTGCGGAACACCGGGTGCTCGCGGCGCAGCCGCGCCAGTTCCCGGACGTACTCCAGCAGGTCGGTCTCCTCGTCGGCGTGCTTCCAGTCGACCCAGGAGATGTCGTTGTCCTGGCAGTAGGCGTTGTTGTTGCCGCCCTGGCTGCGGCCGATCTCGTCGCCGTGGGAAAGCATCGCCACACCCTGGGAGCAGAAGAGGGTCGCCAGGAAGTTGCGCACCTGGCGGCGGCGCAGCGTGACGACCTCGGGGTGCTCGCTGGCCCCCTCGACACCGTGGTTGCTGGAGCGGTTGTCATCGGTGCCGTCGCGGTTGTCCTCGCCGTTGGCCTCGTTGTGCTTGCGCTCGTAGGAGACGAGGTCGGCCAGTGTGAACCCGTCGTGGCAGGTGACGAAGTTGATGGAGGCCACCGGGCGGCGGCCGTCGTCCTGGTACAGGTCGCTGGAGCCCGCCAGGCGCGAGGCCAGTTCGGGCACCACCGGCTCGCCGCGCCAGAAGTCGCGGACGGTGTCGCGGTACTTGCCGTTCCACTCGGTCCACAGCGGCGGGAAGTTGCCCACCTGGTAGCCGCCCGGGCCCACGTCCCAGGGTTCGGCGATCAGCTTGACCTGGGAGATCACCGGATCCTGCTGCACTATGTCGAAGAAGGTGCTCAGCCGGTCGACGTCGTGGAACTCCCGCGCCAGCGCCGAGGCGAGGTCGAAGCGGAAACCGTCGACGTGCATCTCGGTCACCCAGTAGCGCAGCGAGTCCATGATCAGCTGCAGCGCATGCGGGTGGCGAACGTTGAGGCTGTTGCCGCAACCCGTGTAGTCGAGGTAGTAGCGCAGGTCGTCGTCGGCCACCCGGTAGTAGCTGAGGTTGTCGATGCCGCGCAGCGACAGGGTCGGGCCCATGTGGTCGCCCTCGACCGTGTGGTTGTAGACGACGTCGAGCAGCACCTCGATCCCGGCTTCGTGCAGCGACTTGACCATGGCCTTGAACTCCTGGACCTGCTCGCCGCGTACACCGTTGGCGGCGTAGCCGCTGTGCGGCGCGAGATAGGCGAGGGTGTTGTAGCCCCAGTAGTTGGTCAGGCCGCGCGCCACCAGCGCGTGCTCGGGCACGAAGTGGTGGACCGGCATCAGCTCCACCGCCGTGACGCCCAGCGAGCTGAGGTAGTCGACCATCACGGGATGGGCCAGCCCTGCGTACGTGCCGCGCTGGTGCTCGGGGATGCCGGGGTGGCGCATCGTCAGCCCGCGCACGTGGGTCTCGTAGATGACCGTCTCGTGGTAGGGGATCCGCGGGCGCGCCGAGTTGCCCCAGTCGAAGAACGGGCTCACGACCACGCACTTGGGCACGTAGGGCGCGCTGTCGCGGTCGTTGCGCCGGCCCGGTGCGTCGAAGTGGTAGCTGAACAGCGACTCGTGCCAGTCGACGCCGCCCTCGATGGCCTTGGTGTAGGGGTCGACCAGCAGCTTGTTCGGATTGCACCGGTGTCCCGCCTCGGGCGCGTAGGGGCCGTGGACGCGGTAGCCGTAGCGCTGTCCCGGCCCCACACCGGGCAGGTAGCCGTGCCAGACGAAGCCGTCGTTCTCGGTGAGCGCCACCCGGGTCTCGGCGCCGCGTTCGCCGAAGAGGCACAGCTCTACGCGCTCGGCGACCTCGGAGAACAGCGAGAAGTTCGTCCCCGTGCCGTCGTAGGTCGCACCGAGGGGATAGGGGGAACCGGGCCAGACTTCCACCATGGCAAGCAATCTCGATTCTCGTTCGTCAGGTGACGAGATGGTTGTTCCGTCGTGGCCGCGCGAGTATTCCTCGCCTTGTGCGAATCTTGCAGGATGATCGGGGTGCGGTGCCCGTTTTCGCATCGTTTGCGGCAAAGGACGGCCGTTTCGGTCAGTCGTTCGAGACCGCATCGACGGGTGTTGCGGTCGCACCCGAGGCCCCCGGACGCGCTACACCGATCGCGGCCGGTTCCGGTCGATGACGGCGGCCGTGTCGGTACCGCGCGCCAAGGTGCCGAAGGCGCGACCCCAGTCGCCGCCCAGCCGCGAGCCCGCGAACGCCTCGGCCACGGGCGCCGGGCTGTGGCGCAGCAGCAGCGACGCCTGCAGCAGCAGCGCCATCCGCTCCACCAGGCCGCGCGCCCGGAACTCGATGTCCTCGGTGTCGTGCAGTTGCTCCAGCAGCCGCTTCAACGCGTCGTCGAACCGCGAGTCGGCCCCCTCGGCGCGCCGGAGTTCGGCCACGAACACCTCGGCGCCCTCCGGATGGCGCCCCAGAGCGCGCAGCACGTCCAGCGCCGCCACGTTTCCCGAGCCCTCCCAGATCGAGTTCAGCGGGGATTCGCGGAACAGCCGGGGCATGCCCGACTCCTCAACATAGCCGTTGCCGCCCAGGCATTCCAGCGCTTCGGCGGCGTGTGCGGGCAGCCGCTTGGTCACCCAGAACTTGCCCACGGCCACCGCGATCCGGCGGAAGGCGGCCTCCGTCGCGTCGCCGCGGATCGCGCGGTCGGCGGCACCGGCCAGACGCATCGCCAGCACCGTGGCCGCCTCCGACTCCAGGGCCAGGTCGGCCAGGACATTGCGCATCAGCGGCTGCTCGATCAGCGCGCGGCCGAACGCGTGCCGCTGCTCCGCGTGGTGGAGGGCCTGCACCAGCCCGGCCCGCATGCCCGCCGCCGAGCCGATCACGCAGTCCAGCCGGGTCCCGTTGACCATCTCGATGATGGTGCGCACACCGCGGCCCGGCTCGCCCACGACCCAGGCGGTGGCGCCGTCGTACTCCAGCTCCGCCGAGGCGTTGGAGCGGTTGCCCAGCTTGTCCTTGAGCCGCTGGACGAGCAGCGTGTTGCGGGTGCCGTCGGGCAGCACCCGCGGCACGAGGAAGCAGGTCAGCCCCTCGGGTGCCTGGGCGAGGGTGAGGAAGACGTCGCTCATCGGCGCCGAGGTGAACCACTTGTGCCCGGTGAGGCGGTACTCGCCGCCGGCGGTAGGTTCCGCGCGGGTGGTGTTGGCGCGCACGTCCGAGCCGCCCTGCTTCTCGGTCATCGACATTCCGGCGAGGATGCCGCGCTTGGACTCCGGCGGGCGCAGTCCGAAGTCGTAGGTGCGCGCCGTCAGCAGCGGCTCCAGGCGCGCGGCCGGCTCGGGGGAGTGGCGCAGAGCGGGCACCGCCGCGTACGTCATGGAGACCGGGCAGGCGTGCCCGTTCTCCACCTGCGAGAAGGTGTAGAACTTCGCGGCGCGGGCGACGTGGGCGCCGGGTCGGTCGTCGGCCCACGGCGCCGCGTGCAGGCCGTGGGAGACGGCGGTGTCCATCAGCACGTGCCAGGCCGGGTGGAAGTCGACCTCGTCGACGCGGTGGCCGTAGCGGTCGTGGGTGCGCAGCTCGGGCTCGTTGGCGTTGGCCTGCTCGCCCCACGCGCGGGCGCGCCCGGAACCGGCCAGTCGGCCGAGCTCATGCAGCTCGTCGGCGGCCCAGCCGGCCTCCTCGCGCTCCAACCCCTCGGTCAGGGCCGGGTCGGCGGCGACGTCGTAGTCCTCCAGCGGCTCGGGCTGGTTGAACACCTCGTGCGTGGGCGGCATGGCAGGCTCCCTCCGACGACTCCCGAACGCGATTCGGTTTGGTGGCCAGCCTAGCGTTTCGCGCAGGCAGGCCATGGGGGAGTTGGGGACCGCCGGGGCCTGGTAGCCGTCCGGCGGTCCGCGGCGGGAGCCGGTGGGAAGTCAGTCGTAGCGCACGAATTCTTCGGTTTCGATACGGACATCCTGCAGCGGTTCGGGTAGGACGACGGCGTCGCCGAACTTAATCGGGTCCACGGTTTGGAACTTACCGTCGCGCGGATCCGAGTGGCAGAGCACTGAGCCGTCGCGAGGATCCACCAACAGATAGATCGGGATACCCATGTCCGCGTAGACGCCGGGCTTGACCTCGACGTCGTTGCGTGCATTGCTCGGGGACACGACCTCGAGAGCGAACTCGAAAAGATCGGGGACTTGGAGCCAGTGCTCGGCTTCCCGGGCTGCGGCAATGGGGAAGACGGCGAGATCAGGCTGGGAATAGTCCGAGTTCTTACCGGACAGTCCCGTAGCGAGATTCTCGTAGCACGCCAGGCCTTGCGGAAGTTGGGAACGCAGTTGGTCACGGACGCATCGGATGATTTCAGCGTGCCGCGGGGTGGGGGTGGGTGACACGACGATGCTTCCTTCGAGGATCTCAACACGAAAACCTTCAGGGAGCATGTCGGCCACGTGCTCCGCAACAGCGCGAAGTGAAGTGGCTTCCACCGAGTTCAGCGGCCCCTCTGGAGCCTCCGCCAAAGACGGTTCTGCTGTGGCTACGGACATGGGTTCTGCTCCTCTATTCGACTCCACCATGTTATGAAGCGACCCCTCTCCGTGTCCGTGAAATCGCGGAACTCACCATGAACTTTAGTGACCAGGCCCTTCCGTGGCCAGATCCGCCGCACGGTCGGCGTCCTCAGCCTCCCCCCGCCTCCTCCAGAACGCCCTCGTAGTAGCCGATCTTGTTCACGATCGCCGACTCGTTCTCGCGCAGCTCCGCGATCTGCGCGGCCAGTCGGCCCGCGTGCTCGCGCAGCAGCTCCAGGCGGCGCGGGATGGTGTGGTCGCCCTCGCGGACCAGTTCGGCCAGGCCGCGCAGGTGGGCGATCGGCATGCCGGTGTCGCGCAGGCAGCGCACCAGCTCCAGCAGTTCGACATCGGAGGCCCGGTAGCGCCGGTGGCCGCTCGCGGCGCGCTCGACTTCGGTCAGCAGGCCCTCGCGTTCGTAGTACCGCAGGGTGTCCAGGCTCAGCCCGAACCGCTCGGCGACCTCGCCCGGCGTGTAGTAGTTCCGCATGCCCCGATCATCGACCGGGGCGGGGCGGCCGCTCAAGTCCGCTTCCGGCCGCCCCTGCGCCCACCGCCGTCTACGCCGCCTACCGCGCGGCCGCGCCCGTGACCGGCACCCGGCCCAGCGCCTCGTCGTAGCGGTGCAGCGCCACCTCGGCCACCTCCGGGGCGTCGCCCAGCGCGGGCGAGACCGCCACCGCGCCCTCGGCGCGGGCCTGCTCGGCCACCCGGTCGGCGAAGAAGCCCGGGGCCAGCAGGTAGTCGGCCACCGCCACCCGCTGCGCACCCTCGGCGTACAGGCGGGCGACCGCCTCACCGGGCGTGGGCGAGGCGGCCGACGCGAAGGCCGGCACCACGCGCTCCCAGGGCCCGCGGCGCTCCAGCTCGGCGGCCGCGTCCGCGATCACCGCGTTGGCCTCGGGGTGGCTGGACCCCGCCGAGGCCAGCACCAGCGACGTGTGCGGCCCGAGCGCCCCCGGCGTCTGGGCCAGGCGCCGCTCCACCGCGTCCAGCAGCAGCGGGTGCGGGCCCAGCGTGTCGCCGTAGTGCACCCGCAGCCACGGGCACGACTCCCGCACCTCGGCCAGCACCGCGGGCAGATCGACTTTGCTGTGGTAGGCCGCCGTCAGCAGCGCCGGCAGCACCACCGCGGCGCCCGCGCCCTCGGCGGCCAGCCCCGTCAGCGCGTCCTGCGCCCCCGGCGCCACGTGGTCCAGATAGGCCACCCGCACGTCCAGCCCCGGCCGCTGGCCGCGCACCCGCTCGAACAGCGCCTCCACCGCCCGGGCCGAGCGCGCGTCGGCGCTGCCGTGGGCCACCGCCACCAGCGGTACGCCCTCGCTGCCGATACCGTTCATCTGAAGTCCTCGCAGTCACTCGCAGCGGCCCGGCACCCGTCCTACAGGTGGATGCCGCACTCGGTCTTGTTCAGGCCCGCCCAGCGCCCGCTGCGCGGGTCGCCGCCATCGGCCACCCGCTGGGTGCAGGGGGCGCAGCCGATCGAGGGGAAGCCGTCGTACTGCAGGGGGTTGACCAGGACCCCGTGCTCCTCGATGTAGGTGTCGACGTCCTGCTGGGTCCACTTCGCGATCGGGTTGACCTTGACCATCTTCTTGCGGCGATCCCACTGGACGACCTTGGTCGTGCGCCGGGTGGCGGCCTCGTCGCGGCGCAGCCCGGTCAGCCACGCGTCGTAGGGCTCCAGCGCCCGCTGCAGCGGCTCGACCTTGCGCAGGTAGCAGCAGATGTTGGGATTGCGCCCGTGCAGCCGGGGACCCAGATCGCGGTCCTGCTCGGCCACGCTGCGCTGCGGCTCCACGTTGACCAGGTTGATGGGATAGATCGCCTCGGCCGCGTCGCGCGTGCCGATGGTCTCGGCGAAGTGGTATCCGGTGTCCAGGAAGATGACGTCGATGCCCGGGACGACCTTGGACGCCAGGTCGATCATGAGGGCGTCCGCCATGGAGGAGGTCATGCACAGCCGGGAGCCGAAGGTCTCGCCGGCCCACTGGATGATCTCCTGGGCGCTTGCGTCTTCCAGTTCGGCCGAGGCCCGCTCCGCGAGGTCCTGGCCGTCCAATGTGACGTTCATGCGTTCCCATCCGTCGGAGTTCGGCCGTCGCCGGAGCCGCCGAAGGCGGCCGACCGCAGGCCGATGAACTTCACCCGGAACACCCGCGCGCAGGACAGGCAGGCCCAGGCGTAGCCCGCGCCCGACTCGCCGTCGCCCTCGTGCGGAATCAAGTCCTCGTCTGCGCAGTAGGGGCAGTAGTGGGGGGCGGCGCGTTCGCTCACGGTCTCCTCACCGCTCCTCTCCTGGCCGCGTCCCATCCGGCGGCGCGCACCCGGCCGCGCCCCGCTGCGCGGCCGGAAACGGCGCCCCGCCGGTGCCGGGTCGCTCCGTTCACTTCAGATCGCCGTCCTCGGCCCGGGCGGCCCAGGCCGCGAACGTCTCGCCCTCGTCCTTCTGCTCCAGGAAGCGCCGCAGCACCCGCTCGACGTAGTCGGGCAGCTCCGCCGCCGTGGTCTTGAGTCCGCGCACCTTGCGGCCGAACGCCGGGTTGAGCCCCATGCCGCCGCCCAGGTGCACCTGGAAGCCCTCGACCTGGTCGCCGTCGGCGTCGGTGACCAGCTGGCCCTTGAGGCCGATGTCGGCGACCTGGATACGCGCGCAGGAGTTGGGGCAGCCGTTGAGGTTGATCGTCACCGGCTCGGGGAAGTCCGGAAGCCGCCGCTCCAGCTCGTCGATCAGCTCGGCGCCGCGGTCCTTGGTCTCGACGATGGCCAGCTTGCAGAACTCGATGCCGGTGCAGGCCATGGTCTGGCGACGGAAGACGCTGGGACGCACCCGCAGGTCCTCGGCCTCCAGTGTCGAGACGATGGAGTCGACCCGGTCGTCGGCGACGTCCAGGATGACCAGCTTCTGGTCGGCGGTGGTGCGGATGCGGTCGGAGCCGTGCTCCTCGGCGATGTCGGCGATGCGGGCGAGCCCGGTGCCCGGGATGCGCCCCACGCGCGCCGCGAAGCCGACGTAGTTGCGGCCGTCGCGCTGGCGGTGCACGCCGATGTGGTCCCGCTGCTGGCCCTCGCGCATGTCGATCTCGGGGCCGTCCGGCAGCGCGTAACCCAGGTACTCCTTCTCCAGCACCTCGCGGAACTTCGCCGCTCCCCAGTCCTTGATCAGGAACTTGATGCGGGCGCGGTGGCGCAGCCGCCGGTAGCCGTAGTCGCGGAAGATCCCGGCGACTCCGGCCCACACGTCGCTGACCTGGTCGGGCCGCACGAACGCGCCCAACCGCTGGGCGAACATGGGGTTGGTGGACAGCCCGCCGCCGACGAACAGGTCGAAGCCCGGCGCGCCGTCGGGGCCCACGACGCCCGCCAAAGCCACGTCGTCGATCTCGTGGTTGGTGCAGAACGCCGAGCACCCCGAGATCGTCGTCTTGAACTTGCGCGGCAGGTTGGAGAACAGCGGACTGCCGATGTACTCGTCGTGGATCTGGCGGATCTGCGGGGTGGCGTCGATGATCTCGTTCTCATCGACGCCGGCCACGGGACAGCCCATGATCACGCGCGGGGTGTCGCCGCAGGCCTCCATGGTCGACAGGCCGACCGCTTCCAGCTTCTCCCAGATCGCGGGGACGTCCTCGATCCGGATCCAGTGCAACTGGACGTTCTGCCGGTCGGTGATGTCGGCGGTGTCGCGCGCGTAGGTGGTGGAGATGTCGGCGATGGCACGCAGTTGGGCCACGCTCAGTTGGCCGCCGTCGATGCGCACGCGCAGCATGAAGTAGCGGTCGTCGAGCTCCTCGGGCTCCAGCACGGCGGTCTTGCCGCCCTCGATGCCCGGGGCGCGCTGGGTGTAGAGGCCCAGCCAGCGGAAGCGCCCGCGCAGATCGGCCGGATCGATGGAGTCGAACCCGGCCTTGGAGTAGATGTCGATGATGCGCTGCTGGACGTTGAGCCCATCATCGTTCTTCTTGTTCTCTTCGTTCTTGTTCAGCGGTTCCCGATAGCCGAGAGCCCATTGGCCCTCGCCGCGGCGCGGCCGGGAGCCGGTCGATGCGGTGGTGGGCGGCATTGCGGGGTCCTCCGAAGCGGTTGCGCGGGGCACACGGGCCGGCGCGCACCACGGCGGACCTCATCGCCCGGCACGGCATCGTGGACACGGGCTCAAGCAGGGTTCGGCGTGGGAGAACGTCGGCGCCGCTCGCGCCCCTGAAATCGGGCGTAGACAGATACAGAAGCGGCGGGGTCAGCCGACGTTGCGACAGATGGCGCTGCGAACCCGAAGGAAGTCCACGTGCCGGCGCACGCAGAGCATCGGGTCCAGAGCAGCGATCATGCCCTCGACAATGCCATGCTGCACGACCGCTTGTCCAGATGCCGCCGACGCCTGCGACCGTGAAGCGTGTCACTTGACAAGCGGCCCGCGCGCCTGCGCGAGCCGGCTCCCGCCGCGGTCGGCCCGCCGATCGGCCCGGTTGGGCTGGTGTGCGCGCCGGGGAGGAGACGCCGCGGCCCCCGGGCGCCTAAGTTGGAGACGTGTGGGGCTTGTGGAGTCGCGTGGCGCGCGCCGCCGAGCGGATCGCCGCGTGGCAGGAGCGCCACCCCCGGCTGAACGCCGTCGCCGTGCTCACGGGGCGGACGGTGCGGGCGATCGGGCGTACACGGGTGGTGGGGCTGGCGGCCGAGTCGGCCTTCTTCTCGCTGCTGTCGCTGCCCGCACTGCTGCTGGGGCTGGTGGGCACCCTGGGGCATCTGCGCCCCGTTCTGGGCGCCGACACGGTACTGGAGATCCGTGCCTGGCTGCTGGGGCTCGCCTCGACCGCCCTGACCGCCGACACCGTCGACTCCATCGTCGCGCCGCTGGTCGACGAGTTCCTGCAGGGCGCCCAGGGCGGACTGCTGTCGGTGACGTTCGTGGTGTCGCTGTGGTCGGGTTCGCGCGCCATGAACGTCTTCATCGACGCCATCACCATCGCCTACGGGCTCGACGAGCTGCGCGGCTACCTGCGCCGGCGGATCCTGGCGCTGCTGGCCTATCTGGGCGGGCTGCTGTTCGCGCTGGTGGTGCTGCCGGTACTGGTCGCCGGGCCGGACCTGGTGCACCGGCTGCTGCCGATCACCGTCGGCTACCTGCACCTGTTCTACTGGCCGCTGGTGTGCGTCCTGTCCGCGCTGGCGGTGGCGATGCTGTATGTGCTCAGCACCCCGGTACGCACCCCGCTGTGGCGCTACCTGCCGGGCGCCCTGGTGGCCATGCTCGTCCTGCTGGGCGGATCGGTACTGCTGCGCATCTATCTGGACGCCTCCTTCGGCCAGGTCACCATCTACGGGTCGCTGGGAGCCCCGATCGCGATACTGGCATGGCTGTGGCTGATGGCCCTGGCCGTGCTGATCGGCTCGGCGCTCAACGCCGAGATCGACGCCATGTGGCCCACCCCGCGCACCGCAGCGGCGCGCGCCGAGATCGCCGCGCTGCGCCACGCCCGCGCCCGGCGCATGGTGGAGCGGCGCGAAGAGGCGCTGCAAGCCACCGGGCGTCCGCAGGAGGATCCGGGCGAGACGGCTGCGGAGATCACCGCGCGGATGCGGCGGCTGCTGGGCTGGGGCGCCGAGCGCGACCCCGCCGCGCAGGCGGCCGAGCCTGTCGGCGCGCAGCAGGCGAGGCGGCTGCGGCGGTTCCGGCGCGAGCGGGAGCGCGGTCGTAACCGAGCGGACGCGGGCGGGGCTGCGACAGCCGCTCCGAGCGGCGGGCGCCGTCCGTCCTCGGGCGAATCGGAGGCGGTCGAGCGCCCCGCCGGGACCGGCTCCGCTCGTCACGGCCGGCAGTCCCGGCAGACCCCTGAGGAGGGGGCGGCGGAGCCGGGGACCGGGGCCGCCGCGCCGCCGCCCCGGACCGGCGGCGAGGACGGCTCCGATACCGCCCCGACCGACCGCACCGGGGCCACCCCCGGATCGTTGCGGCACCCCCGCGGCGAAGGCCGGGAGACCCCTCCGGCATCCTCGTAGGAACCGGCGCGATTCGCCCGAATCCCCACACCCCGCGCCGGCCGGGTGGTCACCATGGCCCGCGTCCCCGCTCGCCGAGTCCCTGCTTCCGATTCGCCGCACCGCGGTCGCCGCGCCGCCGCCGCGCCTGCCGCCGCTCTCGCGCTCGCCCTGATCGCCGGCTGCGACGCGCTGCCGTCGCTGGAGGTGGACGTGGACGTCCCCTCGGCCGCTCCGGAAACGCCTTCCCCCTCCGCCGCCCCACCCGCGTCGGCGCCCGCCGCCGCCCCGCCTACCGGGGGAGAGGTCGAGAGTGCGGAGTCGGGCCTGGACCGGGCCGAGGTCGCACCCGAAGGCTCCGGCGCGGACTACGAACGCGACGAGTTCGGGTCCTCGTGGATCGACACAGACGACAACGGCTGCCCCACCCGCCACGACATCCTCGCCCGCGACCTGCGCGACACCCGGGTCGCCGGGGACTGCACCGTCACCCGCGGCGTCCTGGAGGACCCCTACACCGGCGAGCGGATCGAGTTCTCCGCCGAGGAGCCCATGGACGTGCAGATCGACCACGTCGTGCCCTTGGCCCTCGCGTGGCGAACCGGCGCCGGCGCGTGGGAGCGCGACAGGCGGGTGGAGTTCGCCAACGACCCCGCCAACCTGATCGCCGCAGACGGCCCGGCCAACCAAAGCAAGAGCGATTCGGGCCCCGGAGAGTGGCGGCCCTATCCCGCCTTCCGCTGCGGCTACGCCGTCACCTACGTCGGCGTGGTCGACGAGTACGGCCTGTGGCTGCCCGAGGACGACGACGCGGCGCTGGACCGCATGCTCGACGCCTGCTGAGATCGGTGACGGGAGTTCGTCGGAGCACCTGCCGATACGACGAAGGCGCCCGGTTCGGCCCGGGGTGCCCCCGTCGAACCACGTGCGCGCTGGGCAGTTCCGCGGCGAATCCGGCCGGTACCCCGCGGTAGCGGCATGCGGCTAAGCCGTGTTCAAGGAGTCCGGATCGGCCCGGCTCCCATGGGCGGCCGGGCCGTGCGACTCGGATCCGCTAGCTAGGCGGACTTGCCGCGGCCTTGGCCTCGGCCGGGCAGCGGGCTGATCGACGGGGAGCAGCGGGCACCGGGGACGGTGGCGGGCCGGGCCCGCAGGTGTCGGGTCGGGTGCTCGCCGGTGGCGGTGGTCGGCGAAGGCGGCGGGTCGGGTCTGCTTGGCGGCCTTGTTGATCTGCCGGGTGTCGGGTGGTCTTCACTGGAAAAGCGGCGGCGAGGGTGGCGGGTGGCCGGGCTCCGCGGTCGTCGGGTCGGGTGCTCGCCGGTGGCGCGCCCGGCCGGGGCGGCGTTGGGCCGCCGCAGGCCGGTCAGAGCGCTGCGCCGTGGAGCCGCGGCTTGGCCCGTCTATCGCGAACTTATGGTCGCAGGAAGGCGTATTCCGCGGCCATAAGTTCGCGATCATCGCCGGATGGACCGGCATAGGGGACCTACCGGCGCCGGTCCGCCGGCTGGGTGCCGCCGTGGTCCGACCTGGCCCGCCCAGGCAGGAGGCCGCACGGCGGGGCGCGGTCACGGGCGCTCGCACCGCCCGAAGGTGCGCCGGATCGGGGCCCGGTGGGGGTCTATGCCCGTTTTGCGGGCGGCCTCGGCAGGCGCCGTGGTCACGAGACGCACGAAAAGTTGACGTCGAAGCGTTTTCGCGCCATTCGGTGCGCCTCGTGTGCCACCGCCGCCGCGGCGCGGGGGCGGACCCACCGGGAACTCGGGCATTAGTGGGCAAAACACCCCTTATTATTTCGTATCGCGGAATCGCGGGGCGAGGAAAGCATTTCGGGGCGACACCGAGGCCGATACCGCCGCACCTACGTGCATCTCGTGACCCCCACCCGGCTGCACGACGGCCGCCGACCGCCCCGCGTCGGGCCCTGGCCGACAACCGGGCGGCGCCCCCGGCTCAGACCACCGCGGCCGGGGCCGGTGACCACCGCCCGACCATCCCAGGCCCGGCCCCGGCCTGCGTCCTCGCCGCCCCCGTCGGGTGTCCAACCGGCGAGCACCCGACCCGGTGGGCGCAGGCCCGGCCCTTCGCCGTCCTCGCCGCCGCTTTTCTGCAAGACCACCCCTCGCCCGGCAGACCAACAAGGCCGCACAGCAGACCCGAGCCGCCAGGTGCGCCACCGGCGAGCACCCCACCCGGCAACCGCGGGCCCAGCCCCCGCTGCCGTCGTCGCTGCCCCCGTCGGCCGCCGCCACCGGCGAGCACCCGCACCGATGCCCGCGGGCCCGACCATCCGCGACCCTCGCCGCCATTTTCCGTAAGATCACCCATTCACCCGGCAGACCAACATGGCCGCACAGCAGACCGGCTTTCTTAAATGCGGCCTAGCCGCGGAAGGCGGCCGGATGTGGCCAGAACCCGCGTGGTGGCCGAATCCAGTGACATCCGCCCCCGGCTAGGCCGCTAATCTGCACGGCGGCCCCGAAGGGTCCGGCTCCGTCCCTGGTGGCGGTGCACGGCCCGGGCCGGGGCGGCGCGGCGCGGCCGCGATCCCGGTCGCCTCCTGGGGCGCACCGCGACCGCGGGCGCCGGCGGGGGATAAGTATCATCTCCGTGGCCCGTGCTGACTCCCCGCAGCCGCCCTATTCGAAAACGGTGTCCGGTTCCGGTGGAGCCGCGCGTCCGCCCCCTACGAGCGCAGCGGGCCCACAGATCCCTCGTGACGGAACAGGTTCAGCAGAGTATGACCGCAGCGTCCGCAGCGTCCCGTCGGCGACGAGCCTCCGCGGTCCTCTCCGGTACGCCGTTCTCCTGCGGGAGGCGGCCGTGACCGAAGCGAACGGAGCGGCCCACCACAGCAGTCCGGTCGTCTTGGTGGTCTCCGCCGACGAGCGCAGCGCCGAGGTCACCATCGAGCGCCACACGCGCACCGTGTTCGGCGACACCCCCAAGCAGACCCGCAACGCGGCGCTGGACCTCGCCGCCGACTACGCCGCCCACCTGGGCCACTCCGTTCTGGTCAACGCGCGTGACGCCAACGGCGCCTGGCAGCTGATCGTCAGTCCCACCGGTGTCGTGCGCGCCGCGGGCGGCACCGAGGTCGCGCTGATGGCCCGGAGCACGCGGCCCAAACGCGCACGGCGCGTCGTCCTGGCCGCTGTCGGCGGCGTGCTCACCCTCGCCGTGGTCGCCGGGGGCGCGGTCGCGGCCGTGCGCTATGTACCCGGCATGATCCCCGAGCAGCGCCCCACTCCCGAACAGCCCGCGGTGACCTTGGACGCGCGCAAGGCCCCGCCCGGCTTCACCCGGCAGGCGGCCTGGCGCCTGCCGATGCACGAGCAGGCCCAGCCCGACGTCGCTTCGGACGGCAACCGCCTCGCCTACGTCGATCCCGGCGGACGGCTGCGCGTCGTCGGCCGCGACGGCGAACCCCTCTGGACGGCCGACCTGCCGCTGTCCGCCGACGAGGTGGTCGGCGCGCCCCGCTTCGTGCGGGTCGGCGGCCGGAAGGCCGTCGCCGTGGTCGGCGGCGCTGCGCTGTGGCTGTGGCCGCCCGACGGCGGCGACCCGCAGAAGACCGCCCTGCCCGAGGGCGCCGAGGTCAGCTACGCCGGCGGCGGGCCGCTGGTCATCGCCGACGGCCGCGCCTCGATCCCCGCGGACGGCGGGCTCGCCTCCGTGCAGAAGCCCGGAGGCACCGGTGCGCTGTTGTCCGACGGTGAACGGGTGCTCACGGCCGTCGTGCGCGGCCCCTGGATCTGGGTAGCCCCCGACGGCTCCCGCCAGAGCGTGCAACCGCAGGCCCCCGAAGGCGCCGACGCCTTGCGGGAGATCTACACCGCGGGCGGCGGGTACGTCGTCGCGTCCTGGAGCATGCCCTCCGGCGACCGCGTGGTGCTGGCCCTGCACGACTGGTCCGACGGTTCGGTCGTCGCCGCGGCCGAGACCACGGCGGAAGGGCTCGACGACGCGGGGTGGGCCTACAGCGCAGACGTGGCCGGTTACGGGCCGCTCGTCGCCGATACGCAGGCCGGCCGCGCGAAGACGGCGGAGGGCTTCGATACCGTCAGCGCCGCTGGCGACACCGTCTTCGGTGAGGTGGGCGGTGCCGCGGTCGCGGCCACCGCCGGCGCCGAACCGATCGAACTCGAGGGCGACGTCGCCCGGCCCTGGGGCCTGCTCGGCGAGCGCGCGGTCGTGGTCTCCGACGACGACCTTTTCGCCCTCGTGCCCGAATGATCCCCTCGATGAGAAGAAAGGAGCCACATGTCCTGGACACCACGCGCAGTCGGCGTGGCCGCGGCCGGGCTGCTGGCCGCCGGGTTCTCCGGCGCGCCCGCTTACGCCGACAACGCGGACGCGGCGTCCGCGCAGGCTCAGGGCTCTGCCGAGCAGAGTGCTGGGGCCGAGCAGGAGAAGTCGGTCGTCCAGCCGGAGATCCTGCCCGGCGTCGTCGACACGTTCGACGCCCCGCCCGGTGACGGTCCCGGCAACTCCGGCGACGACCCCGGCGGCCTGCCCGGCGGGGAGGGCCCCGGTGGCGGTGGCCCCGGTGGTCCCGGCGGCGACGGCGGCAATCCCCCAGAGGGCGACGGCCCCGGTGGCGGTGGCCCCGGTGGTCCCGGCGACGGCGGCGGGGACGAAGATCCCGGTCCCGGTGACGGCGGCGGGGAGGACCCCGGCGACGGTGACGGCGGGAATGAAGACCCCGGTCCCGGTGACGGTGGCGGTGGCGATGACGGCGGTCAGAACCCCGGTGACGGTGACGGTGGCGGCGGCGACGACGGCGGTCAGAACCCCGGTGACGGTGACGGTGGCGGCGGCGACGACGGCGGTCAGAACCCCGACCCGACCGACCCGCCCGGTGACGGCGGCGGCGAGGACCCCGGCCCGACCGACCCGCCCGGTGACGGCAGCGGTGGCGACGACGGCGGTCAGAACCCCGGTGACGGCGGCGACGACGGCGGCAATCCGCCCGCCGACGAGGTCGGCGGCGGTGGCGACTCCGGGTCCGGCGGCGATGACGGCGGTGACGGTGGCGACTCCGGGTCCGGCGGCGACGACACCGGTGCCCCGGCGAACGCCGCATCCGGCGGCTCCGGTTCCGGTGACTACCTGCCCACCACGGGCGTCGACCTCACCGGATTCGTGCTGGGCGGCGTGATCGCGACCGGTATCGGCGCGGTCACCCTCTACGCCACGCGGCGCCCGGTGCAGGCGCAGTAGCGCCCGCACCGCGTCAGCCGTCCCGGGCCGGTCGAACCGGTCGGCCCGGGACGGTCTCGTTCGCTCCCGGGCGTGCCCGCGGTCGCCTATCCGTTCGGGGAGGGCTCCGCGCTGTGCTGTACGGCCTCCGCGCCGGGCGGATGCCAGGTGTGCCGGCCGAAAAGCCGCGTCGACGAGGGCGGCCGGTCCCGCGCAAGCGCCCGACGCCATCCCGTCCGCGGAGTCGGCCTCCGCGGCGGGAATCCCGGATCCAGAGCCGGTTTTCCGGCGGTCCCGTACGAAGGTTCGCGCTTCAGCCGATTCTAGCGAGGAACCCCGGCTCTGCAGAGCCGGGAGGAATCGCTTCTCATCACGGCTCTGAGGGCCTACGGGACCTTCAGGGCCGGGTCAAGCTGACGGTGCGCCGCGGGTGCTCGCAGCCGGGTGCAGGCCCACCGCGAGCACGGCGGCGACCAGGCCCGCCGCCGGAACCAGCCACAGCCCGGCCGTCAGCGACGCGGCGTCGGCGACCACTCCGATCAGCGGCGGTACGGCGAGGAAACCCAGCCGAGCCAGCCACGCCGCCAGGGCCACACCGTGCCCGCCGCGCAGCCCAGGGATCTCGCCCGCGGCCGCCAAGGCGAGCGGGAAAAGAGTGGCCACCCCCAGCCCCATCAGTCCGAAGCCGACCACAGCCCCCAGCGGAGCCGATATCAGCAGGGCGAGAGCCATGCCCGCAGCCGACAGCAGCGCGCCGGTGCGGGCGACGGCCACGGCGCCGAACCGGTCGGTGATCCGGTCGCCGGTCAGGCGGCCCACCGTCATCATCGTCTGGCAGGCGACGAACGGCAGACCCACCAGGAACAGCGGAGCCGCCAGTTCGTCGCGCATGTAGACCGCACCCCACGACGCAGCGGAGTCCTCGATGGCACCGGCCATCATCAGCAGTACGCTCAAGCCCAGCAGCAGCCCGATCGAGCGCCTAGGCACGCGCGGCCGCGCCGTCGCACGGGTGCCTGCGGCCACCTGCGCGGCGGATCCGCCGGCTCGTCGGGCGCTCGCGTCGGCCGCCGCCGGCTGGGAGGTGGCCACCGGTTGGGCGGGCTCGGCGAGCGGGGCCGAATCGTCGGTCTCCGGGCCGGGCAGCAGCTGCCGCACGACGGCGAGCACGGCGACGAGCAGCACGACCGTGACGGCGGCGATGTGGGCCGGGCGCGGCACGCCCGCACCGGCCATCGCCGACCCCGCGAGCCCGCCCGCGACGGCGGCCACGCTCCAGAGCCCGTGGAAGGTGTTGATGATGGTGCGTCCGTATCGGCGCTGGACTCGCAACCCGTGGGCGTTCATGGCGGAGTCCATCCACGCGTCCATCCAGCCCACGCAGAACAGCGCCGCCGCCAGCGCCCACCAGGCCGGCGCGGTCGCCACCAGCGGCAGCACGCCCGCCAGGAGCAGGCCGGAGGCCACGGAGACCCGGCCGCTGCCGAACCGGGCGATCAGGGGACCCGCGAGCATGCCGGTGACCAGCGCCCCCAGCGGCATCGCGCCGATGGCGGTGCCCAGTTCGGTGTTGGACAGCTCCAGTTCGGACTTGATTGCGGGCATCCACGGCACGATGTTGGCGAAGGCGAATCCGTTGGCCAGGAAGAGGACCGCCACCGCCGACCGCGCCCTGCGCGCCGTGCGGTCGGTCCCCGGTACCGTATCCTCGACTGCCAACGGCTCTCCCGATGATCGGACGAATCGGCGCCCTCGCGCCCCGCGAAGGCTACGGCGCGGCGATCCGCCCGCGCAAAGCGGTTGTGCCGACGCCGCATCTGCCTTTACATATGATCCTTCGGCCGCATGCAAGACCTCGTTGACATCCCCCGACGCCCCCGCTCCCTCTGCCCACCCGACCCACGTCCCCGGGAGTGCCCATCGATGATCGACTTGAGTGCGCTGCGCGACAACCCCACACTCGCGGGTTCGCGCGTCAATCTGGTTCCGCTCTCGGCCGCACACGCCGACGACTTCTTCGAGTCCACGCGCGACGACGAGATCCGCAGGCTCACCGGCACCCACCGCAGGCCGGACTACGACGAGGTCTGCGACTGGTGCGCCACCCGGGCCGACCAGTTCGACCGGCTGGACCTGGCCATCATCGAGGAGCCCGGCGGCCGCTTCGTCGGCGAGCTGGCGCTGACCGAGGTCGACGCCGACAACGAGAGCGCGGCCTACCGCATCGCTCTCTCGGCCATCGAGTTCACCGGCCAGGGGCTGGGCAAGGAGGCCACCAGGCTGGTGCTGGACTACGCGTTCAACCACATCCGCCTGCACCGCGTCTGGCTGAGCGTCTACGCGTTCAACATGCGCGCCATCGCCGTCTACCGCTCCTGCGGATTCAGCGTCGAGGGCCGGATGCGCGACGCGCTGCTGTGGGACGGCCGCCGCCACGACGCCCTCGTCATGGCCGTCCTGGAAAGCGACTTCCGCCGGGCGGCGGCCGACTGACCGCTCCGCCGGCGCCGGCAGCGGATCCGCCCCACCCCGTGGGGCGTGCCGAGAATTGCGCGGCCGCGAGGTTGGCGCGCGAGCGTCGGCGGGTATGCCCGTAGCACTCTCCGCCGCGCCAGGAGCGCGATGACGATTAGTACGAGGAGCGGCGCTCCCGCCTCGCGGAGGCGATCGGGCGGAGCGCCGGAGTGCTTATGAACCCGCTGCCCGTATCCCTGCCGTTCACCGACCGCGCCGAGGCGGGCCGCCGCCTCGCCGAGCGCGTCCGTCCGCATGTGGCCGAGGACCCGCTGGTGCTGGCCCTGCCCCGCGGAGGCGTGCCGGTCGGCGCCGAGCTCTCCCGGCTGCTGCGCATCCCGCTGGACGTGGTCGTCGTGCGCAAGATCGGTGTGCCCGGACACGCCGAACTCGGGGTGGGCGCCATGGCCGAGGACGGCCACGTCTGCTACGACGACCGCGCGCTGGCGCGGCTGCGGCTGACCCGCGCCGACCTGGCGGCCACGGTCGAGGCCGAGCGGGCCGAGCTGGCCCGCAGACTGCAGACCTACCGGCGCGGCCGCGCCGCGCCCGATCCGCGCGGCCGCGACGTCGTCGTGGTCGACGACGGTGTCGCCACCGGCGGTACGGCGCGGGCGGCCCTGCGGATGGTGCGGCGGCAGCACCCCCGCCGACTCCTGCTGGCGGTCCCGGTGGCCGCCGAGGCCGCCCTCGACGCCTTGGCCCCCGACGCCGACCGCGTCGTCGCACTGACGGTCCCGGACAACTTCCGCGCGGTGGGGGAGTGGTACCGCGACTTCGAACAGCTCTCCGACGACCAGGTCACCGCGCTGATCGGCGACCGCGGGGCGGCCGGCCAGGACGCGGGTGAGGCGGCCGCGCAGTGGTTCGACCGTCACCTGTGAGAGGTCGCGTGAACCGCGGGAAGACGTGAAAAACCCGCGGCGCCCTCGACGGAAACCGTCGGGGCGCCGCGGGTTAGCGTGGCCGGGGCCGCTTTAGAGAACTGTCGTCTCGGGTCTCTTCGTCCGCCGCGAGTCCAGCCCGGTGAGGGCGGAGGGTCGGTCAGGCCGCGTTGGCACGGCGCATGCGGCGCCGGCGCTCAGACGCGCGCTCGTCTTCGTTCAGGCCGCCCCACGTGCCGTACTTCTCGGGTCGCGAAATCGCGTAGTCGAGGCACTCGGTACGGACAGGGCACTGAGCACAGATCTCCTTGGCCTTGCGCTCGCGGATCTCCCGCTCCGGCTGGCGCTCGCCATCGGGGCCGAAGAAGAGCACAAGGTCCTCGCCCCGGCACGCGGCGGCATCCTGCCACCCCCAGTGCGGGCGGGGGCGCAGCGTTGCCTGCCGGCGTACCTGAGACATGGTTGAACCACCTCTACTGAAATCACTAGTAAGCTATTGGGAAGACAGGGTCAGACATAAGCAGTCATACAGCGTGAGCAACCCCGCACGGCGTGAACGCCATGCGTCGCCTCGGTGTTCCCGGGTGTGGTGCAGACCACGGCGCCGAACCGCCGAAACCGGCAGGGCGCTCACACGAAACGGCCGGGGAGGCGGTGCCGCCCTCCCTGCGAGCCGGTACGTAATCATGCCATCCCCACTCCCGCTCGCGCACGGGGGGTGGGAAAATTACTCGCTCAACCGTTACCGAATCCGACCTGCACTGACCAATGTTTGGTCGTATGTCCGATTTCGGCGATGATTCGCGAGGACCGGTCCGTTCAACCGGATACCAAACATCGTATTGACCGAGCCCGCGCCTGCCTAGGGGGATGGCGTGATGGGCCGATCACATTAAGGTCTAGACCTCGTCCAGACCGCCGCGCCCGAACCGGATCGAGCCGGCCCGGCTTCGCTCGGCGCCCTCGCGCCTGCCGCCCGCCCGTGCGGGCCGATGCCCCTCAGGCCGTGGTCTCGGTCCCCGGCTGCAGGCGCGTGTAGTCGACGCCGGGCACCAGTCGACCGAGGTTCTTGGCGTAGACGCCGGCGCCGGTCTCGCTGAGCAGGGCGTCGTGCACCGCCACTGCGCGGGTCGGGGCGACCGCCCGCAGGTAGTCGACGACCTCGGAGATCTTCGACCACGGCGCGTGCAGCGGCACCAGCAGGGTGCTGACCGGGTCCTCGGGCACGGTCAGCGCGTCGCCCGGGTGGAACAGCGCGCCGTCGGCCGTGGGCAGCCGGAACCCGACGTTGGTGACGACCGGGATGTCGGGATGGATGACCGCGTGGCGCTCACCGTAGGCCTGGACCTCGAACCCCGCCGCGGTCACCGTGTCGCCGTGGGCGACCTCGTGCACCCGCGCTTCCAAGCCGCTCTCCTGTCGCAGCTGGGCCGCGATCTGTGCGTGCGTGTAGATCTCCAGACCGGGCTTGGCGGATGCGGCCGCGTGCAACCGGTCGAGATCGAGGTGGTCGGGGTGCTCGTGGGTGATCGCCACCGCGTCGGCGCCCACCGCGGCGTCGGCCTCGCTGAAGCCGCCCGGGTCGATGACCAGGGTGGCGCCGTCCCGCTCCAGGCGGACGCAGGCATGTCCGAGCTTGGTGATACGCACGTCGCCGATCCTAACCCGCCCGCCCGCGCCCGCCCCAAACCGGCGCCCCGGCGGGGCGGTTCGGGAGTCCCCGGTAGAACCGCCGATCCGCGGGCCGGACGACGGTGCTTGCCGATGGGCCGCCGAGCCGCGGGGGCCCGATCGGGCGGACTCCTTGCCGCTCGGGCCCCTTAGGGGAGTTTTCGGGGTGGCGCCGCGGAACGAGGGGAGCACAAGGTTGCGTCGTATGCGGGTAGAGGTCACCGGACCCCCGGCCCCGTACGGCGGCCGGTTCGCGACACGGAACGGAAAGGGATTCGATCGCAGTGGCACTGCTCCGCCTGGTCCTCAACGTCGTCTGGCTGGTCGTCGCCGGACTGTGGTTGGCGCTCGGCTACGTCGTGGCCGGGATCGTCTGCTGCATCCTGATCGTCACCATCCCCTTCGGTATCGCCTCCTTCCGCATGGCCGCCTACGCACTCTGGCCCTTCGGCCGCGAGCTCGCACGCCGGCCCGGCGCGGGAGGGGCGAGTACGGCTCTCAACGTCGTCTGGCTGATCGTCGCCGGGTGGTGGCTGGCGCTGGGCCACATCGGCACCGCGCTGGCACTGGCGGTCACCGTCGTCGGCATCCCGCTGGCATGGGCGTCGCTGAAGATGATCCCGGTCGCCCTGGCCCCCTTCGGCAACGAGATCGTCGACTCCGACCGTCCGCGCGAGCCGTGGCAGCTGTGAGCGCGGCGCGCCGCGACCGGGTCCGAAGTCCCGGCCATGCGGTAACTTCGGCTGATCGGGTGCCGCGCGGCGGGGGTCCCGGCGAGGCGGCGCGGGTGGCCGGTACCCGGGCAGACGGCAGGAGTACGGCAGGAGTAGGGGGATGACGTGCGATTGACACGGCTGTGGAGGTGGCCGCTGCTGAGCCGGGGGCGCCGGCCGCAGGAGGACGCCGCCGAGGCCGATCCGCAGCCCGCCGCGCCCGACCGCGGTGCCGAACCGCCCACCGAGCCCGAAGGGCTGCTCGTGCGGATGGGCAACCTCGCCTGGCGGGTGCTGCTGATCGGCGTCGTCATCGCCTTCGTCGTCTACGGCCTGGTCTACATCCGCGTGGTCACCATCCCGGTGATCCTCGCGATCTTCGTCACCGCGCTGCTCACGCCGCCGGCCAACTGGCTGCGGCGCAAGGGCCTGGGCCGCGGAACCTCGACCGCCATCACCTGTGTGGGCGCGCTCGTGCTGCTGGCCGGCGTCGTCACGATGGTCGTGCAGCCCGCCATCTCGGGTTTCTCCGGCCTTGTCGACAGCGTCGAGCAGGCCGTCGACGACCTGCCGAGCTACCTGCAGACGTTCGGCCTCGACCCCCAACTGGCGAGCACCGCCATCGACGCGGTCGAGCGTGAGTTGCGGTCGCGCCTGCAGGAGGACTGGTCGCAGTGGGTGAGCCAGGCGTGGGTGGCCGGAACCACCGTGCTGGAGATCCTGCTCGGGGTCATCCTCATCCTGGTGCTGACCATCTACTTCGTGCACTCCGGTGACCTGCTCATGGAATGGCTGCGCTCGCTCTTCCCGCGCGCGTCGCGCCGCTCCATCAAGGCCGCCACGGAGATCTCCTACGGGGTGATGGGGCGCTACGTCCGCGGGGTGGCGCTGGTGGGCCTGATAGACGCGATCGGCATCGGCCTCTTCCTCGTCTTCCTCATCGACCCGAGCCTGGCGATCCCGCTCATCGTGCTGACCTTCATCGGCGCGTTCCTGCCGGTCATCGGCGCCTTCCTGACAGGCTTGCTGGCGGCGCTGGTCGCCCTGGTGACGCAGGGGTGGCTGATCGCGGTGCTCGTGGTCGCCGTCGTGGTGGTGGTGCAGCAGCTGGAGAGCCACGTCTTCGCGCCGCGCGTCTACGGCAAGGCGCTGGAGCTTCCTTCGGCCGTGGTGCTGCTGGTCATCACTATCGGCGGCATCCTCGGCGGGATCGCCGGCATGTTCCTGGCGACCCCCGTCGTGGCGGTCATCGCGGCGCTGCTGCGCAACCGCCCGCTCGCCCGCGCCGCGGAGACCGGGCGCTTCGCCGGAGCCGGCGGTCGGCCCGACGACGTCGCCGCCGGCGGGTCGGAGGCGGGCGCGACGGGCGATAAACCGCGGAGTGCGCACAAGACCCCCGCCGAGAGCGGCGTGACGGCCGGGCGGACGCCGGCCGACTCCGCCGGTGCCGAATCCTCCGGCACGGGCAAGTCGGGCAACACGGGCCGATCCCAGACGGAGACGTCCGAGACGCGGCCCGGCCCGTCCAAAGGCGCCGATCGGGGACAGTCCTAGCGCAACGTGCGTCGGCGCGGCGGGAACACCGCTGCGCCGACGCACGTTGCGCCGACAGGCACTAGTGTTGGCCGCGTGCGCGTGACGCGGTCCCCGCTCCCCGGCGCCCTGCGCCGCGCGGTCTGAGCCCTGCGGCCGCGCCCCGCCGACCGACCTTCGCACCCGCCGCCAGAAAGTCTGTGTGCCATGCTGACCGCCTCTGAACTCGAACTGCGCGTGGGTTCCCGCCTGCTGCTGGAGCCCACCTCGCTGCGCGTCGCCGCCGGCGACCGCGTAGGGCTGGTCGGGCGCAACGGCGCGGGCAAGACCACGCTGACCAAGGTGCTGGCCGGCGAGGACGCTCCGACCGCCGGCACGGTCTCGAACGGCGGTTCGGTGGGCTACCTCCCGCAGGACCCCCGGGCGACCGACCCCGAGGAGCTCGCCCGCGACCGCATCCTGTCCGCCCGCGGCATCGGCGACGCGCTGCACCGGATGCGCCGGGCCGAGGAGCGCATGGGCAGCGAGGACGACAAGAGCCGCGACAAGGCGGCGCGCGCCTACGCCCGTGCGGAAGAGCACTTCCACATGATGGGCGGCTACGCCGCCGAGTCCGAGGCCGCCTCCATCGCCAGCAGCCTCAAGCTGGACGACCGGGTGCTCGGCCAGCCGCTGGGCACGCTCTCCGGCGGCCAGCGGCGCCGCATCGAGCTCGCCCGGATCCTCTTCAGCGGCGCCGACACCCTGCTGCTGGACGAGCCGACCAACCACCTCGACGGCGACTCCATCGTCTGGCTGCGCGACTTCCTCAAGAGCCGCCAGGGCGGCGTGCTGGTGATCAGCCACGACGTCGAGCTGGTCGAGGACGTGGTGAACAAGGTGTTCTACCTCGACGCCAACCGGTGCGTCATCGACATCTACAACATGGGCTGGCGCGCCTACCAGGCGCAGCGCGAGGCCGACGAGCGCCGCCGCAGGCGCGAGGCCGCCAACGCCGAGAAGCAGGCGAGCTCCCTGCAGAAGCAGGCCGACCGCTTCCGCGCCAAGGCCACCAAGGCGCGGGCGGCCCACCAGATGGAGAACCGCGCCGAGCGCATCCTCAACTCGGTGCAGGGCCAACGGCAGAGTGACAAGGTTGCCAAGCTGCGCTTCCCTGCCCCCGCGCCCAGCGGACGCACCCCGCTGACGGCCGAGGGGCTGTCCAAGTCCTACGGGTCGCTGGAGATCTTCTCCGGTGTCGACCTGGCCATCGATCGCGGCAGCCGGGTGGTCGTACTGGGGCTCAACGGCGCCGGCAAGACGACGCTGCTGCGGCTGCTCGCCGGGATCGAGGAGCCCGACACCGGCGAGGTCGTGCCGGGCCACGGCCTGCGCCTGGGGTACTACGCCCAGGAGCACGAGACCCTCGACACCGGGTTGTCGGTGCTGGAGAACATGATGCGTGCGGCGCCCGACCTCCCCGATGTCGAGGCGCGCCGCACGCTGGGCTCCTTCCTCTTCACCGGCGACGACGTCGACAAGCCCGCGGGCGTGCTCTCCGGCGGCGAGAAGACCCGGCTGGCGCTGGCCACACTCGTGGTCTCCAGCGCCAACGTGCTGCTGCTGGACGAGCCCACCAACAACCTCGACCCCGCCAGCCGCGAGGAGATCCTCGGCGCGCTGCGCAACTATCGGGGCGCTATCGTGCTGGTCACCCACGACGAGGGCGCAGTCGAGGCGCTCGCGCCGGAACGGGTCATCCTGTTGCCCGACGGTGTCGAGGACCTGTGGAACGTCGAGTTCGCGGACCTGATCACCCTCGCCTGAACTGCGTGTTCCCCCTCGGGGATATAAAAGACGCGCGTCGGTCGCCGCGGGTTGTCCCGCCTCGGATTCTGGTCCGGTATTGGTTCTGTCCGAAAACCGCCGGGTGCCACCGGGCGACCGCGCCGCGTCGCCGACGGGTAGCCACCGGCCCCCGCATGGCTGATCATGGGCTGCGATGTCGCGTTGAGCACCCACGATTACGGGAGGACGTTGTGGCCGAGACCCTGAAAAAGGGCACCCGCGTGACCGGCGCCGAACGTTCGGAACTGGCGAGCGAGCTCAAGAGACGCTATGACGAAGGGGAGAGCATCCGCTCGCTCGCGGCCTCCACCGGCCGGTCCTACGGCTTCGTGCACCGGTTGCTCACCGAAGCAGGAGTCACCCTGCGCGGCCGCGGAGGCGCGACCCGCCGCGGCTGACCCCGCCGCGGCGTGCCCGTTCCGCCCAGGCCGTGCCCTGCGGGTGGGACACCGCACCTGCGGGAACCGCCGGAACACCCGGCGCTGCTGCGCTGCCCCTCCGTGCGGCGCCTTGGCACCGAACACCGCGCTTTCGCCGGCACCAGACGGGCCTGCCCCGGCCCACGGCACAGCGCGAAGGGAATACCCCTGTCTTCCGCAAGGCGCCCGCGGAGGGCGCGCCCCCCCTTCGGCCGCCCCGCACTCCGCGCCCTGGATGAGTGAGTCCGGTGTCTGAGCAGGTTGCTCAGCCGGCCGGTCGGCTCGGTTCCGGCCGGGGGGCGCCGCGGGTCTGCTCCCGCAGCCTTCGTGTGGGAATTCCCGAACCAAGGGCCGTTCTTTCGTGATTTGCGCACGAAGGCGCCCACTAAACCCCGCTCAGTGTCGGCGCGCCGTCGGGCGGGCCACCGGCGGGCACGCTGCCCGCTGGGCGCGGGGGCGTCCGCGCCGCCGTTGCCGCCGCTTCCCTTTCAGGCCGCCCGCCGCTCGGCAGGCCGCAAGGCCGCCCAGCGGACCCGAGTCGTCTCGCCGGCGACCGAAGACTTCGGACTCACCCATCCAGCTAGTCTGGCCGTCGTCGAAACGAGAGTCTGCGGCCGAGCGGAGCGCCGCGGGCGACGAGGTGCGGAGGTGTCCATGGCGGAGGCGGCCCCGGAAGAGGACGGCGAGCTGCGGGCGGCCGGTCTGCGACTGTCGGTCACCGGCGAGGTCGCTACGGTGACGCTGGCGCGTCCCGAGCGTCGCAACGCGATGACGGGCCGTACGTGGCGGGCGCTGGCCCATGTCGGCCAGCGGCTGCCGAGCTCTGTCCGTATTGTTGTGATTACGGGTGAAGGGCCCTCCTTCTCCGCTGGAATCGACCTCGCCATGTTCCGCCCGGGCGGAGTCGAGGGCGAGACCTCGCTGATGGACCGCATCGCCGACGGCAGCGCCGACGAAGCCGAACTCGACGCCGTCATCGCCGAGTACCAGGAGGGCTTCCGCTGGCTGCGGCGGCCCGACGTCGTAACCGTCGCCGCGGTGCGCGGCCACGCCATCGGTGCCGGGCTGCAGCTGGCGCTCTCCTGCGATCTGCGCATCCTCGCCGACGACGCGCAGCTGTGCATGAAAGAGCCCGCGCTGGGTCTGGTGCCCGACCTCACCGGCACCAAGCCGCTGGTCGAGGCGGTCGGTCCCAACCGCGCCATGGAGCTGTGTCTGACCGCCCGCACCGTCGGGGCCGACGAGGCGCGCGAGCTGCGCCTGGCCGAGCTCGTCGTCGCGGGGGACCAGCTCGACGGCGCCGTCGCCGACCTGGTCGCCGCGCTGCAGGCGGTGCCGCGCGAGGCCGCGGCCGCGACCAAGGAGCTGCTGCAGGGCGCCGCCGGGCGCACGCTTGACGAGCAGGCCGCCGCCGAGCGGCGCGCGCAGGCCGGGCGGCTGCGGGCGCTGGCCGCCCAGTCGGCGCGCGACTCCGCGGGCTGAGGCCCCCGCGGCCCGCTGGGCGGGGCGCCGTCCGTCCCTGCGGGCGCGGCTGCGAGACGGATCACCGCCGGAATACCGGCCGCGCCGATCCGGTTGACCGCGCGGTCTAGTAGTCTGCACAAGGCGGTCGATCCGTGCTGCGCGCATCCGGCGCGCCGGGCCGCCTGGCACTCGGGACCTTCCACGGTCCCCGAGTCGCGTTATCCGGCGCGTTTGGGCGGTCTCTCCGCCGTGTCCGCATGGCCTCGGAGCCTTCCTCGAAACGCCGCCGACCGATGAGGAAGGTTTACGTCACTTGACGGACAATGCCGCATGCCCGGGCTTCGACGACCTCGGACTCCCCGAGCGGGTCGTGGACAAGCTCGCGCAGAACGGCGTCACCACGCCGTTCCCGATCCAGGCCGCCGCCATCCCCGATGCGCTGGCTGGCCGCGACGTGCTCGGCTGCGGGCGCACCGGATCGGGCAAGACCCTGGCCTACGGGCTCCCGATGCTCGTGCGCGCCGCCGACCGCCGAGCCGCCTCGCGCCGCCCCCGCGGCCTGGTGCTCGTACCCACCCGCGAACTCGCCCACCAGGTGCGCGATGCGCTGCTGGGCTACGGCCGGCTGCTCGGCGCGCGCATCGGCGACGTCGTGGGCGGCAGCTCCTACACCCGGCAGATCAACGAGCTGCGCCGGGGCGTCGAGATCCTCGTCGCCACCCCCGGCCGGCTCACCGACCTGATCGAGCAGGGCGCCTGCGACCTCGGCGACGTCGAGCTGTGCGTGCTCGACGAGGCCGACCAGATGTGCGACATGGGGTTCATGCCGCAGGTCACCGCTCTGCTGGACCAGGTGCCCGCCGGCGGGCAGACGCTGCTGTTCTCCGCGACGCTCGACGGCGACGTCGATACGCTGGTGCGCCGCTACATGAACGAGCCCGCCACCCACTCGGTCGACCCGCCGGTCTCCCACGTCTCGGAGATGGAGCACCACCTGCTCAAGGTGCTGCCCCGCGACAAGAACCGCATCGTCACCGAGATCGCAGCGCGCGAGGGCCGCACCATCCTGTTCGTGCGCAGCAAGCACCGGGCCGACTCCATCTGCGAGCAGCTGGTGGCCGCGGGAGTGCCCTCGGCGCCGCTGCACGGCGGCAAGTCGCAGAGCGTGCGCACCAAGACCCTCGCCAAGTTCCGCGAGGGGCGGGTGCAGGCGCTGGTGGCCACCGACGTCGCCGCGCGCGGCATCCACGTCGACGGCATCGACCTGGTCGTCAACGTGGACCTGCCGACCGGCCACAAGGACTACCTGCACCGCGGCGGCCGCACCGCCCGCGCCGGAGAGTCGGGCCGGGTGGTCTCGCTGGTGGCGCCCAACCAGCGGCGCACGGCCCGGCGCCTGCTCGGCGACGCCGGCGTCCAGGCCAAGCAGCACCTGGTCAACCCCGGAGACACCCTGCTGAGCGAGGTCACCGGCGCCCGCGAGCCCTCCTGGGAGCCGTGGGTGGAGCCGCCCGAGCCGGAGCGTCCGCGCCGCGGCCGCGGCGGCCCGCGCCGGCGCCGCGGCGACAACGGGCGCCACCGGGGGGAACGCGCGCGGCAGGGCGGCCGCGACGGCGAGCGCCGCGACGACGCCGGCGGGCGCCGCTTCGAGGGCGAGCGCCGCGGCTCCGGCGAGCACGGTCGGCGCGACAACCGCAGCCCCCGCAAGTCCAACCGCGGCGGCGACCGGCCCGGAGCACCGGTCCGCGGCTGACGCGCCGCTCTGCGCACGGTGCCGTGCGCCGCGGGCCCGCCTGCGGCGCACGGCACGGCACTCGACCGGACTCGGTTACCCGTCCTGCGGGCAAGATGAAAACCGTTTCCGATACTATGCCGGGGACCGGCTGACGACCGCCGCAGCCGCAGCATGGTCCACCGACGAGCCTCCGGAGTACCAGCGTGCCCGAACGCCCTGCGGGACCCGCACCTCGCGCACACGCCTCCCTGGGCGACACCCTGGCCGGCGGTTGGGACGAGCCCGACGGTGCGCTGCCTCCCGACGACTGGGGGCGGCGCCGGGGTCCGCGGCCACTGGCCACGGTGTGGCTGTTCGCGCTGTTCACCCTGGCGCTCGCGGCGGGCCACGCATGGCTGGGGGATCGGCTGACCGGTGAGGCGTTCCTGGCCTGGGCCACCGTCTTCACCGCGATCAGCTTGCAGGCGCTGCCGTTCCTCGTCTTCGGTGTCGCCCTGTCCGCCGCTCTGACGGCCTTCGTGCCCGCCTCCTTCTACCGGCGGGTCATGCCCGCCAATCCCTTCGCCGCCGTCCCCGCGGCGGGCGCGGCCGGGATGGTGCTGCCCGGCTGCGAGTGCGCGTCGGTGCCCGTAGCCGGCGGGTTGATCAAACGCGGGGTGGCGCCCGCGGCGGCCCTGACGTTTCTGCTGGCCGCACCGGCGATCAACCCCGTCGTACTGGTGGCCACCGCCGTGGCCTTCGCCGGGCAGCCCGAGATGGTACTGGCCCGGCTGGCCGCGTCGTTCGGCGCGGCGGTGGTGGTGGGCTGGGTGTGGGCGCGCCTGGGCCGCACCGACTGGCTGCGACCGCCGCGCAGCCACCACAGCCCCGACGCTCCCCGTTGGCAGGTGTTCCGCGAGTCGATGCTGCACGACCTCATGCACGCGGGCGGATTCCTGGTGCTGGGTGCGCTGGCCGCGGCAACGGTCAACGTCGCTGTGCCCCGCGAGTGGGTGGCGGCCGTCGCCGACATGCCGGTCGTCTCGGTGCTGGTCCTGGCCCTGTTCGCGATCGTGCTGTCGGTGTGCTCGGAGGCCGACGCGTTCGTCGCGGTGAGCCTCACCGAGTTCTCGCCCATGGCCAAGCTGGCGTTCCTGGTCGTCGGGCCCATGGTCGACCTCAAGCTGATCGCGCTGCAGGGCGGCACGTTCGGCTGGTCCTTCGTACGCCGCTTCGTGCCGCTGACCCTGGCGGCGGCGCTCGTCTTCACCTTCGTGATCGGAGGTCTGCTGCTGTGAACCGGATCGCCCAGGGGGTCGTCCTGGTGCTGCTGGGTGCCGCGGCGCTGAGCAGCACCGTCTTCACCGACCTCTATCTGAACTACGTGCAGCCGGGGTTCCGCTACTTCCTGGTCGCGGCGGGCGCCGTGCTGATCGCGCTCGGCGCGGCAGTGGTCGCCGGCGAGGTGCGCGCCTATCTCGGCGGCGGTGCAGGCGGCAAAGACACGTCCCCCGAGCCCGGCCCCGGTTGCGACGGCGACCACGGGCACGGTGCGCCGCGGGTCGCCTGGCTGCTCCTCCTGCCGGTGGTGGCGGTGTTCGTCGTCGCGCCGCCGGCTCTGGGCGCCTACACCGCCGGAAGCGCCGAGACCGCCGCACCCCCGCGCGCGGAAGGCTCGGAAAGCCGCCTCGATCCCCTGGCCGAACCCGGTGCCTCCGGCCCCGTCGAGATGGAGATCCAGGAGTTCATCAATCGAGCCTGGACCGACGAGGAGAGGGCGATGGAGGGGCGGACCATCCGCTTGACCGGATTCGCCGTGCCCAACACCGAGGGCGAGGGCTGGTACCTGGCGCGGCTGCAGATGGCCTGCTGCGCGGCCGACGCCATCGTGAACCGGGTACTGGTCACCAACCGCCCCGCGCCTGCCGAGGACAGTTGGTGGCGGGTCGAAGGCACCTGGCAGCCGCCGCAGGGAGAGCTGCAGAGCGTGCGCAACCACCGCTTCGATATCGAGACGATGGACGCGGTGGAGAACCCGCCCGACCCCTACGAGTAGTGCTGTGCGTCGGTGGGCGGCGCCCGGGGCGCCGCCCACGGGGCCTCACGCGGTCCGGAAGTCGAAGACCCCCTCCGTCTGGGCGCGCGCGACGCAGGGATTGCTGAAGGTCTCGTCGTAGTCCACCGGCGCCCCCTGCCAGGTGCCCGTGGCGCTGAGCCGCACCGGTGCGTACTCCAGCGTGCACATGGTCTGCTGGTCGCGCTGTCCCAGAGCGGTGAAGTCGCCCCCCGACCGCTCCAGCGCCGCGCAAGCGGCTTCGGCGTCGGGATGCGAACCGCCGACGGGGCTACACGTCAGCGTGGTGTGCTCGGCCGACTTCTGCTCGGGCACCGCCACCGACAACCGCATGGCGGAGCCCGGCACCTGCGCCGCATGACCGCCCGTCTCCGCCGAAGCCGCCTGCGCGGCGTGCGCGCCCGGCACGGCCACCATCAGCCCGGTGAGCAGCCCGAGAAGCACCGGCGTGCGTCGATTCCGCATTTCGCCTCCTGAACGGGGCAGCACCCCGTGAACGATTCATTGCGCAGAGCAATTGAATCGCGACTCAGCGTGGTTTCGCTGGGTTTCGGGCGAAGATCCCTGCGGAGTGTCGCCGCAACAGCGGGCGCGCGCAGCGCAGCGGGGGAGGCGGATCAGTCGGCCGAGCGGGCCGGACCGCCCGCTGCGGCGTGCGGGAGGCGCTCCTGCAGCCGGCCGCACAGCCGGCAGCGCACGGTCTCCGGCGGCAGCGGGCAGGGGCAGTAGTGGCATGTCGTCGTGCATCCCGCGTCGTACTGGGCGAGCAGGGCGTCGCGCAGGTCGTCCATGGGGCTCAGCCTGCCACAGACTCGCCGCGGCCGCCGCGCACCGGTGGGGAAGCGCCGTCGGCGGGGTTTTGCGGTTCCGTGGGCAACCGCGTGCTTTGCCTGCCGACGAGCAGGGAAGTGGACACCCACGACCGGAGGCGGTCCTTCCGCAGGGCTCTGGAGGCGCATGCCGAAGACACCGCGGCTGCGGCTGCGATCGATCCGCGCCCGGGCGGCTGCCGGCTCCGTGCTGGCCGCCGCGGTGGTCCTGGTGCTGGCCATCGCCGCAACCAGCCTGCTCGCACGTGCAGTCATCGAGCGCGAGGAGGTCATCACAGCGGGGGAGGCCGCCCGCGAGGTGGTCGTGGACATCCAGCACGGGCGGGCCGACGGCGGCCTCCGTCCCCGCGCGGGCGTGATCCGGATCCAGATCGTCTCGCCTGAGGGCGGTGTGCTGGCGGCCACGCCGGTGCTGTCGGGATCGGGGCCGCTGACCATGGAGCAGCCGGCCGACCCCGACGGCCAGATCACCGAGGTCGTCTGCCGCTCGCCGGGCGCGGACTGCCTCACGGTCGTCGGTTTCGCCACCGCCGACTCCGCCTACGGCCAGGCGCTGGTCTACGCGGCCGTGCCGCGCTCGCTGCTGCTCACCGGGCCGCTGCTGGAGCTGACCCTGATCGGCCTCGGTGCCGCGGCGCTGGCCACGATCGGGGGCCTCGCCTGGTGGCAGGCGGGCCGCACGCTGCGGCCGGTCGAGGCCGTGCGGGCGGGTTTGGCGCGGATCAGCGCCTCCGACCCGGACAAGCGGCTGCCGGTGCCCGATACCGGCGACGAGATCGCCGCCCTGGCGCGTACCGCCAACGACACGCTGCGGAGGTTGGAGGTCGCGCTGGACCGCCAGCGCGGTTTCGTCTCCGACGCCTCCCACGAGCTGCGCAACCCGATCGCCGGCCTGCGCACCCGGCTGGAGGTCGAGCTGGCCGACCCCGAAGGCGGCGACGCCCGCGAGGCGCTGCGCGGCGCGCTGCACGACACCGCGCGCCTGGAGCGCATCGTCGCCGATCTGCTGGAGTTGGCCCGGCTCGACGCAGACGTGGCCGTGGGGCGCGAACCCGTCGACCTGGGCGAGCTCGCCGCCGTCGAGGTCGAGCGCCGAACGGCCGCGCTGCGCGTCGACAGCTCGGTCGAGCGGGGTACCTACGTCTACGCCAACCGGCTCCGGCTCGCCCGGCTGCTCACCAATCTGCTGGCCAACGCCGAGCGCCACGCCGCGGGGCGCGTGCTGGTCACCGTCGCCCGCGAAGAGCAGCAGGCGGTGCTGCGGGTGCACGACGACGGCAACGGCGTGCCCGAGCAGGACCGAGAGCGGATCTTCGAGCGGTTCGCCCGCCTGGACGAGTCGCGCCGGCGCGATCCCGGCGGCACCGGGCTGGGCCTCGCGATCTCCCGGGAGATCGCGAAGGCCAAGGGCGGAACGCTCGACGTCGCGGACAGCCCGGTACTGGGCGGCGCGGTGTTCACTCTGCGCCTGCCACTGGACTCGGGGCCGAAGTCGCGGACCTGACCATGCGGCGTGTGCGCGGGCCGCGCGGGGGCAGCGGGGGACGCACAATCCGGTCGGTCCGAAAACGGCATGGCACACGGCCGTTCGAGGGGGGAGCGCCATGCGCGACGCGGCAGACGGCGACAGCACGGACGACGAGCAGGGGGCCGGAGCGGGCCACCGCGGGAACGACGCCGCGACGCCTGGCGGCCCGCCGTCCGGCGGTTCGGACGCCTCCGCCGGGGCGTGGAGTTCGGCGGAGGCGGCGCGGGAGGAGGACGCAGAGGAGGACATCTGGGTCCCCGACGAGGATTTCGACGGTGTCGACCCCTGCGCCGGGTCGTAGGCACACGACGAAGCGCGGGACCGGGGCCGGCGCGGCGAGAGGAGCGGATTCCGCCCGCAGACCCGCGCTCGGCCCCGGGTGCGCGTGCTTGCGGCCCGGGCGCTCCGCGGCCTGCGGCGCGCCCGGGCGGCCGGTATCGCCCCAACGTCGGAACCGGCCGTGTCGGCGTTCCGGTTCCGCCCACTCGCGCACACCTGGAAAATAGGGTCGGGATCGAAGACAGGCAGCGCTCGCCGGGCCGCACGCCCGCGGGTACCAGTCCAGTGCGGGGACGGGCCCTGATGTGCCAATTAGAGGTGGGAATAAGCGACCGCGACGGGTACACCGTCATGCGGCTGCGAGGCGAGCTCGACCTCGCCAGTGTCGACCGTTTCGAGCAGACGGCCGGCACCACCGAGATCGTCTACGGGCCGCGGATGCTCGTCGACCTCACCGAGCTGTCCTTCATCGACTCGGTGGGCCTGGGGGCGCTGGCCCGGCTGCACCGACGCCTGGTGCGCGGCGGAGGCGCGCTGACCGTCGTCGTCCCGCCGGGCAAGATCGACCGGATCTTCCATTACAGCGGGCTGAAGCAGGCCATGGACATCCGGCAGCCGCCGGAGTGAACGCCCGGCGGCGGTGGCCGCCGCTCGACCGGCGCGGGCGCGGTGGCGCCGCGGGGCGGCGGGGCCGCGCGTCCGGCTCGTCCGCGCCGTGCCGGGTTCGCTAAGTTGAGGACGCACAACCGCACCGTCGGGAGGCCGGGGTGGCCGAGTACGAGGCCGGATCCGAGAAGTCGTCCGCGTCGGCTGGACGGCCCGATCGGCGTCCGGGCGCGGCGCCCTCCTCGGTCGGCGCCGCCCTGCCGACCCCGGCGTCCCCGGCCGCGGCGGTGATGGCGCGCGCCGAGCGCGGCGAGCGCGGCGTCCAACGTGCGCGCGGCGGCCCGCTGGACCAGGTGAACTTCTTCGTCGTCGGCTTCACCGGCGCGCTGGGCGTACTCACCGCCTGGCTGCTGGTGCTGACCCTGGGCCGCGCGCAGGGCGTCTTCATCAACTTCCTCGTCGCGTTGTTCCTGGCCGTGGGCCTCAACCCGGTCGTGGAGTTCCTCCGCCGCCGCGGACTGCCGCGCTGGGCCGCCATCGTGACTGTGTGCCTGGCGCTGGTCGGCTTCGCCGCAGCGTTCTTCTGGACGATCGTGCCGCCGCTGACCCAGCAGGTGGCGGCCTTCATCGCCGACCTCCCGCGCTACTTCCAGCAGGCGCAGCAGGCCCCGGTCCTCGACGATCTGGACCGCAGGTACGCGCTGGTCGAACGCGCCCAGGAGTTCCTGACGAGCTCCGAGTTCCAGCAGCGGCTCTTCGGCGGGGTCTTCGGGATCGGCCAGGCGGTGCTCAACTCACTCTTCGCCGTGTTCGTGGTGCTGGTGGTCACCGTCTTCTTCATGGCCTCGCTGCCGGGCATCACCGAGGTCGGCTACCGGCTGGTGCCGCGCTCGCGGCGCCCGGGCGTGCGCGAGCTCGGCGACGAGATCATCCAACGCATCGGCGCCTACATCGCCGGACAGCTGCTGATCGCGCTGATCGGCGGCCTCGTGGCACTGGCGTATCTGAGCGTGATCGGATCAGCATACGCGCTGACGCTCTCGCTGATCGTCGCCGTGACGGCACTTATCCCGCTTGTGGGCACGACGATCGGCGCGTTGGCGGCGACGATCGTCGTCGGCGTCGGCGACCTGCAGCTCGGCGTGGTGACGCTGGTGTTCTTTCTCGTCTACCAGCAGATCGAGAGCTACGTCATCGCTCCCCGCATCATGCAGCGCTCCGTGCACGTGGCGCCGACCGTGACCATCACCTCGGCGCTGCTGGGCGGCGCCCTGCTCGGCGTGGTCGGCGCCCTGATCGCGGTCCCCGTCGGCGCGGCCGTGACACTGGTACTCAACCGCGTCGTCTTCCCGAAGCTGGAGAAGCGCTAAGCCGTGCTTCAGGAAGTGCTGGATCGGTTCGGCTCCCATGGGCGGCCGGGCCGTGCGGGTCGGGTCTGCTGTGCGGCCTTGCCCGGCCTTGCCCCCGGCCGGGCGGCGGGCTGATCGGCGGGGAGCAGCGGGCACCGGGGACGGTGGCGGGCCGGGGCCCGCGGTCGGGGGAGCGGGGACCGCCGGTGGCGGCGCCTCGGCGCGGCTTGGCCCGTCTATCGCGAACTTATGGTCGCAGGTAAGCGCATTCCGCGGCCATAAGTTCGCGATCATCGCCGGATGGACCGGCATAGGGGACCTACCGGCGCGTCGGCCGCCGCCACCGGCGAGCACCGGTATCGACACCCGCGGGCTCCACCCGCCGCCGTCCTCGCCGCTGCTGTTCCGCAAGCAGACTGGCCCCCGGCCGGAGCCAAGACCGCACAGTCGCCCCGAGCCGCTCGTCGCCCACCCGGTCGACAAACCCCCCGAACCGCTCATCTAGGCTGGCCGCGGCGCTGCCGTCCGAGATCGGGGGCGGGCGCAGCCGACCGGGTGCGGCGCTGCGCCGAGCCCGTTGCCCGGCACCGGCCGCCCACCTCGCGGGGCCCCGGGCATGGGCGTAGCTGTGGCTGCGGTCGAGCGGACACGAGAACACGGGAAGCGGATACGAAAGGCGTGCGGGGTGCGCGGATTTCTGCTGGACGTGTCTCCGCTGCGGTCCAGCGGGGCCTTCCGGGTGCTGTTCGCCTCGCGGGTGGTCGCCCTGCTGGGTGTCAGTCTCACCCTCGTGGCGCTCTCGGTGCAGATATACGACCTCACGGGCTCGTCGCTGGCTGTAGGCACGGTCAACGCGGTCGCGGGCACCGCTCTCGTCGCCGGGACTCTGGTCGGCGGGGTGCTGGCCGATCGGCTGGAGCGCCGGGGACTGCTGCTGGCCGCGCGCGGGGCCGCGGCCGCCGTGTTCGCCGCGCTTGCCTTCAACGCCCTTTCCGGCAACGCCGACCCCACCGCCGTCTACGTCTGCGCCGCGGTGCTGGGGGTCGTCGACGGCATCGGCGAGACCGCACTGGTGGCGGTGACTCCCGAGCTGGTCCGCGCCGACCAGTTGGCCGCGGCGGGGGCGCTGACGGCGGTCACCACGCAGCTGGCCACGATGCTCGGGCCGTCAGCGGCGGGCTTGGTCATCGCGGGCCCCGGCGTGGCCGTGTGCTACACCGCCACCTGCGCCGCCACCGTCGCCCAAGTGGCGCTGATGCTGCTGCTACCGCGCCTGCCCGCGGGCGACGTGCGCGAGGAGGCCGCCCGCCCGCTGCGCGCGCTGGGTCAGGCGTGGCACTTCGTGCGCCGCCACCGCGTCATCGCCGGACTGCTGCTGGTGGAGCTGTTCGGGGGCGTGTTCGCGCTGCCCTATGCGGTCTTTCCCGCGATGGGGGAGCGGGTGCTGGAGGGCGACGCGCGCACCGTGGGTCTGCTGTACTCGGCCCCGGCGGTCGGCGCCTTCCTCGGCGCGCTGTTCAGCGGCTGGGTCGGACGCATGCGCCGTCCAGGATGCGCACTGATCGCGGCGGGTGTGCTGTGGGGCGGTGCGATGGCGGGCTTCGGCGCGAGCCGCCACCTGGCGCCTGCGCTGGTGCTGCTCGGCCTCGCGGGTATCGGGATGATCGTCGCCGAGATCCTGCAGCGCGCCCTGATGCAGCACCACACCCCCGGTGAACTGCTGGGCCGTGTCAGCTCGTTCTGGCTGGTACTGGCTACCGCGGGGCCGGCCGTCGGCGGAGCCCTGGCGGGAGGGCTGGCCCGGGTTCTGGGGCCCTCGACCGCCGTCGTCGTGACCGGACTCGCCTGCGCCGCCCTGGTGGCGGCGACCGCAGCGGCCCTGCCCGGACTGCGCCGCGCGGGCTTCTCGCGCGGCGCCGAGGACGCCGGCCCCGACGACGCCCGCCACTGACCCGCGCGGGTCCGCTCGCCGGTGCGGGACCGCGGTTTAGGCGTCCGCCGCGGCCGGCGCGAAGGGCGGTTTCGGACATCGGGGCCCGGGTGGGGCCGCGGCGCGGGTGCCGAGACCTGGCCGCGCGCCTGTGCTCCTCCTCCTCATCACCCTGTGCCCCGGTTCGTGGCCGCGCCTGCGGACCGGGACGGCGACTGCGGACGGGCCGAAAAGCGTGGCGTGGGCGCCACTGTGGGCTTACCCCCGGGGCGGACCATCGGCGCTGTGCAGGTCAGTGCTCCGCGCGCTCCGCAGTGAGATGGTGCGGACATCGAGATCCGACTGGTTTTTCGCGGTTTAGGCGTTTTGTCGCTTTACTCAGGGTTGACACAGTGCGCTCCGCCGATCAAGACTTGCGGACGGTTGCTTAGGTAAGCTTTGCCTTAGTGAGGTGTGCTTGCCCTTTCTTGCGTCCGGAAGGAGAGTCGTGTCCCAGAACGGGATCGCGGGAACCGTGGCCCTGGTGACGGGCGCCGCCCGGGGGATCGGGCGGGCCGTGGCGCTGCGCCTCGCGGCCGAGGGGGCCCTCGTCGCCGCCGCCGACCTCGACGCCGGCGGACTCGCGGAGGTGGCCGACGAACTCCACGGCGACGGGCACAAGGCCGCCTGGTACACGCTCGACGTGCGCGACTCCGCGGACGTGGCGCGCGTCGTCGCCGCCGCCGAGCGCGACCTGGGGCCCCTCACCCACGCCGTCAACGTCGCCGGCGTACTGGCCACCGCCGACGTCGCCGAGACCACCGACGCCGACTGGGAGCACGTCTTCGCCGTCAACGCCACGGGCGTCTTCCACGTCTCCCGCGCCGCGGCCCGCCGCATGGCACAGCGGGGCCGCGGCACCATCACCACGGTCGGCTCCAACGCCGCGGGCGTGCCCCGCGCCGGGATGGCCGCCTACGGCGCCTCCAAGGCCGCCGCGACCATGTTCACCAAGTCCCTGGGCCTCGAACTCGCGGGCAGCGGCATCCGGTGCAACGTGGTCTCGCCCGGCTCGACCGACACCCCCATGCAGCGCGGCATGTGGACCGGCGACCAGGGCGCCGCCGACGTCGTCGCGGGCTCGCCGGAGCGGTTCAGGGCCGGCATCCCGCTGGGCCGCATCGCCGACCCCGGCGACATCGCCGACGCCGTCTGCTTCCTCGCCTCCTCCTCGGCGCGCCACATCACCATGCACGACCTCTACGTGGACGGGGGCGCCACCTTGCGCGCCTGATCCCCGCCGCACGCGAGCACACCCCTCTCTCGCCCGAATTCGCACTTCACCGACCTGATCAGTGCACAAAACCCCGATCGGGCCGGTACCGGCCAGAAATGAGATCCGCAGGTGTTCCACCAGCGCACCGAATCCGCCGCTGACGCTGCCGGAGACCTCCTCGACGCCTACCGCCCCGGCGGAGCCTTCCTCGCCTCTCCGAGCGGTGTACTCGTGGGCGGCGGCGCAGCGGCCGTAGCCGAACGCCTGGAGGACGTGGCCGGCCTGCTGGCGCAAGGCACGGCCGACTCGCCCGCCGGCCCCGTCGCGATCGGCGCCATCCCCTTCGACGGCACCGCTCCCGGCCGCCTCGTAGTGCCCGACTCGGTGCGCACGGCGCCCCCGCTCTCCCGGAGCGCGCAGGGCGCACGCCGCCAGCGCCCACTGCCCGGCCCGTGGGGGATGGACGCCGTGCCCGAGCCCGCCGACCACGTCGCCAACGTGGACCGTGCGCTCAAGCGCCTGGCCGCCGAGGAGGGCGGCCTCGCCAAGATCGTGCTCGCCCGCTCGCTGCGGCTGAGCGGCCCCCGGCCCGTCGACACCGGGCAGCTGCTGAGCAACCTCGCCTGGCGCGATCCCGCCGGCTACACCTTCGCCGTGGACCTGCCCGCGCCCGGCAGCGAGCCGCGCACCCTCATCGGCGCCAGCCCCGAACTCCTGCTCGCCAAGCGGGGCGCCCGGGTGGTCTCCAACCCGCTGGCGGGCTCCGCGCCGCGCAGCGCCGACCCCAGCAAGGACCAGCACAGCGCCGTGGCGCTGCTCGGCTCGGCCAAGGACCGCCACGAGCACGCCGTCGTCGCCGATGCCGTCGCCGAGGCGCTGCGTCCCTACTGCCGCACGCTGGAGGTGCCCGAGCCCGAACTGGCCAAGACCGCCACCCTGTGGCACCTCTCCACCCGCATCACCGGCGAGCTGGTCGACCCCGACACCCCCTCGGCGTTGCTCGCCGCCGCGCTGCACCCCACTCCAGCCGTGTGCGGCAGCCCCACCGCGGCCGCGGGCGAGGCCATCGCCGGGATCGAGCCGTTCGACCGGGGCTTCTACACCGGTGCTGTCGGCTACACCGACGCCCGCGGCGACGGTGAGTGGGTCGTCTCCATCCGCTGCGCCGACGTCGCGGGCGAGCGCCTCGACCTGTTCGCCGGCGGCGGAATCGTGCCCGGCTCCGACCCCGACGCCGAACTCGCCGAGACCTCGGTGAAACTGCGCACGCTGCTGCTCGCTCTGGGCGTCAACCAGCCGCTGAGCGCCCCGGTGCACTGACGCCGCCCGCGCACCGACCCCGCACCGCCGCCCACGAACCGGAAGGACCGCCCACCGCCATGCTCGCCGGATGCACCCCCTGGCCCACGGAGTTCGCCGACCTCTACCGCGAACGGGGGTACTGGCAGGGGGAGACGCTCGGCGCCTTCCTGCGCGAGCGCGCGCACCGGTTCGCCGAGCGCACCGCCGTCGTGGGCGCGGGGCAGCGGTGGACCTACGCCGAGCTCGACGCCCGCGCCGACCGGACGGCCGCCGGGCTGGCGCGGATGGGCATCACAGCCGGCGACCGCGTCGTCGTCCAGCTGCCCAACCGCCCCGAGGTCTTCGAGGTCGTTTTCGCCCTGTTCCTGCTGGGCGCCCTGCCGGTCTACGCGCTGCCCGCCCACCGCCGCGCCGAGATCTCCTACCTGTGCTCCTTCACCGAGGCGACCGCCCTGGTCGTCGCCGACACCGACGGCGGATTCGACTACCGGGAGCTGGCCGAACAGGTGCGCGCCGAGACCGGCGGTCCCGAACACGTGGTGGTGGCCGGCGACACCGGCGGCCGACCGGGCATGACCTCCCTGGAGCAGGTGCGCGAGGGCGGCGGCGCCGGGCCGGGAGCCACCGCCGTCCCGGAGCCCGGCGACGTCGCGTTCCTCCAGCTCTCCGGCGGCACCACCGGCCTGCCCAAGCTCATCCCGCGCACCCACGACGATTACCTGTACTCGGTACGCGCCAGTGCCGAGATCTGCGAGCTGGACACCGGCACTGCAACCGTCTACCTCGCCGCGCTGCCTGTGGTGCACAACTTCCCGATGAGCTCGCCCGGCTTCCTCGGCGTCTTCAGCGCCGGCGGCACCGTCGTCCTCGCCCCCGACCCCGGTCCCGCGACCTGCCTGGGCCTCGTCGAGACCGAGGGCGTCACCCACACCGCCGTCGTGCCGCCCGTCGCGATGCTCTGGCTGGACGCGGTCGAGGGCGGCGCCCAGGCGCACCGCGACCTGTCCTCCCTGCGTGTCCTGCAGGTCGGCGGCGCGAAGTTCAGCGCCGAGGCCGCCCGGCGCGTCGGCCCCGTCCTGGGCTGCATGCTGCAGCAGGTCTTCGGCATGGCCGAAGGACTGGTCAACTACACGCGCTACGACGACCCCGAGGAGACGGTGGCCACCACCCAGGGCCGCCCCATCTCGCCCGACGACGAGATCCGCGTCGTCGACAGCGACGGCACCGAGGTTCCGCCCGGCGCCCTCGGCGAACTGCACACCCGCGGCCCCTACACCATCCGCGGCTACTACCGCGCCCCCGAGCACAACGCCGTCGCCTTCACCTCCGACGGCTTCTACCGTACCGGCGACCTCGTCCGGCGCACCCCCTCCGGCCACTTCGTGGTCGAGGGCAGGGCCAAGGACCAGATCAACCGCGGCGGCGAGAAGGTCGCGCCCGACGAGGTGGAGGACCATCTGCTCGCCCACCCCGGCGTGCACGATGCCGCGGTCGTCGCCATGCCCGACCGCTTCCTGGGCGAACGCGTCTGCGCCTACGTCATCCCCCGCGGCGAGTCGCCCGCCCGCGCGGAGCTGCTGCGCTTCCTGCGCGGGCGCGGCCTGGCCGCGTACAAGATCCCCGACCGGATCGAGTTCGTCGCGGAGTTCCCCGCCACAGGAGTCGGCAAGGTCAGCCGCCGCGAACTGCGCGAGGCCGTCCGTGCTGCCCACGTGCCCACCGACCGCGAAACCGCGCCCGCGCAGCCCGCCCACCAGCCGTGAACGGCGGCGGGCGCCGACCGCGTCCGCCCGCACCGCCCACCGACCGACCGTCGAAACGGACACCGGATGCCGCTGCCGCACATCGAGCCCTACGAGCTGCCCGGGCCCGGCGACCTGCCGGCCAACCGCGCCGACTGGCGGCCCGACCCCGCGCGGACGGCGCTGCTCATCCACGACATGCAGCGCTACTTCCTGCACCCGTATCTCCCCGGGGCCCAACCCATCGAGGGAGCCCTGGCCAACATCGCCGCCCTGCGGGAGGCGGCCCGCGCGGTCGGCGTCCCCGTCGTCTACACCGCCAAGCCCGGCGACATGTCCGCCGAGGCCCGCGGGCTGGAGAACGACTTCTGGGGCCCGGGCATGCGCGCCGACGCCGACCAGACGGGCATCGCCGAACCGCTGGCGCCCGAGGAAGGCGACGCGCTGATCACCAAGTGGCGCTACAGCGCCTTCGCGCACACCGACCTCGCCGACCGCCTGCACCGCCAAGGCCGCGACCAGCTGCTCATCACCGGCGTCTACGCCCACATCGGCTGCCTGCTCACCGCCGCCGACGCGTTCATGCGCGACATCCAGCCGTTCCTCGTCGCCGACGCCACCGCCGACTTCAGCGCCGAGGACCACCGCTTCGCGCTGCGCTACGTCGCCCAGCGCTGCGGGGCCGCCACGTCCACCCGCGAGGCGGCGGCCGCCCTCACACCGGCCGCCGCGCTGGATTCGCGGGTGTGAGCACGCCCCCGCCCCGCCCGCATGCGAAGACACCGACCCCGGTGAGTGAAAGGATTCCCGTGACCTCCACGCCGCAGCCCCCGCCCTCCCACGACCTGGTGGGGATCGGCTTCGGGCCCTCGAACGTCGCGCTGGCCATCGGCCTGCGCGAGCAGCGCGAGCGCTCTGCCGCCGAGCCCGCCACACCCGGACTGAGCGGGGTCTTCCTCGAACGCCAAGCCGAGTTCGGGTGGCACCGCGGCATGCTGCTGGACGACGCCACCATGCAGGTCTCCTTTCTCAAGGACCTGGTGACCACCCGCAACCCTGCCAGCGACTTCGGCTTCCTGTCCTACCTGCACGCCGCCGGCCGCCTGCACGACTTCATCAACCACAAGACGCTGTTCCCGCTGCGCGCGGAGTTCCACGACTACCTCGCCTGGTGCGCCGATCGGGTCGGCGACCAGGTGCGCTACGGGGCCGAAGTCGTCGCCATCGAGCCCGTCCGCGACGAGGGCGGCCGCATCTCCCAGCTCGACGTCGTCGCCCGCACCGGCGACGGCGCCCGCCACCGCAGCCGCGGCCGCAACATCGTCTTCGCGCCGGGCCTCACCCCGCGCCTGCCCGAGGGAGCGCGGCTGACCGAGCGCGTCTGGCACAACGAGTACCTGCTGCAGCGCCTGGCGGCCCTGGACACCGCGGCGGATCCGCGCACCTTCGTCGTCGTCGGAGCCGGGCAGAGTGCCGCCGAGTGCGTCGACCACCTCTACCGCCGCTTCCCCCGCGCCCGGGTGCACGCGGTGTTCTCCCGTTTCGGCTACAGCCCCTCCGACGACAGCCCCTTCGCCAACCGCATCTTCGACCCCGGGGCCGTGGACGCGTTCTACGGCGCCTCCGCCGAGACCAAGGCCGAGATCATGGGCTACCACCGCAACACCAACTACTCGGTGGTCGACCCCGACCTGATCGACACCCTCTACCACGCCGCCTACCAGGACAAGGTCAAGGGCGCCGAGCGGCTGCGCATGCACAACACCTCGCGCGTGGCCGACGTGCACGAGGCGCCCGGCGGCGTGACCGTGACCGTGGAGGACCTCGCCAGCGGCAAGCACACCGCCGTGGAGGCCGACTACCTCGTCTATGCCACCGGTTACAGCTCCGCCGACCCGCGCGACCTGCTCGGCGAGGTGGCCGAGCACGTGGTCTGCGACGGGGCGGGCCGCCCCGCCGTCGAGCGCGACTACCGGCTGGCCACCTCCGACGAGGTGACCTGCGGCATCTACCTGCAGGGCGGCACCGAGCACACCCACGGCATCTCGTCCTCGCTGCTGTCCAACGTCGCGGTGCGCGTCGGCGAGATCCTCGACGCGATCAGCGCACGCACCGCCGGCACCCCGAACACCGCCGACACCCCCCGAGCGGCCGGGGCCGCGTCCGCCGCCGGCGGGCGCTGAGCCCGCCCGGCGCGGCCCGACCGCGTCTGCCGAAAGCGGCCGCAAACCCGTCCCGAACCCGAGCAGAACGGAGAACACCACCGTGTCCGACAACCCCGCCGCCTCCGAGGGCGAGCTGACCGCCCGGCGCATCCGCGCCGACGTCGAGCAGGTTCTGGGCGAACCCGCCGGTGCGCTGGGCGAGCACGACGACCTGCTCGACCGCGGCATGGACTCCATCCGGCTGATGAGCCTCGTCGAGAGCTGGCGCAAGGCGGGCGTCGAGACCGACTTCATCACGCTGGCCGAGGAACCCAGCGTCGCGGCCTGGACCCGCCTGCTGCTGGACGACTGAGCACCCCCCTCCCCCGGAACCGCCACCCACGCCAGGAGCCGCGAACATGAGCGCCCCAGAGGAATTCGATGTCATCGTCGTCGGAGGCGGCCCCGCCGGCTCCACCGCCGCCACCCTGATCGCCGACCAGGGGCACCGGGTGGTGCTGCTGGAGAAGCAGCGCTTCCCCCGTTACCAGATCGGCGAGTCACTGCTGCCGGCAACCGTGCACGGCGTGTGCCGCCTGCTCGGCGTCGACGAGGAGATCCGCCGCGCCGGGTTCACCGCCAAGCGCGGCGGCAGCTTCCGGTGGGGGACCAGCCCCGACCCGTGGAACTTCCTGTTCGCGCTGTCACCGGAGCTGTCCGGGCCGACCTCGTATGCCTACCAGGTCGACCGGATGACCTTCGACGACATCCTGCTGCGCAACGCCGCCCGCCACGGCGTCGACGTGCGCGAGGAGTCGTCCGCGCTGGAGGCCGTCACCACGGGGGAGCGGGTCACCGGCGTCGTCTACACCGACCCGGCGGGCGAGCGGCGCGAACTCGCCGCCGCCCACGTCGCCGACGCCTCCGGCAGCACCGGCCGGCTGCACGCGGCCGCCGGCGGCACCCGGCAGTACTCCGAGTTCTTCCAGAACCTCGCGGTCTTCGGCTACTTCGCCGGCGGCGGCCGGTTGCCCGAACCCGACGCCGGCAACATCCTCTGCGCCGCCTTCGACGAGGGCTGGCTGTGGTACATCCCGCTTCGCGACGACCTCACCAGCGTCGGCGCGGTCCTCAACCGCGACCAGGCCGGGCGCATCCAGGCCGACCGCGAGGGGACACTGCGCGAGTCCATCCGGCGCTGCGGGATCGTGCGGGACCTGCTCGGCGACGCCGAACGCGTCACCGAGGGCACCTACGGCAGCGTCCGCGTGCGCCGCGACTACTCCTACGCGGGCACGCGGTTCTGGGCGCCCGGAATCACGCTGATCGGCGATGCCGCCTGCTTCATCGACCCCGTCTTCTCCACCGGCGTGCACCTGGCCACCTACAGCGGGCTCCTCGCGGCCCGCTCGATCAACAGCGTGCTGGCCGAAGAGCTGAGCGAGGACCGCGCCTTCGGCGAGTTCGAGGGGCGCTACCGGCGGGAGTACGCCGTCTTCTACGAGTTCCTCGCCGCCTTCTACGACATGCGGCAGCGCGAAGAGTCCTACTTCTGGAAGGCCCGCAAGGTCACCAACATGCAATCCGGGGACATGGAGGCCTTCGCCACCCTGGTCGCCGGGGCCGCCTCCGCGGAGTCGGCGCTGGTGGGCGCCGACACCCGCACCGCCGCCGAGCGCTTCACCTCGGCCTCCGCCGACCTGTCCCACGCCGTGCAGCGCACCGGCGCGGCGCGCACGCCGAGCGGCGAGCGGATGACCGAGCTGTTCCGGGCGCCGGTCGTCTCCGGCGTCATGTCGGAGATGAACCGGATCCAGCGGCGCGGGGTCAGCGGCCCGGCCACCGCCGAGCCGCCGCTGCTGGACGGCGGCCTGGTGCCCTCGGCCGACGGCCGCCGCTGGGCCGAACCGGCCGCCGAAGGCGCCTGAGCAAGCCCGCCCCCACCCACACCACCCGGCCGGCGCCCGCGGGCGCCGGGCCTTCCCGGACATCGTCACGCATCCACCACGCATCCGAAAGCGGCGCACCCCATGAACGACACCCGCACCCTCGGCACACCCGTGTCCCTGGCACTCACCGGCGCCCAGCGCGGGGTCTACTACGCCCACCACGTCGCCGCCGACGGCGACGACTCCGTCGATCCGGCCGCGGGGCGCTTCAACGTCGGCCAGTACATCGACCTGCCCGGCGGCGTGGACGCCGCGCGGCTGCGCGGTGCCCTGGAGCACGCGGTCGCCGAGACCGATACGCTGCGCATCCTCGTCCGAGACGGTGCGCCGGGGCGGGGCGGCGACCAGGCGGGCCGCGCGGGCGCGGGCGAGGAGCCGTACCAGGTCCTCCACCCCGCCCCGCCCTGGGACGCGCCGCTGCTGGAGGAGGCCGACCTGCGCGGCTGTGCGGACCCGCGGGCGGCCGCGCTGGCGCTGATGCGCGCCGACATGGCCGCGCCCGTGGACCCGGCCTCCGGGCCGCTGTACCGCTTCGTGCTCTACCGCACCGGCGACGACCACCACCTGTGGTTCCAGCGCTACCACCACATCGTCGCCGACGCCTACGCCATCACCACCTTCACCCGCCGCGTCGCCGAGGTCTACACCGCGCTGGCCGCCGACCGGGCACCCGAGCGCCGGTTCGGCGACCTCGCCGCTGTCGTGGGCGACGAGGAGGACTACGCCGCCTCCGACCGCCGCGCCGCGGACCGCGACTACTGGAGCGCGCTGCTGGCCGACCGCCCCGAGCCGGTACAGCTGAGCGACGCGCCGCCCGCGCCCTCCGCGGCGGTGGTCACCGCGTCCGGTGCGCTGGACGCCGCCACCGCCGAGCGCCTGGCCGAGCTGGGCAAGGCGACCGGTGCGAGCTGGGCGGAGACCGTCATCGCCGCCTACGGCTGCTACGTGCATCGCCGCACCGGCGCCCGCGACGTCGTGCTGGGGATGCCCGCGATGGGCCGCTTGGGCTCGGCCGCCCTGCGCACCCCTGCCATGGTGGTCAATGTGCTGCCGCTGCGGCTGGGGCTGAGCGCCGCCGACACCGTCGGCGACCTGCTCGCCCACACCACCGCCCGGCTGCGCGAACTGCGCGCCCACCAGCGCTACCGCGCCGAGGACGTGCGCCGCGACCTGGGCCTGGTGGGCCGCGGCGCAGCGCTGCACGGCCCCATGATCAACATCAAGGCGTTCGACTACGACCTGGACTTCGCCGGTGTGGCCGGCACCCCCCGCACACTGTCGGAGGGGCCGGTCGACGACGTGTCGCTCTCGGTCTACCGCGACACCGCGAGCGGCGGGCTGCGCTTCGAGCTGAACGGCAACGCCGCCCGCTACACCGCCGACGGCCTGGCGGAGCTGCTGGCGGAGTTCCGCCGCCTCCTCGGCGCGATCGCCGCCGGGGGCGAAGAGGCCGCGCGTAGCAGGCTGGGCACCCTCGACATCGCCGGGGACGACGCGGTGCCCGCTGCGGCCGCCGGTCCCGCCACCGAGCCGCCCGCGGCCGGGGTGACCGACCTCGTCGCTGACCAGGCCCGCCGCACACCCGACGCCGTCGCCGTCACAGCGGGAAACGCGTCGCTGAGCTACGGGGAGCTGCTGGCGCGCGCGGACGCGTTGGCCGTGCGGTTGCGTGCGGCCGGTGCGGGGCCGGAGTCGGTGGTGGCGGTGGCGCTGCCGCGGTCGGTGGAGCTGGTGGTGGCGCTGGTGGCGGTGGGGCGTGCGGGTGCGGCGTACCTGCCGTTGGACCCGGAGTTCCCGGCCGAGCGGATCGCCTACATGCTGGCCGACTCCGGTGCCGCGCTGCTGGTCACCGACACCGTGACGGGGCCCCGGATGCCGGAGGGGCCGCCCCGCATCGTCCCGTCCCGGCCCGCGGCCGACCCGGCGCCCGAACCCGCGCGCGGCCACCGGGCCGAAGCGGATGTGCCGGTCGCCGACCGCGCCGCCTACATGCTCTACACGTCGGGTTCGACGGGGCGGCCGAAGGGTGTGGTGGTTTCGCAGGGCGCGCTGGTGAACTTCCTGGCGGATATGGGCGGGCGGTTCCCGCTGGGGGCGGGGGAGCGGTTGCTGGCGGTGACCACGGTCGGCTTCGACATCTCGGCGCTGGAGTTGTATCTGCCGCTGCTGGCGGGGGCGTCGGTGGTGGTGGCCGATCGGGACGCGGTGCGCGACCCGGCGGCGCTGGCGGATCTGCTGGCCGCGTCGGGGGCCTCGATCATGCAGGCCACACCGACGTTGTGGCGTGCGCTGGTGGAGGAGCGTCCGGAGGCGGTGGCGGGTCTGCGGGTGCTGGTGGGCGGTGAGGCGCTGCCCGAGCGGTTGGCCGCGTCGCTGGCCGAGCGGGCGGTGGAGGTGGTCAACCTGTACGGCCCCACCGAAACCACCATCTGGTCCACCGCCGCCCCTGTCGCGGCGCGTCCGGAACGCCCGGCCGCCGAACCCGCCGCCATCGGCACCCCCATCGCCAACACCCGGCTCCGCGTCCTGGACTCCGCGCTGCGCCCGGTGCCCGCGGGAGCGACCGGCGAACTCTACATCGCCGGGTCGGGGCTGGCCCGCGGTTACCGGAACCGCGCCGGGCTGTCCGCCGAGCGGTTCGTCGCCGACCCGTTCGGCCCGCCCGGAACCCGCATGTACCGCACCGGCGACCTGGTGCGGTGGGGCCGCGACGGATCGCTGGAATACGTCGGCCGCTCCGACTTCCAGGTCAAGGTGCGCGGTTTCCGCATCGAGCTCGGCGAGATCGAGAGCGCCCTCGCAGACGCGGACGGCGTCGCCCACGCCGTGGCCGCCGCCCGCGAGGACACGCCCGGCGAAGCCCGCATCGTCGGCTACCTGCGCCCCGTCCCCGGCGCCGCGCCCGACCCCGCCGCGCTGCGCACGGCCTTGGCCCGGCGCCTGCCCGACTACATGGTGCCCGCCGCCGTCGTCGTGCTGGCCGAGTTCCCGCAGACCGCCAACGGCAAGATCGACCGCGCCGCCCTGCCCGCACCCGCCGTCGCCGCGACCGGCAAGACCGACACCCCGGCCGGCCCGTTCGAAGCGCGCCTGCGCGCCATTGTGGCCGAGGTGCTGGGGCTCGGCGCCGTCGGCGGCGGCGACGACTTCTTCGCTCTGGGCGGGCACTCCCTGCTCGCCACCCGAACGGTCAACCGCATCCGCGCCGAACTGGGCGTCGAGGCGCGCGTGCGCGACGTCTTCGACGCGCCCGCCCCCGCCGCGCTCGCCGCCCTGCTGCAACGCCGCTCCGCTGCACGGCCGCCGCTCACCCGCCGCGCCGACCCCCGTTCGCCCGCCCCGCTGTCCTACGCCCAGGAGCGGATGTGGTTCCTGGACCGGCTGCAGGGACCCGGCGCCGCCTACAACGTGCCGCTGGCCTTCCGGCTGCGCGGCGCTGTCGACGCCGGCGCGCTGGCGGCCGCGCTGCGCGACGTCGTGCTGCGCCACGCGATCCTGTGCACCGTCTACACCGAGGGCGACGGCACCGGCACCGCCGCGCGGCAGCGCGTGCTGCCCGCCGAGCGCCTTGGCGACCTGCTCGAAGTCCGCGACGTCGCCGTCGGCGACCTGCCCGACCGCCTCCGCGAAGTGCTGCACCGCCCCTTCGACCTCGCATCCGACGTGGCGGTGCGCGCCGCGCTGCTGCGGACCTCGCCCGAGGACGCCGTCCTCGCCCTCGCCTTCCCGCACATCGCCACCGACGAGTGGTCCGAGGAGCCCTTCACCCGCGACCTGGACACCGCCTACGCCGCCCGGCGCGCCGGGCGCGCTCCCGAGTGGCCGCCGCTGGAAGTCGACTACGGCGACTTCGCGGCCTGGCAGCGCGACTGGCTGGGTTCCGCCGACGACCCCGCGAGCCCGATGAGCCGCCAACTCGCCTTCTGGCGCGACGCCTTGGCCGGCATCCCCGCCGAGCTCGACCTGCCCGCAGACCGGCCGCGCCCCGCGGCCCACGACGGCGCGGGCGCCGCCGTGGAGTTCGCCCTCGGCTCCGCCGAGCACAGCGCGGTCCTGGCGCTGGCGGAGGAGCACGGAGTCACCGTATTCATGGCGCTGCAGAGCGCGGTGGCCGTGCTGCTGCACCGCATGGGCGCCGGAGACGACATCTGCATCGGCACACCCGCCGCCAACCGCGACGACACCGCGGTGCACGACACCATCGGCATGTTCCTGAACATGCTCGCGCTGCGCACCGACCTCTCCGGCGCGCCGAGCACCGCCGAGCTGCTGGCGCGTGTGCGCGCGGCCGACGTCGCGGCCTTCGCCAACGCCGACGCGCCCTTCGACCGCGTCGTGCAGGAGAGCGACCCGGCCCGCTCGACGGCGCGCCACCCCCTGTTCCAGGTCATGCTCACCTACCAGCGCGACCCCGACCGCTCCGCACTGCTGGGCACCGACTCCACCGTCCACCCGGTGGACATGCGCGCGGCCAAGCTGGACCTGGAGTTCACCTTCGCCGAGCGGCCCGGAACCGCGGGACTGGCGGGCACGCTGCGCTACGCCACCGCGCGCTTCGACCGGGCCACGGCCGAACGGCTGGTCGAGCGGCTCCACCTGGTGCTGGAGGCGCTGACCGCCGACACCGCGCGGCCCGTGTCCGGGATCGACGTGCGCACCGGCGACGAGCGGCGCATGCCGGCGCGCGCCAACGCCACCGAGCGCGCCGTCGACGGCCCGCCGCTGCCCGAGCGCATCGCCCGCGCGGCCGCCGACCACCCCGAGCGGACCGCCGTGGTCGCGGGCGGGGAGTCGCTGACCTATGCCGGGTTGCTGGAGCGCGCCGACGCGCTGGCCGCGCGGCTGGGTGCGGCCGGTGCGGGGCCGGAGTCGGTGGTGGCGGTGGCGCTGCCGCGGTCGGTGGAGCTGGTGGCGGCGCTGGTGGCGGTGGGGCGTGCGGGTGCGGCGTACCTGCCGTTGGACCCGGAGTTCCCGGCCGAGCGGATCGCCTACATGCTGGCCGACTCCGGTGCCGCGCTGCTGGTCACCGACACCGTGACGGGTGCCCGGCTGCCCGGCGGCGGTCCGCGGCGCGTGCTGGTGGACGATCCGGCGACGTGGCCGGACGCCATGGAGGACGCGGACGCCGCGCGTGCCGCCGGCGCTTCCGTTTCCGCGGACAACGCCGCCTACATGCTCTACACGTCGGGTTCGACGGGGCGGCCGAAGGGTGTGGTGGTTTCGCAGGGCGCGCTGGTGAACTTCCTGGCGGATATGGGCGGGCGGTTCCCGCTGGGGGCGGGGGAGCGGTTGCTGGCGGTGACCACGGTCGGCTTCGACATCTCGGCGCTGGAGTTGTATCTGCCGCTGCTGGCGGGGGCGTCGGTGGTGGTGGCCGATCGGGACGCGGTGCGCGACCCGGCGGCGCTGGCGGATCTGCTGGCCGCGTCGGGGGCCTCGATCATGCAGGCCACACCGACGTTGTGGCGTGCGCTGGTGGAGGAGCGTCCGGAGGCGGTGGCGGGTCTGCGGGTGCTGGTGGGCGGTGAGGCGCTGCCCGAGCGGTTGGCCGCGTCGCTGGCCGAGCGGGCGGTGGAGGTGGTCAACCTGTACGGCCCCACCGAAACCACCATCTGGTCCACCGCCGCCGCGGTGGCGCCCGACCGGCCGGTGACGATCGGCGCGCCCGTCGCCAACACGCGGGTGCACGTGCTCGACGCTGCGCTGCGCCCGGTGCCCACCGGGGTCCCCGGTGACCTCTACATCGCCGGAGCGGGCCTGGCGCGCGGCTACCGCGGCCGCCCGGGACTCAGCGCCGAGCGGTTCGTCGCCGACCCGTTCGGTCCGCCCGGCACCCGCATGTACCGCACCGGCGACGTCGTGCGCTGGACCCGCGCCGGAGAGCTGGACTACTTGGGCCGGTCCGACCTCCAGGTCAAGGTGCGCGGTTTCCGCATCGAGCTCGGCGAGATCGAGTCCGCGATGGCCCGCCATCCCGGCGTCGCGCAGGCCGTCGCCGCCGTGCGCACCGAGGCGGGCACCGGCACCGACATCACCGGCTACGTCGTCGCCGAGCCCGGCGCCGAAGGTCTGGACCAGGCCGCTGTGCGCGCCGCGGTCGCCGAGCACCTGCCCGACTACATGGTGCCCTCCGCGGTCGTGGAGCTGGCGGAGTTCCCGCTGACCGAGAACCGCAAGATCGACCGGTCGGCCCTGCCCGTGCCCGAGGGCGCCGCCGTAGGCGGGCGCGGCCGCGCCCCGCGCACCCGGCTGGAGGAGGCCGTCTGCGCCGCGGTCGGCGAGGTGCTCGGCGTCGCCGGAGTCGGTGCCGACGACGACTTTTTCACCCTGGGCGGCCACTCGCTGGCCGCGGCCCGCGTCGCCAACCGGCTGCGCGCCCGGCTGGGCACAGGCACCGGCATCGGGGTGCGCGAGGTGTTCGACGCGGCCACCCCCGCCCGCATCGCCGAACACGTCGCCGCCGCGGCCGAGGCGGCCGAGGGCCCGCGCCCGGAGCTCGCGGCGGTGCGCCCGCTGCCCGACCGCGTGCCGCTGTCGGCCGAGCAGCGCCGCCTGTGGCTGCTGGAGACCGCCGGCGCTCCCGGCGGCGCCTACAACGTGCCCTGGGCTCTGCGCATCGCCGGAGACCTGGACCGCGCAGCGCTGGATGAGGCGCTGGGCGACGTGCTCGGCCGCCACGCCGTGTTGCGCACCCGCTTCCCCGCCCGGCCCGGAGGCGAGCCCGAACAGCGCGTCGCCTCCGTGACCGACCTGCCCCGCCCGCTGCTGACCGTGGAGGCAATCGACGGCGACGGCGCAGCGCAGCTGGACCGCGCCGCTCGCGAGCCCTTCGACCTCACCGGCGGCCTGCCGGTGCGCTTCACGCTGTTCACCGACGGCGCAGCGGAGCACGTGCTGCTGGCCGTGTTCCATCACATCGCCGTCGACGAGTGGTCGCAGCAGCCGTTCCTGCGCGACCTGGACACCGCCTACGCCGCTCGCCGCGCGGGCACGGCACCGGACTGGGCGCCGCTGCCGGTGTCTTATGCCGACTACGCGCTGTGGCAGCGCGACCTGCTCGCCGATCCCGAGAGCGAGGGCAGCCGCGCCCACCGGCTGCGCGCGTTCTGGCGGGAGGCGCTGGCCGGGCTGCCCGAGGAGATCCCGCTGCCTGCCGACCGGCCCCGCTCGGGCGCGCCGGGCGCCGACGGCGGCCTGGTGCGCTTCACCCTGCCCGCCGACCTGAACGGCGCGCTGACCCGGCTCGCCGCGGAGACCCGCACCACCCGCTTCATGGTGCTGCGCGCGGCGGTGGCGCTGCTGCTGCACCGCATGGGCGGCGGCGCCGACATCCCGCTGGGCACGCCCGCCACCGGCCGCGGCGACGAGGCGCTGCACGAGGCCGTGGGCATGTTCCTGAACACCCTCGTGCTGCGCACCGACCTCTCCGGCCGGCCCACCTTCCGCGAATTGCTGGAGCGGGTGCGGCGCAGCGACGTCGCCGCGTTCGCGCACGCCGAACTGCCCTTCGACGACGTCGTCGCCGAGGCCGACCCGGTCCGCGCGGCCGGGCGCAACCCGCTGTTCCAGGTGATGGTCAGCCACCAGAGTCGGCCCGAAGGCACCGCGGAGCTGCTGGGGCTGCGCACGCGGCTGGAGGACCGGGTCCTCGACACCGCCAAGTTCGACCTGGAAATCGTGTTCATCGAGCGCCCCGGCGCCGCGGAACTGGACTGCGCGGTGCGCTACTCGGCCGACCGGTTCGATCGCACCACCGTCGCCGACCTCACCCGCCGCCTGGTCCGGCTTCTCGCCGCGGGCGCGGCCGAGGCCGATCGGCCCGTCGGCGATCTGCCGCTGCTGTCCCAGGGCGAACGGCACAAGCTGCTGGTCGAGTGGAACGCGACCGCCCGCCCCCTGGCCGAGCACACCCTGCCCGAGCTGCTCGCCCGAGGGGCCGAGCGGGCTGCCGCGCACGGATACCCCGCCGTCGTCGGCGCAGGCGGTAGCGACGGCGGCGAACGGCTCTCGCGTTCGGAGTTCGATGCGCGGGTGCACCGGTTGGCGCGGGAGTTGGTGTCGCGGGGTGTGGGGCCGGAGTCGGTGGTGGCGGTGGCGCTGCCGCGGTCGGTGGATCTGGTGGTGGCGCTGCATGCGGTGGTGTGTGCGGGTGCGGCGTATCTGCCGGTGGAGGCCGAGCAGCCGGGTGAGCGGGTGGGGTTCGTGCTGGCGGATGCGCGTCCGGCCGTGCTGCTGTGCCGCGGCGCCGACGCCGAACGGCTCCCCGCGGTCGCGGGCGTGGACACCCTCGTGCTCGACGACCCGGGTACCGCCGCCCGCATCGCCGAGCACCCGGAGACGGCCGTCGGTGACGCCGAGCGGACGGCGCCGTTGTGGGGTGGGAATGCGGCTTATGTGCTGTACACGTCGGGGTCGACGGGTCGGCCCAAGGGGGTGGTGGTGTCGCACCGGTCGGTCGTGAACCGGTTGGTGTGGATGCAGGGGGCTTACGGGCTGTCGGCGGACGATCGGGTGCTGCTGAAGACGCCGGTGTCCTTCGACGTGTCGGTGTGGGAGTTGTTCTGGCCGTTCGCCGCGGGTGCCGGGTTGGTGGTGGCCGAGCCGGGGGGCCACCGCGACCCCGCCTACCTCGCCGCGACCGTCGCCGCCCACCGCGTGACGGTGTGCCACTTCGTGCCCTCGATGCTGCGGGTGTTCGTGGACGCCCCCGAAGCGGGCGACTGTGTCTCGCTTCGGCAGGTGTTCGCCTCCGGAGAGGCCCTGGGTACCGAATTGGCCGAGCGGTTCACACAACTCCTGCCCGCAGCGGCGCTGGCGAACCTGTACGGGCCGACCGAGGCGGCGGTGGACGTGACGGCCTTCGACGTGGGGTCGGAGGCGTTCTCGGGCGCGGGTGTGCCGATCGGGCGTCCGGTGTGGAACACCGGTGTCTACGTGCTGGATGCCCGTCTTTCGCCGGTTCCGGTCGGGGTGGAGGGTGAGCTGTACCTGTCCGGCGTCCAACTCGCCCGTGGCTATGCCCGCCGTCCGGGGCTGTCGGCGGAGCGGTTCGTCGCCGACCCGTTCGGTCCGCCGGGTTCGCGGATGTATCGCACGGGTGACGTGGTGCGCTGGGACGCTTCGGGGCGGCTGGTGTTCGTCGGCCGTTCGGATTTCCAGGTCAAGGTGCGGGGGATGCGTGTCGAGCCGGGCGAGGTCGAGCACGCGCTCACCGCGTTCCCCGAGGTCGCGGCCGCCGTCGCCGCCGCCCGCACCGACGCGGCCGGGGACCTGCGCCTCGTCGGCTACGTCGTCCCCGCGGAACCGGGTGGCGCCGATCCCGAGCACCTGCGCGCCGCCCTGGCGGCTCGGCTGCCCGAGCACATGGTGCCCGAGGCGCTCATCGCTTTGGACGCGCTGCCGCTCACGGCCAACGGCAAGCTCGACCGCGCCGCCCTGCCCGGCCCCGAGCCGGCCGCGGCCCCCGGCACGGGGCGCGCGCCGCGCGGACCGCGCGAAGAGCTGGTCTGCGCGCTGATGGCCGACCTGCTCGGCCTGGACGCCGTCGCAGCCGACGACGCCTTCTTCGCCCTGGGCGGCAACTCCCTGGTCGGCGCCCGCCTGGTCAACGCACTGCGCTCGCGCATCGGCGCGGAGCTGACCGTGGCCGACCTGTTCGAGGCCCCCACCCCCGGGGCGCTCGCGGCCCGGCTCGACGGCTCCGGCCCCGCCCGCCCGGCGCTGCGCGGCCGAGCCGCCGCCGAATCCCCGAATGAGGACCCCCCGCTCTCGCCGGCGCAGCGCGGCCTGTGGGCGGCGGCGCAGATCCCCGGCGCCGAGGCGACCTACAACGTCGCCTGGGCGCTGCGGCTGCACGGCGCGGTGGACGTCGACGCGCTCGGCGCCGCGGTCTCCGACGTCGCCGCCCGGCACGAGATCCTGCGCACCGCCTATCCGCGCCGCGACGGCGAGCCGCGCCAGCGCATCCTCGCCACCCCGCAGGCGCTCGACCCGCTGCGGGTCGAGCGCACCGGTGCCGCGGAACTGGACGCGCGTGTCGCCGAGGCCGCGCGCCGCCCCTTCGATTTGGAGAACGAACCCGCCTACCGGCCCGTGCTGTTCGCCGCGGACTCCGGCGAACACGTGCTGCTGAACCTGTTCCATCACATCGCCGTCGACGAGTGGTCGCAGCAGCCGTTCCTGCGCGACCTGGACACCGCCTACGCCGCTCGCCGCGCGGGCACGGCACCGGACTGGGCGCCGCTGCCGGTGTCCTATGCCGACTACGCGCTGTGGCAGCGCGACCGGCTCGGCTCCGCCGACGACCCCGCAAGCACGGCCTCCCGGCGGCGCGCGTTCTGGCGCGAGGCGCTGGCCGGGCTGCCCGACGAGATCCCGCTGCCCGCCGACCGGCCGCGCCCGACGCCGCCCGGCGACACCGCCGGCACCGTCGCCGCCCCGATCCCGCCCGACCTGGCGCGCGCGCTCGCCCGGCTGGGCAGCGCGCGCGGCGCGACCCCCTTCCTGGTGCTGCAGTCGGCGGTGGCCCTGCTGCTGCACCGCATGGGCGGAGGCACCGACATCCCGCTGGGCACGCCCGCCACCGGCCGCGACGACGAGGCGCTGCACGAGGCCGTGGGCATGTTCCTGAACACCCTCGTGCTGCGCACCGATCTCTCCGGCCGTCCCGGCTTCGGCGAGGTGGTGGAGCGCGCCCGCGCCTTCGCGGTGGCGGCCTTCGCCAACGCCGACCTGCCGTTCGACCGGGTCGTGGACGCGCTCAACCCGGTCCGCGCGGCCGGGCGCAATCCGCTGTTCCAGGTGATGGTCAGCCACCAGATCCGGCCGGAGCTGGGCGGCGGGCTGCTCGGCGCCGACGCGGCCGTCGACGAGGGACTGGCCGGCACCGCGGCCCGCTTCGATTTGGAGTTCGAGTTCGTCGAGCGTCCCGGCGAGGAGGGCATGGAGGTCGCGATCCGCTACGCGGCCGAGCGGTTCGACCACCGGACCGCGCGCGGGCTCGCCGACCGGCTGCTGCGCCTGCTCGCAGCGGCGGTGGCCGACCCCGAGCGCCCGATCTGCGACCTGCCGCTACTGGCCGCGGACGAGCGGCACAAGCTGCTGGCCGAGTGGAACGCGACGTCGCGGCCCGTCGCCGATCAGACGCTGCCGCAGCTCGTGGCGCAGGGGGCCGAGGCCGGGGGAGACCGCTGCGCGCTGCTGTCCGGCCGAACCGTGCTGTCGCGTTCGGAGTTCGATGCGCGGGTGCACCGGTTGGCGCGGGAGTTGGTGTCGCGGGGTGTGGGGCCGGAGTCGGTGGTGGCGGTGGCGCTGCCGCGGTCGGTAGATCTGGTGGTGGCGCTGCATGCGGTGGTGTGTGCGGGTGCGGCGTATCTGCCGGTGGAGGCCGAGCAGCCGGGTGAGCGGGTGGGGTTCGTGCTGGCGGATGCGCGTCCGGCCGTGCTGCTGTGCCGCGGCGCCGACGCCGGCGACCTGCCGCGGGAGCCGGCCGTGCCCCGGCTGGTGCTGGACGAGCCCGCCACGGCGCGGCGGATCGCCGACCGCGATCCCGCCCCGCTGTCCGACGACGAGCGGACGGCGCCGTTGCGGGGTGGGAATGCGGCTTATGTGCTGTACACGTCGGGGTCGACGGGTCGGCCCAAGGGGGTGGTGGTGTCGCACCGGTCGGTCGTGAACCGGTTGGTGTGGATGCAGGGGGCTTACGGGCTTTCGGTGGAGGACCGGGTGCTGCTGAAGACGCCGGTGTCCTTCGACGTGTCGGTGTGGGAGTTGTTCTGGCCGTTCGCCGCGGGTGCCGGGTTGGTGGTGGCCGAGCCGGGGGGCCACCGCGACCCCGCCTACCTCGCCGCGACCGTCGCCGCCCACCGCGTGACGGTGTGCCACTTCGTGCCCTCGATGCTGCGGGTGTTCGTGGACGCCCCCGAAGCGGGCGACTGTGTCTCGCTTCGGCAGGTGTTCGCCTCCGGAGAGGCCCTGGGTACCGAATTGGCCGAGCGGTTCACACAACTCCTGCCCGCAGCGGCGCTGGCGAACCTGTACGGGCCGACCGAGGCGGCGGTGGACGTGACGGCCTTCGACGTGGGGTCGGAGGCGTTCTCGGGCGCGGGTGTGCCGATCGGGCGTCCGGTGTGGAACACCGGTGTCTACGTGCTGGATGCCCGTCTTTCGCCGGTTCCGGTCGGGGTGGAGGGTGAGCTGTACCTGTCCGGCGTCCAACTCGCCCGTGGCTATGCCCGCCGTCCGGGGCTGTCGGCGGAGCGGTTCGTCGCCGACCCGTTCGGTCCGCCGGGTTCGCGGATGTATCGCACGGGTGACGTGGTGCGCTGGGACGCTTCGGGGCGGCTGGTGTTCGTCGGCCGTTCGGATTTCCAGGTCAAGGTGCGGGGGATGCGTGTCGAGCCGGGCGAGGTCGAGCACGCGCTCACCGCGTTCCCCGAGGTCGCGGCCGCCGTCGCCGCCGCCCGCGAGACCGCAGCCGGCGCGGTGCGCCTCGTCGGATACGTGACGGCCGCACCCGGAGCGGCCACCCCGGACCCCGCGGTGCTGCTGCGGGGTCTCGCCGCCCGGCTGCCCGAGCACATGGTGCCCGCCGCGGTCACCGTCCTGGACGCGTTCCCGCTCACGGCCAACGGCAAGCTCGACCGCGCCGCCCTGCCCGAGCCCGACCTCGAACAGCGGGCCGGCTCCGGCCGCCGGGCACGCGGAGCCGTCGAGGAGCTGCTCTGCGCGCTGTTCGCCGACCTGCTCGGCCTGGACGCGGTCGGCGCCGACGACGGCTTCTTCGCGCTCGGCGGGGACAGCATCCTCGCCATCCAGCTCGTCGGCCGGGCCCGCGGGCGCGGACTCGAACTCAGCCCGGCCGACGTCTTCACCGAGCAGACGCCCGAGCGCCTCGCCCTGGCCGCCGGCGCGATCACCGCTACCGGCTCACCGAACGAGGGCGCCGAGGCCGACGACGGCACCGGGGAGGTGCCGCCCACACCCGTCATGCACTGGCTGGGCGAACGCGGCGGCCCCGCGGACCGGTTCAGCCAGGCGACGGTGCTGCACACTCCGGTAGGCGCCGACCAGGCCGCGCTGGCCGCGGTCCTGCAGGCCGTGCTGGACGGCCACGCCATGCTGCGGTCCCGGCTGGAGGCAGGCGAGAGCCTGCGCCTGCACGCGGCCGAGCCCGGCGCGGTCTCGGCGGCCGACGTGCTGCGGCGGCGCGACGCCTCGGGGCTGAGCGAGGACGAGCTGGCCCGCGCCGCCGCCGAGGAGGCCCGCACCGCCCAGGACCGCCTCGCACCGCAGAAGGGCGCGATGCTGCGGGCCGCCTGGCTCGACCGCGGCCCCGACCGCCCCGGGCGGTTGGTGCTGGTGATCCACCACCTCGCTGTTGACGCCGTCTCCTGGCACATCGTGCGCACCGACCTCGCCGCGGCCTGGCGCGGCGTATCCGGCGGCGGCGCGCCCGCGCTACCGGCTCCGCACACCTCCTACGCCCGGTGGTCGCGCCTGTTGCGTACCGAGGCCCGCTCCGAGCGCCGCCGCGCCGAACTGCCCGCCTGGCGGGAGATCGCCGGCGCGGCCGGCGGCGCCGCGGCCGAGCAGGTACCGCCCCGGTCACCGCTCGACCCCGAGCGCGACACCGCCTCCACGCTGCGCCGGATCACCGTCTCGCTGCCGGCCGCCGACACCGAGGCGCTGCTGACCCGCGTGCCGGAGGTCTTCCACACCGGAATCGAGGACGTGCTGCTCAGCGCACTCGCCCTCGCGGCGGCCGAGTGGCGCGCCGACACCCCCGAGAACCGCGCGCTGTGCGCGGAGGCCGGCTCTGTGCTGCGCATCGCCCTGGAGGGCCACGGCCGCGAGCAGCACCTGTTCCCCGGCGCGGACGTCTCGGGCACGGTCGGCTGGTTCACCGCTGTGCACCCTGCCCGGCTGGACGTCGCCGGCATCGACCCCGCTGCGGCCCGCGCGGGCGGCAGTGCCGCCGGCGACGCGCTCAAGCGGGTCAAGGAGCAGCTGCGCGCCCACCCCGGCGACGGCGGTATCGGCTACGGCCTGCTGCGCCACCTCGACCCGGACGCCGGGCCGGTGCTGGCCGCGGTCCCCGAACCCCCGCTGCTGTTCAACTACCTGGGCCGCGTCGCGGTCTCCGCCGAGGAGGCGGCCTGGGCCGTCGCGCCCGAGACGGCCGGGCTGCCCCCCGGCATCGACCCGGAGATGCCCGTCGGCTACCCGCTGCAGGTCGACACCGTCGCCCGCGACGGCGCCGGCGGGCCGGTGCTGTCGGCCACCTGGTCCTGGCCCAAGCGGCTGCTGAGCGAGCAGGCCGCGCGCGGCCTCGCCGAGTCGTGGTTCGCCCAGCTCAGCGGTCTGGTTGCGCACACCGGATCGGCCGCGGCGGGCGGCCACACGCCCTCGGACCTGTCCCTTGCCGACCTCGGCCAGGACGAGATCGACGAATTCGAAGCAGAGTGGAGGCTCTCGTGAGCAACGCATCCGGCCTGGAGGACATCCTGCCGCTGACGCCGCTCCAGGAAGGGCTGCTGTTCCAGAGCGGGCTGGACACCGAGGGCACCGACGTCTACAACGTCCAGATCGCCCTGGAGCTGGACGGCCCCCTGGAACCCGGCCGGCTGCGCGCGGCAGCCGACGCGCTGCTGCGCCGCCACCCCAACATCCGGGCGGCCTTCCGGCGCCGCAAGGACGGTCGTCCGGCGGCGCTCGTCGGCACGGAGGTGCCCGCCGACTTCGCCGAGACCGACATCTCCGGCCTCGACCCGGCGGCCCAGGACGCCGAGGTGGCGTGCATCCGCGACGCACAGCGCCGCGCCCGCTTCGACCCCGCCCGCCCGCCGCTGATCCGCTTCGCCCTGGCCCGCCGGGCGCCGGGCAGCCACGTGCTGGTGCTCACCCACCACCACATCCTGCTGGACGGCTGGTCGCTGCCGCTGCTGGTGCGCGACCTGTTCGGCCTCTACGCCGGCGACGGCGCCCCGCTGCCGCGGGCCGCCCCCTTCCGCGACTACCTCGCCTGGCTGTCCCGCCAGGACGCCGGCGCCGCCCTCACCGCCTGGCGCGAAGCCCTCACCGGGATCGAAGGCCCCACCCGCATCGCCGAGGCGTTCGACGGCGGAGCCGCCGGCGCCGCCGAGCGCGGCGCCGCAGAATCCGCCGAACCGCGCGGTCTGAGCCGCGAACTGACCGCCGAGTCGACCGCCGCCGTGCGCGAGCTGGCCCGCGCCCGGGGCGTGACACTCAACACCGTCATGCAGGCGGCCTGGGGCATCGTGCTGGGCCACCTGCTCGACACCGGCGACGTCCTCTTCGGCACGGCCGTCTCGGGACGCCCGCACGAGCTGCCCGGCGCGCAGGAGATGGTCGGGCTGTTCATCAACACCGTCCCGGTACGGGTGCGGACGCGTCCGGGCGAAAGCGCCGCCGCCCTCCTCGCCCGCCTCCGCGACGACCAGGCGGCCCTGCTCGACCACGGACACGTGGGGCTGGCCGAGATCCAGCGCGCGGCGGGCGTGCCGGAGCTGTTCGACACGCTGATGGTCGTGGAGAACTACCCCGTGGACGGCACCGACCCGGCCGCCGCCGTGCCCGGCCTGAGCGCCCGCGTCCTGGGCTCCACCGACGCCACCCACTACCCCCTCTCGCTGGCCGTCGTGCCCCCGCCGCCCGACGCGCGGCGGCCGCGGTTGCGTCTGACGCTGGGCTACCGCCCCGACGCCGTCGACGAGGCCCGCGCCGAACTGGTCGCCGCATCGCTGACCACCGTGCTGGACGCGATGGCGCAGTCCCCGCACACCCCCCTCGCGCGCCTCCCGGTCGTGCCGGACCACCTGATCCCCGCCCCGACCGCAGCCCTCGCCGCGCGCCGCACACCCGGTGCCGAGGCGGTGGCCCCTGTCCCCGGGGACGCCGCGGCGGCGGATTCCAGCGCTGCGGCCGCTCGCCCCACCGCTGGCGACGGCGCCCAAGCGGGTGCGGCGCCGCAGCGCTCGGCCGCCGGTTCCGGCGACGCGGGCGCAGGCCCGGTCCACGGCCGCCCCGGCGCCGACGCCGGGGCACACGCAGCGCCGGAGGACTCCGGCGGCCTCCGCTCAGCCGGGCGGGGCGTGCCCGCGGGCGGCCCGGACTCCGGTGCATCCGAGCCGGCCGCGCGGGACGGTGGCTCCCGTCTCGGCGCAGCGCACGCCGAAGCGGCAGCCGAGGCGGACGCGCTGCGCGCGGCCACCTTCTGCGAACTGCTGCGGCGCCGGGTCGCCGAAGCGCCCGACTCGGTGATGGTGGAGGACGAGCATGCCGTCCTCACCGCGGCCGAGTCCGACGACCGGGCGAACCGGATCGCACGGGTGCTGCTCGCCCGCGGGGCCGGGCCCGAACGGGTGGTCGCGCTGGCGCTGCCCCGGTCGGCCGAGCTGGTCGTCGCGATGCTGGCGGTGCTCAAGACCGGCGGCGCCTATCTCGCGCTCGATCCCGACTATCCCGACGACCGGCTCGGCCACATGCTCGCCGACGCCCGGCCCGCCTGCGCCGTGGCCTCTGCCGAGCTGAGCGGGCGTGTCGGCGCCCTCACCGACGCCCCCCGCATCGTCCTCGACGCCCCCGGCACCGCCGCCGAGATCGCGGCAGCCGAGCCCGGCGAGGTCACCGACGCCGACCGCGGCGCCCCCCTGACGCCCGCCGGCGCCGCCTATCTCATCTACACCTCCGGCTCCACCGGAGTGCCCAAGGGCGTCGTCGTCAGCCACGCGGGCGTGGCCAAGCTCGTCTCGACCGCGGTGCACCGCCTCGGCGCGGATACGCACAGCCGCATCGCACAGCTCGGCTCGCCCAGCTTCGACGTCGCCTTCTGGGAGTTCGCCATGGGCGTCCTCTCCGGGGGGCGGCTCGTCGTCGTGCCGCCCGAACGCCGCGTTCCCGGCCCGCCGCTCACCGACTACCTGCGTGAACGCGGCGTCACCCACGCCGGGCTGCCGCCCGCCCTGCTGTCGGCGCTGCCGGCCGACGCCGAGCTGCCGCCGGGCATGACCGTGCTCGCCGGAACCGAGGCCGTCCCCGGCGCACTCGTGCGCCGCTTCGCCGCCGACGGGCGCGCCATGTTCAACTGCTACGGCCCCACCGAGGCCACCGTCAACGCCACGCTGGCCGAGTGCCGGGCCGACACGGCCGGCGACCGGGTGCCCATCGGGCGGCCCGACCCCGGGGTGCGCGCCTACGTGCTCGACTCCATGCTGCGGCCCGTCCCGGCGGGCACGGCCGGCGAGCTGTACCTGGGCGGGGCGGGGCCGGCGCGCGGCTACCGGGGTCAGCACGGCCTGACCGCCGCCCGGTTCGTCGCCGACCCCTTCGCCGGGGGCGGCGCGCGCATGTACCGCACCGGCGACCAGGTGCTGTGGAACGCCCGCGCAGAGCTGGAGTTCCTCGGCCGCACCGACGACCAGGTGAAGATCCGCGGCATGCGCATCGAGCTCGGCGAGGTTGAGGCGGCGCTGGCCGCCCACCCCGGTGTCGCCGCGGCCGCCGCGGTCGTGCACCGCGACGGTGCCGGTACGCCCGCCCTGTCCGCCTACGCCACCCCGCTGCCCGGGTGCACGCTCCTTGTGCGCGAGCTGCGCGACCACCTCGCCGCGCGGCTGCCGAGCGCCATGGTGCCCGCGGCGGTGACCGTGCTGGAGGCGATGCCCACCCTGCCCAACGGCAAGACCGACCGCACCGCGCTGCCCGCCCCCGACCCGGCCGCGGCCCTCGGCCGCCCGCCCCGCAACCAGGTCGAGGAGCTGCTGTGCGGGCTCTACCGCGAAATCCTGGAGGTCCCCGAGGCCGGCATCGACGACGACTTCTTCGCCCTGGGCGGCCACTCGCTGCTGGCCACCCGGCTGGTCACCCGCATCCGCGCGGTGCTGGGCCGCGACGTCGAGCTGCGCACGGTCTTCGACGCACCCACGGTCGCGGCGCTGGCCGAGCGGCTGCGCCCGTCGGGCGGCCGGGCGCCGCTGCGCCCCGCCGAGCGGCCCGAGCGCCTTCCGCTGTCCTACGCCCAGCAGCGCATGTGGTTCCTCTACCGGCTCGACGGTCCCCGCCCGACCTACAACATCACCTTCTGCGCCCGGTTGCGCGGTCCGCTGGACCGGGCGGCACTGGAGGCGGCGCTGGCCGACGTCACCGCCCGCCACGAAACCCTGCGCACCGTCTTTCCCGACGACGACGGCACCCCTTACCAGCGCATCCTGCCACCGGATGAGGCACGGCCCGAGACGGGGCCGACCGACACCGACGAGGAGAGCCTGCCCGCCCTGCTGGCCGAGGCCGCCGCGTACGGATTCCGCCTCGACAGCGAGCCGCCGCTGAGCGCCCGCCTGTTCCGCACCGCCGAGGACGAGCACGTGCTGCTCGTCCTGGTGCACCACATCGCCGGCGACGGCTGGTCCGCCCGCCCGCTGCTGCGCGACATCGGCACCGCCTACACCGCGCGGCACAGCGGAGAGGAGCCCTCCTGGTCGCCGCTGCCCGTCCAGTACGCCGACTACGGGCTGCACCAGCGCGCCGTGCTGGGCACCGAGGAAGACCCCGGCAGCGCCGTGCAGGTGCAGGCCCGCTACTGGCGCGAGGCGCTGCGCGGCCTGCCCGAGGAGCTGCCGCTGCCCACCGACCGGCCGCGCCCGGCCGCCGCCGGCGGACGCGGCGCATCAGCGGAGATCGCGCTGCCGGCCGAGCTGAGCACGCGGCTGCGCGCGCTCGCCCGCAGCCACGACACCAGCGTGTTCATGGTGCTGCAGGCGGCGCTCGCCGCGCTGCTGACCCGGTTGGGCGCGGGAACCGACATCCCCATCGGCTCCCCGGTGGCCGGGCGCGACGACGCCGCACTGGACGACCTCGTCGGGTTCTTCGTCAACACGCTCGTACTGCGCACCGATACCTCCGGCGACCCGTCCTTCGCCGAGCTGCTGGCGCGCGTGCGCGAGGCGAACCTGGCCGCCTACGAGAACTCCGACATCCCCTTCGAGCGCCTGGTGGAGGTGGTCAACCCGGCGCGGTCGCTGAGCCGCCACCCTCTCTTCCAGGTGATGCTGGCCTATCAGAGCGGGCAGGCGCCGCGGCTTTCCATGGCCGGGCTGGAGGCGAGCCGCGAGCCGGTCGACGCCCCCACCGGCAAGTTCGACCTGGCCTTCGAGTTCCGCGACCCGGGAGAGGCCCCGACCGGTGGCGCAACCGCCGAAAGCACGAACGCCGACGGGCGCATGCGCTGCGTGGTCGACTACAGCACCGACCTGTTCGACGCCGCGACCGCAGGCAACATCGCCCTGCGGCTGGAACGGCTGCTGGGCGCCGCGGCGGCGGACCCGGCCGCACCCATCGGCCGCCTCGACCTGCTCACCCCCGAGGAGTCGGAGCGCCTGGCCCGCCAGGCCGAGGGTCCGCGCACGCCGGTCGCCTCCCCGGCGACGCTGCCCGCGCTGTTCGAGGCCGCGGCGGCCGAGGGCGCCGACCACCCGGCGCTGGTCTGCGAAGCCGAGCACCACACCTTCGCCGAACTGAACGAGCGGGCCAACCGCCTGGCGCGGGAACTGATCGCGCGCGGCGCCGGACCGGAGGGCATCGTCGCGCTGCTGCTGCCGCGCTCGGCCCAGCCCCTGGTCGCGCTGCTGGCGGTGGTCAAGTCCGGCGCCGCCTACCTGCCGATCGACCCGGGCTATCCCGACGAGCGAATCGCCGGGATGCTCCAGGACGCGGCGCCGCTGCTCACCGTCACCACCCCCGGGCTCGCCGAGCGCGCGGCCGCGCTGGGCGCGCCGTCGGCGCTGGTGCTGACCGCGCAGACCGCCGCGGGACGGTCGTCGGGCGACATCGCCGACACCGAGCGAACAGTGGCGCTGCACCCCGACCACCCCGCCTACGTCATCTACACCTCCGGCTCCACCGGGCGGCCCAAGGGCGTGGTGGTCACCCACCGCAGCCTCGCCAACCTCTTCCACAGCCACCGCGAGACCCTGCACCGCCCCACCCGGCTGCGTGCCGGACGCGACCGGCTGCGGGTCGGCCACGCCTGGTCGTTCTCCTTCGACGCCGCCTGGCAGCCGCAACTGTGGCTGCTCGACGGGCACGCCGTGCACGTCGTCACCGAGGAGGCGATGCACGACCCGGCGCTGCTCGTGGACCGCATCCGCGCAGAGCGGATCGACTTCATCGAGGTGACCCCCTCCCACCTGCTGCAGCTCATGCGGGCCGGCCTGGCCGAGCCCGGCACGCACACTCCGCCGACTCTGGGCGTCGGTGGCGAGCCGGTGCCCGCGTCGCTGTGGAAGCGGCTGCGCGAGCTGGAAGGGCAGGGCACCGTCACCGTCAACCTCTACGGGCCCACCGAGACCACCGTGGACGCCCTGGCGGCCCGGGTGGGCGGCAGCGAGCGCCCGATCGTGGGGCACCCCACCGCCAACACGAGCGCCTACGTGCTCGACGAGCGGCTGCGCCCGGTGCCCGCGGGCGTGGTCGGCGAGCTGTACCTGGGCGGTGCCGGGGTGGCGCGCGGCTACCTGCACCGCCTCGGCCTGACCGCCGACCGGTTCGTCGCCGACCCCTTCGGCGCCCCCGGCGCGCGCATGTACCGCACCGGCGACCTGGTCCGGCGCATGCCCGACGGCGCGATCGACTACGTCGGCCGCGCCGACGATCAGGTGAAGGTGCGCGGGTTCCGGGTCGAGCCGGGCGAGGTCGCCGCGGCGCTGGGCACCCACCCCGGGGTCGACCAGGTCGCCGTCGACACCTGGGAGGCGGGGCCGGGGGACCGGCGGCTGGTCGCCTATATCGTCCGGAAAGCGCAGCCGGGGGAGGTCTCCGCAGGCGGGTCGGGGGCGTCGGGCCCGCAGGGGACCGGCGTGGCCGGCGCCGCCGAGCTGCGGGCCCACCTCGCCGGGCGGCTGCCCGACTACATGGTGCCGGCCGCTTTCCTGCCGCTGGACTCCCTGCCGCTGACCGCCCACGGCAAGCTCGACCGCGGCGCGCTGCCCGTCCCCGACCCCGCCGAGTTCGCGCCGGCGCCCGGACGCGAACCGCGCGACGCGGCCGAGGCCGTGCTGTGCGAGGTGTTCGCCGAGGTGCTGGGCGGGCCCCGGGTCGGCGCCGACGACGACTTCTTCGACCTGGGCGGGCACTCGATGCTGCTCGTGCGGCTGCGTTCCCGGATCGAAGCGGAGACGGGGGCGTCCACGGCCGTCTCCGACCTGTTCGCCAACTCCTCGCCGGCCGCGCTCGCCGCGCACCTGGCCGCGCGAGGCGCCCGGCCGGGCGACGCCGCTGCGGAGGGCCCGTCCGGTACCGCGGCCGCGAAGACCGCTCCGGCCGCCGACGGCGAGCCGCGCATCGCCGCACTGCGCGCCTTCGGCGAGGCGCCGCCGTTGTTCTGCGTGCACCCGGCCGGAGGGTTCAGCTGGCCCTTCGTGGGACTGCGCCGCCACCTCGGTGCGGGTGTGCCGATCCTGGGGGTCGAGGCGCCCCCGCCCGGCACCGGTCGCCCCGGCACGGTCGCCGAGCTGGCCCGCAGCTACGTCGACCGCATTCGCCGCATCCAGCCCCACGGGCCCTACCGGCTGGCCGGGTGGTCCTTCGGCGGCACTCTCGCCCAGGTGATGGCCGCGGAGCTGGCCGAGGCGGGGGAGGAGGTCGAGCTGCTCGCCCTGCTCGACGCCTACCCGGCGCCCCGGCGCGCCGAGCGCGCAGCCGCGGGCGGGGAGTCCCCGCGGCGACGGCGCAGGCACGACGGGGATCCCGCCGCGGGATCGGAGGAGGGCGGACTCGCCGCCGCAGTCGGCGCCGAGCACGGCGACGAAGACCTGATCGCCGCCAACCGGCGCTGGGCGGCGCGGCTCCTCTCCGAGGCCGCCGGCGAGGAGCCGCGCCGCCATCCCGGCGACGCGCTGTGCTTTACGGCCAAGGACGCGCCGCCCGGGGCCGCGGAGGCATGGGAACCCCACATCGCAGGCCGTATCGAGCGGCACGAGGTCCCCGCTGTCCACGACGAGTTGCTGGGCGCCGATGGGCTCGCGGTGATCGGCCCCGTACTCGCCGCCCGGCTTGCCGCGGGGCCGAGCGCCGAGGGTGCCCGCGACGCGGCAGCCCAGCCGCCGGCGCAGCGTTGAAAACCCGATTCCCGCGCGGACGACGGCCACCCCGCCTGTCCCGCACCGAAACCGACCCTCTAAGGTAAGCCTCACCTTTCATTGAGTCTGGAGTATCCATGAACCGATTCCGCGCCTTGCTCCCCCGATGGGGGATCGGTTTGATCGCCGCCTTCGCGCTCGCCCTGAGCGCGTGTACCAGCGGCGCCGCCGACGGCGGCCGGCAGGCCGACGCGTCCTCCGCTCCCACGCGCGAGTTCACCAGCGACCACGCCGAACAGCCCGTGGAGATCCCCGAGGACCCCCAGCGCATCGTCGCCATCGGCTGGGCCGTCACCGCGCTGATCTCGGTGGACGAGGCCGACCTCGTCGGCGTCTCCAGCGGAACCCAGGACACCGGCATGACCCCCGAGGAGCTGGAGAAGGCCCAGGGGCTGCCGCAGGTCGGCCGCGATCTGGAGATCGACGTCGAGAAGGTCGCCCAGCTGGAGCCCGACCTGATCGTCTCCGGCCTCGCCGCCGCCATGGAGTTCGACTACTCCGAGCTGGAGCAGGTCGCCCCCGTCGCGGTGGCCGCGATGAACCAGCCCTCGGAGTGGAAGGACATGAACGAGCGCATCGCCGACGCCGCCGGAGTCTCCGACGCCCACGCCCGGCTGATCGAGGAGTACGACAACCGCGCCGCGGAGCTCAACGAGGAGTACTCCGACGTCCTCGCCGACACGATGTTCGTCTCCATCGACGCCTACGGCGACGGCAACTGGACCCTGGAGCACCAGGGCTCCCACGGCACGACCGTGCCCGCCGACGCGGGTATGCGGTTCACCCCGGAGTCGGCCGACGGAGCCTTCAGCGAGTCGCTGCCGCTGGAGCAGCTCGACCGGCTCAACGAGTACGACGCGGTCCTCACCCGCGCCGACGCCGAGGGCAACCCCACCCGGCCCATCCAGGACGTCATGGACCAGGGCCCGTGGAGCGAGCTGGAGCCGGTGCAGAACGACCGGGTCTACTCGGTTCCGCAACTGGGCGCGATGAGCTACACCACCGGCCTGCAGCTCTTCGACCAGCTGGAGGAGCGCGTCCTGCAGGACCTCTGAGACGGTTGATGCGGTTTTACGCGCCGTCGGACAGCGGTGTATCCGGGCCCCCTCCGAACCGCCGCGGACCTGCCACCAGAAGGGCCGCGGCAACGGGTCGCAGCTCTCCCGGCGAGCGAGGCAGCTTGCCGCCGAGCGCACCGTGCGCCTTCCAACCGGGCTCGGCCACCGGTGGCCGAGCCCGGCGTCGCGCCCGCTACGAGTTCGAGAAACCCCATCAACGATCCGAACAGGGGCGGGGCGCCCGGTCGTCGCTCGTGCGCCCCGCTGGGACGGCCGACTTCCCCGCACCGGTAGGCGGCCCCAGCGGTTGGGTGCTGGCACAGCTGCTGCCGGGGCGACGGCGCCGACTCCCCGGCCCGCCGTACCGCCCGCCCGAGCGCTCCCTCCATCCGCCCGAACAGTCCGGCCGCCCCTACGGGTGAGTCGACCGACCGAAGTCCGATTCCAACCGGCAGGCTCCGGCCCCGCAGCAAGTTCCGACCCCAGCACGCCGCCCCGCCTCCCGGGGCGGCCATCCGGAGGTGACCGCACGTGTCCGTGCCCGAATCGGCCGACGTCGACCAGGCCGCGTCGGCACCCCGCTCGGCGCACCCGCTGGGCCGCCGCGAGATCGCGGCCGACGCCCACGTCCTGGCCGTCGGCCCGCCGCCCGAACCCCGCCTCGCCCCGCCCTTCGCCGCCCGGGTCGCCCAGCCGCACGGCGCCGACCTCGACACGGTGCACCGCTGGATGCACCTGCCGCACGTCGCACCGTTCTACGACCAGGCGTGGAGCCGGCAGCGATGGGCCGAGGAGATCGCGTCGCAGCGGGCCGGCACCTTCTCGCGCCCGTTCCTCGTCAGCCGCGACGGCACCGACATCGCCTACGTCGAGCTGTACCGGGCCGCGCGCGACGTCATCGCCCCGCACTACGCCGCCGACCGGCACGACATCGGCTTCCACATCGCCATCGGCGACGCCGACGCCACCGGGCACGGGGTCGGCAAGCAGATCCTCGACGCCTTCGCCGACGCCGTTTTCTCCACCGATCCCGACTGCAACCGCATCCTCATGGAGCCCGACGCCGACAACGCCGCGGCCTGCCGTGCCGCCCGCAAGGCGGGGCTCGGCTTCCTCGCCGAGGTCGACCTGCCGCACAAGCGCGCGGCGCTGTTCATCCGGGCGCGCAAGTGAGCGCCGCCGCCCCGATGCGGGCCCGGTGCACCCGGAGCACCGCGGACCTTGAGGGCTGCGCTCGGGCGGCCGCGCGGTCCGGCAGCCGGGTAACCGCGCTCCCGCCGCGTCGCCGGGCGCGCCGCCGTGCGCCGGCGCCGGTGCGCCCGCGAAAGCCGCGACGCGGCGGCGACCGGACGGCGCGCGCCGGGATCGACGCCGCACCCGCCGCACCCGACACGACCGGAAGGAAGACCGCGTGGCCGCGAGCCCGGTTCTGGCGCGCCTGCTCATCGATCTGAGTCCGCTGCGCGGCGGCAGAGGGTTCCGGATCGTCTTCGCGGTCCGGCTCATCTCGCTCTTCGGCGGCGGATTCCGGCTGGTCGCGCTGCCGATGCAGGTCTACGCCATGACCGGCTCCTCGGCGCTGGTCGCCAGCGTCACCATCGTCAACGGGGTCGCCAGCTTCGGCGGCACCGTCGTGGGCGGGCTGCTCGCCGACCGGCTCGACCGGCGCCGGCTCATGCTGGTCAGCCTCGCCGTGGAGACGCTGGTCGTAGGGCTGTTCGCGGTCAACACCTACCTGCCCGGCGGTCCGCTGCTGGCGGTGATCTACGTCTGCGCCACCGTCAACGGCGTCATCGGCACCATGGGTCTGATCGCCCAGCAGTCCATGGTCCCGGCATTGGTAGGCCCGCAGCGGCTTGCCGCCGCGGGCGCCCTCTTCGCGCTGACCACCCAGTTGGGCGCCGCCGCCGCGCCGGCCCTGGGGGGCGCCCTCATCTCCCTCGGCGGCGTCGGCGCCGGATACCTGGCCACCTGCGGGATCGCCGCCGCCGCGACGGCGGCGGTGTGGTTCGTCCCGCCCGTGCCCACCGACACCGGAGCCGCCCCCGTTGGGGCCCTGCGCGCGGTCGCCGACGGGCTGGCGTTCGTGGCCCGCCACCCGGTGGTGCGCCCGCTGCTGCTGCTCGGATTCACCCAAGGGCTGTTCACCACGCCCATGGTGCTCATCCCGGAGTTCACCGACCGCGTGCTCGGCGGCGACGCGGCGCTGGCCGGGCTGCTCTACACCGCTCCTGCAGCGGGGGCACTGCTGGCGTCGCTGACCAGCGGCTGGACCGGACGCGTGCGCCGCACCGGTGCGATCGTGCCCGCGGCCGTGGCGATGTGCGGGGTATCGGTGTTCCTGCTCGGCGCCGGGCGCAGCGCCGCGCTCGCGCTGTTCGCGCTGGCGCTGCTGGGCTGCTGCCAGGCGGTGGAAGAGATCCTGCGCTACTCGCTGATCCAGGCGCACACCCCCGACGCACTGCGGGGGCGGGTCAACAGCGCGTGGCTGGCCCAGGCCACGGTCGGCGGGTCGCTGGGCGCCGGCCTGATGGGCGGCCTCGCGGCGCTGCTGGGCACGGCGGCGGCGATGGTGGCTGCCGGGGCGGTGGGGGCGGTCCTCGCCGGCGCCATCACGGTAAGCGCACCGGGGCTGCTGGCGACACGGGGCGTGGCTCCGCCACTTCCCGACGAGACGACAGATTGATAAGGTAAGCCTTGCCTAAAGTTACGCTGAAAGGAGTTGCGGGATGAGCAACCCGTTCGACGACCCCGAAGGCCGCTTCCTGGTGCTGGTCAACGACGAGGACCAGCACTCGCTGTGGCCGGAGTTCGCCGAGGTGCCCGAGGGCTGGCAGCAGGTGCACGGGCCCGTGGAGCGCGCGGCCGCGCTGGAGTACGTCGAGGCCAACTGGACCGACCTGCGCCCGCGCAGCCTGCGCGTGGCCATGGGCGAGTCCTGAGCGGCTGCCGGGCGGGCAGACTTCGCCGACCATGTACCGGTGGTCGTCGCGGACCGACAGCGGCCACAGGTAAAAGACCCACAGGTAAGCGGCGCGGCACACGTGCACAACGAAAGGCCCACCCGTGAAACTGCGCGACGCCGTCATCGACATCGGGCCGCTGCGCATCAGCCGTGAGTTCCGCCTGGTCTTCACCGCACGGCTCATCTCGATTTTCGGGCTGGGGTTCGCCCTCGTGGCGCTGCCGCTGCAGGTGTACTCGGCGACGCAGTCCTCGGTGCTGGTCGCCGTCGTCAGCGCCGTCAACGGCGTCTCGATCTTCGGCGGGACCCTCGTCGGCGGCGTCCTCGCCGACCGCTACTCCCGGCGCGCGCTGATCGTCTCCGGCCGCGCCGCCGCGGCACTCGCCTTCTCGGGGCTTGCGCTGAACGCGCTGTGGGCCCAGAGCGGCGGCGGCTCGGCGAGCTTCGCGGTGATCTGCGTGTGCGCCGCGCTGAACGGATTCGTCGGCACCTTCAGCACCGTCGCGCTGCAGGCGGTCGTGCCCGGCCTGCTGCCGCGCGAGAGGCTGCCCGCCGCCGGGGCGCTGCTCGCGCTGACCGGTCAGCTCGGCTCCATCGCCGCGCCCGCGCTCAGCGGCGCGATCGTGGCGGTGTGGGGGTTCGCCGCCGTTTTCGGTATCACAGCCGCCGTGAGCGCGCTGGCCACCGGCCTGGTGCTGCTGCTGCCGCCGCTGCCGCCCGCCGGCGGCGACGCAGCCGAGGGACGCGGCATGGCCGGTGCCGCGGTGGAGGGGATGCGCTTCGCCGCCCGGCACCGGACCGTCGGCCCCCTGCTGCTGCTCGGCTTCGTGCAACTGCTGTTCGCCACGCCCTACGTGCTGATCCCGGAGTTCACCGACACCGTGCTGCACGCGGGCGAGACCGCGGCCGGACTGCTCTACTCCGCCTCGGCGTGCGGCGCGGTACTGGCCTCCCTCTCCAGCGGGTGGACCCGCAGGGCCCGGCGCAGCGGCGCCCTGCTGCTGACGGCCGTCGCCTGCTGCGGCCTCGCCGCCGCGGGCTTCGGCGCCGCACCGCATCTCGCCCTGGCCGCAGCGGCCCTGGCGGCCCTCGGCTTCGCCGAGATCGTCGAGGAGATCCTGCGCTTCGCGCTGCTGCAGTCGCACACCCCCGACGCGCTGCGCGGCCGCGTGAACAGCGTCTGGACTGCGCAGAACACCGTCGGCGGCGGGCTGGGCGCACTGATGCTGGGAGCGCTGGCCCCGCTGATCGGCGCCGGCGCGGCCGTGATGGCCGGCGGGGCCGTCACCGTCGCGCTGGTGGCCGTGCTCGCCGCCGCCTTCCCCGGCCTGCGCGCGGCCGTCGCCTCAGGCGCCGGGGGACCCGACAGCGGCGCGGACGCCGAGGCCGCCGGCGGCGGCAACGACGCGCGGCGGCCCGCGGTCGACGCGGCGGACCCCGCCGACCCCGCCCAGCAGAGCTCCGATGGACAGGGACTGCGAAGTTAGCTAAGCCTAAGCTAAAGTGCCCGGAGGGTCCGTCGCGCGCCCTTCCCGCGGCACCGGACGATCCGACTGGAGTGATGCCCGCATGACCACCGTCAGCGACCCGCGCGTGGAGTTCTACCCGCTGCAACCGCGAACCCTTGAGGCGCGCACGGTCGAGCGCGTGACCCCGGGAATGGTCCGCGTCGTGCTGGCGGGCCCCGACATCGAGGGCTTCCGCAGCGACAACTTCGCCGACCACGTGAAGCTCTTCTTCCCCGACGAGGAGACCGGCGAGCTCCGCCTCCCGGAGATGACCGCGGAGGGACGGTGGAACATCCGCGCGCCGGAGCTGATCTACCGCGACTACACGGTCCGCCGCTTCGACGCCGAAGCGGGCGAGCTGACGATCGACCTCGTCGCCCACGACCACGGCCCCGGCGGGCGCTGGGCGGTCCGGGCGCGCCCCGGCGACCGCATCGGCGTGCTGGGGCCGCGCGGGACGTACCACATGGACCACGACTTCGACTACTTCCTCCTCGGCGCCGACGAGACGGCCCTTCCGGCCGCCGCCCGGTGGCTGGAGGAGCTGCCGCGCGAGGCCCGTGTGCTCGCCTTCCTGGAGGTCTCCGACGCGGGGGAGGAGCAGAAGCTGCAGACGCCCGAGCGCGCCGAGGTCACCTGGCTGCACCGCGACGGCGCCGCCCCCGGCACCACGGATCTGCTGGAGCGCGCCGTCCGCGGCGCCGAACTGCCCGCGGGCCGCGGTTTCGCCTGGTGCGCGGGGGAGGCCGGCGCCCTCAAGCCCATCCGCCGCTACCTCAAGGAGCGGGGCTTCGAGCGGGGCGCCACCTTCGACGTCGACGGCTACTGGCGGCGCGGGACCGTCAACCACGACCACCACGAGGACGAGTGACGAAGGAGCCGGCGGGGGGCCGTGCGGGCGCGGATGCACATGCACCACCCCGCTGCACGCGCGCCCCCGGGCGCGCACTACCCTCAGGGGCGATCGCGGAATTCGGCGCATAGCGGGTGCGTTCGCCACTATGGCATCCTCGAGCCGCCGCGGTGCCCACGACGCCGCCACGAGCGTGCACGGGACCCTCGACAGGGCCTGTAGTCATATCGCAGTGAGGGAAGACGAGGTAGGAGATCGTGCGTCGCACCCTGTTCCACGGCAAGATCCACCGCGCGACGGTCACTCAGGCCGACCTGCATTACGTGGGATCCATCACCATAGACGCCGACCTGCTGGAGGCAGCGGACATCGTCGAGGGCGAACAGGTCCACGTCGTCGACATCGACAACGGCAGCCGCCTGGTCACCTACACCATCGCGGGTGAGCGCGGCAGCGGGGTCATCGGTATCAACGGCGCCGCGGCCCACCTGGTGAACCCGGGCGACCTGGTCATCATCATGTCCTACGTGGAGCTGGAGGAGTCCGAGCGCTCTCGGCATGTGCCCCGTGTCGTCCACGTCGACACAGCCAACCGCATCGTCGCGCTGGGCGCGGATCCCGCCGAACCGGTGCCGGGCTCCGGCCTGGTCTCGGGCGCGGCCCTGGCGTGAGCCGGCCCTTAAGGGCGCTGGGCCGGTGCGCATCGACGCACATCGGCCCAGCGACCGGCGGCCCGGCACGGGAGATTACGGCGCCGCCTGCGGTGGACCGCCCGGCGGACGAAGATTCCGCGGGCCTGTCTCGAAGGAGTTTCTCTTTCGAGGCGGGATAACGGCTTCGGTTGCTTTCGGTATCCGCTCTGCTATTTCGGAAGCACCTTCGTCGTGTGCAGGGGAGCCCGCGTTCGTGCATGCGGTGGATTCCCGGGATCAGTGCTTGCGAAAGAGCTTGGCCAGCGCCCGGAACGGCAGCGTGACCACGGTCACGACGGCATGGGCGATGGCGCCGATGGCGGATGCGATGGCACTGGCGATTGTGCGTAGTACGTCAGCTATTCGAGACATATTCGCCGACTACCCACAACTCGTTTTCCGTATCGCCGCGCAGACCAAGGCGCGCCGGCGGGCCGCGTTTGCGACGCGACGCCCCGCGGGCCGACTCGGTGGGTGGCATGCGCTGCGCGCGGCAGAGGCCCGCTGAGCGTCGGCCGACCCCGTCGCGCATGCCGCGGCCGAGGACAGGGCGTGCGCACCCGCGGCACGGGCGGCGGCTGCTGTCCAGTGTCCCGGCGTGACCACATCCGGCCCTATCGCGCCGCGGCGGTCCGGGTATGAGGCATTCGCAATGGACGACGGCGAAGACGAGGACCGGCGCGAGGTCGCCGCCCACATCGAGTGGCAGAAGCAGGGCATGTGGCTGGTCCTGTGGGGCTCCTACACCCGCCGCTACTGGGCGTTCGCGCGCTGGCCCGTGCCCCAGGGCGGTGCCGTGGCCTCCGGCGTCGACCCCGACGCCCTCTACGCCGAGATGCGCCGCGTCGAGCGCGAGTTCGGCTTCCTGCGCTGGCGCTACGGCAGCGGTTGATCGGGCGGCCCAGTCCGCGGCGCCTCCCGCACCGCGATCCGCCCGCGCCGCCTGTTGCCCAAGGGCTCCCTCCCTGCCGCCCGAAGTGTCGTATCCGCCCGTTATGCTCGGCTCGCCCCGGGGCGCGTGCCTCCGGCTCACTTCGCGGCCGAGGTCCGAAGCGGGCGAGCGCCGATCCGAGCATCCGCAGCGGCGGGGTGCGCAACCCGGGAGACGAGGACGGGAGAACCATGCACGCATATCCCGAGCGGCGATGACGGCACCGGAGCAGGCCGGGCCGCCGTCTTCGCCCCCGCCGGGCGCGGACGGCGGCGCCGGGCACGTCGCGGGCGCGGCGAAGGCGGACGTCGAGCACGCCGGGCACGTCGCCGAGGCCAACACCGCACCCGCCGTCGTCCGCGCACGGCGGCGGGTGCTGGCCGTGCTGACCGCGGCGCAGGTGGTCGGGGGCGTCGGCGTCGGATCCGCGGCTGCGGTGGCGGGCATCATCGCCCGCGACCTCACCGGGTCGCAGGCGTGGGCCGGAACCGCCACGACCATGGTCACGCTCGGGGCCGCCGCCCTGGCGCTACCACTGGCCGGTACCGCGGCGCGGCGGGGCCGGCGCGTCGGACTGAGCCTGGGCTGGTTCCTGGCCGCACTCGGCGGAGTGGCGGCCGTGGCGGGCGCCCAGTCGGCCGTCTTCCCGGTCTTCCTGGCGGGAATGGCGCTGTTCGGGGCCGGGACCGCCACCGGCCTGCAGTCCCGCCACAGCGCCACCGACCTCGCCACCGACCGCACCCGCAGCCGCGACCTGGCCCTTGTCGTGTGGGGTACCACTGTCGGCTCCGTGGCGGGTCCCAACCTCACCGGTCCGGGCGCGGCGGTGGCCGCTCTCCTCGGGCTCGACCCGCTGGTGGGGCCGCTGGTCTTCAGCACGGCGTCCTTCGCCGCCGCGGGGGCCGTGGTCGCCGTCCTGCTGCGCCCCGACCCGCTGCTGCTGGCCCGCGAAGCCGCGCACGCCGCAGCGCCGCCAGCGGAGGCGGCTGGGACGCCCGGGGGCCGGGGCCGGCGGCACGGTTCCCTCGCGGCGTCGCTGCGGGCGATCGCCGCGGAGCCGCGGGCGCTGCTCGCGGTCACCGCGATCGTCGCCTCGCACACGGCCATGGTCGCGATCATGACCATGACGCCGGTGCACATGGAGGGCGGCGGCGCCGAACTGAGTCTCATCGGGCTGACAATCAGCCTGCACATCGCCGGGATGTACGCCTTGTCGCCGCTGGTGGGCTGGCTCTCCGACCGGTGGGGGCGGGTGCCGGTGCTGCTGGCCGGGCAGGCGCTCACCCTCGGCGCGGCTCTCCTGGCGGGCACCGCGGGCGCGAGTTCGGCGCAGGTGGCGGCCGGTCTGGTGCTGCTCGGGCTGGGGTGGTCCTTCGGCCTGGTCGCGTCGTCGGCGCTGCTGGCCGAGTCGCTGGCGCCGGAGCGCCGGCCCCGGGCCCAAGGCACGGCCGACCTGCTGATGCATGTTTTCGGCGCGGCGGGGTCGGCGCTGTCGGGCGTGACGACGGTGGCGCTGGGCTTCGGCTCACTCAACGCCTTCGCGGCGGCGCTGACACTTCCGGTGCTGGTCCTGGCGCTGCGAGCGCGGCGGCGTCGCTGAGCACACCCACACCCACACTGACACTGGCACTCCCGCTGCGCCGGGCCCCGACCGGCCACCGGTGAGCGTGCCTCGGCCCGGGCGCCATCGGGGCCGCGTCCGCATCGCGCGAACGGCGGCGAAGAACCGGTTCCGGGGCCCTCGGCGCAGGCATGTCGGCACCCGAAAGGGGTGGCCGGACCACGTCGAGTGACTGACAGTCACCGATATTCGTGAGACACGCCGTGAGCTGCGTGGGTGTGCGTCCTGTGCTCAGTATGGTGCTCACCGGGAGTCACCGTCCGTGGATCGACCGGAACCCGCTAAGGAGTCGGCGTGGACGAGCAGAGGCCGGCGGCGCCGAACGACGCGGCGCCCCGCGCGGAGCCCACCGACGCTGCGGAGGCCGAGCCCGCGGAGCCGGCGGAGTCGGCGGAGCCTGCGTCCGGCACCGCACAGCCGCCGGAGAGCGAAACGCCCGTCAGCGGCGCGGCATCGTCAGCCGAGTCGTCCGCTTCCGGGGCGCCTGCGAGCGCAGCGGCCACCATCGAGAGCGGTCCCGGCGGCTCCGCCGACGACGCCGTCAGCGGCGGCACCCAGCCCATCCGCAAGCGCCGCCGGTGGCCGAAGATCGCCGCCGCCGTCGGCGCCGCGACCCTGATCGCGGGCACGGGCGCCCTGCTATACGCCTTCGGCGCCGCCCCGGCCACGCTGGGCGGCCTGGCGGCGCGCCTGCCCGCCGCCGAGTCCCGGCAGCAGGAGAAGCCGCCCGCCGACGGCAGCTGGGGCCGGGTCGGCGACCCAGTCTCCTCGGGCGCCTTCGAGTTCACCGTCACCGGCGTACGCACCGGCCTGGAGCGCGTCGGCGGCGCGGTGCAGGGCGAGCGCGCCGACGGGCGTTTCGTGATGGCACGTGTCACCGTGCGGAACGCGGGCGAGGAGGCCACCCTGTTCACCGACGCCGATCAGCGCCTCGTGGACACCGGGGGCGCCCGCCACCGCCCCGACAACATCGCCGGCCTGCGCGCGGGCAACCCGGACCGCCTCTTCAGCCGCCTGGGCCCGGGAGAGCGGGTCCGCGGCGGCCTGATCTTCGACGTCCCCCCGGGCACCGAGCCCGCTGCCCTCCGCCTGAAGGACTTCACCTCGGGCGACGCCCCCGCGGTAGTCCGCCTCGAAGGCTGGGAGCCCGCCTCGTCCGGGTGACGGCGGTGGCGTACCGAAGCTCTGCTGATGCGGCGTCCAGGAACGCTCAGGAGATCTCCACGACCCGCGGAACGCACAGGCCGCGCCCCGGGTTCGGCGCATGGCGCCGCCGGAACCGGCTACGGCGCCAGGGCCGGGTTGCGGATCCACTCCCGGAGTTCGGCGCGGCGGTCGGTGTCGCACTTGAGCGGGCAGGTGGTGCAGAAGCCGTGCTCGGGGTCGCCCTTGTAGTCGAAGCAGCAGGTGCCGCGCACCGCCCAGGTGCCTCGCGGGTGGTCCTCGTAGAAGGGGAACAGGCGCGGGCGCGCCCGAGTGACGGCGCCCTCCTCGATGAGCGAGTCGCCCAGCGCGCCCGCGCGCGCCCAGGCGTCCTCGGCGTCGCGGCCCAGGAAGCGGGCGGGGTTGAGCATGTAGAAGTGCTGGGTGTCGAGCACCCAGCCCCACAGCGTCCGCAGTCCGACGCGGGTGTGCTCGTGCAGGGCGTCGATGATCGGGGAGAACGCGGCCACCAGGTGGCGCGCCGCGATACGGTCGAGCGCCGCCTCGTCGGCCACGACGACGGCATCGGGATGTCCGGCCGCCGGGTCGTCGGGCAGCACCGCCATTCGGGCGCTGGTGATGGTGGGCGTGCCGAACGTCGAGGTGGACAGCCAGGGGAACCACAGGTGCCGCTCGTCCAGCAGCGCCGCGCGCCGCGTGAGGTAGATTCCGGCCGACACGAGGAAGATCGGCTCGCGCAGCAGCGAACGCAGCAGGTGTGTGGCGGCCGGCAGCTTGTGGTCGGGGCCGTGGTGGGCGACGAGCTGGTTGAACAGCGGGCCGAGGGCGCCTTCGGCGACCATCAGGTCGGTGCGGTACCAGTGCTCGGTGGCCGGGTGCTCGCGGGCGGACTGCACACTCGCCGTGCGGACGTCGGGCAGCGGCGCGAACTTCAGCGGCACACAGGCGTCGATCACCGCCTTCAGCGGGGCCTGCTCAGCGGCCATGCGGCCTCAGCCAACCTTCCTGCACCGCGTCGGGAGCGTGCGGCTTCGGCGCGGGTAACGGCGCCCGAATGCCGCCCGGATTCAGGAACGGCGAAATGATCACCACTCATTAGTTGAGGCTACCCTAATCGTTCGAGGTGGGGCAACGAACGCCGCGGGCGGCGCGCGTGCCACGCTTGGTGACACGCACGCCGGCCGCACCGGTCCGTTCTCGAAAGGCCCACACAGACGGGTACTCCCCTCGCCGGACCGCTCAGCCGACAAGTGCGCGGCGAAGGCGCGACTGCCCGGCCCTGGGCCGGGCTCGGCGCATGCGAAGGCGGAAGTACTGCGCGCCTGCGAGCGGAGCGGTCCCGGCCGCCGGGCCGGGACCGAGTGTCCGGAGGCGGAGTCAGTCCAGCAGGACGAGGTGGTGGCGTACCAGGGCGCGCAGGACCGCTGCCGTGGTCTCCAGCGGGGTGCCGGAGTCCTCGGCCAGGCGGCCCGCCGTGGTCTTCGGGCGCCGGGACAGCTCGGCCAGTACCGGCTCGGCCGCCGCGGGCAGCCGGTAGCGCTTGCCGGAGACCGTCACCGCGACTTTGTCGCCCTCGCGCTCCAGCGCCGGGGGCAGGATCGGCACGAACTCCACCCCGGTCTCGGCCTGCGGTGCCGCGCCGTCCACCGCCCAGGGCAGGGAGAACCGCTGCCGGCGCGGAAAGCGGGAGTCGTGCTCGGCGAGGAAGCCGTCCACGTCGCGCTGCTCGGCGATGTCGGTCAGCCGGCGGATCAGCTCGTGGCGGTGCTTGTTCCGCTCTTCTGCGGACCCGAACCGCGGCAGGTCCTCCCGGAAGAAATCTACATCGTAAAGGCGCTCCATGACGGAACGCGCCCAGTCGATCCCCGTCGCACGCGTGAATCCGAACGTCAGGTGCATGCTGACGTCGCCGGTCCCCTTGACGGTGTGCCACCAGCCGCGCGGCACGTGCAGCACGTGCCCGGGGGAGAGGACGCCCTCCCAGACCGTGCCCTCGGGGGCGGAGTGGGCGTGGTCGGAGTCGATCTTCATCGGGTGCGGGCGGTCTCCGGGGCCGTGCACCTGCCAGGACTTGGTGCCCTCGATCTGGACGACGAAGGTGTCGTGGTCGTCCCAGTGGGTGTCGAAGCCGTGGGAGTCGCCCCAGATCAGGTAGAGGTTCACCTGAGCGCGCTCGCGCACCAGGCGCATCAGGTCGTCGGTGGCCTCCCGGATCGGCGGGTGCAGCCGGTCGACGGCGTCGAGGACCAGGCTCGCGCCGTCGCGCAGTTCCCGGTAGAGCCCGTCGGGGCGGATCACCGTGCGGTCGGAGTCGGAGGTGCCCCCCTTCTCGGTGTAGCGGGAAGCGGGCACCGGGGAGCCCTGCCGGTGCAGCCGCAGCCGCGGGGGCTCCAGAGCGCAGCGGTCGAGGATGTCGTTGAGGGCCTCGAAGGTCAGCAGCGGGCGGACGGTCTCGGCGCCGAGGTCGGCGAAGACGACGTCGGTGGACAGCCGCGTGGTGAGGAGGTCCTCGCCCACTGCGGCGCGCAGTGTCTCGGTGAACAGGCGGTCGGTCACGTCGGGGCCCTCCACTGCGGCGGCTCTGGCGGCGGGCCGCCGGAGGCGGGCAACGCGCTCCGGCGGCCGGCCGATGACGGTCGTGTCATGCGGACTTCGTCGGTCGGTGCGGTTCTAGATGAAGTCGGAGCTGGAGTCGGTGCCGTCGCTGTCGCCGCCGGCGGTGATGTCGCGCGAGGTGACCTCGGTCAGCTCCTCCACCTCGACCTCGAACTCGTCGCGGTCCATGGCTTCTCCTATCCGTGTCGGTTTCGACTCTCGGTGCCCGCCCGCCGGGTCGCCCCGGCCGCGCCCTCAGGCGCCGGACGGCGCACCGCCGACCCCCGCCATGGGGGTGGCCCGCCGCCCCCGCGCCGCGCTGCGCAGGGGGTGCGGCCGCCGCGCGGGCGGCCGCCGGTCTGGTGGTCTCACGGTTCCTCCCGTCCCGGCCGGTGCACGCCGCCGTCACCGGAGGCGGTCGCCGACACCGCCGGGGGCGCGAGGCCGGTCTCGGCGGCTGCGAAGGCGTGCGCGTCGGCGGCAAGTTCGATCGCCTTGGTCACCGCCCGCGGCCCGTGGCCGACGTCGCGCTCGTAGCGCAGCAGTGCCGGGCGCTCTCCGGCCGCCCGCGCGTGCAGCAGCGCGGCGCACATCTTGCGCGGATGGGCCGCGTCGGTGCGCGTGTCGCCGTGGAAACCGGTGAGCAGCACCGCTGGACGGTTCGCGGCGCCGTCCTGCAGAACGCGGTGGTAGGGGGAGTAGGACATCAACGCGGCGAAGTCCTGCGGATCGGCCGCGGTGCCGAACTCGCGGGTCCACATCGGACCGAGGCCCATGCGCTCGAATCGGGCCATGTCGGCCAGCGGTGCCGAGGCGATGACGGCTCCGCACAGGTCGGGACGGCGCGCGGCCGCGGCCAGGACCAGCAGCCCGCCGGCCGACCCGCCCGACAGGCACAGCCGGCGGCGGGTGCACACGCCCTCCGCCACCAGGGCCTCGCCAGCCGCGACGAGATCCTCGACCGAGCGCGGCTTGTTGCGGCGGGCGCCGCGCAGGTGCCAGTCGCGGCCGAGGTCGCCGCCGCCGCGCACGTGGGCCACCGCGTAGCGGCCCCCGGCCAGCAGCCAGGCCAGCACCGTCGCGCTGAAGCCGAACTGCCGGGGTCGGCCGAAACCGCCGTAGGCGTGCAGGATCGTCGGCCGGGGCGCGGCGGAGGCGGTGGCCGGGCCGTCCTCCGCCTCGTCGCCGGCGACGGAGAAGATCGTTACGGGCACCTGCGTGCCGTCGGCGGAGCGGCATCGCATGGTGCGGCGCCGGACGACGGCAGGCGGCTGCGGTTGCGCCCCCTCGGGCCACGGCCGCGGCCCGGCGGCGCCTGGGCCGAGCACGAGGACGCACTGCTGGGTGGCCACGTCGGCGTAGCACAGGTGCGCGCCGCCCTCCCCGTCGGACTCCAGCCGGGTGACCATGCCCTCGCCGGGCAGTTCGACGCGGCGCAGCAGGCGGCCGTCGTCGGCGCCGTGGGCCGTGAGCCTGCTGATGCCCAGCCGCGTGCGGGCCAGGAGCAGTTCGGGGCGCCGGGCGGTGCCGACCGCCGCGAAACCGTCCAGGGTGGCGTGCGGGTCCTCGGCCACCACCTCGCGCCAGTGGGCCGTGCCGGGAGTACGGGGGTCGGTGGCGCAGATGCGGCGGCGTGCGGCGTCCAGCGTGGTGCGCAGGTACAGCAGGCCGTCGGGCCCCAGGTCGGGGTGGGACTCCACCTCCTCGCCGGCGTGGACGGTGCGCCACTGCGGGCGCTCCGGCCGTGCATCGGCGTTCCCGGGTTCCGCAGGCGCAAGGTCGGCGATCCAGATGTCGTTGCGGTGCCCGGTGCCGTGGCTCTCGGTGACCAGCAGCCAGCGTTCGCCCAGCAGCCGGACGCCGGGGACCGTGCGTGGGCCGGTGCAGGCGCGCACCAGGATGTCCGCCTCCGCACCGGTGGGGGAGACGCGGTGCAGCCACACGCCGCGGCGGCCGTCGCCGTCGTCGCGGCGCACGTAGTAGAAGGCGCCCGGGGAGATCCAGGCGACGTTGGAGTAGCGCACTCCTTCGACGGGCTCCTCCACGGGCAGCCCGGTCTCGACCGAGAGCACCCGCAAGGCGCCGCGTTCGGTGCCGCCGGTGGAGGTCTGCACCGCGACACGGCGGCCGTCGGGGGAGGGCTCCCAGGAGTCCAGGGTGGTGGCGCCGGTGGGGTCGAAGGTCTGCGGGTCGAAGACCACCTGCTCCGCGCCGCCGTCCTCCACGGCGACGATGGCGGGGTGGTCGTCGCCCGCCGGCCTCCGGGTGGCGAAGAGGCGGGCGCCCCGGCGCAGCGGGGGTGTCCACAGATCGGTCGCCACCAGGTCGCGGATGCTCTCAGCCAGCGCCGCGCGCAGCGGCCAGCTCTCGGCGGCGGCGGCGAAGTCGTCCTCGCGCCGGGCCAGCCAGTCGCGCGTGGCGGGGGAGTCCGGCTCCTCCAGCCAGCGGTAAGGGTCGGCGACGGGCATCCCGTGCACGGTGTCGACCACGCAGAGCAGTTCCGCCGGGTCGTCGTCACGGGTGATGCCGTGATGCGGCGCGGCCATGCTCACCTGGAGCCGGGCGTTCGGGGGCCGGAGGGAACGGGTGCATGAGCCAAGCCAAAGCCGCAGTTACGCACGCCTACATAGTTCAGAAGGGCTCGGATGCCGGTCAAGGTAGTCATTCCTGTCACGTGATCACGCAAGTGTGGCGTTGGAGTGACGTTTATCGTCGGCGGCACCGACGAAGGCCCGGGCACGGAGCGGGAGATCACGGAACCGCCGGGTCGGACGCGGCCGCCGAGCCGGACACCCCCCGAAGCCGCGCCGATGGCGCGCGGCCCCTTTGGCAGGGGCGCGCCCGGGGCAGGCGCCGGTACCCGTGGCGCGGCGGGCGCTCGGCGGAAAGCAGGCATCGCCGCAACGCACACGGGCCGCCCCGCCGCAGCCGCCGCGCACGAAGCGACGCGACTCAGCAGCGGCCGGGCGCAGCCTTCGGGCCGTAGGGCGCGAGCAGTTCCGCCGCGTCGCGGGTCTCAATGGCCAGCGGGTGCGCCGACAGCGCGGCCAGGGCGGCGCGGTAGCCGGGGCCGGCGTCGAGGTCGGTGAGCCAGGCGTGCTCGGGTGCGCGCGCGGAGTCCCAGGCGACGACCGCGGCGGTGTCGAAGGGACCGCTGACACCGACCTCGGCCAGCCCTCCGGAGATGCCGTCGCCCGTCGCCTTGAGCAAGGCCTCCTTGCGGGCCCAGTAGCCGAAGAAGCCCTCGGTGCGCCGCTCGGCGGGTACCCGCTCCAAATCTCTGCGTTCCGCGGGGGTCAGGCAGTAGTCGGCGAGGCCGTCGGTGTCGCGCTCGGCGCTGATCCTCTCGACGTCGGCACCCAGGGCGACACCGCGCGCCAGGGCGAGGAGCACGCGCTCGCCGGAGTGGCTGTAGGAGATCTCCAGCCCCGCGGCGGCCCCGTCGGGGACCGGCTTGCCGTGCGGTTCCGCGCGCGGTCGCGGCTCGGTACGCCGCTCGCAGGCGCGGCAGCGCAGCGTGAAGGAGACCTCGGCGGGGCCGCATCCGGTCTCCCGGGCCACAGCCAGGCGGGCGAGGGCGTGGGCGACCAGGTAGCGGTCGCGGTCGGCTCGGAGGCGGAAGCGGGCATGGCGCTGCTGTTCGGCGGGGTCGAGCAGATCGAGCAGCGCGGGGGAGGCGTCGGCCGGAGCCGCCCACCACAGTCGGCACGTCTTTGGCTGGGGGGTCACCCCTCCATTCTGCCCTCCTGTCCGCCCGCCTGTTCGCGCGGTGCACGCGGCGAAGTGCTGCCGGTGGTACTCCATGGGCGGGCACCGGCCCTCCCGAACCGAGCAGCGCGGCCGTGCCGCCCTTGCGTCCGATCGCTTCCACCTCCGGGAGAACCGGGACGGTCCTGCCGCAAATCCCGCCGGTTCCCGGGGGCATGAAACGGTTCCGCGCGGGGCATCGACCAATTGACCCCTCCGGTACGGGCCCCTGTCCGCACCGCGACGTCGCCGGTCAGCCCGCTCGCCAGGGAGGCCCCCGTGTCCGTCATGGTGCTGTTCGGTATCGCGACACTCGTCATACTCGGCCTGCTGATCGCCCTCTTCATCGCGGCCTTCGTGGTCCGCGGGCCTTCCCTTGAGGACGACACCCCCGCCGACGACGACAACGTCGACGAGTCCCTCCACACCCACGGAGTGCATCTCGGCTGACCCGCGCGGCTCTATCATCGGATCGCACGGCCCCCCGAGCCAGCACCCGAGATGGAGTACCCCATGGCAGACGAGACCAGGCCGGCCTTCGCGGCCGAGCGCCGCGAGCGGATCCTGGAACTGGTGCGGGCCAACGGCGCCATGGCGCTGCGCGAGATCGCCTCCCGGGTGCGCGCCTCGGAGGTCACGGTGCGCCGCGACGTGCGCGCGCTGGAGTCCGAGGGCCTCATCGACCGCCGCCGCGGCGGGGCCGCACTGCCGGGGCGGCTCGGTTACGAGCAGAGCTATTCGCAGAAGTCCGGACTCGCGGCGCCGGAGAAGCTCGCCATCGCCGCGGCCGCGGCGCGGCTGGTCGAGGACGACGACGCCGTGGTGCTGGGCGCGGGCACGACCACCGAGGCGCTGGCGCGCGAGCTGGTGGGGCGCCAGAACCTCACCGTGGTGACCAACTCCCTGCTGGTCGCCGAAGTGCTGGCCTCGGCACCGGGTGTCGAGGTGGTGATGACCGGCGGCACCCTGCGCGGGCCCATAAGAGCGCTGGTGGGCACCGCCGCCGAGCAGTCGCTGGCCGGCCTGCGGGTGCGCCAGGCGTTCGTATCGGGCAACGGCGTCACCGCCGAACGCGGGCTGAGCACCCCGAACCCGGCGGTGGCCAGTGTCGACCGCGCACTGGTGAACTGCGCCCAGGAGGTCGTGGTGCTGGCCGACCACACGAAGGTCGGCGCCGACACCATGGTCCAGACCGTGCCCCCCGAGCACATCGCCCATCTCATCACCGACAACCACGCCGACCCCGAGGTGCTGATGACACTGGAGGATATGGGCACCCTGGTGCACGTGGCGGTGCTGGAGGTCGACCGCGGCGAATAGCGCGGCCCCGGCAAGTGGTGCCGCGGGACCGCGGCGCCGTAGTCTGCCTGGTGAGTCCGAGTCCGCGGATCCCATTGGAGCGCCCCTATGCCGACCCCGGTGACCCTGCCCGAGCCGTGGGCGCGGTCCAAGGTCAGTGTCGTCGTGCCGACCTTCAACGAGGCCGAGAACCTGCCGGTGCTGGCCGAGCGGCTGCTCGGTCTGGAGCTGCCCGGGCTGCGGCTGGTCGTCGTCGACGACAACTCCCCCGACGGCACCGGCAAGGTCGCCGAGGAGATCGCGGCCGAGCACAACTCGTCGGAGCGGGAGCGCGTCGCCGTCGTACACCGCACCGCGAAGGAGGGCCTGGGGCGGGCCTACGTGGCGGGGATGGAGCGCGCACTGCAGGACGGCGCCGAATTCGTCGTGCAGATGGATGCCGACCTCAGCCACCCGGCGGGCTACGTGCCGCAGCTTCTGGGCACCATGCTCTCCACCGGAGCGGGCGTCGTGATCGGCAGCCGCTACGTGCCCGGCGGCAGCCTCGCGCAGGAGTGGCGCCCGCACCGGCGGCTGCTCAGCACCTGGGCCAACACCTACGTCAAGACGATCCTGGCCATGCCGATCCGCGACGTCACCGCCGGGTTCAAAATCTGGCGTCGCGATGCGCTGAACGTGCTGGACCTGCCGAGCATCCAGAGCAGCGGCTACAGCTTCCAGGTCGAGATGCACTACCGCGCGTTCGCCCGTGGCCAGAAGATGGTGGAGATCCCCATCCACTTCGAGGACCGGGCCGAGGGGGCCAGCAAGATGGACCTCGCGGTGCAGCTGGAATCGGCATTGCGCCCCTTCAGGCTGCGCGCCGGTGAACGCCGCGCCCGCGGCGGCTGAGGCGCTGGGCGCCCCGGGCGCCGCCCCGTCGGCGGCGGCCGGGCCTGCGCTGCCGCCGCGCGTGCCGCGGCGATCGTGCGGCTTTCCCGGACCGGACTCCGGATTCGCATTCTCTCCATCGGGAAACCGCACATCACCGGTCCACGCCGGGCTGCCCCGGCGGGGTGCGCAGCACGGTGTCGGTGAGGTGCTGGGCCACGGCCTCGGCCTGGTCGCGGATGCCGGGCACGGTGCAGTCGGACTCGCCGCGGCGTACCGCCCCCACGGCGTAAAGGCGGGCCATGCGATCGCCCGCCGGCGTCGTCAGGGCGCCGCACGCGCAGGCGCGCAGCCCCGCGCCCGGCGGCTCCGGGGCGGCGCCCTCGACCGCGGGGGGCGGTGCCGCGGCGGGATCGCCGGTGGCGACGACGGCGGCCGCCGCCCGGACGCGCTCGCCCGACGCCAGCACCACCGCGGCGCTCGCGGCGTCGCCGCCGACGCCGACCGCGTGCTCCGCCCGGGTGTGCAGCGAGGTGTAGGGGGCGGCCCACTCCGCGGTCGCGGCCAGAGTGTCGAACAGGTAGTCGCCGTAGACCCGGCGCGGCAGCAGCGTGTCCGGCCCGCAGGCGCCGGGGGCGACTGCGGTCGCGCCGCCCGGAGCCCGGTCGCCGGCAGCGGCCCTGCGCAGCGGGCTCTGTTCCGCGCGGGCCCAGTCCATCAGGTGGCAGGGTCGGTCGCGCAGCGCGGACATGTGCTTGACCGGGCTCTCCAGCAGGCAGTGGCCGCCGGCTTCGCCGTAGGGCCGGCCCCGCGCGAAGCGCCCGTACTCGTCGATCAGCAGGACGCGGTAGTTCAGGCGCAGCCACGTCGTGGCGCGCAGCAGCGCGATCGCGGCGAGCGCCGCACCCGCTCCGCCGCCCACGAACGCGATGACCGGCTCGCCGCCGTCCTTGGCCGCGGCATGTCCCATGGCTCCGACTCTAGGACGTCTCCGGCCCGCGGCGAAGGGGTTCGCTCGCCGAGGAGCCCGGGCACGACGACAGCGGCGGCCCCGAGACGCCGCAGAACATCCGCTTCGAGGCAGGCGCCCGTGGTCTGCGGCGCAGCAGGGCCGCCGCCAGCAGCCCGGCGCCGGCCGCCGCGCCGGCGATGATGAGCATCGCCGGGCCGAACCCGCCGGAGATCCCGGCGGGCCCGTTCACCCCCGCCAGCACCGGAACGGCCGCCACGCCCATCAGCTGCGCGGTGCGCGCCAGGGTGTTGTTCACCCCCGAGGCCACTCCCGCGTGGCGCTCGGCGGCCGAGGCGAGCACGGTGGCGGTCAGCGGCGCGACGGCCGTGGACAGCCCCAGCCCCACCAGCAGAACTCCGGGCAGCACGCCGGTGAGGTAGGAGTCGCCCGGCGCAAGTCCGGACAGCACCACCAGGCCCGCGCCCAGCACCAGCGGCCCGATCGTCAGCTGCCACCGCGGGCCGACCCGCTCGGCCAATCGCCCCGACTGCCCCGACAGCGCCAGCATCAGCGCCGTGATCGGCAGCGACGCCGCGCCCGCCTCCACCGGGGAGTAGCCCATCACCTCCTGCAAGTAGATGACCAGCAGGAACAGCAGCGGGCCCAGCGAGCCGTACATCAACACCGTGACGACGTTGGTGACGGTGAACCGGCTGGAGGCGAAGATGTCCAGCGGCAGCATGGGATGGTGGCTGCGGCGCTCCACCGCGGCGAAGGCCGCGAGGGCCGTGAGCCCCGCGGCCGCGGGCGCCAGCACCCGCCAGTCGCCGAAACCGGTCTCGCCCGCTTCGATCAGCGCATAGGTGAGCGCGGCCAGCCCGGCCATGGCCAGCAGCGCGCCCGTGTAGTCCAGTCGTTCGGGTGCCTCGGTGTCGCGCGACTCGGGCACCCGCAGCCACGCGATCAGCAGCACCGCCGCCGCGAGCGGGAGGTTGATCAGGAAGATGAGCCGCCAGGACCCGATCTCGACCAGCCAGCCGCCCACGAAGGGCCCGACCGCCGATGCGACCCCGGTCAGTCCCGACCACGCCCCGATCGCCCGGGCCCGGTCCCGCTTGCGGAAGCCGGCCTGCAGGATCGCCAGGCTGCCCGGTGTCAGCAGCGCGCCGCCCACCCCCTGCAGCAGCCGTCCCGCGATCAGCCAGCCCAGCCCCGGGGCCAGCGAGCACAGCGCCGAGGCCAGGGCGAACCACGCCACGCCGACGGCGAACACCCGTACCCGCCCGAACCGGTCGCTCAACGAGCCGCTGAGCAGGATCAGCGCCGACAGAGTGACCATGTAGCCGTTGACGGTCCACTGCAGGCCCGCCACCCCGGCGTCCAGCTCCGCGCCGATCGCGGGCAGCGCCACGTTGACCACGGTGGAGTCGAGGAAGGCCATGCCCGAGGCGAGCACGGTGGCGGTCAGCATCCAGCGCGCCGCCGGGCTGCCCCATGCCACGCCGCCCCCGGAGGTCGCGGCGGAGTCTGCGGCGCCCATGCCATCACCGTCCTCGGCTGTGTGCTGCGGCCTTGGCGCAGGCGGCGCCGACGGCTGGGGACGGGCACGCGTGCCCGTCCCCAGCCACTCTACGGCCGGCCCCCGGCGGCGCGGCTACTCGCTGGCCAGCGCGGCGGTGATCGAGGTGCGCGCCGCCCGGCGCGAGGGCAGCACCGAGGCCAGCAGCCCGGCCGCTACCGCCGCCGCGATGAAGCCGCCGATCTGCGCGGCGGGCACCTGGAACACCAGGGTGTCGAAGATCGCCGCGGCCGCGGCCCAGCCGAAGGACACCCCGAGCGCGATACCGACCAGCGCCCCGATCAGGCACAGCAGCGCCGCCTCGATGCTGAGCATGAGCCGGAGCTGGCCGCGCTTGAGGCCCAGCGCCCGCAGCATCGCCGACTCGCGGGTGCGCTCCAGCACCGACAGCGCCAGCGTGTTCGCGATGCCGAACACGGCGATGACCACAGCGAGGCCCAGCATCGCCACGATCGCCAGGAACGCCGTGGCCAGGACGTCCTCGTACTGCTGGCGCATCTGCGCGACGGAGTCGACCTGCACGGTCGGGTACTCCGCCACCGCGGAGTCGATCGCGTCCGCCAGCGCCTGGTCTTCGGCATCCTCGGCACCGGTGACCATCAGCAGTTCGTCGGTGTCGACCCCGGGGAAGGCGGCGGCGAAATCGCGCGGCGCCATCAGCACGCTCCACGCCCCCTGGTTTCCGCCCACGACCGCGGCGATCGTGTAGGAGCGCCGCCCCTCCTCGGTCTCCAGGGTCAGCGTGTCGCCGACACCGCTGTCGCCGGCGAAGTCCGCGTGGACGGCCACGTGGCCCGGTCGGACGTCGGCGAGATCGCCGGCCCGGGCTTCGGCCGGGGCGACGGTGGCGGGGTCGGCGCCCCGGTAGGTGTAGACGAAGGCCAACCGCTCATCGCCCTCCACCGTCGCGCTGCGCTGGGAGATCACCCTGCCGACCGCGGACGAGTCGCGCAGCTGCGCGCCGACCTCGCCCGGAACGCCCTCGCTGTCCTCGCTGAACTGGGCTTGGATCTGGTAATCCACCGGGAACTGCCGGTCGAGCATCTCAGTGGTGGTGGCCATCATCGTCGCGTTGATCACCGAGTACCCGCTGATCAGCGTGGCGCCCACGGTCAGCGCGATCATCGCGGTGGCGGCCCGGCGCGGGTTGCGGCGGGCGTTGTCGGCGGCCAGCGTCGCGGAGACACCGGTGGCCCGCATCAGCGGTGCGATCGCGGCCACGGCCGCGCGCACCAGTAGCGGGCTGAGGACGACGACGCCCACGAAGGCGATCATGCCCGCCCCGGTCACCAGGTACAGCCCGACCTCCGGGCCGACGTCGCGCATTGCGAAGGCGACCACGCCCGCCGAGGCCAGCAGCAGCAGTGCGCCCACGGCGACGCGGACCGCGCTCAGCCGCTTGCCGAGGCCGGTGGCCACGGCACTGGTGCGCAGCGCCGCCAGCGGCGGTACGAACATGGCGCGGCGCGCCGGCAGCAGTGCCGCGAACAGGGTCATCGCGGTGCCCACGCCCAGCCCGATCAGTACGGTCTGCGGTGTCACCACCACCGCGGTCTCCGCCGAGCCGGATGCGAACGCCTGCGACCCCAGCGCGAACCCGACGGTGCCCAGCCCGATACCGGCGGCGACGCCGGCGGCCGAGGCCAGCAGGCCCACCACCAGCGCCTCGATCACCACGCTGCCGAAGACCTGCCCGCGCACGGCGCCGACGCAGCGCAGCAGCGCCATCTCGCGCTGCCGCTGGGCCACCAGGATGGCGAAGGTGTTGTGGATGACGATGGCCGCCACCAGCATGGAGATCATGGCGAACAGCAGCAGGGCGACGGTCAGTACCTCGGCCTGGAGCCCCGCCTGTTCGGCGAGCCGCTCGCCCAGCTCCTGGCCGGTGAGCACCTCGGTGCCCGAGGCGGTGACCGCGGAGACGGCCTGCACGGCCTGCTCGGCTGTCACCCCCTCCGCGGCGATCGCGTCGATTTCGGCGAAGGTGTCGGTACCGGTCATCTCGGCCGCTGTGGCGGGGGTGAACGCGACCGCGCCGCGGTAGTTGATCTCGCCGGAGATGCCGAAGTCGATCAGCCCGGTGACGGTGAAGTCGTGCTTCTGGCCCTCGGGCCCCAGCACGGTGGCGGTGTCGCCGACTTCGTAGCCCGTGGTGTCGGCGGTGGTGGTGGCCAGCGCCGCCTCGTCGGGGCCGTCGGGCAGTTCGCCCTCGGCGGCCGAATAGCGGGTCACCTCGCCCACCGACACTCCGAGAGTGGGGACGCTCCCCACGGCCCGCCCGTCCTTGTCGAGCAGCGGGGCGGGCGCCCGGGTGACACCGGCGGCACGGTCGATCTCGGGCAGGGCGCGGACGTCGTCGAGCACCTCGCGGGAGATGCCCTGGTCCGCGTCGGCTTCGGGCTGGGCGACGGCGTCCACGGTCTGCGCCGAGGCCATCACCTGGCTGGTGAAGCTCTCCCGCAGCGTGTCGGAGAAGACCAGCGTCCCCGAGACGAACATGACGCCCAGGGCGATGGCGAGTGCGGTCGTGACGAGCCGGCCCTTGTGCAGGCGCAGGCCGGCGAGTGTGGTGCGCAGCATGAGGGCTCAGGACTCCAGCTTCACCAGGCGGTCGAGCACGGTCTCGGCGGTGGGGGACTGCACCTCGTCGACCAGGCGCCCGTCGCGCAGGAACACGACGCGGTCGGCGTAGGAGGCCGCCACGGGGTCGTGGGTGACCATGATGATCGTCTGGCCCATCTCCCGTGCCGAGTCGCGCAGGAAGCCCAGTACCTCGGCACCCGAGCGGGAGTCCAGGTTGCCGGTGGGCTCGTCGGCGTAGACGACTTCGGGGTCGCCCAGCAGGGCGCGGGCCACCGCCACCCGCTGCTGCTGGCCGCCGGAGAGCGCCGAGGGCAGGTGGCCGAGCCGGTCGCCCAGCCCCACCACCTCCACGATGCGCTCGAAGCGCGCGGGGTCGTGTTTGCGCTTGGCGATGCGGCCGGGCAGCAGGATGTTCTGCTCGGCCGTGAGCATCGGAAGCAGGTTGAACGACTGGAAGATGAAGCCGATCCGGTCGCGGCGCAGCAGGGTGAGCTGCTTGTCGCGCAGCCGGGTGATCTCGGTCCGGCCCAGGTGCACCGTCCCCGACGAGACGGTGTCCAGGCCGGCCAGGCAGTGCATCAGCGTGGACTTGCCCGAGCCCGACGGCCCCATGATCGCGGTGAAAGCTCCGCGGGCGAACTCGACGCTGACGCCGTCCAGGGCGCGCACGCCCGACTGGGCGTCGCCGTAGACCTTGGCGAGGTCGCGTGCGACGACGACCGGCGGGGTGGCGGTGTGCTCGGATGCTGGGGCGGCCGAGGCCGCGCTCTGGCTCACGTGGGGTTCTCCAGACCTGTGGTCGGGTGTACTGAGTCGGCAGGCGGCGCCGTTGCGGTGTCCGGCTCGGCGCGCCGCACCCGGAAACGCTACGGCCGCGCGCGGCCCCGCGGCATCGACCGCCGAGCCGAGATCCGCGGTGGCGAAAGACCCCCCGTTCGCGCCCGCGTCCGCACTTCGGGCGGTATCGGCCCCCGACTTTCGTCGGGGGGCCACCCGGGCCCGGCGGCGGTCATGCTGCCCGCCGGAGGCCGAGCCGACCACGCTGACCGGCTCGGGCGCGGCGTACCGACCTTCGTCGGTGCACAAGCTTCGCCGCAGGTCGGCCGCCCTGTGCCGGGTGCGGCCCGGCATAGACTCCCGAAACATGGCCAAGGACCGCACAGCACCTCCCGCAGGCGCCGCGGCCTCGGCGGACACCGGCACGGCGCGGCGGCGCCCGTGGTGGGCCCGCTGGTGGGACCGGCGCCACCGCGCCGCCGACTGGCTGCTGGCGGCGATGTTCTTCCCGTGGACCCCCCTGATGCTGGTGGGGGAGCCGCAGGGGCTGCTCGTCCTGGCGGCGGGGGCGGCCCGATCCGTGACCGGAATCACCGGGGGAGTTCCCGCCGTCCTCGCGGTCGCCGGTGGAACGCTGGCGGTCACCACCACGGTCTGCACCGCCGTACTGCTTCGCCGCAGCCACCCCGCGCTGCTGCTGTGGACGGCGGCGGCCGCGCTCGTCGGCTACGGCGACTTCGGGCTGGCCCCCCTGGCGCTGTTCACCTACGCCGCCTGGTTCGACGAGCGGCGCCGGCTCGCCGTGTGGACCCTCGGGCTGACGGTGTGCTTCCTGGCCGTCTCCACCGCCGACGGCATGGCGCCGGCCCCGGCCATCAGCCTGCTGCTGATGTTCTGGGGGCTGCCGTTGGCGGTGGGCCTGTGGATCGGTACCCGCCGTGCGCTCATCCTCAACCTGCGCGAGCGCGCCGAGCGGCTGGAACGGGAACAGTACCTGCTCGCCGACCAGGCCATCTCCGCCGAGCGCACCCGCATCGCCCGCGAGATGCACGACGTGGTGGCCCACCGGGTCAGCCTGATGGTGCTGCACGCCGGCGGGCTGGAGGTGTCCGCCTCGGACGAGCGCACCGCCCAGAGCGCCGCCCTGATCCGCAACACCGGACGCGACGCGCTCTCGGAGCTGCGTGAGATCCTCGGCGTGCTGCGCGACAACCCCGAGGCGGGTGTGCCGACCGCGCCCCAACCGATTCTGGCCGACCTCTCCCGCCTCCTCGGCGAGTGGCGCGCGGCCGGAATGCCGGTCGAGGACACCTCCGCCGGCACCCCGGCGGGACTCTCGGCCCAGACCGAGCGCACCGCCTACCGCATCGTGCAGGAGGCACTGACCAACGCCGCCAAGCACGCACCCCGATCGCCGGTGCGCGTGCACCTGGAGCACGGCCCCGAAACCCTGGAGATCACCGTGGACAACGCACCGCCGCCGACCATCCCCGTCGACCCGCCTCCGGGCAGCGGCTACGGCCTCGCGGGTCTGCGCGAGCGCATCACGCTGGCCGGGGGCACCCTGCACACCGGGCCGCGTCCGGACGGCGGCTGGCGGGTCGCCGCCGTGCTGCCCGGGGCCCGCACCGGCGGCGCGCAGCGGCAGGGGGCGTCGGGGTGATCCGCACACTCCTGGTCGACGACGAGCAGTTGGTGCGCTCGGGCCTGCGGATGATCCTCGACTCGGCCGACGACGTCGAGGTGGTGGGCGAGGCAGCCGAGGGCGGCGAGGCTCTGGAGCTGTCCGAGCGGCTGGAGCCCGACCTCGTGCTGCTGGACATCCGCATGCCCGGCACCGACGGGCTGACGGCGGCCGCCCGAATGGCGGAGCTGCCGCGCCCGCCCAAGGTGGTGCTGCTGACCACCTTCGACCTGGACGAGTACGTCCACCGCGCGCTGCGCGCCGGGGCGGTGGGCTTTCTGCTCAAGGACACACCGCCGCGCGACCTCATCGGCGCCGTGCGCACCATCGACGAGGGCAACGCGATGCTCGCCCCCAGCATCACCAAGCGCATGCTGGAGCGCTTCGCGGTCTCGGCCACCGACACCGCGGCCGAGGCCGCGCGCCGCCTGCAGGTGCTCAGCGAGCGGGAGCGCGACGTGCTCGTGGCGATCGCGCGCGGTATGTCCAACGCCGAGGCCGGCCGCAGTCTGGGCATGCGCGAGGCCACGGTCAAGGCCCATGTCAGCAGCATCCTCGGCAAGCTGGACATGGGCAACCGGGTGCAGGCGGCCATCCTTGCCCACGACGCGGGGTGGGCCTGACGCCGGCGCCCGCGGTGGTACGGGGCCCTGACGGACCCGGTTGGCGGCCCCACCGGCGCCCCACCCCGTGAGGCGTCTATTGTGTTGTGGTACTCCGCTTGCGGCGCCGGCGCGCTGCGGGCGCAGGATCGTTACGAGAAAGGCCGTTTCCGTGGCCGTTCGCACCCAGGGGGGCATGGGGATGCCGGCCGTGCCCTCCGCTGAACCCGCAGGAGATGGATCCGCCCGGCGCAGTGCCGAGTCCGCCGGTCCCGCGGTGCCGCGGCGGCTGATGGCCGCGGCCACCCGCCTGTTCGCCGAGAAGGGCTTCGACCGCACCTCTGTGCAGGAGATCGTCGGCGCGGCCGACGTCACCAAGGGGGCGATGTATCACTACTTCGACTCCAAGGACGACCTCCTCGCCGAGATCTACGCGCGCGTGCTGCGCCTGCAGATGTCGCGGCTCAGTGAGATCGCCGGAGAGCAGGGCCCCGTGGCCGAGCGCGTCGGCCGGGCCGCCGCCGACGTGGTGGTCAGCACCATCGACAACCTGGACGACGCGACCATCTCCTACCGGTCGCTGCACCAACTCAGTGCCGAGAAGCAGCGCGAGGTCCGCGCGCAGCGCCGCCGGTACCACGAGCTGTTCCGCTCGCTGATCACCGAAGGGCAGGACGAGGGCGTCTTCACCGACCGGGTGCCCGCCGACATCGTCTGCGATTTCTACTTCGGCAGCGTCCATCATCTGAGCACCTGGTACCACCCCGAGGGCGCGCTGAGCCCGCAGCAGATCGGCGACCATTACGCCCGTCTGCTGCTGGACGCCCTGCGCCCGCAGGCCTACGGCCGCTGAGTGCGCGCACCGGCCGCAACGGCCGCGGATGCCGCGGTTCGGGGGCCGCGGGCCGGGCGTATCGCGACCGGTTCGGGCGCGATCGGGCGGCGGACCTCTGCCCGCCGGTGCCCGGAAGCCGCTTCGGCGCGGCGCGGCCGCGACGTGACGAAGGCGGCCCATCATCGTGAAGCGTGTGCCGGGTAGAGACGCCCGGAGCCGGCGGGACGCGTCGGCGGAGTCGACCTCGATCGAGGAGGAACGGTGCTGTCCAGCGGTCTGGGAGCCACGCCCGTGGCGCTACTGGTCGTGGTTCTCGCCACGTGCGGGGCGTATCTGGCCCTCATCGTGTTCTCACGCCTCGCCGGGCTCCGGTCCTTCTCTGAGATGACCAACTTCGACATGGCCGCCACGGTGGCCTTCGGGTCGATCGTGGCCACTACAGCGGTCGGCACCACCTCACTGTTGGAGGGCGTCGTGGGCTTGGGCGTGCTGTTCACCGTGCAGGCCCTGCTCGCCTGGTACCGCCGCCACGACGGCGGCGAGCGGCTGATGGACAGCGGTCCGCTGCTGCTGATGCGCGACACCGAGGTCATCGAGGACAACCTGTCGCGGGTGCGGATGACGCGCGGCGACCTGTGCTCCAAGCTGCGCCTGGCCGGAATCACGACCTTCGACCAGGTCGCCGCGGTGGTGATGGAGTCCACCGGAGAGGTCTCGGTGCTGCGGCGCAACCCTGACGGGACGCCGCTCGAGCCCGAGCTGCTGGCCAGCGTCAGCGCAGGCGACGGGCCTCCCGCGATCTGATCCGGCCACCCTGCCGCGGCCCCGGACGGCGCCCGGCGGACCTCCTGCGCGCGCACGGCCCCGGCGGATTCCGGTCGCCGTCCACAGCCCGGCCGTGCGAGTAGTGGCGGCGCCTGTGGCGGGACTAGTCTCAGGAGTCACACGTTCCCGCGTAGTCCTGTCGTTGTTAGAGGTTCTGAGACTGTGGCTGACCCCTTCGTCCACCTGCACGTCCACACCGAGTATTCGATGCTGGACGGCGCCGCCAAGCTGAAGCCGCTGTTCGCCGAGGCGGCCCGGCAGCAGATGCCCGCGGTCGCCATGACCGACCACGGCAACATGTTCGGCGCCTACGAGTTCTGGGAGCAGTCCAAAGGCTCGGGGGTCAAGCCCGTCATCGGCATCGAGGCGTACGTGGCGCCGGAGTCGCGGTTCCACAAGAAGCGGGTGCGCTGGGGCCGCGGCGACTCCGACGAGAACACCGAAGGCGGCAAGGACATCTCCGGCGGTGGCCGCTACCTGCACATGACCATGTGGGCGCGCAACGCCACCGGCCTGCGCAACCTCTTCCGCATGTCCTCGCTGGCCAGCCTCGAGGGCTACTACGGCAAGCCGCGCATGGACCTGGAGCTGATGAGCCGCTACGCCGAGGGGATCATGGTCTCCACCGGCTGCCCCTCAGGGGGGGTGCAGACCCGGCTGCGCCTCGGCCAGGAGAAGGAGGCCATCGACTACGCCGCCAAGCTCCAGGACATCTTCGGCAAGGACAGCGTCTTCCTGGAGCTGATGGACCACGGCATCAGCATCGAGCGCGATGTCCGCGACGGCCTGCTCAAGGTCGGCCGCGAACTGAACCTGCCCCCGCTGGTGACCAACGACTCCCACTACGTCACCCAGGACCAGGCCCAGGACCACGACGCCCTGCTGGCGGTGGGCGTCGGCAAGAACCTCGACGACCCCGCCCGGTTCAAGTTCAACGGCGACGGCTACTACATCAAGTCCGCCGAGGAGATGCGCTCGCTGGTGAGCCTGGACGAATGGGCCCAGGGCTGCCGCAACACGCTCATGGTCGCCGACTCCGTCGAGGACGGCGCCTACGACGAGGTCTTCGCCTCCCGCGACCTCATGCCCAAGTTCGACGTGCCCGAGGCCGAGACCCAGTCGACGTGGCTGCGCAAGGAGATCGACCGGCTCACGCCCACCCGCTACCCCGACGGCACCGACGACGCCGTGCGCGACCGCATCGACCGCGAACTGCACATCATCAACGAGATGGGCTTTCCCGCCTACTTCCTGGTCGTCTCCGACATCTGCCAGTACGCGCGCAAGCACGGCATCGCGCTGGGTCCGGGGCGCGGGTCGGCGGCCGGATCGATGGTCGCCTACGTGCTCGGCATCACCGACCTCGACCCGCTGGCGCACGGACTGCTGTTCGAGCGGTTCCTCAACCCCGAGCGCGTCACCATGCCCGACATCGACCTGGACTTCGACGAGCGTCGGCGCGGGGAGATGATCGAATACGTCACCGAGTTCTACGGCGAGGAGCGGGTGGCCCAGATCCTCACCTTCGGCACCATCAAGGCCAAGGCCGCCGTCAAGGACTCCACCCGAATCCACGGCCTGCCCTACGCACTGGGCGACCAGATCACCAAGGCGTTCCCGCCGCCGGTCGGCGGCAAGGAGATCTCGCTGGCCGAGGTCGAGGACGACTCCGCCGAGCGCTACGCCGAAGCCGTCGAGCTGCGCACCCTGATGGAGAAGGACCCGCAGGTCAAGAAGGTCATGGAGACCGCCCGCGGCATCGAGGGGCTCACCCGCGGCACCGGTGTGCACGCAGCCGGCGTGATCCTCTCGGCCGAGCCCCTGCTGGACGTCGTGCCGCTGCACAAGCGCGACACCGACGGCGCCATCATCACCGGGTTCCCCTTCCCGCAGTGCGAGGAGATGGGCCTGCTGAAGATGGACTTCCTGGGCCTGCGCAATCTCACGATCATCGACGACGCGATCCAGAACGTAAAGTCCAACGAGGGCGTCGAGATCGACTGGTCCCAGGTCGGTTTCGACGACCCCAAGACCTACGAGCTGCTGGCGCGCGGCGACACCCTGGGCGTGTTCCAGCTCGACGGTACGGCCATGCGGGCGCTGCTGCGCAGGATGCAGCCCACCCAGTTCTCCGACATCGTCGCCGTCAACGCGCTGTACCGGCCCGGCCCCATGGCGGCCAACGCCCACAACGACTACGCCGACCGCTCCAACGGGCGCCAGGACATCACCTCGATCCACCCGGAACTGGCCGACGCGCTGGACCCGATCCTCTCCGAGACCTACCACCTGCTCGTCTACCAGGAGCAGATCATGGCCATCGCCCAGCAGATGGCCGGCTACTCGCTGGGCGGCGCCGACCTGATGCGCCGCGCTATGGGCAAGAAGAAGAAGGAGGCGCTGGAAAAGGAGTACACCAAGTTCAACGCCGGCATGCTGGAGCGCGGGTTCTCCCAGGAGGCCGTCGACACGCTCTGGGAGGTCATGCTCCCCTTCTCCGGATACGCGTTCAACAAGTCGCACGCCGCCGGCTACGCCATCCTCTCCTTCCGCACCGCCTACCTGAAGGCCAACCACCCCGCCTCCTACATGGCGGCCCTGCTCACCTCCGTCAGCGGCGACAAGGACAAGATGGCGGTCTACCTCGCCGAGTGCCGCAAGATGGGCATCCAGGTCCTGCCGCCCGACGTCAACGAATCGGCGCTGCGCTTCACCGCCGTCGGCGCCGACATCCGCTTCGGCATGGGCGCCGTGCGCAACGTCGGCACCAACGTGGTGGAGTCCGTCATGGGGACCCGCAAGGCCAAGGGCGAGTTCACCTCCTTCGTCGACTTCGTGTCCAAGATCGAGCTGGCCGCCTGCAACAAGCGCGTCGTGGAGTCCCTGGTCAAGGCCGGGGCCTTCGACGGGTTCGGCCAGCCCCGCATGGACCTGTTCAACCACCACGAGCACGCCGTCGACGCGATGATCTCGGCCAAGAAGCAGGAGGCGCACGGCCAGTTCGACCTGTTCGGCGGCGGCGACGAAGACGACTCCGGGCCGATCGGGCTCGACATCACCTGGTCGGACAAGGAGTGGGACCGCAAGACCAAGCTCGCCTTCGAGCGGGAGATGCTGGGCCTCTACGTCTCCAGCCATCCGCTGGCGGGCGCCGAGCGCATCCTGGCCCGGTCCAGCGACGCCGCCATTCTCGACATCAACAACGGTGAGCGCCGCGACCGCGCGGAGGTGCAGGTGGCGGGGCTGATCTCCGGCGTGGAGCGGCGGGTCAGCAAGCAGTCGGGCAACCCCTGGGCGAAGGTGACCATCGAGGATCTCGACGCCAGCATCGACGTGCTGTTCTTCGCCGAGGCCTACACCCTCTACTCCGAGGTGCTGGTCGAGGACACCGCCGTCTCAGTCAAGGGCCGGGTCAAGGAGCGCGAGGGCGAGTACTCCATCCAGGCGGTGGAGCTGACCCCGCTCGACATCAGCCACGTCTCCGAGGGGCCGCCACCCATGCTGCTGACCGTGCAGGAGCAGCGCCTGACCGCCGACCTGGTCGACGAGCTCAAGCACGTGCTCAAGGCCCACCGGGGCGAGACACCGCTGACCATCCGCGTGGACCACCCCGCCAAGTCGCGGGTCTACGACGTCCCCGGCTACCCGGTCCGGGTGGGCCCGGAGCTGGCCGGCGACCTGAAATCCCTGCTGGGCGCCGAGGCGGTCACCTACTAGTCCTCCGGCACCCGGCACGCCGCACCGGTGCGCGTCCGCACCGGTGCGGCGGCCTCGGGTGCGAGCGGACACCGCCCCCACCGGACTCCCGCCGCCAGGAAACCGACCAGATGGTATGTTGATCCTCTGTCGAGGTAACAGCAGGCCGCTGCGTCCCCCGGCGCCCCGAGGACCTGCGGGGCGGCGGCGCGGCGGCCGGCCGAGCAGAGCGTGGGAGAACGCATGGGCGCAACGAGCGAGACGAATCCGCCGGGACTGGACCTGCCGCGGCTGGGCGCGTACCTGCAGGCCCAGCGGCCGGGCATGCTCAGCGGTGCGCTCACCGGCGACGTCATCGCCGGCGGGCGCTCCAACCTCACCTACCGGGTGACCGACGGGCACGGCCGGTGGGTGGTGCGCCGGCCGCCGCTGGGCCACGTCCTGCCCACCGCTCACGACATGGGCCGCGAGCACCGCGTCGTCAGCGCTTTGGCCGACACCGCCGTCCCGGTTCCCGAGACGGTGCTGCTGTGCGAGGACGGCGACGTGATCGGCGCTCCCTTCTACGTCATGGAGTACGTCGAGGGCGTGCCCTACCGCACGGCCGAGGAGCTGGACGCGCTGGGCCCCGCCCGCACCGGCGGCATCGCCGCGGCCATGATCGACACGCTGGTGGACCTGCACGCCGTGGACCCCAAGAACGTGGGGCTGGCCGACTTCGGGCGGCCCGAGGGCTTCCTGGAGCGGCAGCTGCGCCGCTGGAGCAAGCAGCTGGAGGCGTCGCGCAGCCGGGAGCTGCCCGGCATCGACACGCTGCACCAGCGCCTCAGCGCCCGCATCCCCGCCTCGCCCGAGCCGACCATCGTGCACGGCGACTACCGGCTGGACAACCTCCTCGTCGACGCCGACGACCGGATCACCGCGGTGCTGGACTGGGAGATGTCCACCCTGGGCGACCCGCTCACCGACCTGGCCCTGATCATCACCTACAGCAGCGCGGCCATGGCCGACACCAGCAGCGTGAGCAACGCCCACACCGCCGAGGGCTACCCCGACGCCGACGAGATCATCGCCCGCTACGCCCGCGGTTCCGGCCGCGACGTCTCGGCCCTGGACTGGTACGTGGGCCTGGCGTTCTTCAAGCTCGCGGTGATTCTGGAAGGCATCCACTACCGGCACAGCAAGGGCCAGACCGTCGGCGAGAACTTCGACCGCATCGGCGATGCGGTGCCGCGGCTGGTCGACGGCGGGCTCAGGTACCTGAGCGGGAGTTGAACAGCGGCGTTTGCGGCCCGCCGGAGGCGAGCGCGGCGCGGTCGTGCGGGGCGTCGAAGTCCGGCCGCGGCCCGGCCGGGACGATCCGCTTGGGGTTCAGCGCGCCGTGGGTGACGTAGTAGTGGCGCCGGATGTGGTCGAAGTCGGTCGTCTCGCGGAAGGCCGGCAGCGAGTACAGGTCGCGGGTGTAGCCCCACAGGTTGGGGTAGTCCGCCAGCCGCCGCACGTTCGTCTTGAAGTGCGTGTTGTAGACGGGGTCGAACCGGGCCAGGGTGACCCACAGCTTGACGTCGGCCTCGGTGACGCGGTCGCCGGTGAGGAAGCGCCGGGTGGCCAGCCGCTCCTCCAGTTCGTCCAGCGCCGCGAACAGTTCGGCTACGGCGCTGTCGTAGGCCTGCTGGGTCGGCGCGAAGCCGCAGCGGTAGACGCCGTTGTTCACGGCGGTGTAGATGCGCTCTTCGAGTGCGTCGATCTCCGCGCGCAGGCCCTCGGGGTAGAGGTCCACGTCGTGCTCGGCCCAGTCGTCGAAGCGGGCGTCGAGGTCGGTGGTGATGTCGGGGAAGTTGTTGCTGACGATGCGCCCGCCGGCGGTGTCCCACAGCACGGGCACCGAGATGTGGCCGTCGTAGCCGGGCTCGGTGGCCTCGTAGGCCTCGCGCAGCAGCGTGAAGTGCCCCACGGTGTCCGGCCCGTGGCCCCGCCCCTCGCGGAAGGCCCAGCCGCGGCCGTCGCGCACCGGGTCGACGATGCCCACCGACACCGCCTGCTCCAAGCCCTTGAGCTTGCGCACGATCAGGCTGCGGTGCGCCCACGGGCAGGCGTAGGAGGCGTAGATATGGTATCGCCCTGCCTCGGCGGGGAACTCCTCGCTGCCGATGCGCCCTCGGAAGGGGTAGGCGGGGCGCCGGAACTCCGGGCCCTTGGGCTTGGTCATCCGCTCCCCGTAGTCGCCGTGGACGTCGAAGTCGACGGGTGTGGCGATGATGGCGGTCTCCACTGCGGTCCTCCCGTTGCGCTGGCGGCACTGCCGCGGTCGGTGCGGGTCGGTGCGGCCGCTGGGCGCGCACGCCTCCCTGCATACCCGGACGCGCCCGCCGCCACCAGCCGGCGGCCGTCCGCCCGCCCGACAGCTGCGGTGCGGTGCGGCCGCGGACGGCGCACAGGCCGCCCGCGGCGGACGCGCACGTCGGCACGGGTGTGTGCCCACCGCCTCGGTTCCCCATACCGCCCGGTAGCTCGATACGCTGCTGTCCGTTTGGTTCATGGTCGCGATAGCGCCGTCCGGCGCACAGAGGAGCACGAAATGTCCCGATCGGCACTGGTCACCGGCGGCAACCGGGGGATCGGCCTGGCCATCGCCCGCGAGCTCGCCGCGGGTGGAGACCAGGTCGCCGTGACCTACCGCTCCGGCGAACCCCCCGAGGGCCTGCTCGGTGTCAACTGCGACATCACCGACACCGCCCAGGTCGACGCCGCCTTCAAGCGGATCGAGGAGGAGCAGGGGCCGGTCGAGGTGGTGGTGGCCAACGCCGGAGTCACCAAGGACACGCTGCTGGCCATGATGAGCGAGGACGACTTCTCCTCGGTGCTGGACACCAACCTCACCGGTGCGTTCCGGGTGGCCAAGCGGGCCGTGCGCTCCATGATGCGCCGCCGCAGCGGCCGCATCGTGCTGATCTCCTCGGTGGTGGGCCTGCTGGGCTCCGGCGGACAGGCCAACTACGCCGCCTCCAAGGCCGGACTCGTCGGCCTCGCGCGCTCGCTGGCCCGCGAACTCGGCTCCCGCGGCATCACCGTCAACGTGGTCGCCCCCGGCTTCATCGAGACCGCCATGACCGCCGAGCTGGACGAGGAGCGCCAGACCGCCATCAAGAGCAACGTGCCGCTGGGGCGGTTCGGCGCGCCCGAGGAGGTCGCCAAGACCGTGCGCTTCCTCTCCTCTCCGGACGCGGCGTACATCACCGGTGCCGTCATCCCCGTCGACGGCGGCCTCGGCATGGGCCACTGAGCACGCACGGACACGGCCCCGCGGCGCCCTGCGCCCCCGACACGCCCGCCGAACACGACGAACAAGAACAGGACAGCACACTTCCATGGGAATCCTTGAGGGCAAGCGCATCCTCGTCACCGGGGTGATCACCGACAGCTCGATCGCCTACCACGTCGCCCGCATGTGCCAGGAGCAGGGCGCCACCGTCGTCCTCACCGGGTACGGCCGGCTCTCCCTGGTCGAGCGGATCGCCCAGCGCCTGCCCGACGCCCCGCCCGTGCTGGAACTCGACGTCACCGACGAGGACCAGCTGAGCAGCCTCGCCGAGCGGGTGCGCGAGCACGTCGACGGCATCGACGGCATCGTGCACTCCATCGGCTTCACCCCGCAGGAGGCCCTGGGCGGAAACTTCCTCAACGCATCCTGGCAGGACGTCGCCACCGCGATGCACACCTCCACCTTCTCGCTCAAGGCGCTGTCGACGGCGCTGCTGCCGCTGATGAAGGACGGCGGGTCCATCGTCGCCATGGACTTCGACAACAGCGTCTCCTACCCCGTCTACGACTGGATGGGTGTGGCCAAGGCCGGGCTCACCTCGACCGCCCGCTACCTCGCCCGCTACCTGGGCGAGTACAGCGTCCGGGTCAACCTCGTCTCGGCCGGACCGCTGCGCACCATGGCCGCTCGCAGCATCCCCGGTTTCGACGAGCTGGCGGACGCCTGGCCGCAGCGCGCCCCCATGGGCTGGGACACCTCCGACCCCGAGCCGGCTGCGCGCGCCGTCGTCGCGCTGCTGTCGGACTGGTTCCCGGCGACGACCGGCGAAACCGTGCACGTCGACGGGGGATTCCACTCCACCGGCGCGTAGACTGCCACCCGCCGACCTATGCACGCGGGCGCCCCTGTTCCTCGGGGGCGCCCGCGTTCGCGTCGGCGGGTCGAGCAGCCACGCACCAACGAGAGGGGACCAGCCACCATGGACCTCGGACTGCACGGCGCACGCGTCGTCGTCACCGGCGCCAGCCGCGGGATCGGCCGGGCCATCGCGCAGACCTTCAGCGAAGAGGGCGCCGACCTGGCGATCTGCGCCCGCTCGGCCGAACCGCTGCAGCGCGCCGCCGAGCAGCTGCGCGCCGGCGGGCGCACGGTGGCCGAGGAGGCCCTCGACGTCGCCGACACCGAGGCGCTGCGCGGCTTCCTGGACCGCTCCGCCGAACACCTCGGCGGCATCGACGTCCTGGTCTCCAACGTCTCGGCCGGCAGCGCGGCCACCCCCGACCAGTGGGAGCGCGGGTTCGAGACCGACATCCTGCCCTTCGTGCGAATGGCCGAGCACGCCCGGCCGCACCTGGAGAACTCCGAGCGCGGCGGGGCGATCGTGCTCGTCTCCACGACATCGGCGCTGCACACCACCGCCCCCTCGGGGCCCAAGGCCTACGGCGCGGTCAAGGCCGCCCTCAACCACCACGCGGCGGCACTCGGCCACACGCTGCCGGCGCAGGGAATCCGGGTGAACACGGTCTCCCCGGGCCCCATCGAGTTCGAGGGCGGCGGCTGGGCGCGCCGCCGCGGCTCGGACCCCGACTTCTACAACAGCATCCGCGAGCGCATCCCCGTCGGCCGCCTCGGCCGCCCCGAGGAGGTCGCCCGCGCCGTCGCGTTCCTCGCCGCCCCGGCGGCGTCCTTCATCACCGGCGCCAACCTGGTCGTCGACGGCGGCTTCGTCGACCGGGTCTAGTAGCACTTCGCCAAGTTCCTGAATTCCGTGTGCCGAGCTGGTCGACTCGGGCGTGCCGTCTCCGGCCCCGCCCGCGCATGGCTCGGCGCGCCGAGGGCGCCTCGGGTCTGTTGCGCGGCCGTGGCACCGGGCGGGGGCGGGTCGCCTGGGAGGAAAAGCGGCGACAACGGCGGCGGCCCCTCCCGCCCGCGCCGGCGCTATCTGCTCCCGTGGCCGGGCGGGCGCGGCGCGCGGCGGTTGGGCCCGGTCGGCGTCTATTGCGCGGAAATCACCACGTCCAAGGCCGATCCGTGGCGATTTCCGCGCAATAGACGCCGCGAAACCCGACATAAAGGACTCCCGGGCGCCCGGTCAGCACCGAGCCGCCACGTGGTTCGGCGGGGGTGCCTCGGGCGGAGTCGGGCACCGGGCACCTTCGTCGTATCCGCAGGTATCGACGGGCAATGGCGACGGGTTGCTCCCTCATCCCTCGCGCAGCACCTGGACCAGGCGCGTGTGGCGGGGCAGCGCGGCGTTCTCGCGCACGCCCTGAGCCAGGGCGGGGCCGGCGGCCTGCACGAGGGACAGGTGGCGCTGCGCCGTCGTCAGCGCCGTGTAGACCTGCGGCCGCGACGCCCGCGTCTCGGGCGGGAACACCGCGACGACCGCGGGCCAGCGGCCGCCGTGCGCCGCGGCGACGGTGATCGCCCACCCCGGCCGCAGCTGCGCCGGGTCCGCCACCCGGGCCAGAGTTCCGCCCGGCAGTTCCACGGCGAGCACAGGCGCACCGCCGCCCTGCCCGTTGCCGTCGTCACCGTCTGCGACACGCAGGTAGCCGACGTCTCCGGCGGCGCAGCCCGGCCCGTCGGCGGTCACGAGAACCCGGTCCCCCGCGTCCAGGCCGCCGTGAGCGCCCGGACCGGGGTTGAGCCGCTCCTTGCACACCGCGTTCAGCGCGTCGGTGCCCGCCTCGCCGCCGCGTGTGGCGGCGACGATCTGCACCTGCTCGGCGGGGATCTCCAGGGCACGGGGGATGGAGTCGGTGATGAGCTGCACCGTCCGGTGCGCGGCAGCGGCGGCGGAGTCCGCGGGCACGACCACCACCTCGCGGCCCGGTGCGCCGACCTCCTCCAGTTCGCCGCCGGCCACGGACTCGGCCATGCGTGCCAGCGGACCCGCGTCGGGACCTTCGGGCAGGTCGGCGACGTGCACGGTGCGCGAGGCGACCAGGTCGGCCACGACGCTGCCCGGCGCGGCCGAGGGCGCCTGCGCCGGGTCGGCGAGCAGAACCAGGTGCGTGCCGTCGGCGCAGGCGTCGACGAGCGCGGCGGCCCGGTCCACGTCGAGCCACCTGGCGCCGGTGACCACTACCAGCCCGGCCTCGATCGGTCGCTCCGAGCGGCGGCCGTGCACGCCGGGGGAGCGGGTCTCCAGCAGCACAGCCAGCGGCACTGCGGCCACGTCGCCTCCGGCGCCCAGATCGGCGAGGGCGGAGTTGACCTCGGCGGCAGCCTGGGCGGTGGGTGAGGCGACGGCGATGCCGGCCTCGCTGTCGGCGGCGATGGCGGCGGCGCAGGCCAGCGCGTGCGCGACGGGTACCCGGGCACCCGCGCCGTGCTGGAGCACGCAGACGCCCCGCAGCGCGACCGTGACCAGTGCGGCGGCGGTCCGCGGGTCGACCTCGGCGCCGAGGCGCTCGGCGGTGGCCTCGACGGTCTCGGCGGCGGTCGCGGAGTCCATGATCGGCTCGCTGGTGCCGGCGAGGCGGGCCAACCCCTCGCCGAGGTCCTGTTCGGCGAGGCCGATGCGGGTCAGCGCGTACCAGCGGTCGGGGTCGGGCACCTCGCCCGGGTCGCCGCCGTCGAAGTCGTCGCCGTCGTCGGGTTCGTCGACCATCTCGAAGCTCAGCACCTCGCCGCCGTCCAGCGCCGCGCTCAGCGCGGCATCGACCGAGCGGACGCCCATCGACCGCAGAGCCCCGGCGAGGCGCTGCTCCTCCAGTGCGGTGTGGCCTTCACGCGCGCCCTGCCGCAGCAGATGCGCGGCCAGCGCCTTACCGCGCCGCGGATCGTCGGGAGAAGCTTCGGCGCCCAGGACGTGCCGGGCGCAGTAGTCGGCCTGCTGGGGGGTCACGCCTGAGACCGCCAGCAGCCGCCAGGGGTCGGTGGAGATTTCGGCCCCGGCCCGCGGGCCCAGCGCGCCTACCAGCGGCTCCGCCAACCCGGCGGGAGCGCCCATTTGCTCCAGCGCCTCGCGCGCCCGCCCCACCGCGTCGCCGCCCCCGGAATCCCCCGCAGCCGGGTGCCGCCCGGCGGCCTGCGGTGGCGGCACCTGCGACGGCGCCTCGGATCCGGGCGTACCCGACATGGCGAACGGTCCTCTCCAACGGCGGTTTCGTCCCTGGGAGCTTAGCGAGCCCCGACGACAGGCCGCTGCAACTGTCCACAGGAGACCGCATAACGGAGCGGCGATCGTGCCGTTCTTCAGCGGTGCTTCTCCCTGCACGATCGCAGCGGCAAATCCGCGCATATGGGGCATACCGGGCTACGGTGGCGGCGCCGAGGACGCGTCGTCCAGCGCGTCGCGGATCTCCCGGGGCAGTTCCACGCCCTCCATGGACAGGATCTCCTCAAGCTGGGCGGTGGTCCGCGGGCCGACGGTGGCCGCGGCCACCCCTTCGCGATCGCGGACCCAGCTCAAAGCGACCGCGAGGGGTGACACGCCGAGCCCCTCCGCCGCCGTGCAGACCGACTCCACGACGCGTCCGCTCCGCTCGTCCAGGTAGGGCTCGACGAACTGGGCCATGTGGGAGCGGGAGGCGCGGGAGGCGTCGGGGATGCCGTTGCGGTACTGCGCGCTGAGGACGCCGCGGCCCAGCGGGGACCAGGCGATCAGGCCCGCGCCCTGGTCGGCGAGGGCGGGCAGCAGCTCCCGTTCGGGTGCGCGGTTGAGCAGGGAGTACTCGCATCCGGCGGTGACGATGGGGACGCCCGCGAAGCGGGTGGAGGCGCGCTGCCAGGAGGCGTAGGTCGCGAACTGCCAGGCGGTGAAGTCGCCGGTGCCCGCGTAGCGGACCTTGCCTGCGCGCTGGGCCGCGTCGAGCGCGGACAGGGTCTCCTCCACGGGGGTGTCCCCGTCGCGCACGTGCAGCTGCCACAGGTCGACGTGGTCGGTGCGCAGCCGGCGCAACGAGGCGTCCAGAGCGGCGAGCAGATGACGGCGGGAGAGGTCGCAGGGCCGGTAGCCCTGCGGTGTGTGCCCGGATTTCGTGGCGATGATCACATCGTCGCGCCGGACGACCCCGCTGACCAAGCGTCCGACGATGCGTTCGCTCTGTCCGCCGCCGTAGATGTCGGCGGTGTCGACGAGGGTGCCGCCGGCGTCCACGAACGCGGTGAGCTGATCGGCGGCTTCCTCTTCCTGGGTGTCCTTTCCCCAGGTCATCGTGCCCAGAGCAGTGCGGGACACCCACAGCCCCGATCCACCCACCTGTCGCTGTTCCATGGCGCGGAGATTACCGCGTTATGCTGTCACTGGCGCTGACCCGCACCGCGCAGTCCCGAAGTCACGCAGAGTGAGATAGTGGCTGCGCTCTCGCCGGTGTCGGCGGCCCGCCGTCCCCTCCCGCGCGCCCGCCCCGAGGGCCGCCGCGGCCAAGGGGCTGAGCCTCCCGGATGTCGTGACGGCTCCGATCCCAGTAAGCTGCCGGGGTCCCGCCCCCCGCACGCCGCACGGGTCGCGCCCCTGTCACCGCCCCGTCGGTGACGAACGCGCCCGCACGCCGGCGTGCGGGCGCCCGGTCGTGCGCGCTCCCACGGCCGGCCGCGGCTTCGCCCCCCGGATCGCGAACGCCTGGGCGCTGGAGCCCCACGCCTGCCGACGAAGACCCAGGAGCCGAGCCCGCCGTGTCCATATTCGAGGCCATCGTCCTTGGTGTTATCCAAGGACTGACCGAATTCCTCCCGATCTCCTCCAGCGGCCACCTCCGGGTGGTCTCCGCGTTCCTCGGCTGGCCCGATCCGGGGGCCGCATTCACCGCGGTCAGCCAGATCGGCACCGAGTTGGCGGTGCTGCTCTACTTCCGCAAACGCATCTGGGCGATCCTGTCCACCTGGACGCGGTCGCTGGGAAACCGGGAACTGCGCTCCGACATGAACGCCCGCATGGGCTGGTACGTCATCATCGGCACCATCCCCGTCGGCATCCTCGGTCTGGCGCTGGAGGAGCAGATCGACAGCATCTTCCGCGACCTGCGGCTGATCGCGCTCACGCTCATCGTCTTCGGCGTCTTCCTGGGTCTGGCCGACCGCTACATGCGCAGGCACCGCACCCTCGTCGACCTGACGGTGAACCGGGGAATCATCTACGGGCTGTTCCAGACCCTCGCGCTCGTCCCCGGCGTCTCGCGGTCCGGCGCCACCATCACCGGCGGCAGGCTGCTCGGCTTCCAGCGCGCCGACGCCGCCGAGTACGCCTTCCTGCTGGCGATGCCGGCGGTGTTCGCCTCCGGGCTGTACAAGCTCACCGACATCGGCGGTGACGAGTACGCCGGGTGGACGGCCTCGTTCGTCGGCACCGCGGTGGCGTTCGCCATCGGCTACGTCGTCATCGCCTGGCTGATGCGCTTCATCACCACGCACAGCTTCATGCCCTTCGTGTACTACCGCTGCGCGCTGGGCGTCCTCATCCTCACCCTGGTCAGCTTCGGGGTGCTGGAGCCGCGCGGCGGCGAGGTCGGCGACGAAACCCCGGCGCTGAGCTCGCAGAGCGAGCAGAGCGGGGAACAGCGGAACGAGCAGCAGGGTGAGCCGGACACCCAGGCCGACCCGAGCCCGCAGGAGACCCCCTCGCCCACCGCCGATCCCTCGCCCTCGGCCGGTGTCGACCCGGTCACCGGCTGGCCGATCGACCCGCAGACCGGTCTGGCGCAGGACCCGCAGACCGGGCAGTACCGCGACCCCGACACCGGCGAGAACGTGCGGATCGATCCGCAGACGGGCCTGCCCATCGACCCCTACACCGGGCAGCCCTACGACCCGACGGCCGACGAGGCCCGGTCGGCGCAGTAGCGGCCGGCCGCCCGATATGGTTGCGCCCGATGGGCACACCTACGCAGCAGCCGCAGCCCGAGTCCGGCGAGCGCCGGGAGCAGCCGCCACCCGAACCCGTGGCGACCCTGCTCCTGGTGCGCCACGGGCTGACCGAGACCACCGGCAGCACGCTGACCGGCCGCGCGCCGGGCGTGCACCTCGACGAGCGCGGCCGCGGCCAGGCAGAGGAGCTCGCCCGCCGGCTGAGCGGCGTGGAGTTGGCCGCGGTCGTCTCCAGCCCGCTGGAGCGATGCCAGGAGACCGCGGCCGCCGTCGCCGCGGCAGCGGGCCGCCGAGTGGTCACCGACGACCGGTTCAACGAGTGCGATTACGGCTCCTGGACCGGTCGCAGGCTCGCCGACCTTGCGGGCGAGCCGCTGTGGCGCACCGTCCAGGCGCACCCCAGCGCGGCCCGCTTCCCCGACGGCGAGAGCCTCGCCGAGATGTCGGCCCGCGCCGTCGCCGCCGTGCGCGACTGGAACGCCCACCTGACCGCCGCCTCGGCCAACCCCGTTTACGTGGTGTGCAGCCACGGCGACGTGATCAAGGCGGTGGCCGCCGACGCGCTCGGCCTGCACCTGGACCAGTTCCAGCGCGTGCAGGCCGACCCGTGCTCGCTGACCGCGGTCCGCTACACGAGCGTGCGCCCGTTCGTCGTGCGCCTCAACGACGTCGGCGGTTCGCCGGCCGGCCTGGTGCCCTCGCCCGAGCAGTCCTCCGGCGACGCCGCCGTGGGCGGGGGAGCGGGCGGCGCCCAGACCGCCCCGGCCGGTTAGCGACTGCCGCGCGCCCGCGGCCGGGCGGCGGCGCCGCCAGACGGTGTGCGGCCCGACCCGGCCTGCGAATCGCGAGGCTGAGCAGGATCCTCTAGGGTTCATGGCATGTCCGTGTTCGAATACGACCCTCCGGACCGCTTCGTCGCCGGGACGGTGGGGCAGCCGGGGGAGCGCACCTTCTTCCTGCAGGCCGCCGGCGGCGGCCGGGTCACCAGCGCCGTCGTGGAGAAGGCCCAGGTATCGGCGCTCGCCGAACGCATCGAGGAACTGCTGGAAGAGGTGCGGCAGCGCTTCGGCGATCCGCTGGAGGCCGGCGAGCCCGGCGAGTCCGACGACGATCCGCTGGAGCAGCCCATCGACGAGGACTTCCGGGTGGGCACGCTCGCTCTGGCCTGGGACGCCGAGTCCGCACGGGTCATCATCGAGGCCCAGCAGGTCGAAGAGGAGTCCGAAGGCGAGGACGAGGAGGAGGTCGAGGTCTTCGCCGAGGACGCGCCCGAGGGCCGCGACGTGCTGCGCGTCCACCTGACGGCGGGGGAGGCGCGCGCCTTCGCCGGTCGGGCGATGAAAGTGGTCGCCGCGGGACGTCCCAACTGCCCGTTGTGCGGTCAGCCACTCGACCCCGAGGGGCACATCTGCCCGCGCCAGAACGGGTACAAGCCCGGCGGGATGTGAGGCGCCCGCGTCGAGCGGGAGCGCAGTGAGGACGGGGGACATGACCGCGTCGTTCGAAGGGCTGTCGACCACCGACGCCTTGGAGCTGCTGAGCACCGGCGAGCTGCAGCCGGTGGGGCGGCTGACCGAGGCGTCCAACGCCACCCTGTACTGCACCGTCGCGGGCGGCGGCGCCGAGGCCGGCTGCGTATACAAGCCCGTGGCCGGCGAGCGGCCGCTGTGGGACTTCCCCGACGGCACCCTGGCCGGCCGCGAGATGTCGGCGTTCGCGGTATCGGACACGCTGGGCTGGGACGTCGTGCCGCCGACCGTCCACCGCGACGGCCCCTTCGGCGAGGGCATGGTGCAGTTGTGGATCGACGGCGACCCGTCCGTCGACCTCGTCGAGCTCTCCCGCGACACCGACCACCCCGGCCTGCGCCGCATGGCGGTGTTCGACGCGGTCATCAACAACTCCGACCGCAAGATCGGCCACCTGCTGCCCATGATGTCCGGCCACCTCTACGGCTGCGACCACGGCGTCTCCTTCGCCGAGGACTACAAGCTGCGCACCGTGCTGTGGCAGTGGCAGGGCGAACCGCTCACCGACGAGGCCCTGGCCGGGCTGGCGCTGCTGGAGGAGCGGCTGCGCGACCCCGAAAGCCCGGTGGCGAGCGAGCTGCGGCGCCACCTCACCGGGCCGGAAAGCTACGCCGTGCTGCGGCGCGTCGAACTGCTGCGCCACCACAGGGTCCACCCCTACCCCTCGCCCGACTGGCCCGCCATCCCCTGGCCGCCGGTGTAGGGCGCTCCGGGTGCGGTGCTGCCGCGCCGCGGCGTCAGGCGCCGCCGAGATAGTCCGCCCGGCCGGCGTCGTCGACGTCGAACGCCTGCTCGGGCAGGATGCAGAACACGTTTCCCTCGGGATCGGCCATGACCAGGAAACCGCCCTCGGCGTACTCCGGCAGGCGGCGCCCGCCCAGCTCCTCGATCCTGCGCTGTTCGGCGCGGGGGTCCACAGCCCGCAGATCCAGGTGGACGCGGTTCTTACCGGTCCCCGGTGTGTCGCTGCGCTGGAACCCCATCCCCGGTCCCGCACCGCCGTCCAGGAAGACGTAGGGTCCGATGCGCACCTTCACCCGACTGCCCAGGACCGCCGACCAGAACGCGGCCAGCCGCTCGGGGTCGCGGCAGTCGACGATGACGTCCGTGATCCGCACCTGTGACTCGCTCATGCGGCGAGATTGGCACACGGCGCCGGCGGTCGCCGCGGCGGGGCGGAACACCGGCTCGTGCGGGCACGTTCGACAGGTGTGCGGGCGAGGCCCCGACGGATGCGCGGGCGCCGCGGAAGTGGAGGCGAGATGTGCACGGTGATCGTCGGCTACGACCCGGACGCGTCGACGCCGCTGGTCCTGGCCGCGCTGCGCGACGAGATGCTGGACCGCGCCTGGCAGCCCCCGGCGGCGCACTGGCCCGAGCGCCCCGCCCTGATCGGCGGGCGCGACACACGCGAGGGCGGCACCTGGCTGGCCGCGCACGCCGCCGAGGGGAGCGCTCCCCGGGTGGCCGCGCTGCTGAACGGCATCCCCCCGGGGTCGGTATCACCCGCCGACACCACCGTGCCGCCCGGTACGACGCGCTACAGCCGGGGACGACTGCCGTTGGCGGCGGCCGAGAGCGGCGAACTCGGCCTCGACTCCGGCGAGGCGCGCCACTACGACCCCTTCCACCTGCTGATCGCCGATGCCGACGGGGCGGTGCTGCATTCGTGGGACGGCACCAGGGCGAGTGAGGTGCGGCTGGTGCCGGGAGTCACCGTGCTGGTCAACTCCGGCTGCGACGCCGAGGCGCCCCGCGCCCGCCGCCACGGGCCGGTGTTCGCGCGCACCCGCCCCGACCCGGACCCCCGGCACCTGGCCCGCGCCCAGAGCGTGGCCGACCTCTGGGGTGCGTGGCCCGGACTGCTGGACGACGCCGCCCGCGGCGACGCCCGCACGGGCGGGTTCGGCGAGCGCACCGACGACCCCGCCTCGCTGATCGCCCGCTCGGAGTTCGACGGCGGCCGGGTGTGGGCGACCTCATCCGTCACTCTGGCCGCCTGCGGCCGCAGCGCGCTGCGCTACGGTTTCACCGGCCGTCCGGGCGATCCCGCCGCCTGGTACCTGGTGCGGTGACGCCGGCGGCCGCCCCGCGGCCGTCCGGGCGGGTAAACCGCCTGCCGACAGCAGACGTCTACCTGCATCGGGAAGCGTGACCGCGGTTCCCGTACGGACTCCTGAGGCCGCCCGCCCTCACCCGGGCGGCGGTCCGCGGAGACGACTCCGCCCCGACGGGCGAAGGGATGACGATGTCGCCGTGATGGTCAGACGTGCGTGGCGCGGCCGCGACGGCCGGGACGGGCCGCCCGCCGCAAGCGGCATGGGCGGCCGTTCCGCCGCGCAGCCACCGGGCCCGCGCCGCTGGAGGCGGCCCCGCATGCCGGAGCGGGCCGCCTACTGGCTGCTCTACATCGTGGCGCTGCCTGCCGCGGTGCTGCACTGGCGCTTCGGCAACGAGGAGCTGGCGCTGATGTGCGCGCTGGCGGTGGTGGCGAGTGTCACCTCCATCGCCGCGCTCCACCGGCGGGGGTCAGCTTGACCCGGTCCCGTAGGGCCGGGCTTGGAGGTAGCCGCCCGACCGGCTGCCGGGTGGGCTCCTCCGTCCAGACACCCCTTATGGGGTGGCAGGGACGCGTGACTCACGCCCCGCATTCCACGCAGCCTCGCCGCGTACGGCGAGGTTGCGGGAAGCGTTGCGGTCGGCGTGGGCAACGACCCCGCACGACCGGCACACGAACCGGGCCCGATCGACCCTGTTCCTCGTGTCGATGTGGTGGCATTCGGCGCATTCCCGGCTGGTGTAGGCCGGCTCCACCTGCACCAGCGGCACCCCGGCCCGCTTGGCCTTGTAGGTGATGAAGGCGGCGAGCCGGGCGAAGGCCCAGGAATGGATCGCGACCCGTTGGGGCCTGCAAAGCCGTACCCTCTGCCGGATCCCCGTCAGGTCTTCCAGGGCGATACCGGCCGAGGTGCGTTCAGCCTCGGTCACGATCTGCTTGGCGGGTTGGTGTTCGCGGCGTGGCGCGCTTCCCTGCGCCGCCGCGTCTTCAACCGGCGTTTGGCGGACTTGGTCCTTTTGGCCTGGAGTTCGGCCCGCAGGGCGGCCTGGCGCCTGCGGTGGCGGTTCAGGCCCCGCCCGGCCGCCCGGTAGCCGGTGGAGGTGGTCGCGATGTTGGCGATGCCCAGGTCCACACCGATGAACCCGTCCGGTTCATACTGCTCGGCCTCGGCCACCTCGCAGGTGGCCATCAGGTAGAACACGCCGTCGCGTTCGACCAGGTCCGATTCGCCCTGCCGGTGCTCGATCAGCATCTTGAGGGCGTCCGGTGCGCAGGCGAAGCGCACGTTCTTCAACCGGCCCGCGGTGGTCCAGATACTGACGGTCCGCTGGTCGTACTGCCAGGACAGGCACCGGTCGTCGAAGGGGTGGGCGGCTTCGGGCCGGAAGGAGATCGGCGCGGACTCGGCGTTGCGGCGGCGCTTCGAACCGGGTGTGCCGAGGTGGCCGGCCGCCCGGATATTGGCCGCCAGCGTGGTGTAGGCGTCGCGGACCTTCTTGATGGTGTGCTGGGCCGCCTGGGCGCCCAGCCCTTGGGAGCGCAGGTCGGCGTAGGTGTGCTTGCGCAGCTCGTACTCGCGCGGCACGCCGTGCTCGAAGGCCACCGCCGAGACCCGGTTGGCGGCCTCGTTGAGGGTGCGCAGGGTCGCTGACAGCGCGGACGCCTGTGCGGCATCGGGCACGAGTTTGGCCTGCACGACGATCTTCACAGCGGTGATCCTACGATCACCGCCGCCCCGGCGGGGGGCGAACGCCGATATCCGCAGGCGTGCTCGCATTCGGGGCAGAGACGTGATGAGAAGCGATTCCTCCCGGCTCTGAAGAGCCGGGGCTCCTCGCTAAAATCGGCTGAACATCGGCGGCGTGGGGGCACTACGGTGAGTCCGGGCCGTCGGTGCCCAAAGCGGCCGATATCCTCTGCACATGCGTTCTTGGCCCGCTCCCGACCTCGTCCGCCTGCCCGGCAGCGGCGGTCCGCTCCGCGTCCACGACACCGTCTCCGGCGCCCTCCGCCCCCTCGATCCCGGGCCCACGGCCCGGATGTACGTCTGCGGCATCACGCCCTACGACGCCGCCCACATCGGGCACGCCTTCACCTACCTCACCTTCGACCTGGTGGTCCGGGTGCTGCGTGACTCCGGTCACGGGGTCGACTACGTGCAGAACGTCACCGACGTCGACGATCCACTGCTGGAGCGGGCCGAGGCCAACGGTGAGGACTGGCGGGAGCTGGCCGAGCACGAGGTCCAGGTCTTCCGCGAGGACATGGCGGCGCTGCGGATCCTGCCACCCCGGGCTTACGTCGGCGTCGTAGAGTCGGTGCAGCTGATCGCCGACTTCGTCGCCCGCATCCGCGAGGCCGGAGCCGCCTACGAGCTGGAGGGCGACGTCTATTTCTCCGTCGCCGAAGCCGCCAAGTTCGGCGAGGTCAGCGGCCTGAGCCGGGAGCAGATGACCGAGCTGTTCCCCGAGCGCGGCGGCGACCCCGAGCGCCTGGGCAAGAAGGATCCGCTGGACTGGCTGCTGTGGCGCGCCGAGCGCCCCGGCGAGCCCGCCTGGGACACCGCGCTGGGGCGCGGCCGCCCGGGCTGGCACGTGGAGTGCAGCGCGATCTCGCTGAACGAGCTGGGCATGGGCTTCGACCTGAACGGCGGCGGCGACGACCTGGTCTTCCCGCACCACGAGATGGGCGCCGCCGAGGCGCGGAGCGCCACCGGTAGCGGCCCGCACGCCCGCACCTACATGCACGTGGGTATGGTCGGTCTCGACGGCGAGAAGATGTCGAAGTCGCGCGGCAACCTGGTCTTCGCCTCGTCGCTGCGCAAGCGCGGTGTCGACCCCATGGCGGTGCGCGTGGCCATGCTCGGCCACCACTACCGCACCGCCTGGCAGTGGAGCGAGGACTCGCTGTCAGAGGCCGCGCAGCGCCTGGAGCGCTGGCGGGCAGCCGCCGACCGGAGCGCGGGCCCCGATGCGATGCCGACGCTTGAGCGCGTCCGCGCGGCCCTGGCCGACGACCTGGACAGCGCCGCCGCGGTGGCCGCTCTCGACGACTGGGCCGAGCGCGCACTGGCGGGCGGGGGCGACGACCCCGCCGCCCCCGCCCTGATGCGCGACACCGCCGACACCCTGCTGGGCGTGCGGTTGTAAAGGCGCCGGGCGCGCTGTCGAGCCGGTACTCCCAGCCGTAGGAACGCTTGCGGTGGCGTGGTGGCGCGTGCGGCGGGGGCGGCTCGGGTTTGCTGTGCGGCCTTGCTGGCCTGCCGGGTGGCGGGACGCCTGCGGGGAAAAGCCGCGGCGAGGACGGCAGTGGGCCAGGCCCCCGGTCGACGGGTCGGGTGCTCGCCGGTTGCGGTTGCGGCGGGGGCGGCTCGGGTCTGCTGGGCGGCCTTGCTGGCCTGCCGGGTGGCGGGACGCCTGACGGGGAACGACGGGCACCGAGGACGGCGCAGGGTCCGGCCCGCGGTCGACGCACCCGGTGCTCGCCGGTGGCGGCGGCCGGGGGGGGGGGGGGGCGGCGTTGGGCCGCCGCGGGCCGGTCGGCGCATCCAACGCGTGGTTTTCACCGGATTCCGGCCATTGTCTGGTCGAAACCTTGCGCTGGGCGGCACCGGTCCCGCCGAGTCTGTCTGTGGGGACGGATTCGGCGCCGAATCCGTCCCCACAGACAGACTCGGCGCGGCTTGTCCCGTCTATCGTGAACTTATGGTCGCCGGAAAGCGCATTCCGTGACCATAAGATCACGATCATCGCCGGATGAGTCGGCATACCGGACATACCGGCGCCGGTTGGCCGGCTGGGTGTCGCCGTGTTACGGCCGGGGCCGCGCAGGCCGGCGGCCGCGCGGGGTGGCGCGGCCTCGCCGCTGCGGCGCGGGCGCGGACCCACCGAGAAATCGTGCATTGGTGGACAAAACACCCGGTTCTGTTTCGTATCGCGGAATGACGATGTGCGGGTGGCCCCTCGGGGCGGCACCGAGGCGGATACCACCGCACGTACGTGCGACTCGTGGCCCCGGTCCGGCTGCATGACCGCCGCCGAGCACCGCGGGCCCGGCCCCGCCGCCCTCGCCGCCCTTCGCCGCGACGGCCACCGGCGAGCACCCGATTCGGCGGCCGCGGGCGCGGCCCCGCTGCCGCCGTTGCCGCTGCTTTCCCGTGAAGACCACCCTTCACCCGGCCGGCCGGCAAGGCCGCCCAGCGGACCCGATCCCCCGACCCCGACCCCGCCCCCCCGACCCCTCGACAGCCAGGCACGCAGCACCGACTCACCGACAGGGCCGAAGGTCCGCGGGTGCCGATGCGGCCGCATCCGGCCCGTGCGCCGCGGGGATGACGGAAACGACCAGGTCAGGGCATATCGGGCCGGATAGGGCGGCCACTTGTGGCCGCAGCGCTTGCGCAGGTCACAAGCACGTCGCCGAGCGTGGTGGGATGGTGACCATGACCACCCCCACAGAGCTGAGCTCCGCCGCCGCCCTCGTCCAGGCGTTCGTCTCCACCGGCGACGACCTCACCGACCGCGCCGAACTCGCCGCCTTCCTGCGCGACCGCCGACTGGTGACCGAAGGGGCGATCCCCATCACCCTGGCCGACTTCGAGGAGGCGGTCTCGCTGCGCGACGCCATCGCGGCGGCGCTGCACCGCGCCGGAGGCCGCTCCTTCGACGCCGACGCGATCGAGCGCGGTCAGCGGATCCTCGAAGGGCTGCGCGTCACCGTGCGGCTGGAGCCCTCGGGCGAACCGTTGCAGCTGCTGGCGCCCGCGGTCGTCGACGAGGTCCGGCGCGGTCTTGCCCGCATCGCCGGAGCCTGGGCGACGGTGCTGGCCACGGGGGAGTGGCAGCGGATCCGCCCCTGAGCGGTGCGGCGCCGCCGCACCGCAACGGCGGCGCCTCGCCGACTGCGGGTACGAAGGTAGGTGCCGCCCGGTCACGCGAGCACGGTTCCGGCCGCGAGCCGCCGCGGGCCCGCAGTGGGGCGGCAGGCGCAAGCGGCGGAGGGCTCAGCCGCGGCCGCGCCGCTTGAGGTAGCGCTCGAACTCGCGCGCGATGGCCTCTCCGGTGGCCTCGGGCAGGTCGGCGGCGTCCTTGGCCTCCTCCAGGCTGCGGACGTAGCCGGCGATGTCGTCGTCCTCCGAGGCGAGTTCGTCGACCCCGCGCTCCCAGGCCCGCGCCTCCTCGGGCAAGTCGCCCATCGGCACGGTGAGGTCGAGCACGTCCTCGACCCGCCGCAGCAGCGCCAGGGTGCCCTTGGGGCACGGCGGCTGCGCGACGTAGTGCGGAACCGCCGCCCAGAGCGAAACCGCCTCCAGACCGGCGGAATCGAAGGCTTCGTGCAGCACCCCGAGGATGCCGGTGGGTCCGTCGTAGGAGGTGGGCTCCAGGTGCAGCGAGTTCCGCAGCGCGCTGGGGGAGGTGGTGCCGGTCACCGGCACCGGGCGCGTATGCGGGGAGTCGGCCAGGAGCGCACCGACCAGCACGATCCGGCGCACACCCAGCTCGCGGGCGATCGACAGCAGGTCGCCGGCGAACCCGCGCCAGCGCATGTTCGGCTCAGGGCCGCTGACCAGCACCACGTCGTTGCGCGCGCCCTTGGGCCGGGCGACGGAGACACGCGTGGTCGGCCAGGTGATGCCGCGGTGCTCGCCGTCGACCACGGTCGCGCGCGGGCGCGAGACCTGGAAGTCGTAGTAGTCGTCGGGCTGCAGCGCGAGCAGCTCGTCGGCGTCCCAGGTCGAGCCCAGGTGCTCGATGACGGCGCTCGCCGCCTCGCCGGCGTCGTTCCAGCCCTCGAACGCGGCAACCATGACAGGCTCGACGAGCTCGGGCGCGCTGTCGAGCTCGGTCACTGACCGCCTCCTCACCATTCCCGGGCGCGCCGCGTGCGGCGACCCGGGCCAGTCGTTCGGGTCGATCGCGCGTGATGCCCACGCGCCATCCAGCACTACCACGATTGCCCGCGGCGGCGACAGCCAACCGGCCGCCCGCCCGGCCGCGCGCATTCGCAGTGGACCACGACCACCCTATGGCCACGGACCCTACGGGCATAACCGCCCGGTGGCGCGCGTTCATTCCAGCGCACGGCGCAGCGACTTTCTGGTTGCGCTGCGCACCGTCTGACCTGCGCTGTCGTCCAGGACACACCGGGGGAGGCCCCCCTCGGCGGGCGGCGGAGGACGGCCGACACTACAGTTGAAGGTTATGAGTTCTCGACTCTCCTTCCGTGATGCCCTCGCCCAACGTGTCATCATCGCTGACGGCGCGATGGGCACGATGCTTCAGGCCCACGATCTCAGCCTCGATGATTTCAACGGGCTCGAAGGCTGCAACGAGATCCTCAATGTGACTCGGCCCGACGTTGTGCGATCCACACACGCGGCTTTCTTCGACGTCGGCGTGGACTGTGTCGAGACCAACACCTTCGGCACGAACTACGCCGCGCTCGGAGAATACGACATACCCGAACGCACCTACGAGCTCGCCGAGGCCGGAGCCCGTCTGGCCCGCGAGGTCGCCGACGATTACACGACCCCCGACCATCCCCGATACGTCCTGGGCGCGGCCGGTCCCGGGACGAAGCTTCCCTCCCTCGGCCATGTCGACTACGCCACCATCCGCGACTACTACGAGCGGTGCCACATCGGCCTCATCGAGGGCGGCGCCGACGCCATCCTCGTCGAGACCTGCCAGGACCTGCTGCAGACCAAGGCCGCTGTGGTCGGCGCGGTGCGCGCGCGGCGCGCCAAGGGCGTCGACATCCCGATCATCGCCCAGGTAACCATCGAGACAACCGGAACCATGCTGCTGGGCTCGGAGATCGGCGCCGCGCTGACCTCCCTGGAGCCGCTGGGCATCGACGTCATCGGCATCAACTGCGCCACCGGCCCCGCCGAGATGAGCGAGCACCTGCGCTACCTGTCCCAGCACGCGCAGGTGAACATCTCCTGCATGCCCAACGCCGGACTGCCCGAACTCGGCGCCAACGGCGCCGTCTACCCGCTGCAGCCCAACGAGCTGGCCGACGCCCACGACTCCTTCACCGGGGAGTTCGGGCTGAACATCGCCGGCGGCTGCTGCGGCACCACGCCCGAGCACCTGCGCCAGGTCGTCGAGCGCGTCGGGGGCCGCGGCGTCAAGAACCGCAACGCCGAGAACCCGGCGTCCGCCGCCTCCCTCTACCAGAGCGTCCCCTTCCGCCAGGACCTCAGCTACCTGGCCGTGGGCGAGCGCACCAACGCCAACGGGTCGAAGAAGTTCCGCGAGGCGATGGTGGAGGAGCGCTACGACGACTGCGTGGAGATCGCCCGCGACCAGATCGCCGACGGCGCCCACCTGCTCGACCTCAACGTCGACTACGTGGGCCGCGACGGCAAGGCCGACATGAGCGAGCTGGCCTCGCGTCTGGCGACCGCCTCGACGCTGCCCATCATGCTCGACTCCACCGAGCCCGACGTCGTCGAAGCGGGCTTGGAGAGGCTCGGCGGCCGCGCGGTGATCAACTCCGTCAACTACGAGGACGGCGACGGCCCCGACTCCAAGATGAAGCGGCTGATGCCGGTCATCAAGGAGCACGGCGCCGCCGTGGTCGGGCTGACGATCGACGAGGACGGCCAGGCCCGCACCGCGGAGTGGAAGGTGCGCGTAGCCTCCCGCCTCATCGACGAGCTCACCGGCGAGTGGGGGATGGACCGCGGGGACATCATCATCGATGCCCTGACCTTCCCCATCGGTACCGGCCAGGACGAGACCCGGCGCGACGGCATCGAGACGATCGAGGCCATCAAGGAGATCAACCGGCTCTACCCGGGTGTGCAGACCACCCTGGGGCTGTCCAACCTCTCCTTCGGCCTCAACCCGGCCGCGCGCATCGTGCTGAACTCGGTGTTCCTGCACGAGTGCACCCAGGTGGGCCTGACCTCGGCCATCGTGCACGCGTCCAAGATCCTGCCGATGAACCGGATCCCGGACGAGCAGCGCCAGGTGGCGCTGGACATGATCTACGACCGGCGCACCGACGACTACGACCCGCTGTCGAAGTTCCTCGACCTGTTCGAGGGCGTCGACGCCCAGGCGCTGAAGGCCTCGCGCGCCGACGCGCTGGCTCAGCTGCCGCTGTGGGAGCGCCTTGAGCGCCGCATCATCGACGGCGAGATGAACGGCATGGACGCCGACCTGGACGAGGCGCTGACCGAGCGTCCGGCCCTGCAGATCGTCAACGACACCCTGCTGGCCGGTATGAAGGTCGTGGGCGACCTGTTCGGCTCCGGCGAGATGCAGCTGCCGTTCGTGCTGAAGTCGGCCGAGTGCATGAAGTCCGCCGTGGCCCATCTTGAGCCGCACATGGAGAAGTCCGAAGACGAGGAGGGCAAGGGCCGCATCGTGCTCGCCACCGTCAAGGGCGACGTGCACGACATCGGCAAGAATCTTGTCGACATCATCCTCTCCAACAACGGCTACGACGTGGTCAACCTCGGCATCAAGCAGCCGGTGTCGACCATCCTGGAGGCCGCCGAGGAGCAGAAGGCCGACATCATCGGCATGTCCGGCCTGCTGGTGAAGTCCACGGTGATCATGAAGGAGAACCTCGAGGAGATGAACTCCCGGGGGATGTCCGAGAACTTCCCCGTCCTGCTGGGCGGTGCGGCGCTGACCCGCTCCTTCGTCGAGGAGGACCTCGCCGACATGTTCGGCGGCGAGGTCCGCTACGCCAAGGACGCCTTCGAGGGCCTGCGCCTGATGGACGCCTTCATGGACTACAAGCGCGGTGTCGAAGGCGCCGAGCTGCCCGCCCTGCGCAAGCGCAAGGTCAAGGGCGGCGCCAAGCTTGAGGTCACCGCGCCCGAGGACATGCCCGCGCGCAGTGACGTGGCCACCGACAACCCGCTGCCCACCCCGCCGTTCTGGGGCGACCGGATCAGCAAGGGCATCCCGCTGGCCGACTACACCGCCTACCTGGACGAGCGGGCCACCTTCATGGGCCAGTGGGGCCTGAAGGCGTCCAAGAAGGACGACGGCCCCAGTTACGAGGAGCTGGTCGAGACCGAGGGTCGGCCGCGCATGCGCGCCTGGCTGGACCGCATCCAGACCGAGGGCCTGCTGGAGGCCGCGGTGGTCTACGGGTACTTCCCCTGCTACAGCGAGGGCGACGACCTGGTGGTGCTGGACGAGGAGGGCGCCGAGCGCACCCGCTTCAGCTTCCCGCGCCAGCGCCGCGACCGCCACCTCTGCCTGTCGGACTACTGGCGGCCCAAGGAGTCGGGCGAGCTCGACGTGCTGCCGCTGCAGATCGTCACGGTCGGCTCGGCCATCAGCCGCGCCACCCAGGAGCTGTTCGAGAAGAACGCCTACCGCGACTACCTGGAGCTGCACGGCCTTTCGGTGCAGCTGACCGAGGCGCTGGCCGAGTACTGGCACACCCGGATCCGCTCGGAGCTGGGTTTCGCCGGCGAGGACCCCGCCGAACTGGAGTCGTTCTTCAAGCTGGGATACCGGGGCGCCCGCTTCTCGCTGGGCTACGGCGCCTGCCCGGACCTGGAGGACCGCGCCAAGGTCGTCAAGCTGCTGGAGCCCGAGCGCGTCGGCGTCACGTTGTCCGAAGAGTTCCAACTCGTTCCCGAACAGGCCACCGACGCGATCGTCGTTCATCACCCGGAGGCTAAATACTTCAACGTATGACCGACACCGGCTCGCCCCTGCAGGCCGTCCTCTTCGACATGGACGGCACCCTGATCGACAGCGAGAGCCTGTGGGGGCGGGCCGAGGCGGCGACGGCGGCCGCCCTCGGCGGGGTGTGGACCCATGAGGACCACCGCCGCAACATCGGGGGCGCCGCCGTGCCGGTGGCCCGCTACATGATCGAGCGGGCCGGCGTGCGGGCCGATCCCGCCGACGTCGCCGAGCGCCTGCAGGCGGAGTTCGCCCGCCAGTCGGCCGGGGGCGCCGAGCTGCGCCCCGGGGCCAAGGAGCTGGTGGCCCTCGTGGCGGACTCGGGCGTCCCCTCGGCGCTGGTCACCTCCACGCAGCGGCCCCTGGTCGACTCGGCCATCGGGGCCATCGGGGCGGACAGCTTCGACGTCTCGGTCGCCGGCGACGAGGTCGAGGCCAATAAGCCCGACCCCGCCCCTTACCTCCAGGCCGCCCGGCTGCTGGGCGTCGACCCCGCCGGGTGCGTGGCTTTCGAGGACTCCCGGGTGGGGGTGGCGTCCGCGCTGGCGGCGGGATGCGCGACCGTGGCCGTCCTCGACCAGGTCGCCTTCGAACCCGGTGGCCGGCTGTCGGTGCTGGAGTCGCTGGTCGGCGTGGACATGTCCTGGATCGAGTCGCTGGTCGCCCCCTGACCCCGCGTCCGGGCGCCTCGGCGGGCGCCGTGCGCCGCGACACGGGCGGTCCCTAGGGGACTCGCCCGATGTGCGGCGCTGGACGCGGATGCAAGACTGGAGACATGCCGGAAACGTTGCCCATCGCAGGTCCGATGCTGGGAGCCGCCCTGACCGTCGTGGGGCTGCTCATCTCGTGGGTCGTCTGGCGCCGCAGGGGCGCCGCTTCGGGTCTCCGCGGCGTCGCGTGGTCGCTGCTGCCGCTGGCCGCCGGCCTGATGGGGCTGATGACGATCCTGTGGCGGCTGGTCGCCGACCTGTTCGGGTTCTTCGTCTCGCTGGTGTTCAATCCGGTCGTGTGGGGCGGCGTCGCCGTGGCCGCGCTGGCCGTCGTGCTGTGGGTGGCCGGAGGCGTCATGAAGGCGCGCGGTGTAGGTGTGCGCAAGGGCGGCGAGACCGCGGCGGCCGAGAAGGGCCGCGGCCCCGCCGCCGGCATCGGCGCCGGGGGCGGCGCCGCCGGCGCTGCCGGCGCACCGCAGTCCGGGCAGTCCGGTCAGGCCAAGGGCGGCAAGCAGGGCACCAAGGAGCAGACGGGCGGCGACGAGGACTTCGGGGAGATCGAGGACCTGCTGCGCAAGCACGGGATCGAGTAGGCGGGACGTCCGCCGCGGCGGGCCGGGGCGCCGGTCCGCCGCCGCGCGATGCTGTCCCGGCGCCCCGCGCGCAGGGGCGCCGGCGCGCGTCATGCCCGCGCGCCTGTCCGCGCGTAGCCCGGCGCGGCTAAGGCGCCCGGGTTGCGGCGGCGGCGCTCTCCCGGCCGCAGCGCCTGCAGCCCTCATCGGTACTCGCCGGCCCCCTTTTCGAATCGGCGCCGGCGCGCCGATAGGTGCGGCCGGACCGCAGATCGCGGATATGACCCCGACCGGGCGCAGGAAATTTACCTGCCGAACGGGACTTTTGCACTTATTTTCCGTTTATTATGGCCTGCAGGCCGGATGAGTCCTCGACCCGGGCGTGCCCTCGAATGCGGTGTGTTCATCTGATGCACAAACGGTTTTGATTTGCATGCACACGGTCATGTCACGTCAAGTGACGGATCCGTCGTGCTCGCGTCACGATTGAGACACATCGTCGAGAATTGGACGTTCGGTGCGTTACCGCGGCGTACATTAAGCGCCGTGCTGCGTTGAACCGGCGGTTTACCGGGCATCTGTCCACGGTTTACCTGGTTCTGCGGTCACATCCGCCACACGCGGGCGGCGGGGACACCTCCACCGCCGCATGCAGCGCGGATCCAAGGCGTGCGCGCACACCGTCGCGCCGTCGCTTGGGTCGCCGGGGATCTCCGGCGACCCGAACGGAGAACTGTGCCGCCGCACAGAGCGGGACTAGTGGGGGAGTAGTGGTGCTATGACCGCGCCTTTGGACGTACCGGGGTCGGCCGAGGAGGCCCACTCCGATGCGCTCGCCGAAAAGGGCGGCGTGCGCGACCGCGGGCGCTCCCTGGGCCAGATCGCCTGGATGCGGCTCCGCAAGGACAAGGTCGCCATGAGCGGCGGCGTCTTCGTCGTCTTCATGGCGCTCGTGGCGCTTCTGGCGCCGCTGATCGTGACGCTGCTGGGGCATCCGCCCAACCAGTGGAACCGCGATACGATCGACCCCGTCCTGGGCACGCCCATCGGCGCCTTCGGCGGCGCCAGCGGCGAGTACCTGTTCGGCGTCGAGCCCGTCACCGGCCGCGACATCTTCAGCCGCGTCGTCTACGGCGCCCGCATCTCCATGCTCATCGGATTCCTGGCCACGCTGGTCTCGGTGGTCATCGGCACCGTCATGGGCATCATCGCCGGCTACTTCGGCGGCTGGGTCGACGCCCTCATCAGCCGGCTGATGGACATCTTCCTGGCGTTCCCGCTACTGCTGTTCGCCATGGCGATGGTCGGGGTGCTGCCCGACTCCGCCTTCGGGCTCCAGGACAACGCGCTGCGCATCGCGATTCTGGTGTTCATCATCGGGTTCTTCAACTGGCCCTACATCGGCCGCATCATCCGCGGCCAGACGCTGAGCCTGCGCGAGCGCGAGTTCGTCGAAGCCTCCCGCAGCCTCGGCGCGAGCAACTTCTACATCCTGCGCAAGGAGCTCCTGCCCAACCTGGTGGCGCCGATCCTCGTGTACTCCACGCTGCTGATCCCCACCAACATCCTCTTCGAGGCCGCGCTGTCCTTCCTCGGCGTCGGCGTCGAGCCGCCCACAGCGACATGGGGCGGCATGCTGTCCGAAGCGGTCGACTACTACGACTCCGCACCCAATTTCATGCTCGCCCCCGGTCTGGCGATCTTCTTGACGGTGCTCGCGTTCAACCTCTTCGGCGACGGTCTGCGCGATGCGCTGGACCCCCGCACCCAATCCTGACCCACCACCGACCCCCCGGTGTCCCGGCGCCCGATCGGCGCCCGCACCACTCGTTTCGCGTAGAGAAAGGCGAACGCCAGTGACTAAGAAATGGCTGGGCCTCGCCGCCGCCGGCACATCGGTGGCGATGCTCCTTACCGCCTGCGGAGGCGGCGGCAACGAGGACGGCGGCGGAGGAGGAGGCGACTACTCCGTCGACGACTCCGCCATCACCAGCATCGTCGACAAGGGCACGGAGAAGGGCGGCACGCTGAAGTTCGCCCACTCCGACCAGTTCGACTCCCTGGACCCGGGCAACACCTACTACGCCGCCAACTGGGACTTCACGCGGCTCTACGCGCGCACCCTGGTGACCTACCCCCAGAAGCCCGGCGAGAAGGGCCAGGAGCCCATCCCCGACCTGGCCACCGACCTCGGCGAGGTCAGTGACGACGGGCTCACCTGGACCTACACCCTGAAGAAGGGCCTGCGGTTCCAGGACGGCTCGAAGATCACCTCCGAGGACGTCAAATACGCCATCGCGCGCAGCAACTTCGCCCCGGAGGTCCTGAACAAGGGGCCGAACTACTTCTTCCAGCTCCTGGACGCCGGTGACTACCAGGGCCCCTACGAGAACGACGACCTCGACGACTTCACCGGGGTCACCACGCCCGACGACCGCACCGTCAAGTTCCACCTGAAGAAGCCGTTCGCGGAGTTCGACTACCTGGCCGCCATGCCGCAGACGTCGCCGGTGCCCGCCGACGCCGACACCGGTGACCAGTACCAGACCAAGGTCGTCTCCAACGGGCCCTACAAGTTCGAGAGCGAGTGGACCCCGGGCCAGACGCTCACACTCGTGCGCAACGAGGAGTACGACCCCGAGACCGACCCCCTGACCCGCAACCGCCCGGACAAGATCCAGGTGCAGTTCAAGCAGGAGGAGAACGACCGGGACAAGCGCCTGCTCAACGGGGACCTGCACGTCGACGTCGCCGGCCTGGGCGTCGAGGCCTCGGCTCGCCAGGACATCCTGCGCAGCGAGGACCTGAAGGCCAACGCCGACAACCCCCAGACCGGGTTCCTGCTGTACTTCGCGATCAACCCCAACGTCGAGCCGTTCGACGACAAGGCCTGCCGCGAGGCCATCCTCTACGGCGCCGACAAGACCGCCATGCAGGGCGCCTGGGGCGGCACCATCGCCGGCGACATCGCCACCAACATGCTGCCGCCCTCCATCAAGGGCTACGAGGACATCGACCCCTACGGCACCAAGGGCCACAAGGGCAGCAAGCAGAAGGTCGAGCAGGCACTTGAGGAGTGCGGTATGCCCGACGGGTTCTCGACCAACATCTCCTACCGCTCCGACCGCGACAAGGAGAAGAAGACCGCCGAGGCTCTGCAGCAGGCTCTGAAGCAGTACGGCATCGAGACCGACCTGAAGGGTTACCCGGCCGGTACCTACACCAGCGAGCAGGCGGGCTCGCCCGAGTTCGTCCACCGCGAGGAGCTGGGCATCATGGCCTACGGCTGGGGCGCCGACTGGCCCTCCGGCTACGGCTTCATGTCGCAGATCATGCACGGCGACTCCATCAAGCAGGCCGGCAACTCCAACCTGTCCGAGCTGGACGACCCCAAGGTCAACGAGCTGCTCGACCGCTCGGTCCAGACCGAGTCCGCCGAGGAGCGCGCCGACATCTACGGGCAGGTCAACCAGCTCGCCATGGAGTCGGCGACCTTCCTGCCGTACCTGAACCAGAAGGCGCTGCTCTACCGCCCGGAGGAGCTGAGCAACGTCTACTTCAGCGAGGCGTACAAGATGTACGACTACTCCGCGCTGGGGCTGGAGCAGAACTAGGCACGACGGCCCGGCCGGCCCCCGACGCGGGGGGCCGGCCGCGGCCTGACGGGTGCGGGCGGGCCACAAGCCGGCCCGCACCCCCCGACACCTCACTCGTGAAGCAAGGCAGGTGAAGGCTTCGGCCGCCCGCTGTGATCCGCTACATTCTCCGCCGCCTGGCCGCGGGCGTCGTCCTGCTGCTCGTGGTCACCATGGTCGTGTTCGCGATCTTCTTCCTGCTGCCGCGCCTGGCCGGCACCGATTCCGACGCCCTCGCGGCCCGCTACATCGGCAAGTCGCCCAGCCCCGAGGCGATCGAAGCGACGAAGGAGCGGCTGAACCTGGACGAGCCGATCACCGTGCAGTACTGGGAGTTCGTCTCCGGTCTGGTGATGGGCCAGGACTACGACAGCGGCACCGACATCATCCGCTGCGACGCCCCGTGCTTCGGCTACTCCTTCAAGACCAACACCGAGGTCTGGCCGCAGCTCATGGACCGGTTGCCGGTGACCGGATCACTGGCGATCGGCGCCGCCGTGATCTGGCTGGTGGCCGGCGTGTCCATCGGCGTGCTCTCGGCGCTGCGCCGCGGTTCACTGATCGACCGCGCCGCGATGATGACGGCGCTGGCCGGCGTCTCCCTGCCGATCTTCTTCACCGGCCTGGTCTCCCTCGCCCTGCTGAGCTACTACTGGCCGATCTTCCCGCCGGGCGGGAGCTACACCGCCTTCACCGAGAACCCGCTGGCGTGGGCGCACGGGCTGGTGCTGCCGTGGGTGACGCTGGCGTTCCTCTACGCCGCCATGTACGCCCGGCTGACCCGCGCCGGGATGCTCGACACCATGGGCGAGGACTTCATCCGCACCGCCCGGGCCAAGGGCCTGGCCGAGCGCAAGGTCGTCACCAAGCACGGCCTGCGCGCGGCGCTGACCCCGATCATCACGATCTTCGGCCTGGACTTCGGCCTGATGCTGGGCGGCGCGGTGCTCACCGAGAGCACGTTCTCCCTGCCCGGCCTGGGCAAGTTCGCCGTCGACGCGATCCGCGGCAACGACCTGCCGGTGGTGCTGGGCGTCACCATGTTCACGGCGGTGTTCGTGGTCATCGCCAACCTGATCGTCGACGTGCTGTACGCGTGGGTCGACCCCCGCGTGCGCGTGGGCGCCTGAGGGAGCAGTCGTGTCGAGTTCTGCAAACCTGGCCGCTGGGGCCAACCGGACCGGAGGTGAGGCGACCATGACCGAGCCGGTCGTCAGTGTCAGCGATCTGCGGATCACGTTCCCCACCCTGGAGGGGCGGATCACAGCGGTGGACGGCATCTCCTTCGACGTGCCCTCCGGCGGAGCGGTGGGCATCGTCGGGGAGTCCGGATCGGGCAAGAGCGCCACCTCCCTGGCCCTGATGGGCCTGCACCGCGGCACCAACGCCGACGTCACCGGCGACATCACCGTCGTCGGCAAGAACCTCAACTCCATCGGCGACGGCGAGGTCCGCAACATGCGCGGCAACGACATCGCCATGGTCTTCCAGGACCCGATGTCGTCCCTCCACCCGCAGTACACCATCGGCAACCAGCTGATCGAGGCGTTCAAGGTGCACCGCCCCGGCTCCTCCGGCGCCGACGCGCGAAAGCGCGCCGTCGAGTCGCTGGACCGAGTGGGCATCCCCAACGCCGCCAAGCGGATCAACTCCTACCCGCACGAGTTCTCCGGCGGCATGCGCCAGCGCGCGCTGATCGCCATGGGCCTGATGTGCGATCCCACGGTGCTGCTGGCCGACGAGATCACCACGGCGCTGGACGTCACCGTCCAGGCCCAGATCCTCGACCTGCTCGACGACCTGCGCAGCGACCTGGGAATGTCGCTGATCCTGGTCAGCCACGACCTCGCGGTGGTGGCCGGCTCGGTCGACGAGGTCCTGGTGATGCAGAAGGGCGACATCGTCGAACGCGGCGACGTGCGCCATGTGCTGTCCGCGCCGGAGGACCCCTACACCAAGTCGCTGCTGGCCGCGGTGCCGCGAGTGGACGTCTCCCGGGCCCAGCGGCGCGCTCAGGTGCGCGCGGAGCGCAACCAGCCGGTCTCCGAAGGGCTGGGCGAGCAGGCCAAGAAGGCCCAGTTGGCCCGGCAGCGGGCGGCGGCCGCCGACGGCGGCTCCGCCCGGAAGGACACCGGCTCCGCCGGCGAGGCGCAGAAGTCCGGCGAAGCCGGGGAGGGCCCGCTGCTGTCGGTGCGCAACGCCCGCATGAGTTTCAAGGTCCGCGGCGGCCTGCTCGGGCGCGCCACCGACTTCTACGCCGTCGACGACGTGTCCTTCGACCTGCACCAGGGCGAGACGCTGGGCATCGTGGGCGAGTCGGGTTCGGGCAAGAGCACCCTGTCGCGGATGATCACCCGGCTGCTGAACCCCACCTCCGGGCAGATCCTCTTCGAGGGCCGCGACATCACCCGGTTGCCCGAGCGCAAGCTGCGCCCGCTGCGCCGCGACGTGCAGATGATCTTCCAGAACCCCTACTCGTCGCTCAACCCGCGCGTCACCATCGGCGACAGCATCGGTGCGGGCCTGCGGGTGCAGGGGGAGACCGACACCAAGCAGATCCAGATGAAGGTCCAGGAGCTGCTGGAGCGCGTGGGTCTGGAGGCCTCGCACTACAACCGGTTCCCGCACGCGTTCTCCGGGGGCCAGCGCCAGCGCATCGCCATCGCCCGCGCCCTCATCCTGCGCCCCAAGCTGGTGATCTGCGACGAGCCGGTGTCCGCGCTGGACGTCTCCACCCAGGACCAGGTGCTGCGCCTGCTCGACGAACTGCAGGACGACTTCGACCTGACCTACATCTTCGTCGCCCACGACCTGGCCGTGGTGCGCCAGGTCTCGGACCGGGTGGCGGTCATGCGCAAGGGCCGGGTCGTCGAGCTGAACGACAGCGACACGGTCTACGACTCCCCGCAGCACGACTACACCCGCGAACTGCTCGCGGCCGCGCCCGTCCTCGACCCGGTCGAGGCCAAAAGGCACCGGGAGCAGCGGGCCGAGATGCGCCGCCAGTCCACGGCGGCCTGAGGAGCCGGCAGCGCCGGCACGCGCCGCGGCACCGGGCCCGTCCTCCCGGCGCCGCGGCGCTCCGGCTCAGCGCCGCCACGCGCCGCCGCCTTCCGGCGCTGCTTCGCCCGCGCCTTCTCCTCCGGATGCACCGGGGCTCATGACCGCCTCCGCGGCGCCCCACACCGCGATCACCGTGTTCCAGAACATGAAGATCCCCAGTGGGGCGAACGAGTGGCGCAGCGCCTCGGTGCGCTCGGCGTCCCCGACGAGCAGGATCAGCCCGCCCAGCGCCGCCGCGCTCAGCAGGCACGCGAGCGTACCGCGCGCCCATCCCACGGCCTCGTGGCGCAGCTTGGCCGCGCCGCGTTTCGGTGGGCGCTCCGGCGGCGGCCCGCCGGCGAAGCGGTGCGCGAAGCGCGCGTCGGCCCACCCGACGATGGTGTGGCCATAGGCGACGGTGAAACCGAGGTAGAGCGCTCCGAGCCCGTGGCTGGCGTCGGCGGTGCCCCCCGAAAGCAGGTGTGCGGCGATCACCGCCAGCAGCACGGCGTCCAGCACCGGCACCATCAGCAGCACGACGGCGCTCAGCCGCCGGCGGCGCAGCAGGTAGCGGGCGGCCAGGCCGCCGAGCAGCAGCACCCAGAACAGCGCCTCACACGCCACGATCAGTCCGACGATCACTTCCGGCCCCTCTTCTCAGCCGCCGTCGGCGGCGTCGCGCCCCCATGATCCGTGCGGGATACGCGCAGGACATCGTCGGCGGTGCGGAGATCGGGGTACGACCTTCGCTGTACGTACCGGCGGCCGCGCCGTGCTGAGATGGGGCCGTGAGACCACGACTGCCCGGCCGCGAACTGCGCGACCGCCCCGTCCTGGGCGGCCGCTCCCACGTCGGCAGCGCGGTGTGGGCGGGTTCGCTGTTCACCCTGGGGCTGCTGCTGTGGGCCGTGGGCGCCTACGTCCCCCGCGAGGGCGCCGATCCCCGGTGGCTGCTGCTCACGCTGGCGGCGAGTTGCGCCCTGCTGCTCTTCCGGCGCACCGCCCCGGGGGCCGTCGTGGCACTGGCGACCCTCGTGGTGGCGGCCGACGCCGCCGTCGGGCCGTCCACGGCGGTCCTCATCAACTACGGCGACGCGCTGTACGCGGCGTGCGTGTGGGGGCGGCGCAGGCTGGCGGACGGGGTGCTGGCCGTGCTGTGCGCGGCCGGGGCCGCGCTGGTGGGGCTACTGGTGTTCACACTGGTGCGGGGCGGGGTACTCGGCGGGCCGCTGGCGGCCGTCCAAGTGTTCGGGCTCTACGTGCTCGTCTTCGGCAGCCCGGTGATCAGCGGGCTGAGCGTACGTGAGCACCGGCAACGCACCGCTCTGGAACGCGAGCGGGCCCGCCAGATCGAGCGGATGGCCGAGCTGGACCGGCGCAGCGCCGTGTCCGAGGAGCGCGGCCGGGTGGCGCGCGACCTGCACGACGTCATCGCCAACCACCTCAGCGCTATCGCCGTCCAGTCCACCGCGGCCCTGTCGATGCGCGAGGCGGACCCCGACCGGACGCGACGCGCCCTCGGGGTCATCCGCGACAGCAGCCTGCACGGCCTCACCGAAATGCGGGCCATGATCCGGGTGCTGCGGGGTGCCGACGGCGAACAGGACCCTCGGCTGGAGGCGGTGACGCCCCGGCTGGACGACGCCGACCGGCTTTTCGCGGACGCCCGTGCAGCCGGGCTGGAGGTCGCCGTCACCTGGTCGCCGCCGCAGCGGCCGCTGCCGCCGCGCGCCGACGCCGCCGCCTACCGGGTGCTGCAGGAGGCGCTTACCAACGCCCTGCGCCACGCCGACCCGATGCGGGTGGAGGTCCGCGTCGAGTACCGCCTGGACGGCGCGTTCGCGGGGGGCCGGCTGGTGCTGACGGTGCGCAACGGCTACGCGGACGGCGGCTCGGCCGACTCCGGCGACGGCGCCGAGGCGCGCACGGCGGTGCTGGACCACCGGGGTGCCGGGGCGGGACTGACCGGGATGCGGGAGCGGGTGCACCTGCTCGGCGGCCGGTTCGGCGCCGGCCCGCTCGCCGCGGAGCGAGCCGGTGGCCGGCGGGTCTGGCAGGTGCGGGCGGAGATCCCCCTGGCGGCGGGGGAGGGCGCGGAGGACGGGGAGGGTTCCGAGGCCCCAGCGGCCGCCGTGAACCCGGAGGGGCTTAGAGGCGAGGCGGGCGGCGCAGACGCGCTCGGCGGCGACGGGCGCCCGGCCGAGGCAGGCGCGCCCACGGATGCGGGTGCGGGGCGATCGCGGACGGACGAGGACGGTGGCAGATGATCCGGGTAGTGGTGGCCGAGGACCAGTGGGCGGTGCGGTCGGGCCTGGTGATGATCCTGGACTCGGCGCCCGGCATCGAGGTGGCCGCCGAGGCGGCCGACGGCGAGCAGGCCGTGGCCGCCGCCCGGCGCACCGCCTGCGATCTGGTGCTGATGGACGTGCGCATGCCGCGCAAGGACGGCATCGCCGCCACCCGCGAACTCGCCGAAACCGGCGTGGACGTGCTGATCCTGACCACGTTCGACCTCGACGAGTACGTCTTCGGTGCGCTGCGCGCGGGAGCGGCCGGGTTCTTGCTGAAGAACATCGAGGCCGACGACCTCGTCGAATCGGTGCGGGTCGTGGCCCGGGGCGAGGGCATGATCGCGCCCGCTGTGACACGGCGGCTCATCGGGGCCTTCGCAGGCGGGGCGGCCCCCGCGGGCGCTACCGGGGGCGGCGTACCGGCTGAGGCCGTCGCCGAGCTGACGCCGCGCGAGCGGGAGGTGCTGGCCTGCGTCGGCGAGGGTCTGTCCAACCGCCAGCTCGCCCGGCGGCTGGGCATCACCGAGCCGACCGCCAAGACCCACGTCAGCCGCGTCCTGGCCAAACTGGACCTGCGCAGCCGCGTCCAGGCGGCCATCGCGGCCCAGGAGCTCGGCCTCACGCCGTAGGCGAGCGGGGCCGGTGTCCCTGGTGGCGGGGGAGGAGGCGGCGAGGTCGCCGCCGCTTTTTCTCCAGGTCACCCGATTCCCGGCCGACCGACAAGATCGCACAGCAGACCTGATCCGCTGCCGTACGCGCTGCCAGTCACCAACAGCATCGGTGCCCGCCCCTGCGCCGACTGCCGCCACCGGCGGACACCGGATACCCCCGGGCCGGCATCACGGCCGCAGCGCGGCGAGGACGGCGTTCAGGCCCGCGGTGAACCGGGTCTCGGGGTCGAGTTCGATGCCGTGCAGCGCCGCCGCGTGCGGGAACCGGCCGTCGGGTACGGCGGGCCGCTGCGCGGGCAGTCCTTCCTGGCGCACCTCGTGGATGACGGCTCCGGTGACATAGGAGTCCAGTGCCGCGGCCGCTTGGACCACGTTCTCGCCTCGCAGCCCCGCCTCGGTGAAGGCGGCGTAGTGCAGTTCCTGCGAGCGCAGCGCCGCCTCGGTGTCGGGGCGGCGGTGGATGAACAGCGGCAGCGCCTGCGCGTGGGCCAGCAGTGCGGCGCGGTAGTCCAGCGCCCAAGTGCGCAGCCGCTCGTCCCAGGGGCGTTCGTCGGCGGCGGGCTCCGCGTCCTGCTTCTCCCCGTCGGCGCCCTGCGGAGCACCGGGCTCATCGGGATCCTCGTCGCCGGGCTCCTGCTCGGCGTCCGGGTCCCCGCGGCCGGTGACGTCGCTGATGTAGGCGACGACGGCGTCGAAGAGCTGTTCCTTGCCCAAGGGGAAGTGGTGGTAGATGGCCATGGCCTCGACCTCCAGGGCGTCGCCCAGGCGGCGCATGGTCAGCCGCCGCAGCCCTTGGCCGTCGATGATGCGCAGTGCTTCGATGATGATGCGTTCGGCGCTGAGGCCCGCGTTGTTTCGACTCACGCTCCGATCATAGGATTACTTTGTAAAGGCGACTCTGCCAAGCACCGCACCGCTCGTCAGGTGATCTTGCCGCCTCTAGAGTGGGACGTGCCGATACCCTCGACCGAATCCCCCGCACACCAGCACATCCCGGGAGTGAACATGGCGAAGCGGAAGCCCGACGACGCCGCGCGTAAGCGCTATGCCGAGGACCAGAGCGCAGCGGAGCGGCTGCCGGAGCTGGTCCGGGCGGTCGCCGACGCCGAGGAGCGGCTCACCGAGGCACAGCGCGCCGACGCCGACTTCCACGAGCTGCACCGGCGCGGCGTCGCCCTGGATACGGCGCTGACCGAGGCGATGCGCGCCGCCTACGCCCGCGAGCGGGTGCTGATCGGCGCGCGCGGGTACACCGACGGCATCTTCCGCCGCAAGCGGCTGGCCACCCCCGAGGTCCGCCGGGCCACCGAGACCGCCGAGCGGCTGCTGACCGCGCGCGAGGACCACCGGCTCCACGGCGTCGAGCGCCTACCGCGCAATCCTGCCGCGGTCTGAGGGACGTGCGTCGCTCGCCTCTCAAGTGGGAGTATCGAAAAGAGGCGTTCGCGCGCACGCCGCAGGCACCGCAGGTTACAGGGAGTGGGGGCGAGGATGCCGGACGCGATCCGCATCGACCCGACGTCGAAGGTTCCCCCGTATGAGCAGATACGGGCCGCAGTGGCCAACGCCGCCGCCAAGGGCGAACTTCCGGTCGGCTACAAGCTGCCGACCGTGCGCGCACTGGCCGAGACGCTCTCCGTCGCCGTGAACACGGTGGCGCGGGCCTACCGCGAGCTGGAGCAGGCCGGGGTCGTCGAGACCCGCGGCCGCTCCGGTACCTACATCGCCGCCGACGGCGACGCCCAGCGCGCCGAGGCGGTGGCGGCCGCCCGCAGCTACGCCGATGTGATCGCCAGGCTGGGGCTGGATCGCACCGAGGCGCTGGACATCGTCCGCGCCGCACTGCGCGGCTGAGGCGGCTGCCGCCGGGGCCGGTCAGCGGCGGCCGGCGACCATGGTGGCCACGTAGAGCACGATGACGCCCGCCCAGGCCATGATGACGCCGGCCGGTCCCATGAAGGAGCCGCCGATGGCGGAGAGCGGGATCACCAGGCACATGGACAGCAGGCCCATCACCCACTTGCCCCACCACTGGTCGGACGGCTGGGCCGGTTTGGCCGGGTTCCGCGGGTCGATGCCGGCCGCGGAGAGCTGGTTGCGGACGCGTTCCTCGACGGTGTGGTCGAGCCGCTCCACGATGGCCGCGGCGATGGCCTCGTCGTAGTCGGGACCGAGCTCGCGCGACGCCTGGAGCGACGCGGCGAGGTCGGCTCCGGCCGAGCGCGCGTTCGGTGCCGCGGCGGGTGCGTCGGAGCCGGGGCGGGCGGTGGAGGATTCGTCAGGCATGCTCACATTGTGACGCCGCGGACGGGCGCTGTCCGCCCGCCGAGGGGCATCTCCGGGGAACTTCAGGGGGTCCCCGTGCGCGGCTCGGGGGCGCCCCCGGTGCCCGCAGAGCCGCGAGCGGCGCCGGGTAGCTGGGGGTACCGGGCGCGAAAAGACCCCGTGCCCGCACAACGGCGGGCACGGGGTCAGAGCCGGTATCGGATTGTGGGCGGCCGCATCGGTCGCCGCCCGCGGGCCGACCAGGGCGGCGGATGGAACCGCCGCCCCGTCAGCTCGCGAAGTCGAGCAGCTGCTGGGCCCGGCTCGGGTGGCGCAGCTTCGACAGCGACTGCTTCTCCAGCTGGCGGATGCGCTCGCGGGTCAGGCCGAGATGCTTGCCGATCTCGTCCAGCGTCCGCGGACGCCCGTCCATCAGCCCGAACCGCAGCGACATGATCGTCGCCTCGCGCGGTTCGAGGTCCTCCAGCGCCCGGCGCAGCTGATCGGCCATCAGCTGGCGGTCGACCACCTCGGAGGCCTCCGAGGCGTCGATGTCCTCGATGAGGTCGCCGATGCGGGTCTCGCCGTCCTCGCCGATGGTGGAGTCCAGGCTGATCGGCTGGCGGGTGACCCGCAGCAGCTCCTCGATCTGCGACGGGGTCTTGTCCAGCTCCTTGGCCAGCTCCTCCGGCGTGGGCTCGCGGCCCAGACTCTGGTGCATGTCCCGCTCCAGGCGGCTCACCTTGCTGAGCAGCTCCAGGACGTGCACGGGCAGCCGGATGGTGCGGGCCGAGTCGGCGAAGCCGCGCTGTATGGCCTGGCGGATCCACCACATGGCGTAGGTGGAGAACTTGAAGCCCTTGGTGTAGTCGAACTTCTCCACGGCCCGGATCAGCCCGAGATTGCCCTCCTGCACGACGTCCAGCAGAGACATCCCGCGGTCGCTGTACTTCTTGGCGACCGAGACCACCAGCCGGAGGTTGGCCTCCAGCATGTGCTGCTTGGCGCGTCGGCCGTCCTCGGCGATCTCGGTGAGGTCCGCGTGGTCGTTCTCGCTGAGCTCCTCGGGGCCGGGGGACTCCTCGATGGTGCCCAGGCGGTACTCGGCGTAGAGCCCGGCCTCGATCCGCTTGGCGAGGTCGACCTCCTCCTCGGCGGTGAGGAGCTGGCGCCGACCGATCGCCTTGAGGTAAGTGTGGACGGAGTCGCCCATCGCCGGGGACTGGTCGTCGAGGTCGGCCTCGGGGCCTTCCGGTTCGGCGGCGGGTGGGCTCACCGCTTCGGTATCCTCGGCTGTGGCCTCGGGAGCCTGCTGGGGTGCGGTGTCGAGCGCCTCCTCGAGCGCCTCGTCCTCGGCGTCGGCGTCGACGGACTCCACCGCTCCGGCATCGCCGCCCCCGTTGGCGAGCCGCACACCGGCGTCGGCGAGTTCGCGCAGGATGGAGCGCCCGTCGGCCGGGCTGATGCCGGCCGCGGAGAACGCGGCCCGGAGCTCCGCAAGGGACAGGTGTCCCTGGGAGCGCCCCCGAGTGATCAGCTCGTCCAGCGACGCGGACGCGACATCCTTGCCGTCTGCGGTCTCCGCCACCGTGGGAGAAGTGGCTAGGGCAGTGCGCGACATGAAGGCACCTCCCTCCCTTCCAAGACGTCAGGCGCGTGGCGGTAAGGAGCCCGCCGTGTTCGCACGCCACTATGTCTAACGTGTCAGAGAGTCAAATGTTCCCGGTCTCGATTAGATCTCGCGGGACGTGGTCTAGGTCACGGTCGAATACGGCGCGGATCGGCCCGCTGCGCGGGTATGAGCGGGTCGAACGCCCCCGGCCCGAAGCGGCGCATCGCCCCCCGCCGGGGCGGAGTCGACTCGTCCGCACCGCCGACCTCCTTCACAGGGGGAGTAGGGATTTCGGTGCCTTGGTAGACGCCTGTCCGGCGTGCGAAGTTCCCCCATCGGCTGATCCGTTACCGAAAGATCGCGGTCACTGATCCTCCTGCCCATGCGCGGCCGCGTCAATCGCGCTCGGCGGCGCCCCTGCGTAGCGCCAACAGGTCGATCTTTCCCGAGGTCAGCAAGGGTAGGCGGGAGCGGATCTCCAGTTCCCGCGGAGCGGCGTAGCGGGGCAGGTGCGCGCCGACCCGGGCCCGCACCTCCTCCAGGCCGGGCGGGGACGCGGGATCGGCGGGCACGACCACCGCCGTCACGCGCTCGCCCCACTCGGGGTCGGGACGGCCCACCACCGCGGCCTCGGCCACGGAGTCCATGCCGGCCAGCAGCGCGGCCACCTCGCCGGCGACCACCTTGTGCCCGCCGGTGTTGACGACGTCGTCGGCCCGGCCGCGCACCACGAGGCGGCCGTCGCCGTCGAAGCGCCCCAGGTCGCCGGTGCGCAGCCACCTCGTGCCCGAGGAGTGCACCAGGTGCTCCGCGGTCGTCTCGGGGGCCAGTCGGTACCCGGCGAAGAGGACGGGCCCGCCCAGCAGGATCCGGCCGTCCGGATCGAGGCGCACCCGGACGTCCTGCAGCGGCTCCCCGTCGTAGACGCAGCCGCCGCAGGTCTCGCTCATGCCGTAGGTCGTGACGACCCGGCCGCCGGCGGCTCGGGCGGCGTCCAGCAGGCCCTCGTGGGCGGCCGCACCGCCTACCAGGATGGTGCCGAAGCGGGACAGGTCGGCACCGGCGGCCACCAGCCGGTGCAGCTGGGTGGGCACCAGGGACACGTGCGGGCGGTGGCGCTCGGCGGTGCGCATCGCGGACTCGGTCTCGAAGGGCTGCACCAGGGGGTCGGTCCCCGCGGCCAGTGCCCGGATGAGTACCAGCAGGCCCGAGATGTGGGCGTGCGGCAGTACGCACAGCCACCGGTCGCCGCTGTCGGCGCCGATCCGCCGCAGGGAGGCGCGGGTCGAGGCCAGCAGCGCCGGGGAGGACAGCTCCACGCCCTTGGGAGCGCCGGTGGAGCCGGAGGTGGCGATGGTCAGGGCGACGTCCTCGCCCGTGCCGTGCGCTCCGGCCAGCGAGGTGGTGGCCTCGGGCGTGCGCAGCGACGCGGGCCGCATCGCCTCCAGCACGGCCTCCAGACGGGGCCGCGGCAGGTCGGGGTCGAGCGGCAGCAGCGCGGGGCCGCGGCCCTGCAGGGAGTCGTGGAGCAGGTCGGTCAGCTGCGCGGGCTCCAGGCCCATCACCGCCTGCAGCGGTCGGTTCGCCACGCCAGCCAAGGCTAGCGCCGCCCCGACGCGGTCTTCGACGCCGGGCGGGTGGGCGGGGCGCCGCCCCCGGCGGACGCGCGGGCAGCGAACAAGGAGGTGGGGCGTGCGTCGGCGGGCGCCGAACCGATTAGGGTTGGCCTGCGACGGGTTCGGCCCCGCATGCGGGCCTTTCCGGCATTCAGCCCGGCGGCCGATCCCTCGACTTCAGCCGGATGACGCAGCGAAGGAGATGACGGCAGTCGTGAGTGGCGTGAATTGGCAGCGGTCGGGCGAGTACGCCGACATCATCTACGAGACCGCCGAAGGGATCGCCAAGATCACGATCAACCGGCCCGAGCGGCGCAACGCCTTCCGGCCGCAGACGCTCTTCGAGCTCCAGGACGCCTTCAACGCCGCCCGTGACGACTCCGAGGTCGGCGTCATCATCTTCACCGGCGCCGGAGACCAGGCGTTCTGCTCCGGCGGTGATCAGAAGATCCGCGGCGACGATGGCTATGTAGGCGCTGCGGACGACCCTGTGGCCCGCCAGGGCATCGGCCGGCTCAACGTGCTCGACCTGCAGGTGCAGATCCGCCGTCTGCCCAAGCCCGTCGTCTGCATGGTCGCCGGATACGCCATCGGCGGCGGACACGTGCTGCACGTCTGCTGCGACCTGACCATCGCCGCCGACAACGCCAGGTTCGGCCAGACCGGCCCCAAGGTCGGCTCCTTCGACGGGGGCTACGGCTCGTGGCTGCTGGCCCAGACGGTCGGGCTGAAGAAGGCGCGCGAGATCTGGTACCTGTGCCGCCAGTACTCCGCCGAAGAGGCGCGCGAGATGGGGCTGGTCAACACCGTCGTCCCGCTGGAGCGCCTGGAGGAGGAGACGGTGACCTGGGCGCGGGAGATGCTGGAGAAGTCCCCGCTGGCCCTGCGCATGGTCAAGGGGGCCATCAACACGGTCAGCGACGGCGCGGCGGGCATGCAGCAGTTCGCCGGCGACGCGACCATGCTCTACTACATGAGCGAGGAGGCCCAGGAGGGCCGCGAGGCGTTCAAGGAGAAGCGGCGCCCGGAGTTCGACCGCTTCCCGCGCCGGCCGTAGACGACAGCGTCCGGCGGGAGGGGACTTGGGCCGTAGCGAGCTCGGCGAGGCGCGCGCGTTCGCCGTTCCGATGCGCACCCGCTTCCGCGGGCTGCGGGTGCGCGAGGGGCTGCTGGTGAGCGGCCCCGCCGGATGGGGCGAGTTCTCACCGTTTCCCGAGTACCCGCCGCGCGAGTGCGCCCGGTGGTGGGCGGCTTGCCGCGAGGCCGCCGAGCTGGGTTGGCCCGATCCCGTGCGCGATCGCGTCCCGGTCAACGCCACGGTGCCCGCGGTCGGCCCCAAGGAGGCGGCCCGCATCGTCGCCGGTGCCGGCTGCTCCACCGCGAAGGTGAAGGTCGCCGAGGCGGGGCAGGAGGCCGCCGACGACATCGCGCGGGTCGAGGCCGTGCGCGACGCCATCGGTCCCGCGGGGCGGGTGCGCATCGACGCCAACGGCGCCTGGGACGTCGACACCGCCGTGCGGATGCTGAGCGAATTGTCCCGGTTCGAGCTGGAGTACGCGGAGCAGCCCTGCGCCACTCTGGAGGAGCTGGCCCGGGTGCGGCGCCGCAGCGAGGTTCCCGTGGCCGCCGACGAGTCCGTGCGCCGCGCGGAGGACCCGCTGCGGGTGCGCGCCGCGGGGGCCGCCGACATCGTGGTGCTGAAGGTGCAGCCGCTGGGCGGGGTGCGCGCCGCGCTGGAGGTCGCGGAGGCCTGCGGGCTGCCGGTGGTGGTCTCCAGCGCCGTGGAGACGTCGGTGGGGCTGGCCGCCGGGGTCGCCCTGGCCGCGGCGCTGCCCGAGCTGCCCTACGCCTGCGGACTGGCCACCATGCACCTGCTCACCGGCGACGTCACCGCCGATCCGCTGCTGCCGCAGGAGGGCTTCCTGCCGGTGCGCCGGCCCCGGGTCGACGAGGCCCGCCTCGCCGGTGTGGAGGCCGACGCCCGGCCGTGGCTGCGCCGCGCCGAGGCCGCGCGCCGCTTCGCGCCGCCCGGACCGGCCCGGGGCGGACGGGGCGACGCCTCCGCGGGCGGCGAGCCCGGAGCCGATCGTTGACCCTCTTTTTCCGCCGCATCGGTTGAATGCGTGAGAGCGGGTAGGTGTCACAGGAGGCGGGCGCGCCGCGACGTCGGGAGGGGGAAAGCCGCGCCGAGCGCATTCACCGGTTCCGGCCACATGCTGAAGGCGATTCAGGTCACATTCCAGGGGATCTATCGGCGTCCCGGGACGATTACCGCGCCATCGGCCGTTGCAGGGCAGAGGTTGGGTCCCCGCTGCCTTCCCGTTGACCTGCCCGGACCGCCCGCCGACGGCACCGCGGTGGCCGCAGCGGGAGGCACCACGGGGGCGGGCCGTCCGCACCGCGGGCGCCGCGGATACTTGTACACACGCTGTTCGAACTAGAGAGACCGAATGAACCCGTCTACCGCTCTGGCGCGCGTTCTCGTCGACGAACTGGCCCGATGCGGGCTGGGCGAGGCCGTCGTCGCGCCGGGGTCGCGCTCGACACCGCTGGCGCTGGCCCTGGACGCCCATCCCGGGATCCGGGTGCACGTCCGCATCGACGAGCGGTCGGCGGCCTTTCTCGCGGTGGGCCTGGCCCGCACCCGCCGCAGCCCCGTCGCGCTCGTGTGCACCTCGGGCACCGCGGCGGCCAACTTCCACCCCGCTGTGCTGGAGGCCGACGAGAGCGGGGTGCCGCTGCTGGTCCTCACCGCCGACCGCCCTCCCGAACTGCGCGGCACCGGCGCCAACCAGACCGTCGACCAGATCGGCCTCTTCGGCTCCGCGGTGCGGTCGTTCACCGAGGTGGGCACCCCCGAGGCGGTGCCGGGAATGACCGCCTACTGGCGTTCGCTGGCCTGCCGCGCATGGGCGGCGGCCGAGACCGGCCGGCCGGGGCCGGTACACCTCAACCTCGCCTTCCGCGACCCGCTGGTGCCCGAGCACCCGCTGGCCGATCCGGACGAAGGGGGGCCCGAGGCCAACGGTGACCACGCGGCGGCCGCACTCGCCGACCCCGCCGGCTGGCCCGAGCCGCTGACCGGGCGCGAATCGGGCCGACCGTGGATCGAGCGGCAGGCCCCGCCGCAGGAGCCCGCGCCGATGGAGCTGCCGGCGGTCGAACGCGGCGCGATCGTCTGCGGCGACGGCGACTACGACCCGATCCCCTACCTCGCGCTGGCGGCCCGGACGGGCTGGCCGCTGCTGGCCGAGCCGACGTCGAACGCGCGCCGCGCCGACGCGGTCTCGGCTTACCGCCACCTGCTGGCCTCGCCGCGGTTCGTCGCCGACCACGAGCCCGAGTTGGTCGTCACCGCGGGCCGGCCCGGGCTTTCCCGCCAGCTGCTGGACTACCTCCGGCGCGCTCGCCGGCACGTGGCGGTGGGCACGCCGCGGTGCTTCGCCGACCCGGTGCGCACCGCCACCGACGTCGCGCCGGCGGTGGCCGCCCCGGCCGGGGCCGATCCCGGCACCGACTGGGCGCGCTCCTGGCAGGAGGCCGAGCGCCGGGCGCGCGCCGCCGTCGACGGCGTCCTCGACGCGGAGGAGGCGCTGAGCGAGGTGCGGCTGGCCCGCGACCTGGCCGCCCAACTGCCCAACGGCTCGCTGCTGTTCGCCGGTTCGAGCATGCCCATCCGCGACCTGGACGCCGCGATGAGCCCGCGCTGCGGCGCAAGGATCATCGGCAACCGGGGGGTGAGCGGCATCGACGGCACCGTTTCGGCGGCCGTGGGTGCGGCGCTGGCCCACCAGGGCGCCGGCGGCGGGCGGGCGTGCGCACTGCTGGGGGACCTCGCCGTGCTGCACGACCAGAACGGCCTGCTGCTGGGGCCCGGCGAAGAGCGCCCGGATCTGGCCGTCGTGGTGGTCAACAACGACGGCGGCGGTATCTTCTCCGGGCTGGAGCAGGCGGGCCACCCCCGCTTCGAGCGGCTGTTCGGCACCCCGCACGGGGTGTCGATGGAGCGGGTGGCCCACACGGGCGACCTCGGCTACACGCGTCTGGAGTGGGCCTCGGATCTGCCCAAGGCGCTGCTGGGCGAAGGGCTGCGCATCGTCGAGGTGCGCACCGGCCGCACCGAATCCGCGGGGCTGCGCCGCAGCCTGCAGGAGGCCGTCGACGCCGCGCTGGCGCTCTGATCCGGCCGCGCCGCTCGAAGCGCGGCGGTACCGGGCGCCCCGGCCGCACCGGCGGCGCGACGGCCTGCTAGCTTGTGCGGCTATGCGGTACCTGCGGCACATGACGGGTGTGAGCACCTGGCGCGACGGTGAGGGCCCGATCGCGCCGGAGTCCCTGTACAGCGAGGGGTTCGTACACGCCTCGCCGGACGACGCTACCGTGCTGGCGGTGGCGAACGCGGTCTACGCCGAGGCCGCCGAACCCCAACTGGTGCTGATAATCGACACCGGCCGGCTGGATGCCGAGGTCCGCTGGGAGGCCCCCGCGCCCGCCCCGCCGCCGGGGGTGGCCCAGGACGCGCTGTTCCCCCACATCTACGGGCCCGTCCCGCGCGATGCGGTGATCGGCGTGCGCTACCTGCGCCGCGACCCGCAGGGCGCGTACGTCGCGGTGGAGCAGCGCGGCGCCACCGCCGAGCGGCTGGACCTGCTGCCCCACCCCGAAGGCGGCTGGTTCCGCCAGACCTGGACCGCCGGCGCCGAGGTGCACCCGGAGGGCTACCCCGGCCCGCGCGCCACCGCCACCGGCATCCACTTCCTGCTCAACCCCGGCGAGCGCTCGCGCTGGCACCGGGTGCGCTCCGACGAGGTGTGGGTGTACAACCTCGGCGGTCCGCTGAAGCTGTCCTTCGGCGGCACCGGGGAGCGGCCCGAGGCCGACTCCTGGACGATCCTGGGGCCGCACATCGAGGCGGGGCACAGCCTGCAGTCGGTGGTCCCGGCGGGCACCTGGCAAGCGGCGCGCCCGCTGACCTCCCAGGAGGCGCTGGTGAGCTGCTTCGTCTCGCCCGGATTCGACTTCGCCGACTTCGAGGTCGCCGAGTAGGACCGCGGGCGAAAGGCCGCCGCAGTCGCAGGCGCGGCGGGCGCCCGACGAGCGGTACGGTTCAATCGGTCAGCGCCGCGCGCATCACCTGCAGTTTGGACTCGGACTCGGCGACCTCGGCCGCCGGTTCGGACCCGGCGACGATGCCGCAGCCGGCGAACAGCCGCGCGCGGGCGCCCTCGACGAGGGCGCAGCGCAGCGCGATGCCCCACTCGCCGTTGCCGTCGCCGTCGATCCAGCCCACCGGCCCGGCGTAGCGGCTCCGGTCCATGCCCTCGAGTTCGCGGATCATCCGCATCGCCGCGCCGGTGGGGGAGCCCCCGACCGCCGCGGTGGGGTGCAGGGCCGCCACCGCATCCAGAGTCGAGGCGCCGGGCAGCAGGCGGGCCCGGGCGGGGGAGGCGAGGTGCTGGACGTTGGCCAGCCGGAGCAGGCGGGGCCGCTCGGGCGCCTCCACCGACGCGCACAGCGGGGCCAGCGTGGCGCGCAGCGAGTCGATCGCGTAGCGGTGCTCCTCGCGGTCCTTGGCGGACTCCTGGAGTTCGCGGCCCAGTCGGGCGTCCTCGCCGGGGTCGGCGGCGCGCGGCCGGGTGCCGGCCAGCACCAGCGACTCGACCTCGTCGCCCTCGCGGCGCAGCAGCAGCTCCGGTGTGGCCCCCACCATCCCCGCCACCGAGAACGTGTAGCAGTCGGGGTAGCTTCGGGCCAGCCGCCCCAGCAGGGTGCGCACGTCGATCGGGGCGCGGGCGCGGGCGATCACGTCGCGGGCCATGACGACCTTGTCCAGCTCCGCGCCTCGAATCCGCTCCACGGCCCGTCCCACGGCCGCGCCCCACTCCCCGGCGCTGAGCGAGCCCGCCTGCCAGTCCAGCGGACCCACGGGTGCGGGCGGCGGTCCTTCGGCGATGGCGTCCGGCGCCTCGGCCGGCTGCTCTTCGCCGCCGCGGGCGGCGGTGGTGACCCAGGCGCGGCCGCCGCGGTAGCCGACGACCACGCGCGGCACGACGAGCACCGAGCCGCCCGAGCGCGGGTCGAACGTGAATCCGCCGAAGGCCACCGGGCCGGTGCCGGGTGCGCCGACCTCGTCGAGCACCCGGGCGCGCGCCCGCAGCGCGTCCAGGGCCCGGGCCGCGCCGGCGAAGCGGCCGGTGCCCTCGGGTGCCGACTCCGCCGGGAACTCCAGCCGTGCCGCCTCGCCCCAGCCGACCAGGCCCTCGCCGCGGCGCAGCCAGGCCATCGGGGCGGCCGGGCCCAGGCGCGCGATCAGGTCGGGGGCCCCGGCCAGCGGCACGGTGCGCACTGTCAGGGCCGGCAGGTCTGCCGGGTCGTGTGGGGCGGTGGTCACAACCGCCCATCTTAGGAGTCCGAAATCCCGGCCAGGACGGCGACCGACCCGCCGCCCGCCGTCTGTCCGCCGCCATGACGCGCCACGGGCACTGTTTGTGCGGCGCTCCACTCGACGGATTCCGCCGGACCGGACGCGCGGGTGCCCGCGGCCGCTTATCCTTTTCCGGAATGCCATATACGAGTATCGGCCGGGAGGTAAACGGGTAAATGCGACGTCTGCTCGGCGCTGTGGCCCTGGTCGCGACGGTGCCGCTGCTCGGCGCCTGCGTACCGTGGTCGCCCCCCGGTCCCGGCCAGGAGACCGCTTCGCCTCAAGCGCGCGGCACCCGGCCCGTCCCCGAGGACTGCGCCGGCGACCCCGCGTACCCGAAACGGCAGCTGCGCGGCGCCTGGATCGCCACCGTGCGCAACATCGACTGGCCCTCCCGGCCGGGCCTGAGTGAGCAGAAGCAGCGCACCGAGCTGCGCAAGATGCTCGACCGCGCCTCCGGTATGGGGCTCAACGCGGTTTTCCTGCACGTGCGCCCCACCGCCGACGCCGTCTACGAGTCCGACATGGAGCCCTGGGCGCGCTACCTCACCGGCGAGCAGGGCGGCGACCCCGGCTACGACCCGCTGAAGTTCGCCGTTCGCGAGGCCCACCGGCGCGGCATCGAACTGCACGCCTGGTTCAACCCCTACCGGGTCGGATGGCAGGACCCCGACCTGGAGAACCTCGCCGACGACCACCCCGCGAAGCGGAACCCGGGCTGGCTGATCGAATACGGCGACGAGGGCTATCTGGACCCCGGCAACCCCGATGTGCGCGAATGGGTCGGCGACGTCGTCCTCGACGTCGTCCGGCGCTACGACATCGACGGCGTGCACTTCGACGACTACTTCTACCCCTATCCGGCCGAGGGGGAGGAGTTCGACGACGACCGCAGCTTCCGGCGCCACGGCGACGGCTTCGACAGCCGCGCCGCCTGGCGCCGCCACAACGTCGACACCCTCGTGGCCGAGATCCACGAGCGCATCCAGGACACCAAGCCCTGGGTGCGGTTCGGCATCTCGCCCTTCGGTATCTGGCGCAACGACGACAGCCACCCGGCCGGTTCCGACACCGAGGGCCTGGAGTCCTACAGCGCCCAGTTCGCCGACACCCGCGCCTGGGTACGGCAGGGCACCGTCGACTACGTCGTCCCCCAGCTCTACTGGCCGCGCGGCTACGGCATCGCCGACTACGCGAAGCTCGTGCCCTGGTGGTCCGAACTCGTGTCCGGCAGCGGCGTCGACCTCTACATCGGCCAGGCCGCCTACCGGGTCGGCGAGGAGGGCTTCCGCGGCGCTGACGCGCTCTCGCGCCAACTGGACCTCAACGCCGAGCACAGCGAGGTCGGCGGCGACGTGTACTTCTCCATCAGCGATCTGACCGGGCGCGCCGAGGAGGCCATGCAGACGGTCGGCGAGCAACACTACCGGCGCCCCGCCCTCCCGCCGACCGCCGACGGCGCCAACCGCCCGCCCGAGCCCGTCACCGACCTGACCGCCGAGCGCGGATCCGACGACACCGTGCGCCTGCGGTGGCAGGGCGTGCCCGACGCCCGCTTCTACGCCGTCTACCGCGTGCCCGGCGAAGGGCGCGACGCCTGCGACCTGGCCGACGCCCGGCACCTGGTCGCCGTCACCGGCGCCGGCGACGATCGGCCCGCCTTCACCGACACCGACCCCGGCGAGGGCCCCGTCCGCTACCACGTGACCGCCCTGGACGACTACCGCGCCGAGAGCGCCCCCGGACCCGCCGCCCGGCTCACGTCCGGATAGGCCCCAAGCGAGGGGCACAGGGCCTTGTGACGACCGCAGTCAGCCGCAACGGTTACTGCCGCGGAGGCGCCCGCGAACCCGGATCACCTGCTGCGCTGCGCGCCGAGCGCGCTCAGCGCGCACAGCGTCCCGAACCCGCCGGCCGCGAGCACGGCCGAGAGCCGCGCGCCGGGATCGGGCAGGCTCAGCCCTAGCACGAGGGCGTCGCCGAAGTCGGAGGCCACGCGCACCGCGATCGCCGTCAGCAGCGGCCACCCCGCCGGCACCAGGACCATGGCCGCACCGCAGGCGAGATCGCGGACCAGCATGGCGCGGGCGAGGGCGTCCATGCCCGCTTCGCCGGGCGCCAGACCCATCGGCGCGAGCATCGTCGCGGGAGCCACCAGCACCAGGACCGCGTAGACGACCGTGATCCCGCCCATCACCCGGGGGAAGAGCCGCAGCGCCACCCACCCGGCCCGGCGGGCCGCACTGCGCGACGGGGGCGCCTCGGCGGCTGCTCCGGTGGTCGCGTCGGACATGGGAGGCTCCCGTCTGGCCGGTTTCGAGTGCTGCGCGGCGCGCGCCTTCGACCCTACGCCCGCGTCGCAGGTGCGCCGGATCGGCCCCTGTGCGGGGCGCAGCGCCGCCGCGGCAGGAGCACGCGCGCCCACTTCCTCCGCGAATCTCGTATTCGGACACGAAATCGTTACGCGCACGACTGCGCGGAGGACACGGGGTTAGAGACTTATAAGGAGGAGCGGCTGTGACCGGTAGCCGCTCGTCCGCGAACGGCGAGGAGGGTGCGATGTCACTGCGTGAGTACGAGCGGCGGATCCTCGCCGAGATGGAGCACGCGCTGGCGGAGGACGATCCCGACCTCGACGGGCACCTGCGCAGTTTCGGCGCCGACGACGACTCCTACCTCGACGACGAGCGGCCGGGGCGGTGGCTGCTGTGGATGCTGATCGGGGTGGCGGTCCTCGTGCTGTGCGCCATGCTGGCCGGGCTCTATTTCAGTGCGCCCGTGCAGGGCACGGCCCCGCCCACGACGCCCGCCTCGCCTGGTGCCGCGCAGCCGGGGGCGGGCGGCGGCACCGGGTGAGCGGCCGGGGCCCGCGCACCGGCGGACTCGGCGGCGAGCCGACACGCTGACGGGCCCGGCCGCCGCACGGTGGACATGAGCGGCGGCCGGGCGGACCGGCCGCGGCCTATCGCGCGGGACACGGCCCGCTGCGTGCGGCCGCGGGCGCTTAGAGCGCGTCCAGGAAGGACTTGGCCAGCGGCGCCGCGGCCCCCGAGCCGCTCTGCCCGTCCTCGACGACGACCGCGAACGCGATGTCGCCCTCGTAGCCCACGAACCAGCCGTGGGCGGGCAGTTCCTCGCCTTCGGCGGCGGTGCCGTACTCCGCGGTGCCGCTTTTGCCGTGCACCTCGCCGGTGAAGCCGACGTTCTCGGCGGTTCCCTCGGTGACGACCGCCCGCGTCATGTCGCGCAGGTTCTGGGCGTTGGCGATGGGCGCGGGCTCCGGCCGCTCGGCGGGCGCGGGCTCGGTGACCAGCATGGGCGCCCGCCACGAGCCGTCGGCCACGGCTGCGGGCAGCGACGCCATGTGCAGCGGCGAGGTCAGCACCTTGCCCTGGCCGATGCTGGAGGCGGTCAGCAGGCTGACGCTGTCGGGCTGGGGGAGCGAGGGCTTGAAGACCGGCAGGCCGCTGTGGAAGCCGGTGTTGAAGCCGAATTGCTCGGCGCTTGCGAGCAGCGACGCGCCGTCGAGCCGGTCGGCGACCTCCTGTACCAGCGCGGTGTTGCAGGAGGTGGCGAAGGCCTCGGTGACCGTCTGGGCGCCGTAGGCGGCGTCGCCGGCGTTCTTGTACGTGCGCCCGCCCACCTCGGTGGTCTTGGGGCAGTTCATCGCCGCGTCCATGCCCATGCCGGAGTCCAGCAGCGCGTTGTAGGAGATGATCTTGAAGATGGAGCCGGCCGGGTACTGCCCGTCCAGCGCGCGGTTGAAGCCGCCGGGCACGTTGGCGGCGGCCAGCACCTCGCCGGTCGACGGGCGCAGGGCGACCATCGCGGTGGGCTTGGACTGGCCGATGATCGCCTGCGCGGCGGCGGCCTGCACCGCGGGGTCGATGCTGAGGGTGACGTCCTTGCCGTCCTGTCCCTCGATGGAGCCCGCGGTGGGAGCGTCCTCGGGTACGTCCTGAGGCGCGGTGCCCGCCTCGACGACGCGGATGGCGGTGCTGGCCTCGCCCGCCAGACGCTCCTCGTAGGCCTTCTGCACCCCGCTGACACCCACGGGGTCGCCGACCTCGTAGGCGGCGCCGAGGTCGGCGAGGTCCTCCTCGGCGGCCGTGCCCACCTCGCCGAGGATCATCTGCACCGAGCCCGACGCCGTGCCGTCGTCCAGCCGGCTGCCGTCGGCGGCGAGGATGTGCCCGCGCTCGCCCCACTCGTTGGTGCGCACGAGGGTCTGCCCCTCGCCGAGGTCGGGGTGGACCACCCCGGGGCCGAAGTCGACCTTCCACTCCCGTTCGACGCGAACCAGAGGGAGTTCGCCGGAGTAGCTCCACTCGCCGGCGTTGCTGAGAGTGAACGTCGCCTCGAAGGGGACGACGGCGCCGTCGCCGACCTCCTCGACCGCTCCGGTGGTCACCCGGGTCTGCTCGATGCCGAGGTTGCCGTCCAACCGCTTGAAGGCGGCGGCCGGATCGCCGCCGTCGGCGAGGCCGGTCATGGCCGCGTAGTCCTGGGAGTTCCACGCGCGCACATAGGCCGCGGCGGTCTCCTCCGGTTCGGGCAGCGTCAGCACGTACCAGGAGGCTCCGCCGCCCGCGAGCGCCAGGACCACCACGGCGCTGACGATGCCGATGAGCAGCCCCTTGCGCGAGCGGCGCCGCGGAACGGGACGGTCGCTGCCGAAGGGGTCGCCGCCGGGGCCGCCCGGCCCGGGGCCGGCGTGCGGCGTCTCGGGCGGAACGGGCACAGGGCCGCTCGCGCCGCCGCGGGTGAACACCGCGCCGCTCGGGGGGGCCGCCGGCGCGACCGCCGGCTGCGGCTCGGTGTGGCGGGGCCCGTCGGGCGGTGAGAAGGGATCGCCCGCCGCCGAGGATGCGAAGGGATCGCGGTCGTCGGCCGGGACCGAGGGGTACCCGTGGCCGGTGGCCGCATAAGGCGGCGGGCCGTCGTGGGACGCCGCCGGGGTGTGCCCCTCGGGCGGCGGGTACGGCGCGGCCGCCGGCGGACCCTCTGCCGGGGTGAAGGGGGGCCGGTGGTCGGCGGCGTAGGGCGGAGGGGCCTCCTGCGGCACGGAGGGCGCGGGGCCGTGCGGCGGCGAGGGCGGCTGCCGGTCCGGGTGCGAGGGCCCGGCGGGGCCGCGTCCGGGGATCGAATAGGGCGAGGAGGGGGCGGCCTGGCCCCACTGCTCGGCGGGTGTGCCGTCGCCGTGCGCGCCCGGCTGCTGCTGCGGCGGCTCTGGGGCGGGGTGGCGCGGCGGCTCGGCACTGCCGGCGCCGGGCCACTGCGGCGAGGGTGGCGGCGCATACGGCCGCGGCGCCTCCGGCGGGGGTCCCTCGGAATGCTCCGGGGGCGCGGGCGCACCGTAGGCCGGTGCCGCGTCCTGCTCCAAGCGGCGGTTCGCGTCGCCGTCGTGCCGGCCCGACGGCGCAGGAGGCGGCGAGGAGGGCTCACCCGGCCCGGAGGGGCGCCGGTCGTCGTCCACGATTGGTCCTTCCGAACAGCGCCGCCCCGCCTTCTGAGGGGCAGAAGTGCGGGGCGGGGAAGAGGATGAGTGGCCGGTGTGGCGGTCGCCTCTCGGCGCAGGGCACAACGCGGCTCCGAAGTCCGTACGGTCGTCCGCCGAAGCGGGCGCCGCACGCGGTATTCCGCGAAGGCAATAGGTGAGGCCCGGGGGACACTTGCTACCACACCGGCCACTGGCGACTGTAACCCATCACGGCGCCGTTGTGTTCCGCGAATGCGGGGAACAGGGCGGGTAATCCACGTCACACCGGATGCGGCCGGGTGGTGGCGACCCGACCGCATCCGCGGGCGGGATCCCTCAGGCGGATCGATCGGAGCGTGCGATGCGCGTCATCTCCGCACGTTCGCGGACCTTGATCCGCTTGCGGCCGTGCGGCAGCCCGAGGGACTCCTCGTGCGCCTCCAGCCGCTGCCAGCCCTCCCAGCCGGTGTAGGCGACGCCGCGCTCGTCGAGCAGGCGCAGGAACGCCTCGGGTTCCGGCTCCGCCGCCGGGGCCAGGTCGGCCCGGTCGGCCACCAGGTTGGTCACGGTCTCCAGCGCGTCGCCCTTGGTGTGGCCGATGAGGCCGACCGGTCCGCGCTTGATCCAACCGGTCGCGTAGACGCCGGGCACCGGCCGCTCGTCGAGGTCGAGCACGCGGCCGCCGTCGTTGGGGATCACGCCGCGCTCCTGGTCGAAGGCGAGGTCGGCCACCGGCGAGCCGAGATAGCCCACGGCGCGGTAGACGGCCTGCACCTCGTGGTCGACGAACTCGCCGGTGCCGCGCACGCCGCCGTCGCCGGTCAGCTCCATGCGCTCGGTGCGCAGGCCCCGCACCCGCTTCTCGCCCAGCACCTCGGCGGGCCGGTGCAGGAAGTGCAGGTGGAGCCGGCGGGGCTCGCCGCGCGGGTCGCGGATCGCCCAGTTCTGCAGGATCTTGACGTTCGTCTTGACCTGGTTGGACTCCTCGATGGCGGCCATGCTCGCCTCGCACAGGTCGAAGTCCTCGGGGTCGACGACGACCTCGACGCCGGGCTGCTTGTCCAGTTCGCGCAGCTCCATCGGGGTGAACTTGGCCTGGGCGATCCCGCGGCGGGCGAAAACATGCACGTCGGTGACCCGCTTTGCGGCCAGCGACCGGTGGACGTTGTCGGTGATGTCGGTGTCGTGGAGGTCCTCGGCGTCCTTGGCCAGGATCCGGGCGACGTCCACGGCGACGTTGCCCGCGCCGATCACGGCGGCGCCGGTGCCGTCGACCGGCCACTCGGGGGCCACGTCGGGGTGGCTGTCGTACCAGGAGACGAAGTCGGCGGCGCCGTGGCAGCCGGGCAGGTCGGCGCCGGGGATGTCCAGCGGCCGGTCGCGGTCGGAGCCGGTGGCGAAGACGACGGCGTCGTAGTGGCGGCGCATGTCCTCGAGTTTGAGGTCGCTGCCGTAGTCGACGTTGCCGAGGAACCGCACCTCGGGCTTGTCCAGCACCTTGTGCAGGGCCTGCTGGATCTGCTTGATGCGGGGGTGGTCGGGGGCCACGCCGTAGCGGACCAGGCCGTAGGGGGTGGGCAGCCTGTCGATGACGTCGATGCTGACCGGCGTGGCGCACGCGGCCAGCGTCTCGTCCTTGGTCAGCAGGTCGGCCGCGTAAATACCCGCGGGGCCGGACCCCACGATTCCCACGCGCAGTGGTCGCGTCATTGGCACATCTCCATTGGTCGCGTCTGCTCGGGGTGCGGTGCTGTGATCCCGGGCACGCTGAACGAGGTTAGGCTAACCTAATTCTATCTTCCGCGGATAAAGCCTACTAAACCGACTATGAAGATAGGCAACGGCCCTCCCACCGCGCGCACCGGGCCGGGGCCGCGCGCCGCCGACGTGTCAGCGCACGTCGGAGGCGATGTCGACCCTCTTGGGCGGCCAACGCCGCGGCCCGGGGCACTAAGCCGGACGCGGGCTGTGGATTACCTCACGCCGGGTGTGACGTGCGCGTCGTCGAGGGAATCGAGGGGCCGGAACCGGATCGGGAACGACTAGGGGCCGCGCAGATCCTCCTCCGCCGGGCGGAACTCCGGATTGCGCGGGTCGCGGAACCGGTGCAGGACGCGGTCGCAAGAGCGCGCCACCTTGCGCCGGGGCCCGCACCTCGGCGCGGTTCGGGCACGGGTCCGCGCCACGTGGACCCGCCAGAGGGCCGGCAGAGGTGAGGGGGCGGTGGCCGCCCCCGGTGTGGTCAGACCTTGCCGGAGCCCAGTTCGGCCTTGACCGACGCGGCGAAGCGCGGCACCGGCTCCTGCCCCGAAAGGCGCTGAATCGCCGCCATGACGGCGTCGGTCGCCGCCCGGCGCGAACGCGCCTTGCCCTCCTCGCCGAACCACGGCGACAAGTCCACCGGGGGACCCACCCGGATCCCGATCCGGCGCAGCGCGGGGATCCGGCGGCCGTGGGGCAGGATGCGGTCGGTCCCGGCCAGCGCGAGGGGGACGACCGGAGCCCCCGAGGCCAGCGCCAGCCACGCCAAGCCGGTCTGTCCGCGGTACAGGCGCCCGTCGGGGGAGCGGGTGCCCTCGGGGAAGATGCCGAACGCGGCGCCGTTGCCGAGGATCTTCAGGCTCTGTTCCATGGCCTCCCGCGAGCTCTGCCCGGGGCTGCGGTCGACGGAGAGCTGGCCGATGGCGCGCAGCGCGCGGGTGAAGGTGCGCTGGGCGACGTTGCCCTCGGCGAACAGTTCCCGCTTGGCGATGAACGTCACCTGCCGGGGAACGGCGACGCCGATGAACAGGGGGTCGATGTTGGAGAGGTGGTTGGCGGCCAGGATCACCGGTCCCTCGGCGGGGATGTGGTGCAGGCCCTCCTTGCGCAGCGGCCAGATGCCTCTGGTGACCGGCGCGATGACCGTCTTGGCGGCTCCGTACAGCTGCACGGCGGTTGTCCTCTTTCGCATGCGGGGCGGGCGGCGCCCGCGGGGGGACGGCGGGTGCGGGTGCCGGCACGGGGCCGACCAACCGACCTTATCGGTGCCTCGCCGCATCCCACCGCTCGGCGGGCGCCCCGCCCGCACGTCCACCGGGCGACCCGCCCGCCACGCTTCCGCGGACCGTCCGCATACCCGCGGGCCTGCTCACCGCGCTTGGGCCACCGGGTAGATCGCCACGGCGCCGGCCAGCCCGAAGACGGCCGCCGCGACGAACAGCGCCGCGTAGTTGCCCGTGCCGCCCGCGGCGCCGATCGCCAGCAGGTAGGGCGCCAGCGCCGGCGCAAGGGACTGGGGGAGCGTGTTGGCGAAGTTGAACACGCCCATGTCCTTGGCGGTGTCGTCGGGGTTCGGCAGCACCTGGCTGACCAGCGCCAGATCCACGGCGAGGAACAGGCCGTGGCCCAGGCCGATCACGGCGGCCATGGCCAGAAAAACCGGGTACTCGGGGGCGTAGGCCACGCCGGCGAAGCCCAGCGCCATCACGGCCGCCGACCCGAAGACGAACGGCTTGCGACGGCCCGTGCGGTCGGACCACTTGCCGCCCGACCAGGCGCTGGCCACGCTCGCCAGTGCCATCGCCAGCGTCACGTAGAACACCAGCCGCGGGGTCTCGCCGGAGCTGCGGCCCAGATGGTCGGTGAGGTAGTACACCTGGTAGCCCATGAGCGTCGAGTAGCCCATGTAGACCAGGAACCGGCTGGCGAAGGTCCAGGCGAAGTCGGGGTGGCGCACCGGGTTCACCCAGAAGCTGCGCAGGAACTGCCGCAGGCCGTAGGGCTCCAAAACCGCAGGCGGCTGGTCGGTGTCGCCCACGAGCACCACGAACGCCGTGCAGGCCAGCACGCCCGCGCCGGCCGGTGCCAGGAACATGAGCACGATGCTGCCCGGGTACTGCTGGATGTTCGGGGCCAGCTGCACCAGGAAGTGCCCGGCCAGCGTGCCGACCGGGATCATCATGCCCATCAGTCCCGATACGAAGCCGCGCTGCTCGACCGGGATCTTGTCGGGGATCAGCGCGGTCGTGGCGGCGAACGCCGCGCTGATGGACAGCTGGGCCAGGCACCAGCCCGCGAGCAGCAGCGGCACGGTGGGGCCGGTGGCCACCAGCGTCAGGGCCGCGAACGTCATGACGATGCCGCCGAGGATCCACGGCCGGCGGCGGCCGAGCCGCCCGCTCGTGCGATCCGAGAGCCGTCCGAACAGCGGCGTACCCACCAGGGCCAGCAGCACGCCGATGCTCAGCAGGCGGGCCAGCGCCGACTCCTTTTCGGCGGGGCCGACGACCTGCTCGACGCGCAGCGCGAGCGTCACGGTCGCCGGCGGCAGGATCGCCAGCCAGATGCCGAACTGGTTGAGCACCAGCAGGGTGATGAACCGGCCGCTCGCCCGCGCCTTCGGCGCGGCGTCGCCTCCTGTTCCGCTGCCGGCGCCCCTTTCGCCGGTCGGCCCGGTGCTGGAGTGCATGGCGGGAACCTCCTCGTCTCGTGGCGGCGGTCAGCCGGCGGTAGTCAGCGAGACTTCGGCCGGGGCGCCGCGGATGCGGTCGGTCAGCCGGCGGTGCCAGGCCACGTCGCGCCACATGCCGACGAACTGCGGTCCGCAGAAGTTGCTGGTGCACACGGCCGCCCAGCGGCCCGTACGCAGCGCCTCCTCCACGCCGATCTCGCACAGCTCCTTGACCCAGCCCCAGTCGGCGCGCGGCCAGTCCTTGTAGTTGATGACCGCCCATGCCTCCGTGGTGACCAGCGGCTTTCCGGTCGCCCGCGACCATCGGGCCATGTCGGCCACAGCCGAGCGCAGCAGGGCGTTCCAGTGCTCGGGGCGGCTGCGGTAGAGGGCCTCGCCGCCGGCGACGAGAGCGGCGAACTGCCGGGGGTCGAACGTGCAGGCTTCGAGGTCGTAGCCGACCTGGTCGTGGAAGTCGCTCACCTCGGGGTGGGCCATCCACACGTGCGGCTCCAGCAGGTCCAGCGCCGATACGTCCTGCCGGCTCCAGTTGCGCAGCTCCGTGGCGAAGGAGAAGCAGTAGGGCAGGCCGGGATGGCTCTCGCGCACCGCCGCCAGCGACTCGGTCATCCAGCGGTGGACGTCGGGCTCCAACCGGGAGGGGTCATCCTCCCGTCCCAGCCACGGCGCCCACAGCTGCAGCGGGTACTCGTTGCACAGGTCCACATACAGCAGCGAGCCGAGCAGCCCGGCCTCGGCGAGCCGGTCGAGCGTGGCCGTCCAGATCGCGGCGAGGTCGGCGGGGGACCGCAGGTCTCTGTGCCGCCCGGTCGTGTCGGGCCGGAACCAGCTCGACAGGGCGACCGCGACGCCGCGGCGGGCGCACGCGGCGACGAAGTCGGTCAGCGCCGGCTCGACCCGCACTCCGATGCGGCCCGGGGCGCCCCAGTCGTGCTGGTCCCAGATCGGCAGCAGCTCCCACTCGGCGGCGGCATCGGCCGCGAGCAGGTGGGGGTAGGGGTCGATGCGGACGGCGTCGTAGCCGCGCTCCACGAGCTCGTCCAGCGCGCGGTCCCAATCCTCGTATCCGGCGCCGGGCCACCGCCGTTCCAGCCACGAGAAGTCCCACATGGTGATCGCGCGGACGGGTCCGGTCTCGGTCATCGCGTCGCTCCCTCACGGTCGCGGGCTTGGCGCAGCGGGGACCGGGGCACCGCCGGGTGCCTCGGCCGGGCCGGGCGCGACGAGGACCTTGAGTGCGTCCCGGTCGCGCAGCAGGCGTTCGAACCCGCCGTGAACGGCGTCTTCGAGCCGCACCACGGCGGAGAGCAGGGGAGAGGGGTCGATCGTGCCCCGGGACAGCAGCGCCACCGCCGCGGCCGTGTCCTCGTCCCAGATGTGGGCGACGCTGCCGAGGACGCGCTGCTCGCGCGCGACGACCTCCCGTACGGCGATGCCGGTGCCCGGCGGCGGCGTGCCGACCAGGACGACGGTTCCGCCGCGCCGGGCGAGCAGGGGCGCCTGGGCCGCCGCCGGCGGCGTGCCCGAGCACTCGACCACGACATCGGCGCCGCGGCCGCACGAGGCGTCCCCCACGAGGTCGGCGGCACCGTCGGGTGGCGCCGCGGCCGCCCCGAACCCCTCGGCGAGCCGGCGCCGCGTCGCGACCGGATCGACGGCGAGCACCCGGCCGGCGCCGCGGGCGGCGGCGACCGCGGCGGTCAGCAGCCCGATCGTTCCGGCGCCGAGCACGGCCACACAGGCCCCGGAGAGGTCTCCGGCCTTGCGCAGCGCACGCACGGCGACCGACAGCGGCTCGGCGAAACCCGCCGCGTCGGCCGGCACGTGCTCGGGGACCTCCACGGCGCGGGCGGCGTCGGCCGCCATGTAGTGCGCCAGGCCGCCGTCGTCCTGCAGTCCGCGCACGGCGCCCGTCGGGCACAGGCCCGGCTGATGGCGGCCGCACCACCAGCAGCGGCCGCACCCCACGACCACGTCGGGCACCACCCGGGCGCCTGTCCGCAGCTCCCCACCGGGACAGGCCGCCACCCGGCCCACGACCTCGTGTCCCAGGACCACGGGCGCCCGCCGGTCCGAGAGCGGATGCGCCGCGGCGGCGGGGATCTGCACGGGGCCGTCGGTGTATTCCTCCAGGTCGGTGCCGCACAGGCCGACGCGCTCCACGGCGACCAGGACGGTACCCGGTCCCGGCTCGGGCACTGCGACCGTGTCCAGGCGGAGGTCGCGGGGCCCGTGCCAGCGCAGGGCGGGCATCGTGTCCCCGGCGGCGGGAGTGCGGCCGTCCATGGCGGTCCTGCTCCCGGCTACAGCCGCGTCACGCGGCTGCGCGTGTCGGTGCGGGCGAGGAACTCGGGGCGCAACCGGATGCCGTGGCCGGGCGCGCGCGTGGGGGCGGTGCGGCCGCCCGCGATCTCCGGCAGCCCTTCGGCGAGGAGGGGGTACCAGGTACGCAGGAACGCCCGCACGCTCTCCTGCACGAGTCCGTTGGGTGCGTTGCATACCAGGTGCGTCGCGACGCCGAGCGAGACCGGGCCGGTGCAGTCGTGGGGGGCGACTGCGGCGCCGTGGGCGTCGGCGAGCGAAGCGACCTTGTGCGCCTCGGTGACACCGCCGGTCCAACCGGGGTCGACGGTTACGACGTCCACCGCGCCGGCGGCCAGCAGCGGCAGGAACGCCCGACGGCCCGTGCACGTCTCGCCCGCGGCCACCCGTACCCCGGTCTCGGAGCGCAGCCGCGCCAGGGACTCGGCGGCGTCGGGGCGGACGGGGTCCTCCACCCAGGCGGGCCGCAGGGGCTGAAGGGCGCGGCAGATCTCGGCCGCGGCGGCGGGGTACCACAGGCCGTGGAGCTCCACCATCACCTCCATGTCGAACCCGACGGCCTCGCGCACGGACTCCACGGTCCCCACACCCCGCGCGAGGTCGTCGTGCGATATCCAAGCACCCCCGGAGCGCTCGGCCGCCTGGTCGAACGGCCAGATCTTCATGCCGCCGATCCCCTCGGCCCGCAGTTCGGCCGCCAGCTCGCCGGGCCGGTGGAGGAAGGCGCGCAGGTCCTCGAAGGGCTCTTCCGCGCCCTGTTCCGGGGACATCCCCCAGTTGTCCGACTCCTGGCGGCTGCTTGCGGCCACGTATCGCGCCCCCGCGCAGGTGTTGTACACCGGGACCGACTCGTGTACCGCGCCGCCCAGCAGGTCGACGAGGGGCATCCCCGCCCGCTGCCCGAGCAGGTCCCAGGCCGCCATGTCCACGGCGCCGTTGCCGCGGGTCTCCGCGCCGCTGCCCTGGTAGCCGGTGTAGGGCCGCAGCCGGTGGGCCAGCGGCTCGGGCGCCGGATCGGCCTGGCCGAGGAGTTCGGGGGCGGCCTGCTCGTGGAGGTAGCCCTCGACCGCGGCGGGGCCGTAGAACGCCTCGCCGAGCCCGACGGCGCCGGTGTCGGTGTGCAGCTGCACGAAGCACAGGTTGGGGCGGATGCCGGTGCGCAGCGTCTCGACGGCGACGATCTTCACGGGCGGCTCCATGCGGATAGTCCGGTCAGACCGGTTTCGCCACTATCGTTTGGCTGCGGCGCGGTGTCAAGGACCGCGGCGGCCCCGCCGCCGCGGACGGCGCGCCCGTTTCGGCGGCCGTGCAGGCGGGCGGATCCGGGGATCACCGAGGGGCGTCACCGGGCGGGTGGAGCGCTCCGGTTATGCGCTCCAGCAGCGCGGCCACCTCCGGCTCATGGTCGGCACGGCGCTGCAGGACTTCGCGCAGCGGGCGGTCGAGGTCGGCGCCGTAGAGCTCCTCGGCGAGCTCGATGTGCCGCGCCATCGCCTCGCGGGCGTCCTCGGCCTTGCGGGCGAGGATGCCCGCGAGGATGTCGTGGTGGACCGGGGCCCCGATGCGCCGGGTCTCGCGGTCGGTCAGGCTGCGCACCACCATGCCGTGCGTCAGCGGCCGGATGGCGCCGAACATGAGCTGCAGGACGGTGTTTCCCGATGCGATCGCGATGGCCTCGTGGAAGGCCACATCGAGGTCGGCGCCGGCGGCGACACCGCGGCCGGCGTCGAAGGCGGCCAGCGCGTCGCGCATCCTGCGGGCGTCCTCCTCGGTGTGCTGGTCCGCCGCGAGGGCCGCGGTCTCGGTCTCCAGCATCCGCCGGGCCGCGACGAGCTCGCGCACCCGCACGTCGCCGCGGCGCACCAGGAGCTCCAGCGACGTACCGCCCTCGGTGGCCCGGAGCCTGCGGACGTAGCTGCCGCGGCCCGGATGCACCACGATGAGCCCGCGCTCCTGCAGGCGGCGCAGCACCTCGCGCACCACCGGGCGGCTTACGCCGTACCGCTCGGCCAGGCGGCGCTCGGAGGGGAGCTTGTCCCCCGGTCGCCACTCCCGCGACACGACGGCGTCCTCCAGCAGCTCGGTGAGCGCCTGCGGTGTCAGCGGAGGGAAGTCCCCGGTACGGCCGGCCATGCGACCAGACTTGCCGAGCCGCCGAGAGGTGTCAAAGCGCCGTCCGCGCCCGCGCAGCGCCGCCGGCCGCGGGCCCGGGCGGTGGCGGCGTGATCCGCGGCGCAGGCGGCGGTGACGGAGCTCGCCGCGGCGGCGGCACGGCGGGCGGGGCGCGGCCGCGGACCTCCCTCTACCATGGGGACCGTGCATGACCAGGGGGCCACGACGAGCAGCGGAGCAGACGACCCGACACCGAGCGAGCCCGTCTGGAACCCGCCGACGCGCGTGCGTCCCAAAGTCGCCGAGCGCCCGCACCAGCGCGTCGACCTGAAGGCGCTGTTCGGCCTGGCCTCGGGCGGCTGGGCGTGGAGCACCGCCGTGAAGGCCGCCGTGGCGATGGCGTCCTCCTTCGGACTGGCCGCGGTGCTGTTCGGGCCGCAGGTGGGCACGCTGGCGGCGCTGGGCTCGATGACGGTCCTCTACGAGAAGGACACCCCTTTCCAGTACCGCTCGGTGGCCCTGGCCGTGGTCGGGCTCGGCTTCGTGACCTGCGTCGCCATCGGTTCGCTCAGCGGGATGAACCCGTGGGCCGCGGCCCTGGCCATCGGCGCGGTGGCCGGTGCGGCCACCTGGCTGTGCGGAGCGCTGCGGGTGGACCGGCCCGGCGCCCTGTTCTTCGTCCTGGTCTGCGCCATCTCCACCATCGCCTCGGGCGGGCTGGCCGACGTGCCGCTTCATGCGCTGATCGCGGCGCTCGGCGCGGGCGTGGGCTGGCTGGTGTCGATGTCGGAGGGCCTGGTGCGCGGCCGCCATCCCGAGCACCGCGCCGTCGCCGACGCGTTCCACCAGTTGGCGGCTCTGCTGCGGGCGATCGGGACACCCCGCCTGGACCACGTCCAGCACGACGCCTCGATCGCGGTCGCCCGGGCCTGGCGCATCGTGCTGCTCAGCCAGACCCGCGGCTACCGCGACACCGCGACCGCGGCCCGGCTGCGCGCACTGCTGCGCTGGGTCTCCGACATCCACCTGGCCGCCACCGACGTCTCGCTGGCCCGCACCGAACGGCTGCCGGCCGTGGCGAGCGACTTCGCCGACGCGCTGGCCGGTGCCGTCGGCAAACCGGAGTTGGCCCCCGACGAGAACGAACTGGACGAGCTGCGCCGGGGCCTGCGCCCGCGCTCGCTGGAAGGCCGCCTGTACAGCCGGCTGGCCCGCACGGCGCAGGCGGCGCGGCGCAGCGAGCACGAGGTGCAGGGGCGGGGGCTGGAACTGCACGACGTCCGCTACCCGCCGCTGCTGCAGTCGCTGCGCTCCAGCCTGTCGCGCGGCTCGCTGCTGCGCCCCACGACGCTGCGCATGGGCATCACCGTGGCCGTCGCCGGGGTCGCCGGCCTGGCGCTGGGGATCGACCGGTTCTACTGGATCTCCATCACCGCGACGGCGGTCCTGCAGGGCGGCAACGTCGTGCTGACCGTCAACCGCTCACTCCAGCGCGCCCTGGGCACGCTGGTGGGCGTGCTCATCGGCGCACTGCTGCTGAGTGTGCAGCTGCCGCTGGCCGTCACGGTCGTGCTGGCCGCGTGCTTCATGGGGCTCACCCAGCTGGTGGTGCCACGCAACTTCTTCTACGCCAGCATCTTCCTGACACCCATGGCGCTGATCCTCGCGCACACCGCCGCCCCCAACCCGGTCGAGCAGCTCGCCCAGGCGCGCCTGGTGGACACCCTGCTGGGCTCGCTGGCCGGCATGGTCGGCGCGGTGGTGCTGTGGCGGCGCGCGTCGGCCGCGCGGCTGCCGCAGACCATCGTCGACGTGCTGGAGAACACCCGCACGACGCTGCTGGCGGTGCTCGACCCGGAGGTCGAGCCGAGTGCGGACCGCACCTACCGGCTGCGGCGCGACCTGCGCTCGGCGCTGGTGAGCCTGCGCGGCGTCTACGACAGCGCCATCGGCGACGTGCCGCGCGCCGAGTCCACCCAGCCGCTGTGGCCGGTGGTGGTGGCCGCGCAGCGCAGCGGGTACCTGGCGCTGTCGGCCCTGGCGCTGGAGAAGCCGCCGCCCGCCTCCCAGATCACCTTGCAGCGGCTGGATCTGGCCTTCGACGAGCTGATCGCCTCGCTGCGAAAACGGCGCACGCCGCGGCTGGGTGCGCTGCCGCGGCTGGTGGACTACCCGCGCATCAACATGGAGCTGCGCGCGCTGTCGTCGTCCATGCGCACGGCGGTGGCCGAGGACACGCGCGCAGCTGAGCGCGAACAGCAGCGCCGCGCCCAGCGGGAGCGCCGCCGGGCCCAGGAGGAGGTCGACGCCGACCTGTGAGGCCGGCGGCGCGGCGCCTTCGGGCGGGCGCCGCGCCGGGCATCGGCACGTGTCCGGCCGGAAAACCGATTGTGGCTCGTTCGCGGGCGTTGCTAGCGTCCGCGAACGTGAATCCGGCAACCGAATCCGATATCCGCGCCTCCTTCGTCAACTGCTCCAAGGGCGAGGCCAAGCGGCTGCCCGTACTCCGCGACCTCGCCGACCTCCCGTGGGACGACTTGGACTTTCTGGGATGGCGCGATCCGGCCGCGCCGGACCGGGGCTACCTCGTGGGCGAGCACGGCTCCCGGTTGGTGGGAGTCGTCCTGCGCTCGGCGGCCCGGCGCACGCGCGACGTCACCCGGCGCAGTCTGTGCTCGTTGTGCGTGACGAGCCATCCGGCGGGCGGGGTGGAACTGATGAGCGCCCGCAAGGCCGGCGCGGCGGGCCGCCAGGGCGACTCGGCGGGGGTGCACATGTGCGCCGATCTGGCATGCCCGTTGTACGTCCGCGGCATCAAGTCCCCCGCCGCGGGCGGACGCCTGCCCGAGGACATGACCCTCGATGAGCAGATCGAGCGGACGGCCTCGCGGGTGGGGACGTTTCTGTCCCGCGTCCTGGGCTGAGGCCGACCGCCGCCCGAGCGCCCGGACCGGCCGGCGGCCCCACGCGCCCGGGCGGCGGGCGGTTACCGCACCAGGGCGAACGCGCGGACCGGGAAGGTGGCGAGTCCGCGGATTTTCACCGGTACGGCGAAGAAGGAGAAGCCGGTCTCGGGCAGCCGGTCCAGCAGGCACAGGTGCTCGACGACGGGGATGCCTGCGGCGAGCAGCAGCGAGTGCACCGGCCGGGACCCCTGGCTCTGCTGTGAGGTGTCGTCGACGTTGACCGAGTCGATGCCCACGAGCGCGGCTCCGGCGTCGGCCAGCACCCGCGCCGCGTCGGCGGCGAGGTAGGGGTGCTCGGGCGAACCGTACTGCTCGGAGCGCCAGTGCCGGTCCCAGCCGGTGCGCAGGAGGACCGCGCGTCCGGCTACGTCGATCCCCTTGACCGCCTCGGCGGTGATCGCGCGCTCGCCGCCGTGCGGCGCGTCGATCACCACGCCCGGCAGGTCGGCGACCTTCTCCAGGTCCAGGTCGGCGAGATCGGCGCCGTCGCGGTAGCGGTGAGCGGGGGTGTCGAGGTAGGTGCCGGTGTTGGAGACGAGCGAGATGCGGCCGATGGTGAACTCGGTGCCCTGGGCGTAGTTCGCCTGGGACTCCTCGAAGGAGATGTGCTCCTCGATGACCGGCCCCGGCAGGCCGGGGTAGGTGGTCATGCCCGCCGCGATCTGGTGGCTGACGTCGACCAGCTGCGTCATTGCTCCGCCCTCTTTCCTGCCGTCGCTGCGTTCCCGGGATCGCCGCCCCCGAGTCGGGGGCAGAGGTCTAGACCAAACTCTAGCGCCGCACCGCTGCGGCCGCGGGCCCGTCCCCGCACTTTCGCGCGCGGGCGGCGCTCCCGGCCGCGCCGCCGTGTCAGCCCGGCCCGGCGGTGCCGCCGGTGTCGGAACGCGGCACCGGTGCGGGCTCGGCGGCGCCCAAGCCGCGCATCTGTTTGAGGTCGGCCAGCGCCTCGTCCAGCTGCGCCTCGGCGCGTTCGGCACGGCGCAGCGCCTGGGCGCGGGCGTCGTCCACCGCCGCCAGGCGCGCAGCGGCGTCCTGCTTGGCCTCGGCGAGGGAGTCGGCGGCCGCGGCCTCGCGGCGATCCAGCTCGGCGCGGTGGCGCTCGCGCTCCTCGGCGGCGGCGCCGCGCTCCTGCTCCAGCGCAGCTGAAAGCCTGTCGCGCTCGGCCGCAAGGTCGTCGGCGCGGCCGCGCGCATCCGCCGCCTCGGCCTCCCCCCGCTCGGCGCGCAGCCGGGACTCCCCGGCGCGCCGCTCGGCGTCGTCGGCGCGTTCGGCGGCCGCGTCGGCGAGCCGGTTCTGCTCGGACAGCCGCTCGCGCAGCGCCGCCTCCTCGGCGCGGGCGCGCTCGCGGACCTCGGCCAGCTCGTCGGCCGCGCGCCGCCGCTCTGCCTCCACGCGCTGCTCGGCGGCGTGTTCGGTCGCGTCGATGCGGTGCTGGGCTTGGGCGAGTCCGGCCTCGTACTCCACGTGCGCAGCGGCCCGCTCGGCACGGGCGCTGTCGGCGTCGGCGGCTGCGCCGTCGCGCTCCGACTCGGCGGCATCGCGTCGGGTGCGGGCCTGGTCGGCCATCCGCTCGGCCGCTCCGGCCGCCGCCACGGCGGACGCGGCGGCGTCGTCGGCGTCGGCGCGCGAGGCTTCGGCGGCGCGGCGCCGGTTGTCGGCCTCCAGGCGCGCCGACTCCGCGTCGGCCACTCTGCGCGCGGCGTCGAGGCGCGCCGCCTCCACCTGCGCCTCGACTCCGGCCGGGTCGGTCATGGCGGCGAACGCCTCACGAGCGGAGCCCAGCGTGGCGGCGAGCTGCTCGGCCTGCACCGAGAAGCGGGTGAGCAGTTCGTCCGCGCGCAACCGCGCGTCGCTGACCGGTGTCGCGACCGCCGGGGCGGCGGTCGGCGCGGCGGTGTCGGCCGCCGCGGAATCCTGCCCGGCCTGCCCGTCGGTCTGCTCCTGCTGGCGCTGGCGCTCCCGCCAGGCGCGCCACCGGGTGTGCTCGGGCAGGTCGCAGTACTGCGGCGGGCGCCCGGGCGCGGAGCTGCGCGGCACGCTTCGGGAGCAGCCGGGAAAGTTGCAGGTGTTCGCGTCGCTTGGTGCCACGGTGCCGAGCCTAGTGCTCCGACGCCGCCGGCGCCCCGCCGTTGCGGCGCGCGGGCCGCGGCCTTACGCGGGCAGTCCGCGCAGGTAGTGGGGGAGAGGACCGGGTGATCCGGTATCGGGCACGGGCGGACCGTAGGCGCGCCGGGCGGGGACCACGCCCGCCCAGTGGGGCAGGTCGCGGTCCCCGGGTTCCTCGTTCACGCCGCCCGAGCGGACCTTGGCCGACACTTCGCGCAGGTCGAGCCGCAGGACGGCGGTCTTGGCGAGTTCCTTGGAGTCGGCCGGGCGGCAGTCGGCGGAGCGGCCCGGGAAGGGCGCGTCGATCAGGGCGTCCAGCGCCGTCCGGCACTCGGCGGCGTCGCCCACCCGGTGGGCCACACCGTGCGCCACCACGGAGCGGTAGTTCACCGAGTGGTGTACCGCCGAGCGCGCGAGGACGATGCCGTCGGCCAGCGTGACGGTGACGCAGACACGCAGCCCGTCGCGGGCGCTGTGCAGCGCCCGCGCACCGGTCGAGCCGTGCAGATAAAGCCGTTCGGCGACGCGGGCGTAGAGCATGGGCAGCACGACCGGCGCGCCGTCCGCGACGAAGCCGACATGGCAGATGTAGTCGGCGTCGAGAACGGCGTGGACGCCCGTGCGGTCGTAGCCGACGCGGTCGGCCTTGCGGGCCGGGGTGGTGCGCGGGGTAGCGGGATAGTCGGCGTCGTGCGGGCTCTGCTGGACGGCCATCAATGCCCTCATTTTGTACTAGATCAAGTTAAACAATGTATTAGATTGATGGCATGCAGCTTGTCGTTCGGCCCGAGCGATGTCAAGGGGGTCGGCCGCTGCCGGCTCCCTGCGGCGCGGCCGCGGCCGCAACCACCGTGAAGGAGTGCCGGGAGCCGGCCTGGTAGTACTACGTGAAGTTCCGGACTTCCGCGTGTCCCGTCCACGCGGGGGCGCCTGCGGTCGGCTGCGCGGCCTTGGCGCCGGGCGGGATCCAGGCGCCCTGGACAAGAAGCGGCGGCTCGGGTCGGCTGTGCGGCCTTGTTGGTCTGCCGGGTGGCGGGTGGACTTGACTGAAAAGCGGCGGCGAGGGCGGCGGACGGTTGGGCCCGCAGTCACCGGGTCGGGTGCTCGCCGGTGGCGCGCCCGGCGGGGGCGGCGAGGACGCGGGGAGCCGGGAGGCGCTCGCGTGCCCGTTATGTCGCAGGGCGGCGCGGCGATTGTGCCCGTATGACGAGATCCAGCGGCGTTTTTTGGGATTTTGGCCACGATCGTCGCGGTCGACTTCGGAACGTCGGGCGTAGCGGGCGCGGGGACTGAGAGGCGCCGCCGTGTTGTGGCCGGGCCCGCGCAGGCAGGGGGCCGCGGGGTGTGGCGCGGTTGCGGGTGCTCGCGCGGCCCGGTGGTGCGCCGGATCGGGGGGCCGGGGGCGACGACGCGTCGCTCGTTGCGCCCGGGTGTCGCTTCCGACTGCCCCACCACCCAATGGGGTGGGCTTTTGGGGGGCTATGCCCGTTTTGCGGGTGGCGTCGGCGGGCGCCGTGGCGACGAGGTGCACGAAAAGTCGACGTCGGGGGCTGTTTTCGCGCCATTCGGTGCGCTTCGTGGGCCGTCGCCGCCGCGGCGCGGGCGCGGACGCGGGCCCACCGTGAAATCAGGCATTGACGGACAAAAAGCCCCGCATTGTTTCGTATCGCGAAATGGCCGTGCGCGGGTGGCGCCTCGGAGGGCGCCGAGGCGGACGCCGCCGCACGTACGTGCATCTCGTGGGCCCCGATCCGGCTGCATGACCGCCGCCGACCACCGCGGGCCCGGCCCCACCGCGTTCGCCGCCCACCGCCACCGGCGGGCACCGGGTGCGGTGGGCGCGGGCCCGGCCCCGTGGCCACCGTTGCCGCCGCTGTTCCCCGTCAGACCACCCGCCACTCGGCAGATCACAAGGCCGCCGAGTGGAGCCGGGCCGCAACCGTCGGCCAGCGCAACCGGCGGGCACCCGACCCGATGGGTGCGGGCCCGACCGTCCGCCGCCCTCGCCGCCGCTTTTCAGTCAAGTCCGCCCGTTGCCCGGCAGACCGACAAGGCCGCCCAGCGGGCCGGGGCCGCCCCGCCGCAACCGCCACCGGCGGGCGCTTCGCCCAACGTGTCTTCGGCGCCGGTGGCTGTTCTCCCCGCGGGCGCGCCACCGGCGATGCGGGGGCGGGGGCTAGATTCGCGGGTATGAGCAACGCGCCGGTACGTCGCCTCACCGTTTCCGAAGCCGCTGAACGCAGCGGCCTCACGATCGACACGCTGCGGTACTACGAGCGCATCGGGCTCATCGACCCGGTACCGCGTTCGGCGTCGGGACAGCGCCTCTACGGCGAACCGGAACTGGAGCGGTTGGAGCTGGTCAACCGGCTGCGGGGCACGGGAATGTCCATTCAAGAGATGCTGGACTACGCGGAGCTGGTCCGCAGCGGGCCCGAGACGATGGAGCGGCGTCGCGCCATGCTGGCCGAGCACCGGATGCGGCTGTGTGCGGAGATGGACAGGTTGGCGTCCACCGTGGGCTACCTGGACCGCAAGATCGGTGTCTACGACGCCCACCTGGGTGGGGCGGCCGCCTCCGCCGACCCGGCTGCGCCCCCGAGCGCGCCGCCGGGCCGCGGCGCCGGCGAGGCGTGAGCGCGCCGGGTCGGCTGCGCGACGACCGCACCGGGAACCTCTTGCGCCGTGATCAGGAACCCTTCCGGGAAAGGGGCCTCAGTCGTGGCCGCCGAAGGCCCCGATGCGGCTGACCATCGTCGTCACGAAGGGCCGGAAGCCCTCCTGCTCGAAGAAGCGGATGTCCTCGGAGCTGGTGGCGAGTGCGGTCAGTTCCAGGTCGTGGATGCCCATGGCGCCGACCTGGCGGCGCAGCTCCTCCAGCAGGCCCGATCCCACACCCGTGCCGGCGTGGTCGGGGTGAACCGAGAGGGTCTGCACGACGGCGACCCGGCTGCCCCGGTCCCAGGAGCCCTGCTGGTTCTCGCGGATGGTGACCATGGCGTAGCCGACCGCCTCGCCCCCGCGCTCGGCGACCACGGCAATGGTCTCGGGCTCGTGCAGCCAGGCCAGGTACTGCGCCCGGCGGCGGCGCCAGGACTCGTCGGCGTTCACGCGGGTGATGATGTCTTCGAGGTGCGGCGCCGTGGCCGTGTGCTGCTCGTGCAGCGCCGCCCACAGGCCGGCGAGCTCGTCTACATCGGCGGGTCCCAGGTAGCGGAAGCGCAGCGTCGGAACTCCACCGTGTGTTTTGGCCGCCAACGAAGTTTCCATGTTCTTTCCACCCGTTCTCGATGCGTCCCCGCGTCCCGTCCTCGCCGTCGGCGCCGTTGTGGTTCAGACCAATCGGCGAGGTGGGCTGTATTTACGAGAGTACGCCGCAGTAGCTGCGGCCGCCGTCGCGACACGAGGGAAAGGTGCTCGTGTCGTGACGTCTAAGAAAATCCTGCCGATTTTCACGTTATCCGTCTTCAGGTGCCGTCCATGCCGCCGAGGCCGCCCCGTCCCAAGCGCTTGCCGGCTGCGGACGCGGGCGACAGCGGACGTGTGCGGACCCGGCTACCCCGAAGGCGCTGGTGCGCAACATCGGCGCGACAATGGTTGACCGACTCCGGCACGTTCGCCCCCGCGGCGCATCGGCCGGCTGTTCGACCAGGAGAGGCGGTCCGCAAATGAGCGCACACACCCCCGGCCCGGCGGTCGAGCCCGGCCGCGTCACCGTCCTCGCGCCCGGCGGAGTCGGCGGGCTGGTGGCGGGGGCGCTCGCGCGCGACGGCCGCGCGGTCACGGTCGTGGCCACCGAGCCGACCGCCGATCACATCGCGGCGCACGGTCTGCGGGTGGAATCCGCCGTCCTCGGGGACTTCCGGGTCGACGTCCCGGCTGTGCCCGCGGCCGCAGAGGCGGCCGACGTGCTCGTGGTCGCCCCTAAGGCCACCGCGCTTGAGGAGGCTCTCAAGCGGGTGCCGGCGCACCTGGCCGCGGGCGCGCTGGTGCTGCCGCTGCTCAACGGCTTCGAGCACATGGAGCTGCTGCGCTCGCGCTATCCCGGCGCCCACGTGCTGGGCGCCGCGATCCGCGTGGAGTCCACCCGCACCGAGTCCGGGCGCATCGAGCAGACCAGCCCCTTCGCCGCCCTGGACATCGCGTACTCGGGGGCGCCCGCGCCCCGCGTCGAAGGGTTGGCGGCCGCGTTGCGCTCGGCCGGCCTGCAGGTGCGGCTGAGCGAGGACGAGGACGGCGTGCTGTGGCGCAAGTTCCAGTTCCTGCTCGGCACGGCGCTGGTGTGCACGCACCACGGCAGCGACATCGGCACCGCCCGCACCGAGCGCCGCGACGCCCTCGTCGCTGTGGCGGCCGAAGTGGAGGCCGTCGCCGCCGCCGGAGGCATCATTCTGGACACCGAGCGGGTGCTGGACATGGTCGAAGCCGCCCCGCCGGCGACCAAGCCCTCGATGCTGCGGGACCGCGAGGCCGGTCGGCCTTTGGAGCTCGACGCCCTGGGCGGGGCGCTGCTGCGCGCCGCCCAGCGAGCGGGGGTCGCCGTGCCCGTCGTCGAGCGTCTGGTGGCCGACCTGCGCCGGGTCGGCGCAGCGGGCTGAGAAGAGCCGCACCGGTCAGCACCGCGCTCGCACCCGGTACGCGGACGCAGGCGGCGCAGGTGTGCACGAGATCACCCCGCAGACCGCGTCGTCGCAGGCCGCAGCGCCGCGAGCCGTGCTTCGAGCGGAATACATTGTGGACATGATCGATGTGCGCCGGTTGCAGCTCCTGCAGGCACTTGGTCAGCACCAGACGGTCGCGGGCGCGGCCGACGCCCTCGGTGTGACGCCCTCGGCGGTCTCCCAGCAGCTCGCCGCCCTGGCCAAGGAGACCGGCGTCGCCCTCGTCGAGCGGCAGGGCCGCAGGTTCATGCTCACCGGGGCCGCCCGCGTCCTGCTCGGCCACGCCGACGTGATCTTCGCCGAGATGGAGCGCGCCCAGGCCGACCTCGCGGAGTACGCCGAGGGCCGGGTGGGCGTCGCCCGGGTCGGTTCCTTCGCCACCGGCATCTCCGACCTGGTCGGCCCGGCGGTGGCCGCCCTGCGCCGCAGCAGTCCGGGCTGGCGCTTCGAGATCGTGCAGGCCGAACCCGACGAAGCCACGGAGATGCTGCGCTCCGGAGAGCTGGACATCGCCATCACCATGTCCTCGCCCAACCTGCCGCCCAGTGGGACCACCGAGTTCCAGATCCAGCCGATCATGGTCGAGCCCTTCGACGCCGTCCTGCCCTACCACCATCCGCTGGCCGCCTCCACCGACCTGGAGCTGGCCGCCGACCTGGCCGATGCCGAGTGGATCATGTCGGCCCCCGGTTCGCCCTGGTACGACTGCGTCGCCGCCGCCTGCCACCAGGCCGGTTTCCAACCGCGGGTCGCACACACGGTGCACGAGTTCAGCGCCGTGTTCGCGCTCGTGCAGGCCGGATTGGGAATGGCGCTGATGCCGCGCCTGGGTTGGACCGGTCTATCGGCGCCGCACATCGTCGTCCGCGCTGTACGCAACACCCCCCGCCGCCACATCGTCGCCCTCAGTCGCGCGGGCTACAGCGCCGAGCCGTTCCTCGGTGCGGTGCGCGAGGCGGCCGGCAAGGTTCCGGTCCCCTCGGCCGGTCCGCTGCTGGTGCCCGGCGGCGGCGCCTGACCGCAGCGGCGCCCCGCCGCCTTCACCCCTCTCCGAGCGGACCGGCGCCGCCGTAGGGCCCCGCCGGCGGCGCCGCGGGCCCGCCGTCGGGCACCGGCGGCGTCTGCGCGGTGTCGTCGAGCACGCCGCGCGCGGCCTCCCACAGGTAGCGGGCGAGCAGCGCGATCGGGCGCCACGCCCAGCCGCCGGTGCTGCCCGCCAGCGAGATCCGCCGCGTGCCGCCGAGTTCGCCCAGCGGCGAGTGCACCACGCCCCGGCGGGTGACCGCGGCGAGCTTGGGCATCACGCCCACGCCCATCCCGGCCGCCACCACCTCCTCGACGATCTCCAGGTTGTCGATGCGGTGCCGGATTCGCGGCGCGAAGCCGGCACCGGCGCACATCCGCCGCACCAGCTCGTCCTCGTCGCTGCCGCGCGAGTTGGCGATCCAGGACGCCTCGGCGAGGCCGAGCAGCCGCCGGCGGGTCATGATGCGGCTGGTGGCCGGGGCGCCGGAGGGCTGGGAGAGCAGCAGCGGTTCGGTCCCGATCGGCCGCAGGGTGAGCGTGTCGGGGAAGCGCCGCGGGACCAGGCTGTAGTCGTAGACCAGGCCCAGATCGGCCGCGCCCGACTGGAGCAGCTCCAGCGCCTCGTCGGGCTCGTGCTCGATCAGCCGCACCTCGATTCCGGGGTGCTCGTCCTGCAGGCGGCGCACGGCGGGCAGCACGATCGGCGCGGCGACGCTGACGAAGGTCACCAGCTCCACCCGCCCCACCGGCTCGCCTCCGCCCGCCAGCTCGGCGCGGGCCGCCTCGACGCGCGCCAGGATGTCGACGGCGTGGCGGGCCAGGCGATGCCCGGCCGGTGTGAGCCGGACCCGCCGGCCGTCCGGAGCGAGCAGCTGCGCCCCCGCCTCCTGCTCCAGGACGGCGAAGTGCTTGGAGACCGCGGAGGTGCCCATTCCGGTCGTCTCCGAGACCGCCGCCATGGTGCCCAGCCGCTCCAGCTCGACCAGCAGCCGCAAACGGGTCAAGTCCATCCGCTGAAACTACACGATCGATCCACCAATGGTCCGTGGACAGAAACAGACGGGCTGGATGCAATGGTCGGATGATCACCGCATTCTCCACCTCGGTCCGTGCTGTCCTGGGGCGGATCCCGCCCGCGCTGCTGCTGCTCGCGGGCATGTTCGTGCTGCACACCGGCAGCGCCCTGGCCGTGCGCGCGTTCAGCGAGGCGGGGCCGCTCGGCGTGACCTGGCTGCGCCTGCTGTGGGCCGCCCTCATCCTGGCCGCCCTCGGCGGCCGCCCCCTGTGGCGCGCCCTGCGTGCCGCGACGCCGCGCGAACTCGGTGCGGCGGTGATCCTGGGCACAGCCAGCGCGGGGATGATGGTGCTCTACTCCGCAGCAACGGCCCGCATCGACCTGGGTACGGCCACCGCGCTGGAGTTCCTCGGCCCTCTCGCCGTGGCCGTCCTGGCGCTGCGCCGCCGGCGCGAGGCCGTCTGGATCGCGGCGGCAGCCGGGGGAGTGCTGCTGCTCACCCGACCCTGGTCGAGCGGCGCCGACCTGGCCGGAGTGGCGCTGGGCGCCTCCGGCGCGGTGTGCGTGGCCCTCTACATCGTGCTGACCCAGCGCGTGGGCTCCAGCTTCCGGGCCGTGCACGGGCTCGCCGTGGCGATGGCCGTCGGCGCGGTGCTCACCGCGCCGTTCGGCCTGCCCCCGGTGCTGGCCGCCCCCGAGACCGGCCGGGTACTGCTGGTCACGCTGGTGATCGCGGTGCTCTTCCCGCTGGTGCCGTTCCTGCTGGAGATGGTGGTGCTGCAGCGCATGGGCCGCGCGGCCTTCTCCACTTTCGCCAGTTTGGAACCCGCCGTCAGCCTGGTCATGGGACTGGCCGTCATCGGCCAGCGGCCGGCCTGGATCCAGGTGGCGGGCATGGCGGTGGTCGTGGCCGCCGGAGTCGGCGCCGCCCGCGGCGACCGCGGCACCCCGCGCCGCCCGGTTCAGCGGCGAGAGCGGACCCCGGGGGAGGGCGCGACCGCCGCCGTGCCGACGGCGCCGCCGCCCGCGGCGGATACCCGCCCACAGGCCCGCACACCGCAGCACGCGGGGTGATCCGGCGCCACCCCGGCGGACGCGGGCCGCCCTGCTCACTTCTCCTTGCGCGTGCCCCCGTACTTCTTGTGCACCGCCTGCTTGCTGATGCCCAGGATGACGGCGATCTCGCTCCAGGTGTAGCCCTGCATCCGGGCGCGCCGCACCTGCATCGCCTCCAGCCGCTCGACCTCCTGGCGCAGTTCGACCGTTGCGCGCAGAGCGGACATCGGCGACTCGCCGCGGGCCGACTCCATCAGCGGAGTGATCAGGTCCTCCTCCATGAAGTCCAACCTACGCTGCGGCTAAGCGCCCACGGCACGCCGGATCCCGCTTCGCCGCCGAACACTCTCCCCTCAGGGCGCGCAGTCCGCCGACTCACCCCGGGAACCGCGGGCCTCGCCCGTCCATCGGATGGATTAATGTCGACCTCAACCATGAGCACGAAAACCGATCTCGAACTCCTGCGCGCCTACGAGCCGATCCTCGTCTTCACCCGGGGGGAGCTCTTCTTCCCCGCCGACGCCGACGCCTACGTCCGCTGCTGCAGTCTGTGGTGCGAAGACGGCGACGGCAAGGAGTTCGAGGCCGTTCCGGCGGGCGAGCTCACCCTGGAGCGCCTGGCCGGCGCCGAGCGCGAGTGGCCCGGCCGGTTCAAGCACCTGCGCTTCGTCCAGGAGTCATCCCTGCGCGCCGAGGCCCGCCGCCACCGCCGCAGCTCCCGCCGGGTGATCCCGCGCAGCGGCCGCCTGGCCGCCGTCGGCGTACTCGGCCGCATCGTCGACATCCTGATGAAGCTCTCGCTGCTCATCCGCGGCGCCGTGCCCGGCGGAGTGGCCGCCGCGGCCGCCACCCGCTACCGCGACCGGATCGGCGGCGAGGGCGAATCGCCCAGCTACTACGGCCGCGTGGTGCACGAAGGCGGCTACACCGCCCTGCAGTACTGGTTCTTCTACGCCATGAACGACTGGCGCTCCACGTACGGCGGCGTCAACGACCACGAGGCCGACTGGGAGAAGGTCACCGTCTATCTGGTCGAGGACGCCCAGGGCGGCAGGCGGCCGGTGTGGGTGGGCGCCTCCTCCCACGAGTACTACGGCGACGACCTGCGGCGCAGCTGGGACGACAAGGAACTGCGGCGCGAGGGCGACCACCCCGTCATCTTCGTCGGCGCCGGGTCCCACTCCCACCAGATGCTTCCGGGCGACTACCTCATCCAGGTCGATCCCGCGGTGCTGCGGGGCGTGGTGCGGGCCTGGCGGCGGCTCACCCTGCGGCTGTTCCGCAGCGACAGCGCCATCGTCCGCCACGGTATCGGCGTCCCGTTCGTCGACTACGCCCGCGGCGACGGCGTGCGCGTCGGCCCCGGCGGCGATCGCGCATGGGACGCCAACGCCATCGACGACGACACCCCTTGGGTACGCGGCTTCCGCGGCCTGTGGGGGCGCGACACCGGCGACTTCTTCGAGGGCGAGCGCGCCCCCAGCGGTCCCCGCTACGAGCGCGACGGGACCATCCGCTGGTCCTGGGCCGATCCGCTGGCCTGGGTGGGCCTGCAGAAGGTCTCCCCGACCGAGGGCGCCGCCCGCGCCGAGCTCTCCGCGCACCTGGGCGATCTGGAAGAGGGCATCGCCGAGGCCGACGCCGAGATCCTCCGCCGCCGCGACGAGCTGCGCCGCCTCGCCGCCGCCCGTCTCGTGCTCGGCCACGAGAGCCACTCCCAGTCCCGCGCCGACGAGTACGACCAGCGCATCCGCGCCGACGAGAAAGAGCTGGCCGCGACTTACCGCAGGCGCGCGATGATGGCCGACGAGCGCGACTCCTGCCGCGATGCCCTCGCCGGCGACCGCCCGGTGGCCCCGCTGCCCACCGAGCACCTGCACCGCCCGCACCGGCCCTACGCCTCCGGCCAGCAGCGCACCACCCGGTTCCTGCAGGTATGGGCGGCGCTGAGTACTCCGCTGCTCATCTGCGCGCTGGGCGGGATGCTGCTGCTGCGCGGCGTCTACACCGCACCGGCGATGATCGGTGTGGTGCTGGCCTTCGCCATGGTCGACGCCATCGCCCGGCGCAAGTTCACCTCGTTCTTGATGGGGCTGGCGCTGCTGCTGGTGGCGGTGGGGGGCGTCGCCGGGATCATCTTCGCCTTCGCCGCCGATTGGCGGATCTCGCTGCTGGTGCCGACCGCGCTCATCGTCGTCGCGCTGCTGTGGGTGAACATCCGCGACCTCGTGCGCGGCTGAGCCGCCGGTCCTGCGACGCCCGCTTCGCGCCGGGCGGCGCGTGTACCGCGGTCCGGCGGGCGGCGGCCCGCCCGCCTACTCCAGGCCCGTGGCGCGGATCGTGATGTTCAGCCGCCCGCGCTCCAGGCCGATCCCCGCGGGGGCGGTGCCGGGCCGCGTGCGCGGCACTCCGTGGTAGGCCATGCGGGCCGGCCCGCCGAAGACGAACAGGTCGCCACTGCCCAGCTCGACGTCGGTGTAGGGACGGGTGCGGGTCTGCGTGTTGCCGAACCGGAAGACGCAGGTGTCGCCCAGGCTCAGCGACACCACGGGGACGTCGGCCCGCTCCTCGCGGTCCTGGTGCATGCCCATCCGGGCGTCGGCGTCGTAGAAGTTCACCAGCGCGACGTCGTAGGGCGGGTCGTCCGCACGGGGCGGCGCCCCCGACGCGGCGGCCACTCCCGCGCGCGCCAGCTCGCCCAGCACCGGCGGAAACGGCGGCACCGGCTCGCCTCCGGGCAGCCTGCGCGAGTAGCGGTAGGGCTCCCAGTACCAGCCCAGGGCGGTCATGCGCACACTCATCGCGCCGCCGCGCGGCATGCGGTGCTGCACCATGCCGCCCGGTCCGCGCGCCCACTGCCGGCAGCGCTCCACCAGGTCGCGCTGGGCGCCGGTGTCCAGCCAGCCCGGCACGTGCACAGCGCCCGGCGCGACGGTGACCGGCTCGGCGCCGAACAGCGGCTCGTTCACGGCCGGTGCTCCCGAGCCGCGGTCGAGCGGTGCCGGCCGGGGCACACGGCACCGGCGTCGGCATCCTCCGCGGTTCCGCGGTGGGCGCCCTGTCCACCCGCCGCGCGCACCACCGCGCCGCCGGCGGCCCCTGCCGTCTCCGAGCCCTCCACGCGGCCCATCCGACCACGTCCGCACGAGCGAGGCAACGCCGCTCCGCACTCGGCGGCCGCGGATGCCGCCGGCGCGGGCGTGAAAGCGGGCGGCGCGGGTAGCATGGGCGTGCGTCGAGTAGCGGAGCCGGATGCAGGCGGGGAGGTGGGGCCGATCATGAGCCAACCTCCCAGTACGGCCTGACACCGCCACCTGTGAACCCGCGGCGCAGGCCTTTCGCCGTGCGCCCGCGCCGCTTCGCTCCGCCTACTCCACGTCGAGGGGTTTCCTCATGGCCCAACGCAACCCACTGACCTGGCTTCCCGGAATCCGCGGCACTGCGCAGTCCCGCCGGATCGCGCGGCCCCGACCGCCGGAGTACTCCATGGACCCCAGGGCCGGCGAGGCCGGATCACCCACACCTCCGGTGCAGGACAGCGTGATCGACGCCGCCGTCTACGTCGACGGCAAGCGCCAGGAGGCCCCCACGCAGCTGAGCGACCTCGCCGAGCTGCACCGCCGCACGCCCGACGACGAGACCGCCATGGCCTGGATCGGGCTGCTGCGTCCCTCCAGCAACCAGCTACTGGCCGCCGCCGAGGAGTTCGGGCTGCACGAGCTGGCCGTGGAGGACGCCATCGTCGCCCACCAGCGGCCGAAGCTGGAGCGCTACGACGACACCCTCTTCGTCGTGCTCAAGTCGGCGCTCTACCTGGACGCCAGTGAGGAGGTGCGCTTCGGCGAGGTGCACCTGTTCGTCGGTCCGCGCTTCGTGCTCACCGTGCGGCACAACCAGGCCCCCGACCTGTCGGCGGTGCGCCGCCGCCTGGAGAACGACCCCCGCCTGCTGGCCCGCGGGTCCGAGGCGGTCCTCTACGCGGTCCTGGACGCCGTCGTCGACGGCTACGCCCCCGTCGTCGCCGGGCTGCAGAACGACATCGACGAGATCGAGACCCAGGTCTTCGAGGGCGACCCCGCCGTCTCCCGCCGCATCTACGAGCTCTCCCGCGAGGTCATCGAGTTCCAACGGGCCGCCCGGCCGCTGCTGCCGATGCTGCGCTCGCTGAGCGAGGGTTTCGACAAGTACGGCACCGACGAGGAGCTGCGCCGCTACCTGCGCGACGTCGCCGACCACGCCACCACCGTGGCCGAGCGCGTCGACGGCTTCCGCGACATGCTGCAGAACATCCTCACTGTGAACGCCACCCTGGTCAGCGAGGCGCAGAACGAGGAGATGCGGCGGGTCACCGAGGCCAGCTACCGCCAGGGCGAGCAGGTCAAGAAGATCTCCGCCTGGGCGGCCATCCTGTTCGCGCCCAGTCTGGTCGGCAGCATCTACGGCATGAACTTCACCCGCATGCCCGAATTGGACTGGGTATTGGGCTATCCGATGGCACTGGCCCTGATGGTCGGCATCAGCGTCACCCTCTACGCCGTTTTCAAGTGGCGCAGGTGGATGTGACGGCGTGCGGAACGGGCACCGCGACCACGGCGCGAGAGCGGGGCCGGGTGCCGCCCGCGGGCGGCACCTTTTCGGTCAGGCCACGCCGGTGGCCGTGAACACCTCGGCGGTCCCTCCGTCCGCTTCGGTGGTCTCCCCGGTCGAGGCGAACTCGAACGACACGTCGCCGCGCTTGAAGCGGTAGCCGCTCCGCGGGTCGGCGACCTCGGTGAACGTACCGTCGAGGTCGCGGATGGCGGCGAACTCGGGTGCCTCGGGGACGATCAGCTTGATGCGCTTCATCTCGGGCTGGCGGATCGACACCGTACTCCTTCAGCGTTCAGGCGCCTGCGTGCGCACACGAAAGGCGGACTCGTCCCGTGCACGCTCGAATCTAGGGCCTTTCGGGCTTGCTAGGTAGCGGTTTCGGTGTGAGCGAACCGCTGCGGCCGGGTGGCACGGATCACTCCGCCCGCGTCGGGGGCACGGTCAGCACCAGCGACCCGGACACGCCGGTACGCGTCCTCGCCCACTTTCGCGCCGCGGGCTCGCGGTCCCAGCCCGGCAACCGGGGCCACACCGCCGCCGCTCGCCGCTAACGTGGGGGTACCGTCGCAGACGATGGGGGACGCCGATGGCCGGGCGGGAAGAAGCCGAGAGCCGCGAGCTGCTGCGGCTGATGGTGGGGCCGTGGCTGGCCGAAGCGGTCGCCGCCGCGGTGCGGCTGGGCGTCGTCGACCGGCTCGGCGCGGGGCCGGCCGGCGCCGGCGAGCTCGCCGGCGCGCTCGATCTGGACCCCGAGTCGCTGGGGCGGCTGCTTCGCTTACTGACGGCGCTGGGACTGCTGGAGGAGGAGCGGCCCGATCGGTTCCGGCTGGCGCCGACGGGCGAGCTGCTGCACAGCGACCACCCGTCCTCGATGCGCGATCTCGCCCTGCTCTACCGCAGCGACTTCTTCATCAGCGCGTGGCGCGGGCTGTCCGAGGCCGTCCGCACCGGAGAGCAGGCCTTCGCGGCCGTCCACGGCCGCGACGTCTACACCTATTTGGACGAGCATCCCGGCGACGCCGGCCTCTTCGACGCGGGCATGGCGGTCGGCGGGTCCTTCGCCGAGGGCCTGCCCGACGCCTACGACTTCGCCGCGGAGTCGCGGGTGGCCGACATCGGCGGCGGCGACGGCAGCCTGCTGGCGGAACTGCTCCGCCGGCACCCCCGCATGCACGGGCTCCTCCAAGAACGTCCCCAGGTCCTGGCCGGTGCGCGCGAGCGGCTCGCCCCCTATGTCGACGAGGGCCGCTGCACCCTGCTGGACGGCGACTTCCGCGACTCGGTCCCCGCCGAAGCCGACGTCTACCTGCTCTGCCGGGTCCTGCACAACTGGGACGACGACTCCTGTGCGCGGATCCTCGCCAACTGCGCGGCCGCGATGAGCCCCCGGTCGCGGCTGCTCATCGTCGAGCGAATCATCCCCGACGGCCGCCACCCGTGGCTGTCGCGCGCGTTCGACGTGCACATGATGGTCATGACGAGCGGCCGCGAGCGCACCGCGGGCGAGTACGAGGCGCTGCTGCGCCCGGTCGGCCTGCGGACGCAGGAGTTGCGCGAACTCTCCGCGGAGATGCGGGTGCTGGTCGCCGCGCCGGTCTGATCGGCGGCGATGCCCGAAGGCCCGCGCGGGCGGGTGGTCGTCGCCGGCAGGGAACCGGGACACGTGGTCCCCGTCTGCAAGGGGGTCGGATCGTCGAAGGACACGCGGGAGACCCGGTTCCGTGCCGGCAACTTCCTGCAGTGTGGCCGATCGCGGTGGATTAAGCGAGGTCAGCCGCGAACGCCGAGGTCAGCGGGGTGCGGCGGCGCGTGCCCGGCGAGTGGGGATCCGGCGGACGAAGGCGGGGGAGGGGAGGGCGGGGGCATGGCCGCTGCTTGCGGATCCGCACGGACGGCACGTGCGTGCCGTGCCGGATGGGGCGCGCCGGCCGTCCGCGAAGCCGCGGATCGGCCTGTGCCCCTCGGGGGCGGTGGGAGGAGGCCCGCCCCCGTCGGCTGCGGTGCGGGCGTGCCTCAGCGCGACTGCAGCGCGTCCAGCGCCACCGCCATGGCGATGACCAGCCGGCGGTCGACGTTGGGGTCCTGGATGTGCACGGTGTAGCGGTCGCGCAGGCCCCACCGCTTGTCGACGCTGAAGATCGGGTACTCGCCCGCGACGAAGTCGAAGTGGTAGGGCACGATCTGGGCGGCCGAGATGAACCGGCGCAGCAGCCCCAGCATCTGGTTGCGCTCCTGGCCGCTCGCGGTGAACAGGCCCGGCTGCTCCAGGTGCCAGGTGGAGCGCAGGAGCGACTGCTTGAAGTCCTTGCGGAAGTTGCCGATCGGCCGGCCGGTGTGGTCGGTGACGTCGTAGGTCGCGCCCAGGTCGACCACCTGGCGGGCCTTGAAACCCAGGACCGGGTACTGCTTGCTGTCGTCGGAGTAGAGCGTCACCTGTTCCTTGAACGCCATCCGCTTCTGCTGCGCGAAGGCGATCAGCTCGCCCTCGGTGCCGTCGGGCAGCATGGTCCGGACCTCGTACTGGTTGACCATCATCCGGATCCGCTGCCGCACGGCGAGCTGCGTCAGCGTCTGCAACTGATTCATCGGTACACCTCGGACATTCGGGGTCGAAAGGCATGCGAACCCGGCTGATCCTAGCGGGGCCGTCGGCACGGCGGCACATCCGCATCCGCCGACGACACGGGATCGTGATACCGCCGGTCACGGGTGCGCGGACGCGCGTCGCCCAGGATGCCGCACGCCGCGGCGGCGATCGTAGACTGACGGCCATGGACGGCGCGGCCACCACCTCATCCGACGGCGCCCGCGCCGGGCGACTCGGGCGGCGGGGGCGCCCGCCCGGCCGCACGGCGCGGGGCGACTCCGTGCGCGAGGAGATCCTCGCCGCGGCCACGCGGCACTTCGCCGCCGGCGGCTACAACGGCTCCTCGCTCGCCCGCATCGCCGCCGACTGCGGGCTCTCCCAGGCCGGCCTGCTGCACCACTTCGCCGGCAAACGCGACCTGCTGGAGGCGGTGCTGGCCGAGCGCGACCGCCGGGACCGCACGGCCGTCGGCGCCCCCGGCCAGGCCGACGGCGCAGACGTGCTCGACTTCGCCCACCGCCTGGTGGCCCACAACGCCGGCCAGCCCACGGTCGTCCGCGCGTTCGCCGTGCTCGCCGGGGAGGCCGTCGGGCTGGACCACCCCGCCCGCGACTACTTCGCCGAGCGCTACCGCACCTATGTCACCGAGATGGCTGCGGAGCTGCGCAACGGTGTGGAATCGGGCCGCCTGCGCGCCGACGTCGACTGCGCGGCCGTGGCCTCGGAGATCTTCGCCGTCATGGACGGCCTGCAGACGCAGTGGCTGCTCGACCCCGACAACTTCGACATGACCGGGCGCTTCGGCGCCTACGCGGCGCGGTTGCGGGCGGCACTGGCCGCCTGACGGCCTGACGCAGCCCGGTCGGCTCCAACCGCGCCGCGGCCGCGTCCGGCCACTGCGCGGGCCGGATGCGGCCGCCGTGGGCTGATGGGGTTGGGAACTGTCCGCTTGAATGTCCCACCGGATCAGCCGGCCGCGCTGATCGCCGCGACCGAGTCCTGCAGCTTGCTGCGCAGCTCGGCCGGAATCGGAGCCGACCCGGTGACGTCGGAGGCGGCCTGCTGGCCCTCCTCGCTCAGCACGTAGTCCAAAAATGCGCGCACCCGCGCGGCGTCGTCGCGCGACTCGTAGCGCAGGCACGCGATCTCGTAGGTGACCAGCACGATCGGATAGGTTCCGGGCTCGGTCGTACCGTAGTCCAGCTCCAGCGCGTGGTCGTGGCGGTGCCCGCCGGGCCGCTCGGGGGAGGAGGCCACGACGCGGCCCGCCGACTCCGGCGACAACTCCACGAACTCGCCGCCCACGCCGATGGCCGCGGTGCCCAGATCGGCGGTGTGTGAGGCCTCGACGTAGCCGATCGTGCCCTGGCCGCTCTCCACCGCCTCGGCGATCCCGCTGCTCCCCTGGGCCGCCTCGACGGGCTCGATCGGCCAGGAGCCGCTGGGTTCGTGCGGCCATGCCGCACCGGCCGCCGCCGCGAGGTAGCTGGTGAAGTTCGCCGTCGTGCCCGACTCGTCGGAGCGCGACACCGGCGTGATGCGCAGGTCGGGCAGGTCGGTCTCGGGGTTGTGCTCGGCGATGGCGGGGTCGTTCCAGCGGGTGATCTGCTGGTTGAAGATCCGGGCGAGGGTCTCGGGCGGCAGGTTCAGCGATTCGACGCCCTCCAGGTGGAAGATGACGGCGATCGGCACGACGTAGGCGGGGATGTTGACGGCCGGCGCGTCGGCGGCGCAGCGCTGTCGGGCCCGCTCGTGCTCGGCGTCGTCCAGCGCCTCGTCGGAGCCGGCGAAGTCCACCGCGCTTTCGAGGAACTGGCTGCGCCCGGCGCCCGAGCCCACCGAGTCGTAGAGCACCAGGGCGTTCTCGCAGGCCAGCTGGTAGCCGGCCACCCAGGTGTACATGGCGTTCTCCTGGGCGCTGGAGCCCGCCCCCGAGAGGCTGCCCTCGAAGCAGGTGAGGTCCTCGGGTACGGGCGGCGGCTCCTGGCCCTCGCGCAGGGCGTTGTCGCTGCCGCAGGCCGCGGTCAGCGCAAGTACACCGACCATGACGGTCGCGGACAGGGTGCGGTGGCCGGGCAGGGTCACGGGTCTGACTTTCCCCTTTGCGAGTGTTCGGTAACCCTGCGCGTATCCCCAGGGTTTGCTCCGCCGTCGGGATGGTGGCGGCGGAGTTGCCGGATTCCGAGAAGGAATCTAACAACAGGTGAACCGCGCTGCCGAACGGCACCCGTGTGACACTGTCCTCGCCACTTCGCCCCAGGTCAGCCGTCGGCGCCGGAATGCTCAGCCGATGCGGGAGGCGTCGATCCCGCCGTTACGCAGTGTGAGCGGATGGGGGCGTGCGAGGCGTGCGGGCGCCGTGCCCGGTGCCCGCACGGGGTGCGCGTCAGCCCGCGGCGGCCCGCCGCTCCGCCACGCGCGCCAGTACCGCGCGCAGTCCCAGTTCATAGCCTGTCGGGCCGCACCCGGCGATGTAGCCCTGCGCCACGGGAGCCGTCACCGAGGTGTGCCGGAACGCCTCGCGCGCGTAGACGTTGGAGATGTGCACCTCGACGCACGGGGTGTCCACCGCCTCGACGGCGTCGCGCAGCGCGATGCTGTAGTGCGCGAAGGCGCCCGGGTTGAACACGACTCCGTCCAGCCTCCGCGCCCGGTGGATGTGCTCGACCAGCACGCCCTCGTGGTTGCTCTGCGCACACTCCACCTCGGCGCCCAGTTCCGCGCCCAGCACGCGGAAACGCTCCTCGACGCCCTCCAGGGTCAGCGTCCCGTACTGCCGGGGGTCGCGGCTGCCCAGCAGGTTCAGGTTCGGTCCGTTGAGCAGCAGTACACGGGGGGAAGCGGCGGAGTCGGACATCGCGTTTCGGATCCCTTTCGACGCATCGCGGGGGCGGACGCGACGATCCTAATGCGCAGGCCTGCCCCGCGACCGGGCGGCGCGGCGTCCCGCCCCCGGGTGTCCGGGTTCAGGCAGCCGCGGGCGGGGCAGAGAATCCACGATGCATCCCGACAGCCCGACCTCCACCTACCGCCTGCAGCTCGGCGGGGACCTCACCCTGGACCGCGCCGCCGGACTCGTCGACTATCTGGACCGGCTGGGCGTAGGCGCCGCCTACCTCTCGCCGATCCTCACCGCCGCTCCCGGGTCCGAGCACGGCTACGACGTCGTCGACCCCGCCTCGGTCTCGGCGCAGCTGGGCGGCGATTCCGCTCGCCGGGAGCTGGCCGGGCTGCTGCACGCGCGCGGCATGGGGGTGGTCGCCGACATCGTGCCCAACCACATGTCGGTGGCAGCGCCCGCCGCCAACCCCTGGTGGTGGGACGTGCTGCGCAGCGGAGCGGACTCCGCCTACGCCCGCTGCTTCGACATCGACTGGTCGGCGGGGCGCCTGGAACTCCCCGTCCTCGCCGACGAAGGCGACGGCGGAGCCGCCGCACTGCAGCGCCTCGGCGTCGCCGACGGCTGCCTCACCTACGAGGACCACCGGTTCCCGCTGGCGCCGGGCACCTACACCCCCGGCGACGACCCCGCCGAGGTCCACGAGCGCCAGCACTACCGGCTGGTGTCCTACAGGCGCGGCCGCGAGCGGCTGAGCTACCGGAGGTTCTTCGACATCACCGGCCTGGCCGCGGTCCGTATGGAGGACCCCGACGTCTTCGCCGCCGCCCACGCCGAGATCCTGCGCTGGGCCGAGCGCGGCGAGCTGGACGGCATCCGCGTCGACCACCCCGACGGCCTCAGCGACCCCGGCGCCTACCTGCGCCGGCTGCACGACGCCTTCACCGGCTGGATCGTGGTCGAGAAGATCTGCGAACCCGGCGAGTCGCTGCCCGCGTCCTGGCCGGTGGCGGGCACCACCGGCTACGACGCGCTGCGCGAGACCTGCGGCCTGTTCGTCGACCCGGCCGGCGAGGGCGTCTTCACCGAGCTGGCCGAATCGGTCGGCGCCCCCGCGGACCCCGGCCCCGTGCAGGCCGAATCGCGCCGGATGGCCGCGGGCGAACTGCTCGCCCCGGAGGTGCGCCGGATCGCGGCGCTGCTGGAGCCCGCCGGCGCCGCGTCGGCCTCAGACGCCGTCGCCGAACTCCTGGCCTCCTTCGAGACCTACCGCAGCTACCTGCCCGAGGGCCGGGCCGTGTGGGATCGGGCGGTCGCCGCAGCCCGGGCCGCGCGCCCCGACCTCGCCGCCGTCCTCGGCGAGGTCGACGAGCGCGTACGCGCCGACCCCGCCGGTGAGCTCGCCGTGCGCATCCAGCAGACCAGCGGCATGGTCATGGCCAAGGGCGTCGAGGACACCGCCTTCTACCGCGCCACCCGCTTCGCCGCCCTCAACGAGGTCGGCGGCGACCCCGCCCGCTTCGGCGTGTCCCCGGCGGAGTTCCACCGCCGCTGCGCCGAGCGCGAGGCATGCCGGCCGCGCACCATGACCGCGCTGTCCACTCACGACACCAAGCGCTCGGAGGACGTGCGCGCGCGCCTGGCGGTCCTCAGCGAGGCGGCCGAGGAGTTCTCCGCCGCCGTGCACCGCTGGCGCGGCGTCCGCGGGCTGAGCGAGCCCGCCCTGGACCTGCTGGCGTGGCAGACCCTGGTCGGCACCTGGCCGATCAGCGCCGACCGGCTGCGCGAATACCTGCTCAAGGCCGCGCGGGAGCAGAAGCTGCGCACCTCCTGGATCGAGCGCGACGCCGCGTTCGAAGAGGAGGTGGCCGCCTGGCCCGAGCGGGTCCTGCGCGACGACGAACTCTGCGCCGACGTCGCCTCCTTCGTCGCCCGCATCCGCGCGGCGGGCTGGTCCAACGCGCTGGGGCAGAAGCTGCTCCAGTTGGCCGGCCCCGGTGTGCCCGACCTCTACCAGGGCTCGGAGCTGTGGGAGCTGTCGCTGGTGGACCCCGACAACCGCCGCCGCGTCGACTTCACCTGCCGCCAGACCCATCTGGAGCGCCTGGAGACCGGTCGGCGCCCCGGCATCGACGCCACCGGCGAGGCCAAGATGCACGTGGTCCGCACCGCCCTGCACGTCCGCCGCGACCACGACCTGAGCGGCTACCTCCCGCTGGAGCCCGTGGGCAGCGCCGCCGACCACGCCGTCGCCTTCGCCCGCGGCCCGGGCAGCGGAGTGGTCGCCGTGGCCACCCGCCTGCCCCTTGGCCTGGCCGCAGCGGGCGGCTGGTCCGACACCGCCGTCCCCCTGCCCGGCGGGCGCGGCACCTGGACCGACAAACTCACCGGCCGCGTCCTGCTGCCCGAGCGCACCGACGGCTACTGCGCCGCCCACCTGGAGGAGGTGCTGGACCGCTACCCGGTGGCGCTGCTCGTGCGCGGTTGAGGGTGCGGGCTCAGCTGTGCCGCGCGACCCCGCAGCCGCGGCCCGGCCGCGAACGCTGCCTCCCTCGGCGTCCGGCGCGCCGGACGCCGGCGGACACTCTCCGGGGGCAGCGCGGTCGTCCAACGCGTGGAAATAACCGGATCCGAGCCGTTCTCTGACGAAAACCACGCGCTCGGTGAGCCCAGGGGGCGGCTCCGCCCCCGCTGGCTACCGCCACCGGCGAGCCCCCGACCCGTCGAACGCGGCCCCGATCCACCCACCGCCCTCGGTGGCGCCTTTCGTCCAGTCGGCCCGGCACCCGCCCGGTGCCAGGGCCGCACAGCAGACCGCGGGCGCTCCCGGCTCCAGGCCACCGTGTACCCGATCGGCGCCAAGGCCGGCATGTAACGCAGTACTAATAGTCTGGAACCCCATGACCTCCACCGACGACGACCGGCCGCCCGTGCTCGACCGGCTGCGGATGCCCGATACCGTGCTGCGCGCCCTGGCCTGCCCCGTCTGCGGCGCGGGCCTGGAGCCCGGCGGAAACGGCCTGGCCTGCACCGGTGGGCACCGGTTCGACGTCGCTCGCGAAGGCTATGCCGGGTTGCTCACCGGGCACCGCCCCGCCGGAACCGGCGACACCAAGGACATGGTCCGCGCCCGCCAGGAGTTCCAAGCCGCCGGGCACTACGCTCCGCTCGCCGCGCGGCTGGCCGAGTTGGCCGCCCCGCTGCTGGAGCAGCGCTCACTGGCCGTCGACGTGGGCGCCGGGACCGGCTACTATCTGGCCGCCGTGCTGGAGGAGGCCCCGCGGGCGCGCGGGCTCGCGCTGGACGTGTCCAAGTTCGCGCTGCGCCGCGCCGCCCGCGCCCACCCGCGAGCGGGAGCGGCCGCCTGCGACACCTGGCGCGGTCTGCCGCTGCGCAGCGGCTCCGCCGACCTGCTGCTCGACGTGTTCGCGCCGCGCGCGGGCGCCGAGTTCCGCCGGGTCCTGGACGCCGAGGGCGCGCTGATCGTCGTCACCCCCACAGCGCGCCACCTCCGCGGCTTGGTCGACGACCTGGGGCTGGTGACCGTGGACGCGCGCAAGCGGGAGCGTGTCGAAGGCGGGCTGGAGCCCCACTTCACCCGCGAACACAGCGAGGAGTTGGACCTGGCACTGTCCCTGGCACCCGGCGAGGCCGAGGCCCTGATCGCCATGGGCCCCAGCGCCCGCCACCTGGCGCCGGGCGAGATCACGGAACGCGTCGCGGCCCTGGGCGGCCCCGTGGCGGCCACCGCGTCCTTCGCCGTCTCCCTGTACCGCCCGTCGCCGAAGCGGTGAGCACACCGAGCCGCTGCGGACACCCTCTCAGCGCAGGCGCGTCGCCCGCCGAGCCGCGGGGTACAACCGCGGCGTGAACGCACACGAGGGGCACCGCTTCGGGGTATGGGCACCGGAACGCGGCAGGGTCGACCTGCGCCTGAACGGGCGGGACCATCCCATGAGCCCGGATTGCGACGGCTGGTGGCGCCTGCGGATCCCCTCCGCCCGGCCCGGCGACGACTACGCCTTCGTCCTCGACGGCTCCGACGAGCCCCTGCCCGACCCCCGCTCGGCGCACCAGCCGCACGGCGTGCACGGACCCTCCCGCATCTACGACCACACCGCCTTCACCTGGACCGACGCCGGCTGGCGCGGGCGCGCGCTGCCCGGCTCGATCCTCTACGAACTGCATGTCGGCACCTTCACCCGCGAGGGCACCCTGGACGCCGCCGTGCGGCGGCTCGACCACCTCGCCGGACTCGGCGCCGACCTGGTCCAGCTGATGCCGGTCAACGCCTTCGGCGGCGCCGACCACGGGTGGGGCTACGACGGCGTGCTGTGGGGCGCCGTGCACGAACCCTACGGCGGTCCCGACGGCCTCAAGCGCTTCGTCGACGCCTGCCACGCCCGCGGGCTCGGCGTCCTGCTCGACGTCGTCTACAACCACCTCGGCCCCGAGGGCGCCTACCTGCCCCGCTTCGGCCCCTACTTCAGCGGGGACACCGCCTGGGGCCCCTCCCTCAACCTCGACGGCCCCGGCTCCGACGAGGTCCGCCGCTACGTGATCGACAACGCCCTGGGCTGGCTGCGCGACTTCCACCTGGACGGCCTGCGGCTGGACGCCGTGCACGTGCTGCACGACTCCCGCGCCCGCCACCTGCTCACCGAGCTCTCGGCCGAGGTCGACGCGCTGGCCGCCGGACTGCGCCGCCCGCTCACACTCATCGCCGAGTCCGACCGCAACGACCCCGCCACGGTGGCCCCGCGCGAGGCCGGGGGCCACGGCCTGGCCGCGCAGTGGTCCGACGACCTCCACCACGCCCTGCACGCGGCGCTGACCGGCGAAGGCCACGGCTACTACGCCGACTTCACACCGCCCGAGGTGCTGCCGCAGACGCTGCGCCGAGTCTTCTGGCACGACGGCCGGTACTCCTCCTTCCGCGGCCGCACCCACGGCGCCCCCGTCGACCTCGCCGCCGTCCCCGGCCACCGCTTCCTGGCCTACCTGCAGAACCACGACCAGATCGGCAACCGCGCCGCCGGCGACCGGATGGCGGCCACCGCCTCATGGGGCCTGCTGGCCTGCGGGGCGGCGCTGGTGCTGTGCTCGCCCTACACGCCCATGGTGTTCATGGGCGAGGAGTGGGCGGCGTCCACGCCCTGGCCGTTCTTCGCCTCCTTCACCGACCCCGGGCTGGCCGAGGGGGTGCGCAAGGGGCGGCGCCGGGAGTTCGCCGCCCACGGCTGGGACGAGGACGACGTCCCCGACCCCCTCGACCCCCGCACCCGCGAGCAGGCGGTGCTGCGCTGGGAGGAGCGCGCCCGCCCGCCGCACCGCGAAATGCTGCAGACCTACCGCGACCTCATCGCGCTGCGCCGCGCCCGGCCGGAGCTGGCCGACCCCCGCCTCGACCGCTTCGCCGTGCGCGCCGCCGCCGACGGCCGCGAAGTGGTGCTGCACCGCGGGCGGCTGCGCGTCGCGTGCAACCTGCGCGCCACCGCGGCCGAGACCGTCCTCGACGGCCCCGCCACGGAGCCGCTGCTGTCCTCGGCGCGCGCATCGGTGCACGGCACGCGGCTGCACCTGCCCCCGGAGTCCTTCGCCGTCGTGGAGGTCGCCGGCGTCGAGGAGAGCGACAGGCCGAGCGACGGGTGAGGGCACCGGCCCGCCGCGTGGGCGGTATAGGGTTCTCCGGGCGTGATCGCCGCCCCCGCCGACCGCGTCCGCGCCTGCGCGGGCGAGCGCCCGGGTGCGGCCCCGCGCCGCCCGACCGCCGCAGCCGCAGTGGAGGAGTCCGCAGATGAGCCCGTCGATGGCAACCAACACCCGCGTCTCGCGCGAGGAGCTGCTCGACTTCGTCCGCCCGCGCCACCGGGCGATCCTGATCACCCGCCGAGCCGACGGCGAGCCGCAGGCCTCGCCGGTCACCTGCGGCGTCGACGGCCAGGGGCGCATCGTCGTCTCCACCTACCCCGAGCGCGCCAAGACCCGCAACGCCGCGCGCGATGCGCGGGTGAGCGCGGTCGTGCTGTCGGAGGACTTCGACGGCCCCTGGGTGCAGGTCGACGGCACCGCCGAGGTGATCGGCGGCGAGGACGCCGTGGAGCCGCTCGTGGAGTACTTCCGCGTCATCTCCGGCGAGCACCCCGACTGGGACGAGTACCGCGACGCCATGCGCCGCCAGGGCAAGTCCGTCGTCCGCATCACGCCCCGGAACTGGGGGCCGGTCGCCACCGGAGGCTTCCCCGCCCGGTTGGCCTGAGTAAGCCCGAACGGTCCGGACAGCGGGGCGGGATGCCCTCCTCGGCGACCGATGAGTTCCAGGCCGCAGGGCGGTCCTTGTCTGTGGAACATGCTCGCGAGAGAGAGGGGGCGCCATGGGCATCGGCGTTGAACCGGCCACCTTCGTACTGATCCACGGCGGCGGCAGCAGTGCGTGGGACTGGCACCTGGTGGAGCCGGAGCTGCGCGGGCTCGGCCACGAGGTCGTCGCGGTCGACCTGCCGATCGAGGACGACGCCAACGGCATCTCGGAATACGCCGACGCGGTCGTAGCCGAGTGCGCCGGACATCGGCGCCTGGCCGTCGTCGCCCATTCCTTCGGCGGGCTCGTGGCGCCGCTGGTGTGCTCTCGCGTCGCGACCGAACTGCTGGTTTTCGTCGCCGGGATGGTCCCGAAACCGGGCGAGAGCCCGGCCGAGTGGTGGAGCGCCACAGGCCACGACGACCTGGGCATCGCTTTGGACACGCGGCGGGAGGAAGTCGACGCCTTCTTCAACGGGGTGCCCGACCGCCTGGTCGACGCGGCCTTCGAGCACGCCCGCGACCAGGGCGGCGCGAACTGGGAGCAGCCGTCTCCGCTGCGGGCCTGGCCGCAGGTTCCGACTCGCTTCCTGCTCTGCAGAGACGACCGGTTCTTCCCGCCGGATTTCGCCAGGGCCCACGCCACCGAACGCCTCGGCATCACCCCCGACGAGATCGATGGCGGTCACATGGTCGCCCTCGCCCACCCGCGTGAACTGGCGGAGCGACTGCACGGGTTCTGGAACCGGCGGGGAGACTGAAACGCGGCGCTGCCCGCAGCAACGTTCGACCGAGGTCGCCTTCGCCGCCCCTTGCACCGACCCGGAACCACATGGCCGTGCAGCGCGAACGCGCATCGGAAGTGGGCGCGGTGGCCGTGCCCGTCGCGCGCCCTCACTCCACGATGACGACCTCCAGCGTGCGCGGCCCGTGCACGCCTTCCACGCGGTCGAGTTCGATGTCGCTGGTGGCCGACGGGCCGCTGATCCAGGTCAGGGGGCGGCCGGGATCGAGGCGGGGGAGGGCCTGGGGGACACCCGTCACGATCTGGTCGGCGCGGACGACGCACAGGTGGTAGTCGGGGATCAGCGTGAGCGCCCGGCGGCCCTGGGCGAACCCGGCGTCGAGGACGATGGTGCCGGTCTCGGCGATCGCGGCGGCGCAGCCGGTGACGACGCCGTCCACGCCGTCGAGGCCCGCCGGGTCCAGGCCGCCGGCGCGCGCCACATCGGTGTCGCACTCGGCGAACCAGTCCTCGGGGGCGTCGTCGGGGGCCGCGACGCGGCGCACCCCCCGCCCGGCCAGTGCCCGGGCGACGACCTCGGCCGACTCCCCGGCCGGCGTGCGGTGCACCAGCGCCTTGTAGTCCTCCAGCCGGTCGACGAGCAGCGCGATGGTCTCTCCCCGGTCGTGGGCGGAGGAGTAGTCGCGCGGCACCAGCACGTCCTCCGGCGCCTCGCCGGGCGGTACGTCGGCCAGTGCGGCGCGCACCCGCCCCAGGATCCGTTCGCGGGAGCCGCTCATCGCCGACCGCCCTCCTGCTCGTCGCCGTCTCCGGGAGCCCGACCCGGTTCGGGGGCCTCCTCGGCCGCGCCTTCGCGGCGCCACCAGGAGCGGAACGACTCCTCGGGGATGTCGGGGATGTCGCGGGTGTCGGTCCAGGCCGAGGCCGGGCCGGGCATTCGCCGCGGCACCAGCGACCGGGCCGCCGAGGCCGCGCGCTGGGCCGCGCCCAGCCGCCGCTCGCCGCCGAAGACCCATCCGGCCGCGCCCATGGCGGCCTTCTCCGCGGTGTGCCCGGAGCCGCCGGCGACCTCCTCGCGCAGGTGCACCAGCACTTCGGGGATGTCGATGGCCACCGGGCAGACCTCGTAGCAGGCGCCGCACAGCGACGACGCGTACGGCAGCGACGCCTCCGGTTCCGAGGCGGTGCCCTGCAGCTGCGGGGTGAGGATGGCCCCGATCGGTCCCGGGTAGACCGAACCGTAGGCGTGGCCGCCGGTGCGCTCGTAGACCGGGCAGATGTTCAGGCAGGCCGAGCAGCGGATGCAGCGCAGCGCCTGGCGCCCGACGGTGTCGGCGAGGACGTCGCTGCGCCCGTTGTCCAGCAGCACGAGGTGGAACTCCTGGGGGCCGTCACCCGGCGTGACCCCGGTCCAGGTCGAGGTGTAGGGGTTCATCCGCTCGCCGGTGGAGGAGCGCGGCAGCAGCTGCAGGAACACCTCCAGGTCCGACCAGCTGGGCACGATCTTCTCGATGCCCACGACCGAGATCAGCGTCTGCGGCAGGGTCAGGCACATCCGCCCGTTGCCCTCCGACTCCAGTACCACCATCGTCCCCGAGTCGGCGACGGCGAAGTTGGCGCCGGAGACCGCCACCTTGGTGCGCATGAACCGCTCCCGCAGGTGGACGCGCGCGGCCTCGGCCAGGGCGCGGGGGTCGTCGCTGAGCCGCTCCGGCGCAGGCACCCCCCAGGCGGCCATCTGATCGCGGAAGATCTCGCGGATCTCCGCGCGGTTGCGGTGGATCGCCGGGACCAGGATGTGGGAGGGCAGATCGTCGCTGAGCTGCACGATCAGCTCGGCAAGGTCGGTCTCGTAAGCGGTGATGCCGGCCTGGGCCAGGGCCTCGTTCAGCTCGATCTCCTGGGTGGCCATCGACTTCACCTTGACGACGTCGCTCTCGCCGGTGGCGCGCACCAGCCCGGTGACGATGTCGTTGGCCTCGGCCGCGTCGGCCGCCCAGTGAACCCGTCCGCCGGCTGCGGTGACGGCGTCCTCCAACCGCTCCAGGTAGGTGTCGAGGTGGCGCAGCGTGCGGTCCTTGATGGCCGCACCCGCCGCGCGCAGCTGCGACCAGTCGTCCAGTTCGCCGACGGCGCCGTCGCGCTTGGCGCGGATCGTGTGCGTCGCCTTGCGCAGGTTGTGCCGCAGCTGGGAGTCGCCGGTGGCGCTCTTGGCCGCCTCGGGGAAGGACGGCATGCCCATGAAGGTCGCCTGCCCGGCGGCCCGATCCGCGGAGTCGGGGCCGCGCGAGCGGCGGCCGGTGCCGGTGGGGTGCTGAGGGCTCATACGCGGGCCGGCTCCTGTTCGGTCGAGGCGAGGATCTCGGCGAGGTGGAGTGTCTTCATACCGGCGCGCTGGCGCTCCAGCGTCCCGCCGATGTGCATGAGGCACGAGTTGTCGACGGCGCAGAGCACCTCGGCGCCGGTCGCGGCGGCGTTGCGCGCCTTGTCGGCGCCCATGGCGGCGGACACGTCGGCGTTCTTCACCGCGAAGGTTCCGCCGAAGCCGCAGCACTCGGCGGCGCCCTCCAGTTCGCGCAAGTCGATGCCGGCGACGTTGCGCAGCAGCCGGTAGGGGCGGTCGCCCAGCTTGAGCAGCCGCAGTCCGTGGCAGGTGGGGTGGTAGGCGACGGTGTGCGGGAAGTAGGCGCCCACGTCGGTGACCCCGAGGACGTCCACGAGCAGCTCGGACAGGTCGTAGACGCGCGGCGCCAGCTCCGAGACGGCGCGGTCGAGGCGGCTGCCGGGCTCACCCAGCCGCGGGTAGTTGTCGCGCACCATGGCGGCGCACGAACCGGACGGCGCCAGCACGGCGTCGGCGTCGGCGAAGGTCTCGACGAAGCGCACCGCAAGCTTCTGCGCCTCGCGCCGGTAACCGGTGTTGTAGTGCATCTGGCCGCAGCAGGTCTGGGACTCGGGGAAGACCACATCGTGGCCGAGCCGGCGCAGCAGGCGCACCACGGCACGCCCGGTACCGGGGTACAGGGTGTCGTTCACGCAGGTGACGAACAACGCGATCCGCATGTGCTCCCTCGATTCAGGGCCGGCTCGCCGCGGCGCGACCGGACGCCGCCGGTGGCGCCGTGGCCTGCGCCGCCGCGGCCTACCCGGCCATCGGTCCGATGTCTGTTCCGTGCCCGCATGGACGTTTCTGGTAACCCAATCGGCAACAAGGTGCACTCTGCGCAGATCGGCGCTCGACATTCCCGATTGGTCCGACCACTTCTACGCGGCGGGGGACACGGATGTCAAGATGGGACTGCGTGGCGCGCATCCGTGCGGCGGAGAGCGCCCGGCACGCGGTCCCGGCGCAGCCGGAAGGCCGACGCCACGACGGAAGGCAGGCACCGGTGATCACGCCCGACGACGCTTCGCCACCCCGCTCGGAGGCGGCCGCCCCGGAGCGGCTCCCGGTGACGCAGCGGGCCATCGACCACATCAAGCAGATGATCGCCGCCGGCGAGCTGCGCCCCGGGGACCGGCTGCCCACCGAGCGCGACCTGGCGGCCGGGCTCGGCGTCTCGCGCAGCTCGATACGCGAGGCCATCCGCGCCCTGACCACGCTGGGCGTACTGGAGGTGCGCCACGGCGCCGGCGTCTACGTCACACCGCTGCGCCCCGGTGATCTGCTGGAGACCTTCTCCGTCCTCGCCGAGATCTCCCAGGGAGAGACGCTCGTCGAGGTCCTGCAGGTCCGCCGCATGCTGGAGCCCGCCGCCACCGCCCTGGCCGCCGCCCGCGCGGACGAGGTGCAGCTGCGCCGACTGGCGGGAATTTTGGAGCGGATCGACGCCGGAGGCAGCGAGGGGGAGACGGTCGCCGCCGACCTCTCCTTCCACCAGGCGATCGTGGAGATCACCGGCAACGCGACCCTGCTGGCCATCAACGACGGCTTGTCGTCGCGCACCTTCAACGCCCGCGTCTGGCACGGCCACCGCGCAGCCGGGATCACCGCACGTCTGCGGGAGGACCACGAGCGCATCTACCAGGCCCTGCGCGACCGCGACCCCGACGCCGCCCGCGCCGCAGCGACCATGCACGTCATGGAGGTCGAACGCTGGCTGCGCGGCATTCTGGACTCGGACAGCGGGGAGTAGCGGGAGCACGGCGTCCGGCGGCTGGCGGCGGAGGCGGAGGCGGACGCGGTCCGCTGTGCGGCCTTCTGGCCGGCCGAGGGTCGGGTGGTCTGGAGAAAGGCGCGGCGACGGCGGCGGGCGGTCGGGCCCGCGGTCACCGGATCGGGTGCTCGCCGGTGGTCCGCCCGACGGGGCGGCGAGGGCACCGCGAGGTGGCGCCTGCGCCCATCGGTTCGGGTGCTCGCCGGTGGCGGTGGTCGACGGCGGCGGTTTCGGGCCTGCGGTGGTCAACGGCCCCGACCGCGGGTGGTCGAGCCCGGGTGTCGCCGCCCCGTTGCCGGCGCGAGCCCGATGCGGGGCGGTCGGGGTCGGGGTCACGAGATGCACGTATGTGCGGCGGCATCCGCCTCGGCGCCGCCCTGAGGCGCTACCCCCGCACCGCCATTCCGCGATACGAAACTATACGGTGTATTTTGTCCACCAATGCCCGATTTCCCGGTGTGTCTGTCTTTGCCGACGGGGCACGAGGCGCGCCGAATGGCGCGAAAACGCCCCCGACATCAACTTTTCGTGCGTCTCGTGGCCACGGCCCCCGCCGAGGCCGCCCGCAAAACGGGCATAGGCCCCCAAAAGTCCACCCCATCGGGGGGTGGGGCACCCGTCGGCGACGCCCGGGCGCCACGAGCGACGCGTCGTCGCCCCCGGGCCCCCGATCCGGCGCACCACCGAGCGGTGTGAGCACCCGCGACCGCGCCGCACCGCGCGACCCCCGGGCGGTGCGGGCCCGGCCACAACACGGCGGTACCACACCGGCCAACCGGCGCCAGATCAACGGGAACAGCGGCATCGAGTCGGTCTGTGGGGCCGGATTCGGCGCCGAATCCGGCCCCACAGACCGACCCCGCGGGCCGGAATTTGGCAAAAACCACGCGTTCGATGCGCCGACCGGCCTGCGGCGGCCGAATGCCGCCTCCGTCGGCCGCCGCAACCGGTGGGCACCCGACCCGGCGACCGCAGGCCCGGCCCCGCTGCCGCCGTCGCCGCCGCTTCTTCGCAGGCCACCCGTCGCCCGGCAGGCCAGCAAGGCCGCCCAGCGGACCCGCCCCGACCCTCGTCGGCTGCCGCAACCGGCGGGCACCCGACCCGGCGACCGCGGGCTCAGCCCACTGCCGCCCTTGCCGCTGCTTTTCCACGCACACCCGCCGCACCCCGGAAGGTCACAAGGCCGCCCAGCGGACCCGACCCGCCCCGCCCCGTCCGCCCCGCACCGCCCCCTCCGACCCGTCTCCCAGGCGCCTATGCCAGAGCCCGCTCCAGGACGTCGAGGACCGTGTCGCGGAGCAGGGTCGCCTTGTAGCCGGTCTGCGGCAGCGGGCTGCACAGGGCCGGGACGCCGGCCACCGCGGTTGCGGCGTCCTGTGCGCTGCCCGCCGTGCCGACGAGGGCCGACTCCACTTCGGGCAGCCGGATGGGCGTGCGCGCCACCGCGCCCGCGGCGACCGCGGCCGCGGTCACGGTGCCGCCGGTGCGCACCACCCGCGCCACCGCTTCGACCAGCGGCCATTCCCCGCGTGAACGGGAGGTCGCGCGCCGGTAGGCCGCGCTCTCGCCCTCGGCCGGCGGCGGCATCACCACCGCCGTCAGCAGGCTCCCGCCCTCCAGTACGTGGTCGCGAGTCGAGTCCGTGCCGTCGTAGAGGTCGGCTACGGCCCGCGGGGCGGCGCCCTCGACCTCCACCGACACCGCGTCATAGGCCATCAGCGCCATCGCCAGCGATGACGGGTGCGGCGCCACGCACCGCGCGCCCTGGTCGACCACCGTGCCGTGCAGGTGGTCCCCCTCGCGCGCCGGGCAGGTGTCGCCGCCCTTCTGCAGGCAGTCGAACGCCGCGCTGCGGAAGTAGGGGCACCGGTTGCGCTGCAGCAGGTTGCCGCCCAGCGTGCCGACCGCCCGGATCTGCGGCGTGGCGACGGCGGCCGCGGTCTGCGCGAGCGCCGGGTAGGCGGTGCGCACCCGCTCGTCGGCGGCGACCTCGGCGACGGTGGTCAGCGCCCCGATGCGCGCCGAGCCGTCGGGGCACCATTCGACTCCGCGCAGGCCGCTCAGCCGGTGCAGATCGACGAACGGGCCGCCGACCGCGCCCTCGCGCAGCCGCGCCATGACGTCGGTGCCGCCCGCCCGCGCCTCACCCGCCGAGTCGCGCAGCGCCGCCGCTGCGGCGGGGACGTCCGCCGGTGTGTCCACCGTGTTCACTGTGCTCACTTCGCACCGATCCCTTCGATCAGCCGGTCGGGCCGGATGGGCAGGTCGCGCGGCCGCCAGCCGGTGGCGTCGAACACGGCGTTGCCCACCGCCGCGGCCACTCCGATGGTGGACACCTCGCCGATGCCCACGCCCCCGCCGGTCACGTGCTCCCAGCCCTCCTCGTGGAAGTGCACGGTGATCTCCGGGGTGTCGCCGATACCGGGTATCCGGTAGTCCTCCAGGTTGTTCGTCAGGACGGCGCCGGTGAGCGGGTCGTCGCGGCGCTGCTCATAGAGTGCGTAGCCGACGCCCTGCACCACGCCGCCCTCGATCTGGTTGCGGGCAGGCCGCTCGGCATAGATCCGGCCCGCCGCGATCCCCGCCCAGCAGCGCGTGGGACGCACACCGCCCAGCAGCGTGTCGACCTCCACTTCCATCACGTGCACCGCGCCGGTGAAACCGCGGCCCACCGTGCCGCCGTCCGAAAGGGAGAACGGAGTCACATACCCGCGCCGGTCGCGGCGGCGTCCGCCCCGGACCCGCACCCCCTCCAGCGCGGCCAGCGCGGCGGCGTCCAGGCCACCCGCCCCGCCGGAGGAGCCCGCCGTGCGCCGGCGCGCCTCCTCGCGCAGCTTCGCGGCGGCGTCCAGCGCCGCCGGCCCCAGGGACGCCGTGGTGCGGCTGCCGTTGGACGGGGGCGCGTAGGCCAGGTCGCTGCTGCCCGTGCGCACCTCGACGCGTTCGGCCGGTAGGCCCAACTCGCAGCGCACTGCGTCGCCGACCACCGAGCGGGCGCCGGTGCCGATGTCCTGCACCGCGGTCTGGGCCACCACCGTGCCGTTCTCGACCACCAGGTCCACGACGGTGGAGGGGTCCAACAGGTAAAGCCAGTTCGCCGCGGCCAGTCCCACACCGCGCCGGAACCGGCCCGAGCCACCGCCCAGCGAGCGCTCGCGCCACACCGGCAGCGCCTGTGCCCAGTCGTAGAGCGCGTGCCGCTTGGGATTGCCGTCCCACCGGCGGCGCAGCTCGACGGGGTCCTCACCGAGGCGGTGGGCCGCATCGTCGACCGATTGCTCCAGTGCCCACGTCAACTGCGCGCCGTTGGGGCCGCGGAAGGGAGCGCCCGGCGGCCGGTTGGTGACCACGTCGAAGTCGCGCAGCCGCCGCGGCGCGTGCCCGTAGACCAGTCGGCCCATGGTCGCGACCATGCCGCCGATGGACGCGCCGGCGTCGGAGTGCGCGTCCATCGTCAGCGCCGCGAGGCCGCCCTCGGAGTCGGTCAGCAACCCGACCTCCACGCGCGCGCCGGGCCGGTGGCCGCCATCGGTCAGCTCCGCGGCGCGGTCGAAGACCAGCCGCACCGGCGCACCCGTGATCCGGGCCAGCTCCACGGCGGCGATGTTCTCCATCCGCAGCCCCGCCTTCGCGCCGAAACCGCCGCCGACGTGCTCGGCCGTGACGTGAACGCGTTCGCGCGGCAGCTCCCAGCGCTTGGCGGCGGCGTCGGCCAGTGCCATCACCGTCTGGGTCGAGGCGTGGATGTGCAGGTCGCCCGAGTCGTCCCAGCGAGCGACGCAGGCGTGCGGTTCCAGGGCCGTGTGCGCCTGGGCGGGCGTGCTGAACACGCCGGTCACCAGGTGCGGGTCGTTGTCGCGGACGGCTTTGCGGATGCGGTTCACCGCTGTGGCGCCGCGCCAGCCCATGCTGAAGGGGCCGCGTACGTTGCCGCGCCAGCGGGCCGGCGGAGTACCGCCCTCCGAGTGCGAAAGGGCGGCACCGCGCTCGGCGCGCGTGGAATACACGGTCGGCGCCTCGGGCCGGTGGGTCGTCGCGGGGTCGAGCGCGGCGGGCAGGTCGCGGTAGTCAACGAAGACGCCTTCGGCGGCGGCCCGCGCCTTGGCGGCGGTGGGCGCGGCGACGGCGAGCAGCGGCTGGCCGACGTAGCGCACGGTGCGGTCGGCACCGAGCAGGTCGACGTGCGGCGCGCTGCCGGCGTCGACGGAGCGTACGTGCGCGTGCGCCCGGGTCGAGCGCACGATCACCGCCTCCCAGCAGTCGTCCGGCCGCACATCGGTGGTGTAGCGCGCGCGTCCGGTCACCTTGTCGTAGGCCTCGGCGCGCGGCGGGGCCGACTCGGATTCCGCATCGTGCTCGCCGGTGCACGCGGCGGCGATGGCGGCGTAAATACCCTGGTAGGCGCCGCAGCGGCACAGGTGCCCGGCCATGGCGTCGGCGATCTCGGCGCGGCTGGGCGCGCTGTCGCCGCGCTCGGCGCGGTACCGGTCGACGAAGGCGGCCGCCTCGACGGCGAAGCCCGGCGTGCAGTAGCCGCACTGCATCGCGTCGTGGGCGGCGAAGGCCCGCTGCACCGGGTGCGGCCCGTCGGCTGCGAGTCCTTCCACGGTGGTGACCGCGCGGCCCTCAAGGGCGGCCGCGGGCAGCAGGCAGGAGGCGGTGGGGGCGCCGTCGACGAGCAGGGTGCAGGAGCCGCACACCCCGCCGTTGCAGGCGGTCTTGGTTCCGGTCAGGCCGAGCCCGTCGCGCACGAGCTCGGCGGCGGTGGTTTCGGGATCGGCGCTGACCTGCGCCGCTGTCCCGTTCACGGTCATGTCCAACGCGGGTCTCCCCAGAAGTGGTGTTGACGTCGTCAACATAGGCCGCCGCGTTGACGTTGTCAACACCGTGCTAATGTCGCGGTATGTCCGCAGCTCAGCAGAGGCCCTCCGAGTCGACGGCCGGATCGGGAGCCGGCAGGCAGGGCGGCGCGGGCGACACCCGCGAGCGCCTGATCGAGGCCGCCTCGCAGCTGCTGGCCGGCGGCGGACCCGAAGCCGTCACGATGCGCAAAGTCGGCGAGCTGGCGGGCGTCTCGCGTGCGGCCCCCTACCGCCACTTCGACGACAAGGAAGACCTGCTGCGCGCCGTCGCCCTGCGCAGCCTGGAGGCGGTGCGCAGCGAAGTCATGGAGGCGCTGCCCACCGCCGCCACCCCGCCGGCCGAGGTGCCCGCCGCGCTGCGCCGGGCGTTCTTCGCCTACCTGCGCGACGGGATCGACCGGCCCGAGCACTACCGGCTGACCTTCGGCGAGCACCTGTCCTACGTCGACGGGCCCGGCGTGCACGAGGCGGCGAAGGCCCTGATCGAGCGCTGCGTGGACGCCCTCGCCCAGGGCCAGCGCGCCGGCGCCATCCGGGCGGGCGACCCGCACGACATGGCCGTCCTCGCCTGGTCCGCCCTGCACGGCCTGGTCACGCTGGCCACCTCCGGCCACCTGGCGCACAAGGGCTGGGACACCGTCGAGGACGGCGTACTCGCCCGCCTCGTCGCCGACCTGGTCGCCGGGCTGACCGCGCGCGATGTTCCCGGGGGCACGGCCGCGCCGCCGACCGCGGTGAGCCCGGACCGCCCCGCCTCGGGCTGAGGGCCGCCGTACCGGCGCATACCGGCGCCGCGCCGACGCCCGCCGACCGGCGCGCACCTAGAATCCCGGTATGGACGTCTGGATGTGGGTCTTCTTCGCCGTCGCCGTGGGCGGCGGCCTCGCCCTGGGCCTGTACCGCGAGTCCCAGCGACGCACCCAGCGGCGGCGCTCGCCCGCCTCACCCCTCAGCCACGCGCTGCCGGACGACGTCGTCGCCCGCGCGCGGGAGCGCATCGGCGAGGGCAAACCCGTCCACGCCATCAAGGAACTGCGCGAGGCCACCGGCTACGACCTGCGCTCGGCCAAGACGATCGTCGACGCGCTGCAGGCCGGACGGCACGTCCCCACCCTCGGCGAGTCCGCGGCCGACTGATTCCGCCCGGCCGCGCGCCGCCTCCGGGAGCGGCAGCCCGATCGCCCGCGGCGGGCCGACGCTCCCTGCGCACGCCGTAGGATTCCCGCCATGGGTTTCGACGCAGCCACGCTCTCGGTGACCGCTGTCGTCTTCCTGGGTGTCATCGCGGTCATCGGTGTCCTGGCGGCGCGCAAGCCCCGCCGCGCCCCGAAGGCGCCCCCGCCGCACCTGCTGAAGCCGGTGCCCGGCCCGGTAGCGGAGCGGGCGAAGGAGGTCGTCGCCCAGGGCAGGCAGATCCAGGCCGTCAAGGAGATCCGCGAGATCACCGGATACGACCTGCGCACCGCCAAGGCCATCGCCGATACGATCCGCGCCGGACAGTCGGTACCCGTCTTCCCCGAACCGGGGGAGGAGACCGCGGCGCTGGCCGACCGCGTGCGCGAGCTGCGCGACCAGCAGCGGATGGTCGACGCCATCCGCCTGCTCGTCGAGCGCACCGGGATGAACGAGGCCGAGGCTGCGCGGACCATCGAAGCCCTGGACTGAAGCCCCGGCCGACCCGCTGGCCCGCCGCGCCCCGCTCGCCCGGGAGCCGGCCCTGCGCCGCACCGCCTCACTCGCCCTCGCGCCACACCTTCAGCCCCGCGAACGTCTGCGCGACCGGCATCAGCTCGATCGTGTTCACGTTGACGTGGGCGGGCTGGGACACGATCCAGTGCACCGCCTCGGCGATGTCGTCGGGCCCCAGCGGTTGCGTGTCCGCATAGACCGCCGCCGCGCGCTCCCGGTCGCCGTCGAAGCGCACCTCGGAGAACTCCGTGCCGCCGACCAGCCCCGGCTCGACGTTGGTCACCCGCACCCCGGTGCCGTGCAGGTCCGCGCGCAGGTTCAGGCTGAACTGGCGCACGAACGCCTTGGTCGCACCGTAGACGTTGCCGCCGGCGTAGGGGTGGCTCCCCGCCGTCGACCCGATGTTGACCACGTGGCCGCGCCCGCGCTCGACCATGCCCGGCAGCAGCGCGCGCGTCAGGTACATGACGCCTTTGCAGTTGGTGTCGACCATCTGCTCCCAGTCGTCCACGTCCGCCTCGGCCGCCCCCGACATGCCCTTGGCCAGCCCGGCGTTGTTGACCAGCACGTCCACTGCGGCGAACTCCGCGGGCAGCCCCTCGACCGCCGCGGCGACCGCCGACCGGTCGCGCACGTCCAGCTCCAGCGGGTGCACCCGCGGCGCCAGCTCCTCGGCGAGCCCGGACAGCCGCTCACCGCGCCGGGCCGCGGCCACCACACGCACACCCGATTCCGCGAAGCGGCGTGCGATCTCGGCGCCGAACCCCGTACTGGCCCCCGTCACGAATGCTGTAGAGATCTCCATGCTCCCGAGACTAGCCAGCTTCCGAGACCGGCCACCGCGGCACCGCCCGCCCCCGCGCCCCGCGAACCCGGTCGTATCCCGGAACTTCAGGGCCGGGTCAAGCTGACCGGTCGATGCCCACGATGTCCTCCGGGCGCACCGGCGCGTGCGACAGCGCCCGGCCCGTCGCGTCGCGCACCGCCGCCACGATCGCCGGCGTCGAAGACAGCGTCGGCGGTTCCCCGGCGCCGCGCAGCCCATAGGGCGCGTTGGGGTCGGCGTGCTCCAGCACCTCGATGCGCATCGGCGGCGTGTCCAGGATGGTGGGGATCAGGTAGTCGGTGAACGACGGGTTGCGGATCACGCTGTCGGCGACCTGCACCTCCTCCATCAGCGCCAGCCCGAGACCCTGGGCCGAGCCGCCCTGGATCTGGCCGAGGAGCTGCCGGGGGTGCATGGCGCGCCCCACGTCCTGCACTGCGTCCAGCGCCACGACCTTCACCAGCCCCAGTTCGACGTCCACGTCGACCACCGCCCGGTGCACGCACATGCCGAACTGCACGTGGGAGTCGCCCTGGCCGCTGGTGGGGTCGAGCATGCGCGTGGGCCGGTGCCGGTAGACCCGGGTCTCCTCCACAGCGGCGGCGCCGAGCAGGTCGGTCAAAGACGCCAGCACATCCCCGCCGGCCGAGACGACCTTGCCGCCCGCAAGCGCCAGGTCGCCGTCGGGGTCGCCTTGCGCCACCAGGCCGCGCTCGCGCGCCAGTGCGAACACCCGCGCCCGCACCGCTTCGCAGGCCGCCTTCACCGCGCCACCGGTCACATAGGACTGGCGGGAGGCCGAGGAGGAGCCCGCCGACCCGACCGCGGTGTCGGCGGGGTGGATCGTCACCCGCTCCACACCCAGCTCGGTGCGGGCGATCTGCCCCTGCAGGGTGACCAGCCCCTGGCCGACCTCCGCCGCTGCGGTGTGCACCAGCACAGCCGGCTCGCCGCCGACGACCTCCAGCCGCACCCGCGCCGTCGAGTAGTCGTCGAAGGTCTCGGAGAAGCACAGGTTCTTCAGCCCGACGCCGTAGCCGACGCCGCGGACGACGCCCTCGCCGCGGCTGGTGTTGGCGGTCCCGCCCGGCAGCGTGCGGGGATCGCCCGGGTCCGGCAGTGCACCGCGCTCGGCGGGCATCGGCATCGCTCGCGCCCTCTGCAGCATCTCGGCCATGGGAAGCGGCATGTCGATCCGCTGGCCGGTGGCGATGCGCCCACCCTGGGAAAGGGCGTTGACGCGGCGCACCTCCACCGGGTGCATGCCCAACTCGGCGGCGATCCGGTCCATCTGCGCCTCGTAGCCGAAGCACGCCTGCACCGCGCCGAAGCCGCGCATCGCCCCGCACGGCGGGTTGGTGGTGTAGACCCCGTAGGCGTCCACCGCGACGTCGGGGATGTCGTAAGGCCCCATGCCCACAGACGACGCCACACCGACGACCGCGGCGGTGGTGGAGGCGTAGGCGCCGCCGTCGAGCACGATCTCCAGCGTCGCGTACAGCAGCCGTCCGTCGGATCCGGCGCCGTGCTCGAAGCGCATGGTGGCCGGGTGGCGGTGCACGTGTCCGAAGAACGACTCCTCGCGGTTGTAGACGAACTTGACCGGGCGCCGCGTCCGCAGCGCGAGCATGCAGGCGTGGATCTGCATGGACAGGTCCTCGCGGGCGCCGAACGCGCCGCCCACCCCCGCCAGCGTCATGCGCACCTGCTCCGGTGCCAGGCCCAGGCACGGGGCGATCTGGCTCTGGTCCACGTGCAGCCACTGCGTCGCGATGTAGAGGTCGACCCCGCCGTCGGGGGCGGGCACCGCCAGACCCGACTCCGGGCCGAGGAACGCCTGGTCCTGCATGCCCACCCGGTACTCGCCGCGCACCACCGCCGCGGCACGCTCGCGCAGCTGGGCCACCTCGGCGCCGCGGGCGAAGGCGCCGGTGCGGACGGGCTGGTGGCGCACGATGTTGCCGCGCTGGTTGTACTCGGGGTGGGCGGGCACAGTGCCCTCCTCGTGCACCAGCGGGCACTCGGGGTCGAAGGCGGCGCGACGCGCGTCGGCGATCGGCTCCCAGACCTCGTAGTCGACGCGGACGCGCTCCAGCGCCCGGCGCGCGGTCTCGGGGTGGTCGGCGGCCGCGATCGCCACCGGCTCGCCCTTGTAGCGGACCCGGTCGGCGGCCAGCACCGGCTGGTCGCGCATCTCCAGCCCGTAGCGCTTCTCGCCGGGCACGTCCTCGTGGGTCAGCACCGCGTGGACACCCGGCAGGGCCAGCGCCTGCGAGGTGTCGATCGAGCGGATCCGCGCGTGGGGGTGCGGGCTGCGCAGCGTCATCCCCCACAGCATGTCCTCCATCCACATGTCGGAGGAGAAGGCGAACTCGCCGGTGGCCTTGAGTGTGCCGTCGGGCCGGCGCGGGCTGGCGCCCACACCGTCGCGGGTGCTGCTCGACAGGCCGGTGCGGGCGCCCGCGGCGGTGTCCGCGCGGGCGGCGGCCGTCCGCGGTCTCGCGTCGGCGGTCATGGGCGCTCCACCTCCGTGGTGATCCTGCGGTGCGCGCGGCGGCCCGCCGCCGCGGCGGACTCGGCGGAGACGGTGCGCAGCGCTCCGCCCTGAACGACGGGGGCCCCGCCGACCAGCAGGTGCTCCGGCGGCGCCGGCGGGCCGAACACCAGCGCGACCACGGGATCGTCGATCGCGTCGCGGCCGAAGCCGTCCACCCGCCACAGCGCGATGTCGGCGAGTTTGCCGACCTCGATCGACCCGAGCTCGGCGGCACGGCCCAGGCAGCGCGCCCCGCCGAGGGTGGCCATGTGCAGCGCCTGGCGCGCGGTGAGCGCCCGCGGGCCGCCGCGGGCGCGCGCCATCAGCAGCGCTTGGCGCATCTCCGCGGCCAGGCCGGTGAGTTCGCTGGAGGCGGGCCCGTCCACGCCCAGCCCCACGGAGGCGCCCGCCTGCAGCAGGTCGGCAGAGCGGCAGATGCCCGCACCCAGCCGGGCGTTGGAGGAGGGGCAGTGCGCGACCCCGGTCCCGGTGGCCGCGATGCGGGCGACGGCGTCGTCGGAGAGGTGCACGGCGTGCGCCAGCCACACGTCCTCGCCCAGCCAGCCGAGTTTCTCGGCGTAGCCCACCGGGGTGGTGCCGAACTCGGCGAGGCACTGCTCCTGTTCGTCCAGCGTCTCGGCGAGGTGGGTGTGCAGGCGCACCCCCTTGGCGCGGGCGAGTTCGGCGGCCCCGGTCATCAGCTCCCGGCTGACGGTGAACGGCGAGCAGGGGGCGACGGCGACGCGCGTCATCGCGCCGAAGGCGGGGTCGTGGTGGGCGTCCACGGCGGCCTCGGTCGCGGCCAGGGCACCCTCCAGCGTCTCGACCACGCTGTCGGGGGGCAGCCCGCCCGCGGAGCGCCCCCGGTCCATCGATCCGCGCGCCAGGTCGAGGCGGACGCCCACCGCTCGCGCCGCCTCCACCTCGGCGGCGGCGATGTCCCCGCCGCCGGCGGGGAAGACGTAGTGGTGGTCGGAGGCGGTCGTGCAGCCCGACAGCGCCAGCCACGCGAGCCCGGCGGTGGTGGTGTCGGCGACGACGGACGCGTCCAGGCGGCTCCACAGTTCATAGGAGCCCGTCAGCCACTCGAACAGGGTGCTGTCGGCGAACATGCCCTGCGTGGCCCACTGGTAGAGGTGGTGATGGGTGTTGACCAGGCCGGGTGTGGCCAGCAGGCCGCGGCCGTCGACGACCCGCGCCCCGGCGTGCGCGGGTGCGGGACCGGGCGCGGCGGCGGTGATGACGCCGTCGGCGGCGACGATGTGGCCGGACTCGTACTCCGCGCCGTCTCCGGTGACGACGTGCGCGCCGTCGATCACCACGGTGCTCATCGGCTGCCTCCTCGGGGGTTCGGGACGGGGCGCCGAGGCGGGTGCGAACCGCGCGGTGCGGCGGCGCGGCCGCGGGCCGCGGCGCCTCTTGCGCGGCGCGTACTCCGCGATCGGCGGACGCCTGGCGGCGTCACCGGGCGCCTCCGCGGTGCGCGGCGGCCCGCTCGCGTTCCGCGGCCAGGCGCACCGCGGCGACGATCGCCTCGTAGCCGGTGCAGCGGCACAGGTTGCCCGCCAGCGCCTCGCGGATCTCCGCGTCGCCGGGCACGGCGCGGCCGGCGGCCGCGGTGCGCGCGATGAGGTCGTCCGCCTGCACCAGCAGACCCGGTGTGCAGAACCCGCACTGCACAGCGCCGGCCTCGACGAACGCCTCCTGCACGGCGCTCAGGCGCGACTCCGGCGGGGCGTCGGCGTCCTCGGGCGCGGCCAGCCCTTCGACGGTGCGCACCCGGCGCCCCTGCGCCTGTCCGGCCGCGACCATGCAGGCGCACACCGTCACCTCGTCCAGATACACCGTGCAGGAACCGCACTCTCCCTGCTCGCAGGCGTTCTTGCTGCCGGGCAGGCCCAAGCGCTCCCGCAGCACGTACAGCAGGCTCTCGCCGGGCCATACGTCGTCGGCGGCCACCTCTTCGCCGTTGACCGTGAACGCGACACGCATCAGGGGGCTCCCTTCCGGTAGGCGGCGGCGCACCAGAGCCAGGCGCGGCGCGCCATCACCGACAGCGCGTGCCTGCGGTAGGCCGCGCTGCCGCGCACGTCGTCGATGGGTTCGGCCGCGGCGGCCACCAGCTCGCCGAAGCGCCGGGCCGCGGCGTGCGACGGGGTGCGGGCGCCGTCCCAGTCGAACTCCGCGGCCAGGAACTCCTCGGCGGGCGCGCTGCGCAGCGGACGCGGTCCGGCCGAGCCGATGCCGGTTCCGGCCTGCCGGGTGGTGGCGTCGAGAACCAGCGAGAAGGAGGCGACCGCGATCACCATGGCGTTGCGCGTACCGATCTTGCTGAACTGCTGGGGCCCGGACGGCGCGGGGAGCAGCACGGCCGAGATCAGTTCGTCGTCGGCACGGGCGCTTCGGCCCGGCCCCAGGTAGAACTCGGCCGCGGGTACGTGCCGCACACCGCGCACCGATGCCAGCTCCACCAGGGCGCCGCAGGCCACCAGCGGCGGGTGGCAGTCGCCGGCGGGGGAGGCGGAGCCCAGGTTGCCGCCGACCGAACCGCGGTTGCGGATCTGCGGCGAGGCGACCGAGCGGGCCGCCTGCGCGAGCGCGGGCGCGCGCCCGGCCAGCCGCTCGACGACCTCGGTGTAGGGCACGCCGGCGCCCAGCCGCAGGTACGGGCCTTGGGGCCCCCACTGGGCGAGTTCGTCCACCCGGGTGAGATCGAGCAGAGCGCCGGGTCGGCGCCGGTCGAAGTTCAGCTCCACCATCACGTCGGTGCCGCCCATGATGGGCACCGCATCGGGGCGGCCGCTCTTCGCGGCCAGCGCGTCCTCCCACGTGGCAGGGCTGAGAAAGTCCATCGGCCATCCTCGTCGACGAACGGGGCGGCGGGGTCGCCGCACCGGCGCGGCTTCCGCCCGCTCCAGCAGTAGACCGCCGAGTCCCCGGCCGCGGCCAGCACGCGATGGCATGAAGTGCGTGCTCGGCCACCGTTCGCTCTTCGTTGTTTTCTACAATCGCGGCCGTGGGCTAACGTGTCCGCCACGCGGGGCGGGCACACTTCGCGGCGCGCGTACCGCGGTTCCGGGCAGAGGAGCAAGGGGGCGCCGATGCGTATCCGCGATCTCGTCGCGATCGCGCACCTGCGGCTGCGCTTCCTGGCCGGCCAGGAGCACGCCGACCGGGAGATCGGCCGCGTCTACACCACCGACCTGCTCCACCCCGAGCGCTACCTCGACGGCGGCGAGCTGGTGCTCACGGGACTGATGTGGCGCCGCGGCCCCGAGGACCCCGACACCTTCGTGCGTGCGATCACCGAGTCGGGCGCGGTGGGCCTGGGCGCCGGAGCCGCACTGGGCGCCGTCCCGCCCGATCTGGTGGCCGCCTGCGAACGCCGCGGTCTCCCGCTGATCGAGGTCCCGGCCGAGACCTCCTTCGCCGCGGTCGCCGAAGAGGTGCAGCGCGCGCAGACCGGCAGCCTGCTGGCCGGGATCGTCGAGACCCGCCAGCGCCACCGGCGGCTGATGGCCGACCTGGCCGCCGGCGCCGACTTTCCGGGCGTCTTCGCCGCGGCCGCCGAGCAGGCGGGCCTCGCCTGCTGGGTGGTCTCCAGCACCGGACGGGCGGTGGCCTCGGCGGGGGAGGAGCCGACCCGCGCCGAGCGGGAGTGGCTCGCCGAGCAGCGGCTGCGGCGTCCCCGACGGCACACCGCCGACCTGCCGGCCGCCGGCGCCGCCGCCGGGCGGCGGGTGACGCTGGTGCCGGTGGGGGAGCGCGACCCGCATCCGCTGGTGGGTTGGGTGCTCGCGGTCGAAGGCGACGCCGAGGTGTGGCCCGAGGACGGCACGGAGGCGGTGAACGAGCTCGCGGCTCTGGCGGGACTGGCCCGCAGCCTGGGCGAGCAGCGCGCCGCCGACGAGGCGCGCCACGTGCAGGGGCTGCCGCGCCTGCTGGCGGCGCAGCGCTTCGACGAGGTCGCCGCGCTGCTGCAGGTGGCGGGCTCCCCGGACGAGGAGGAGCGCTCCCGCGCCCGGCATGTGGTCGTGAGCGCGGCGCTGCTGCCCGAGCCTCCCGAGCCGGCGCTGGCGCGGCGCGTCCTGGACGAGCTGGTGGCCGACCTGCCGACGGCCGCCGTGGCGGGCGACGGCGCGGCGATCGCCGTCGTTCCGGTCGCCGAGGCCGTCAGGGGCGGCCCCGCAGCGGACGGCCCGCCGGGTGAGTCCGCCGAGACGGGCGCGCCCGTCGGGGAGACCGGCGAGGGCGGGGAGGCAGCCGGGGCCGAGGCGCTGCGCACCGAACTCGCCCGCCGGGCCGCGGTGCTGGAGCCCGGGCTGCGCGACCACCGGCTGGCTGTCGGGATCAGCGCCGCGGCGCCCGGCATCGCCGCGCTGCGCGGCGCCGCGATGGAGGCCGACCACGCCCGCCGCCTCGCGGAGCTGCGCGGCGGCCGCTCCCACGTCGCCGCCGGGACCGAACTGGACTCCCATGAGCTGCTGCTGGCCTCGGTCCCCGAGGAGGTCCGCACCTCCTACCGCGACCGCCTCCTGAGCCCGCTGCTGGACTACGACCGCACCCACCGCTCCGACCTGGTCGCCACCCTGGAGCGCTTCCTCGCCTACTCCGGCTCCTGGCAGCGCTGCGCGACGGCGATGCACGTGCACGTCAACACCCTGCGCTACCGCATCGGCCGCGTCGAGGCACTCACCGGCCGCGACCTCGCCAGCCTGGAGAACCGCGTCGACTTCTACCTGGCGCTGAAGCTGCACAAGTAGCCCGCCAGTGGGGCGTCCCGACGGCTTCCGTCTTCATATTCGTATCGGATCGCCAGTTCGCCTGACGCTGGATGTCCGTTCCGCGATAATGCCGGGCATGCGCACCCCCCTGAAGCCCTTGATGCTGCTCGCTGTCTGTCTCGAAGCAGTCGTAATCATCGTTCTCGGGGCAGCGGCTTACGTCGGAGGGTTGCAGACCGCGACTGCGGCGGCGGGCATCGTCGCAGCAGTGCTCGCGCTGCCGGCGGCGCTGGCGGGAGCGATGGCAGGCGGTTCCGGGCGGCGTCCGGGTGCGCGGCGGCGGCCGAAGGCTGAGGCGGACGCTCCGGCCGCGTCCGCAAGCTCACCGAGAGGTGGACGATTCGCCAATCGGGCGGGAAATGTGCATGGCACCGCTATCCAGGTCAACAACGCCTACGGCGGCATCGACCTGGGATCGCGAGCGCGGGGTGGCTTGGCCGGCGCGCTGGCGGCACTCGCCGTCGTAGCCGCGGCGGGCATTCCCGCGGCCGCCTACCTTGTGCTTCGCCCCGACGAGAGTGGAAACGGAAGGATGGGCGGCGCGCCCACGCCGTCGGTCGGCACGACGCCGACAAGCACTTCGGCCTCGTCGCCCCGGCCCTCGGCGGAGCGGACATCTCCGTCGGCGACGATTGCCGCGCCGCGCAACCCGCCTGCTTCCACGGCTGCACGGCCGGAAAACGCGTCCCCGAGTGAGACCGATGGCGCGGACACAGCCCCGCGCGAGGGCCGCGTCACCATCGGCGACCCCGCCTCGCAAACGGTTGCATGCAGCGACCCCCGCGAGAGCGGTCAGGTGCTCTGGAACGCTTGCGTGCGTGATGCCGGAGAACGGATAGGTTTTCTCGTCCGTATCGTGAACGACGGCGACACCGCGGCTGAACTCTCCGTCCGGCTGAGTTGGTTCCACGCGTCCTCAGGATTCTCGCCTTGCCCGGCGCCGTGGGGGGACGGAGCGCGGGTCGTCGTCCCTGCCGGCGCGACCGTGGCGACCGACAGCGGTTGCGCCGCCGACAAGGAGCCCGTCAACTTCCAGACCCGGGCGAACGTGGTCCGCCCCGGGCGCACCTGGGGGTACCGGGCTATGTCACCGGGTGCCCACGTGCACAGCGACGGGTCGGTTGAGTTCTCTTAGCGGCGGTGTCGGCCGGTGCTTCGCCTGCACATCATCGATAGGCCGGCGACCCGGTCCGCGCGCCCCTGTCACCCGCCCTCGCTACGGTCCATCTATGAGTGACTACGACCCGGCCTCCGGCGGCGAGCTGCGTGGGGCCGATCTTGCCGGGCGGGATCTGCGGGAGCGACTGGCGGGGGCCGGTGCACAGCCGCGGGTGTTCGCCGAATGCGACCTCGCCCGCGCCGACCTGCGCGGGGCCCATCTGGTCGATGCGGTCTTCACCGACTGCCGGATGGACGGAGCACTGTTCGACGAGGCCGCGCTGGACGGTGCGCGCTTCTCGGGAGGGACCGCCTCGGGGGCGCACTTCACCGGTGCGGAGTGCATCGAGGCCGCTTTCGACCGCACGGACCTCGCCAACACCGAGTGGGCGCGCGCCGTGCTCACCGAGGCCGTTTTCACCGCCTGCCGACTGACCGGGGCGGGCCTGTGCGACCTGCGCGGGATCGGGTACTCCTTCGTGCGGTGCAACATGATGCTGGCGCGGCTGAAGGGAGCCTCGCTGCGCGACCTCGATATGACGGGGGTGCGCCTGGACGAGGCCGACCTGACCAAGGCCGACCTGCGGGGGACGGTATGGCAGCAGAGCCGGCTGCGCGGCGCCGTGCTCACCGGTGCCGACTTCGGCGGAGCGGACCTGCGCGGCGCCGACCTGGGTGAGATCAGCCTGACCGACGCCGCCGTGCTGCGCGGTGCCACGGTCTCGCCGCAGCAGGCCGACATGCTGCTCGCCGGGCTGGGCATACAGGTTCTTGCGACCGACGGGCAACCGGACGCCGCGGGACGGTGACCGGGCCGCTGCGGCCCGCCGCCCGTTTCGGCCCGAACGCACAGCGGCCGGCGGCCCGGTGGATTCCGGGCCGCCGGCCGTCCGGTGTGCCGCGGGCCTGCTCTCCCGCGGCCGCGGAGCGTGTCCTACTTGGCGTGGCCGCGCGCCGCCGTCAGCGCGAAGGCGCCCGTCGCCGCCAGGCCGGTCACCAGCATGACGAGGACCATGCTCGTCATCGTGGTCCCACCGTGCAGGCCGGCCGCCGAGGCGAGCGTGCCGCCGATGGCGAACTGCAGCGTACCCAGCAGGGCCGAGGCGCTGCCGGCCGAGGAGGACGGCTGGCTGACGATGGCCAGCGTGGTGGCGTTCGGCGAGATCAGGCCGGTGCAGAACATCATCACGAACAGCACCGCGGTCACCGCGACCAGGCTGGTGTGGCCGGCCAGGTGCATGCCCAGCAGCAGCGCCACCGAGGCCACCGCGCCCAGCAGGCCGATGAGCAGCCGCCGCGTCGTGTGCATCTTCCCGATCAGCGCGGCGTTGAGCTGGTTGCCCAGGATCATGCCGAGCGTGTTGATCCCGAAGATGAGGCTGAACTGCTGCGGTGTGGCGCCGAACTCCTCCTGCGAGACGAAGGAGAACGCGGAGATGTAGGTGAAGGTCATGGCGAAGCTCAGCGCCATGGTCAGCGTCGGGCCGATGAAGCGCGGGTCGGCGACCAGGCGCAGGAAGTGCCGCACCATCTGCTTGGGGTCCTGCCGAACGCGCTGGTGCACCGGCAGGCTCTCCGGCAGGCCGAAGAAGACCAGCCCGAAGCCGGCCAGTCCCGCCGCACCCAGCACGGCGAAGATCAGCTGCCAGGGCCCGATGAGCAGCAGTTGTCCGCCCAGCAGCGGGCCGAGCATCGGGGCGAGCCCGACCAGCAGCACCAGCCGGGAGAAGAACTTGGCGGCGGAGTCGCCGTCGAAGGTGTCGCGCACCACCGCGCGCGAGATCACCATTCCGGCCGCGGCCGCCAGTCCCTGGACGAAGCGCACCACGCTGAACATCTCGGCCGTCTGCACGACCATGCACAGCAGCGACGTGGCGGTGAAGACCCCGATGCCCACGAGCAGCGGCTTGCGGCGGCCCAGCTGGTCGCTGAGCGGGCCGATGATCAACTGGCCCAGCGCCAGCCCGACCATGACCGCGGTCAGCGTGAGCTGGATCTGGGATTCCGGGGCGTTCAGGTCGGCCGCGATCTGCGGGAACGCGGGCAGGTACAGGTCGGTGGCCAGGGAACTGGTCGCCGAGAGGACTCCGAGGATGAAGACCAGCAGGACGACCGACCGGCGCGGGCGGTCGGCACCGTGAGTCGGCGTCTGCGGGGCGCGGTCGGTCCGCAGACGCGGGCGCACAGCGGTAAGGCTCACTCGTACTCCAGCAGGCATGACGAAGGGACACCGGAAAGAAAGGTGTGGAATCGGCACCGAGAAGCCGCGGGAGGGCCGGTGCTCGGTAGAGGTCCCATCGCGGGACACCGTGCCTGCAACACGGTGCCCCCTTTGCTAAGTCCCGGTTGGCCGTTGATCTTCGCGTGATGTGAGTTACGGTGCCAAAACGCCTTGTATGCGGGAATTTCAGGGCCTGTGACAGGGAGCACGGCGGCCTTTGGCGCGCGCGGCCCGCGCGCGAAGTCCGCTGGAGCGGGGCACGTGAGCGGTCGGGCGGGGTTTTGCCGATTTTTGGCAGACGGCGTGCATGATCCGGACGGCGCCGGATAGCTGAACCCCTACACGCGAAAGGGAGAGTTGAGGGCCTCTTCCGCGTGCGGGTGCCCGGTCCTTCACCCGGGCACCCGGACCGCCCCGGACGGGAGTACGCGCCACGCGGAAGCCGTCCGCAAGGTCGGCGCCTCGCGGTCTTCGGGGGGAGCCGGGGGTGCCGACCGTGAGCGCGTCAGCGCGCTCCGCCCGGTGGGCAGCGTGCCCGCCCACCGGGTTCGCAAGGGGGTGGGACCGGGGCGTCGGCGCCTTCCGTCCCGAAGCGGCGCCGACGCCCCGGTCCGTGTGCGAACGGGCGGGTTCCCCGGCCGCCAGGGGTGCCCGCCCATACGCGCGCCATAGCGGCGGCGCGGCGACGGCAGGCACCGGCGGGTCTTCGCTTCCAGCCGGGCCGAGGCGGCGCCGGACTACGAGCGCCGACGGCACGGATCGGCGGGGTTCCTGATGCGACGAGGGCGTGCGGCCCTGCTGACCTCAGGGCCGCACGCCGGGTCGGGGGCCGGGCCGCCGAGCGCGCCCGGACCCCGGGGTCGGCGGGTCTCAGGAGCCGTCGAGGGCGCCGTCGATCGCCGCCATCAGGCTTCCCTGGGCGTCGTCGCCGTCCAGCGACCAGGCCATGATCCCGCCCAGGCCCTGCTGCTGGGCCCAGTCGACCTTCTGCCGCATGGCGGTGGGGTCGTCGTAGGTCCAGAAGGTCGAACCGTTGTACAGCCAGGCGGTGCCGGCCTCGGCGTCGCGGTAGAGCTCGTAGCCGCTCAGGTTCTTCAGGTTCTTGTAGTCGTCGATGCCGTCCTCGTAGGGGCCCTGCGCCGCTCCGGTGGACGTCTGGTGCAGGCCGTCGCCGTCGGGGCCGCCGGGCACGCCGGTCCAGCCGCGACCGTAGAAGGGCACGCCCATCACGAGGTCGGCCGGGTCGGCGCCGCGGTCGATGTAAGCCTGGATCGTCTCCTGCATGCTGTAGGTCCGCGGACCGGGGTCGTTCGGGACGGGAGTGAGGTTGGACTGGTGGTTGGTGGTCGACTCCCAGGCGCCGTGGAAGTCGTAGCCCTGCACGGTGACGAAGTCGAAGTCCTCCATCACGGCGCCCACCTCGTAGCCCGCCTCGATCTTCTGCGGGTCGGCCGCCATGAACGAGGTGAGCTGGTACTCGCGGCCGTTCTCGGCCTCCAGAGCGTTCAGCTGGTCGCGGAACTCCTGCACCAGGGCCGTGAAGTTCTGCTTGTCCTGCGGGCGGAACGTGTTGTCGGGATGGCCCGCCGAGGCCGGCCACTCCCAGTCGAGGTCGATGCCGTCGAACACGCCCGCGGCCGCGCCGGTGCCGCCGGCGCCGTCGATCACCGGCAGGTTGCCGCGCAGGTACATGTCGATGCAGGAGCTGACCAGGCGTTCGCGGGAATCGGCGGTCAGGGCCGCGTCGGAGAGGTTCTTCGACCAGGTCCAGCCGCCCAGCGAGATGAGCACCTTCAGGTGGGGGTGCTTCGCCTTGAGCTCGCGGAGCTGGTTGAAGTTGCCGCGCAGCGACTGGTCCCAGGTGTCGCCCTCGCCGTCGACGCTGTCGGCGGCGCCGAAGGAGCGCCCGTAGTCGGCGTAGGCGTCGCCCTCGCCCGGCTGGTTGGCCATGAAGCACTGGCCGTCCGCCGAGACGTTGGCGAACGCGTAGTTGATGTGGGTCAGCTTCTCGGCGGTCCCGCTGGTGTCCACGTCCTGGACGAGGTAGTCGCGGGCGTAGATGCCCCACTGGGTGAAGTAGCCGACCCGGCGGTCGCCGCCCGGCCCGGGGTCGCCGCCCCCGCCGTCGTCGGCGGAGGTGCGCGCGGTGACCGGGTCTCCGGCCGCCGACCGGTTGCCCGCGGCGTCGTAGGCGCGCACGGAGAACGTGTACTCGGTGTCGGCGTCCAAGGCGCCCACGACGGCCGTGGTGGCGGTGCCGGTCGTGGAGGCGGCGACCTCACCGCCGCGCAGCACCTCGTAGCCGGCGACTCCCACGTCGTCGTCGGCGGCGTCCCAGCTCAGGGTGATGCTGTCGGCGGTCTGGTCGGTGGCCGAGAGGCCTCCGGGCACGGACGGCGCCTCGGTGTCCTCCGAGGGCGGGCCGCCCGAGCAGGGGGCGTCGTCGATGGTGCAGCCCTCGGGCTCGGTGGCGGTCGGGCCGGCGGAGAAGGAGCCGTTGAACCCGATTCCGTAGCTGCCGCCGGCAGGCACGGGCGCACCCCAGTTCGGCGGGGTGACGGTGTAGTTGCCGGCCGACTCGGCGACGTCGGCGTTCCACATGCTGCTGATCGCTGCGCCGTCGGGCAGGCTGAACTCGATCGTCCAGTCCTGCAGCGCGGTGTCGCCGTCGTTGATGATGGTGAACTGGCCGCTGTACCCGGTCTCCCAGGTCTGGCCCTCGGTGTAGACGACGGTGATGTCTGCGGGAGCGGCCGCGGCGGGCGCGGCGAACAGCGGGGTCGCCGAAACCGCGAGGGCGAGTGCCGCGGCGGCGGCCGCTCTGGTGCGGGGGGTCTTCACGTGCGTTCGTCTCCTACTGCGCCGAAGGGGCGGGGGATGATGGCCGGTGCGGCGAGCGGGATCGGGCCGCTCGCCCGGCTGAGAAGCGGGAGTGATGCGGGCGCGCCGGCGGTGTCGGGGCCTGCCGTGCGCCGCGGAGACGGCGGTCGGGCCGGGGGAGCGCGTGCGTTGCAGGGTGCGGGGGATCGGACGTTCATGAGGGGGTTCCGTCCGGTCGGGCCAATTTTTAGGAAACTTAACTATTAGTTTTTCTGTCTGGCAATGGGTGACCGCGGTCTGATGTGTCTGCCAATGTGATCGGGCGCTTACCGGCCCGGTCGGTGACCTGCGCAGGTATCGGTGCGCAAAGCCGCAGGCAGACGGGTTGTCCGCATCCGGCCACCCGGAATCCTTGATATCCGCGGCGATCTCTGGTTCCGCAGTTCAGTGCGGGCGTAGTGGGATTCGGCGCCGAACGAGGGCGGCTCGACGGTGCCCGGCGGCCGGACCGTCCGGATCGACCGCCGAGCCGGAAGCGGTCAACGGCCGAACACAGCGGAGCGCGCGGCCCGCCGACCGGCGGTCACGGGCCGCGCGCTCCGCTGTTCGAAACTCACTCGGCCGCGCGGGTCTCGCCGGTGCCCAGATGGTCGCGGAACCAGGTCATCGCCGCGCCGGCCACCTGCTCCAGCGCACCCGGTTCCTCGAAGAGGTGTGTCGCGTCCGGAACGACGTGCACCTCGTTCTGCACGTGCAGCTTCTCGGTGGTGTCGAAGGAGATCCGCACGATGGGCTCGTCGGCGCTGCCCGCGATCATCATCACCGGTGCCGAGACGTCGGCCAGCCGGTCCTCGGCCAGATCCACCCGTCCGCCGCGCGAGACCACCGCGCCGACCTGCCGCGGCCGCTCGGCCGCAGTACACAGCGCGGCCGCCGCCCCCGTACTCGCCCCGAACAGGCCGATCGGCAGCCCGGCGGTCTGGGAGTCCTCGGCCAGCCAGTCCATCGCGGCCGTCAGCCGCCGCGTCAGCAGTCCGATGTCGAAGCGCAGTTCGCCGCCCGCCTGGTCGAGGCGGTCCTCCTCCTCGGTGAGCAGGTCGATCAGCAAGGTGGCGAAACCCGACTTGTTCAGCGCGTCGGCGACCTCCTTGTTGCGCGGACTGTGCCGCGAACTACCGCTGCCGTGGGCGAACAGCACGACGGCGGCGGCCTCGGGAGTGGTCGCCAGATCGCCGGTGAGCTGCGCGTCGCCGTCCCGCACCGTCACGGTTCGCACGTCCATGTCCCGTCCTTCCCGCTTCCTAGCGCCAAGATTCCACTACCGGCCGAGGCCGTGGCGAAACACGAAGGCCGCCCGGGGCGGTACCTCCCCACCGCAGACCCCGCCGGCCGAGCCGGCCACCGGGCTACTGCGGGCCTTCGGCGGTCGGCTCCTCCTCCGGACTGCTCGGGTCGGGACGCAGCGGGTCGTGCCCCAGTGTCATGAGCGCGTGGCGCCACTGCTCGCCGCGCTCCTCCTCGGGTGCGGCCAGCAGCCGCCGCGCCCGCTCCACGACGTCGCGCATGGTGTCGACGTCGGCGCCGGTCAGGTCCACCTGGCGCTTGTCCAGGATCTCGACGACGCGCCGACCGAGGGGCGAGACGTCCATCGACGGGTCGGCGGCGAAGTGGTCGGGCCCCGATGCGTCGGTCAGCAGCCAGCGACGCAGCTCCTCGCCGCGCATGTTCACCGTGCCGTGGAACTCGCGCCACACGTCCTCGGTCTCGGGGTCGAGCCGTTCACGGACCATGTCGCCCTCCTCGGTTGGCAAGTCGGCAGCCGCGCGCCTGGCGCGCACGTCGTTCGGTCCGCTACCTGGCAGCGGGTATCCGCAAACCCCCGCCGGGCGGCGACGTTCCAGGTCGAAAGCCCGCGGCGGCGGCAGTACGCCCCGCTGCGGGGTTTACCGGCGGGTTGTCTCGGTAGAGGTCGACACGTACCCGCCCGCAATCGCGATCGAGCGGAAGAGGTGCCGTGATCATGCCGACTCAGACGGAAGAGTTCCTGCGCAGCCATCCGCGCGACATCGCCGCAGACGACGTCGATCTGCTCAAGACCGCCGTGGAGCGGCTGGCCGCCTGCGCCCAATCCTGCACCGCCTGCGCCGACGCGTGCCTGGGCGAGCCGGACGTGGCCGAACTCGTCGCCTGCGTGCGCCTCAACCTGGACTGCGCCGAGGTCTGCTCCGCGGCGGAACGCGTGCTGACCAGGCGCACCGAGCCCGACGCCGAACTGCACCGCGGGCTGCTGGAGAGCGTCGTCCTCTACACCCAGGCCTGCGCCCGCGAGTGCGACCGGCACGGCGAGCACCACGAGCACTGCCGGCTGTGCGCCGACCGGTGCCGGCTGGCCGAGGACGCCTCCCGCCAGATCCTTCTCCAGATTCAGGAACAGCAGCGACAGTAGCGGCCGCGAGCGCCGGTACCGCGGCCGCCCAGGGCCGCGCCGCCCGAAGGGAGGAGATGCGTACATGCCCGGGCGAGAGGAGCTTCCCGACACCCTGCGGCGCTCGCCGCGCGGTGCGCAGGAGACCTGGATCAAGGCGCACGACTCGGCCGTGGACAGCTACGGCGAGGGCGAGCGCGCCCACCGCGTCGCCTACTCCGCGCTCAAGCACACCTACGAGAAGGTGGGCGACCGATGGCGTCCCAAGGAGGACGAAGGGCCTTCCGACAAGCAGGCGGCCAACCCCCGGGCGCCCCAGCGCGGCGGCGACGCGCCCACCGCCGGCGGGGTCGACGCCGGCGCGAGCAAGCACCACCTCTACGAGCGTGCGCGCGAGGCCGGTGTCCAAGGCCGGTCGAAGATGAGCAAGCAGGAGTTGGTCGACGCGCTGCAGAAGGCGAGCCGTACGCAGACCCGCCGGGCCCGCGGCTCCTGAGCCCCCCGCGGGCCCGTCTGCGGCGGGCCTTGCCCCGGCGCCGCGGCCGCGCCCTTCGTTGTACGCACCGGCGCCGCCCGGATCCGCTGCCGGGATCCGGGCGGCGCCGACGTGCGCGCCCGAGCGAAAGCGCCGCGCGGGGCGCGCTCCCCCCTCATCGTGACCGCGCCCGCGCGCAGCGGCCGCTCCTGGCGCGCGATCCGCCGAGGAAGGTCCTCTCGCCCCCCGACATCGCGTCATCGAGAAGGACCCGCCTCGGCTCCGCCGGTGCCGGAGCACCGGTTCGGCCTGTGCAGTACGCGGCTACCGCACCCATGATCAGCGAAACGTCGGAATGGACATTTTCTTCATTCCGCGACAAGTCGTGATTCGCGACGGAACGCGCCGGCGGCTCCCGTGCGACCCGGCCGACCGGGGCGGCGCGGTTGCGGCGGCCGATTGGTGCCGGGACCGCTGAACGGCCGGTTGTGCGCCAGCATCCGCTCGGCCGCGGCGACGACCTCGTCCACGCCGATGCGCAGCAGCCCGGGATCGGGCTCGCGGCCGTGCGGGTCGCCGCGGCGCCCGTGCCACAGGCAGGTGTGGCGGGCCGTGTCGATACGCGGCCCCCACAGCGCCGGGTCGACCGGGCCGAACAGCACGACCGACGGGGTGGAGTAGGCGGTGGCCAGGTGGGCCGTCCCGGTGTCGCCGCACACGACCAGCGGGGCGTCGGCCACCAGTGCCGCCAACTCGGGCAATGGGGTCCGCCCCGCGTGCACGTGCCGCTCGTGCAGGCCAGCGCGGTCGGCGACGTCGCGTGCCAGCGGGCGCTCCGCCGCGGAGCCCGTGATCGCGACGTCGAGTCCGCGGTCGGCCAGGTGGCGGGCGACGGCGGCGAAGCGGTCGGCGGGCCAGCGCCGCGCCGGGAACGCCGCACCGGGGTGCACGACGGCGGCCCCGCTCGCGTCGACCGGCCCCCCGGTGCGCGGCAACCGCACGTCGCCGGGATCCGCGCTGATGCCGTGCGCCGCGAGCAGCCGGCACCAGATGTCGACGTCGTGGATCGGCCCCGGCCACGGCGGGCCCGGAACTCCCGGCGCGCCGGGACCGGCATGGGTCACCAACCGCCCGGGCGCCGGCGCCCGCAGCGCCCGCACCGACTCGGGGCCGCTGCCGTGCAGGTTGACGGCTGTATCGGGCGGGTCGGGATAGGGCCACGGCGGCGTGGCCGGACCCGTGGTCGGCAGCAGCCGCCAGTCGAGCCCCGCCGACGTGAGCAGGTCGCCGTGCGCCGAGGGGGCGGCGAGGTGCAGACTCCAGCCCGGGTGGGCGCGTTCCAGGGCGCGCAGGGCGGGGACGGCGGTGAGGAAGTCGCCCAGCCCCAAGGCGCGCAGCACCAGTAGGCGCTGCGGGCGGCCGGTGGACGGGGCCGCCGCGTCGGCCAGGGGACGGGGCCGCTCCGATCGCTGGTGGCGCGCCTGCGCCTCCGCATGGGGACTGCTCATGCGCCCGCCGCTACCGCGGGCCCCGCCGGCCAAACACGGCCACTCCGGACGCGGCCGCCGCCCGCGTCCGGCCCGCCGATCAGGTGTTGGCGTGGCTCCCGCTGATCTCGGCGAGAACCGAGGAGGGGTCGCGCTCGACAGCGAGGTCGCCCAGGGTGACCATCCCGACGAGCCGGTCCTCGTCGACGACCGGCAGCCGGCGCACCGCGTTCTCGCGCATGCTGCGCACCGCGTCGTCGATGCTGTCGCGCGGCCCGACGACCGCGAGTCGCCCGCTGAGAGTGCCGCGGGCCGTAGCCCGGCCGCAGTCGGCGCCGTCGGCGACGCAGCGGACCACGATGTCGCGGTCGGTCAGCACGCCGACCACCCGGTCGTCCTCGGCCACCACCACGTCGCCGATGTCCTTGTCGCGCATGATCACGGCGACCTCGTACAGCGTCGTCTCCGGGGACACGGTGTAGGGAGGCTGGGTCATGATCTCCCGCACCTGCTCGGCCATGGGATCCTCCTGGCTGCGAACCGCGTTCGCGCTCGGCGGTCCGCGTCGCCCTGGGAGTCCGCGCGATCACGCGGCTCGGCGGCCGACGCGGGCCGCGGCTTGGCTGATGCCAGACCACTACCGACCCCCACCGGCCTGAAACCCGGCCGGGTCGCTCCCGGACGCATATGCGCCGAGCTGGGAGAATCCGCAGTCAGCAGACGCGCTGGGATCGGTGCACACGCCCGCCTGCGGCGGCGCGCCCGACGTTAGCCCGGCGCCGGTACGGGTAGCGGCGCGCTCGCCGAAGAGCACGGCCAGGCATCCCCCGCATGCAGATCACAGGAGGACGGCGATGGCCCTGGACCGCAGGGACGAGGCGAGACTGCACCGGCTGCAGCGGCAGCTCGCCGCGGACGATCCCGACTGCCACCGCCGGATGCGCGACTACTCCGACCGGCTCGCGCGCAACCGCGCCGCGACCGCGGAGCCGGCCGGGCCCGCCGAACCGACGGCCGCCCGCGAACCGGCGCCTTGGGCGGGGGTCCTACTGGTGTGGGCGGTCGTGCTGGCGGCGGCGCTCGTGCTGATCGCGGCCACCGCCGGAACCGCCTGAGCGCGCCGCGGCCGTCCCGCCGCGAGCCCGTCGGCTCGAAACCTCCCCAGAACCCACGGAACGGAATCGCCATGACTCAGACCGCCCCGTCGGCGCGCGAGGCATCCGAGAGGCGCGGTCCCATCGCCGGCGGGTCGACCCTCGTCGGCTGGCTGACGTCAACCGATCACAAGGTGATCGGCAAGATGTACCTCATCGCCTCGTTCGGGTTCTTCCTCGCGGCCGGCGTCATGGCGATGCTGATCCGCGCGGAGCTGCTCTGGCCGGGCATGCAGGTCCTCACTCACGAGGGCTACAACCAGCTCTTCACCATCCACGGCACCATCATGATGCTGCTGTTCGCGACCCCGCTGTTCGTCGGGTTCGCCAACGTGATCGTGCCGCTGCAGATCGGCGCGCCCGACGTCGCCTTCCCCCGGTTGAACGCGTTCAGCTTCTGGCTGTTCGTGTTCGGCGGACTGATGGTGCTCGGCGGCTTCCTCACCCCCGGCGGCGCGGCGAGTTTCGGCTGGTTCGCCTACACGCCGCTCTCCGACGAGGTGCGCTCGCCCGGGCTGGGCGGCGATCTGTGGGTGATGGGCCTGCTGGTGTCGGGGCTGGGCACCATCCTCGGCGCCGTCAACTTCATGACCACCGTCGCCGCGATGCGCGCACCGGGCATGACCATGTTCCGGCTGCCGCTGTTCACCTGGAACACCGTGTTCACCGGCGTGCTCATCCTGCTGGCGTTTCCGGTGCTGACCGCGGCGCTGGCCGCCCTCGCCGCCGACCGCATCCTGGGGGCCCAGGTCTACGGGGCCGAACACGGCGGCGCGATCCTGTGGCAGCACCTGTTCTGGTTCTTCGGCCATCCCGAGGTCTACATCGTCGCGCTGCCGTTCTTCGGCATCATCACCGAGGTCATTCCCGTCTTCTCGCGCAAACCCCTGTTCGGCTACGGGGGGATGGTCGGCGCCACCATGGCCATCACCGGGCTGTCGATGACGGTGTGGGCCCACCACATGTTCGCGACCGGAGCCGTGCTGCTGCCGTTCTTCTCGTTCATGTCCTTCCTGATCGCCGTGCCGACCGGGATCAAGTTCTTCAACTGGATCGGCACCATGTGGCGGGGCCAGTTGACCTTCCCCACGCCGATGCTGTTCTCCGTGGGCTTTCTGGTGACGTTCCTCTTCGGCGGGCTGACCGGGGTCATCCTGGCCTCGCCGCCGCTGGACTTCCACGTCACCGACTCCTATTTCGTGGTCGGCCACTTCCACTACGTGCTCTTCGGCACAGTGGTGTTCGCGATGTTCGCCGGTTTCTACTTCTGGTGGCCCAAGCTGACCGGCAGAATGCTGCACGAGGGACTGGGCAAGGTCCACTTCTGGACGCTGTTCGCCGGGTTCCACGCGACCTTCCTCGTCCAGCACTGGCTGGGCGTGGAGGGCATGCCGCGCCGGTACGCCGACTACCTGCCCTCCGACGGGTTCACCACGCTCAACTTCATCTCCAGCATCGGCTCCTTCGTGCTGGGGGCCTCCACGCTGTTCTTCTTCTGGAACATCTGGCGTACCGCCCGCAAGGCCCCCATGGTGGAGACCGACGACCCGTGGGGCTACGGCTCCGCGCTGGAGTGGGCCACCTCCAGTCCGCCGCCGCGGCACAACTTCACGGCGCTGCCGCAGATCCGCAGCGAGCGGCCCGCTTTCGACCTGAAGTTTCCGCATGCGGACCGGGAGAAGGGGGCCTCGGGCACCGCCGCCGACGGATGACGCCGCCAGGCCGGTGCTCTCGCCGGGCGGCCCGGCACTAGAATCGGCGTCGCCGACCGGAGCGCGCGCCCGGCGCCCGCCTGCGCCGAAGTGGCGCGCCCGCGAGACCGGGACGGACGGTCTCGCGGGCGCGGTCATGGAGCCCGCAGGGCCGGTCGGCGCCGCCCCGCCGTGCGGGGCGCCAGGGAGCCGTGACCCCGCTCCGGGTACGGCCGGAATCCGCAGCCGAGTGGCGCGGCGCCGGTGCCGTCGCAACGGGCACGCGGCCCCGTGCGTTCCGGTATGCGCTCAGCCCGGGACGGCACGCTCGGATCGCCGTTTTGTTGAGTATTGAACGACCCGGGAGTGATTCTACCCGTCACCGGTGGCGCGGCCGAATCACGCCGGGTGCCGCCGCGCGCTTCGGGGGAGCGGTCCCGCCCCGGCGGCGAGCGGCGCGGGACCCCCGCCGGCGTCACTGCTTGGTGGTGTGCTCCGGGCGCACGGCGATCACGATCCGCTCCTCGCCCGGCTCCGCCCACGGGTAGCGGTCCTGGTCGATGTAGCGCTGGGCCAAGCGGTCGATGAAGGCGTTGCCGTCGTCCTCCGCGATCGACTCGACCCGCCCGCGGACCTCGATGTAGCGGTACGGATCGTCGGGGTCCTGCACCGACATCGAGATGCGGTCGTCGCGCAGCAGGTTGCGGTACTTCTGCCTGCCGCGGGTCTGGCTGAAGCGGAGGAACTCGCCGTCCCAGTCGATCCAGACCGGGTTGGCCTGCGGCTCGCCCCGCGGGCCCAGCGTCGCCACGTGGGCGAAGCCGGGTTTGCGCAGGATGTCCTCCCGGTCGGCGGGAATGGTGCTCATGTCGCTCCTTTCCGCGGCGGTGCACGCGCACCGTTCACCTATCACCCACCGCCCGCGCCAAACGTCGCCCGGGGCCCGCGCCGCCGGGCGTCACCGTGCACGTGCGGCGCCGCCCGCCACCGGCTGTTTCGCCTGCAGGGGTGCGGGTAGCGGCGGCCGACGAGGCAGCCGCGGCGCCGCCCGGCGGCGCCGTTCGAGACGAGAAGGCGGGGAACGGGGTGACCGTCGATGTCCGCTGAGCAGCCCGTGCCTCCGATCCCGGGTTATGAGGGCCTGCCGATCGGAACGCTGCAGCACCGCGTCCGAGCGCTGACGCTGGAGCAGATGCGCGATCTGATCGACTACGAATCCGGCCACGCCGACCGGACCAACGTGCTGGCGATCCTCCGGTCCCGCTTGGACGAACTGGAGAACGGCGCCGAACCCAGCGGCGGCGACCAGACCTTCCATCCCGAGACCCCGGAGGCGCCCCGCGGTGGTTCCGATGTCAGCTCCCGGGGCCAGGCGCCCCACGGCAACCCGCCGCCGCACGGCGTGCCCGCACAGCCGGCCGAACCCAAGGGCGACTACCAGCCCGGCACCGGATGAGGCGGAGCACGACCGCGTCCGTACGGGGGTGCCCGACAGCGGGCGCCCCTTTCGATGAGGAGGTCCCGCGATGACCAACGACTTCCCGTCGGGGGGCGGATTCGATCCCCGCTCCTTCGAGGAGTTCCTGGCGCGCTTCTTCGGGCCGGGGGGCGCACGCCGGTCCACCCAGCGCGTCGACCTGTCCAAGCTGATGGACGCCAAGACCCGCGAGGTGGTCTCCGAGGCGATCGCCCGCGCCTCCCAGACCGACGGCACCGACCTCGACGCGGCCCACCTGCTGTGGGCGGTGCTGCGCTACGGGCCGACCCGCGAGCTCGTGCAGCGCACCGGCGCCGATCCGGACACCCTGGCCAAGTCCGCCGAGACCGAGGCGGGACGCGTGCCCCAGGCCGGACCGGGCATTCCGGCGCTGACTCCGGCGGCCAAGCGCACCCTGCTGGACGCGCACCAGATCGCCCGCGCGCTGGGTCAGCCCTACATCGCCCCCGAGCACATGCTCTTCGCGCTCGCGGTGAACGGTGAGTCGCGTATCGGCCGCCTGCTCTCGGAATCGGGGGTGACCCCCGACGCGCTGCAGTCGGCCGCCGGATCGGGCCCCTCCGCCGCGGCCGGCGGCCAGGGCGGCACCGAGCAGCGGCAGAGCAGCACGCCCAACCTCGACGAGTACGGCACGGACATGACCGCGCTGGCCGCCGAGGGGCGCCTGGACCCGGTGATGGGGCGCGAGTCGGAGGTGGAGCAGACCATCGAGGTGCTGGCCCGCCGCCGCAAGAACAACCCGGTGCTCATCGGCGACCCGGGCGTGGGCAAGACCGCGATCGTCGAGGGCATCGCCCAGCGCATCTACGACAACGACGTCCCCGACACGCTCAGCGGCCGCCGGCTGGTCCAGCTCGATCTGGCCGGGGTCGTCGCGGGCACCCGCTACCGGGGCGACTTCGAGGAGCGGGTCCGCAACATCATCGAGGAGATCCGCAACGACGACCGGCTGCTGATATTCATCGACGAGCTGCACACCGTCGTGGGCGCAGGCGGCGCCGAGGGCGCGATGAGCGCCGGCAACATGCTCAAGCCCGCGCTGGCGCGGGGTGAGCTGCACATGATCGGCGCCACGACGCTCGACGAGTACCGGCAGAACATCGAGAAGGACGCCGCGCTGGAGCGCCGCTTCCAGCCCGTGCTGGTCTCCGAGCCCTCCGTCGAGGACACCGTGGAGATCCTGCGCGGCCTGCGCGACCGCTACGAGGCCCACCACCAGGTGCGCTTCTCCGACGACGGGCTGGTGGCCGCCGCCGAGCTGTCCGACCGCTACGTCTCCGACCGGTTCCTGCCCGACAAGGCGATCGACATGGTCGACCAGGCCGGCGCCCGGGTGCGGCTGCGCGCCAAGCGGCCCAGCGTCGACGTCCAGGAACTGGAGGAGCGGCTGCGCGAGCTGGAGACCCGCAAGGAGCACGCGGTACGCGAGGAGGACTACGAGGGCGCCTCACAGGCCCGCGACGAGATCAACAGCACGCGGGAGTCCATCAACCGGGCCCGCGACTCCGGGGCCGAGCAGGTGCCCGAGGTCGGCGTCGAGGACATCGCCGAGGTCGTCTCGCGGATCACCTCGATCCCGGTCTCCCAGCTCACCGAGGAGGAGCGCGAGCGGCTGACCGGCCTGGAGGATCGGCTGCACACCCGCGTCATCGGCCAGGACGAGGCGGTCACCGCCGTGGCCGAGGCGGTGCGGCGCTCCCGCGCGGGGCTGGCCTCACCGGACCGGCCCATCGGCAGCTTCCTCTTCCTCGGCCCCACCGGCGTGGGCAAGACCGAGCTGGCGCGGGCCCTGGCGGAGGCGCTGTTCGGCTCCCAGGACCAGATGGTGCGCTTCGACATGAGCGAGTTCCAGGAGCGCCACACCGCCGCGCGGCTGGTGGGCGCGCCTCCCGGCTACGTCGGCTACGAAGAGGCGGGCCAGCTCACCGAGGCGGTGCGCCGCTCGCCCTACACGGTGATCCTGCTGGACGAGATCGAGAAGGCGCACCCCGACATCTTCAACCTGCTGCTGCAGATGCTGGACGACGGGCGCCTCACCGACGGCCAGGGGCGCACCGTGGACTTCCGCAACGTGGTGGTCATCATGACCAGCAACCTGGGCTCGGAGTTCATCACCGGCGGCGGCCCGATCGGGTTCACCGGCGCCGGCGACGGCGATCGCGACCGCGCCACCCGCGACCGCATCATGGCCCGCCTGCGCGACGAGTTCCGGCCGGAGTTCCTCAACCGGGTGGACGAGATCATCGTCTTCTCCCAGCTCAGCGATGATGAGCTGGCCGAGATCACCCGGCTGATGCTGGAGGACACCGCGCGCCGACTGCACGCCCAGGACATCGGGATCGACTTCGGCGACGAGGCCGTCCGGTGGCTGGCCACCACCGGCCACCAGCCCGAGTTCGGCGCCCGCCCGCTGGCGCGCACCATCCAGCGCAGCGTCGGCAACCGGCTCTCCTCCATGCTGCTCAGCGGCGAGATCGCGCCGGGAGACCACGTCGCGGTCGGGGTCGGCGACGACGGACTCGACTTCACCGTCGACTCCAGTGCCCGGCGGCCCGCGTCGAGCACCGCCTGAGGACCTGATCGACCCGCGGGCGTCCGGACGACCGGGCGCCCGCGGGCGTGTGTCGCAACCCGGTCGGGGGCGATCGGCCGCCGCCTGCCGCCGGTGCTGCCTGCCGTGTGCCGCTGTGCCGCCGACACGGGCGGCACAATGGAGTTTGATTACTGAGAGTGACTATAGTGCCCGGTGTAATCGGCAACGCTGTTTCAGCGCCGCTTCGATTGGTAGTCGACTGATCGTGCCCCGCGGCAACAGCGGGCACACGGACCCCACGTCGCGTGGGGAGCGGGGAGCAACGGGGGAGGAGAGCCGGCCGATGCGGTTCCTCGGAGTCAACGCAGTCTTCCACGACCCGGCCGCCGCGCTCGTCGTCGACGGCGCCGTGGTGGCCGCGGCCGAGGAGGAGCGGTTCAGCCGGCGCAAGCACGGCAAGAAGCCGGTGCCGTTCTCGGCGTGGGAGCTGCCCGAGCAGGCCATGCGCTGGTGCCTGGACTTCGCCGGTATCGCGCCCGCCGACCTGGACGGGGTCGCCTACTCCTACGACCCCTCGCTGGTCCGGCCCGACCTGGAAGGGCTCGACCCGGCCTGGGAGGACCTGCGCACCCTCTACACCCGGCGCGCGCCCGCGTTCCTGTCGACCGCGCTGCCCGGCCTGGATCCCGAGCGGGTGCACCACGTGCCCCACCACGTCGCCCACGCCGCCTCCGCGGGGCTGGCCGCGCCCGCGTCCGGCGCCGGACGCGACTGCGCCGTCTTCGCCGCCGACGGCCGCGGCGAGGACGCCGCCCACCTGGCCGGCGCCTACCGCGGCGGTGAACTGGAGATCCTGGCCCGCCAGAGCCTGCCGCACTCGCTCGGGCTGATCTACGAGAACCTCACCGACCACCTCGGATTCCAGCGCTCCAGCGACGAGTACAAGGTCATGGCGCTGGCCTCGTCCGGGCGGCCGCGCTACATCGGCGCGCTGCGCGAGCTGATCGCCCCCGGCGGCGACGGCGGCGTGCGCGTCGACCCCGTCGACTTCACCGCTTTCGCCAAGCGCCGCCGGCCCGGCGGCGAGGTGACCGCGGAGCACGCCGACCTCGCCGCCAGCATGCAGCAGCGGCTGGAGGAGGTGCTGCTCGACCTGGTCTTCTGGCTGCACCGCGAGACCGGCCTGCCGCGGCTGGCCATGGCCGGGGGAGTCGCGCTGAACTGCGTCGCCAACACCCGCATCGCCGCGGAAGGGCCGTTCGAGGAGGTCTGGGTGCAGCCCGCCGCAGGCGACGCCGGAACCGCGCTGGGCGGCGCCCTGCACCTGGCGCAGGCCGCGGGCGAGGACCCCGAGCCCATGGCAGGCGCCGATTTGGGGCGCGGCTGGACCGAGGCCGAACTCGCGGCCGCCCTCGACGCCGCGGACATCGCCTACGAGCGGCCCGACGACCTCGCCGACACGGTCGCGGCCGCACTGGCGCGCGACGAACTGGTCGCCTGGTTCCAGGGGCGCAGCGAGTACGGGCCGCGCGCACTGGGCTGCCGCTCCCTGCTGGCCAATCCCACCCGCGCGGCCAACCTGGACCGCCTCAACGGTGTCAAGGGCCGCGAGAGCTTCCGGCCGGTGGCGCCGATGGTGTCCGCCGAACGGGCCGGCGAGATCTTCTCCCGCGGACCGCTGCCCAGTCCCTACATGCTCTTCGTGCACGACGTGGCCCCCGAGTGGCGCGAACGGATACCCGCTGTGGTGCACACCGACCGAACGGCCCGCGTGCAGACCGTCGAACACTCGCAGGAACTGCTCAGCCGGCTGCTGGAGCGCTTCGAGGCCCGTACCGGCGTAGGCGTGCTCATCAACACCAGCCTCAACACGGCCGGGCGCCCCATGGTCGACAGTCCCCGCGACGCCCTGGAGTGCTTCGGCTCCTCCCCGGTCGACCTGCTGGCGCTGGGCCCCTTCGCGGTGCGGCGCACCGGCCTGAACGGGAGGGGCTGACGTGCAGCGCACTCCCGCGGCCTTCGGCAGCGCACCGGCCTACTCCGTCGTGGTTCCCACGGTGGGCCGCCCCGCCCTGGCCGAGACGCTGCGCCCGCTGCTGGACGACGGGCCGCACGCACCCGCCGAGGTCGTCGTGGTCGACGACCGGGCGCACCCGCACGGGCCGCCGGCGGGCGCCGGTGCTCCCGGCATCACCCTGGTGCGCTCGGGCGGGCGCGGTCCGGCCTGCGCCCGCGACCTCGGGTGGCGCCGGACGGCGACGCCCTGGGTAGTCTTCCTGGACGACGATGTGCTGCCCGGCCCCGACTGGACCGCGCGGCTGGCGGAGGACCTCGCCGCCTGCTCCGCCGGAATCGGCGGCAGCCAGGGACGCATCGAGGTGCCGCCGCCTGCCGGTCGGCGCCCCACCGACGCCGAGCGGGGAACGCTCGCCCTGGCTGGCGCGGCCTGGATCACCGCGGACATGGCCTACCGCCGCTCCGCGCTGGAGGCCGTCGACGGCTTCGACCGCCGGTTCAAGCGGGCCTACCGCGAAGACACCGACATCGCGCTGCGGGTGCTCGACGCCGGCTACGGACTCGTCACCGGCACGCGGCGCAGCGTGCACCCGGTGGTGCGCGACGACCGGCTCCTGCGCAGCGTCGCCGCCCAGGCCGGCAACGCCGACGACGCGCTGATGCGGCGGCACGGGCCGAACTGGCGCGAACGCGTCGGCGAGCCGCCCGGACGGCTGCCGCGCCACGTCCTCACCACCGCCGCGCTGGCCGGCGCGGTCGCCGCGGTCGGCGCTTCCGGCGCGGCGCGCGGACGACGGCCGCACCACGGGCCTCCCGCCTCCGGGCGTGTCCGCGTCGCCGGTCGGCGGCTCGCGGACCCGCCCGCGGCGCCCGCACGCACCGCGCGGCTCGGCGGCGGCCTCGCCGCCGGACTGGGCCTGCTCTGGTTCGCGGCCACCGCCGAATTCGCCTGGCGGCGGATCGCGCCGGGGCCGCGCAGCGCGGACGAGGTCGTGCGGATGGCGGTCACCAGCGTCCTCATCCCGCCCGCGGCCTGCGCGCAGCGGCTGCTGGGGGAGTGGCGCCACCGCGGCGCGCTTCCGCACGCCGACCGGCCCGTCAAGGCCGTCCTGTTCGACCGCGACGGCACGCTCGTGTACGACGTCGCCTACAACGCCGACCCCGACCGTGTCCGGCCGCTGCCCGGAGCGCGGCGCGCCCTGCGGCGCGTGCGCTCCGCCGGACTGCGCCTGGGTGTGGTCAGCAACCAGTCCGGCGTCGCCCGCGGGTTCATCGCCGCCGAACAGCTCGACGCCGTCAACGCCGAGGTAGAGGGGCGACTGGGCCCCTTCGACGTCTGGGCCGTGTGCACCCACGGCGCCGACGACGGTTGCGCCTGCCGCAAACCCCGGCCGGGACTCGTCGACGCCGCCGCCGCCGAACTCGGCGTGGCACCCGAGGAGTGCGCGGTCATCGGCGACATCGGCGCCGACGTCGACGCCGCCCGGGCCGCCGGGGCCCGCGCCGTCCTGGTCCCGGGCCCGGCGACCCGGCCTGCGGAGACGGCGGCGGCGCCCGAGACCGCCGCCCGGCTGACCTCGGCCGTGCGCCGCCTGCTGCGCGGGAGTGCACGATGAGCGCGCCCGGAACCGGTGAAGGCGCCCCGGCGCCGCGCGGCGGCACCGTGCTGGTGGCGCGTATGGACAACGTCGGCGACGTCCTGCTCGCCGGCCCGGCCGTGCGCGCCGCGGCCGGCGGCGCCGACCGCCTCGTGCTGCTCGCCGGCCCCCGCGGACGCGCCGCCGCCGACCTGCTGCCGGGCGTCGACCGGGTGCTCCAGTGGTGCGCGCCCTGGATCGACCCCGAGCCGCCCGCGCTGACGCCGCGAAGCGCCGAGGACCTCATCGCCGCCGTGCGGGCCGAGGACCCCGCCGCCGCGCTCATCCTGACCTCCTTCCACCAGTCGCCGCTGCCGCTGGCGGCCCTGCTGCGACTGGCCGGCGTAGGCTGGATCGGGGCGGCCTGCGAGGACTACCCGGGCTCCCTGCTCAACCTGCGCCACCGCACCGACCACACCCGTCCCGAAGCCGAGCGCATGCTGCACCTGGCCGAGGCGGCCGGCTACCGGCTGCCGCCCGGCGACGACGGTGCGCCGCGCATCCGCGGCCCGCTGCCCGAGACCGCGCACCTGGCGGGCGGCCCCGGCTACGTCGCCCTCCACGCCGGGGCCTCGGCACCGGCCCGCGCCATCCCGCGGCCGCTCGCGGAGGACACCGTGGCCGCGCTCGCCGCCCAGGGCCGCCGCGTGGTGGTCACCGGAGGCGCACCGGAGGGCCGCGACACCGCGGCCGTGGCCGGCGCCGCGGCCCGCGACCTGGGCGGGCGCACCGGCCTGGCAGAGCTCGCGGGCGTGCTGGCCGGTGCATCGGTCCTGGTCAGCGGCAACACCGGGGCCGCGCACCTGGCCACCGCGGTGGGCACGCCCGTCGTCTCGCTGTTCGCGCCGGTGGTCTCGGCCTCCTCGTGGGCCCCGCGGGGAAGCCCGGTGCGCGTCCTCGGCGACCAGGACGCCCCCTGCCGCGGCACTCGGGCGCGCACCTGCCCCGTGCCCGGGCACCCCTGCCTGAACAGCGTGACCCCGGCGGACGTCCTCGCCGCCGTCGACGAGCTCGCCGGAGGACCGCCGTGACCCTGCAGCAGCAGCTCACCACAGCGCAGCACGACGGGCCCCCGGCGCCGTCGCTGCGGATCCTGCTCTGGCACGTGCACGGTTCCTGGACCACGTCCTTCGTGCAGGGGCGCCACCGCTGCCTGCTGCCCGCCGACGCCGACCGCGGCCCCGACGGCCGCGGCCGCGCCGACACCTGGACCTGGCCCGCCAACGCCGTAGAGGTCGCCCCCGAGCACCTCGCCGCCGAACCGGTCGACGCCGTCGTGCTGCAGCGCCCCCACGAGCTGGAGCTGGCACAGCGGTGGCTCGGCGGACGCCGCCCCGGCCGCGACGTGCCCGCCGTCTACGTCGAGCACAACGCTCCCCAAGGGGATGTGCCCCGCACGCGCCACCCCCTTGCCGAACGCTCCGACATCCCCGTCGTGCACGTGACCCACTTCAACGAGCTGTTCTGGGACTGCGGCCGCGCCCCCACGGCCGTCGTCGAGCACGGCGTGGTGGATCCCGGCCACCGCTACACCGGGGAGGTGGAGCGCGCCGGGGTGGTGATCAACGAGCCGCTGCGCCGCGGCCGTGTCACCGGCACCGACCTGCTGCCCCGCTTCGCCGGCGCGGCGCCCCTGGACCTGTTCGGCATGGGAGTGGCCGACGCGCCCGCCGCACTCGGCCTGTCCGCCGAACAGCTGCGCCCCTATGACGACCTGCCCCAGCACCGCCTGCACGCCGAACTCGCGCGCAGGCGCGTCTATCTGCACCCGCTGCGCTGGACCTCGCTGGGCCTCTCGCTCATCGAGGCCATGCTGCTGGGCATGCCCGTCCTCGCTCTGGCCGCCACCGAGGCCCGCGAGGCGATCCCCCCCGATGCCGGTCTGGCGACGACCGGCGTCGACGCACTGTGCCGCGCGCTGCGCGAGCTGCTGTGCGACCCGGCCCGCGCCGCCGAGTGCGGCCGGGCCGCGCGTGCGGCGGCCCTGCGCCGGTATTCCATCGACCGGTTCCTCGGCGACTGGGACCGGCTACTCCAGGAGGTGACACGGTGAGGATCGCCATGGTCTCCGAACACGCCGGCCCGCTGGCCCTGCTCGGCGAGGAGGACACCGGCGGGCAGAACGTGCACGTCGCCGATCTGGCCCGGGCCCTGGGCGCCCGCGGCCACGAGGTGACGGTGCACACCCGCCGGACGCGGGCCGAAGACCCCGAGACCGTCGAGTTCGCACCCGGCGTGCGGGTGCACCACGTCAGTGCCGGACCGCCGCGGCCGCTGAGCAAGGACGAACTCCCGCCGCACATGGGCGAGTTCGCCGAGCACCTCCGGGCCGAGTGGAGCCGCAGCAGCCCCGATATCGCCCACGCCCACTACTGGATGAGCGGCAGCGCCGCACTGGAGGCGGGCGGGGCCACCGGCACGCCCGTCGTGCAGACCTTCCACGCCCTGGGCGTCGACAAGAGCCGCCACCAGGGCGAGGACGACACCAGCCCCTCCGAGCGGGAACAAGTCGAGGCCGACGTCGCCCGCCGCGTCGACCGCGTCGTCGCCACCTCGTCGCTGGAACGGCGCGAGCTGCGCTCCTGGAACGTCGACTCCCGGCGCATCACAGTGGTGCCCTGCGCCGTCGACCCGGAGCTGTTCCGCCCCGAAGGCCGGTCCGCCGAGCGCGGGGAGCGCTTCCGCATCCTCAGCCTGGGCCGGATCGTGCCCCGCAAGGGCATCCGCACCCTTATCGGCGCGCTGGCCGGGGTCCCAGAGGCCGAACTCGTCGTCGCCGGCGGCGCCGCACCCGAGCGGATGGACGCGGATCCCCACATCGCGGGACTGCGGGCGGCCGCCGAGGAAGCCGGCGTGGCCGACCGCGTCGCCTTCACCGGCGGCGTGCCGCGATCGGAGGTGCCCGGGCTGCTGCGCTCGGCCGACCTCTGCGTCAACGTCCCCTGGTACGAGCCCTTCGGCATGAGCACCGTCGAGGCGATGGCCTGCGGTGTCTGCGTGATCGCCTCCAACGTCGGCGGCCATCTCGACACCGTGGTGCAGGGCGTCACCGGCCGCCTGGTCCCGCCGCGCGACGCCCGCACGCTGGCCTACTGGATCCGGATGCTGATGGCCGACCCCGTCACCCGGGAGAGCCTGGCCATCGCCGGGGCCGACCGCGCCGCGGTGCGCTACACCTGGCCGCTGGTGGCCCGCCAGACCGAGCAGTGCTACGAGAGCGTGCTGCTCGAACGCGGCCGCGAGGCGCACCGGCCCACCGGCGCGGCCGCCGTGCCCACCACGGGAGGTGTCTGATGCATCCCCGGCTCCGACGGCTCAGCACCGCGCTGGAGGGCGTCGACGGCGAACAGGTCCAGCGGTGGGGGCGCTTCCTCGGCGAACACCTGCCGTGCGGCCGCCGGCTCTTCGCCTGCGGCAACGGGGGCAGCGCGGCCGAGGCGCAGCACCTCACCGCCGAGCTGACCGGCCGCTTTCGCACCGAGCGCACGCCCCTCTCGGCGATCTGCCTGCACGCCGACACCTCCAGCCTCACCGCCATCGCCAACGACTACGGCTACCGCGAGGTCTTCGCCCGCCAGTTGCGCGCCCACGCGCGCCCCGGCGACGTCCTGGTGTGCCTGTCCACCAGCGGCGCCAGCGAGAACGTCGTCGCCGCCGCGGTCACGGCCGGCGAGCTGGGGCTGCGCACCTGGGCGATGGCCGGTGCCGAGCCCAGCGCACTGCAGGCCGCCTGCGAGGAGACCCTGGCCGTGCCCTCGCCCGACACGGCCACGGTCCAGGAGGTCCACCTCTCGCTGATCCATCTGATGTGCGAGGAGGTCGACGCGGTCTGCGCCGTGCCCGCGGCGCCGCGGCAGCGGCGGCCGGCCCGGGAGGGCGCCGCGTGAGCCGCGCCCCGGGGCCGCTGGTAGTGGTGGGCGACGCCTTCCTCGACATCGACGTCGCCGGAGTGCACCGCGGCGGGGGCCACGGCGGCGACGCACCGGTACTGGACGCGCCCTCGGCCTGGCACCGCCCCGGCGGCGCCGCCCTGGCCGCGTGGCTGGCCGCCCGCGACGGACACCCCGTCGTGCTGGTCTGCGCGCTGGCCGAGGACGCCGCCGGCGACCGCGTCGCCGCGCTGCTGCACGACTCGCTGACCCTGCTGCGCCTGCCCCAGCGCGGGGCGACGCCGACGAAGTCCCGCATCCGCGACGCGGACCGCACGGTCGTGCGCGTCGACCAGGGCGCGGGCCGGCCCGCGCCCGCGGGCGTCGACGACCGCGCGGTCACCGCCGTCGAACGGGCCGGTGCCGTGCTCGTCGCCGACTACGGCCGCGGCGTGGCCGACCTGCCCGCCGTGCGCGCCGCGCTGGCCCGGGCCGCCGCCGCTGTACCGCTGGTGTGGGACCCGCACCCGCGCGGAGCGGCACCCGTGCCCGGCGCCGCCCTGGTCACCCCCAACGCCGCAGAGGCCGGCGCGGCCGAACCCGACGCCGCCGGCGCCGCCGCCGCGCGCCTGGCCGGCACATGGGGGGCCGCATCGGTCGCCGTCACCCTCGGCAGCGAGGGCGCCGTACTGGCGGGCCCGCGGCAGCCGGCCCGGTTCTTTCCGGCACCGCTGCGCCTGGCCCGCGCCGACGCCTGCGGCGCCGGCGACCGCTTCAGCGGCGCCGCCGCTGCGGCGCTGCGCGGCGGGGCCGACGCAGCCGGAGCCGTCGGCGAAAGCGTCCAGGCGGCTTCCCGCTTCGTGCGCAACGGGGCCGCCGGTGCGGCCGCGGCATCGGGCCCCATGGCCGGGGCGCTGCCGCTGGGCCTGGGGGAGAGCGCCGAGGCTCTGGCCGAGCGCGTGCGCCGCAGCGGCGGCAAGGTGGTCGCCGCGGGCGGCTGCTTCGACGTCCTGCACGCCGGCCACGTCAGCCTGCTGCGCCGCGCCCGCTCGCTGGGCGACTGCCTGGTCGTCTGCCTCAACGGCGACGCCGCCGTGCGCGCGCAGAAGGGGCCGGGCCGCCCCGTGACGGCGGCCGAGGACCGCATCCGGGTGCTCTCCGCCCTGGACTGCGTCGACGCCGTCACCGTCTTCGACGAGCCCACCCCTGCCCGCATGGTCGAGCGGCTGCGCCCCGACGTGTGGGTCAAGGGCGGCGACTACACCGCCGCGGAGCTGCCCGAACTGTCCGCCGTGACCGCCGTCGGCGGGGAGGCGGTCATCCTGCCGCTGCTGCCCGGACGCTCCACCAGCCGGATGGTCGCCGCCCGCGACCGCACCCCGCCCTGAGCCCGGCGGCGGCGCCCGCGCCCGGCGCGCGCAGCGCCGAGGCCCGCGCGGCGACGCGATCAGCACACCCGCACCGTTCGACACTTGGGGAGCAACCTATGCGTCCACTCGGCAACACCCTGATCACCGGCGGCGCCTCCGGACTCGGCGCCGCAGTGGCCCGCGCCGTGGCCGACGAAGGGGGCCGACCGCTCGTTCTGGACATCGCCGAGCCCGCCGTCGAGGCCGACCACGAACGCGTCGACCTCGGCGACCGGCACGCCACGGAGAACGCCGTGGAGAACCTCGCGCAGCGCGCGGGCGGGCTGCACGCCGTCGTCAACGCCGCCGGCACCGACGCCTGCGGCCCCCTGGACAAGGTCGACCCCGACGACTGGGAGCGGGTCGTCCAAGTCAACCTCGTCGGCACCGCCTCCGTCGTGCGCGCCGCCCTGCCCCACCTGGAGGCCACCCGCGGCACGGTCGTCGACTGCGCCTCCACGCTGGGCGTGCGCGCCGTCCCCGACGCCACCGCCTACTGCGCCTCCAAGGCCGGGGTGATGGGGTTCACCCGCGCGCTGGCCGCCGAGACCGCCGGACGCGTCGGGGTCACGCTGCTGCTGCCCGGCGGCATGGACACCGCCTTCTTCGACGGCCGCCCCGAGACCTACCGGCCGGGTCCCGACGCCCGCCTCAACCCGCCCGAGCACGTCGCCCGGGCCGTCGTCTTCGCCCTGGCACAGCCCCTCGGGTGCGAGGTGCGGGAAATCGTCGTATGCCCCTCCGAGGAGACGTCGTGGCCCTGACGGGGCCGCGGCCGGGGGCCGTCGAGAGCAAGGGGGGATCATGAGCCAGGCACGGATCGGCCGCGCCGTCGTCACCGGCGGCGCCGGCTTCATCGGCTCGCACCTGTGCGAGCGGCTGCTGGACGGCGGCGCCGAGGTGGTCTGCGTCGACAACTTCGCCACCGGCTCCGCCGAGAACGTGCGCCACCTCGCCGGGCGGAGCGGGTTCAGCGCCCTGGAGGCCGACGTCACGCTGGGGCTGCGCGTGCCCGGCCGCGTCGACACGGTCTTCCACCTGGCGTCGGCGGCCTCGCCGCGCGACTACCTGCGGCTGCCGGTGGAGACGCTGGAGGCCGGCAGCCGGGGCACCCGCAACGCGCTGGACGCGGCCGCCGAGCACGGCGCCCGCACCGTGCTGGCCTCCACCAGCGAGGTCTACGGCGATCCGCTGCACCACCCCCAGCACGAGAGCTACTGGGGCAACGTGAACCCGGTCGGTCCGCGCAGCGTCTACGACGAGGCCAAGCGCTACGCCGAGGCGCTGACCATGGCCTACCACCGGGCCTACGGCGCCGACGTCGGAATCGCCCGGATCTTCAACAGCTACGGGCCCGGGATGCGCCCCGGCGACGGGCGGGCGATCCCCACCTTCATCCGCCAGGCGCTGGCGGGCGAACCCATTACCGTGTCCGGCGACGGCATGCAGACCCGTTCGATCTGCTATGTCGACGACACGGTGCGCGGCCTGATCGCGCTGGCCGGAGCCGACATCACCGGTCCGGTGAACATCGGCAGCCCCTACGAGCTGTCCATCCGCCGACTGGCCGAACTGGTGCGCGGCGTCTGCCGCTCGGAGTCGCCCGTCGTCCAGGTCGGACGCCCCGCCGACGATCCCCGGTTCCGCCGCCCCGACACCACACTGGCGGCCCAGGCGCTGGGGTGGCGGCCGCGGGTGCCGATGGAGGAAGGGCTGCGGCTGACGGTGGAGTGGTTCGCCGCCGCGGCACAACGGCGGGAAGAAGAGGGGCGCGCGGCCGAGCCGACCGCGGGCCGGGCCTGAACGCGTCCGCACCCACCGCGCCGCACGCGGTGCGGGCGCCGAACGCGGTGAGGCCCGGGGCGCCGCGGCGCCCCGGGCCTCACCGGTGAAAACCGTACCTACCGTGGGGACACGGCGCTACGCGCTCGCGGCCCTCACACGTCCGGGACGAGCTGCTTGCGCAGCTTGGCCAGGGACGCCGAGAGCGTCCGCGAGACGTGCATCTGAGACAGACCCACGATCTGCGCGATCTCGGCCTGGGTCTTGTTCCCCGCGAAGCGCAGGAGCACGATCCGCCGGTCGCGCGGCGAGAGGGTGGCCAGCGCCGGACGCAACGACGCCCGGTCGGCGGCGTTCTCCAGCTCGTGGTCCTCCTCGCCGAGCGTGTCCCCCAGCGTCTTGTCCTCCTCCTCGGCCCCGTAGGGCACGTCCAGGGACAGGGCGCTGTAGGCCGAGGACGCGTCGATCAGCTCCAGAGTGTCGTCGACACTCATCTCCAGCCGCTCGGCGATCTCGGCGACCGTCGGCGAACGGCCGTGCTCCTGGGCGAACGACGAGGTCACCCGGTTGAGCTCGGGCCGCTTCTCCTGATACTTGCGCGGCACCCGAATCGCCCATGTGCGGTCCCGGAAGTGGCGCTTGACCTCACCGGTCATCATGGGCAGGGCGTAGGAGATGAACTCCTTGCCGTAGTCGGGCTTGAAGTCGCGGATCGCCTGGACCAGGCCGACTGTCACAACCTGGCGCAGGTCCTCCTCGGGCTCGCCGCGATTGCGGTAGCGGCGGGCGATGCGGCGGACGACCGGAGCGTGCAGATCCACCAGGTTCCGATAGATCTCCTCGTGCTCGGCCGGCCCCGTCTCACCACTCTTGAGCTGCGCGAACAGCTCGCGAGTGCGGGCGTAGTAGGCTTCGTCGGTTTTACTGTTCCCGTGGTGGCCTCCACCACGGGAACTGCGCGGACGCGGTACTGCGGTCTCTCGTTCGCGGAGCGCGCTCGATGTGTTCATCGCTAACGTTCCTCGCTGCGTCGGAGTTGACCGCCGACCACCTGCCTCCCGGATCGTCCGGCGCGTTGTGCCGCGCGCCGGTGATGTACTCCCCCGAGCTTCTGTGCGGTCGTGCACCGCAGCGGGAGCCGGGACGCACGTAGTGGCGTCATAGGCCGCGCTGTCGGACCTCCTGCACAACAACATTGACCATATCGAGATATGCGCGATTAAGCCAACCCGCGTCGGCCCGACCGATCCCGGTTTTGCGGCGAATTAACGCGTGAGATTACGAAGCAGCAGGGTAGACGCGGTGGATGCGGTCGGTCGCCGGATGTCGGAAATATCATTCACGGCTTTCCCGGAGGTGTGCCGGGCCGGTTTTTCGCAAGGAGGGGAGGCACGGCAGGTGGGCGATAGGGCGGATGCGGTCGGACCACGCGCGCACGGAGGCGACCCGGGCGGCGCGGGCGCGGGCGGCGACCGGGTGGGCGTGGTGGTGGCCACCCGGGACCGCCGCCGCGAGCTTGCCCGCACATTGCTCCGGCTTGGCCGGGACCACCCCGACTCGCCGGTGACCGTGGTCGACAACGCCTCGCGCGACGGCACGGCCGCCTTCGTGCGGGCGGAGTTCCCCCGTGTCTCGGTCGTGGCGCTGCCCCGCAACCGCGGCGCCGCCGCGCGCAACGCCGGCGTCGCCGCCAACCCGGCCCCCTACATCGCCTTCTGCGACGACGACTCCTGGTGGGCGCCCGGCTCCCTGCAGCGCGCCGCCGCGGCCTTCGACGCCCATCCGCGCCTGGGCCTGGTCGCCGCCTCCACCTTCGTCGGCAGCTCCGCGCGCCCCGACCCCATCAACGCCGAGCTGGCCACCGGGCTGGCCCCCGCACCGCCCGACCTGCCGGGGCCGCGCGTGCTCGGCTTTCTGGCCTGCGCCGCGGTCGTCCGCCGCGAGGCGTTCCGCGCCGCCGGAGGCTTCAGCCGCCTGCTGTTCTTCACCCACGAGGAGGCCCTGCTGGCTGCGGACCTGGCCGCACTGGGCTGGGACGCCTGCCACCTGGCGCAGGTGCACGCCCGCCACGCGCCCTCACCCGACCGCCCGCCGAGCGCCTGGCGCCGCCGGCTGGACATGCGCAACCGCGCGCTGGTGTGCTGGCTGCGGCGCCCCGCCGGGCGCGCACTGGCGGAGACGTGGCACCTGGCGCGCGCCGCCCGCCGGATGCCCGAGGCCCGCGGCGCGTTCGCCGACCTGCTCGGCGACCTGCCCCGCGCCCTGGTACAGCGGCGACGGCTGCCGCGACGCGTCGAAGAGGATCTGCGCCTGCTGGAGCGCCGGTGAGCGCCGTGCGCGCGCCCGATCCGCGGGTGGGCGTGGTCGTGATCACCCGCGACCGCCGCGCGGAGCTGCTGCACGTGCTGGAGCGGCTCGCCGCGCTGCCGGAGAGCCCGCCGACGGTGGTCGTCGACAACGCCTCGACCGACGGCAGCGCCGCGGCCGTGGCGGCGTCGTTCCCCGGAGTGGCGCTGCTGCGCGCCCGGGCCAACCTGGGGGCGGTGGGGCGCAACCTCGGCGCCGAGGCGCTGGGCACCCCCTATGTGGCCTTCTGCGACGACGACACCTGGTGGGAGCCCGGCTCCCTGTCGCGCGCCGCCGACCTGCTCGACGACCATCCCGACGTCGCCTCGCTCACGGCGCGCATCCTGGTCGAGCCCGCACTGCGCGAGGACCCCATCACCCCCGAACTGCGCGGCTCCCCGGTCCCGGCACCGCCGCATCTGCCGGGCCCCGCGCTGCTGAGCATCCTCGCCGGCGCCTCGGTGCTGCGCAGGGACGCGTTCCTGGCCGCGGGCGGATTCCACGAGCGGCTGTGGCTGGGCGGGGAGGAGGAGCTGCTGTCGCTGGACCTGGCGGCCGCGGGGTGGTGGCTGTGCTGGATCGAGGACCTGCGCGTGCACCACGCCCCCTCGCGCGGCAGGGACAGCACCGGCCGGCGTCGGCTGGGCATCCGCAACACGCTGTGGACCGCGTGGCTGCGCCGCCCGGCGCCGGCGGCGCTGCGGCGAACCGCCGCGGTGCTCGCCTCGGTGCCCGCCGACGGGGCGAGCGCCGCCGCGGTGGCCGACGCGCTGGCCGGACTGCCGTGGGTGCTGTCCCAGCGGCGTCCGGTGCCGCACCGGGTCGAGGAAGGGCTGCGGCTGCTGGAGGAGCCGCAGCGTCGCTCCACCGCCCGGCGCTACGTCGGCTGAGCCCGCGCGGCGCCCGCACCGCGCTGGGAAACAGGGCGCGGGCGCCGTGCGCGGCGGCGGGCTATGCGGGCGGGCCCGTGGGGTCCTCGCCGGTCAGCGCGATCTTCTCGGCCAGCTCGGCCAGCTTGACGTTGAGGTTCTGCGAGCTGTCGCGCAACCGCTGCCAGGCCTGGTCGGCCGTCATGTGGTGGCGCTCCATCAGGATGCCCTGGGCCTGGCCGATGGTCTCGCGGGTGTCCAGGGCCCGGTTCAGGTTGGCGATGCGGCGGTTGGCGGCCAGCGCCGAGGCGGCCTGAGCGGAGTAGATCACCCCCACCTCGTGGGCGCGTTCCCCGAATGCCCGGGGGCGGGCGGCGTAGAGGACGAGGGCGCCCAGAGTCTCGCGGGCCGTGAACAGGCGGTAGCTCAGCAGGCTGCCGATGGGCAGTTCGGCGGCCTCGGCGGCGTAGGCGGGCCAGCGCGCGGAGAGGGTGAGGTCGGGCAGGTAGACGTAGGTCCCCTCCCACATCGAATCCAGGGACGGGCCCTCGCCCAGTTCCCGCTGCAGCTCGTCGCTGCGGCGCACGATGTCGTGGGTGGCGACCGGGCTCTCCACTCGGCTGCGCGATTCCGAAAGACTCACGCCCGCGTAGTCGCACCCGGGCACCGTGGTCACGGCGAGGTCCACGATGCGCTGCAGGGTGGCGCGCACGTCCGGTTCGGCGAACATCGAGCGGACGATGTCGGCGAAACCTTCGGGCGAAGGTGAGTGGTCCTTGTTAAGCATCGCACGCCCTTCTGTGCCGTTGGACGAGTCGCAGGTCCGTATCGCCCCCGTTGCGAAGCCGGCGCACAGCACAAGGCGCCGATCGGGTGATCGAGCGACTTCGCAGTGTGAGAACCGGGGGCGACCGAACCGGCTGCAAGGAATTCCTTATGGAATGCGAGTATCGCCCGCACTCCTTGCCTGTGTCAACGACTGTACCCTACACCGGGGGTGCGGCGCGGGGTGCACGGGGGGCGTCACGGCCGTGCGCGCACCGGGCCGGCGCCGCCCGGTCGAGCCCGCAAAAGCCCCGGTGAGCAGGTGCCACTCGCCGCGAAAGGGTGCTGCCGCGGCGCGTGGCAGCGGCGGACCATACGGCGGTGTCCGCGGCCGGGCAGGCGCCCGGCGCCCGCATCTCAGGCACGCGTCCGGGACCGACTCGAATTCGCCCGGTGAAGAATTCGTCTGCCGCGGTTGAATCTTTCGCCAAGGGAAAGAGGCGCGCGGGAATGCCGTTCGGCTGGGGGCACCACGGAACCGCTTCCGCGCTCGGCCGCCGACTCTTCTCGCCGTTGGATCACCGGCGCCGCGAGCCGTGTGCACCGGCCGTCCTCCCGGTGCCCGCACACACCGACCGGCGCCCGGCCCGCGCGCGGGCCGGGCGCCGGTGAGAGCGGTCGAAAGGCCGCGATCACTCGCCGTAGAAGGTGATGTCCTCAGGGGCGGGTCGCTCCACCTCGGCCGCGGTGACCTCCCCGCCGGCGCTGTCGGTGACCATGGCCTCCTGCAGCGTCTCGGGGGCCTCGCCCGCCCGGAACCGCAGAACCTGCGCACCGGCGTAGCCGCCGTGGTCGTCCTCGGTCGAGGCGAAGGGCACGTACCCCGGCCCCGCCCAGTCCTGGGTGTGCACGGCATCCAGCAGGCTCTGCCGGGTGAGGTCCTCGCCGGCCGACATCAGCGCCCGGGCCATCTGGGTGGCCTGCACCATGCCGTAGACCGTGGTGTTGGTCATCGGCCGGTCGCTGTCGGCGTACTCCTCGTAGATCCGGGAGTACAGCTGGATCCAGGGGTCGTCCTGCCGCGTGATCGCGGGCAGGTAGCCGGTGTAGATCATCCCGTCCAGCAGCTGCTCGACGGGCACGTCCTCGTTGCCGGCCTGGGCGGCGAACTCCGACAGCAGCCCCGTCAGCGTCGCGGTGTCGGCGCCGATGGTGCTCACCACGAACTGCGGTTCGTAGCCGATGCGCTGCGACTCCAGGATGGACAGCGCGGTGAAGGCGGGGATGCACGAGCACACCACGACGTCGGCGCCGGCCTCCTCCAGCGACGCGATCTGCGGACTGATGTCGGTGTTGCCGGGGTCGTAGGACTCCACCGCCACGCGCTGCTCGGCCACGTACTGCTCCAGGCCGGCCTCGGAGTCGGTGCCCACGTCGTCGTTCTGGTGCAGGTAGCCGACCTTGGCGTCGGGCATGTTCTCGGCGATGTACTTGCCCTGGATCTTGGCCTCCTTGGTGTAGTCCACCTGGTAGCCGAAGGTCAGGGGGTACTTGTCGGGCTGGTTCCACATCAGCGCGCCCGAGGAGACGAACAGGTCGGGCACGCCCTCCTCGTCGAGGAAGTCGACCACCTTGGAGTGGGTGGGCGTGCCCAGGCCGCCCAGCATCGCGAAGATCTCCTCGTTGTGCACCAGGTCGCGGGTGACCTCGATGGTGCGCGCCGGGTCGTAGGCGTCGTCCTTGACCACGTAGTCGATCTCGCGGCCGTGGACGCCGCCGTTCTCGTTGACGTAGTCGAAGACGGCCCCGGCGCCGATCGAGATCTGGCTGTAGCCGGGGGCGGCCGGACCGGTCAGCGGCTGGTGAGAGCCGATTTTGATGCTGTCCTCGGTTACGCCGGTGGACACGTCCAGGTCCGCGGCCGCGTCGTCTCGGACCTCGCCGGCGCCTCCGCAGGAGGTGGCCAAAAGGACCGCGGCCATCAGGCCGGCGGCGGGGGCGATGCGTGATCTCATGTGCTACTCCCGTGCGGTGGATGGGGTACGGCTGCGGGCGGGTGCGGGCTCTGCTGGTCGGCGCCCGCGGCGGACCAGGTCGGCGAGACTGCGGAACATCCCGTGCAGGCCGTCCGGCCGGATGAGGATGACCAGGATCAGCAGCACGCCGAAGAACACGATCGGCAGGTTGTTGGAGACGTTCGTGCCGAGAGTCAGGACGTGCGCCAGGTCCTCGACCCAGACCTCCACGTAGACCAGGGCCACGGCGCCGAGGAACGCGCCCCACATGCTGCCCAGCCCGCCCAGCACCAGGGCCGCCAGCAGGCTCAGCGACAGCGTCACCGTGAAGGAGCTGGGGGTGGCGGTGCCCAGCAGGTAGGCCTGGCCCGCCCCGGCCAGGCCGCCGCAGGCCGCGCTGATGACGAACGCGGCCACCTTGGTGCGGCCCACCGGGATACCGGCCAGGGCCGCCGCCGACTCGTCGTCGCGCAGAGCGCGCATGCGGCGGCCCAGGCGCCCCGCGCTGATGGTGGCGAGCAGCACCAGGCCGACCAGCGTCGTCAGCCACACCGCGGCGGCCTGCCACTGGCTGGTGGTCACGACGCCCGCCAGCGCCGCCGGCGCCCCGCGGGTGGAGAACGCCAGCCCGTTGCTGCCGCCGAGGAGTTCGGGGAAGCGCACCGTGAGCGACGGCAGTCCCACGGCCAGCGCCAGCGTCGCACCGGCCAGGTAGGGGCCGTGCAGCCGCGCGGTGGCGGCGCCCACCAGGACGCCCGCCACGCAGGCGACGGCGACCGTGACCAGCATGTTCGCCCACAGCGGCAGGGCCGGCACGTTCAGCACGAGCAGCGCCATGGTGTAGGCGCCGATGAACATGAACGCGCCGTGGCCCAGCGAGACCTGCCCGCTGTAGCCGATCAGCAGCTGCAGGCCCGCGATGGCCAGCATGTAGTAGCCCACACTGCCCAGGCGCAGGTCTGCGGTGGGCCCGGTGACGAACGTCAGCGCGACGACGGCGACGAAGGCGGCGGCCGCGGCCAGCGGGAACCGCACCAGTGCCGGCAGCGCCCGCCAGCGGTCGGCCGCCGAGGGCGCCGGAGTGCGCGGCGCGTCCTCCCCGCGGCCGGTGGACTCGTGGTTGCGCAGCGAGACCATCACTACACCTTTCGCGCGGTCGGGCGGGAGAACAGGCCGTCGGGGCGGATGCTCAGCACCAGCACGAGGATGGCCAGCGCCGCCAGCGTGGTCAGCTCCGGACCTGCGTAACCGGAGACGTAGGACAGGCACAGGCCGAGGAGCATGCCGCCCGCCAGCGCGCCGAAGGGGTTCTCCAGGCCCCCCACGACCGCCGCCGCGATCGCGTAGATGAACACCGCGTCCATCACGTTGGGGAAGATGAACGGCGGCGCCGCCAGCATCCCGGCCAGCGCCCCGATCACCGAGGCGATGGCCCAGCCGGTGGTCAGCATCAGCCCCACCCGCACACCGCTCAGCCGCGCCGCCTCGGGGTGGAAGGCCGCGGCGCGCATCCGCAACCCCAGCGGGGTGAAGCGGTAGAGCGCGAACAGCAGCAGCGCCGCGGCGCCCACCGAGCCCAGGGCGAACCAGTCGGAGGCCGAGAACCGGCCGCGGAAGCCCAGCGGATAGGCGAACGAGTGCGGCTCGTTGCTCCAGATCATGCCCGCCAGGCCCTGCAGTACCAGCAGCAGGCCCAGGGTGACGATGATGGCGCTGAGCGGGGAGCGCCCGTGCACCGGCCGGATCAGCAGCCGCTCGGTGGCCGCGCCCAGCACCAGCCCGCTCGCCAGCGCGGCGCCGAAGCCCAGCCAGTAGCTTCCGGTGGCCTGCGACACCGCGTAGGCGATGTAGACCGAGATCAGGGCCAGCGCGGGTTGGGCGAAGTTCACTACGCGGGTGGCCTGGTAGATGATGACCAGCGACAGCGCCAGGGCGGCGTAGACCGCGCCCGAGGACAGGCCGCTCAGCGTCAGGTCGATGAAGTGGTCCACGGTCGTCCCTCTCAGAACCCCAGGTAGGCGTGGCGCATGCGGTCGTCGGCGAGCAGGCGGGACGAGGAGTCCGCCATGACGACCTCGCCCTGGTTGAGTACGAAGCCGTGGTCGGTGATCGACAGCGCGCTGCGCGCGTTCTGCTCCACCAGCACCACGGTCAGCTCCTGCTCGGCGCGCAGCTTCAGCAGCATCTGCATGATCTGCCGGGTGACGAGCGGGGCCAGGCCCAGCGACGGCTCGTCCAGTAGCAGCACCCGCGGCCGCGCCATCAGCGCCCGGCCCAGCGCGAGCATCTGGCGCTCGCCCCCGGAAAGTGTCGCCGCCGGGCGGTCCGCCCGCTCCCGCAGCGGCGGGAACAGCTCCAGCACCTCGTCCGTGCGCTGCAGGCGCGCGCGCCGCCCCGAGCGCCAGAGCCCGCCCAGGCGCAGGTTCTCCACCACGCTCAACTCGACGATCACGCCGCCGCCCTCGGGCACGTGCACCAGGCCGTGGCGGACGTGCCGCTCGGCCGGAAGGCGGGTGATGTCCGTGCCGTCCAGCAGGACCCGGCCGGAGTCGGCGCGCTTGAGGCCGCTCAGGGTGCGCAGCAGGGTCGTCTTGCCGGCGCCGTTGGCGCCCAGCACCGCGCAGATGCCGCCGCGGGAGACGCTCATGCTCACCCCGTTCAGCGCGGTGACGGCGCCGTAGCCGGTGCTCAGGCCCTCGACGCTGAGGATCGGCCGCTCAGCCATCGGTGCCCCCCTCCTCGTCCGCGCCCAGGTAGGCCCGCGCCACGGCGGGGTCGGCCTGGATCCGGGCGGGGGCGCCCTCGGCGATGACCTCGCCGAAGTCCAGCACCACGATGTGGTCGCAGACGTCCATCACCAGGTCCATGTGGTGTTCGACCAGCAGCACGCCCATGCGGGCGCTGAAGGCCCGGATGGCGGCGCCCAGCGAGGCGATGTCGTCGCCGGAGAGGCCGCTGGCGGGCTCGTCCAGCAGCAGCAGTTCCGGCTCGGCGACCACCGCCCGGGCCATGGCGACGCGCTTCTGCACGCCGAAGGGCAGGGTGCCCGGCATCGCGCGGGCGGCGTAGGCGACGTCGAACTCCTCCAGGGCCGCCATCGCGCGTTCGCGCAGCCGCCGCTCGTCGCGGTGGTAGCGGCCCAGCCCGGTGAGCATGGCCAGGCTCCCGCCGCGCGCCAGGTGGTCCGCTCCGACCATGACGTTGTCCAGTGCCGAGAGCCCGGGGAAGAGGTTGAGCCCCTGCAGCGTGCGTGCGACGCCCAGGCCGGCGAGGTGGTGGGGGCGGTGGTTGCGCAGGGCGCGGCCCTTCCAGGCGACGGTGCCGGTCTGCGGGCGGATCACGCCGGAGACGACGTTGAACAGCGTCGTCTTGCCGGCGCCGTTGGGCCCGATCAGCCCCACGACGGAGCCCGGCGCCACCGCGAGCCCCACGTCGCTGAGCGCCGTCAGGCCGCCGAAGCGCACGGTGATCTGCTCGGCGGAGAGTAATGGGGCCGTCGTTGTGGTGGTCATCTGCACTGCTTTCTGTGCCGGGTCGGCGCCTGCTGCGGTGATACCGACCAGTTGGCATGTAGGGGGCAGTCGTCGGCGGTGGCCGGGGCCGGGAACGGAACGGAAGTCGGGGACGGGGGGCGGGTGCGGCGGCGGTATTCCGCACTCGTCAGCGGAACATGCGGGCCAGGTCCACGCGGGACCGGATGTTGAGCTTGCGGAATATGCCCCGCAGGTGGTGCTCGACCGTGCGGGGGCTGATGAACATGTGCGCGGCCACTTCGCGGTTGGTGGCCCCTTCGGCCACCAGCAGGGCGATCTGGTGCTGCTGGGTGGTCAGCCCGTGGTCGCCCCTCTCGGCGGTGGCGGCGGGTTCGGGATCGCCGATCGCCCGCAGTTCGCCGCGGGCCTGCTCGACCCACAGCCGCGCCCCGATCCACTCGAAGGTCTCCAGCGCCTCGCGCAGGTGCTCGCGCGCGCGGCCGGGGAACCGGTTGCGGCGCAGCGTCGTGCCGTAGAGCAGCGCGGTCCGGGCGCGCTCCACGTCGTCGTCGCCGCAGGCCCGGTGCAGCCGCAGTGCCTCCTCGAAGTGCTCGGCGGCGTCCTCGGCGCCGGCCAGCAGGCCGCGGCAGCGTGCGGCGACGGCCAGACTGCTCAGGCTGCCGGTGGCCTCGGACCAGGCTTCGTAGGGCGCCAGCGCGACCTCGGCGCGCTCGTACTCCCCGGTGCGCACGCACGCCTCGACGAAGACCGGTGCGGTCAGCAGGCGCATCGTGGGATGGCCGTAGCCGGGGCCGGCGTGGTTGAGCACCCGCAGCCGCGAGAACGCGCCGTGCGCGTCGCCCTGGGCCAGGTCAAGCAGTGCCAGCGCCCAGGAGCTGAGCGCGATCGGCAGGCCCAGGCTGTTCTCACAGGAGCGCTCGGCCACCGCGCGCGCCCGCTCGTGGCAGGTCTCGGAATCGCCCTGGATGGCGGCCAGCAGGCTCAGCGCGGCCAGGTGGTGGGTGGCGCAGTTGGGCTGGCTGGTCTCGCGGGCCAGCCGCAGTCCGGTCATGCAGTTGCCGATGCCCGAGGGGAAGCGGCCGCTCCAGAACTCCGAGTAGACCAGGAACTCCAGCGCCTGGGGCACCACCGCCAGCGCCCCGCGGCGCCGGGCCACGGCCACCGCCCGAGTCGACAGCGCGTGCACCAGCGGGGCGTCACCCAGGCGGAGGCCCGCGATACCGGCCCAGATCAGCTCGGCCGGGGTGTCGACCTCCTCGGCCAGGTCGGTGGCGCGGCGCAGTGGACCGACCGCGCCCGCGTATTCGCCGGCGAAGGAGAGCGCGCAGCCCTCCATGAAGGCGAAGGCCAGCCGCATGGCGGGCGGGTCGTTGTCGCGGGCCAGCGGCGCCAGCCGCCGGGCGGCCGCGGCGTGGCGGACCGGGTCGCCGGCGAAGGAGGCCGCGTCGGCGGCGCGCATCAGCGAGCGCACGGCCAGCTCCCGGTCGTGGGGCAGCAGGCGCTCGGCGGTGTCCAGCAGCGCGTCGGCGGTGTCGATCGCGTTGCCCTCGCGCAGCCGGATCTGGCCGCGGATCAGTTCCAGCACACCGGCTTGGCGCGGTGACACGGCATCGGGGCCGGCCCGGTCGAGCAGTCCCGCGGCACGCTCGGGCATCCCGGAGAGCCAGGCGTCCTGGGCGGCAGTGGACAGCCGGCAGGCGCGCAGCCGGGGGATGGGGGTGAGCTCGGCGGCCTGTTCGAGTGCGGCCGAGGCCACCGCGTGGCCGTTGAGCTCCTTGGCGGTGTCGGCGGCCGCGGCCAGCTCGGCCGCCAGTTCGGAGTCGGGCCCCTCGGCCGCCGCGGCGCGGTGGCGGGCGTAACGGGAGGGGTCGCGCTCGGGATCGAGGACGCGGGCCAGCCGGGCGTGGGCCGCGCGCCGGGCCACCACGGGCGCGGCCTGGTAGACCGCGGTGCAAAGCACCGGATCGGTGAAGACCGCCTGGGCGCCGTCCACGCGCACCAGCCCCGCGTTCTCCGCGGGTTCCAGGTCCCCCACGGTCATCTCCGGCCGGTCCGCGGCCCGCACCAGCAGGTCCAGTCCGCACTCGGGGTCGGTGGCGGCCAGCAGCAGCAGGTGGCGCGCGGGCTCGGGCAGCGCCTCCAGCCGCGGTGTGTAGGCGCGCAGCAGGTGCGCCGGCAGGGGCAGGGCGCGCGGCAGGGGGCGCGCCCCCGACAGCTGGTCGCGGGACAGCGCCGCGGCGAAACCGCGTGCGGCCGCGGGGTTGCCGTGGGCGCAGCGCACCAGTTCGGCGCGCACGCCTGCGGCGATCCCGCCCGGCGCGGCGTCGCCGAGCACCTCGCTGAGCGCCGGGTCGCCCAGCGGCTCCAGCGCCACGGCGGGGATGCCGGGGACGACGGGTTTGGGTGAGTCGTCGCGGGCGGCGAAGACCATCGCCACCGGGTCGGTGCCCAGCCGGCGCGCGGCGAAGGCCAGCGCGTCCAGCGAGGCGGCGTCCATCAGGTGCGCGTCGTCGACGCAGACCAGCAGGGGAGCGGAGTGGCCGAGTAGGCACAGCAGCCGCAGCACGCCGATGGAGAGGGGGAAGCGGTCGCTTTCGGCGACGCGGCCGCTCTCCAGGGCCAGATCGAGAGCCGCCGCCTGCTGGTCGGGCAGTTCGGCGACGCGGTCCAGCACCGGCCGAAGCAGCCGCTGCAGGCCGGCGAAAGCCATCGCCGACTCGGTCTCGGTGCCGGAGGAGCCGAGCACCATGGCGCCCTTGACCACCATGGCCTTCTGCGGCGGCCGGAAGTGGCCGACCTGCGGGGTGCGCGCGGCTTCGCAGGCGTGGTCGAGCAGGGCGGTCTTGCCCATGCCGGGTCCGCCGCTGAACAGCACCGCCGAGCCCTGGCCGGAGCGCGCACCGTCCAGGACGTCGGTGAGCATCCGCTGCTCCGACGCCCGGCCCCGGAGGCTGACACCGGGGCCCGTCGGGGGGGTTCGACTGGGCACGCCCTCAAATTACACAGGCGTCGATCCGCCCGACAGGTCGGCAGAGCCAGACTGGTGATTTCACGGATCCCCCGGCGGGTGGTGGGCGCCGCGCCCCTGGCAGCGGGGCCGCGTTCCGGACAGGCGAGCGGCGGATGCATTCGGGCACGACCGCCGGGACCGGCGTCGGCGCCTGCATCCGCCGGCGGCGGTCGGGGGGCGCCGGTGAGCGTTCGAAAAAGCCGTGCGCGCAGTACGCGGACCGCCTCGCCGGCGGAGCGGTCCGGCGAGGCGGCCGGTGCTCGCTCCCCCACATGCCGCCGACCGGAGACAAGTGGCGAACACCTGTACGAATTCTAGCAGTTCTGCTGTATGCTGAGTCACATCGCCGACCTCGGCGCGGGCAGCCCGGGCACGGCTTTGCGAGGACTTTTCCAGCCACACCGCACCCGCTGTGCGAACCTTAAGTCCACAGCGGTCGGTGCGAGCACTCACTCCTGGGGCGATCATGACGTATCTCCTGGTTATCGGAACACGCAAGGGCCTGTTTACCGCCACCGGCGACGACCGCCGCCGTTGGGAGCTGCGCGGGCCGCACCGCCTCGACACCGAGGACTACGCGAACATGGCCGGCATCTACGCGGTGGGCGTCGACCCGCACACGCGGCGGATCCTGGTCGGAGCCGAGAGCTCCCACTTCGGGCCCAGCGTCTGGTACAGCGACGACCTCGGCGGGACCTGGCACGAACCGCCGCGGGCGCCGATCGCCTTCCCCGGCGACGTCGACGACTCCTTCACCCGGGTGTGGCAGTTCGCCTTCGGCGACGAGCCCGGCACCGTCTACGCCGGTGTGGAGCCCAGCGCCCTCTTCCGCTCCACCGACGGCGGCGAGAGCTTCGAGCTGGTGCGCCCGCTGTGGGACCACCCCCACCGCGCCGACTGGTGGCCCGGCGCCGGCGGCGCCGCCATCCACACCGTGCTCCCGGGCCGGGTGAGCGCCCAGGGCACCGACCCCGACGCCATGACGGTGGCCATGTCCACCGGCGGCGTTTACCAGACGCGCGACGGCGGCGCCAGCTGGGCACCGGCCAACCGCGGCATCAGCGCCGTCTTCCTGCCCGAGGAGGCGCCCGAGTACGGCCAGTGCGTGCACAAGGTCGCCATCGGCAGCGACGGCGCGTTCTACGCGCAGAACCACCACGGCGTCTTCCGCAGCACCGACCCCGCCACAGGGTGGACCTCCATCGCCGAGGGCCTGCCCACCGACTTCGGGTTCTCCTTCGTCACCCATCCGCACACGCCGGGCTCGGGCTACGTGTTCCCCGTGGTCAGCCAGGAGGTCCACCTGCCGCCCGGCGACCGCCTGTCCGTGCACCGCACCGACGACGCCGGCCGCAGCTGGCAGCCGGCCGTCAAGGGACTCCCGCAGGACCCCTACTACGGGATCGTGCTGCGCGACGGCGCGTGCACCGACGGCGCCGCCGACCCGGGCTTCTACTTCGGTACCCGCTCCGGCGACGTCTACGCCACTACCGATTCCAGCGGCGAGTGGTCGCAGGTGGCCGCCCACCTGCCCGACGTGCTGTGCGTCCGCGCGGTGGAGGTGTGAGGACATGGCCGTGACCGTCGTGCTCCCGCAGGTGCTGCAGTCCGACGCCGGGGGAGCCGCCCGCATCGAGATCATGCTCGCCGAGGCCGCGCCGACCCCGCCCACCGCGGCGACCGCGCCCGACGCCTCGGCGCCCGCCGGAGGCCCCGTCCCCGCTGCGGCACCCGCCGCCGCGGCGGCACCGGACACCCGCGCCACACTGCGCGCCCTCCTCGACGAACTCGCCCGCCGCCACCCCGGACTCGACCGCCGCATCCGCGACGAACAGGGGCGGCTGCGCCGCTACGTCAACGTGTTCGTCGACTCCGACGAGTGCCGCGCGGTCGACGGACTCGACACCCCCGTCCCCGAGGGTGCGGAAGTCCGCATCCTGCCCTCGGTGGCCGGCGGCTGAGCCGCCGAACTATGCCGTGTTCAAGAACGCCGGCCTGCTGTGCGGCCTTGTTGTGGCCTTGTTGGTCTGCCGGGCGGCGGGTGGTCTTCACCGGAAAGCCGCAGCGAGGGCGGCGGATGGCCGGGCCTGCGGTTGACGGGTCGGGTGCTCTGCGGTGGCGCGCGCGGCGGGGCGGCGACGACGCCGGCGGGGTCGGGCCTGCGGTGGTCGGCGGCGGTCACCCGCCTGCAGGTGGTCGAGCCCCGGGGGCCGCCGCCCGGTCGTCGGCGCGGGCCCGGCGCGGGGCAGCCGGCGGCCGTCATGGCCGGAACGGGGCCACGAGTCGCACGTACGTGCGGCCCCATCCGCCTCGGCGCCGCCCCGAGGCGCCACCCTCACCCCATCATTCCGCGATACGAAACAACACGGGGTGTTTTGCCCACAAATGCTCGAGTTCCCGGTGGGCCCGCACCAGCGTCGCGGCGGCGACGGTCCACGAGGCGCGCCGAATGGCGCGGAAACGCCCCCGACGTCAACTTTTCGTGCACCTCGTGGCCGCCGCGCCCGCCGAGGCCGCCCGCAAAACGGGCATAGGCCCCCAAAAGTCTGCCCCATCGGGCGGTGAGCCCCCGGCGGCCACACCCGGGCGCCACGAGCGACGCGGCGTCACCTCCCGACCCCCGATCCGGCGCACCACCGGGCCGCGCGAGCGCCCGCGACCGCGCCCCGCCGCGCTGCCTCCACCCTGTGCGGGCCCGGTAGGGGACACGGCGACACCCAGCCGGCCCACCGGCGCCGGTAGGTCCCCTATGCCGGCCCATCCGGCGATGATCGCGAACTTATGGCCGCGGAATGCGCTTACCTGCGACCATAAGTTCACGATAGACGGGCCAAGCCGCGCCGAGTCTGTCTGTAGGGACGGATTCGGCGCCGAATCCGTCCCTACAGACAGACTCGATGGCACCGGTGCCGCCCAACGCAGGGTTCTAACCAGACAGCGGCCGGACTCCGGTGAAACCCACGCGTTGGATGCACCGACCGGCCTGCGGCGGCCCAACGCCGCCCCTCCGCCGCACGCGCCACCGGCGGGCACCCGGCCCGTTGGGCACGGGCCCGACCCCGCTCCGTCCTCGGCGCCGCTTTCCCTAAGACCACCGATCCACCCGCCAGACCAACAAGGCCGCACAGCAGACCGGCGTTCTTAAGCACGGCTTAGGACACGTATACGGTCGCGCCCTCGCTGCGTGCCTTGAGGGCGCCGGTGAGCCGGGGCGCGAGTGCCGGGTGCAGCAGGTCCGCAGCGGCGTCGGGCGCGACGAACGCGTAGTCGTCGAGTTCATCCTCCTGCAGGGTGATCACGGCGCCGGAGTCGATCGTGCCGCAGTCGAAGACGAAGGACAGGAACGGCCTGGGTCGGGCGCCCCGCGGCGCGCTCCACTGCAGGGCCAGCAGCGTACCGGCGGTGCGCTGCAGGCCCACCTCCTCGGCCACCTCCCGCTCGCAGGCCAGGTGCGGGGCCTCTCCGTCCTCGACGATCCCGCCGGGCAGTGTCCAGTGGTCGCGGTAGTTGGGGTCGACCAGCAGCACGCGCCCAGACTCGTCGGTGATCAGGCCGAAGGAGGCGAGGTAGGCCGTGGGCAACGAGGCGAACCACTGTTCGGGAGGGAGAAACTGCGCCATACCGGCAGCGTAGGGCGTCGCCGTGGCGGGGGCGAGGCCGGGCCGCGCGAAGTCGGCGCGGCGCCCGCATCCCGATATTTTGGCCTACTTTGATCTACGCTGTAAAGGCATGTGTTGCGAGACATCCACCCTCTACACTGGACGCCGACCGACCCGCCGGCGGCCGCCTGCGCCAGGCGCCCCCCGCGCCTGCGGGCAGCACACCTCCAGCAGCGGAGCTTCTTGCGTCGACGCTGCCGGAGTGCGCACCGGGTGCCCCGGCGCGGTTCCGCGGTCGCGGACGCGCCGGCCGAGAGTGCGGCTCCGGATGCGGTCGCGGTGCCCCGGTGTGGCTACGATCGCAGGATTGGGCCACACACTCGATACAGCGGTGAATGCGGAGGTACGGACGTGGGTCCGTTGGAGCACGGCGACCCGGAGCGCATCGGCCGGTACCGGCTGATCGGGCGGCTGGGCGCCGGAGGCATGGGGCAGGTGTACTTCGGCCGATCGGCGGGCGGCCGCCCGGTGGCGGTGAAGCGCATCCACCCGCACCTGGCGACCGACAACTCGTTCCGCGAGCGCTTCGCCCGCGAAGTCACCGCGGCGCGCCAGGTCAGCGGAGCCTTCACCGCGCCGGTCATCGACGCCGATCCCGAGGGCGACGTCCCCTGGCTGGTCACCTCCTACGTGCCGTCGCTGCCACTGGACGAGGCCGTGCGCGCCTACGGCGGACTGCCCGAGCACACGCTGCGCGTTCTGACCACCGGCCTCGCCGAGGCCCTCGCCGAGATCCACCGCGTCGGCCTGATCCACCGCGACCTCAAGCCGGGCAACGTCCTGCTCGCCGAGGACGGCCCCCGCGTCATCGACTTCGGAATCGCCCGCGCCACCGAGGGCACCGCGGCCACGCAGTCCATCATCGGCACCCCCGGTTTCATGTCGCCCGAGCAGGTCCAGGGCGAGCACCTCACCCCCTCCAGCGACATGTTCGCCTTCGGCGCGGTCCTGGTCTATGCCGCCGGCGGCGTGGGGCCCTTCGGCGAGGGCGCCATGCCCACGCTGGTCATGCGGATCCTGCAGCACGAGCCCGACCTCTCGGCGGTCCCCGCCTCCCTGCAGCGGCTGGTCTCGGCCTGCCTCGCCAAAGACGCACGCAATCGGCCCTCGCCCGGGCAGCTGCTGGACGCCCTCGGCGACGTCCCCATCGGCGAGTCCTGGCTGCCGCCCGACGTCAAGCGGGGCGTGCGCGACCAGGTCGACAAGACCAACGCGGCGCTCAGCGGCGGTGCCGCCGCCGACGGCGCCGACACCGGCGGGGCCACCTCGTTCCTCGGCGGTGCCGCGGCGAGTGCGGCCGCCGGGTCCGGACTCGGCGACCACGACCCCACCCGCGCCGCGGGCGGAGCAGTCGCCGGAGCCGACGCCACGTCGGTCATGGGCGCCGGAGCCCATGCCGGAGGGACCGGGCAGACCCCGCAGCCTCCGCCGCCCTACCACCCCGACGGACCGCAGGCCGGCCAGGCCGGCGCGACACGCGCCTATGGCCAGACGCCGGCGCCCACCACGGGATACGGGGAGCGCACCCGCGCCTATGAGCAGCAGGGGCCGGACCGCACCCCCGCCTACGGCAGCGGCCCGCAGCAGGCGCCGCCTACCGCGGCCGTGCCGCCGGCGGGCGACGACGCCTACGCCGGGATGTACCGCGACTCCGGACCCCGCGCGCCCGCCCAGCCCTACCAGGACGACGGGCGGCGCCAGGAGGAGGAGCAGCGCCGCCGCCAGCGTGAGCAGCAGCAGCGCGAGCAGCAGCAGCGCGAGCAGCAGCAGCGCGAGGAGCAGCAGCGCGAGGAGCAGCGCCGCAGGCAGGAGGCCGAGCGCGCGCACCGCGAGCGGATGCGTGCCGAGCAGGACGCGGCCCGGCGCGCCCAGGCGCAGGCGCGCCACGCCGACCAGCCCGGCTTGTGGAGCTTCGCCAAGCTGCTGCCGCTGCTGATCATCCCGATCATCCAGATCCCGCTGGGCATCGGCGTCTCCTACGCCTGGCAGTGGTTCACCACCGAGTCGGGCGTGTGGACCGGTCAGGAGTGGGTCTACTCGGGCGTCTTCACCCTCGACGGGTTCTTCCACGCCCTCTACCTGGGCTATTTCCTGCTGAACAACGTCGTCGCGGCGGAGTTCCTGATCCGCTCGCTGCGCACGGCCTACGTCGTCGGCGCGATGCTGGCCTTGGCGGTGGTGGCCGGCACCAACGGAATGCTGTTCTACTCCGGCTTCTTCGGGTCAACTTGACCCGGCCCTGAAGGTGCCCTGGGCCGCGGGGGCGCCCCTCCCCGCGGCCCCGCCAGGCGGACGCCGGGGCGCCCGCGCTGGACGGCCGACCGGCTTGCGCGCCGGGTCCGCGGGGCCGCTGTAGGACGCGCTCAGCCCGCGTAGAACGCGGCGGCGGCGTGCAGGTGCTCCGCCAGTGCCGTCCGCAGCTCCTCGGGCTCCAGCACCTCGATCTCGGGGCCGTAGGAGGCGAACTCCGTGGTGGCCACCGCGACCGACTCGACGTAGAGTTCGGCCTCGCACCAGCCGTCGGCGCCGGCCTCCAGGCCGGCGGCCCCGGCGGCCGTGACGGGGGAGGACAGCGCGCCGACCAGCTCCAAGCCGCGCCGGCTCAACCGGACCCGGGTGCGCAGGCGGTGGCGGCTCTGCTCGAAGTCCCGGGCCCACTCGGCCCAGGTGGCGGCGAGATCGAAACTTTCGGGTCGGGTGAACGATTCGCCGCGCACGGTCAGTTCGCGCACCCGCGAGACACGGAAGACGCGCGGACGCAGGCGGGCGGCGTCCGGGCCCCCGCCGTGGGGGTGGGGCAGGGCGAGGAAGTACCAGCTGCCGCCCTTGAGCACGATCCCGAGCGGATCGAGCCGCCGCCGCACGTCGGTGCCGTCCCACCTGCGGTAGTCCACCTCGACGGTGTGCTGGTCCCACACCGCCGCGGCGACGGCGGCCAGATGCGGGACCTCCTCGGCACTGCGCCACCACCCGGGCGCGTCCAGGTGGAAGCGGGACCGGACGCGCTCGGCGCGCTCCCGCAGCCCCTCGGGCAGTGCGGCCAGCAGCTTCAGCTCGGCGGCGGCCATCTCCGCGCCCAGCCCCAGCTCGGCCGCCGCCTCCGGCAGGCCCGCCAGCGGCAGGGCCTCGGCCTCGCCCGCGGACAGGCCGGTCAGCCGCGTGCGGTAGCCCTCGACGAGGCGGTACCCGCCGCCGGTGCCGCGGTCGGCGTAGATCGGGATGCCCGCTGCGCTCAGCGCCTCGGTATCGCGGTAGACGGTCCGCTCCGACACCTCCAGGGCCGCGGCCAGCTCCGCCGCCGTCATCCGCCCGCGGTTCTGCAGCAGCAATACCAGCAGGACCAGTCGGCTCGCTCGCATGGGGCCAGTATGCAGCGTGTACCTGACAGCCGGCGGCGGCTTTCGGCCACGGCTCGCGCGTAGCCGCGGGCGCCGACCGCCCTCACCCGCCCAGCACCTCCTGCATGGAGCCGAACGCGGGCTTGGGCGCGTAGTCGCGGTCGAAGGGCAGCGCGGCGCCCCGACCCGGGAACCACGAGGGGATCCACAAGTCCGCCTCGCCGACGCCCCAGACTGTGACCGTTCAGGAAACGTGTGAAAACGTGTCCTGAGCCGTCGCCTTGCGGCGCGGCGTTGACCCCGCCCGACCGGGCGGGGTCTTCCCGTGGCGGTACCCATAGCCACCAGGGGCGGGCTTACGTGGGTTTCCAGCGGGCTCGTTTATCCTCGCCCCGCAACCCGGGGAGGAGGCGACCTCGGCGACCTCGGCGACCTCGGCGAGGTCGGCGAGGTCGGCGGCGGCGTTGGCGTCGCGGTCGGCGACCATCCCGCACGCCTCACACGTAAACGTCCGCTCCGACAGGCGCAGCTTGGCTTTCACCGCGCCGCAGTCGTTGCAGGTCTTGGACGAGGGAAACCACCGGTCGGCCACCACCAGGTGGCGCCCGGACCAGGCGGTTTCGTATTCCAACTGGCGGCGCAGTTCGCCCATTCCGGTATCGGAGACCGCGCGGGCCAGCGAGCGGTTGGCCGCCATCCCGGCCACGTTCAGGTCCTCGATCACGATCGTGGAGAACGCGTTGGTCAGGCGGGTGGTGAGTTTGTGGAGCCCGTCGCGGCGGGCGTTTGCGGTCTTCGTGTGCAGCCGGTCGGCGGCGGCGCGGGCTTTGCGCCACCGGTTGGACGGGGTTTGTCCGGTGCGCCGGTCGGGGCCGGTGCGGCGCGCGGCCCGCCGTTGGGCGCGGTCGAGGTGTTCGGGGTTGTCCACGGCCTCTCCGGTGGAGAGCACCGCCAGGTGCTTGACGCCCAGGTCGACGCCGACGGCGCCGCCGGTGGCCGGGGCCGGTGCGGGGGTGCGCTTCTCCACGGTGAAGGACACGTGCCACCGGCCGCGCTGGAAGCTGACGGTGGCCGCGAGGATGCGGGCGGAGCCACGAGCCAGGTGGCGGGCGAGCTTGCGGGTGGACTCGTGGGTGCGCACCACCCCGATGCGGGGCAGCTTCACATGCCGGTTGTCGCCGGGGGCCAACCCGAAGGCTCCGGTGGTGATACGAAACGACTTCCGGGACCGCTTGGACTTGAACTTCGGAAACCCGGTCTTCTTTCCGGTGCGCTTGCCGGCGCGGGAGGCGCTCCAGTTCTTCAGCGCCTGGGCGAGGTTCGCCAGGCCGCAGGAGTAGGCCTCTTTGGAGTTCTCGCCCCACCAGGGCGCCGCCTCGTGCTTGGCGGTGTTCCAGTCTTTGCGCAGGCTGTAGGCCGACCAGTTCAGGCCCGGGGTCAGATCCGCCTCGTCCAGGCCGTAGGTGCGCTCGGCGGCGCGTCGGGTCAGGTTGGCTTTGACGCGGGCCAGCCCCCAGTTGTAGGCGAACCGGGCCGCCCCGGCATGGGAGGACAACGCCTGTTCCTGCTCAGGGGCGGCATCAAGCGCGAACAGGTAGGCCTGATGGTGGGCGCCGTTCACGCCGGGCCCTCCTTCCGTGTTGCGGCGGCCACCCCCTGGGCGGCGCGTTTCCCCGCCGACCGTTTCCCATACAGCCGGGCGCACATCGACGTCAGCACCTCGGTTATGTCGCGCACCAGATCGTCATCGACCTCGCTATCGTCGAGTACCACCAGCGACCGCCCCGAGGCGGCACGGTCACCTCCAGCCCCAGGTCGGTGAACCGGCGGATGTTCGCGGCCCCTTGAAGCGGTCGCCGACCACGGTGTCGATGTGGTCGTGCATGACCTCGCGCAGCTCCGCGGCACTGAACTCGCCCTCCGCCAGCCACCGCGGGTTCTGGTTGTGCCAGAGCAGCGTGTGCCCCCGCATGCGCTGGCCGTTCCGGTCGGCGAACTCCAGCAGGGTCTCGGCGGCGGAGAAATCGAAGCTCCCGAACTCGGGCTGCAGCGTGTCCCACTTCATCACGTTCTCCGCCGTCATCGAGCCGTACTGTTCGGCGACGAGCGCGCGATAGGCGCGGTGGTCCTCCAGCAGAACGGGATCGACGGCAGCGCCGATCCGGATGCCGCGCTCGGCGGCGAGGTCGCGCAGCGGGACGCCTCCGGCCTGGGTGTGCCCGGCCGCCGCCCGCACGGCGACCACGGCCAACGCGAACACCAGCACCGCGCTGCCGGCGATCGCCGCGGCGCGCAGGCGTGATCGGCGGGGACGGGGATCGACCATTGGGCGCCTCTTTCGGTCCGGTCCGGGGCGGAGGGGTGTCCGGCGCCCCGAACCGCGTGCGGTTTCCCCGCCGCCACTCGGTATACCCCCGCTGACCTGCTCTCAACCGGGAGCGCCCGGAGTCCGGGCGATCGCAGGTGGTAGGTTTGCGTTCTGTGCGGTGGCGCGCTCACAGGCGGGGGGAAGACGATGAGGCGCCCGACTATCGTCGATATCGCGAGGACGGCGGGGGTTTCCAAAGGCGCGGTCTCGTGTGCGCTTAACGGCCGCCCGGGCGTCTCCGACACCACTCGCAGCCGCATCCTGCAGATCGCCGGCCAGCTGGGCTGGGCACCCAGCAGCGCCGCGCGCGCCCTCTCCGACGGGCGCGCGGGCGCCATCGGCCTGATCATCGACCGGCCGGCCCTGGTGCTGGGCGTCGAGACGTTCTTCATGCGCTTCATCGCCGGGATCCAGGAGGAGCTGGCCGACGGTGACACGGCGCTGATGCTGCAGTCGGTCGACGAGACCTCCCCGGAGCTGACCACCTACAAGCGGTGGTTCGCCGAGCGCCGGGTCGACGGCGTGCTGCTGGTGGACCTGCGCCACGACGACCCGCGGCTCGCCGCGCTGACCGAGATGGGCCTGCCGGCGGTGGTCGTCGGCGGTCCGGAGCACACCGGCGGACTGCCGTGCGTGTGGTCCGACGACGGCGGCTGCATGCGCACGGCCCTCGGGCACCTGGCCCGACTCGGGCACCGCCGTATCGGACACGTCGCCGGCCCCGACTACCTGGTGCACACCCGGGTGCGCACCGCGGCGCTCGGCGCGGCCGCGCGCGAGCACGGCCTGGAGCCGCCGCGTATCGTGCACACCGACTACACCGGTGACAGCGGCGCACAGGCCGCCCGCGACCTGCTCATCGGCACCGAACCGCCGACCGCGCTGATCTTCGACAACGACCTGATGGCGGTAGCGGGGCTGGGCGTGGCACAGGAGTTGCGGGTGCCGGTTCCCGGGCGGTTGTCCATCGTGGCCTGGGACGACTCCCCGTTGTGCCAGGTCGTGCGGCCCGCGCTGACGACGGTCAGCCGCGATCTGCCCGAACACGGCCGACTGGCGGCGGCGCTGCTGCTCGACGCGGTCGCCGGCGGCCCCGCACGCCGAGTCGGAACCTCGCCGGGCGAACTGGTGCCGCGCGGCAGCACCGCGCCGGCGCCCTGAGCTCTCCTTTCGAAACAGGGCCCTCGGGTTCGCCGGGGGCGGCGGTGTCGCATGCGGTTCGGGCGGGGGTGCCTCGGGGGAGCCGGGCATCCGCGTCGTGTCCGCAGGTGCTCCGACACCTCCCGCCAGCGATCTGAAGTGCGGTTTTCCGGTTTCGGGATTATTTCGGTATGTGACCTCTTGGTCTCCCGTTGCGACCGTGTTACATTCGTCACTGCATGGGAGCGCTCCCAAGCGGAGCGTAGGTGGCCGATTTTCGGACGTGTACGACAGGAAGGGAGCACCCGCCATGGCTCGACCCCCTCGTCGACGCAGCCTCGTGGCCGCTTCGCCCGCCTTCGCGGTACAGATCCACCCGGCCGCCGCTCGTGCTGCGCAACCGCCCCGTACCACCCCGGCCGCAGGGCAGGGTGACGCGGTCCCCTGCCGTCCACCGCTGGGCCGTCCCGCCTGAGCGGGTCCCGCCGACTCGCGCGCCGCAACGCGCGGCGGCACCCCGCGGCCGCACCCGGCCGAACCACCGCTGCGCGAACCGACCGCGTGCGTCCTGCGAACGGGACTCTCGGCCACCGAACGACGACTGCGAGGAACCGCGATGTGCGAAACGAGTCGTGCGCGGCACCGCCGAGGTGCAGGCACGCGCCGCGGCGGCGCCGCGGGCGCGGGCGCTCGGCCCACCGCGCGCGCCGCGGGGCGTCCCGGTACGCATCGGGCCTCGCAACCCCCGACTGTCCTGCATACCCCTGCCTACCGCCCGGTGGCACGCCGCACGTGCGGGGGCAACGGAGAACGGTACGAGCCCGGACGCGCCGGCCTGGGCTCCACCCCGTCTCCGGCAGGCGGTTCCGGGCGGGTCCCCTGCGCCCGGACACGCCTGTGCCCCCGCGCCTCGGCGCGCACCGCCCCGACGCGGCCCCGGCCGCCCGAGGGCGACCGCGCCGACGGGGGCCACCCCGATGATCCCTGGGACCGGCCGCATTCACATCACTGCGGCCTCGTGCGGCCGGTCCCAGGCCGGCACCGCCGCGGGGGAGCGTCGAAAACTTCGCTCCCGGTGCGCGCCTGCGGGCTTTTCCGGATGCGGCGCCTTTCCGCCCCTTAAGGGCGCTGCCGCGACGAGGGGCGGGACGGCTGCGGTCCCGCCCCTCGTCCATGTCCGGACCACCCCCGATACCGCCAAGCCCTCGCTGCGGTCGGCGCTGCCTTTCGCGCCGACCGCAGCGAAGGCTCAGCGGCTCCTCGGCGCGGCCGTGCTGTGCCGCACGACGAGGTTGGTCGCCAGATCCAGACGCAGGTTGGGCGGCTGCTGGCCGCGGCTGAGCATGAGCGCGAGCCGCGTCGCCTCCTCGGCCATCTCGGTCAGCGGCTGGCGCACCGTCGTCAGCGGCGGCCCGACCCAGCGCGCAACGGGCAGATCGTCGTAGCCCACGACGCTGAGGTCCTCGGGAATGCGCACTCCCAGCTCGCGTGCCGCCTCGTAGAGGCCCATCGCCTGCAGGTCGCTGCCCGCGAAGACGGCGGTGGGCGGGTCGGGCGAGGTGAGCAGGTCGCGGCCGTGCCCGTGGCCGCCCTCGATGTGGAAGTCGCCGGTGCGGATCAGGTCCGGGTCGATCGGCAGCCCGGCCGCATCCAGCGCCGAGCGGTAGCCGTCGATCCGGGCACGGCTGCACAGCACGTCGACGGGACCGCCGATCACGGCGATGCGCCGGTGGCCCAGTTCGATCAGGTGGCGGGTGGCGACGAGGCCGCCGTTCCAATTGGCCGAGCCGATCGAGGGCAGGTCCTCGTCGGTGTCGCCGGTGGGGTCGACCACGACGAAGGGGATGCTGCGCGCGGTCAGCCGCGCCCGCTGGTCGGGGGCCAGATCGGAGAAGACCAGGATCGCCGCGGTGGACTGTCGGCCGAGTACGGCCTCGACCCAGGCGTCCCGCGGTGCACGCTCGCCGCCGGACTCCGAGAGCACGACGCTGAGGCCCTCGGCGCGGGCGATGCGCTCCACGCCGCGGATGACCTCGATCGCCCAGGCGCTGTCCAGTTCGTGGAAGACCAGGTCGATGGTCGGGGAGCGCCCGGCGCCGGGTCCGCGGCGACGGCGGTAGCCGTGCCGGTGGATGAGCTCCTCGACGCGCGCCCGGGTTTCGGGCGCGACGTCGGCGCGGCCGTTGAGGACCTTGGACACCGTCGGCACGGACACCCCCGCGGCCTCCGCAATTTTCGAGATCGTCACGGGTTCCGATCCGGCGGGGCCTTGGGAGAGCGGTGCGGGTTCTGCTGTCACAAGCCCGCATTTTACTGGTCATCCCCGGGTGACTACGCGGGGGGAGGGTGACGAACTTCTCGTGGAGTGTTGACGCTGTTTGTGGCAGCACCGTAGATTCTGGCAGCACGCATTGCGATAACGTGTCCGATAGTTTCGATAAGGACGTAGCCATGATTCCCCACAGGGCCGGCGCCGCTGGCGCACTCGCGCTGCTCCTGTTCACAGCCACCGCCTGCGGAGGCGACGCCGGGTCGCAGGACTCGGGCGACGGCGAGATGAACATCATGATGTACCAGGACTCCCTCGCCGTCGTGCAGGAGAACGCCGTCGAGCGGTTCAACCAGAACAACGAGGCCACGGCCGCGATGAACCAGGTTGCGCCGGACGGCTATGAGGACAAGCTCCGCACGGTCATGGGGTCGGGGCAGGCCCCGGACATGTTCTTCAACTGGGGCGGCGGCAGCATCGAGCCCTACGTCGAGCAGGAGATGCTCTTGCCACTGGGCGCGACGCTGCAGGAGAACCCGGAGATGCAGGACGCCTTCATCCCCTCCATCCTCGAAGCCGGCAAGATCAACGACACCCAGTACGGCATCCCGCTGCGCGGCACGCAGCCGAAGATGATCTTCTACAACGAGAAGGTGTTCGAAGAGGCGGGCGTCGAGCCGCCCGAGACCTGGGAGGACATCCAGAACCTGATCGACACCTTCAAGGAGGAGGGCGTCACCCCCTTCGCGCTGGGCGGCGCGACCCCCTGGGCCGACCTGATGTGGATGGAGTACCTGGTCGCTCGCATCGGCGGGCACGACGTGTTCCAGCAGATCGCGAACGGCGACTCCGCCGGCTGGAAGGACCCGGCCATCCTGGAAGCGGCCCAGATCATCCAGGACATGGTGAAGAACGGTGCCTTCGGCGACAGCTACGCCTCGGTCTCCGCGGCCGACGGCTCGGCTTCGGCCCTGCTGGCAGACGGCCAGGCGGCCATGCACCTGATGGGCTCCTGGGAGTTCTCCACGCAGCTGGCGGACGCACCCGAGTTCGCCAAGAACGACCTGGGCTATGTCGCCTTCCCTGCGATGCCCGACGGAGAGGGCAACGCGCAAGCCGTGGTCGGCAACCCGACCAACTACTTCTCCATCACCGACGACGGCGACACCGACGCGGCGGTGGAGTTCCTGAAGCAGACCTACAGCGACGAATACGTCAAGGACATGGTCGAGAACGGCGAGGTCCCGACCACGACCGGTGCCGAGGAGATGCTGGACGAGGCGCCCAACCCCGACTTCGCGCGGTTCCAGTACGCGATGGTCCGCGACGCGCCCACCTTCCAGCTCTCCTGGGACCAGGCGCTGCCGCGGTCGGTCGCCGAGCCGATGGTCACCGAGATCGAGAAGCTGTTCAACCAGCAGGTCACTCCCGAGGAGTTCGTCGACAACGTGGCGGCCCTGCAGTGAGTGTTGTTTCACCCAACCGGGACGGCCGCAAGGCGCAGACCCGGTCCCGGGCGCGCACCGCCGCGAGCGGCGGTGCGCGCCCCGGGCCGCGCGTCGGGCGCCCGAGCGCCTGGTGGGGGCTCCCCGCGATCTTGTTCTTCAGCGTATTCGCCGTGCTGCCCATGGTGCTGGTGGTCTACCTGTCGCTGACCACCTGGGGCGGACTGGGCGTTCCCCAGTTCACCGGACTCAGCAACTGGATCCGGCTGGTCGGCGATCCTGTCGCGCACCGGGCCATCCTGCTGACGCTGATCCTGACCGGCGGCAGTTGGGCGCTGCAGACGCCCATCGCGCTGCTGCTGGGGGTGTGGGCCTCCGGGAGGCAGCGCAACCGGGCCGTGCTCTCGGCGATCTTCTTCGTGCCGCTGCTGCTGTCCTCGGCCGCCATCGCCATCATCTGGCGGGCGCTGCTGGACCCCAACTTCGGTCCGCTCACCACCATCGGCCCGCTGATCGGAATGCCCGGCCTCGACTTCCTGAGCAGTGAGACCGGCGCATTCGGCGTGATCCTGTTCGTCAGCGCCTGGCAGTTCATCCCGCTGCACACCCTGCTGTACCAGGGCGGGGCCAGGCAGATCCCCGAGTCGCTGTACCAGGCGGCCGAGATCGACGGCGCCGGGCGCTACCGCGCGTTCTGGCACATCACGCTGCCGCAGTTGCGCAACACCATCACCACCTCGTCGGTGCTGATGGTCGTGGGATCGCTGACCTACTTCGACACGGTGCTGATCATCACCGGCGGCGGCCCCGGACACGCCACCACCATCGTGCCGTACCTGATGTACGAAGCCGGATTCCAGAACTACCAGTTCGGCTACGCGAGCGCCGTGGCCTGCGTGCTGGTGGCCTTCGCGACCCTCGCCTCGCTGCTGATGGTGCGCTTCACCGGATTCGGCAAGATGCGCAGCACCCGGGAGGGAATGTGACCGCGACGTCGCCGGCGCGCGCCGGCCAACACGCACGGACCCCCGGACCCGGCACTGGGCGGCGGCGGCCCGCCAAGCGCATCGGACTGCGCAGCTGGCGGCACCGCCCCAACCTGGTCGCCGGACTGGGCGCCTTCGTCTGGTTCCTGGTCGTCGGAGTCCCGATCTACGCGCTGCTGGTGGCCACCTTCCAGCAGACCGAGGAGTACCGCTCGGCGGGCCCGCTGGCCATCCCCGACGACCCGACGCTGGACAACTACGTCAACGCGGTCCAGAACGGGCTGCTCGGGTTCATCTGGAACACGGCGCTGGTGACCGTGGGTGTGGTGGCCCTGGTCGTCGGGCTCGCGGTGACCGCCGGCTACGCCATCGTGCGCAACCGCAGCTGGCTGAGCGACTCCACGTTCCGGGTCTTCCTGCTGGGGCTGGCCATTCCCAACCAGGCGGTGATCGTCCCCGTCTATCTGATCATCATCCAGATGGGGCTGTACGACTCGCTGATCGCGATCGTGCTGCCCACCGCCGCGTTCGCGCTGCCGGTGTGCATCCTCATCCTGACGGGGTCCATGCGAGACATCTCCGACGAGCTGTACGAGGCGATGTCGCTGGACGGCGCCGGGCCGGGGCGCACGTTCATCCAGCTCGTCGTGCCGCTGTCGCGGTCGGGCATCAGCACCGTGGCGGTCTACGCCGCGCTGCAGGCGTGGAACGGGTTCCTGTTCCCGCTGATCCTCACCCAGTCCGCCGAGAACCGGGTGATCACGCTGGGCCTGTACGAGTTCCAGGGGACCTACCGCACCGACATCCCCGGCCTGCTGGCCGCGGTCGTGCTGGCGACGGTCCCGCTGTTCATCGTCTACCTGATCGCCCGCCGATCCCTGGTCAGCGGCCTTATGGGCGTCGGCGGCAAGTAGCCGTCGGCGCTCGCGCCCCTACCGCAACGCACAGCCACAGCCCCGCCTGCGCGGGGCTCTGCAATGAAGAAGGAAGGGTATATGACGCCCCACTCCAACCTCGCCCCCTGGCAGGACGCCACGCGCCCTGCCGCCGAACGGGCGGGCGAGGTCCTTAGGCTCATGACCTTAGAGGAGAAGGTCGCCCAGCTCTACGGTGTCTGGGTGGGTGCCGACGGGTCCGGTGAGGGCGTCGCCCCCCACCAGCACGACCTCGCCGAGGAGACCCCCGACTGGGAGCAGGTGATCGCCCACGGCCTGGGCCACCTCACCCGCCCGTTCGGCACGGCCCCGGTCGACCCGGCGATGGGCGTGCAGGCGCTGGCCAACTCCCAGAAGGAGATCGCCGCCGCCAACCGGTTCAGCATTCCCGCCATCGCCCACGAGGAATGCCTCTCCGGCTTCGCCGCCTGGCAGGCCACCGTCTATCCGACGCCGCTGGCCTGGGGCGCGTCCTTCGATCCCGAACTGGTCGAGCGCATGGCCGCCCAGATCGGCACCTCCATGCGGCGCGTGGGCGTGCACCAGGGGCTCTCCCCGGTCCTGGACGTCAGCCGGGACCCGCGCTGGGGCCGCACCGAGGAGACCATCGGCGAGGACCCCTACCTCGTCGGCACGGTCGCCACCGCCTATGTGCGCGGTCTGCAGTCCTCGGGCGTGGTCGCCACCCTGAAGCACTTCGTCGGGTACTCCGCCTCCCGGGCCGGCCGCAACCTCGCCCCCGTCTCGGCCGGTCGCCGCGAGTTCGCCGACGTGCTGCTGCCGCCGTTCGAGATGGCGATCGCGCTGGGCGGGGCCAGGTCGGTGATGCCCTCCTACACCGCCAACGACGGTGTGCCCGCCACCGGCGACCCGGGCCTGCTCACCGCGCTGCTGCGCGAGGAGTGGGGCTACACCGGCACGGTCGTCTCCGACTACTTCGCGGTCACCTTCCTGGAGACGCTGCACGGCACCGCGGGTTCGGCCGGCGGCGCCGCCGCGTCCGCGCTGGAAGCCGGAGTCGACATCGAACTGCCCACGCTGCGCTGCTACGGCGCGCCGCTGCTGGCGGCGGTGCGCGACGGCAGCGTTTCCGAGGACCACGTCGACCGCGCCGCGCTGCGGGTGCTCACCCAGAAGTGCGAACTGGGGCTGCTCGACGCCGACTGGACCCCCTTCCCGGCCGAGCCCGCGGCAGACTTGGGCGGCTCCGGCGCCGAGTCGGGCGCCGCCGACGTCGACATCGACCTGGACCCGCCCGAGCACCGCGCGCTGGCGCGCCGCCTGGCCGAGGAGTCGGTGGTGCTGCTCACCGACGACCGCCGGCAGCTGCCGCTGGCGGCCGGGCGGCGCACGGCCGTCGTGGGGCCGCTGGCCGACTCCACCGAGGCGATGCTGGGCTGCTACTCCTTCCCGGCCCACGTCGGCGGATCCCACCCCGAGACCCCCATCGGCCTTGAGATACCCACGCTGCTCGATGCGCTGCGCACCGAGCTGCCGGGTACCGGGATCGACTACCGGCGCGGGTGCGGTGTCGACGACACCGACACCTCCGGCATCGCCGAGGCCGTCGCCGCAGCCGAGGAGGCCGAGGTCTGCGTGGCGGTCGTCGGCGACCGCGCGGGACTCTTCGGCCGGGGCACCTCGGGCGAGGGCTGCGACGTCACCGACCTGCGGCTGCCCGGCGTGCAGCAGGAACTGGTCGAGGCGGTACTGGCCTCCGGCACCGCGGTGGTGCTGGTGGTGATGAGCGGTCGGCCCTATGCGCTGGAAGGGCTCGCCGAGGGCGCGGCTGCGGCGGTGCAGGCGTTCTTCCCCGGCGAGGAGGGCGGCCCGGCGGTCGCCGGCGTACTCTCCGGGCGGGTCAATCCCAGCGGCCGGCTGCCCGTGGGACTGCCGCGGAGCAGCGGCGGCCAGCCCGCGCCCTATCTCGCCCCGGCGCTGGGGCGCCGCAGCGAGGTCAGCTCGGTCGATCCCACGGCGCTCTACCCGTTCGGGCACGGCCTCTCCTACACCTCCTTCTCGTGGTCGGACTTCCGCGTCCAGGCGCGGGGCGAGGGCGCAAGCGACCCCGCGGCCGCAGCCACCGACGGCGCCTTCACCCTGGGCTGCACGGTGCGCAACACGGGAGCGCGCGCCGGCGCCGAGGTCGTCCAGCTCTACCTGGGCGATCCCATCGCCCAGGTGAGCCGGCCGGTGCGCACCCTGGTCGGATACGCACGCGTGGAGCTGGAACCCGGCCAGGAGCGCCGGGTGGAGTTCGCGGTCTCGGCCGACCTGGCCGCCTACACCGGGGCCGACGGACGGCGCGTGGTCGAGGCGGGCGAGCTCGACCTGTCGCTGGCGGCCTCCTGCGAGGACGTCCGGCACAGCGCGCGGGTGCGCCTGGAGGGCCCGGCGCGCTTCGTCGACCACAACCGCCACCTGGTGAGCGAGGCCGTCGTCGGCGATTGAGCCTCGGCAGGCGCAGTAAGGACCGGGCCGGATCCGGTCGGCGGCGGGGAACGGGCCGCGCCGACCGGGTCCGGCCCTTCTGCTTGCGCGGGGAGAGTGCGCGCCGCTCCTCGACGCGCCTCCGGTTCGCTCCCGGTATTTCGGACGATCAAGCATGGAAAGGGACTTTTCATCTTGAATCGTCTATATTTGGGATCTATTTCCCAATGATTCGGTTCTCCGCCTTCCCCCGCTCGCCGTGATCGCCGGTGCCGCGGTGCGTGCGGACGCAGGTGCGCCGGTGGCCCTGCCGTCGGCGGCCTGGAAAGGGTGCCTCGGAGCCGCGCGTATCCGGCGAGTCCTGAACCGGTTTAGTTTCGATAACGGGTCTTGCTCGCTGAACCGGTTCAGTGATGTTCTGTTCGCACTTCGCAGGTGGCGCGGGTCACATCGGCCGTGCGGTCGCCACCGGCCGCCCGCAGCGCAGCCGGCGCGTCCGCGACGGCGGCACCTCATACGTGACGGACATTGGGAGTTGGACATGGGGAACCGGCTGAGATGGCTGAGTGCGGCCCTTGTGGTCGGCCTGGCCGCTGCGGGCTGCACCGGCGGCGGCGACGGCTCCGGCGGAGGCAACGGCTACCCGCGCGAGGAGACGCTGTACACGACGGGCACGCAGTGGGGCCCGCCCTCCACGTGGAACCCGATCATGAGCGGCTCCTACACCACCGGCGTGGTCGGCTACATCTACGAACCGCTCTTCCTCTACGACCCGCAGCAGCAGGAGTACATCCCCTGGCTGGCCGAGTCCGAGGAGTGGATCGACGACAGCACCTACGAGGTGAGCCTGCGCGAGGGCGTCACCTGGAGCGACGGCGAGGCGTTCACGGCCGAGGACGTCGTCTTCACCTACGAGCTCGCCCAGTTCGAGACCGTCCCCTACCACAACGTGTGGGACTACCTGGAGAACGTCGAAGCGGTCGACGAGCACACCGCCCGCTTCGAGTTCAACGACGAGCTGCGCCACCAGGAGTTCGCCTACTACACCTACTCCAACCCGATCGTGCCCGAGCACCTGTGGCGGGACCGCTCCGAAGAGCAGGTCACCACCGGCGCCAACGAGGACCCGGTCGGCACCGGCCCCTACCTGTACGAGGACCACAGCGAAGACCGCCAGATCTACGCCAAGAACGAGGACTGGTGGGCGACCGACGCGCTGGACCTAGAAGTCCAGCCGAACTACGTGGTCGACATCGTCAACTCCAGCAATGACGTCACCAACCGCCTGCTGGACCAGGGCGACGTCGACGTGAGCAACAACTTCCTGCCCGGGGTCGACCAGAAGATCCAGAACAACCCCAACATCAGCAGCTACTACGACGAGCCGCCCTACATGCTCTCGGCCAACACGGCCTGGCTGGTGCCCAACACCACCCGCGAGCCGCTGGACGACCCGGCGTTCCGCAAGGCCCTGGCCGCCTCGATCGACATCCAGAAGATCATCGACGGCCCCTACTCCAACCTGGTGCAGGCGGCCGACCCCAGCGGCCTGCTGCCGGTGTGGGAGGACTACATCGACCAGGAGCTCGTCGACGAGCACGGCTTCTCCTACGACCCCGGCGAGGCGGAGTCGCTGCTGGCCGACGCCGGCTACGAGGACACCGACGGCGACGGCATGGTGGAGACGCCCGACGGCGACCCCGTCGAGCTCACCCTCATGGTCCCCTCCGGCTGGACGGACTGGATGGAGGCCGCGCGCATCATCTCCGAGAACGCCCAGGCCGTGGGTATCAACCTCGTCGAGGAGTTCCCCGACCAGGCCGCGATGGAGGACCAGCGCAACGCCGGCGAGTTCGACCTGGTGATCAACAACGAGCGCCAGATCAGCAACACGCCCTGGACCTACTACGACTACATGTTCCAGCTGCCCGTCCAGGAGCAGCAGACCACGGTCAACTTCGCCCGCTACGAGAACGAGGAGGCCTGGGAGCTGACCAAGGAGCTCGCCCAGACTCCGGTCGAGGACAAGCAGGCGATGCAGGACACCATCTCCGAGATCCAGCGGATCCAGCTGGAGGAGATGCCCATCATCCCGCTCTGGTACAACGGCCTCTGGTCCCAGTACAACACCCAGACCTGGACCAACTTCCCCACCTCGGCGGACGACACCCCGCACCACCTGCCGACCACCTGGCGCAACTACGCCCAGCTCGGCTCGGTGCTGATGCTCACCGAACTGGAGCCCGCCGGCGGCTGACGCCCCGCGGCTCACCGTGAGCCCGATCCCCCCGGCCGCACCGCGGCCGGGCCAGGGACCCGCCCCCTCCCTCCCGTGCCACCGGGGAGGGGGCGGGGCCCCTCCATGCCGAAGCACCCACCCCGCCTTCTTCGCGGCCGGCGCCGCCGGCCGCCCCGACGAGTAGCAGCAGCAGGAGGCCGCAGTGCGCCGCTACCTCGCCAGGAAGATCCTCATCTACGCGCTGACGTTCGTCGCCGCGGTGAGCATCAACTGGCTCATCCCCAGGCTCATGCCCGGCGACCCGGTCCGCACCATGCTCGGCCGCGGATCAGCGGGCGACCCCGAGACCATGCAGCAGATGCGCGACTACTACGAGTCGGTCTTCGGCCTCGACGAGCCCGCCTGGCAGCAGTACATCAATTTCTGGACCTCGCTGTTCCAGGGCGATCTGGGCATCAGCGTGTGGCTGTTCCCCCGCCCCGTCTCCGAGATCCTGCTGGCCGCGGTGCCCTACACCCTCGCCCTGCTGCTGCCGTCCATCCTGCTGAGCTGGATCGCCGGGAACCGCTTCGGCGCCTTCGCCGCACGCAGCAAGTGGCTGGACAACACCGTACTGCCGCTGGGCTACATCCTCACCGCCACCCCCTACATGTGGCTGGGCATCCTGCTGGCCTGGGGCCTGGGCGTGGTGGCCGGCTGGTTCCCCACCGCCGGCGCCTACGGGTTCGGCACGATCCCCGGCTGGAACTGGACCTTCATCTGGGACCTGTTCCTGCACTGGTTCCTGCCGTTCGCCTCGCTGTTCCTGGTCGCGTTCGGGGGCTGGGCGATCGGCATGCGCAACCTGATCATCTACGAACTGGAGGCGGAGTACTCCACCTATCTGGAGGCGCTGGGGGCACCCCGCAAGCTCGTGCGGCGCTACGCCTTCCGCAACGCCGTCCTGCCGCAGATGACCGGCCTGGCGGTGCAGCTGGGCACCATCGTGGCCGGCGCGCTGCTGACCGAGATCGTCTTCGGCTACCCGGGGCTGGGCAACCTCATCCTGCAGGCGCTGAACAACCGCGACTTCTTCCTGCTGCAGGGCGCCTTCCTGTTCATCGTCATCGGCGTGCTGATCGCCAACTTCATCGTCGACGTCATCTACGTGCTGGTCGACCCGCGGACACGCACCCAGATGCAGGGGAGTGCCGCATGAGGCCGACGAGCGAGCCGGAAGGGAGCGGTGCGCGATGAGCGACAGCGCGATCGAAGCACGGTCCGCACAGGCCGAGACCGGACTGTCCGGGGGAGCCGGCAGCCGCCGCTGGGGCGAGACCCTGCACTTCGCGGTGCGCAACCCCAAGCTGCTGGCCGGGGCCGCCGTCGTGCTGGGCCTGCTGCTGCTGGGTCTGGTGGGGCCCATGGCCGTCGGCGACGAGCCCAACGCCTACGTCGGCCCCCAGTCCGCCCCGCCCAGCGGCGAGTACTGGCTGGGCACCACCAGCTTCGGCCAGGACGTCTGGGCCCAGTTCGTCCACGGAGTCCGCGCCACCTTCCTGGTCGGCCTCGTCGGCGGCGGCATGGCGGCCCTGGTCGGCATGGTCGTCGGGTTCACCGCCGGCTACCGCGGCGGACTCGTCGACGAGGTCCTCAACATGATCACCAACATCGTGCTGGTGCTGCCGGCCCTGGTGGTGCTCATCATCGCCGCCGCCTACCTGGAGGCCCGCGGTATCTGGCTGCAGGGCTTCTTCATCGGGCTGACCTCCTGGCCGTGGGTGGCCCGCGCCGTGCGCGCCCAGACGCTGTCCCTGGCCACCCGCGACTTCGTCGACCTCGCCCGGATGAGCGGGCGCCGCTCCTACAAGATCATCTTCCGCGAGATCGCGCCGAACATGAGCTCCTATCTGTTCATGACCTTCATCCTGCTCTTCGGCGGCGCCATCCTCATCGCGGCCGGCCTGGACTTCATCGGCCTGGGACCGACCGAGGGCGTCTCGCTGGGGCTGATGATGCACAGCGCCGTGAGCTGGAGCGCGCTCAGCGGGGGCCTGTGGTGGTGGTTCGTCCCGCCCGGCCTCGGCATCACCGCGATCGTGGGGTCGCTCTACATCATGAACGTCGGGTTGGACGAGGTGTTCAACCCCCGGCTGAGGGAGCTCTGAGCCGCGTGAGCCTGGACGTGAACGACCTCGCGGTCTACTACCGGACGCTGAACGGCGACGTCCGCGCGCTGGACGGCGTGAGCTTCTCACTGGCCGACGGCGAGATCATGGGACTGGCCGGGGAGTCCGGCAGCGGCAAGTCCACGCTGGCCAAGAGCCTGATCAAGATGGACGGCCGGATGCGCTACGTCCGCGGCTCGGTGCGGCTGGACGACACCGAGCTGCCGGTGGCCGACCAGCGCGCCATGGTGCCCTTCCGGTTCCACCGGGTCTCGCTGATCCCGCAGTACGCGATGAGCGCCCTCAACCCCACCCGGCGCATCGGGCGGATGATCAAGGAGCTGGTCCGCTCCCGCGGCATCGACTACGGCGCGGTGCGCGAAGAGCTGCTGCGCCGCCTCGAACTGGTCGGGTTGGAGCCCGAGGTGCTGCAGCGCTTCCCCATCGAGCTCTCGGGCGGCATGAAGCAGCGCGTGGTGATGGTGCTGTCGACGCTGCTCGACCCCTCGCTGCTGATCGCCGACGAGGTCACCTCCGCGCTGGACGTGTCGACCCAGCGCGCCGTGGCCGAGGCGCTGGCGGGGTTCCGCGACCGCGGGTTCGTCACCAGCATGGTGTTCGTGACCCACGATCTGGCGCTGGTGCACCAGATCGCCGACACCATCATGGTGATGTATGCCGGGCGGCCCGCGGAGAAGGCTTCCTCGCGCACCATCATCGAGGCGCCCCGGCACCCCTACACCCGGATGCTGATCTCCTCGCTGCCCGAGGTCGGCGTCACCTACGCCGAGCAGCGGCTGGAGGGCATCCCCGGGCAGCCGCCGGGCCTGTTGAACCCGCCCACGGGCTGCCGGTTCCGCGACCGCTGCCCGCTGGCCTTCGACAAGTGCGAAGAGGAGCCCCCGTTCACCGAAGTCGCCCCCGGCCACTGGGCGGCGTGCTGGAAAGCGGAGTGATGGCGATGCTTCAGCTGCAAGGGGTCGGCAAGACCTACCGGATCGGCGCCTTCGGCGGCCAGTCGCTGCAGGCCGTGCACGACGTCGGCTTCGGTGTCGGCGCCGGCGAGGTGGTGTCCCTCATCGGCGAGAGCGGCAGCGGCAAGAGCACCATCGGCAAGATGGTGCTGCGGCTCATCCCGGCCAGCCGCGGCCGCATCACCTTCGAGGACGGCGACATCGCGGGGGTGCGCGGCCATGCCCGCAGCAAGGAGTACTACCGCCGCGTGCAGGGGGTGTTCCAGGACCCGTTCAGCTGCTTCAACCCGATCTTCAAGGCCGACCGGGTCTTCGAGCTGGTGCGCGCGGAGTACTTTCCCGCTTCGGCCGCCGCGCCGTGGCGCGCCAAGGTCGAGGAGGCGCTGACCACCGTCGGTCTGGACCCGGGCCAGGTGCTGGGCAAGTACCCGCACCAGCTCAGCGGCGGGCAGCTGCAGCGGCTGCTGATCGCCCGCGCGCTGCTGCTGGACATCCGGCTGCTGGTGGCCGACGAGATCATCAGCATGCTCGACGCCTCCACCCGCATCGACGTGCTCAACCTGCTCGGCGACCTCAAGGCGCGCGGCCTGGGCATCCTGTTCATCACCCACGACCTGTCGCTGGGCAACTACATCAGCGACACCGCGGTCATCCTGCGCCGCGGGCGGATCGTGGAGAGCGGTGCGACGTCGGAGGTCTTCGCCTCGCCCGTGCACCCCTACACTCGCCGGCTGCTGGCCTCGGTACCCCAGCTGCATACGTCGTGGGAACAGGCCGAAGCCGAACTCGGCGGGGACGGCGCAGAGGGGGAGCGGACCTGCCCGGGTTGCGGTGACGGCGGCCGGCCCGGTGAGCACGGGCTCGTCGACGTGGGCGACCGCCACGCAGTGGGGTGCTTCGCGACCGGCGCCGGCTGAGGAGCCGAAGCGGTGCAACGGCGGGGGAGGCCGGTGGGTCCGGCCGCCCCCGCCGTTCTCCGTGCCGCGCCCGCCGGGCCGGGGGAGGGGTACCGGGCCGGTGCGCGGCAGCGGGCGGGGAGGGGCCGCCCGCGTTCTGGGAGCGCTCCCACTGAATCTAGGCAGGACAGCCGACCCTGTCAACGGGGGTAACGCCGACGAATCCGCTCGGGGCCGGACGCCGATGCGCGCCCGCACGGGAAGCGCCGAGACGCCGGTGCCGCGTCCCGCTCTACTCCCCGGGCCAGTCGGCGTAGCGGATCCGGCGCAGTGACGTCACCTGGCCCAGCGCCCCCCACTCGTCCTTGCCCAGGCGCGCGATCGGCTGCAGCAGGCTGATCTCGGGATGGCCCGCCACCAGCGCGGAATCCTCGATGGCGACGTGCACCACCTCGCCGAAGACCACCGTGGAATCGCCGAGCAGCAGCGTGGAGTGCAGGCGGCACTCCAGCGCGGCGGGGGAGTCGGCCACCCGCGGCGGCTTGACCGCCGCACTCGGCTCGCGGCGCACCCCCACCGCGTCGAACTCGCTGACCTCGGGCGGGAAGTCGGTAGCGGTGGCGTTGATCTCGCGCCGCAGCCATTCCGGCGCGAAATTCACCACGAACTCCCGCGTCTGCTCCACGTTGCGCAGATGGTCCTTGCGGCCCACCGACGTGAACTGCACGATCGGCGGACTGGCGCAGGAGACGGTGAAGAAGGAGTGCGGAGCGAGGTTGTCGACCCCCGCGGCCGACACGGTCGAGACCCAGGCGATCGGGCGCGGCACCACCAGAGCGGTCAGCACCCGGTAGAAGTCGCGGTCGGACAGCTCGGAGGGAGTGACGTCGGTGCGCATGCCCGCATTATCCATCCGTGCGCCCGCACGGTCACACGGGCATACTGCCCGCATGGACCTGATCACCTCCGCCGACGTCGCCGCCGCCCGGGAGCGCCTGTCCGGCGTCGCCGTGCGCACCCCGCTGATTCCCTGCGCCTGGGCGCCCGGGGAGTTCTGGGTGAAGCCGGAGAACCTGCAGCCGGTCGGCGCGTTCAAGATCCGCGGGGCCGGAAACGCGCTGGCCCGGCTGAGCCCCGAGGCGCGCGAAGCCGGGGTGATCACGCATTCCTCGGGAAACCACGGACAGGCGCTGGCCTATGCCGCCCGCAGCCACGGGACCCGATGCGTCGTGGTGGTTCCCCAGGGCGCCCCGCGCGTCAAGGTCGAGGCGATGCACGCCTTCGGGGCCGAAACCGTGACGGTGCCGCCGGCCGAGCGCGCCGCCGAGGCCCGCGAACTGGCCCGTGCCGAGGGCTTGACGCTGATCCCGCCGTTCGACCACTCCGACGTGATCGCCGGGCAGGGCACGGTCGGCAGTGAGATCGCCGCCGACATGCCCGGCGTCGACACCGTGCTGGTACCGGTGGGCGGCGGTGGACTCGCCGCGGGAGTGGCGACCGCGCTCAAGGCGCGGTGCCCGAAAGCGGCCGTGGTGGGCGTCGAGCCGGAACTGGCCGCCGACGCCAAGGAGAGTCTGGAGCGCGGCCGACTGGTCCTCTGGCCCCCCGAGCGCACTCAGCGCACGGTCGCCGACGGCGTCCGAGTGGGCCCCTCGGAGTTGACGTTCGCCCATCTGCGCGAGCGGCTCGACGGCATCGTCACCGTCACCGAGGAGGAGATCCTCGCCGCGGTCGGCACGCTGGCCCGCAGCGCACGCCTGGTGTCCGAGCCCAGCGGGGCCGTGACCACGGCCGCCTACCTCGCCGGACGCGCGCCCTTCGGACGGACGGTCGCCGTCGTCTCCGGAGGCAACGTGCTGCCGGAGGTGCTGGCCCGGGCGGTGTCGAGCGGGGACGCGGAGACACAGAGCTGACAGGGCCGCTCCGGCCAACGCGGCGAAGGCTCCCGCGATACCCGGCATAGCGGAGACCCGGCCGGTGGTCGTATTCGGTCGCCGCCGCGCTTCAGGCCGGCTGGTGCTGGCGCGAGGGCGCGCTCTCGGGCCGCGCGGGAGGCGGCGCCGCACGGTGCGCCTGTTCCTCCTCGTCCGGCGCGGGGATGCCGGCCCGGGCGTCGAGGCGGCGTTCGAGCGCCTGGTAGGCGATGTATGCGGCGCCACCGAGCAGAACGAGCGCGATTCCGGCCAGTATGGCGGCCACCCCGGCGGTCAGCAGCGTGTCGTCGACCATGTGCGGGCCACCTCCGTGCTCGGCGGGACTGGAACACCTCGTCGCAAACGAGCGTAATCGGTGTTAACGGAAGTTGTCGCCGTTCGCGGACGTGAGGGGCGCCATACTCCCGGCGGCACTGCCGCTTGCGGGTCTTCCGGCCCCGCATGCAGGCGGGATGCCGAGCGCCGCGTGGCGGCGAAGGGTGGCCAGGGGTCCGGCGTCTTCGTTCCCGAGGCGGCTTTTCGGGGAAGGATCGCCCTTGGCAGCACACCCGGACCGCAAAGGATGCACATGACGACGCTTGAGGGCGCTGCGGCCGCCATCGACCGAGCCGGCCACCTCGGGGTGGTCTCCACGACCCGCGCTGACGGCTCCGTCCAGTCCACCGTCGTCACCGCCGGGATCATCGCACATCCCGTCTCCGGCGCGCAGACCGTCGCCTTCACCAGTGCCGGCACCAGCGCCAAACTCCGGTTCCTGCGCCGCCGACCGCAGGCGACCATCGTCTTCCAGCCGGACTTCCACTGGACCGCGGTCGAGGGAACGGCCGACCTCGTCGGCTACGACGACCCGCGGGAGGGCGTCGACGCCGCGGCCCTGCGGCGGCTGCTGCGCGACGTCTTCACCGCCGCCGGCGGCACCCACGAGGACTGGGACGCCTACGACCGGGCGATGGCCGAGGAGCGCCGCAGCGCCGTACTGATCAGGCCCACGCGGATCCTCGGAATGTAGCCGGCCCGCCGCCTTTCGCGCCGCACCGGACGACCGGCGGCGTGCGGCGGCGTGCGATCCTTACTAGTCGGTTTTGTCTGGCATGTCAGAAGGGTGCGGCTTGGGGTTCCTGGAGCAGCTCGACGTACCGGTGGTCGCGGCGCCGATGGCCGGGGGCGTGAGCACCCCCGAACTCGCCGCGGCCGTCAACGGCGCGGGCGGGCTGGGCTTCCTGGCCGCCGGCTACCTCGCGGCCGACGCGATGGCCGCGCAGGTCGACCGGCTGCGCGCGCTCAGCGGCCGCCCGTTCGGCGTCAACGTCTTCGTCCCCGACCGCGACACCGCCGACCCCCAGGCACTCGCCGCCTATCGCGAGCGGATCGCGCCCGAGGCCGCGCGCCTGGGCACCGAGGCCGGTCCCGCACACTGGGGCGACGACGACTACCGCGCCAAACTGGCCGCGCTGCGCTCCGCACGGGTGCCCGTCGTGAGCTTCACCTTCGGCTGCCCCGAGGCCGGCGACATCGCGGCACTGCGGCGTACCGGCACCGAGGTGCTGGTCACCGTCACGACCGCCGAGGAGGCGGCAGCGGCCGAGGACGCCGGAGCCGACGCGCTGTGCGTCCAGGGCGCCGAGGCCGGCGGCCACCAGGGCTCGTTCGAGGACACTTACGAACGCACCATCCCCCTGGCGCGGCTGCTGGCCGAGGTCCGCGGCCGGGTGCGCATCCCCCTCGTGGCCGCGGGCGGGATCACCGGCGCCGCGGCCGTGCAGCGCTGCCTGGCCGGCGGGGCCGTCGCGGCGCAGCTGGGCACCGCGCTGCTGCGCACCCCCGAGAGCGGCGCGCAGCAGGTGCACAAGGACGCCCTGGTTCAGCAGCGGTTCGACCGCACCACCGTGACACGCGCGTTCAGCGGGCGGCGGGCCCGCGCCCTGGCCAACCGGTTCGTCGCCGAGCACGGCGGGGTCGCCCCCGGCGCCTACCCCCACGTGCACCACATGACCGGACCCCTCCGCGCGGCCGCGGCCCGCGCCGGCGACGCCGAGACCCTGCACCTGTGGGCCGGGGCGTGCTACCGGTCGGCAGCCGACCGACCGGCCGCCGAGGTGGTGGGCCGCATCGCCGAGGGCCTGTGAGGCGTGGGTGGGCCGCCCGGCCCCGTAGCCAGCGGGGACCGGCTCAGTCCTCCTCGTCCTCCTCGGCCGCCGACAGGTGCTCCAGCAGCGCCGGAACGACCTGATCGGGCGCCTCCTCGGGGAGCCAGTGCGAGAACCCCTCCAGCTCGATGTAGCGGTAGGGGGCGGCCACCCACTCGCCGGTGGCCCGGGCGGGCACGGCGGTGAAGGCCACGTCGGCGTCGCCCCACACGTACAGCGTGGGCACGCTGACCGCCGGAGCGTCGGCGAAGGCGCTCTCCAGCGTCATCGCCCGGTACCAGTTCAGCGCCGCCGTCAAGGCGCCCGCCTGGGCGAGCCGGCGCAGATTGTCCTCCACCAGGTCCTCGGGGACCCGGCCCTCGAAGACGCCGCGCAAGGCCGCGGCGCCGTTGTCGAGCAACTGCTCCTCGGCGGCCCCCGGCGTCTGGAACAGCTTGACGTAGGACATCGCCTCGCGCTGCTCGGGCGACGATGCCAGGGCCTGCGACAGGGCCGCCGGATGCGGTGTGGACAGCGCGGTCAGGCTGATGACCCGCTCGGCGTGCAGCGTGGCCGCCGACCAGGCCACCACGCCGCCCCAGTCGTGGCCGACCAGGTGGAAGCGGGCCGCGCCCAGTTCGTCGGCGAAAGCCGCCACGTCGGCCACTAGCTCGGACATCGTGTAGTCGGCGGTGTCGAGCGGCCGCGCCCCGGGCGAGTATCCGCGCTGGTCCACCGCCACCGCGCGGTACCCGGCCTGGGCGGCCGCCGCCAGATGCCGCCGCCAGCAGGTGGCGAACTCCGGGAAGCCGTGCAGGAAAAGCACGAGCGGGCCGTCGGCCGGGCCGGCGGCCAGGGCGTCGAACTCCAGGTCGCCGTGGCGCAGAGTCAGCGCCTCGGTGTCGGGGGCGAGGGTGTGCGCCATAGCGGCCTCCAGTCCAGCGGTGCGGAACACGGCGCAGGACAGGCTACCGTGCCCGGCCTGCGGCGGCGGGGCGGTGGTCGGACTGTCGGCCGACGCCGCGGTGAACGCCGGGCGCCGGCGTTTCCCGCACGCCGCTTGGGGGCGCGCCGGCCGGCGGCGCGCAGCCCCGGGGCAGCCGCCCCGGGGCGAATACGCTGGAGGCATGAAACGGCGAGCGCGCCGCTACACAGCGTTGATGGCCACCTGCCTCGTCCTGTTCGGCGGGTCGCTGCCCGTGTACTACCTGTTCGGCGCCGGGTGGGCGCTGGCGATGTGCGCGGTGGCCATGGTGCTCCCGCCGATCGCCGTCATCCTGGGCAATACCGCCGATCCCGCCGACCCGCGGGAGGACGACACCGGATACGGTCCGAACGCCTGACGAAGTATGCCGGGCGGGGGCGAGGGCCGCGCCCCCGCACCCGCGGGAGTCGGTTCCGGTGGCGCGGCCGGGCGCAAGCACGGCACTCTGCGGCGGTTGTCCACAGGCCGCGATCGCCGCCGGTCGGGCGGCCGGCGGCGCTTTAGGATGGAAGCGTGCCGCCACAAGCGGCCTACCAGCACGAAGCCATGTCCGGGAGGCGCCACCGTGAGTGAACACCCAAGCAGCAGTCCGCAGGCCGAGCAGAACGGCGCCGCCGAGGAGCCGGTGTTCACCCCGCGCAAGAACGGCCAGGCCCAAGAGGTCTCGGCGGAGCTGGCCGCCTGGATGCGCACCGGCTGGGCCGACACCGAGATCCGCGAGGTCGAGCCGATCGAGCAGGCGGCCTACACGGCCAAGCGCCGCGCCGCCCTCAGCGCGCGCTTCCCGGGCGAGCGGCTGGTCGTCCCGGCCGGCGGTCTCAAGACCCGCTCCAACGACACCGAGTACCCCTTCCGCCCCTCGTGCGACTACGTCTACCTCAGCGGCGACCAGACCGACGACGGCTGCCTGGTGCTGGAACCGCGGCCCGGCGGCGGCCACGACGCCAACTGCTACCTGCGCCCCCGCTCCAACCGGGAGAACGGCGAGTTCTGGCTCGACGGCCACGGCGAACTGTGGAGCGGTCGGCGCTACAGCCTCGCGGAGTCAGCCCAGCTGCTGGGCCTGGCCACCGACGACGTGCGCCGGCTGCCCGATGCGCTGCGCGATGCGCCCGATGCGCCGGTGCGCATCCTGCGCGGCCACGATGCCGGTCTGGAGCAGGTCGTCGCCGGCCTGCGCGAGGACGCGGCCGAAGGCGGCGAGGCCGCAGCGCAGCGCGACGAGGAGCTCGCCGTCGCGCTGCACGACCAGCGCCTGGTCAAGGACGAGTGGGAGGTGTCCCAGCTGCAGCGCGCCGTCGACTCCACCGTGCTCGGCTTCGGCGACGTCGCCGCCGCGCTGCCCGATGCCGAGGCCACCTCCGAGCGCTACATCGAGGGCACCTTCTTCCTGCGCGCCCGCGTCGAGGGCAACGACGTCGGCTACGGCACCATCGCCGCGTCGGGCCGCAACGCCACCACGCTGCACTGGATGCGCAACGACAGCCCGGTGCGCGAGGGCGAGCTGCTGCTGCTCGACGCCGGAGTGGAGACCACGACGCTCTACACCGCCGACGTCACCCGCACCATGCCGGTGTCGGGCCGGTTCACCGAGGTGCAGCGCCGCGTCTACGATCTCGTCTACGCCGCTCAGGAGGCCGCGATCGCCGCGGTCGCCCCGGCGCGGCCCTTCACGGAGTACCACCGGGTCGCCCAGCGCGTGCTGGCCGAGGGCCTCGTCGAATGGGGGCTGCTGGAGGGCCCGGCCGAGCGTGTCGTCGAACTCGGCCTGCAGCGGCGCTACACCCTGCACGGCACCGGCCACATGCTCGGTCTGGACGTGCACGACTGCGCCCGTGCACGAACCGAGGTGCACCTTTACGGCGACCTGCGGCCGGGCATGGTGCTCACCGTCGAGCCCGGCCTGTACTTCCAGCCCGACGACCTCACCGTGCCCGAGGAGTTGCGCGGCATCGGCGTGCGCATCGAGGACGACGTGCTGGTCACCGCCGAGGGCAACCGCGTCCTCTCGGCGGGCCTGCCGCGCACCGCCGCCGACGTCGAGGCATGGCTGGCCGAGCGCCTACCCCGCTCCTGACCCGAGTCGCCGCCGGTGCGCGGACGGCGCACCGGCGGCGCCGACGCGGTCTCGGGCACCGGCCGCTATCAGGGTTTGCGGGCGACGCCCGCACGCGAGGCGGCATAGGCCGGAACCGCACCCACTTCGGTCGTCTCCGGCCGCCACTGCGGGCAGGGGACGATTCCGGGATCGACCGGCTCCAGGCCGTCGAAGAGTGTTGTGATCCACTCGGCACCGCGCGGCCAGTAGGGCAGGGGAGCGGTCTCGTTGTACTGGCGCAGGGCCTCGTTGCCGCGCTCGTCCTCGTCGGTGCCGTCCCACAGCGCCAGGTAGCTGCCGCTGGGCAGGCCCGCCACCAGCCGGCCGACGATGCCGTGGACGTCGTCCTGGGGCACGTGGCCCAGGACGCCCATGAGCATCAGCGCGATCGGCCGGTCGAAGTCCAGCGTCGCGCGGGCCTTCTCCAACACGTCCTCGGGCTTGCGCAGGTCGGCGTGCAGGTAGTCGGTGCGGCCCTCGGGCGTGCCGACGAGCAGCGCGTTGGCGTGCGCGAGGACCAGGGGGTCGTTGTCGACGTAGACGATCGCCGACTCCGGTGCGTGGTGCTGGGCGACCTCGTGGGTGTTGCCGGCGGTGGGCATGCCGGTGCCGATGTCGAGGAACTGGCGGATACCGGCCTCGTCGGCGAGATAGGCGACCGAGCGCCGGATGAACCCGCGCCCCTGCCTGGCGAAGTCGGAAACCTCGGGGAACACCGCTCGGAACTGTTCGGCGACCTCGCGGTCGGCGGCGTAGTTGTCCTTGCCGCCCAGCCAGTAGTTCCACACCCGCGCCGAGTGCGGGACGGAGGTGTCGATGGAGGTCGGGGCTGCCGTGTAGTCGGGGGTGTCAGTCAATTCGCTTCCCGTGGCTCGAAGTGCGGAACGTGCCGAGAGCATAGCCCTTTACCGGACCGGATGCTCGCGGGAGGCCCGGCCACGCGGGGAATCCGCGCGCACTGTGACCGCGACCGGCCAAGGTGGCCGACCGGTCGCGGTGCTCTCCGCCGGCGGCTTCGCTCCCGGGACAGCACCTGTCGCCGGGGCGGCACTCAGAGCTTGCGGGCGACCCCGCAGCGCGTCATGGAGGGCTGGGCAGCTCCGACCTCGGCGGCCTCCGGTCGCCATTGGGGGCAGGGCACGAAGCCCGGGGCGACCATCTCCAGGCCGCCGAAGACGGAGGCGACCCACTCCGGCGATCGCAGCCAGTAGGGCAGGGGAGCGTTCCGGTTGTACTGCTCCTGTGCCTCGCTGCCGCGGGGGTCGCTGTCGGTCCCGTCGTACAGCGCCAGGTAGCTGCCGGGGGGCAGGGCCGAGACGAGTCGGGAGACGACGGGGTGGACGTCGTCGTCGCCGATGTGGCCCAGGACGCCCATGAGCATCAGCGCGATCGGCCGGTCGAAGTCGAGGGTCTTGTGTGCCTTGGCGATCACGTCCTCGGGTTCGCGCAGGTCGGCGTGCAGGTAGTCGGTGCGGCCCTCGGGCGTGCCGACGAGCAGCGCGTTGGCGTGCGCGAGGACCAGGGGGTCGTTGTCGACGTAGACGATCGCCGACTCCGGTGCGTGGTGCTGGGCGACCTCGTGGGTGTTCTCGGCGGTGGGCATGCCGGTGCCGATGTCGAGGAACTGGCGGATACCGGCCTCGCCCACCAGGTAGGTGACGGACCGCTTGATGAAGCCGCGCCCGTGCCGGGCCTGGTCGGAGATCTCCGGGAAGACGGCGCGGTACTGTTCGGCGACCTCGCGGTCGGCGGCGTAGTTGTCCTTGCCGCCCAGCCAGTAGTTCCACACGCGGGCGGAGTGGGGGACGGTGGTGTCGACGGAGGGAGGTGCCGAGGCGGCCTCGTCGTCGGTGTCGTCGGCCAATGCGGTTCCCGTGGCTCGAAGGGGACGGAACGTGTCCGGAGCATAGCCGACCGCATCCCGCGCGGTGGAGGGTCCTTGGGTCCGGACCGGTGCCGGGGCGGCCGCCGCCACCGGGCATTCGGCGGCGCCGGCCGAGCGCACGCGCGGGGCGCGCCGCGCGCCTGCGGCCGCTGGGGCGCGGTTGACCGCAATCGGCCACGCGGCGGCAGTGGGGCGGCGCCGCTCAGTAGCCCGCCGCGCGGTCGTTGTAGACGCCGGCCTCCTCCTGGCCGGTCAGCCGCCCGATCGCGGCCATGACCTCGTCGGTCGCCACGCGGCGCGCCCGGCCCGTCTTGAGGTGGCCGTAGCCGATGGAGAAGTCCAGCGGGTCGCCGAAGCGGACGGTGATGGGGGCGATGCGCGGCAGCCGGGCGCCGATCGGCTGGATGTGCTCGGTCCCGGTGATGCCCACCGGAACCACGGGCGCTTGCGAGGTCAGCGCGAGGTGGGCCACTCCGGTGCGGCCGCGGTAGAGGCGCCCGTCCGGCGAACGCGTGCCCTCGGGGTAGATGGAGAAGACACCGCCGTCCTTGAGCCGGCGCAGCCCGATGTCCAGTGCCTCCATCGCCCCGCCGCCGCTGCCCCGATCCACCGGGACGGCGCCCAGGGCGGTGAACGCCGAGCGCGACAGGCGGCCCTTGACGCCGGGGCCGGTGAAGTACTCCGCCTTGGCCAGGAAGTGGACGCGGCGCGGCACCGCCAGCGGGATGACCACGCTGTCGCAGAAGGAGAGGTGGTTGGCCGCCAGGATGACCGGACCCGAGGCGGGGATGTTCGCCAGGCCCTCGATGCGGGGGCGGTACAGCCCGCGCCCCACCCGCGCGCTCACCGAGCGCACCACGTCATAGAGCAACGAGCCCTCCCCCGGCGCCGGCGCGACCACGCCGCCCAACCCTAGCGGCCCGCCACCCGGCCCCCGTGGCCGGCCCGCCCGTGTGCACGGCAGAAGCGGATCGGCTCCGGCGGCCGCTGCGCCGCAGGGCCTACTCCTGCGGTGTCCAGGCCGCGTTGGCCCCGCAGACGACCAGGCAGGGGTTGTCGCCGGGCACCCGGCCCGCCAGCCACGCGGCGAAGGGGACCGCGGCGGCCGGTTCGGCGGCGATGCGGAACTCGTCCCACAGGCGGTCGCGCGCGGCGGTGATCTCGGGGTCGGTGACCAGCGCCGTCTCGACGGGGCGCCGACGCAGTACCCCGAATGGCACATCGCCCACCCGCGCGGCGCCCAGGGCCGAGGACGCCACCGAGTCCACCGGCGCGGCGACCGGTTCGCCCGCCGCCAATGCGGCGTGCAGGCTCTGGCAGCCCTCGGGCTCCACCCCGACAACGCGGCGCCGCCCCGCGCCCAGGCGCACGCCCGCAACCAGGCCGCCGCCCCCCACTGCCACCGCGACGCAGTCGCTTTCGGGGGCGTCGGCGGCGATCTCGGCGCCGATCGTGCCCTGCCCGGCCACGACGTCGGGATCGTCGTAGGCGTGCAGGTAGCGCAGCCCCTCCGCCTCGGCCCGGGCGCGCGCCGCCTCGGCGGCCTCGGCGTAGTGGCTGCCGGTGCGGACCAGCTCGGCACCCGACTCCTCCAGGCGGCGCGCCTTGACCTCGGGCACCGTCTCGGGCACGTAGACCAGCGCCTCGGCGCCCAGCATCCGCGCGGCGGCGGCCACGCCCAGTCCGTGGTTGCCCCCCGACGCCGTGACCACCCGCTGCGGCGCGCCCGCGGCCAGCATGGCGTTGAGAGCACCGCGCAGCTTGAAGGCGCCGGTCGTCTGCAGGTGCTCCAGTTTGAGGGTGAGTGCCCGACCGCCGACGCGCGTGCTCAGTACCGGCGTGCGCCGGACGTAGGGGGCGATGCGGTCGAGCGCGGCGTCGACGTCGGCGGGTGTGGGCAGCGAGGTCGTCGCAGCGGGCGTGGATGTCATGCTTCCAGACTGCCGCGCAGAATACATAAGTTGAAGTTGAACCTGCTTAGGATGATTAAGCAGAGCTATGGGCCGCCCGTGTGCGGGAGGGAGCGCGTTGCTGGACGCCGACCGCATCCGGGTGCTGGTGGAGGTCGCCCACGCCGGATCCATCACCGCGGCCGCCGAGCGCATGTCCTTCACCGCCCCCGCGCTGTCGCAGCAGTTGGCCAAGCTGGAGCGGGAGCTTGGCTGCCCGCTGGTCGAGCGCTCGCGCACCGGGGTGCGGCTGACCCGGGCCGGCCGGGTGCTGCTGGCCTACGGCGAACGGGTCGTCGGGGAGTTGCGCGACGCCGAGTCCGCTGTGCGCGCCGCGGCCGGGGAGGCCCCGGCGCGGCTGTCGCTGGGCGCCTTCGCCAGCGCCGGCAAGCTGCTGGTGCCCGGCGCGCTGGCCGCTTTCGGGCAGGCCCACCCCCAGGTGCGGCTGTCCCTTTCGGATGTGGAGCCGCCCGACGGCTACGGGCTCGTCACCTCCGGCGAGCTGGACCTGCTGATCACCCACCGCTACCCGGGTGTGCAGCCGCCCGCGGCGACCGGGCTGCACCGCGAGCGCATCCTGGTGGACCCGCTGCTGCTCGTGCTGCCCGAGGGGCATACCGCAGCGGGCACCGCACCGCGCCTGGCCGACCTCACCGACCAGGAGTGGATCTGCGGCGCCCCCGGCATCTCCAACCGGATCGCGCTGGAGGCCGCCGCCGCGGCCGAGGGCGTGCGGGTGTCGGTCGCCTACGAGACCCGCGACTACGAGGTGATGCTGGCCCTGATCCGCGCGGGCGTGGGCATCGGGCTGGTGCCGCGGATGATCCTCGACGCCGCGCCCGGATCGGGCTGGGTCGCCGAACCGCCGGGCGGCGCGGCCCTGGAGCGCGAGATCTCCATCGTGCACCGGCGCAGACCGCCCGCGCCGGTGCCGGCGATGGTCGACATGCTGCGCCGCTCGGCGCGGCGCACCGGGCCCTGACACCGCGGGCGCCTCAGCACCGCCGAGCGGCGCCGAGGCACCGGCACCCGTCGCCGGAGGGTTCTCAGGCCCCGCTGCCCGCGGCCTCCACCGCCACCGTCGCCCGCCTCTCCAGCGCGGCCTGGGCCGCCTCCAGCACCGCGACGACCTCGTGGCCGAAGCCGACGCCGCAGGGTTCCTCCGCTTCACCCGTGCGCACCCCGTGCAGCAACCGGTCGATCGCGGCGCCGAACGCCTCGGCGGGCTCCTGGCCGGCGTCGGGCAGCGGCACCGCCCCGTTCTCGCCGAAGAAGACGAACTCGCGGTGCATGCCCTCGGGCGGGGCCTCCAGGGTCAGCGCGAGCGAGCTGACGGCGCCGCCGCGGTGGCCCAGGAGCAGGTGCGTAGTCCTGCGCGGCCCCGCTACGGCGGTGACCTCCGCAACCGGTCCCATCACCGGCAGCAGCACCGACAGGGCGTGCGGGCCGATGTCCCACAGGCCGCCCCGCTCGCGGCGCCACGGCGACTGGGCGAAGGGGCTGTCGGTGGTCAGCGCCGGCATGAGCATGCTCGCCCGCGCCCCGTCCCAGCCGCCGACCGCGGCGCTTTCGCGCAGGAACGCGTCGATGCGCGGGGAGAAGCGCATGGTGAAGAAGACGACGCTTGCCAGGCCGCGCCGCTCCGCCTCGGCGGCGACGGCGCCGGAGGCTTCGGTGGAGAAGGCGACCGGCTTCTCCAGCAGCAGATGGCAGCCGGCGCGGGCGGCGCGCAGCGCGGCCTCGGCCTGGATGTCGGGCGGCAGCGCGACGGCGACGGCGTCGACGTCGCCGAAGAGGGCGTCGGAGTCGGCGTAGGCGGCCACCCCGTAGCGGTCGGCCAGCGCCCGGGTGCGCTCGGCGTTGCGCCCCCACACCCCTGCGAAGTCGATCTCGGGGTGGGCGGCCAGCGCCGCCCCCTGCGTCTCCCGGGCCCAGTAACCCGTGCCCAGCAGTCCCACCTTCAGGCCCATGCCGCGGCTCCTCTCCGCCGGTCGCGATGCGCGTCGCAGGCCATTGTTCCCGGCCGCCCTGCCGGAAGCCGCGGCGGGGCGGCGGGGTGCCGCGGCCGGTCCCCACACCGGCCGCGACACCACCGCCGCCCGCATCCCCGTCCGGGTGGGTCTACTTCACCGCGCCCATCGACAGGCCGCGCACCAGCTGGCGCTGGGCCATCCAGCCGATGACCACGATGGGCAGCGACGCCAGCGTCGCCGCCGCGGCGAGTTGGGCCCAGTACAGCCCTTCGCTGGTGATGAACCCGACGAGGAACACCGGCACCGTGGCCGCCTGGGAGGCCGTCAGGTTCACCGCGAAGAAGAACTCGTTCCAGGCGAAGATCATGCAGATCAGCGCGGTTGCGGCGACGCCGGGCGCCATGATGGGCAGCATCACCGACCACAGCACCCGCGGCAGGCTCGCCCCCTCCATCTGGGCGGCCTCGACCACGCCGGTGGGGACCTCCAGGAAGAACGACCGCAGCATCCACACGGCGATCGGCAGGTTCATCGCGGTGTAGAGCACCACCAGGGTCCAGATGTTGTCGAGCATGGACACCTCGGCCGCCGCGACGTAGATCGGCACGACCACCGCCACGAGCGGCAGCATCTTGGTGGAGATGAAGAAGAACAGCGCGTCCTTGGTGCGCTTGACCGGCCGGATCGACAGCGCGTAGGCGGCCGGGGTGCCCAGGACGAGCACCAGCGCGGTCGAGGCCAGGGTGGCGATCAGCGAGTTGCCCAGGTAGGGCAGGAAGTCGGCGCTGAGGACTCCGGCGAGCTGCTCCAGCGTCGGCTCGAAGAACAGGGTGGGCGGATCGGTCTGCGCGGCGCCTTCGGTCTTGAAGGCTGTCAGCACCATCCACAGCGCCGGTGAAACGAAGACCAGGGCGATGGCCCAGGTCAGCACGGTCAAGGCGGCACCGCCGGCGCCGCCGCGCCGGGTGCGGCGCGCCCGGGGCGGGCGCGGTGGCGAGGCGGCGGCCGCGGGCCGTGGGGCGGGGGCGGTGGCGGTCACGATGTCGCCTCCTGGTCGGACATGAACGTGCGGAAGATCAGCCGCAGCGCCAGCATCGCCACGACGATGGTGCCGGCGACCACGATGACGCCCATCGCCGCCGACTGCCCGATGTCGAACCCGAGGAAGGTCCGCTGGTAGATGTAGAAGGGCAGGTTGGAGCTGGCGGTGCCCGGTCCGCCCTGGGTCATCATGTAGATCGTGTCGAAGGTGTTGACCACGTAGATCGAGCCCAGCAGCACGCCCAACTCGATGTAGCGGCGCAGGTGCGGCAGCGTGACGTCGGTGAACATCTGCCACTTGTTGGCGCCGTCGACCTGTCCGGCCTCGATCACGTCGCGCCCCTGGCTCTGCAGCCCGGCCAGGATGAGCAGCATCATGAACGGGCTCCACTGCCACACCAGAGCGGTCACCACCGACGCCACCGGGAACTGCGACACCCAGTTGACGTCACCCAGCCCGAACGGGGTCAGCACGAATCCCACCAGCCCGAAGACCGGGTCGAACATGTTGGTCTTCCACAGCAGCGCGGTGGCCACCGGGATGACCAGAAACGGGGTGATCAGCATGGTGCGCACCACGCCGCGCCCGAGGAAGGCGCGGTCCAGCAGCATCGCCAGGCCGATCCCGACGGCCATCGCGATCAGCACGCACGAGGCCGTGATGACCACGGTGTTCAGCGCGGCGCCGAGGAACTGGGAGTCGGTGAGCACGGCGGCGTAGTTCGCCAGCCCGTTGAACTGGCGCGAACCCGGCCGCAGCAGGTTCCACGACTGCAGCGAGTAGAAGATCGTGAACAGGAACGGCAGCTGGGTGACCAGGATGGTGAAGATCAGCGCCGGCAGCAGCGGGGCGCGCCGCGCCCACCCGCGGGCCCGCTCGGCGCGCCGGGCCTGGCGGGCCTGCTCGGCCTGCGAGGGGCGGCGGTCCGGCGCCGTGGCGATCGCGCTCACCTGCGCCCCCTCCCCGGCACCGTGGCGGCCGCCCGCAGGCGGCGGCGTCGTGGAATGCTCACTGGTCCTCCTTGTAGCTGTCGCCCACCGACTGCGCGTACTGCTGGCTCTGCTGGAGCGCCTCCTCGACCGTGATCCGGCCGGCGATGGCGGCGCTCAACTGCTGGCTGACGCGGGTGCCGAGGTCCTGGAACTCGGGGATGGCCAGGAAGTTGATGCCCGAGTAGGGGGTCGGCCGGTTGGTCGGGTGCTGGGGGTCGGCGTCGGCGATGCTCTCGCGCATCACGTCGGCGTAGGCCGAGGCGACCTCCTGGTACTCGGGGTTCTCGAAGGTCGAGGCGCGGGCCCCCGGCGGCACCCGCTCCCAGCCGTACTCCTCGGCGACGAGTTCCGTGTACTCCTTGTCGGTCATCCACGAAACGAACTTCCAGGCCGCGTCCTTGTGCTCGGAGCTGGCGGGGATGCCCAGCGACCAGGTATAGAGCCAGCCCCCGTAGTCGGTCTCGGCCACCGGGGCGGGGGCGTAGCCGTTCTGGCCGACGACCTTGCTGGAGTCGGGGTCCTCCACGGTGCTGACCATCGCGGTGGCGTCGTACCACATCGCGGCCCTGCCCTGGCTGTAGTGGGTCAGGCAGTTGCCGAACCCGCTGGTGGCCGCGCCGGGCTGGCCGTGTTCCTGCACGAGGTTCACGTAGAACTCGGCGGCCTCGCGGAACTCGGGAGAGGTGAGTTCGGCGTTCCACTGCTGGTCGTACCAGCGCCCGCCGAAGGTGTGCAGGATGCTGTTGAACGGCGCCATCACCTCGCCCCAGCCGGGCAGGCCGCGCAGGCAGATCCCGGCCGTGCCCGACTCGGGGTCGTCCAGCTCCGCGGCGAGGTCGGCGACCTCGGCCCAGGTGGGGTCGGCCGGCATCTCCAGCCCGGCCTGCTCGAACAGGTCCTTGCGGTAGACCAGGAACGACGACTCCCCGTAGAAGGGCACCGAGTACATGTCGCCCTGGTGGGACAGCGCCTCGCGGATGGGGGGCAGGAAGTCTTCGTCGTCGTAGCCGGTCTTCTCGATGTAGGGCTGCAGGTTGGTCAGCCAGTCGTACTCGGCCCACTGCCGGGTCTCGTAGTTGCTGACCATGACCGCGTCGAACTCGCCGCCGCCGGTGGCGACGGATGTGGTGATCTTGGCGCGGGCCTCGTTCTCCGGCAGCGAGACGAACTGGACGTCGATGTTCGGGTGCTCCTGCTTGAAGTCCTCCTGCAGCGAGATCGCGTCCTCCATCTGCGGGTTGGACACGATGGCGACCACCAGGGTGGTGCCGCCGTCGCCGGCGGCCACGGCGCCCGCGCCCGCGCAGCCGGACAGCAGGGCCGCCGTCAGGCCCAGCGCGCCCGCGGCGGCGAGTGGGCGCGGGCGCCGTTTCGTGTTCGGCAAGGGGGTCTCCTTCTCCACGGTCGGCTTCGGGCTGCTCAGGCGGCGTCGGGCCGGACCTGCACCTTGACCCCGGCTCCGGCCCGCATCAGGCCGAGCGCGTCGGGGAACTCGGCCAGCGGCAGGGCGTGGGTGAGCAGTTCGGCGGTGCGCAGGCGGCCCGCGGCGAGCAGGTCGAGTGCGGCGCCGTAGCTGTGCAGCACGGCCATGGAGCCCACCACGGTGATCTCGTCGTTGTAGATGCGGAACGGGGACAGCGCGACGCGGGCGTCGTCGGGGGCCACGCCGAAGACCAGCAGCCGGCCGCCGCGGTGCAGCGCGTCGAACGCGGCCTCGATGGCCGCGGGAGCGCCGGTGGCGTCGGCGGCGGCGTCGAAGCGCTCGCCGTCGAGTTCCGCGGTGTCGGCGGCCGTCGCGGCGGCGCCCAGCGCTTTGGCCAGTTCCAGGCGCTCGGTGTTGCGGTCGACGACGGTGACCGCGGCGCCGCCCTGCTGCAGAAGCTGCTGCAGCAGCAGGCCCATGGTGCCCGCGCCCACGAGCAGGAAGCGCTCGCCGACGTGCACACCGATGCGGCGCACGCCGTGCACCGCGCACGAGAGCGGTTCGACCAGCGCGGCCTCGCGGTCGCCGACGTGGTCGGGCAGGCGGTGGCAGTTCACCGCGGGGGCGGCCGCGAACTCGGCGAAACCGCCGTCGACGGTGTCGCCGATCGCGCCCCAGTTGGCGCACAGGTTGCCGCGTCCGGCCCGGCAGTACGCGCAGTGGCCGCAGAACAGGGAGGGGTCGACGGCGACGCGGTCGCCTTCGCGCAGGCCGCCCGGAGCGCGGCTGCCCACGGCCACCACCTCGCCGGCGAACTCGTGGCCCGGCACGAGCGGGTAGGGGCTGGGCGGGAACTCGCCGTCGGCGATGTGCAGGTCGGTGCCGCAGATGCCGCAGGCGCGGACGCGCACCACGACACCGTCGTCGGCGGGGGTGGGGTCGGGGCGGTCGCCCACCGTGACGGTTCCGGGGCGTTCGATGATGGCTGCGCGCACGGTCGCTCCTCGTTCACGGATGCGTGTGCCGATACCTGCACACGGATACACAGCTACTTCCGCTCACATGAGCGAGACATTGCTCATGTGATGAGAAACATTCAAAACCCATCCGAAACGCGATGTCAACGTATGATTCACGCATGAGCGGAACGGTGATCAGATGAGCGGGATCGCGCGAACGCGGCGGGAAGGTGCCGAGAACGATGCGGCGCAGCAGGAGAAAGACCAGTTCAAGGGGCCCGCCGAGATGGTGCTGGTCTCCACCGTCGCGCGCCGCTTCTACCTGGACGGGCGCTCGAAGGTGGAGATCGCCGAGGAGTTCGGCGTGAGCCGCTTCAAGGTGGCCCGCGCCCTGGAGACCGCCCGGGAGAGCGGGATCGTGCGGATCTCCATCCGGGTGCCGGCCCAGATCGACGCCGACCTCTCCGACCGGGTGCGCGCGGCCTTCGGGCTTGAGCGCGCCATCGTCGTCGACGGCTCCGACGACCCCGCCCAGACCCACCGGCGGCTCGGCTCGGTGGCCGCCGACCTGCTGGCCGAGATCGTGGCCGACGACGACGTGCTCGGACTCGCCTGGGGGCGCACCGTCAACGCCGTGGGCGCCGAGCTGACCCGGCTGGCGCGCTGCACGACCGTGCAGTTGGGCGGTGTGGTCTCGCACCGCACCTACGGCGAGGACGCCAGCGAGGGCTCCGTGGAGTCGGTGCTGCGCGCGGCGCAGCTCTCCGGCGGACCGGCCTACCCGATCTACGCCCCGCTGGTGCTGCCCGACGCCACCACGGCCCGCGCACTGCGCTCCGACCCCGGCATCGCCGGCGCCTTCGACCGCTTCGACGGGCTGACCAAGGCCGTGGTCTCCATCGGCGGCTGGGACGAGCAGAGTTCGACGGTGTTCTCCTGCCTGGACGCGGAGTCCCGCGAGGACCTGCGGCGACGGGGCGTGCGCGCCGAGATCTCCGCGCAGCTGTTCGACTCGCAGGGCACGCGGGTGCACAGCGAGCTCGACGAGCGGGTGCTGGCCATCACCGACGCCCAACTGGCCGGGGTGCCCGAGGTGGTCGCGGTGGCGGGCGGCCCGGGCAAGACCGAGGCCATCGGCGTCGTGCTGCGCAGCGGGCTGATCTCCACGCTGGTCACCGACGCGGCGACGGCCCGCGAGCTGCTGGGCTGAGCGGGCCCGGGGCGAGTAGACCGGTGCCGCCGGCCGCCGGGGTGCGCGTCAGCCGGCGGCCGAGCGGGGAAGGTCGCGCTCGGCCGCCTCCACTCGCGGTGCGGAGGTAGGCGCGGCCGCCGGCGGCAGTGCGCGCTCGGCCAGGTAGGCGCGTACCGACCAGGCGAGTGCCGCCGCCCAGGCCAGAACAACCCCGGCGTAGACGCCGGCCGCCGCGGCGGTGTCCGGATCGGCCCACACGGCGCCCAGCAGCGTGTGCGCGTTGGTCAGCACGATGAACCCGCCCACGGCCGAACCGAGCACCCGCGCCGGGACCCGCCGCACGATCCAGGCCGCGACGGGGGCGGCCGCCACGCCGCCGATGAGCAGCCCGCCCGCCCACAGCGGGTTGATCCCGGAGCTGCCGAGGCCCACGAGGAACCCCGCGCTGGCCGCCACGGCGACGATGAACTCGCTGGTGTCGATCGAGCCGATCACCTTGCGCGGCTCGGTACGTCCCGAGGCCAGCAGCGCCGGTGTGCCCACCGGCCCCCAGCCGCCCCCGCCCGTGGCGTCGAGGAATCCGCCGACGAGACCCAGCGGAACCAGGAGGCGCCGGCGCACGGGTGCGCCCGACCGTGGGCGCGGCAGGCTCCGGAAGGTGAAGCGCACCAGCACATAGCAGCCCAGGGCGAGCAGAATCCCCGCCATCACGGGCGCGGCCGCCTCGGTGGAGACCCGGCTGAGCACGGTGGCACCCGCGAAGGCGCCCACGGCACCGGGCAGGGCGATGCGGCGCACCACCGGCCAATCGACGTTGCCCAGCCGCCAGTGGGCGGCACCCGAGGCCAGCGTGGTGCCGATCTCGGCCAGATGCACCGTCGCCGAAGCGGCCGCGGGCGTGGTGCCCACCACCAGCAGCAGCGTGGTCGACGTGACGCCGTAGGCCATCCCGAGGCTGCCGTCGACCAGTTGCGCCGCCAGCCCGACCAGGGCGACGAGGACGAGCGTGTGCATACCGTGCCGCTTTCCGTTTTTACCCGGTTTTCTCGACAGGATTAGTGGAGAATCGAGTCGATAGTAATCTCGTTTTTTCCTACCGAACAAGGGGACAATAGGGGCGGTCGGTCGGAGCAGGTACCCCGCACGGCGGGAACGGTTCGCTGGGCGGCCTTGTGGTCTGCCGAGCGGCGGGCGGCCTGACGGGGAACGGCGGCGGCGAGGGCGCCGGTGGGCCGGTTCCGCGGTCATCGGTTCGGGTGCTCGCCGGTGGCGGCGGCCGACGAGGGGCGACGACGCCGCCGGTGGCGGCGGCGGGGCCGGGGCTCGGCCGCGGGTGGTCGAGCCCGGGGCCGTCCGGTTGTCGGCGCGGGGCTGATGCGGGGCTGATGCGGGGCGGTCGGCGGCGGTCATGCGGCCGGGTGGGGGTCACGAGATGCACGTACGTGCGGCGGCATGCGCCTCGGGCCGCCCCGAGGTGCCGCCCTCGCACCGTCCTTCCGCGATACGAAACAAAGCGGGGTGTTTTACCCACCAATGACCGAATTCCCGGTGGGCCCGCCCCCGCGCTGCTGCGGCGAGGGCGCACGAGGCGCGCCGAATAGCGCGAAAACGCCCCCGGCGTCGACTTTTCGTGCACCTCGTGGCCGCTGCGCCCGCCGAGGCCGCCCGCAAAACGGGCAGGCCCCCAAAAGCTCGCCCCTTCGGGCGGTTGAGCCCCCGGCGGCCGCGCCCGGACGCAACCAGCGACGCGTCGTCGCCCGATCCGGCGCACCCCCGGGACGTGTGAGCACCCCGCGACCGCGCCACACCACGCGGCCCTCCTGGCTGCGCGGGCCCGGCCGGAACACGGCGACACCCAGCCGGCCCACCGGCGCCGGTATGTCCCCTATGCCGGTCCATCCGGCGATGATCGCGAACTTATGACCGCGGAACACGCTTTCCTGCGACCATAAGTTCGCGATAGACGGGCCAAGCCGCGCCGAGCCCAACGCCGCCCCGCCGCCGCACGCGCCACCGGCGGGCACCCCGCGCCATGCACGGAAGCCGCCTGCACCGACCGCCGGCGCTCTGCCGTGACCGCCCGCTGTGACCGCCCCCACTTCCGAAGACACCGGCGACATTCCTCTAGAGTCAGGGCCCTGGCCCCGCACCGACGGGGCGGTGACCGGCTGCGAAGGCCGTCGGAGGTGAGGTGCCATGGGCCGCGGATACGGCGCGCACGAACTGCTGCAGGCCACACTCGACGCGGACTCGTTCCGCTCCTGGGACGGGCCGCCCCTGGAGGTCGCCCAAGATCCCGGCTACGCCGCCGAACTGGCCGCGGCGCGCGAGCGCAGCGGCTGCGACGAAGCCGTCGTCACCGGTGAGGGACGGCTGCGCGGCCGCCGCGTGGCCGTGCTGGCCTGCGAGTTCTCCTTCCTCGCGGGCTCGATCGGGGTGGCCGCCGCCGAGCGTCTGGTCGGCGCCGTCGAGCGCGCCACCGCCGAGCGGCTCCCGCTGCTGGCCGCCCCCGCCTCCGGCGGCACCCGGATGCAGGAGGGCACGGTCGCCTTCTTGACGATGGTGAAGATCTCCGCCGCCATCGCCGAGCACAAGGCGGCCGGCCTGCCCTACCTCGTCTACCTGCGCCACCCCACCACCGGCGGCGTCCTGGCGTCGTGGGGGTCCCAGGGCCACGTCACCGTCGCCGAACCCGGCGCGCTCGTGGGCTTCCTCGGTCCACGGGTCTACGAGCAGCTCTACGGCACCCCCTTCCCCGAAGGCGTGCAGTCGGCGGAGAACCTCTACCGGCGCGGCCTCGTCGACGCCGTGATCGGGGTCGAGGACCTGCCCGCCATCGCCGACCGTGCGCTGAACGTGCTGCTCGCCCGATCCGAATCCGCACCCGAGGGCCACGCGGCGGCCGCCCCGCAACCGCAGACCGAGCCCCCCGACGAGCCCCTCGCCGAGGTCGGCGCCTGGGAGTCGATCACCCGCTCCCGGCGCCCGGAACGCCCCGGCGTACGCGATCTCCTGCGGCGCGCCGCCGGCGACGTCGTTCCGCTCAAGGGCACCGGTGAGGGCGAGGCCGACCCCGGCCTGCTGCTCGCGCTGGCCCGCTTCGGCGGCGCTCCCTGCGTGCTGCTGGGCCAGGACCGCTCCCGGCAGAGCACCGACCACCCGCTGGGGCCCGCGGCCCTGCGCGAGGCGCGGCGCGGCATGCGCATCGCCGAAGAGTTGCGGCTGCCCCTGGTCACCGTGATCGACACCCCCGGCGCCGCGCTCTCCCGCGAGGCGGAGGAGCAGGGCATGGCCGGGCAGATCTCGCGCTGCCTGGCCGAACTGGTCACGCTGCGCGCTCCGACGCTGGCGGTCCTGATGGGCCAGGGCAGCGGCGGCGGGGCGCTGGCCCTGGTACCGGCAGACCGGGTGGTGGCCGCCGAACACGCCTGGCTCTCGCCGCTCCCTCCGGAGGGCGCCAGCGCCATCGTGCACCGCACCACCGACCGCGCCCCCGAACTGGCCGAGAGCCAGGGGGTGCACTCCAGCCGGCTGCGCGCCGACGGCATCGTCGACCGGATCGTCGCCGAGCACGGCGACGCGGCCGACGCCCCCGAGGCCTTCTGCGTCCGGATGGGCCACATGCTGCACCACGAGCTCTCCGAGCTGCTGCGCGCCGACCCCCGGGAACGCCTGGCGCTGCGCCACCGGCGCTACCGCCGCCTGGGCCTGCCCGGATGACCAGCGCCGGCGGGCCCTGACGGGCGCGGACGGGGGGCGCCGACGGCGCGGCGGGAGGCCATCGGCACAATGACGGGATCGTATACAACAGCACGGCCGCCGCCGACCGGCCGCAGCACCCGGCGGCGGGGCCTCGTCCGGTGGGGGAGTACGTGAGCACAACCGATGGACCGTTGAGCGGCACCGTGGTCGTCGACCTGTCGCGCGCGCTGGCGGGGCCGCACGCGGCCATGCTGCTGGGTGACCTGGGCGCGCGCGTGATCAAGGTCGAGCAGCCCGGTACCGGCGACGACACCCGCAGCTGGGGCCCGCCCTTCGTGGGACCCGACGACGAGCGCATCAGCACCTACTTCCTGTCCTGCAACCGCAACAAGGAGTCCATCGAGCTCGACCTGAAATCCGACGACGGCGCCTCGGTGCTGACCCGGCTGGTACGGGCCGCCGACGTGCTCGTGGAGAACTTCCGCCCCGGCGTGCTGGACCGGCTCGGCTTCTCCGCCGAGCGCCTGGCCGAGCTGAACCCGCGGCTGGTGCTGTGCTCCATCAGCGGCTTCGGCCACGACGGCCCCGAGGGCGGCCGGGCCGGCTACGACCAGATCGCCCAGGGCGAGGCCGGCCTGATGAGCCTCACCGGGCCCTCGCCCGCGGAACCCACCAAGGTCGGCGTACCCATCGGCGACCTGCTGGCCGGGATGAACGGCGCCCAAGGCGTCCTCAGCGCCCTCTACGAGCGCGAGCGCACCGGCCGCGGCCGCGTCGTGCGCACCTCCCTGCTGTCATCCATCGTGGGCGTGCACGCCTTCCAGGGCACCCGCTGGACCGTCGCCGGCGAGGTACCGCAGGCCATCGGCAACCACCACCCCTCCATCGCCCCCTATGGCGCCTACACCTGCGCCGACGGCATGCTCCAGGTCGCCGTCGCCAGCCAGGGCCAGTGGTCCAAGTTCGCCGGGCTGCTCGGCATCGCGGCAGACGACCCGCGCTTCGCCGACAACGCCTCGCGCGTGGCCAACCGGCCCGCCCTCAACGAGGCCGTCGAGGCCGTGCTGGCCACCGCCGACCGCGACACCTGGCTGGAGCGCATCGGCGCCATCGGCATCCCCTGCGGCGCCATCCGCACCGTCGACCAGGTCTACGAATGGGACCAGGCCCGCTCCCAGCACCTGGTCACCGAGGTCGAGCATCCTGTGCTCGGCGGCATCGAGCTGCCCGGCTCGGCGGTGCGCTTCAGCGACCCCGCCGACCCGTCCTCGGAGACTCCGCCCGACCACCGCCCGCCGCCGCGCCTGGGCGAGCACAACGACAGCGTCCGCGCCTGGCTGGACGGGGTGGACGGGGCGGCGCCCGGCGCCGCGGGCTGAGGGCGTTCGACAGGCTGCAGAGCGGCACCCCCGAGCACGCGGGAGGCGACGGCGACCGGGCGCGCCACCCGGCGCGTCCGGCGCCGCATCGGCCGGGCGGCCGGAGTCGGCCGGTACGAAGCGCAACGCTGCGCCGACGGCGGCGGTATATTCCGCAGCATCCGAGCAAGGAGCCACCTCATGCACCTGTCCGCGCTGCTGGACTTCGACGTCGTCCCGGTCGACACCGAGGACCACGTCACCGTGCTGCTCGACGTGACGGCACCGCATCAACAGGCCGAGACCGAACGCGCTCCCGCCACGCTGCAGGTCGTGCTGGACCGCAGCGGCTCGATGCGCGGCTCCAAGCTCCAAGGCGCCGTCACGGCGCTGCTGTCGCTGATCGACCGCCTCGACCCCACCGACAAATTCGGCCTGGTCACCTTCGACTCCCAGGCACGCGTGGAGGTCCCCGCCGGGCCACTGCACGACAAGGAGTCGGTGCGCCGCCGCATCAGCGGCCTGCGGCCGGGCGGCAGCACCGATCTCTCCAGCGGCCTGCTGCGCGGAATCCAGGAGGCGCGCCGCGCATCCGCGGACAGCGGCGCGACCCTCCTGCTGGTCTCCGACGGGCACGCCAACGTCGGCATCACCGAGCACGCCGCCCTGGCCGACTGCGCCCGCACCGGTTACGCCGCGGGCGTGGCCACCACCACGCTCGGCTACGGCTTGGGCTTCGACGAGGAACTGCTGGGCGCGATCGCCGACGGCGGCGCGGGCAGCGCCCTGTTCGCCGAGGACCCCGACACCGCCGCCGCGCAGATCGCCCGCGAGGCCGAATACCTGCTGTCCAAGACCGCCCAGGCCGCGTCCCTGCGCGTCAAGCCCGACACCTCCTGCGTGAAGGAGGTCGCCGTCGTGGGCGAGCTGCCGTCGACCGCGCTGGACGACGGCTCGGTCATGATCGATCTCGGCGACTTCTACTCCGGCGAGCGGCGCCGCCTCCTGCTCCGCTTGGGCGTACCGGGCATACCGTCGCTGGGCCTGGCGACGGTCGCGGAACTCGTCGCCACCTACGTCGACCCCGCGAGCCTGAGCACCTGTACCGCGACCCTGCCCGTCTCGGTCAACGTCGTGCCCGGCGACGCGGCAGCGGGACGCGTGCCCGCCCCCGCCGTCGAGACCGAACGGGCCTTCCAGCACGTCCAGACCGCCAAACGCCAGGCCAGCGAGGCGCTGCGGCGCGGAGAGCGCGAACAGGCGTCCCGCGGCCTTGCGGAGGCGCGCCGGCGGCTCGCCGACCAGCTGACCGCCGCACGATCCGAGCAGTCCGACGAACTGCGCGCGCAGCTGGCCGAACTGGACCGGCTGGCCCGCCGCGCCCGCACCGACGACGCCAACCACGTGTCCAAGGCCGCCTTCGCCAGCCAAGCGGGTTACACCAAGAGCCGCGCCCGCATGGCCGCCGACACCGCCCGCCACCTGCGCGACGCCGACCGCGACGCCGCCGCGCCCGATTCCTCGCGGGGACACCGCGGCCCCGCCGCGCAGCACGCGGGGACACACACTTCCGATCCCGCCGCAGACGCCCGTGCCCGCGACGCGCTGGAAGGACTGTCGGTGGGCGACGCCTTCGGCGAGCGCTTCTTCGCGCCCGGAGCGCCCGACCCGGGCGCCGACACGCTGCCCGCCGCCCCCTGGCACTGGACCGACGACACCGAGATGGCGTGCGGCATCGTCGACGTGCTCGCCCGCCTCGGCCGCATCGACCAGGACGAGCTGGCGCGCGTCTTCGCCGCCCGCTGGGACGCCGAGCGCGGCTACGGCCGCGGCACCCGCGGCCTGCTCACGAGCATCGGCGCGGGCACGCCCTGGCGCGCCGCGGCCGCCGCCCAGTTCGGCGGCGCGGGTTCCCTCGGCAACGGAGCGGCGATGCGCGCCGCGCCCCTGGGCGCCTATTTCGGCGGCGAACCCGATCGCGCGCGAACCGAGGCGGCGCTGTCGGCGGAGGTCACCCACGCCCACCCCGCGGGCGTCGCGGGGGCGGTGGCCGTGGCCCTGGCGGCCTCGGCCGCCTCCGCCGACCCCGATCTCGGCGGCGCCGACCTGCTCGACGCCGCCCGCGCCGGCATCGGCGACGGCCCGGTGCGTTCCGGCCTGGAGCGGGCCGCGGCGCTGCTCGGGGCACCGGCCGAGGAGGCCGCCCGCGAACTCGGCAACGGCGCACGCGTCAGCGCCGCCGACACCGTCCCCTTCGCGCTCTGGGCCGCGGCCGCCCACCCCGGCGACTTCACCGCCGCCGTGCGCGCCTGCGCCCGGGCCGGCGGGGACATGGACACCACGGCCGCCATCGCCGGAGGCGTAGCCGCGTCCCGCGGCGGGATCGCGGGCGTCCCCGCCGACTGGCGCGCGGCCCGCGAACCGCTGCCGAAGTGGATCGCGCCGCCGCCGCGGCGCGGCTGACGCCCGAGGCCGCACAGCACACAACCGGGGCCGGTCCCCGCCGAGGAAACCGGCCCCGTCTCGATCGGCGCCTGCTCAGCGCTTGGTCTTGGCCATGCCGATACCCGTGATGGCGAGCGCCATGAGGATGCCCACGCCGCCCGCGATCACGTTGCTCAGGATGGTGCCGCCGACCGCCGCCGGACCGGCGACCACCCACGGCGCCACGATGGTCCAGACCCCGATTCCGACCGCCGCCCAGCTCATGCCGTGCGTGCGTTCGAACGCGGAACCGAAGCCCACGAGCATGAACATGAACGCCAGCCCCACGATCAGGTTGCTGATCGCGAGAGGGGTGTTGGCGCTGAATCCCACGATCCACGGCGACGCCGCGATGTAGAGGCCCGTGAGCAGCCCGACCCCTTCGGCGGCCTGCGCACCGGGGTTGGCCATCGCGGCCTCGGAGCGGGCCCGCAGCGCCATGATGTCGGGGTGCTGTTCGATGTTGGACCTGGTGGACTCGGCCATGGCTGTCCACCTCCTAGAACGAGACGGTTGCGTCCTTGCCGACCCTGCTAGCCGCCCGGGAGGCACATATACCGCATAAGGGCGGAATAAATTCTGCCGGATCCGCCGTGTGCCCCGTCCCGGCTGATCAGCGCGCAATTCGAGCGCGCACCGCGCTGACGCCGGCAGCGGCGGCGATAGCGCCGCGGTGTCCCGCCCCCGGTGCTCGACGCGGACCCGGCCGATCTCGGCCTGGACGCCGTCCGGGGGCGGTCCCCGCGGCGCTGCGAGCCGCCGTGTCACCGCCCTCCGCCCGCGCGTAGGGTGCACCGCATGGAACGTGTACTCGTGTTCACCCGCACGACCGGATACCGGCACGACTCCATCCCGGCCGGGGTGTCGGCGCTGCGGCAACTCGGGGAGGAGCACGGATTCGCGGTCGAGGCGACCGAGGACCCCGCGGCCTTCCGCCGCGGGCGGCTGAGCGGCTTCGGAGCGGTGGTGTTCCTCAGCCCCTCGGGCGAGGTGCTCGACGGCGCCGGGCGGGCCGCCCTGGCCGACCACGTCCGCACCGGCGGCGGCTTCTGCGGCGTCCACGCCGCCGCCACCGCCGAGCGCGAATGGCCGTTCTACGCCGAACTCGTCGGCGCCCGCTTCACCCGCCACCCCGACATCCAGCGGGCGGTCGTGCACGTCGAGGACGCCGACCACCCCTCCACCGCCCACCTCGGCGGCACCTGGACGCTCACCGACGAGTGGTACGACTTCGAACACGACCCGCGCGCCGACGTCCACGTGCTGCTCTCCGTCGATGAGGACACCTACCGGGGCGGCGGCATGGGCCCCGGCCACCCCCTGGCCTGGTGCCGCGGCGTCGGCGCGGGCCGCTCCTTCTACACCGCACTGGGCCACCCCGCACGGGCCTACGACGACCCGGACTTCCGCACCCACCTGCTCGGCGGAATACGCTATGCCGCCGCGTGGTAACCGCACGCCAGACGAGGGGGAACCGACGATGGCATCACCGCCCGCCGCCTACAGGGCCGCCCCCGGCGGCGAGCTGGAGCCGGACCGCGCCTTCTACCGGCGCCTGGCCGACGCCGACGGCCGGCACGAGACCGTCGAGTCCTTCACCCTGCCCATCCGCTCCGGCCGGGCCTGGGAGGTGCCGGCCGGCCACCTGTGCCGCATCAGCACACCCGAGGGCCCCCAGGTCGGAGATCTGAACATGTGGAACCGGCACGACCCCCGCGAACGCATGTGGGCCTCGCGAACGCGGCAACTGCAGGCCGCCCACATCACCACCCACGACCGCCTCTGGTCCACGCTGCCCTTCCTGCGCCCGATGGCCACCGTCACCGCCGACAGCCTGGCCGACTACGGCACCGACGCCGAGGGCGGCCGCGTGCACGACCTGCTCGGCACCCGCTGCGACCCCTATGTCAACCGGATGCTGACCGGCGAGGACTTCGACTTCCACTGCCACTCCAACCTCACCCGCGCCGTGCTGCCCTACGGGCTCACCGAGTTCGACGTGCACGACGTCCTCAACGTGTTCCAGTGCACCGGGCTCAACGAGGAGGACCGCTACTTCATGAAGGCGAGTCCGGCGCGGGCGGGCGACAGCATCACGTTCTTCGCCGAGATCGACCTGCTCATGGCGCTGTCGACCTGCCCCGGCGGCGACCTGTCGGTGGAGTTGTGGGGCCCGGGAGCCGCCGACCCGCTGTCGGTGTGCCGCCCGCTGGCGGTGGAGGTGCTGCGCCCCGCATCAGCGCTGCTTAAGGGCTGGTCGCCGCCGCGCCCGGCCGCCTACGCCGGCCTGCACGGCATCCGCCGGCCGCAGTGGGGCGAGGGCGGCCTCTGAAGCGGTGCATCAGCCGCGAAGCCGGGCGCGCCCGCCTTCGCGGTGGGCCGCGGCTTCCGGCGCCCTGCCGCCGCGGGCGCATAGGCTGGCGGTATGCAGTCACCGCTCGCCGACGGCCGCACGCTCGTGCTCGACGGCGGGCTGGCCACGCACCTGGAGGACCTCGGCTGCGACCTGAGCGGCGGCCTCTGGTCGGCGCGGCTGCTGCGCGACGACCCCGACGTGGTCCGCCGCGCCCACCGCGACTTCTTCGCCGCCGGCGCCGACGTGGCCATCACCGCCTCCTACCAGGCGTCGATCCCCGGCTTCACCGCCCGCGGCCTCACCCGCGAACAGGCGCGCGCCCTCATCGCGTCGTCGGTGGCGACGGCCCGCCAGGCCCGCGACGACGCCGGCGGCGGGCTCGTCGCGGCGAGCGTCGGCCCCTACGGCGCGGCGCTGGCCGACGGGTCGGAGTACACCGGCGACTACGGGCTGGACGCCGCCGACACCGACACCGCGGCGGCCGTCCTCGCCGACTGGCACCGGGAGCGCTGGCACCTGCTCGCCGAAAGCGGCGCCGACCTGCTGGCCTGCGAGACCATCCCCTCCTACGCCGAGGCCCGCGCGCTGGCGCGGCTGCTGGAGGAGACTCCCGACGTGCGGGCCTGGTTCAGCTTCAGCTGCGCCGACGGCACCCGCATCAGCGACGGTACGCCCCTCGCGGACTGCGTCGCCTTGCTGGCCGGGCGCCCGCAGGTCGTGGCCGTGGGCGCCAACTGCACCGCGCCGCGCCACATCACCGAGCTGGTCGAACGCGTCCACGGCGTCCGGGCTGTGGCCTACCCCAACTCCGGAGAAGTCTTCGACCCTCGAAGCGGGACCTGGAGCGGCGGTGGCGACCCCGCCGCCTTCGGCTCGGCCGCGCGCGAGTGGCAGCGGGCGGGCGCCCGGCTGATCGGCGGCTGCTGCCGCACCACACCCGAGCACATCCGCGCCGTCCGCGCGCACCTGGACTGACGGGCCCGCGAACCCGGCATTGTCGCCCACGCCCCGGCACCGGCGGAGCCGGGGCGTCCCCAGGCGTGGGCCGCGGGGTAGGGCACGCCGCGGCGGCACGGCGCGCTCAGCCGCGCCCGCCGGCCGCCGCGGCCGACCGCTTGCGCCGCGAACGCAGCACGGCGCCGCCCGTGCCCAGCGCGAGCAGCAGTACCAGGACCGCAGCGAGCGGTGCGGGACCGAGCGCGTCCAGCCCGCGGGCCAGCGCCGACTGCGCCGCGGTGGCGGCGCCCACCACCGGGTCCTCGGCCGAGCCGCCGGCCGCCACCCGCAGCTCCACCCAGCCGTAGTAGGCCACGTAGGCGCCGGCGAGTGCCACCAGCGCGCCGCCCGCACGCGTCGCATACGGCAGCGCGCGCCGCAGCCGTACCGCGAGGCCCTCGTTGGCGAGCGCCGCGGCCACGGTGAGCACCCCGATCACCAGGCCCATCCCGGCCGCGTAGGCGAGGAACGCGCCGAAGGCCGCGGCGGCGCCGCCCAGCTGCAGGGCGCTCGCCGTGACCGCGAAGAACGGGCCGATCGTGCAGGACAGCGACGCCAGCGCGTAGACCGTGCCGTAGCCCGCCGCCCACCGCAGCGTGCGGTCGGGGCGTCCGGGTGAGGGCAGGGGCACCAGCAGCCCGAGCCGGCGCCCCGCCAGCAGCCAGGCGCCCAGCCCGGCCAGCAGCACGCCGATAACCACCGTCGCCCACGGCAGGTAGCGGTGCAGAGTCGAGGCCAGTGGGGCCGCGACGAGTCCGGCTCCGCCGAACACGGCGACGAAGCCGCCGGTCATGGCCGCCGTGATGGCCAGCGCCCGGCCCAGCGCGCGCAACCGCGCCGCCGCGTCCTGGGGCGGGAGCGCAGCGCTGCCGCCCGCGCCGGAGGCGGTCAGCAGCGCCAGGTAACCGGGCAGCAGCGCGAATCCGCAGGGGTTGAGCACCGCGAGCATGCCCGCGGCCGCGGCGATCGCGTAGGGGATCTGGTCCACGGCGCCTCAGCCGCCCAGCTCGTCGGCGATGTAGCCGTCCAGTTCCTCGGCGCCCAGCGAACCGGAGCGGGTCAAGAACGTGCCGTCGGGGCGCAGGAAGGAGAAGGACGGCTGCCCGGTGACCTCGAAGCCCGACCAGATCGCGCCGTCGGCGTCGACGATGTGGGTCAGTTCGCCCATGCCGGTGTCCTCGACGAAGGTCTGCATCCGGGAGGTCTCGCCGAGCCCGGCGACCCCGATGAACCGCACGTCGTCGGCATGGCGCCGGGCCGCGGCGGCGACCTCGTCGGCCTCCCCGCGGCAGACGGTGCACCACGGGGCCCAGAACCACAGCACGGCGGGCTCGCCGTTCAGCTCGGCGCCCTCGATCTCGCCGCCGTCCACGGTCGCCGCGGTGAAGTCCAGCGCGGCGGGAACCTCGCCGGAAGCGCCGCCCTCGGACGAGCCGCCCTGGGCCGGTGCCGAGTCCGGCTCGGGCGCGGCGCCGCCTGCAGCGGGCGCACCGCCGGTGCCGCAGGCGGAGAGCAGGCAGGCGGCGGCCAGCGCCGCCGCCGTGAGGCCGGTCCGTGTGAGCGCGTCGTGCGTCATGAATCCCTCGATCGGATCGTCGTCCGCGGCGTCCGGGCCCGAACCCGCGCGGGGGCTGCGAGCCGGTGTGCCGATGTCTGCGGTGTATTCGGAACCGCGGGCGCGCGGGAGACGTGCGAATCCCCGCATCTGCCCGGCAGCGGCGCGGCCGCGCTGCGCGCCCCGGCATCGCCGCACGCCGCAGCGCGGGAGCACTCTCCCCGCACACGGACGCACACCCTGCCGCCGTCGTGGGTAGCGGCACCACAGCACGCGGCGCGGACCGCCCGCCCGGCGAGCGGGCGGCGCCCGCTTCCGCCACGCAGGGCGCCGCCCTCCCGTGACGGCGGCGCGGTCCGCGTGCGCCCGCCGGTTCGGCGCAGAAGACCACATGGAAAGGCAGGTCAGCCATGGTGAACATCGCCGTGTTCGGTGCCAGCGGGATGATCGGCTCCCGCATCGTCGACGAGGCCCTCTCGCGCGGGCACGCCGTCACCGCCCTGGCCCGCGACCGCAGCCGCCTGCCGCACACCGAGGGCGAGCGGCTCACCGCCGCGACCGCCGACGTGCTCGATCCCGGCGACGTCACCGCGGCCGCGCGCGGTCAGGACGTGCTGGTCAGTGCAGTGGGCGGCGGCGACGGGGACGGGCACCGCAAGCTGGTCGAGCCCTCGGCCCGCACGATCACCGAGGCGCTGCGCCACCTGGAGGAGCCGCCGCGCTTCATCATGGTCGGCGGCGCGGGGAGCCTGGAGACCGCGCTGGGCAAGCAGGTCTGGGACGCGCCCGGCCTGCCCGAGGACGTGCTGGCGATCATGCACGCCCACGGCGACGCGCTGGAGTTCCTGCGCGGCGTCACCGACGTCACCTGGACCAACCTCAGCCCGCCCGCGGTGATCGAGCCGGGCGAGCGCACCGGGACCTACCGCACCGACACCCACCGGCTGGTCGCCGACGCCCAGGGCAACAGCCGCATCAGCGCCGAGGACTACGCGGTGGCCCTGGTCGACGAGATCGAGTCGCCCCGCCACCTCGGCGAACGCTTCACCGTGGGTGAGTGAACCGGGCATCGGACCCGAGCCGAGCGTCCCGCCGCCGACGGGGCGGCGCCGACCGGACGCGCTTGGCAGACGCAGGCGAAGGAGCGTGCGCAATGGCAGCGAAACGCGAGAAGGACATCGCACAGCAGGTGCTCGGCGAGGTCGGCACGACGATGGCCGCGGAGGCGGGCATCCGCCTGGACGACAAGCCGGCGCCGCTGTGGCAACTGCTGGTACTGGTCAACCTGGCGTCGACGCGGATCTCGGCCGACATCGCCGTGGCCGCCGCGAAGGAGCTGAACAAGGCCGGCGGCACCACGCCCTCCGGCATGGCCGGGCTGAGCTGGCAGGAGCGCGTGGACGCGCTGGGGCGGGGCCACTACGTGCGTTACGACGAGAGCACCGCGAGCCGGCTCGGCGAGTGCGCCGAGTTCGCCGGCGAGCGGTACGGGGGCGACCTGCGCAAGCTCGCCGACGAGGCCGACGGCAAGCGCACCCGGTTGTCGAAGGGCCTGCAGGAGTTCAAGGGCGTGGGCCCCACCGGTGCCGACATCTTCTGCCGCGAGGCGCAGCAGGTCTGGCCGTGGCTGCGCCCCTACATCGACAAGCTCGCCCGCAAGGGGGCCGACCGGGTGGGCCTGCCGACTTCCGCCGAGGGCCTGGGCGAACTGGTCTCCGGCGACGACATGGCGGCATTCTGCGCCGGGCTGGTGCGCATCGCCCGCCAGGACGAGCTGGCCGAGCGGATCCGCGAGAAGGCGGCGTGAGGTCCGGCGCGCTGCGCGGGCGCCCGGCGGGCGCGGTGGAGCGGGGCTCGGGGCGGCCGCGATGTCCCTGCCCCGGCGTAGCGTGGAGGCATGTGCCGAAACATCCGCCGCCTGCACAACTACGAACCGCCTGCCGAGGAGTCGGAGGTGCGCGCGGCCGCGCTGCAGTATGTCCGGAAGGTCAGCGGCGCCACGCATCCCTCGGCGGCGAACCGCGCCGCCTTCGACCGCGCGGTCGAGGCGGTGGCCACCGCCACCGGTGAGCTGCTGGAGTCGCTGGTCACCACGGCACCGCCGCGCTCCCGCGAACAGGACGCGGCCCGGGCCCGCGAACGCGCCCGCGAACGCTACGCGGCCGACACCGCCGGGGATTAGCTCCGGGGGCTCGCCTGCGATGCGGCCGCACCCGCGCGGTCTCCCGCGCGGGTGCGGCCGCATCAGCCGGGCCGCCCCGGTCGCACCGCCTCGCCGAGCCGGTCGATCTCGGCCTGGGTGCCCCAGAACTTCACGAGTACCTCGCGCCGCGGCGGCGGGCCCAGGTAGCTGCCCAGCAGGAACAGCGCCAGCGCGACGGCCGAGGAGGTCGCGATCGGGAACATGCCCAGGGCGAGCTGGGGCGCCCAGTTGTTGACGACCGTGTACCAGACCATCCCGCCGGCCATGCCGAGGCCGGCGCCCAGCGCGTTGGCGCGCTTCCAGTACAGGCCCAGCACCAGCGGGAAGAAGAACGCCACCTCTAGCCCGCCGATGGCGTAGATGACCAGCAGTTCCAGGTAGTCGGGCGGATCCAGGGCCAGCACCAGCACCACCGCGGACAGCGCAAGGGAGGTGCCCGAGGCGAGCAGCGAGGTGTGGCGGTCGCTCACCCGCGGGTTCACGTAGGCCACGTAGAGGTCGCGGACGATGGTTCCGCTGACCACCAGGATCATCGCGTCCACCGTCGACATCACCGCCGCCAGCGGCGCCGCGAACAGCACGCCCGCCACGCCCGAGGGCAGCACCTCGATGATGGTCGTCGGCAGGGCGAGGTCGCCGACCTCCATATCCGGCTGGAAGTAGCGCGCCATCAGGCCCATGGTGAGGAAGCCGAGCGTGATGACGGTCATCACCAGCGGCCCGACCTTCATCGCGGTGTGCACCGACTTCGAGTCGCGGTAGCTCATCGCGCGCACGGCCAGGTGCGGCAGGACGCCGAACATCAGGCCGAGCTGCAGCGAGTAGGACGCGATCATCTGCGGGGTGAATCCGCCCGGCCCCGGCAGCGTGAGCAGCTCCGGCGCGGTGCTCATCACCTGATCGTTGACCGGGCCCATGCCGCCGGCCGCAGCCAGCAGCGCGACCCACACGACCACTGCGCCGGCGAGCATGATCAGCCCCTGCAGCACGTCGCTCATCGCGTCGGCGAGGAAGCCGCCGAAGGTCGTGTAGATCGCGATCAGCACCGCGAGGCCGACGAGCAGCACGGTGTAGTCGGCGCCCGTGGCCGCCTCCAGCAGCCGGGTCCCTCCGACGAACTGCGGCACCATGTAGGCCGTCAGGAAGACGACGATCCCCAGCGAGCTGACGATCACCACCGCCGGGCTCTCGTAGCGGTGCCGCAGCATGTCCACGATCGACAGCGCGCCCAGCTTGCGGCCGACGATCGCGAACTTCTTGCCCAGCACCGCCAGCGCGATGAACGCCGTCGGCACCTGGAAGATCGACACCAGGATCCAGCCGTAGCCCTCTCCGTAGACCAGGCCCGGGCCGCCGATGAAGGTTCCCGCGCTGGCGCCGCTCGCCAGCAGTGTGAACATCAGCAGCAGCCAGCCCAGCGACCGGCCGCCCATGTAGAAGTGCTCGGTCCGCTGCCCTTCGGCGACCGCCTGGCGGCGGCGGTAGCTCCACCAGGCGATCACCAGGAGCACGACGGCGTAGAGCAGGATCGGGATGAGGACGCCCCAGCGCATGGTCGATTACCTTTCCTCCCGCTCCTCGCCGGCGGAGCCGTCGGCGGAGAGGGGGATGTCGGTGAAGAAACGGCGGACGAGGAAGTAGGCGATACCGGAGAAGACGAAGCAGGTCACCGGGACCGACCAGAAGAACCAGGCGGGAAAGCCCAGCACGAAGGAGAGTTCGTCGGCGTCCTTGCCGCCGCCCAGCAGCCAGGCGGTGGCGGTGACGGCGACGGTGAACGCGGCCCAGTAGGCCAGCGCTATGCCCAGCTCGCGCATGGCCGTCCGGTAGCGCGGGTCCTCCTCGAAGTCGGCGCCGCGGTGCGGGGATCGGGTTTCGGGCATCGGGTTCTCACATCCCTTCAGGGCCCTGTCAGCGGGCGTGCTGCCAAGCCGTCCACCAGGGCCGAGACCAGCGGAATTCGGTTCAGGGTGGCCCCAACGTCCACCCACTCGTGGACCGCGTGCGGACCGCCGCCCACCGCGCCGAGACCGTCGAGGGTGGGCAGCCCCAGCGCGGCGCACAGGTTGGCGTCGGAGATGCCGCCTACGGCCGCCGAGCCGGGGGGCTCCCAGCCCAGCGAACGGGCGCTCTCGGCGGCCCGGCCCAGCAGCGCGGCCGCGGCGCCCTCCTCCATCGGCGGCCTGTTCGGCCCGCCCTCGACGGCCACCTCCACCTCGCCGGGCGCCTCGGCGAGGCGGCGGATGCGGTCGTCGACGCGGCGCTGGTCGGCGGAGGTGGCGGCGCGCACGTCCAGGTGGAGTTCCGCGGCGTCGGGCACCGTGTTCACGGTCTCGCCGGCGCGCGCCAGCGTCGGTGTCACCGTGAGTCCCCGCTCGGGTGCGGCCAGCCCCACCGCCGCGGTGGCGTATTCGGCGAGGCGGACCAGGGCGTTGGCGCCCTCGTGCGGTTCGAGTCCGGCGTGGGCGGCGCGGCCCCGGAAGCGCAGCGTGTAGATCGACCATCCCTTGCGGGCGCGTTTGAGCGCGCCGCCCTCGGCCGCCCCCTCCAGCACGAGCACGGCCTGAGCGGCGCGCGCCCGGGCCTCGATCAGCTCCCGGCTGGCGGTCGAGCCGGTCTCCTCGTCGCCGGTGACCAGCAGCGTCACCGGCACCTCGGGTCCGACCGAGGCCAGCGCGTGCAGACCCACGAGCAGGCCGGCCTTCATGTCGAAGACGCCCGCTCCGCGCGCGGTTCCGCCCTCGACGCTGAAGGGGCGCTTGCGGTCGGTGCCCAGCGGCCACACGGTGTCGCGGTGCCCCAGCAGCAGCACGCGGCCCGGTGCCGCCCGGGGCCCGCGGTCCCAGACGAGCGCCGAAGGGCCGCCCGGCAGCGGAACGCGTTGGGGCGCGTCCCCCGTGATGTGCTCGCCGAGGTCGGCCAGGCGGTCCCCGCACGCCTCGACCGCGGGGAGGTCGGCTGAGGGCGACTCCGCCCCGACCAGCGAGCGCAGCGCGTCGGTGAACTCCTCGACCTGCAACGGTGCCTCCTTCGGTGGCGTGCAGCACAGTCTCGGTGAGTGATCATCGACCTGTAATGGTCGCTTGGTATGAAGAACTGCACAGGACTTGTCGTCCACGACAAGGAGGTCCGTTGTGGCGGGTCCACCGCTGAGCACCGTTATCGGCACCATCGGAGTGTCCGCGCTGTCGGTGTGGGTCGAGCCCCCCGATCCCGCGGTGCGCTGCCACGACGTCGTCATCCACGACGCCGCCGCCGAGTTCGCCGCCGGGCCCGGCGATGTGCTGCTCGCGGTCGGGGTCGGCGCCGCGGACGCCCCGGAGCTGGTGGAGGAGGCTGCCCGGCACGGCGTGGCCGCGGTGGTCGTGCGGGCGTCGGCCGAGCTGCGCGAGCGGCTGAGCGGCCCGGCCCGGCGCGCCGGCGTCGCCCTGCTGGGCCTGGCGCCGGGCACCGGATGGGCGCAGTTCTCCGGGCAGCTGCGCGGACTGCTCGCCTCGACCGGCGCCGAGGTCGACGCCGAGTCCGCCGGTCCGCCCTCGCGCGAACTCGCCGACTTCGCCAACGCCCTGTGCGAGTCCGTCGGCGGCTCGGTGCTGATCTTCGACCCCCGCCAAGAGGTGCTCGCCGCATCCCGGCTGGCCGACACCGACGACGCGATGCGCCGCCAGGCGGTCCTCGACCAGCGCGGCCCCTCCTGGTACCGCTCGCGGCTGCGCAACCAGGGCGTCTACCGGCGGTTGTGGCGCGGCGAGGACGTCGTGGACGTCCCGGCCGTGCCCGAGCAGGGAGTCAGCCGCCGCATGGCCGTCGCCGTGCGCTCCGGCGACGAGATCCTCGGCTCGATCTGGGTGGCCGAGCGCGGGGAGCCGCTGGCCGACGACGCGGCGCTCGTGCTGCGCCGTGCCGCCGCCTCGGCCGGCCAGTACCTGCTGCGGCTGGGCGTGCGCACCCAGACCCGCCGCAGCGTCGTCGAGTCGCTCGCCCGCAGGCTGCTGGCCGGAGCGGCCGACGAGGAGGCGACCGAGTGGCTCGACATCGACCGCGGGCGGCCGGCCGCGGTCCTGTGCTGCGTCTTCGCCGACGAGCAGGCGCACGACGCCCGCGCGTTCGCCGACCTGCTCAGCGTCCACCTGCCCGCCCTCGGCGGCGTCGCCGTTCCGGTGCCCTCCCGCGGGCGCGTCGACGTGCTGCTGTGCGAGCTGGACACCGCCGGCGCCGCCGACCTGGCCTCGGCGGCGCGCGAGGTGGTGCGGCGCGCGAGCGCGGCGGCGGGCTGCGCGGTGCTGTGCGCGCTGGGCACGGTGGTGACCGGCGCCGCCGACGTGCCCGACTCCCTCGCCGAGGCCGAGCTGGTGCTGCGGGTGCTGCGCGAACGCGGAACCGCCCGCACCTGCGTCGTGCGGCCGGAGGAGGTCCGCGCCGCGGCCGGAGTGCTGGTGCTGGCCGACGTGGTCGGCGGCGACCCGCGCTTCGCCCGCGGGCCCGTGCCCGACCTGCTCGACTACGACCGGGCGCACCACACCGACTACGCCGCCACCCTGGCCGCCTACCTCGACGCCCTGGGGGACGTCATCGCCGCCTCCCGCGCGCTGCACGTGCACCCCAACACGATGCGCTACCGGCTGCGCCGCATGAATCCCATCTGCGGAATCGACCTGAACGACCCCGACGAGCGGCTCGTCGCCGCGCTGTACCTGCGCCGGGTCGGACTGGCGGGTTTGGACCGACAGACAAGGCCGCCCTCCGAAGTTGATGGCGATGTATGAGGACCGGGAGCGCACACCGCTCCCATACTGGCCGGTGTGAGCACCCCACCCGACCCCGAGACCGCGTCCGGCGGCGCGGCCGCACGCCTCAAGGCGGCCGCGCACGCCGCTATCGAGCGCCGCGCCGCGGAGATCGCCGCCTTAAGCGACGAACTCATGCACCTGCCCGAGCCCGGCTACGCGGAGACCGCGACCGCGGCGCGCTTCAGTGCCTGGTTGCGGGAGCTGGGACTGCCGCAGCGCACCGGGCTGGCCCACACCGGTGTGAAGGCCGTGCTGCAGGGCCGCGGCGACGGCCCGCGCATCGCCCTCGTCGGTGAACTCGACGGGCTCGTGCTGCCCGAGCACCCACTGGCCGACGCCGCGACCGGCGCCGCGCACGCCTGCGGCCACCATGCCCAGCTCGCGGCCGTGGCCGGGGCCGCCGTGGGGCTGCGGGAGGCCATGTCCGAGCTCGACGGGTCGGTCGCGCTTATCGCCGCCCCCGCCGAGGAGCTGGGAGACGTCGACCCCCACCTCGACGCCGGTTCGCCGAAGGGGCCTCCCCGGACGGGCGACGGCTCCGAGGGCTCCGAGGCGGTCGAGTTCCCCGTGGGTAAGGCCGAACTGCTGCGCATCGGCGCCTTCGACGACGTGCACATGGCGCTGCTCGCGCACACCGGCCGCGGCGGCGGACCGCGCTTCTCCGTCGCCGACACGCTCAACGGATCCCTGGTCCTGCGCGCCCGCTTCACCGGCCGCTCCGCCCACGCCGGGTCGAGTCCGTGGCTGGGCGTCAACGCGTTGAAGGCGGCCACCACGGCCGCCCACGCCCTCGACGCCCAGCGCGACGCCCTGCCCGAAAGCGACGGCGTGCGCATCAACTACCTGCTCTCCGGCGACGAGGGCGGGCTGGGGTCGGTGCCGTCCGCGGCCGTGCTGCGCACCATGGTGCGCGCGAACAGCGTCGAGGCGCTGCAGCGCGCCCGCGACGTGGCCACCCGGAGCGCCCGCGCGGGCGCGCTCGCTTTCGGCGCCCGCGTGCAGACCGACACCCTTTTGGCCTACCTGCCGCTGTCGTCGGCGCCGGCACTGGACGACGTCGTCGCCCGCAACGCCCGCGCCGTCGTCGGAGACGCCGGCGCCGCGCGCGGACGCCACCTGGGTGCGTGCAGCGACATGGGCGACCTGGGCCACGTCATGCCCGTCTCCCACCCCTACACCGGCGGCGCCGACGGAGACCACCACAGCCCCGACTACCGGGTGCGCGACCACCGCGCCGCCGCGGTCGAGCCGGCACTGTACCTCGCCGGGGCGGTCGTGGACCTGCTCGCCGACGGCGCCGCGGGCGCCCGCCGCGTCCTCGCGCAGTCGCCGCCCCGACTGAGCGTGCCGCAGTACCTGGCCCTGCGCCGGGGCATGAACCGCCGCGAGATCTGGGAGGAACAGTGAGCCGCACAGTCCTGGTCACCGGAGCCGCGGGCGGGATCGGCGGGGCGATCGCCCGCCGCTTCCTGGCCGAGGGCGCCGACGTCGTGCTCAGTGACCGCAGCGAGGCCGCGTGCACGGCCCTGCGCGAACAACTCCAGCGGCCCGAGGGCGTCGCCGTCGTCGCGGCCGACGTCGCCGACGCCGACTCGGCCCGCGCGTGCGTGCGCAGCGCCGGTGAGCACTTCGGCGGGCTCGACGTGCTGGTCAACGCGGCGGGGCTGTACCCGAGCCGGCCGCTGATGGAGATGAGCGACGCCGAATGGCGCGGCGTGCTCGCCACCAACCTCGACGGCCCCTTCGCGCTGTCCACCGAGTTCGCCCGCACCCTGGCAGCGGAAGGCCGACCGGGTGCCGTCGTCAACGTCACCTCCACCGCGGGGGAGCGCGCGCGGCGCGGGGCCGCCCACTACTGCACCTCCAAGGCGGGTCTGACGATGCTCACCAAGGCCCTCGCCCTGGAGTTCGCCGAGTACCGGATCCGGGCCAACGCGGTCGCACCGGGGTTCGTGGAGGTCGACAGCGAGGTGAATCCGCTCGGCGCCGACTACGTGCGCGCCGTGCAGGCCGGGCGGCCCTGGCCCCGCCCCGGAACGCCCGACGACGTCGCGGCGGCCGCGGCCTACCTGTGCTCCGCGGACGCCGAGTGGATCACCGGTACGACCGTCACCGTCGACGGCGGAGCGGGGGCGGGCAACGCCGCGCTCCCGCTCGCCTGAGGAAAAGGAGCACCGCAGCCATGCCGAACGGATACGTCTGCCTCACCTTCGACTTCGACGCGCTGTCGGTGTGGGTCGACCGCGGGCAGCTCTCGGCGACCCCGCGCTCGCGCGGCGAGTTCGGGGCGGTCGCCGTGCCCCGGCTGCTGGAGTTGCTGGCGCGGCGGGAACTGGTGGCGACCTGGTTCGTCCCCGGCCACACGGCACGGACCTACCCCGAGCTGTGCCGCCGCATCGGCGACCAGGGCCACGAGATCGCGCTGCACGGCGACGCCCACGAGAACGTCGCCGCGCTGCCGGAGGACGCCGAGCGGGCGGTGCTGGACCGCTCCCTCGCGGCGGTGCAGGACGTCGCCGAAGGCGGGATACGCGGGTTCCGGGCGCCGGCCTGGGACCTGTCGGAGAACACGGTCGCGCTGCTGAACGAGCGGGGGCTGCGCTACGACTCCAGCATGATGGGCCACGACTACGCCCCCTACCACTGCCGCGTGGGCGACCGGGTGGACGCCGAAGGGGTGGTGTGGGGCGATCCGACGCCGCTGGTGGAGGTCCCGGTCAGCTGGACCCTTGACGACCTGCCGCACTTGGAGTTTCTGACCTCGCCCGCGCGGACGCTGCCGGGTCTGGGCGATGCGGAGCGCATGTTCGGCGACTGGGAGGCCGATCTGACCTACATGCTGCGCGAGACCGAGCAGGGGGTGCTGACCGTGACGTTCCACCCCCAGGTCATCGGTCGCGGCCACCGGCTGCTGCGGATGGAGGAATGGCTCGACCGCATCGCCGGCACGGGCGTCGCGTTCAGCACCGTGGGCGAGGTGGCCGAGCGCTTCGCCGCGGGAGAGGAGCTCGGGCGGCCCAAGCCGGCGCCGCCCGGCCGCTGAGCGGGCGCCTCGCGCCGCCGACCGGCGGGAGTGGCCCGGACCGCCCTACCCCTCGAACAGCTCCTGACCGAGGTAGCCGCCCTCGGGTGCGGCCGGGGGAACGGCGAACAGGGCGCTGCCCTCGTGGCGGGTGTACTCGTTGAGGGCGTCGGCGTTGTCGGCGAGGTTGCGCTGGACGGGCACGAAACCGCGCGCCGGGTCGGCCTGCCAGGCCATGAAGAGCAGGCCGGCGTCACGCGTGCCGTCGGCACGCCAGCCCTCGTCGTAGTTGTAGCCGCGGCGCAGCATGCGCGCGCCCAGGTTGTTCTGCGGGCTCGCCAGGCGGATGTGGGCGTGGTCGCCGATGAGGGGGCGGCCGCGGGCGTCCTCGGCCGCGAGGTCGACCTCGGCGTCGACACCTTCGCGGCCCAGCGGCGCGCCGGTGGGCAGGTCGCGGCCGATCACCCCCTCGCGGTGGCCGACGTCCTCGGCGAACCAGTCCGCCAGCAGCATCCGGATCCGCCGGACGACCAGATAGCTGCCGCCCGCCATCCATGCGGGGCCCGCGCCCTCGCGCACCTGGACCGTCTGGTCCAGCAGGGATCCCGCGGGATTGTTGGTTCCGTCGATCTGTCCCATGAGGTTGCGCGGCGTGGCCGAGGGGTCCTCGGCGGCCGCGGCGGTGCGCCGGAAACCGCGTACCGACCAGCGCACGCGGGCGTGCTCGCGCCCCTGGGACAGCAGGTGCTGCACGGCCGAGGCCGCGACCACCGGGTCCTCGGCGCCCACCTGGAGCAGCAGGTCGCCGCCGCACCACTGCTCGTGCAGCGCGTCGGTGGCGAAGGCGGGGAGGTCGGCCATGGCCGCGGGGCGCGCGTCACCGCGGCCGGCGGCAGCCGGCAGCGACGGCCCGATGCCCACGGTGACGCTGAGCGAAGCGGGCAGCAGGTCGGCCGAGGCGGCTCCGGGCACGACGGCGGCCGGGCCTTCGCGGTGCAGCCGCTCGGCGGCGGCGGACCAGGCGCGCAGCACCTGCGAGGCGCGCTCGGCGACCGCCGCCGCCTCGGACGCGCCCTCGCCGCCGGCGCCGTGCACGTCCAGCGCGAGGACGTGCGAGAAGGCGGGCGGAGTGCCGGTGATGCCGGGTTGCAGCCGCGCGGGGCCGCCCTCGGGGGACTCCGCGGCGGCCATGGCCAACCGCGGCGGCGTCGCGGCCTCGCCGGCGGGCTGTGCACGCGGCGGCAGCACTTCGCCCGCCCCCAGGCCGGTGCCCGCGCCGACGAGCGCGGCGGCGCCGATGCGGGCCAGCATCCCGCGGCGCGACACACCGCCCGGCGGCGACTGCGCCGGCTGGTCGGGCGGGTCCTGCGGCGGCCCGGATTCGCTCATCGTCTCGTCTGCTCCTCCTTCGGTTCCGCGTCCGCGCGCCGCCCCGGGACACGTGCGACGCGGCGGCCGGGACCCGTGTCCAGGGCGGTCGGTCAGGTCACCGGCCTCCGCCGCGCTCCAGGACCGGCGCGGGAACCCGTACCTCGGCGCCGCTGTCGAACGACAGCGTCAACGTCACCGTGTCGCCGACGGCCAGCTCCTCGGCGATGTCCATGATCATGATGTGGTGGCCGCCGGGCTCCAGCTGCGCGGCGCCCCCCGCCGGGAGGGGGACCTCCTCGACCTGCTTCATCGTCGAGGCCCCGCTCTCGGTGATCTCGGTGGTGTGGATCTGCGTCGTCTGCGAGGCGGTGCTCGCCGCGCCGACGAGGGCGTCGTCCTCCGCACCGGAGTTCTGCACGGTGAGGTAGGCGGCGCCGACGTCGGGCCGAGCCGGCACGGGTACCCACGCCCCGCTGACCGCGATGTCACCGCTCGATGCGCTGCCTTTGCCGGCTTGCGCGGCGTCGGGCGTCGCGGTGGCGGCGGGGGAGGGGTCCGTGCCGGCGGAGGAGGCGGTGCCGCCGCAGCCGGAGAGGGCGAGGGCGGTGAGGCCGGCCGCCGCGAAGGCGAGCGCCGGGCGCTTGGTGGTGGTCATCGTCGCAGTCGTCCGTTCGTGTTCGACGGGAATCCGCCCGCGGTCGGCGGTGGAAGTGTGGGTGTCGGTGCCGGTGTCGGTTGCGGCGTCACAGCCACTTCTCGGCAAGCCCGGGCAGCTCCTCGCTCATCGCCTTCGCCGAGGTGCCCTCGTCGAAGAACCCCACCGCGGCGCCGTCGCCGTTGAGCACGGCGAGCCGCCCCCCGTGGGTGACCAGGTAGTCGCCCTCGGACTCCTTCGGCGCCTCGACGGGGATGCCGTAGGCCTCGGCGGCCGCGACGACCTCGTCGATGGGCCCGCGCACCCCGGTGAACCGCGGATTGAACGAGTCCAGCCAGCCGCGCAGCTGCTCGTCGGTGTCGCGCCGGGGGTCGGTGCTGACCATCACGACGTCGAAGTCCTCGGCGGTGCCGCCGATGCGCTGCAGCGCGGCGTTGACGTCGGCCATGGTGGTCGGGCACACGTCCGGGCAGCTCGTGTAGCCGAAGTAGAGCAGCGTCAGCCGGTCCCGGGCCACGTCGCCGAACGCCCACGGCTCGCCCCGGGTGGTGGAGAACTCATAAGGCGGCGCCGGCATCGCGCTCGCCGAGACCTCCATAAAAGGCCCCGTGCGCTGCTGGGACATCTCCTGCTGCCCGCCGCTGCCGCCGCAGCCCGCCAGCGCGAGCACGGCCGCGGCCGCGACCGCCGCCACCGCGATCGCCCGACGGCGCGCTCCACCTCGCCGCTCACTCATCGTCGAGTGCCTCTCCTCACATCTGACCCGAAAAGGCGGGAACCGGCCGCGCCGCCGCCGCCGACGCACGCCGAAGCGGTGCGCCCCTAGCAGGTGGGGGAGGGGCCGAACGAGCCCACGCGACGTCCGCGAAGGACGGGAAGGCGTCGTCGTGCCCGCCGGCGCGGCGGCCGGGATGCGCATCGGCCTGCGCATACGGCCCGCGTCCGACGCTACCGCCGGTGCCGGCCGTCCCCCAGCCGGGGTGGGGTCGGCGCCGCCGGGGCCGCTCCGGCGTCAACCGGCGCCCTGGTGCACCAGCTCCAGCAGCCGGGTGGTGGTGTTCCAGTTGCGCACGGTGGCCGGTGCCGGAAGGTGGCGGTCCAGCACCTGCGTCAGCTTGGCGCGGCCCGAGCCGTCGGGGAAGTACAGGTACAGCTCGCGCTCGCCCGCTACGAGCTCCTCGGGAGCGTAGGCGGCGGTGTCGAGCCGGGCCAGCCGCTCGCGGTCGACCGCGGTGTTGAGGAAGGCCACCGCGCACTTGGCGGGATCGCGTACGGCGAACGGGACCTCGGCCACCACCCGCTCCAGGTCGGCGGCGCTGCGCACCATCACCGCGACGCTCAGCCCCAGCTCGGCGTCGATCGCCCGCTCGATCGCGGCGCCCAGGTCGACCGGGTCGGCCTCGGCGGAGGTGAAGGCGGCGTTGCCGCTCTGCAGCAGCGTGGCCGCGTCGGTATGGCCCAGCCCTGCCAGCAGCGCGCGCAGATCGGCCATCCGGACCTTGTTGCGCCCGCCCACGTTGATCCCGCGCAGCAGGGCCGCGTATCTGGCCACGGCATCCTCCTCGTCGCCCGCTCCCGCGCCTGCGCACACCTTAGGCCACGGCGCCGACACCGGTGCCCGGCGATCGGGGGGAGCGCGCAGGAGGCCGATTCCGGCCGGTGCCGCGGCCGGGATCGGCCTCCGCGGCGGCTAGAGGAAATCTACATTGTAAAGGCACTCGTGTGGAGTGCACCCGAACGGCAACGCCTCATACCACGCGGTAGGGCTGGGCATCGGCCTCGCGCAGCTCCACGCCGTGGCCGGGGCGCTGCGGATCCAGCGGCAGCACCCCCCGCTCGGGCGGGTCGGCCCCCTCGAAGAGCCGGCGCTCGATGCGCACGTGGTCGTGGAACCACTCCACGTGCCGCAGCCGCGGGGTGGCCGCCGCCACATGCCGGTGCAGGTAAGGGGCGCAGTGGGCGGAGCTGTCCAGCCCGTGGGCCGCCGCCACCGCGCAGACCCGCAGGAACTCCAGTACACCGCCGCAGCGGGTGGCGTCGGCCTGCAGGCAGTCCACCGCCCCGGCGGCGCACATGTGCTCGAAGTAGGCGACGGTGCAGCCGTATTCGCCGGCGGTCACATCCATCGCCGAGCCGTCGCGAACCTGGTGCAGCCCCGCCAGGTCGTCGGAGGAGACCGGTTCCTCCAGCCAGGAGACACCCGCGGCGTCCAGGCCGCGGGCCACGCGGATCGCCTGCTTGGCGGTGTAGGCGCCGTTGGCGTCGACGAACAGTTCGGCGCCGTCGCCGACGATCTCGCGGGCCAGCCGCACCCGCTCCAGGTCGCGCCGCTCCCGTGTGCCCCGGTCTTCCCCGATTTTGATCTTGACCCGGTCGAAGCCCTCCTCATGCACCCAGCCGCGCAACTGGCGGCGCAGGTCGTCGTCGCCGTAGGAGGTCAGCCCACCGCTGCCGTACAGCGGAACAGCGCTGCGCATCGCACCCAGCAGCCGGTACAGCGGCAGACCGAGCAGGCGCGCCTTGAGATCCCACAGCGCGGTCTCCACGGCCGAGACCGCATAGCCGACCGCGCCCGGACGCCCCGCGTTGCGCACCGCGCGGACCATGGCCTCCAGCGCAGCCGGAACGTCCAGCACCCGAAGATCGCGCACCACGGGGGCGAGCTGGTCGTGCACGATCGCGGCGCAGGCCGGCGGCCCGTAGGTCCAGCCCAGCCCCTCGTGTCCGCCGCCCGCCACGTGCACGACCACGATGGTGGTGGAATCCCAGGCCAGTGTGCCGTCCGCGGAGTGGCGGTCGGTCGGCACGGTATAGGCGGCGGCGCGCACGCCGGTGACGGCGGGGTCGCTGAAGCCCACGGCTCACACCCCCGTCCCGGACGATCCGGACCCGGTGGCGAAGGAGCCCGACTGCCCGGCGCGCACCGCCTCCGCGCGGATCTCGTCGGCGTCGTAGGCCGGTGCCCGCCGCCGCTCGGTCGTCCGCGCCGCACCCTGCTCGGGTCGGCGGTCCGGCGCTCCGCGGCGCAGCGCCATGTCCAGCGCTTGGGCCAGGTGCACCGCCTCGCGGCCGACGTCGGCGTGCTCGATCTGCGTACGGCAACTGAACCCGTCCGCCAGCACCACCGCCGAGGGGTCGGCGTCGCGCACCGCCGGCAGCAGCCCGTCCTCGGCACAGGCCATCGAGACCGCGTAGTGGCCGTCCTCGAAACCGAAGTTCCCGGCCAGACCGCAGCACCCGGCGTCCAGCACCCGCGTGTCCGCGCCCGTGCGCTCCAGCAGGCTCTTGTCGGCGGAGAAGCCCATGATCGCGTGCTGGTGGCAGTGCGGCTGTGCCATGGCCGCCCGTTCCATCCGCGGCGGCTCCCAGTCGGGAGCGCGCTCGTTCAGCAGCTCGGCCAGGGTGAAGGTCTGCTCGCTGAGTCGGCGCACGTCCTCGTCGTGCGGGAACATCTCAGGTGCGTCGGAGCGGAACACCGCCGTGCACGAGGGTTCCAGCCCGACGACGGGCACCCCCGCCCGGATGTCCTCGCGCAGTGCCGCCACAGTGCGCTGGATCACCCGGCGTGCGGTCTTCAGTTGGCCGGTGCTGATCCAGGTCAGCCCGCAGCACAGGGTGCGCCGCGGCATCCGCACCGCGAACCCGGCGTCCTCCAGCACGCGCACCGCCGCCGCGCCGACCTCGGGCTGGAAGTTGTCGGTGAAGGTGTCGGGCCACAGGATCACCTCACCGCGCCCGGTGCTGTCGCCGCCGCTGCCGCCGCGGCGCCGCGAGCGGCGGCGGAACGCGTCGCGCAGCCGCACCGGCGCGAACGCCGGGATGGGCCTGTCTGCGGCGACCCCGCCGAGCCGCTTGGCCCGCGGGACGAGCCCCGCCGCGGCGCTGAACGCGTTGGCGCCCTCGGGCGCGACCGAGGCCAGCCGCGCCCACAGCGGCAGCCAGCCCATCGAGTAGTGCGCGGCCGGGCGCACGCGCCCGCGGTGGTGGTGGGCCAGGAACTCCGCCTTGTAGGTGGCCATGTCCACGTTGACCGGGCAGTCGCTCTTGCAGCCCTTGCAGGCCAGGCACAGGTCCAGCGCGTCGTCGACCTCGGGCGATCGCCACCCCTCCACCACGTCGCCGCGCAGCATGTCGTTGAGCATCCGGGCGCGGCCGCGCGTGGAGTGCGCCTCCTCGCCCGTGACCCGGTAGCTCGGGCACATCACCCCGCCGCTGTCGTGGCGGCAGGCGCCCACACCCACGCAGCGCAGCGTGGCGCGGGCGAAGTCGCCGTCGTCGCCCGGGTAGGCGAAGAAGGTATCCGGATGCTCCGGCCGGTAGTCCGTGCCCAGCCGCAGGTGCTCGTCCAGCCGCTGGGGAGCCGCGCCGTCGGGGCGCACGAGCTTGCCGGGGTTCATCCGGTCGCCGGGGTCGAAGATCCGCTTCAGTTCGGTGAAGGCCGGCATCAGCTCGCTGCCGAACATCCGCGGCCACAGCTCCGCGCGCGACTGGCCGTCGCCGTGCTCGCCGGAGAACGAGCCGCCGTAGCGCGCGGCCAGGTCGGCGGCGCGTTCGGCGAAGCTGCGGTAGTCGGCGACTCCGTCGGCGGTGGTCAGCTCGAAGGGGATGCGGGTGTGCAGGCAGCCGTGCCCGAAGTGGCCGTACATGGCCGAGCGGCGGGCGTAGCCGAACTCCTCCATCAGCGCGTGGAGGTCGCGCAGGTAGTCGCCGAAGCGCTCCGGCGGCACCGCCGAGTCCTCCCAGCCCGGCCAGGTATCGGGTTCGGCCGGGACCCGCGCGGTGGCGCCCAGCCCCGCCTCGCGCACCGACCACATCGCCGCGGCGTGGCCGGGGTCGTCGTAGATCTGGACGACCGGGGCGTCCTCGCTGCCGGACAGGGCGTCGCGGAACTCCTCGGCCCGGCGCCGCGACTCCTCGCCGGTGTCGCCGCCGAACTGCACCATCAGCCAGCCGGCGCCCTCGGGCAGGCTGCGCAGCGCCTGCCGGTTCAGCTGCTCGCGGCGCTCGAAGCCGACGAGCTTGTCGTCGATTCCTTCCAGCGCCATGGGCTCGAACTCCACGATGCCGGGCACCGCGTCGGCGGCGGCGAAGATGTCGCGGAACCCGCACAGCACCATCGTGCGCGCGGGCGGTTCGTGGGACAGGCGGACCTCGGCGCGCAGCACGGTGGCCAGCGTTCCCTCCGAGCCCACCAGGGCCCGGGCCAGGTCGCAGCCGTTCTCCGGCAGCAGCGCGTCGAGGCTGTAGCCGGAGACGCGGCGGGGGATGTCGGGGAACCGGCGCCGGATCGCCGGGCCGTGGCGCTCGGCGAGCTCACGCAGTTCGCGGTGGATCTCGGCGGGGCGGCCTCCCTCGGCCTGGATGCGCGCGTACTCTTCGTCGCCGGTGGGGCCCACCCACATCCGGCAGCCGTCGTAGGTCAGGATTTCCAGCCGGTGGATGTTGGCCGAGGTCTTGCCGTAGGCCTGGGCGGTGGATCCGCAGGAGTCGTTGCCGATCATGCCGCCGAGGGTGCAGCGGCCGTGGGTGGAGGGCTGCGGCCCGAAGATGACGCCGCCCTCGGCGCGGGTGCGGGCGTTGAGGGTGTCGAGCACGATGCCCGGCTCGACGGTGGCGGTGCCGGCCTCCAGATCGACGTCGAGCACCCGGTTGCAGTACTTGGACCAGTCGATGACCACCGCCGTGTTGCAGCACTGGCCGGCCAGGCTCGTCCCGCCGCCCCGCGAGAGCAGCGGTGCGTCGTGCTCGCGGCAGACGGCCACGGCCTCCACCCCCGCCTCCAGGTTGTGCGGTATCACCGCGCCGACGGGGATCTGCCGGTAGTTGGAGGCGTCGGTGGCATAGATCGAGCGGGTGCCGTCGTCGAAGCGGACCTCGCCGTCGACCCGGTCGACGAGGTCCCGGCGCAGTGCCTCGGCGTCGACGGACTCCGCGGCGCTGCCACGGGCTGCTGCGGTGGTGTGCGCGGTCACCGTATCCCCTTTCCGCTGGCCGCAGCCCCGCCGGGCCGCCACCGGCGGGGCTGCGGCCGCGGGGCTGTGGCGACCGCCGGTGAGCGGCCGCGGTGCCTGCGGCCGCCGGTGGTACTTGCAACGGGGGAGCGCCGCAGTGCGGGCCGTTCGCGGGCCGGGGACCCGGCCCGCGAACGGTGTGCGTTCCCCGACAAACCGGCTGACCGCAGTCGGCGGCGGCAAACGCCTACCGCGGTCGCACCGCGGTGGAGGGAGAGGTTGAACCCTGGCGCCATGTGGAATCTACGATGTAAAGGTGGCTGTTGGCGTCCCATCCGAACCGACCCCGCCAGAGCGCATCGTCGACTGAACAGACGCCGCAGAACGCGCCTCGGCCGTCTCGGGGCGTACGGGCGAAACCGCTCTTGTCATACCCCGCCGCTAGCGTAAGGATTGTCGATACCACCTGCGGAAACTCCGCCCGAGGCGCCGGCGCACGCGGCCGGTCGGCGGCGCCGGAGAGGACACTCGATGAGCGAACTCGCTGCGACTCCTGCGAAGGAGCCCGGGACACCGCCCTCCTCCCCCGAGGAGATCGAACGCCGCCTGGAATCCTACCGCGTCGAGCTCACCGGGTACTGCTACCGGATGCTGGGCTCGGCGTTCGAGGCGGAGGACGCCGTCCAGGAGGCCATGGTGCGCGCCTGGCGCGGCGTGGACCGCTTCGAGGGCCGCTCCTCGCTGCGTTCGTGGCTGTACCGCATCACCACCAACACCTGTATGGACGCCCTCAACGGCCGGTCGCGGCGCGCGCGGCCGATGGAGATGGGCCCGGCGCAGGGCACCGACGCCGTGCTCGGCCCCGCCTACGCCGACGAGACCTGGGTCGAGCCCTTCCCCGACAGCCGGGCGCTGCCCGCCGGCGGGGACCCCGCCGACCAGGTCGCCCTGCGCGACAGCGTGCGACTGGCCTTCGTCGCCGCGCTGCAGCACCTCGCCCCCCGCCAGCGGGCGGTGCTCATCCTGCGCGAGGTCCTGGCCTGGCGGGCCCAGGAGGTCGCCGACCTGTTGGACACCAGCGTCGCCTCGGTCAACAGCGCCCTGCAGCGCGCCCGCGCCACCCTGGCCAAACTCGACGACACCGACGCCGAAGTGCTGCGGCCCGGCGACGGAGCACAGGCCGAGCTGCTCGCTCGCTACGTCGACGCCTTCGAGTCCTACGACATGGACTCCCTCGCCGCGCTGCTGCGCGAGGACGCCGCCATGTCCATGCCGCCCTATGCGCTGTGGCTGCAGGGCGTCGAGGCCATCGCCGCCTGGATGACCGGCCCGGGCCACGGGTGCCGCGGCTCCCGGCTGGTCCCCGTGTCCGCCAACGGGACGGGCGCCTTCGGCCAGTACCGCCCCGGCGGAGTGGGCGGCACGTTCGAGCCGTGGGCGCTGCAGGTCGTCGAGACCTCCGGCGACCGCATCGTGGGCATCACCAGCTACCTCGACACCGAGCGCCTGTTCCCGCTGTTCGGGCTGCCGGAGCGGTTGCCGGCCCGGAGCGGGTGACGGCCGTCGACCGCGGCTTCAGTCGGCGCCTGCGCTCGGGGCCCCGGTGGCGTCCCCGGCCGGTTAGTCGGCGGGCTCCAGCCGCACGACCACCGACTTCGACGCCGGGGTGTTGCTGTACTCGGCCGTGTGGTCCAGCGGCACCAGCACGTTGGTCTCCGGATAATAGGCCGCCGCGCAACCGCGCGGCGTGGGGTAGCAGGCCAGGCGGAACCCGAAGGCGCGGCGCTCGGTGCCGTCGCTCCACTCGCCGATCAGGTCGACCCGCCGGCCGTCGGCCAACCCCAGTTCGCGTGCGTCCTCGGCGTTGACGAACACCACCCGACGTCCGCCGCGCACCCCGCGGTAGCGGTCGTCCAGGCCGTAGACCGTGGTGTTGTACTGGTCGTGTGAGCGCAGTGTCTGCAGCAGCAGCCGCCCGAGAGGCACCTGTGGCGCGGTGATCGGGTTGGCGGTGAAGTTGGCGCGGCCCGTGGCGGTGGGGAAGGAGCGGTCGTCGCGCGGGGCGTGCGGCAGCGCGAACCCGCCGGGCGCGCGCACCCGCGCGTTGAAGTCGGTGAAGCCCGGCACGACCGCGGCGATGCGGTCGCGGACGCGGTCGTAGTCGGCCGCCATCCCCGCCCAGTCGGCGGTGGGCTCCGCTCCGAAGAGCCGCTGCGCCAGGTCGCAGACGATGTCGACTTCGGCGCGCATTTCCCTGGACAGCGGCTCGACGCTGCCGCGCGAGGCGTGCACCCGACCCATGGAGTCCTCCACCGTGACGAAGCGCTCGGCGCCGTCGGGGCCCCGGTCGCGGTCGCTGCGCGCCAGCGCGGGCAGGATCAGCGCGCATTCACCGGTGACCGTGTGCGAGCGGTTGAGCTTGGTGGAGACCTGCACGGTCAGTTCGCAGCGGCGCACCGCCTCCTCGGTGGCCGCGGTGTCGGGGGCCGCGGAGACGAAGTTGCCGCCCATGGCCGTGAAGACCTTCGCCGAGCCTTCGCGCATCGCGCGGATCGAGCGGACCACGTCCAGACCGTGTTCGCGCGGCGGCTCGAAGCCGAATTCGGCGCCCAGCGCATCCAGGAACGCCGGCTTCGGGCGCTCGAAGATGCCCATGGTGCGGTCGCCCTGGACGTTGCTGTGCCCGCGCACCGGGCACACGCCCGCTCCCGGGCGGCCGACGTTGCCGCGCAGCAGCAGGAAGTTGACCACCTCGCGGATGGTGGGCACGGCGTGGCGGTGCTGGGTCAGCCCCATCGCCCAGCAGACCACGATGCGGCGAGCGCCGCGCACCATGGCCAGGGCCTCTTCGATACGCGTTCGGTCCAGACCGGTGGCGGCCGTGACGCGCCGCCAGAAGGCGTCCTCGTCCTCGGTGAGCAGCTGCTTGGCGTAGGCGTCGAAGCCGTGGGTGTGCTCGTCGATGAACGCGCGGTCGAGCGCGCCCGAGTCGGGCTCGGCCTCCTCCGTCTGCAGCAGCAGGCGGTTGAGAGCGGTGAAGAGGGCGAGGTCGCCGCCCAGGCGGACCTGCAGGAACAGGTCGGTCAGCACGGTGCCGCCGGCGGCGAGGCCGCGCAGGCTCTGCGGGTTGCGGAAGCGCTGCATGCCCGCCTCGGGCAGCGGGTTGACGGTGACGATCCGCGCGCCCGCCCGCTTGGCCTTCTCCAGAGCGGTGAGCATCCTGGGGTGGTTGGTACCGGGGTTCTGCCCGGCGACGACGATCAGGTCGGCGCGGCAGAGGTCCTCCAGGTGCACGCTGCCCTTGCCCACGCCCAGGGTCTCACCCAGCGCCTCCCCGGAGGACTCGTGGCACATGTTCGAGCAGTCGGGCAGGTTGTTGGTGCCCAGGCGGCGCGCGAGCAGCTGGTAGAGGAACGCCGCCTCGTTGGAGGTGCGCCCCGATGTGTAGAAGACCGCCTCGTCGGGGGAGTCGAGGCCGCGCAGGTGCTCGGCGAGCAGGTCCAGGGCGGCGTCCCAGCCGATGGGGGAGTAGTGCGTGGCGCCCGGCGCCAGGTACATCGGCTCAGTGAGCCGCCCCTGCTGCCCGAGCCAGTACCCGGAGCGCTCGGCGAGGTCGGCCACGGAGTGGCGGGCGAAGAAGCCGGCGGAGACGGCGCGGCGGGTGGCCTCCTCGGCGACGGCCTTCGCGCCGTTCTCGCAGAACTCGGCAGGGTGGCGGTGGTCGGGCTCGGGCCAGGCGCAACCGGGGCAGTCGAATCCGCGCTTCTGGTTGACTCGGGCCAGGGTGCGCAGGCCGCGCGCGGCGCCCGCCTGGGCGCCGACGCTGCGCAGGCCGTGGACGACGGCGGGGATCCCGGCGGCGGAGTCGCGGGGAGTACCGACGTCGGGCGTGTGCTGGTCGGGCTCGTCGCTGGGTGCGTTGGACACGGCTGAGCGCCCCCATCCGGCGGCTGGATCACGGGTCGCCTCCATTCTTCCACCAAGCGGAATCGCAGACGATCATCGGAGAGCAAAGCGGGTCGGTCGGTCGCGGCCTCCGGCGCCAGAACGGATCTACCTTGTAAAGGCGTCCGTTGGTATGTCGTTCAAACCTGCGTCAACAGCGCTTTCCGTGACTCACGCCACCCATCACGCACACCTACCCGGTGTTAGTATCGGCTGTGGGTAGCAGTCTTGATTTCGCTGGATCCTGTGTGATCGCCCGCGGAGTTTTTGACCAGCGGGCGTTTTTCAATCCGGAGAAGGTTCGCAGCACCCGCAGATGCCGCAGAGTGCGGGTCTGGACCGATCTCGGGAAGTGAGGGATCAGCCATGGCGCAGGGAACCGTCAAGTGGTTCAACAGCGAGAAGGGCTTCGGCTTCATCCAGCAGGATGCCGGCGGCCCGGACGTCTTCGTCCACTACAGCAACATCGCGGGCTCCGGCTTCCGCAACCTTGAGGAGAACCAGCGCGTCGAGTTCGACGTCACGCAGAGCCCCAAGGGCCCGCAGGCCGAGAACGTGCAGGGCGTGTAGTCGGCGACGACTCCACCACTCGCAGGCGGGGGCCGTCCGGATCACCGGGCGGCCCCCGCCGCGCTTCCGGAGGCCGCCTGCGGAAGGCGCGGCGCACGGTCGGCGGCGGCGCATCTTGGTTAACATGCCCGATATGACCTCAAGCCCTGAGCTGCGCACCGAGCGGTTGATCATCCGCGACTGGACCACCGACGACGCCGAAGCCGCGCTGCGGATCTACGGGGCCGAGGAGGTCGCCCGCTGGCTCACCCCCGAGATGCGCGCCGTCACCGACGTCGAGGCGATGCGGTCCGTGCTGCACGCCTGGGTCGAGGCCCAGCCCAACTTCCTGCCGCCGGCCGGGCGCTGGGCGATCGTGCGCCGGCGCGACGGCGACCTCATCGGCGGCCTGTCGCTGCGCCTGCTGCCGCCGTTCGAGGAGGACTTCGAGCTGAACTGGCAGCTGCGCCCCGACGCCTGGGGCAACGGCTACGCCACCGAGGCCGGCGGCGCCATCATCGGCTGGGCCTTCGAGCAGGGCATCGAGGAGCTGTTCGCGGTGGCGCGCCCGAAGAACACCCGCGCCGTCGCCACCGCCCGCCGCCTGGGCATGGAGTGGGTCGGCGAGACCGAGAAGTACTACAACAACCGGTTGCAGGTCTTTCGGATCCGCCCCTCCGACATCGCCGGCCGGGCCCGCTAGCCCCCGGTCCCTCAGCAGCCGCCGGGAGCCCTGTGCACACCCCTGAACGCGACCTCGACCGCATGCTCGCCGGACTCCGGCCCGAGCTGCGCAGTGGGACCTACGTGTTCGCCCGCGCCGCCGCACCGCCCGCAGGCGTGGACCCGGCGGTCACCGTCGCCGAAGACGAAGGGCTGACGGTGGTCTGCACCCGCGAGGAGGCCGAGGCCGCCGGACTGGTGTACGACTTCGCCGCCGCGTGGATCACCTTGCGGGTGCACTCCGCGCTGGACGCGGTCGGACTGACCGCCGCGGTGTCGGCGGCGCTGGCCCGTGCCGCCATCCCGTGCAACATCGTCGCCGGATTCCACCACGACCACGTGTTCGTCCCGGCCGACGAGAGTGAGCGCGCGCTGGATGTGCTGCGCACCCTTTCCGCCGAGGCCGCCGCCGGCGGGACGGATGACGCAGCGGTCGCAGACGGCTGCAGGTAGGCCGCTTTGCGGCCCGTGCCCGCCGCCGGGACCACCCTAGCCCGGCCGTTCCCCGGGTCCTCGTTTCCCGAGCCGGTGCGGCGGCGCGGAGTGCCACGTCGATCGGGAGTGCCGGGAAGGGCAAGCGCCGGGGCGGCCTCACTCGCCCCGCTCACCCGGGCCGTGCCGGGCGAAACGCGCGTAGAGGGGAGCCAGCAGCTCCGCGAGGTCGGCCTGCGCGGCGTCCTCGTCGTCACCCGGCGGGGGAGGGGCGGTGACCGTCAGCGCCGAGGGGATCCCGGCCAGGTCTACCGGCCGGGGCAGGGCGGGCGCCTTCCAGTAGTCGGCCGCGTCCTGCGGCGGTTCGGGGGCGGGACCGGCGGGCGGCTCGGGTTCGGACAGCGCCGCCTCGCGCTCGGGCAGGGCGGCCGGGCGGCGGGCGTGGCGGCGCAGGTCCGCCAGCAGCTCACCCCGCGGTCGGCCGAGCCACTCGACCAGCAGAAACGGGTCCGCTGCCAGTTCCTCGGCCAGAGCGAACAGCACGGCAGCGGCGTGCTTGCAGGGCGCCCCCCAGTCGGGGCAGGAGCAGTTCAGCACCAGGTCGCCGAGGCCGCGCGGCACCAGGCGCAGCCCCAGCACGTCGCCGACCCGCTCCAGCTCCGCGGGGAATCCGCCCGACAGCAGCGCCGCCCCGAACACCGGTTGCCCGGCCAGCGCGCGGGCGAGCGTGTCCCACTCGGCCTGGCTCAGCACCGGCACGATGACGCTGACGCGGTAGGGCTCGCCCCGCGATCCCCGCACCCGGGCGGCGGCCTCGCCCGCACGCACCCGCAGTCGCGACACCGCGCCCTGGTCGGCGTAGGCGCGGCCGCGCCGTACCCGGGAGGTGTCGCCCTCGTCGGTGAGTATCGCGGCGAAGCGGTCGGCGAGCCACCTGCCGCCCTGTGCACCGGACGGGCCGCCGGCGGCGGGCGTCATGCCGCCACCGCCTCGGGCGCCAGGCGCACGAGCTCGCGCAGGTGCCCGGTGGAGAGGTCGCCCAGCCAGTCCTCGCCGGAGCCCACCGCGCTCTCGGCCAGCCGCCGCTTGCGTTCGATCATCGCGTCGATCCGCTCCTCCAGCGTCCCCACGCAGATCAGCTTGCGGACCTGCACGTCGCGGCGCTGCCCGATGCGGAAGGCGCGGTCGGTGGCCTGGTCCTCCACGGCCGGGTTCCACCACCGGTCGATGTGCAGCACATGGTTGGCGGCGGTGAGGTTCAGGCCCGTTCCGGCCGCCTTCAGCGACAGCAGGAAGACCGCGGGCTCGGCGGCGGTCTGGAACCGGTGCATCAGCTCCTCGCGCCGGGCGCGCGGGGTGCCGCCGTGCAGCCACAGCACCTCGCGGCCCAGCCGTTCGGCGAGGTAAGGGGCGAGGAGTTCGCCCAGACCGGTGTACTGGGTGAAGCACAGCGCCTTGTCGCCGGCCGCGAGCGCATGCTCCAGCAAACCTTGCAGGCGTTCCAGCTTGCCCGAGCGCCCCGCCAGTGCCGAGCCGTCGGCGAGGAACTGGGCGGGGTGGTTGCAGATCTGCTTGAGGCGGGCCATGGCCGCCAGCACGACGCCCTTGCGGTGCTCGTCCGCCGTCTCCGCGAGGCGCCGGGTCATGTCGTCGACCGCGGCCTGGTACAGGCTGGCCTGTTCGGGGGTGAGCGTGCACCAGGCGCGGCTTTCCTGCTTGTCGGGCAGATCGGAGATGATCGCCCGGTCGGTTTTGAGCCGGCGCAGAATGAAGGGGCCGGTGATGCGGCGCAGCTCCCGGGTGCTGTCGTCGACGGCGGCGGCACCCGTTCGGGGGGTTCCGTCCTCGGCCGCAGCCGCGGCGGCCGCCCGCTCCACCCGGGCGGCGATGCCCTCGCGGAAGGACCGCTGGGAGCCGAGCAGTCCCGGGTTGGCGAACTCCATGACCGACCACAGCTCGCCGAGGTTGTTCTCCACCGGAGTGCCGGTGAGCGCGATGCGGGTGCGGGCGCTCAGCCGGCGCACGGCCTGTGCCTGGCGGGTACCGGAGTTCTTCAGCGCCTGCGCTTCGTCGCAGACCAGCCGGTGCCAGGGCATGGCCGCCAGCTCGTCGGCGTCGCGCAGCACCATGCCGTAGGTGGTCACCACCAGGTCGGCGGCGCCTGCGGCCCGCGCCAGTTCGTTGCCGTGCAGCCGCGCGGGGCCGTGGTGGACGTGCACGGCCAGCTGCGGGGCGAACCCGGCCGTCTCGCGCTGCCAGTTGCCCACCAGCGAGACCGGGCACACCAGAAGGGTCGGCCCTGGGCTCCGCGCGGCGGCGGGGTCGCGTTCGTCGGCCAGCAGCGCCAGCAGCTGCACGGTCTTGCCCAGTCCCATGTCGTCGGCCAGTACCGCGCCCAGACCCAGCTCGCCGAGGAAGCGCAGCCAGGCGGCGCCGCGGCTCTGGTAGGGGCGCAGCTTGCCGGTGAAGCCTTCGGGCGCCTCCAGCGGCGCCATGTGGGCCTCTGTGGCGCCGCTGAGGAGTTCGCCCAGTGCGCCGTCGGCGTCGACACCGGTGACGGGCAGCGGCGTCGTGCCTGCGGGATCGACGGCCATGCGCAGCGCGTCTTCGCGGCGCACGGTGCCGCTGCCGCGGCGGCGCAGGTAGGCTAGGGCGGTGCGCAGGTGGCCGGGGTCGACTTCGATCCAGCGGCCGCGCAGGCGCACCAGCGGCTCTTTCAGCCGGGCCAGCTCGGCGAGTTCCGCCAGGTCGACGGCCTCGCCGTCGCAGACGGCTTCCAGCGAGAAGTCGACCAGGTCGTCGGTGCCGATGCCGCCGCCACCGGAGTGTTCGCGGGCTTTCAGGTGCAGGCCGAGTGAGCGGCGGCCCGACCATTCGGGCAGGACGACGGCGAAACCCGCGCCGCTGAGCCGCAGCGCGATGTCGCGGATGAACGCGTGGGCCCCTCCGGTGCTCAGCGTCAGCGCCGAGGGGGCGGGCTCGGCCAGGACGGCGCGCAGCGCGGGGTAGTACCGCGCCGCGCGGGCGAGGTCGGCGAGGACAGCCGCCTCCACTCCGGTGGGCAGGCGCTGAGCGCCCTGGCCCAGCCACAGCGCCGACAGCGCGACCTGGAGGCTGGGGTCGTCGCCGGACTGCACCCAGAACTCCACCCGCCACTGCTCGCCCCGGCCGGACGGCTCGTTCCCGGTGGGGTCGGGTTCGGGCTCGACGAGCCGGAAGACCAGCCGTGCGCCGGCGGCGTCGCGCCGGGTGTCGTCGTGCCAGAGGCGCAGCCGCGCTGCGGTCTGGTGGACGGCACCGCTGGTGCCGGACACGGCGGCGTCGGTGCCGGAGAGCGCGTCGGTGAGCGGGTGCCGCCCCAGTGCGGCGCCGCCTGTCAGCCGGGCTCGGGCGCGCGCGTCGAGCAGGTCGCCCAGACAGCGGTGGACGGCGGTGCGTGCGGGCTGTGCCGCCTCGGGCGGGGCGGCCGACGGCGGCAGGGCGGCCGCGAGGTCGGCGAAGTGCTCGGCGGCGGCTCCGGCGAGGACGGGCCGCCACCGGGCCTGGGGCGGGTCGCCGACCAGGCGCGGCAGCAGTCGAGCGGCCTCGACCAGCCGGGCGGCGAAGGCGTCGACGGCGGCGAGGTGGGCGATCGAGGGACCAGCCGAGATCTGCTCGGCACCGGTGGCCGAACCGCTGTGCAGCGCCGACAGCAGCGCGGGCGCGGAGTCGGCGGCGACGTGCAGGCAGGGCACACGCCAACTCGCCCGGCCGCGGGCGTGCAAAGGGGCGGTGCCGCCGCGCTCGGGTGGTGCGACGGCGGGGGAGGGGAGGGGTGCGCCGCCGGCCGCGGGCAGGTGCAGCCTCGCCTCGTCGGCACAGTGGTCGGGGACGGAGACACCGAGCGCGCTCAGCGTACTGCGCAGGCGATCGGCAGTTGCGGCAAACGGGTGGTCTGGTGCGGCGCCGTCGGCCACGGGCACCTCACGTGCGGGGGAGGGGAGGGGCGGTTCCTCGGCCCACAGCACGATGTGCCCTGGCGGCTGCTGCGTGTGCGAGCGCCACCAGCCGTGCAGGACCAGCACATCGCCCCCTCGCCTGTCACCGGTGCGTCTTGCCGAGGCAGACGCTACCGCGCGCCGGTGACAGGCCAAGGCGCCTCGACCTGTCACCGGCGCGGTGGAACGAGCCCAGCTGCGCATGCGGAATCAGCGGCCGCGGCCGCCGCACGATGCGCAGCATCGCTACGCAGCCGCGGGGTTCGGCGAAACGGATTTACCGATCTACATTGTAAAGGCATTAAGTAAAGACTGCTGAGCTCGATTCGCTTCCCCAGGTACATCTGGTCGCGCCCGCTGACCCTGCCTCAACCGACGAGCGGCGCCGGCCCGCTGGGCGGCCTCGACGAAGCACTACCAATCATCGAGGCGACGCACGCCGCACCGGATCGTCCTCCAACGAAGGCCGGTCCCATCCACCGTTCACGGCGGCAGCCTCGTAGCTGCCCTGCAGGAACTCCAGCAGCACCGCCTCGGGGTCGGGTGCGCGCCGCACGTCGGCGTAGGGCAGCAGGAACTCGCCCAGCGCGCGGTCGTAGTACGCGCCCTGCGGACCCACGGAGTGCTCGGCGAAGCCGGCCGGCTCCGGGTAGGCGTAGCAGTAGAAGCTGCCCTCCGCCGACCCCCCGGGCCAGAACCCGCAGCTGGAGAGTTCGTGGGAGTAGGCCTCCACCATCACCCAGTCGCCGCAGTTGGGCGCGCCGCCCGGATGGGGCGGGGCCTCGCGCCCGGAGAACCGGGTCACCGCCAGGTCCATCGCGCCCCAGAAGAAGTGCACCGGGCTGCTCTTGCCTATGAAGCGGCCGCGGAAGCGGCTGAGCACGCGGTGGGCAGCCACGAGTTGGCCCCAGAAGCGGTGTGCGTGGTCGGGGTCGTAAGAGGCGTGCTCGGTGTCCTCGGCGAAGGGCACGGCGTGCTCGACCTCCACCGGCGAGGCCGTGATGCGCGGGTCGACGCCGATGGCCCGCAGCGCATCGGCCGTTTCGGCGTGGAACGCGGCGACGGGCTTGGGCTCCAGGGCCACCTCGCGGCTGCGGCCGTCGCTGCTGCGCAGGTGCAGCCGGTGTTCGCAGAAGTCGAACTCGGCGTCGAAGAGCCCGCCGTCCACGGGGACGGCGGAGGTCGTCAGGCCGCGTGCCGACAGGTACAGCGGTACCTGCCACCAGTGGTTGGTCATCGGAGCGTGGGCCAGACGCACCTTGCCCAGGATCTGGGTCCACATGTGCAGGGTGTCGCGGGTGGCGCTCCATTCCCCGACGGGCAGTGCGGGCCAGTCCGGGGCGGGTGTGCCGCTGCGGGACGGTGTCATCGGGCGGCTCCTTCGCCGGGTGTGCCGAATCGGCTGCGGCCGGGACCGCAGGGCTCTGCACGGTGGCTACCCGCGTTCACCGGGTTATCCCACCGACCGCGTTCCCGTTCTCCGGGCCGACCCGCCCTAGTAGGCCGTGTTTCAGATAGCGGGTGAGTCTTGGGCGGATAGCTCTTGGGCCAGTTCCATACAGCGCAGGCGGGCCGGGGAGAAGCCGTAGGGCATCCTGCCGGTGGCTTCGACCGCGCTCATGGAGTCAGCGCCATCGGCGGTGGCAGGATGCGAAGCGTCCCAGGCGTCGAAGAGGTCATCGTCGTCCTTATCCAGGCCGGACTCCTCGATGACGGCCTGGAGGGCGCTTTCGAAGGCGTGCCGCTCGGCGGCAACTTGAGCGACCCGTGGATCATCGACGGCGACACTGTCGTCGAGTGCCTCCTCGGCGTCGTCGATGCGGTCGGAATCCTCCCGCAGTGTGGGATGCGTGGCCAGGACGACGAAGCGGGTGGCCTGGACGGCCGCGCCGAGCGGGCCGAAGATCCGCTCGGTGACAAGCAGACTGTCCAGGTCCGCCTGACGCAGGGAGCCCTCCGGCACGCTCTTGAGGCGTTCGGTGACGACGTCGGAGAGCAGGCCCATCCGGCTGCCTTCGGTGCGCATCCGCTGCACGGCGGTCCGCTGCCGCCGCAATTCCGCCTCCTGCTCGGCGAGGGTTTCCGCCAACCGCTCCAGGGTGTCCGCGATACCGTCTCCGCTGCCCGCACCGGCGGAAGCCGTGCGGGTGGTAAAGGCGTCACGGATGTCGTCCAGGGCGATCCCGGCGTCGGCCATCTTGCGAATCCACAGCAGGCGGATCATGTCGTCGTACCCGTAGCGGCGGCGGTCGTCGCCGCCCCGCTCAGGCTCGGGGAGCAGGCCGATCCCGTGGTAATGGCGAATCGCCCGTGGCGTGCTGCCGGCGAAGGCCGCCGCGTCACCGATCTTGACCTGGCGGGGTGGCAGGAAGGACGCATCCATGAGCAGGGACCTTTCCTCAGGGGAGCGGGACGTGAGTCCACCGGACCACATGCCGCTGCGGAAGGTGCAACCCGATGCACTCCGCCCTGCGCCAATGCCGGGAAACGCGCCCTTCCTGCTTGATGACCGCGGGGCGGTCGCCTGGAAACGACCGCCCATTATAAATCTACGTTGTAAAGGTGGCTGTTGTGTTCCAAACAACCACCCCGACCAAAACGGAGCGGCTACGCCGCACCATCTGTCACAAGGCCAGCGCAGCCGCATGTGTGCAGGGCGGGTCTGCCGCCCTGGCCGGGTGGAGGGGTCAGGACCGCGCTTCGCTGACCGCCTTCTCCAGGATCTGGTTGGTGGCGTCGACCGCCGCCATCAGGGTGGCCGGCTCGGTGTCGAGCCCGGCCAGGACGTCGTCGATGTGGCGCAGTCCCGCGAGGTCGAGCAGGCGCTTCTCGTTGGTGACCCAGGTGGCGCGGGCCGCCATGACCGCGTGGGCGGCCTGGGTCGCCGCGGTCGCGATGGTGCCGGCGGTGCCGGTCAGGTGGCCTCGTTCCGCGTAGGCGTTGCGGCCGTATACGAGCTCGAACCTGGCCTGGGTCCACCAGCGTTCGGGGGCCTGGCGGCGCAGTTCCTCGGGGAAGTCGGGGCGGGGGAGTTCGCCGTGCAGGACTTCGGTCAGGGCGAGTTCGGCGACGACGAGGTAGGTGGGGATGCCGGCCCGGTGGAAGGGGAGGATCTCGACGTCGAAGCGGCCCTTGCGGGCCTCGGCCAGGCGGTACTCGACGTCGTCGAGGTCGCGGTAATGGACGTCGACGTGGCGTTCGTCGACCTCCAGCCAGGCGCCGCCGTTGAACACGCCGCCGCCCCAGCCGCCGATCTCGGAGATTTCGCCGGGCCATCCCACGGCGCGCAGGTCGTCGGGGTCGAAGCGGTTGCGGTAGTAGATGGCGAAATCCCAGTCGCTGTCGGTGGCGTTGGTGCCGGTGGCGCGGGATCCGCCGAGGGCGACGGCGCGGACGCCGTTGACCTGGGCGAGGGTTTGGGAGACGTGCTCGCTGAATTCGGTGTCGTCGCTGAGCCGCATGGGTGAAACGGTATCCCAGGGGTGCGCCCGTATGCTGTCGGCGTGCTAGAGGAGATTTCGGCGACGCGGTATGTGCTGCCGTTGCGTGAGGGCGGGTCGCTGCCGGGGCTGGTCGAGGCCGACGACTGCGGTATGTATGTGGTGAAGTTCCTGGGGGCGGGGCAGGGTCGCAAGTCGCTGGTCGCCGAGGTGATTGCGGGGGAGTTGGCGCGGGCGCTGGGGTTGCCGGTTCCGATGCTGGCGCTGGTGCGGGTGGATGCGGTGATCGGCCGCGGCGAGCCCGATCCCGAGGTGCAGGAGTTGTTGAAGGCCAGTGGCGGGTTGAATCTGGGGATCGATTTCCTGCCGGGGGCGTTGGGTTTCGATTCGCAGGTGTTCGAGGTGGATCCGGTTTTCGCGGGTCGGGTTCTGTGGTTCGACGCGTTGGTCGGCAATGTGGATCGGACGTGGCGGAATCCGAACATGCTGGTGTGGCATGGGGAGCCGTATCTGATCGACCACGGCGCGTCGTTGATCTTTCATCACAATTGGCGTGATGCGGAGCGCGCGGCGTCGCGGGCCTATGACGCCGACGAGCATGTGCTGGTGCCGGTGGGGCCGGATGTGGCGGCGGCGGATGCGGAGTTGGCGCCGTTGGTGACGGATGAGTTGCTGCGAGGGGTTGTGGATTCGGTTCCCGACGACTGGTTGGTGGATGAGCCGGGGTTTTCGTCTGCCGAGGGGGTGCGCGATGCGTATGTGGCGCACTTGCTGGCGCGGGTGGGTGAGCGCGTTTGGCTGCAGGGGGTGCCGCGGTGAGTGGCGGGGTGCCTGAGGTGTCGGTGGCGCGTGATGTGTTCGAGTATGCGCTGGTTCGGGTGGTGCCGCGATTGGAGCGGGGGGAGCGGGTCAATGCGGGGGTGATCGTGTATTGCCGTGCGCAGCGGTTCCTGGGTGCGCGGTGCGTGGTGGATGCGCGGCGGTTGCGGACGTTGGATCCGGGGGTGGACGTGGATGGTGTCGCTCGGGCGCTGGAGGGGGTGGAGTTGGTGTGCCGTGGTGGCGCGGGGGCCGGGCCGGCGCGGGAGGAGGATGCGGGGCGGCGGTTTCGGTGGTTGACGGCGCCGCGGAGCACGATCGTGCAGCCGGGGGCGATTCATACCGGTTTGACGCGGGACGCGGCGGGTGAGTTGGAGCGGTTGGCGGAGCGGTTGGTGTTGTGAGCGGCCGGTGTGGTGTGCGGGGGCTAATGTGGTCGCTGTGGTGGTGGGGCTTCGGCGATGTCGGGGCTGGGGTGCGGAGACGCGGTTTCCTGCGACGATTTGGTTAGTTACGCTAACTAAGTGATCCGGGTGGGCGACGTCACCGCTCGCGGGGGCGTTTGAAAGGATGCCCGGGGGCGTGCGGGGCGTTGCTTGTTAAGGGCGGTTGTGCGCCTTTTCCCGCCCGGTGGTGCGGGGTGTCGGTTCGTCGAGGGTTGTGGAGGGTCGTTTCGTGTCGCAGAGCCGGTTATCCGGGAAGTCCGTCGCCGGGATCGCGCTGCGCGAGGAGTCGGGGCGCATGCCGCGGCGTTCGTTCGCGCTGCTGGTGCTGGTTCTGGGGACACTGACGGCGACCGGTCCGCTGGCGACGGATCTTTATCTGCCGGCGTTTCCGGAGATCGCGGCGGATCTGCATGCGCCGCAGGCGCAGATCCAGTTGACGTTGACGGCGATCATGCTGGGGTTGTCGCTGGGGCAGCTGGTGATCGGGCCGTTGAGTGATGCGCTGGGGCGGCGGGGGCCGCTGCTGGTGGGGTTCGCGGTGTTCACGCTGGTGTCGTTCGCGTGTGCGCTGGTGCCGTCGGCTCCGGTGCTGGTGGTGCTGCGGTTCGTGCAGGGTGTCGCGGGCGCTTCGGGGGCGGTGATCGCCCGGGCGGTGGTGCGCGATGTGTTCGAGGGCGATGAGGCTGCGCGGTTCTTCTCCCGGTTGATGCTGGTGACGGGGTTGGCTCCGTTGCTGGGGCCGGTGCTGGGTGCGCAGTTGCTGCGGGTGGGTCCGTGGCAGTCGAGTTTCGTGCTGCTGGGTTCGGTGTCGCTGGTGAGCCTGGTGGTGGTGTTCTTCGCGCTGCCGGAGACGCTGCCGGCTGCGGTGCGCAGGCCGTTTCGGGTGGTGTCTCTGGCGCGCACGGTGTGGGGCCTGGTGCGTGATGTGCGGTTCGTGGGTCCGGCGCTGACGCTGGGGTTGGCGTTCGGGATGATGTTCACCTACGTGTCGTCGTTCTCGTTCGTGTCGCAGAGTCGGCTGGGTGCCTCGGAGCAGGTGTTCGCGTTGATGTTCGGGGTCAACACGGCGGGGCTGATGGTCGGTACGCAGGTGAACGCGTTTCTGATCGGCCGGGTGGAGACGTCGCGGCGGTTGGCCGGCGGGTTGTGCGGTGCATTGGCGGCTGTGGCGGCGCTCGGTGTGCTGGCGGCGGCGGGTGTGTCGGGCGCGGGTGCGTTGGTGGCGTTGACGGCGGTGTTCTTCGTGATGATGTTCAGTGTGGGGTTCGTGATGCCCAACGCGACGACGTTGGCGATCTCGTCGCAGTCGCGGGCGGTGGCGGGTACGGCGTCGGCGCTGATGGGGTCGTTGCAGTTCGCGCTGGGCGGCGGGGTGTCGTCGCTGGCGGGGTTGACGCCTTCGGGTGAGGCGAGTCTGGTGAGTATGGCGGTGGTGATGGGGGCGGTGGGTGCCTTGGCTGCGGTGGTGTTCGCGGCGACGGTGCGGCGGGCGGCGCGGTCTGCTGTGTGAGGTCGGATGATGGTGTGATGGGGGCGGCCCCGGTGCGTTGCGCCGGGGCCGTTTTTCGTGGTCGGTGTGGGTGTCGGCCCGGGTTGCCGTGAGGTGAGGATTACGTGCACAGTAGGGGCTCATTCGCGTGAGGTGTCTTCGGCTGCGGTGATTGTGTGTTTCGCCGCCGATGGTCTGGTCTGAGGAGAGGTCGTTGATGGCGGAGTCGTCGGTTGGTGCTGGCGGGCAGGAGCGGCTTCGCGGGTTGGGTGATGTGCCGTACGCGTGGGCGGAGGACGCTCCGCGTGACGAGGTCCTGGTGGGATTGTCGGAGGACGGTACGGGCTGGGAGCCGGTGTCGTCGCGGGACTTTCTGGCGCTGGTGGCCGGTGTGGCCAAGGGGCTGATCGGGGTGGGGGTGGGTGCGGGCGACCGCATCGTGGTGGTGGCGCGCCCGGGTGTGGCGTGTGCGGTGGTGGTACTGGCGGCCTGGGTGGTGCGGGCCGCGGTCGTGGTGCTGGCTCCGGGGGTGTCGGCGGAGCGGTTGGGTTATGTGCTGCGGGATTGCGATCCGGCGGCGGTGGTGTTGGAGGACGGGCGCCACGCGGCGACGGTGGGGGCGCTGGGGCGTGAGTTGAGTGATCTGGCGCGGGTGTGGCGGCTGGATCAGGGGGGTTTGGAGTCGATCGCGCGGCCGGGGGCGTATATGGACTCCACGGCGGTGCGGTTCAGGCGTGAGGAGCAGTCGCCGTCGGATGTGGCGGCGGTGGTGTATCCGGTGAGCACGGTGGTGCGCACGCGGGGTGTGGTGTTGACGCACGGGGGTGTGCTGGCGGCGGCTGAGGCCGTGGTGGAGCGGTTGTCTTCGGCGGCTCGGGATGAGCGCCGCCGTGGTGAGCGCGAGGAGCCGGGTGTGGGCCGGGTGCTGGTGGAGTTGGGGCTGTGGGAGGCCGGGGCTTTGCCGGGGCTGGTGGCGTGCGCGTTGACGGGTGCGTCGGTGGGTTTCGTGTCGTGGGGTCCGCGGATGCGGCGTGAGGTGCGGACGTTCGCGCCGCGGGTGCTGGTGTGCCGGCCGTGGCTGGTGGATCGGGTGTATCAGGCGGAGCGTTCTGCGGCGCCGCGCAACGGCTGGGACAACGTGGATTCGTTCAATCTGGCCACGGAGTTGGCTGTGGAGTACGACAAGGCGCAGCGCAAGGGTGCGTGGCGGCGGATGTCGCGGGCGATGTACGAGTGGGTGTTCAGCCGGGTGCGTGAGGCGCTGGGTGGGCGTGTGCGGCTTGTGGTGTGTGTCGGCGGGGGGTTGTCGGAGCGGTTGGAGCGTTTCTTCAACGGTGCGGGGGTGCCGTTGGTGCAGGCGTGGGGGACGCCGGAGTCGGGGGGTGTGGTGACGGCGGGGTCGCCGCAGGAGCGCCGGGTGCAGACGGTGGGTCGGGCTCTTGCGGGGGTGGAGGTGCGTCCCTCGGGTGATGGTGAGGTGTATGTGCGGGGGCCGTGGGTCTTCGGGGGGTATTGGGGTGATGAGGAGGCGACGCGTTCGGCGTTGTGGGAGGGCTGGCTGGCCACGGGTGTGGCGGGGAGTCTGGACGAGTCGGGGTTTGTGGCGTTGGGTCGGCGGTTGCGGGCCGAGTCGAGCCGTTCGGGGGTGCGGGGGCGCCCGGGGGCTCGTGCGTCGGGGGCGGCGGAGGCCGAGCCCGATCATGCGGCGGTGTGGGAGCAGCGGGCGTGTGCGCATCCGCTGGTGGCGCAGGCGATGGTGATCGGGCGGGGGCGTCCGTATGCGAGTGCGCTGGTGACGTTGGCCGGTGACCAGGTGGAGTACTGGCGGTTGGTGAACAATCGGCCGTTGTCGATGACGCGTGCGGAGTTGGCGGCGGATGCGGATCTGGGGGCGGAGATCCGTTCTGCGGTGGTGGCGGCCAATCACGCCGTGCCGGCGGAGTGGGCGGTTCGGGCGTTTCACGTGCTGGCGGAGGAGTTCACGGCGGCGGCGGGGCTGGTGCTGGGGGATGGGAGTCTGCGGCGTGATGCGGTGCTGCGGGCGTTCGCGGAGGAGATCGAGGGGTTGTATCGCAGTCGGGAGACGCCGCGGGAGTAGTGGGGCGGTTACTGGTTGAGGTAGGCGAGGACGGCGCGGACGCGGCGGCTGTCGTCGGTGGAGGGCGGCAGGTCGAGTTTGGTGAAGATGCTGTTGATGTGCTTGCTGACGGCTTTTTCGGTTATGTAAAGGCGTGTGGCGATGGCGGAGTTGGAGCGGCCTTCGGCCATTTCGGCGAGGACTTCGCGTTCGCGGGTGGTGAGTTGGGCGAGTGGGCTGGCGTCGGTGTGTTTGGCCAGGAGTTGGGAGATGACGGCGGGGTCCATTGCGGTGCCGCCGGCGGCGACGCGGTTGATGGCGTCGAGGAACTGGCTGATGTCGAAGACGCGGTCTTTGAGGAGGTAGCCGACGGCGCCGCGGTCGTCGGAGAGCAGTTCGCGGGCGTAGAGCTGTTCGACGTGCTGGGAGAGCACGAGGATGGGCAGGCCGGGGAGGGTTTGGCGGGCGCTGATGGCGGCTTGGAGTCCTTCGTCGGTGAAGGTGGGGGGTAGGCGTACGTCGACGACGGCGACGTCGGGGCGGTGTTCGGTGAGGGCTTTGTGCAGGTCGGGGCCGTTGTCGACGGCGGCGGCGACGGTGCAGTCGTGGGCTTCGAGCAGGCGGATGAGTCCGTCGCGGAGCAGGGCGAGGTCTTCGGCGATGACGACGCGCACGGCGGGGTTCCTTCGGTGTGCAGGCCTGGGTGGCGCTTTCGGGGTGAGTGTAGCTAGGTAGGCGGCCTGTGGGGGGACCGGGCGTGGGCGTGGTGGTTCTGGTCGCCGGTTGCTGCTGTCGCCGGTGGTGGGTGTCTCGGTGTGTTAGTTCGGGTGGGTGTCGGGGGCGGGCGTGGGGGCTTCGGTCATGGATGCGGTCTCGCACGGCAGTTCGATGGTGATGATGGTGGGCCCGCCGGTGGGGCTGACGGAGTTCATGGTGCCGTCGAATGCGGAGAGGCGGCGTCGGATACCGGTGAGGCCGGTGCCGCCTCGGGGGTCGAGGCCGCCGGTGCCGTTGTCGCCGACGATGAGGACGATGCGGTCGCGGCCGTGGTTGATGCGGACCCAGGCGCGGGTGGCGTGGGCGTGTTTGGCGGTGTTGGTGAGGAGTTCGGCGACGGCGAAGTAGGCGGCGGATTCGACGGGGTCGGGGGGTCGGCCGGGGAGGTCGATGTCGACGGTGATGGGGATCTGGTGGGTGACGGCGAGGGCGCGGACGGCGCCGTCGATGCCGCGTTCGACGAGGACGGGTGGGTGGATGCCGCGGACGAGGTCGCGGAGCTCGGTGAGGGCTTGGCGGGTGGATTCGCGGGCTTCGGTGAGGAGGCGGTGGGCGGCTTGGGGGTTGTCGGTGAGCATTTCTTCGGCCATGCCGAGGTTCATGCCGAGGGCGACGAGGCGGGCTTGGGCGCCGTCGTGGAGGTCGCGTTCGATGCGGCGGATTTCGGAGGCTTGGGTGTCGATGGTGTGGGCGCGGGTGGTGGCGAGGTGGGCGACGCGGGCGGCGAGGCGGGCTTGTTCGGTGGGGGCGAGCAGGGCGCGGTTGAGGCGGGTGTAGGTGTGTAGGGCGGTGGGGGTGAGGAGGTAGGCGAGGGTGAGGAGGAGGGCGGCGGTGATGAGGGCGGGCCAGGCGTCGTTTTGGGTGGTGACGGGTTGGAGGGCGTAGGCGCTGGTGGTGTAGCGCCAGGTGTAGGTGTAGGCGAGGGCTTGGAGGCCGTGGGCGAGGAGGACGTTGGGGAGGGCTGCGAGCATGATGCCGGCGGTTGCGTTGGTGGCGAGCCAGATGTAGTCGCGGCGGGTGGCGGGGTCGGTGAGGACGGTGGTGATCTGGGTGGTGAGGCGGTTGTCGGGGAGGGGGCGGTAGGCGGGGGCGGGGATGGGGCCGTCGGCGAGGAGGTGGCCGAGCATGCGGCGGTGGGTGTGGGCGTGGCCGCGCAGTAGGCGGGTGAGGGTGACGAGGAGGGGCAGGCCGACCCAGATGATGCAGAGGGCGGCGGCGGCGAGGCTGAGGGCGAGGAGGAGGACCCCGGCTGCGGCGTGGGCGGTGAGCAGCAGGCACCACACGAGTTGGGTGAAGCGGGTGTGGTGGCGGTAGTGGGGTCGGGCCATGGGCGGGGTCCTTCGTGGCGGGCTGGTGTGGGTGCGTCGCCTCCATTGTGGCCTCTGCGGCGGTGCGGGGTCGGTGGTGCGGTCTCCCCTGTCGGGGTGGGGGTGCGGGCCGTCGGCCGCGGGTGAGTGGTGCGCGCCGGTTGGGCCGGGTCAGGTGGCGGGCCAGCGCATGTCGGTGGCGTAGGGCAGGCGGGTGACGGCTGTGGCGGCTCGGGCGTTGAGGGCGTCGCGGAGTTGCCGCCAGGCGGCTTCGGGGGTGTTGTCGGTGCGGGTGCAGCCGCCGCGTTGGGTGCAGGCCGTGTGTTGGGACAGGGCGCCGGCGAAGCGGACGGGCTGGTTCTTGTGGTGGGCGCCCCAGGCGCTGACGGCGGCCCATTGGCGGGCTTGGATGCCGTCGGTTCGGTAGATCTGGGGGATGGCGTGCAGGGTGGGGGCGGCGCCGGTGGCGAGGTAGTGGATGTCGGCGAGTTTCCAGCCGTTGTTGCAGGCGGTGGAGGTGTGTCCGGGGGTGGGGCAGCCGCCGGCGGAGTTGGCGGCGTAGAGGCGGCGGTCGGTGGTGGCGGTGTAGGCGTCGACCCAGGTGCGGGCCCAGGCGGGGGTGGACCAGGAGGGTTCGGCGTCGATGGCGCCGGTGATGGTGAGGTGGTCGGTGTCGGCGCGGCGGGCGGCGGCTTCGACGATGCGGGCCCAGTTGCGTCCGGCGCGGGCGGGGGCGATGCCGCCGTCGTCTTTGTTGTTGACGCCGAGGGCGAGGTGGGCGGTGGTGTCGGTGGTGTTGCAGCGGGTGAAGCCGGTGGCGTAGGCGGCGGCGATGTCGACGGCGGCGCGGGTGGGGATGCGGGGGGTGGTGGTGGTTCTGGTGGTGCCGGGGTGGCGTAGGCGGCTGCCGTGTTCTTGGGTGCCGAGGAAGAGGATGCGCAGGCCGGGTTGGGCGGTGGTGGCGGCGGCGCAGCCGGCGTCGGCGGCGCGGGCGGTGTCGGCGGGGGTGTTGTGGGCGGTGATGTAGCGGCTGGTGGTGTGGCCGGGGTAGCGGGGTTGCTGGGTGGGGGGTTGGGCGGTGGCGGGTGTGGTGGTGGTCAGGGTGAGCAGTGCGGTGGTGGCGGCGAGCAGGCGGGCTCTTGTGGTGGGCACGGGGCCTCCCGGCGGGTGCGTGCTGGTGCGTGGGGCCATTGAGCCTGGTGTGGGGTGGTGGTGGCACGCATCCGGGGGAGGTGGGCGTTTCCGGGCGGGGTGGGTGGTTCCGGGACGAAAAACGCCTCCGCCGGCACGCGTGTGGCGTGCCGGCGGGGGCGTAGGTGCGGACCGGTGCGGCGGTCGCCTCTCGGCGCGTGGCGCAACGCGGTTCCGAAGTCCGCCGCTGGGGCGCGGTATTCCGCGAAGGCATTGAGTGGAGCCCGGGGGACACTTGCTACCGCACCGGTCCGCAGTCGGTGCAACGGGTGGGGGTGGGGTGTTATTCCCGTTCGGGTGGGGGAATCGGGCAACTCGCGGGCTCCGGTTTCCCGTGTAAAGCCGCAACCTGTGATGATTCTGTGTGTGTGGCGTGAACTGATCGTTGAGCTGTATCCGCGGGCGGAGTTGGCCGAGCCGGCCGATGAGGCGGTGGTCGCCTTGATCGAGAAGGAGTTGGGGCTGCCGGTGCCCTCGGAGCTGGTGTCGTTGTATGCCGAGTGCGACGGGGTGTGCAACGAGTACGGGGATGCGGTGGTGTGGTCGGCGCGGCGGGTGGTGGAGGACAATCTGGCGATGCGGGCGGAGCCGGATTATGTGGAGTTGTATGCGCCGTTCGAGGAGTTGATCTTCTTCGGCGACAGCGACATGGGGCCGCAGTTCGCGTGGGTGCATACCGACTACGGGCCGGGGATCGTGGTGTGGGATCACGAGAGTGATCGGCGGCGGTTGGTGGCGGCGTCGTTGCGGGATTATCTGGTGCGGTGCCTGGGTGGGGGCGGCGGCTGGTTCCGCTGAGGGGCGGCGTGAGCTGGGGTGTTGCGGCGGGTGGGGGTGCGGGGTCGGGCTGACCTGCGACTTTGTGCTATTTTTCGGGCATCGCCCTGCGGTGTGCGGGGTGTGTGGTCTGCCCCCCGATGTAGCGAGAGCGGCGATGTCTCAGTCTTTTGCCTCCCAGAAGGGGGAGTCCCAGGCGCGGGTGCGCGTGTTGGGTGAGCCGGTGGAGTCCTATCCGGAGTTGGCGCCGCAGGCGCGGCGCGGGCGGGTGCGTGCGATCACCGAGGTGGGGGCCGAGGTGCTGCACGGGCGCTGCCGCGACGTGGCGGATGCGGAGTTCGGTTCGGCGGAGCTGGACGCGTTGATCGCGGACATGTTCGTTTCGATGTATGCGGCTGAGGGTGTGGGGTTGGCGGCCAACCAGATCGGGGTGGATCTGCGGGTGTTCGTCTACGACTGCCCGGATGACGACGGGGTGCGCCATGTGGGGCATGTGTGCAACCCGGTGTTGGCTGAGCGCGACGCGGACGCCGATGTGCTGGTGGTCGACAACGAGGGGTGTTTGTCGGTGCCGGGCCCGCATGCGGAGCTGGCGCGGCCCGAGCATGCGGTGGTGAGCGGGCGCGACAGCGGCGGGGCGGCGGTGGAGATCGCCGGCAGCGGGTATTTCGCGCGGTGTCTGGCCCATGAGACCGACCACACGCTGGGGCGTCTCTACATCGACCGGTTGGCCAAGCGCACGCGGCGCAAGGTGCTGCGGCGGATGGAGGAGATGCGCCCTGAGGTGCTGGAGCGCCGCCGCGCCAACGCCGAGCAGCTGATGGGCGGCGGGTGGGGCGCCGAGGCCGGCCGGGGATCCGCCTAGAGCCGTATCTAAGAACACCGGTCTGCTGGGCGGCCTTGTCGGTCTGCCGGACGACGGGCGGTCTTCACCGGAAAGCGGCGCCGAGGGCAGCGGAGGGCCGGGCCTGCGGTTGAAGCGCCGGGTGCTCGCCGGTGGCGGCGACCGACGTTCCGGGGGCGGCCCGCGCGGCGCCGGATGCCCGGCCGGGCGGCAGGTGGATGTGCGGGCTCAGTGCGGGTGGGCGGTGCGGGCGGGTTCGCCGCTGAGCAGGTGGCCGGTGTAGCCGGCGGCGACGAGGGCGTCGTAGGCCTGCCAGACGTCGGCGGGCACGTCGACGGGGGCGCTCCAGCCGCGGCGGGCGTAGACGGCGAGTCGTTGGAGGTCGCCGACGAGGAAGTGGACGAGTTCGCCGCGGGGGTGGTCGGGGGCGGGGTAGGCGTCGTAGCCGCCGCCGAAGCAGGTGAAGGTCCAGTGCGGCTCGGGCCAGTGCACGGCGGCGGTGGCCAGGGCGCGCCGCGCCATGTAGGGCTTGGCGGTGACGGCGGCGCGGGTGGCGGTGCGGCCGGTGGTGTGCAGCAGGTCGCGGGCCCGGTGGAAGTTCTCGCCGGTGTTGGTGGCCCGGGTCTCCAGGAGCAGCGCCGCGTCGGGGATGGGGGTGTGCTGGCGGGCGGCGCGCGCGAAGGTGTGGGCTTCGGATCGGGGCCAGCGGGTGCTGGTGGCGTCGCCGGCGGTGCGGCGGCCGCGGTCGCCGGTGAACAGCAGTAGGGGCGCGGCGCCGTCGCGGTAGAGGCGGGCGGCGTGCTCGGCGACGCGCAGGTCGTGGCTGCCGAGGACCAGCAGCAGGTCGCAGTCGGTGCCGGGGGCTTGGGCGGGGGCGGTGTGGAAGTCCCACAGCCGCCGGGTGAGGGTGTGGATGCGGTCGTGGGCCGTCACGGAGGCCACTGTAGCGGGGCGGCGGCATCCGGTGCGGGCGGGTGGACGGTATCGACTGTCGAAAAAGGGGGCCAATCGGTGCGGATTGGCCCGGTTGTGGTGGCTGTGTCAGTGGGCCGGTGGGCGGTGTGTCAGGTGGTGCGGGTGGGGGCGTCGGCGGCCGGGGTGGGGGCCGGCGGGGCCGTGCGGTCTCGGATCACCGAGGCGGTGATCAGGGCCAGGCCGACGATTCCGAGTCCGGCGCCGAGGAGGTTGGGGGCGGCCAGGCCGTGGCCGGCGGCGATGACGATTCCGCCCAGCCAGGCGCCGGCGGCGTTGGCGAAGTTGAGGGCGGAGTGGTTGAGGGCGGCGGCCAGGGAGGGGGCGTCGGCGGCGGTGTCCATGAGGCGGGTCTGCAGGCAGGGGACCAGAGCGCTGCTGGAGAGTCCGAGCAGGAACACCAGCGCGACGGCGGCGATCGGGTGGGGCGCCAGCAGCCACTGGGCGAGCAGCACGAGGGTCATGGCGGCCATGGCGGTGTACATGGTGGGCATGAGGTGGCGGTCGGCTGCGCGGCCGCCGATGAGGTTTCCGCAGGTCATGCCGATGCCGCAGAGGGCGAGGACGAGGGGGACGGCGTCGGTGGCCAGGCCGGTGACGCGGGTGAGGAGCGGGGAGATGTAGCTGTAGGAGGCGAAGAATCCGCCGAAGCCCAGGGCGCCGACGGCCAGGGCGAGCCAGGTCTGGGCGCGGGTCAGGGCGGCGAATTCGCGGCGGATGGAGGAGCCGGGTCGGGGGCGCTGGTGGGGCACCAGCAGGACCAGGGCGATGAGGGTGGCCGCGCCTACGGCGGTGACCAGGGCGAAGGCGGCGCGCCAGCCGAGGTGGTGGGCGGCGAGGGTGCCCACAGGGACGCCGACGACGTTGGCGAGGGTCAGGCCGGCGATCATCAGCGACACGGCTTGGGCGCGTTTGGTGGGTGGCACGAGGGCGGCGGCCAGGACGGAGCCGACGCCGAAGAAGGTGCCGTGGGGCAGGGCGGTGGCGAGGCGGGCGGCGATGAGCAGGTGGTAGTCGGGGGCGAGTGCGGAGGCGAGGTTGCCCAGGGTGAACATCGCCATCAGGGCGATGAGCAGGTGTTTTCTGTCGATGCGGGCCGATAGCAGGGCCAGCAGTGGGGCGCCGACGACCACGCCCAGGGCGTAGGCGGAGATCATGTGGCCGGCGGCGGGGATGGTGATGTCGTAGGAGCGGGCGACCTGGGGCAGGATGCCCATGGCGACGAATTCGGTGGTGCCGATGCCGAAGGCACCGATGGCGAGCGCGATCAGGGCGGGGGGCACGGCGGCCTTCCTGGGTGGGGTCGGGTGCCGGTGGCGGGCGCGGGCCGGGCCGGTGCAGGGCCCGGGGCTGCGCGGGGCTGTGCCCGCCCGTCTTCGCCCGTGGAGTGCGGGTGGGCGCGGGTGCGCGGACGTCACCGCGCAAACGGGATCATCCTATCTTTTGCGGTCGGGTGTGGCGGCGTGAGGACCGGCACAGCCGGGCGTGGCGGCGGTCGCGGTGGGGTGTGCCCGGCGGGGACGGCGCTGCGGCGCCGACGGGGGCCGCAGGCCCTGCCGTGGCCGCCGCCGGGTGTGCCGGTGCCCGAGACGGCGGTGGTCGACGGCGCCGACGGGGCCGCCACATCCGGGGCGTTGGGGCCCCGGCTCTGCACGGTGGGCGCCGTGCTCGGCGCCGACCGCGGGCGGGTGGCCGCCGTAGAGGTGGCCGAGGGAGCGATGAAGCGCATACGCGCCGCGGTGCGGTGAGATTCGCCCCCAACGCGGGGTCGCGCCGCAGTGGAGGCGGTGGCGCCGACACCCGCCGCGCCGCAGCGGGTAGGTTCGGGGCATGGTCGAGGTTCTCAGCAGCCGCACCCTGCTCCATCCCACCGACGTGGAGCGCAGCCGCGCCTTCTACCGCGATGTGGTGGGCTTGGCGGTCTACCGCGAGTTCAACACCGGCGGCGGCACCTACGGGACCGTGTTCTTCCTGGGCGGGGGCTTTCTGGAGTTGTCGGGCCACAGCCCCACCGCGCCTGCTGCGGAGCCGGTGCAGCTGTGGCTGCAGGTGCCCGACATCGCCCGGGCCCGCGCGGAGTTGGCCGAGCGCGGAGCGGTCATCGCGCGCGAGCCGCGCCGCGAACCGTGGGGGCTGGTGGAAATGTGGCTGCAGGATCCGGACGGGTTGTGGCTGTGTGTGGTCGAGGTGCCTGAGGACCACCCCATACGCAGCCGCGGCTGAGCGGCCCCGCCGTTGCGCCGCCCGGGCCGCGCGGGCGGCTCAGCCGCGCTGGTCGCGGTCGTGGCGGGCGCGCATGTCGGCGGCGCCGCCGGCGCCTACGGCTCCGGCGCGCGCGTGGCGGGTGGCCGCGAGCTGGGGGGCCAGGCGGGCGAGCTCGCGCGGGGCGAAGGCGGCGATGAGGCCCGGGAGGGCGCCGCGCACCCCTTGGACGGCGCGCAGCCAGGGCTGGCCGTAGACGTGGGCGCGGCGGCGCGCGATGCCGGCCAGCAGCCGTTCGACGGCGGGTTCGGGGGCGTAGGTGCGGTTCATCGGCCAGGGCAGGCGCTTTCGCATGTGCGCCAGGGCGGCGTCGGCGTCGGCGCCGCGGACCATGTCGGTGTCGGTCCAGCTGAGGTAGGCCACGCCTACGTCGACGCCGTCGCCGGCGACTTCGGGGGCCAGGCAGTGGGCGAAGGCTTCGACGCCGGCTTTGCCGGTGCAGTAGGCGCCCATCAGGGGGGCGGGGGCCATGGCGGCCAGTGAGGCGAGCTGCAGCAGGTAGCCGCGGCTGCGCTGCAGGGCGGGCAGGAAGGCGCGGGCGGTGGCGATGCTGCCGAGCAGGTTGACTTCGATGACGCGGTCGAAGTCGGTGGCGGCGGTGTCGGCGAAGGGGCCGCCGGCGGCGATGCCGGCGTTGGCGACGACGATGTCGAGGCCGCCGAAGTGCTCCTCGACGCGGGTGGCGGCGTGGGCGAGCGCTGCTGTGTCGGTGATGTCGGCTTCGAAGGCGCGGGCGTGGGGGCCGCATTCCTCGGCGGCGGTTTTCAGTTCGTCTGCTTCGAGGCCGACCAGGGCGACGTGGGCGCCTTCGGCGGCCAGGCGCAGCGCGAGCATGCGGCCCAGGCCGCGGGCGGCGCCGGTGACCACGGCCCGTTTGCGGGCGAGGGCGGGGTGGGCGGGGATCATGCGCTCTCCTGGCGGTCGCGGGGGGCGAGGTGGGCGGTGGTCAGGTCGGTGAGTGTGCGGGCGAGGATGTCGGGTGTCTCCAGGGGGGTCATGTGGCCGGTGGCGCCGATTTCGACCAGGCCGCGGCAGTCGGGCAGGAGGCGGGCCATGCGGCGGGCGTGGGCGATGGGGGTGAGGCGGTCGGCGGTGCCTTGGGCGATGACGGTGGGTGCGGTGAGGTGGCGCAGGCCGCGTTCGAGGTCGAGGCGGCCCAGCACGCGGCCCCAGCGGGCGCGGGCCGGAGCGGGGGTGGCCAGGACCATGTCGGTGCAGGCGTCGAGGGCGGCGGCATCGGCGCCGGGGGCCATGGTGATGTAGTGCAGTGCGGCGCGGATCGGGCGGGTGCGCGGGCCCAGCGGGAGGGGGGAGGCGAGCATGAGGCGGTGGGCGAGGGCCGTGGTGCGGGGCAGGTGCGCTGCGCCGGGCACAACGCGGGAGGATTCGGGCAGGGCGCTGGGGCCGGTGCTGGCCAGCAGGGCGGCGGCGGTGCGTGCGGCGACGCGGGGGCGGTCGGCGGCGGCCATGAGGGTCATGGCGCCCATGCTGTGGCCGGCTAGGACGGCTTTCTCGCCGGGGTGCAGGGTGGCGTCCATGACGGCCAGGAGGTCGTCGGCCAGGGCGGGGGTGTGGTAGCCGGCGGGGCGGGGGGTCTGGCTGCGGCCGTGGCCGCGCTGGTCGTAGCAGATCAGGCGCAGCCGGTGGGCCAGGCGGGTGATGAGGGGGTGCCACAGGCGTGTCGAGCAGGTCCAGCCGTGGGCCAGCACGACGGCGGGGGCGTTCTCGGGGCCGTGGATTTCGGCGTGCAGGCGGGTGCCGTCGGGGGAGGCGACGGTGAGGGTGCGCCGGGGGGCGGGGGCGGTGGTCATGGCGGTGGTGCTCCTCCCGGGGGTGCGGGTGGGGACCGAGCCTAGACCATGACAATGATCATTGGAAGAGTTTTGCGGGCGTGCGCCGCACCGGTGACGGGCGGCGCCCCGTCCGCGCCGCGGCCGTACAATCGCAGGCGCGCACCCGCCCACCGATCGCGAAGGCCGCCTGTGAACCCCGACGCCAGCATCGAAGGCATCCTGGCGGAGCTGCCGCTGTACGCCCCCGCCCGGGACCGGCGGCGGGGCCGCATCAGCTCCACCACCCTGGAGCCCGGCGGCGGCGGCCTGCTCAAGGCCGTGGTCGACTTCGGCTCCACCCCCGAGGGCCCCGACACCGGCCCCGACATCGAGATCGCCACCCGCCTGCGGGGACCCGACCCCACCGCCGCCGAACGCGAACTGCGCGCCTTCTGCGGCGAACGCGACCTCATGGAGCGCCGCGCGCGCGATCCCGCCGCCGCGCACTCCTTCGCCCTGCCCGCCGACGCCGCGTGGTCGCAGCAGACCATCGCCCTGGACGGCCGCGCGCACACCTTCACCGTGCTGGCCACCTCGGCGACCTGGGTGGCCGCCGCCTGCGTCGGGGAGGCGGTGATGGTGCGGGTCTTCACCCCCGCCCCCGGACCGGGCCCCGACGAGCTGCGCCGCATCGGCGACCCCGGCGAGTTGGAGCCGCTGCGCGGCCGCGGCTGAGGGCGGCGCACCCGGCGATGCCCGGAGCAGCCCCGGTGGCCGTGCACCCGCGCGCCGTGCTCCCGGGGCGAACGGGGCATGGGGCCCGCTGCCCAGGCGGCCCGGGTTCGCTGGGCGGCCCTGCCGGTCTGGTCGGAACGTCAACGTTCAGAAACCGGCATAACGGACACGCGGGCGACCGGTCCTCGTCGAGCTGTCTGTGGAGCCGCTCTCGGCGCGCCGCCGCCCCCCGGTCACCGGCGAGCACCCGACCCGACTACCGCAGGCGGCAGCGAGCCGAGCGGATCGGCACACGGATCGGAAGGAGTGGCAGTAATCCGGTTGGCCGCACCCGCGCCGCAGCGAGTAACCTCAACCACGGTTGATTTCGAGTGCGGGAAGGGGCTGACGATGACCGACCAGCCCTCGTGGAAGGCCAAGGAGCTGACGGTGGGGCAGGTGGCCCAGCGCAGCGGCGTCGCGGTGTCGGCGCTGCACTTCTACGAGCGCAAAGGGCTGATCAGCAGCCGCCGCACCGCGGGCAACCAGCGCCGCTACCGCCGCGACACACTGCGCCGCGTCGCCTTCATCCGGGTCGCCCAGCGGGTCGGCATCCCGCTGGCCGACATCCGCGACGCGTTGGACTGCCTGCCCGAATCGCGCACCCCCACCCGCCAGGACTGGGCCAACCTCTCCCAGACCTGGCGCGACGAACTCGAGGAGCGCATCAACCAGCTGCAGCGGCTGCGCGACGACCTCACCGACTGCATCGGCTGCGGCTGCCTGTCGCTGGAGCGCTGCACGCTGTCCAACCCCCACGACCGCCTCGCCGACAACGGTCCGGGCCCGCGCCGGCTGCTGACCCCCCAGGCGCGCGAGGCCGACCGCACAGGCGTCGACGACGCGGCCTGCGCCCCGACACAGCAGCAGGAATGCTGATAGACGAAGGAACCCCGTCGGGAGCCCGCGGCGTTCACCACAGAGGCTGCGGCGATGAGGCCCGAACGCGCGAAGCGCTGCGCGCCGGCGTGCCGCCGAGCGCCCGCCGCACCCCCACACCGGACCCGCCACCACCGCTGTGTGCGCGGTGGTGCGGAGTTGCCGGGCCGGATCTCCCGCTGCTCGGCGGCAATCCGGCATCGGTGCTGCGCGCCCGCGGGCCCGCTGCCGCAGCCTGCTGTGGCGGGCCCGCACGTGGTCCTCGGGGACACCTCGGGCGGTGCCCTGCGTCGCGTCCGCGAATGCTCCACCGACTCCCACGGACACTCCAGATAGGGCCGTGACCGGCTAGAATGCGGTCATGGCGCTGATCGCCTTGCGGCGCGGCCGCGATGCCGCCCGGCCCGGGAGCCGGCGGCCGCGTCCGGCTGCTTGCGCCGTCACCTCCCGCCCCCTGCGCATGCGTCCCCTCCGGCTGCGGCGCCGCCCCTTTTGCGGTCCCGGCCTTCTCCCCGAATGGCGGCGCCGTCTCACCCCCGTCCCGGCGGCGGCCACGGAACAGGCCCGCCGCGGTCCTCGCGGGTCCGCGCCGGGTCCGAGCCCGAGACATCCGACCGAAAGGGGCAGGCGATGATCACCCGGATGGGCGTGGCGAGCGTCTTCGTTTTCGACTACGAGCAGGCGAAACGCTTCTTCGTGGACAGGTTGGGCTTCGAGGAGCGCTTCGATCTGCAGATGGACGACGGTATGCGGTGGTTGACGGTGGGCCCGCCCGCCGATCCGCAGTTCCAACTGAGCCTGACGGTGCCGGGCCCGCCGCTGCACGACGAGGAGGCGGCCGCGGCCATCCGCGGCCTGGTGGCCCAGGGAGCCCTCAGCGGCGGCGCGTGGAACACCGACGACTGCCGCGCGACCTACGCCGAGTACGCCGCGCGGGGCGTGGAGTTCCTGCAGGAGCCCCACGAGGTTCCCTACGGTGTCGAGGCGGTCTTCCGCGACCCCTTCGGCAACTGGTACAGCCTCGACGAGGTCAGCCCCGCGGCGTTCGACCCCGGGGCCATGGCCGAGCACTACCGGCCGGGCGAATCGGGGTGAGACCGGGCGCCGCGCCGGCGGTGTGGCGGGCGAGGTCGACGAGCGGGCCGGGGGCGCCGGGCCGCGATCCCACCAGGTGCAGCGCGGCGCGCAGGCGGCGCCGGTTGCGCGCCGAGGCCACGTGGGGCGCCGAGGCCCGTATCTGTTCCAGGGCGGCGCCGCACTCGGGCCAGGCGCCGAGGCGGGCGGCCACGGCGGCCACCGAGACGTGGTGGTGCAGGTGGCTGCGCGCATCGGCGGACCGGCGCGGGCCGGTGAGATCGGCCGCGCGCTGCAGCACGGCCAGCGCCGCCGCCAGGCGGCCCTCGGCGGCCAGGGCCAGGCCGCGGTGGCCCGCCACCTCGCATTCGTCGAGCCACCATGTCCAGGCGGGATCGCGCGGCTGCAGCGAGTCCTGCAGGTCCGCGGCGGCGCGGCCGAGCAGGGCTCGCGACGCCTGGTGGTACCCGGCCGGTGCCAGGGCCCGGCCCAGCCGGATGCGTGCCAGCTGCGCCACGCGGCCGGGCAGGCGCGGACTCTGCAGCAGGTCGGCGGCCAGGCGGGCGGCGGCGCCGGTGCGGCCGCGCTCGGCCTCCATCAGGGCCAGGTTGGTCACCGCGAAGTCGCGCATGGGGCGTTCGGCGGCGCGCTCGGCCGCACCGGCGGCTTCGGCGGTGACGGCGGGTGCTGCGGGGTGCTCGGCGTCGAACAGGACCCATCCGGCGACCTCGGCGAGTTCGGCGGCCGCGGCGGCATAGGCGGTGGAGGCGCCGCTGCGCAGCCGCCGGCGGACGTGGCGCCAGGCGGCGTGGGCCGCGGGCGCGATGGTGTCGGAGCCGTGGCGCATGTCGTGCTCGACGAGGCGTGCCGCGAGCAGGCGCAGCGCGTCGGCGTCGGCGTCCGGGCCGGTGACGGCGGGTAGCGCGGCGCCGGGCGGCGTCGTCGCCGGCGGGGGCGCCTCAGGGTTCACAGCCCACGTTCCGGTGTAGCGCGGGTGCGGCGGCCGGGGCCGGCGCGTGCCGGGGCGGTGCCGGGCCCGCGTTTCGGTGCGGGGCGCGGGCGTTCACGGGTGCGCCGCGGGTGCGGTCGCGGTGTGTTGGAGGCGGCGCGCCCCCCGGCCGGTGACGGTTGCGGCGGCGTCGGCCGGGGTCTCGTGCTCGCTCATGGGCCGATCCTAGTCGGGGCTGGCCGCGGGTCGGCGCGGCGGCCCGGGGGCGGCGATCCGGGTCCGCCCCGCCGCCGAAGGCGTCTGGGACCCGGATCGGCCGCAAGGCCTCAGGCCGGGACGCGGGCGGTGTCGCGGTCCCAGACGCGGTGGCCGGCCAGCACGCGGGCGAAGGCGGTGTGGAACTCGGCCGGGTCGCCGCCGCGGTGGGTGACGACCCCCTGGTCGACCACGGCGGCCGGGTCGCCGTCGCCGGCCATGCGCAGGTGCGGCAGCGGGGCGGCCTCCAGCACACCCACCCCCTCGTGGGTGGCCGCCACCGGTTTGGCGTGCTTGAACGCCTCGGCGACGAAGTTCAGCGCCAGCCCGTACTCGGCGAGGGCGGCCGCGGAGTCGGCGCCGCCGGCCACCACCACGGCGTCGTAGACCACCGAGGCGACGGTGTGCATGGCGCGGTCCACCGCCAGCATCTGGCCGTCGACGGCGCGCAGCTGCCCGTCGTGGGGTGCCAGCACCTCCACAAGCGCGCCTTGTGCGGCGAGGGCTTCGCGCAGGCGCAGCACCTCGGCGGCGTTGACGCCTTCGTCGGCCAGTACCGCGACCTGGCGCGAGTAGATCGTGTCCGTGACCGAGTTGGCCTGGCTGAGCGCGGGCGAGGAGCGGCCGTGGTTGGCGACCTCCTCGGTTGCGGGCGGTGCCACGCCGATGCCGCGGGCGACTTCGGCGGCCAGGGTGTGGTCGATGCGGTTGAGGTGTTCGACGACGCGCTCGCGCACCGCCATGGTTTCGCATTTGCCCAGCTCGAATTGGAAGGCCGAGGTCAGGTGCGCCCGTTCCCAGCCGGCCAGGCTGTTGAGGAACAGGGTGGCCTGGCTGTAGTGCTCCTTGAAGCTTTCGCTGCGTTTGCGGATCTTGTCGCCGTCGACGCGTTCGGCGTAGTGGCTGTAGGGCGCCTCGCCGAGGTAAGGGCAGCCGCTGCCCAGCGAGTTGGGGAAGTAGCTGGTGCGGCCGCGGTGGACGCGGTGCTGGCCGTAGCCGTCGCGCTGGTTGTTGCTGACGTCGGCCACGGGCCGGTTGACGGGCAGCTGCTGGAAGTTGGGCCCGCCCAGCCGGATGAGCTGGGTGTCGAGGTAGGAGAAGTTGCGGGCCTGCAGCAGCGGGTCGTTGGTGAAGTCGATGCCGGGCACGACGTTGGCGGTGTGGAAGGCGATCTGCTCGGTTTCGGCGAAGAAGTTGTCGGGGTTGCGGTCGAGCACCATCTTGCCGACCGGGGTGACCGGGACGGTCTCCTCGGGGATGATCTTGGTGGGGTCGAGCAGGTCGAAGTCGAAGGCGTGCTCGTCGGACTCGGGTACCAGCTGCATGCCCAGTTCGTATTCGGGGTACTGGCCGCGTTCGATGGAGTCCCACAGGTCGCGCCGGTTGAAGTCGGGGTCCTTGCCGCCGATCTTCTGCGTCTCGTCCCAGACCAGGGAGTGGGTGCCCAGCAGCGGTTTCCAGTGGAACTTGACGAGGGTGCCCTCGCCGCGCTCGTTGACCAGGCGGAAGGTGTGCACCCCGAAGCCCTGCATCATGCGGTAGCTGCGCGGGATGGCGCGGTCGCTCATCAGCCACATCATCATGTGCAGCGTCTCGGGCTGCAGCCCGACGAAGTCCCACAGCGTGTCGTGGGCCGACTGGGCCTGGGGGATCTCGTTGTCGGGCTCGGGTTTGACCGCGTGGACGAAGTCGGGGAACTTGATGCCGTCCTGGATGAAGAACACCGGCATGTTGTTGCCGACCAGGTCGTAGTTGCCTTCGCGGGTGTAGAACTTGGTCGCGAAGCCGCGTACGTCGCGCACGGTGTCGGCGGAGCCGCGGGAGCCGGCCACGGTGGAGAACCGCACGAACACCGGGGTGCGCAGGCCGGGGTCGGTGAGGAAGTCGGCGCGGGTGTAGCGGGCCAGCGACTCATAGACCTGGAAGTAGCCGTAGGCGCCGGCGCCGCGGGCGTGCACGACGCGTTCGGGGATGCGCTCGTGGTCGAAGTGGGTCATCTTCTCACGGAAGTGGAAGTCCTCCATGAGTGTGGGGCCGCGCTCCCCGGCGCTGAGGCTGTTGTCGGTGTCCTCGACGCGGACACCGGTCTCGGTGGTCAGCGCGTTCGCGGAGTCCTCGCGGACCCCGTCGAGCTGGCGGTCTTTGTCGTCGCCGGACGGTTCCCGGTCGCGGAAGGCCTCGGACATGGCGGTGCCCCTCTGTCGTGCTCGCGTGTGTCGGCTCGGGCGCTGCTGCGAACGCGCCCGGTGCCCACCCGTCCCGGCGCCTGCTGACCGAGGATCGCGCAGCCAAACGCGGCGCTGCAGCGGTTGCCGGGTCTGGTGTCTTTCCTGCGCAGGGGGTGGTTCGGCGGCGTGTGCGGGGGTGTGCGGCCGGCGGGTGCGGCCGGGGGCCAAGCCGTGGCGGTGGAAGCGGGCCGTTCGGGGTAGGGGAGGCGTGCACGCCGCCGGCGCCGCCTGGCATGCTGCGCGCGGCGGTTGAGCAGACGACGACAGTGAGGAGAGCGAACGCTATGGCAGCCAACGGTCTGGTGCGTACCCGCAACAACGTCATCGCCGGAGTCTGCGGCGGCCTGGCGCGCCGCTTCGGCCTGTCGCCGTTTCTGGTGCGCGTGCTGTTCGTGGTGTCCTGCGTCCTTCCGGGGCCCCAGGTCGTGATCTACATCGTGCTGTGGATCCTGATGCCCAAGGAGCGGTGATCGCGGGCGTGCGCCGCCCCGCGGGGTTCAGTGCGGGGCGGCGCTTGCCAGCAGCGCCGCCACGAGGTCGCGGGCCAGGTCGGCGGTGTCCTCCTCGGCGCGCTCGCGCGGTCCGGGGAAGTGGCTATCGACTGGCTGTTCGGGGGCATGAGCCGGTTCCTGCCCGAGCAGTGGCGGCGCTTCCGCGGCGCCGTACCCGAGGCCGCCGACGGGGCGGAGGTGGCCGCCTACGCGGCCCGGATGGAGCACGCCGATCCGGGCGTGCGCGAGCGGGCCGCCCAGGAGTGGACCCGCTGGGAGGACGCCGTCGTCGCCCACGAGGCCGCGGGCGACCCCACCGCCTACAGCGGCCGCCCCACCCGCGATCGGCTCGCCTTCGTGCGCATCGCCAGCCGCTACTTCGCCCACGCCGCCTGGCTGGAAGAGGGGGTGCTGCTGGCCCGCGCCCACCGCCTGGCGTCCGTCCCCGGCGTGCTCGTCCACGGCCGCCTGGACCTGAGCGCGCCGCTGGAGACCGCCTGGCAGCTGCGGCGCACCTGGCCCGGCGCCCGCCTGGAGGTCCTCGACGACGCCGGCCACACCGGCAGCACACGGATGCGCGCCCGCGTCGTGGCCGCCCTCGACGGCTTCGCCGACGCGGCCGGGTGAGCGGCGCCGCCGGGTGAGCGGCGCCGCCGGCGCCCGCGCCTTCGGCGTCCGATCGGCGGGCCCCGCCCCGCCCGTTCACGTGTGCGGGACGTCCGCCGACTCCGGCGCCCCCCTCGTCACAAGGTCGTCGATGAGCGCGGCCAGCGCCTGCGGCTGCTCCAGCCAGGGGTAACCGGTGGTGGGGGATGCGCGCACCATGCGCGCTTGGGGGACGTTGCGGGGCACCACGGTGCGGATATGTTCGCTCAAGGGGCCGATTTCGCCGCAGTAGACGGTGAACCGCTCGGGATCCGCGCTCAGGCGCGTGAACCAAGTGTGCTCCGGCGGCGCCGCAACGCCCTCGGCGGGGATATCGAAGGGTATCGAGCGGGTCATGTGTTCCACGGAGATGTCGTGGAGCAGGTCCCGGTCCTGTTCGTCCAGGTGGGCGCAACTGCGCAGCGAGAACTCCACCATGGTCTCGACGCCCTCTGCGGGCACGGTCGCCTGCTCGCGCATCTGCTCGTGGTAGGGGGCCATGTCCAGCAGGAAGCTTCCGATGTCGGAGGTGAGCGCGGGGGTCTGATAGCCGGGCTGGTCGACCAGCGCCGTGGTGTCGGGGTTGATCAGCAGGGCGTGTGCGGCACTGCCGTCGGCGACGAGCTCGGCACCCGCGTGGGCGGCGAGGTCGGGGGCGACCACCAGATCGACGCCCGTCCGGGACAGCGCGGCGCGCGCCGCCTCCACGACGTCTCGGGTCAGGCCCGGCGGTTGGATGCGGCCGGTGAGCGGCTGCTCCACCACCAGCGTGCGGATCCGGCGCGGCAGCGCCTCGGTGAGGCGCCACCACACGCGCCCGTTGGCGAGCGGATGGAGGAAACAGACGACCGGAGCGGTGGTTCGGGCTTCGGAAATGTCGACCTCCTCCGAGGGCGGTGCGGACACGCCTGACCGTGCCCGCCCCGGCATGTTCCACACACATCCCTGGTCGCGGGCACGCCGGGCCGCCCCGGACCGCCCGCCGGGCGCCGCAGGCGTCCGCCGCACAGAGTGTCCCTGGAACCGGGGTCGACGCCGAGACCGGCCCCGGAGACACCGTCGGCGCACCTCGGTCCTCACCCCCTTCGCCGTCCGCGACGGCGGCCGGCGACGCACGCGGGCAAGGGACTACTCGCCGCCGTCGACGCTGATCACGATCTTGCCGCTCAGGTGGCCTTCCTGGCTGAGGCTGTGGGCCTCGGCGGTCTTCTCCAGCGGGTAGACCGCCTCCACGGGCAGCCGGATCCGGCCCTGCTCCAGTAGCGGCAGGACTTCGGCGAAGACCTCTTCCAGCGGGACGCCGTCGGCTCCGCCGCCGGAGAAGCGGACGCCGTGCTCGCCCGCCGAGCCGTCGGCGATGGTGATCACCTTCTCGGGCGATCCCGCCAGTTCCACCGAGACGGCCAGTACTCCGCGTCCCGAGGCGTCCAGGACCGCGTCCACCCCCGCGGGGGCGGCCTCGCGCAGCCGCTCTTCCAGCCCCTCGCCGTAGGAGACCGGATCTACGCCCAGTTCGCGCAGGAAGCCGTGGCGGGCCGGGCTGGCGGTGCCGATCACCGCGGCGCCGCGGACCAGCGCCAACTGGGCGGCGACCAGCCCCACGCCGCCGGCGACGGCGTGGATGAGCAGTCGGTGGCCCGAGCCGACGCCCAGCAGGCCCAGGGTGCGCACGGCGGTCTCGGCGGGGATCGGCAGGGCCGCGGCGGACTCGAACGACAGCCAGTCGGGTTTGGCCACCAGCCGGTCGGCCTCGGCCAGGGCCTCGGTGGCGGCGGCGCCGGTCGCGGCCTTGCCGAAGACGGCCTGGCCCGGGCTCCACCGCTCGACGCCCGGTCCCACCGCCTCGATCGTGCCGGCCAGGTCCATGCCGGTGCCCGCGGGCTGCTGCAGCGCCGCCGAGGAGAAGGCGCCGCTGCGGACCTTCCAGTCGATGGGGTTGACCCCGGCGGCGCGCACCCGCACCCGGACCTGCCCGGGTTCGAGGCGGGGCAGGTCCACCTCCTCCAGAGTGAGCACCTCGGGGCCGCCGTAGCGGGCGTAGCGGATGGCGTGGGCCATGGTGGTTCCTTCCTGGGTCGGGTAGGCGCGGCGCGCGGGCGGCAGCGGCCGGGTCGGTCGGACACGCCCACTGTGGAGCCCGCAGGCCAGTCCGGGTCAAGGAACCGTGTCCCGGATCACCGCCTGCGGGGCCTGGGCGGCCGCACGACTCGGCGCGGCCCCGGTACCGTACCGGCCTGCGGCGCGCAGCGCCGCACTGCAACGCCGCGCCGCCGCCCGCGGCGTGGCCACGCGGGACGTGCCGGCGTTCGCCGGTGCCTGCGGGGTTGCTCCTTTCGGGCTCGTTCGCTGGGCGCCGCCTTCAGGGGCGGGGTGTCTTCTCGCCGTGCACAGCCGTGTACTCGGCGGCGAGCCAGGGGCCCAGGTCGCCGAGGAGGGTGGCGAGTACTGCGGGATCGGCTGAAGGGGCGGCTCCGACTCCGGCGGCGAGGCGCATCTGCTGGAGGCGCTCCGGGTAGTAGCGGCCGAAGAGTTCCGCGGACTCGGCGAGGTCGCTGGTCCAGCCGCCCCAGCGGGGCATGATCAGGGTGAATCCCGTGCGGACGATGCGGCGGGCGACGGAGCGGCTGAGAGTGCGGCGGTCGGCGTCGGTGGCGGCTTCGGCGGCCCGGGCGCGCCAATGCGGCAGCGCGCGGTCGAGATCGCCGTTCGTTTCGCGGGCGAGCAGGGGCGTGGGGCGGTAGCGCGGTAGCCGCTCGGCCAGGTCGGGGCCGAGCAGCGGGGTGCACAGGCAGGCGATGAAGAAGCCGTCGTCGTGGCGTTCGAGTTCGCTCAGCAGCGCGCGGGTGCTGCTCACGAGGATGCCGACACCATCGATCTGGGGGAATGCCCGGTCGAGTGCGGCCGCGATCGCCTGGGCGCCGGCGCGATCGGCGGCGGTGGGTTCGTCGTGGAGCGCGAGCTGGAGGTCGAGGTCGGAGACTCCGGGGACGGCCGTGCCGCGCGGGAGGCTGCCGTAGATGTAGGCGCTGTGCAGCCGCGTGTCGAATGCCTGGGTGATGCGGGTTCGGGCGGCTGCGACGACGGGGGTGAACGCTGTCGGCACACGGTCCAGTGCGCCTTCGCGTGCAATCGTTCCGTCGTGGTCCAGCCCTCGTTCACTCATGGTGTGACTGTGCCCTGTGCTGCGCTGCGTCGGCGAGTGGTTTTGTCGGGCGGCCGCAGGCGCCGACGGGCTCGGGTCTGCTCGCCGCCGCCTCCGGTTCAGCCGGTCGCGGACGGTTTCCGCGCACGGCGGCGGCAGCAGCAGCGGGGCGCCGAGGTCGACTCGCCCGGCCGGCGCCTGCAGATGCTTGTGGAGAACACCCGGTCCGCGTGGTTCTTCCGGCGCACGGGCTGGCCGAGCGCGGGCCCACCCTGCCGGGGCCCGTCATGTGCCGCCAGGGGCGGCGCGTGCACCGGCGCCGTGCGGCCGCACCTCAGGCGGGCGCGGCAAGCCAGGCGTCGACACCGGCGAGGAGTTCGCGCCGCAGCGCCTGCGGCGCGAAGGAAGCGGCGATTCCGGTCCGCGCCATCTCCGCCAGTTCCGCGTCGCTGCATCCGAACGCGGCGCGCACGGCCGCGTACTCGCCGCTGAGCGACCTGCCGGCGACATCGGGGACGTCGGTGTCCAGCGCGACGGCCAGCCCCGCCTCGCGCAGCCGCGGCAGGGGGTGGGCCGCGAGCGAGTCGACCAGGCCCAGGGCCACGTTGGAGGAGGGGCACACCTCCAGCGCGATCCCGCTGTCGCGCACCTGCGCCGTCAGGGCCGCATCCTCCAGCACCCGGATCCCGTGCCCCAGGCGGCGGGTGCCCGACGCCAGCGCTTCGCCGACGCTGTCGGGCCCGCGCATCTCGCCCGCGTGGTGCACCGTGCGCACCCCCGCTGCGGCGGCCTCGGCCAGCACCGCCGCGAACGGCGCCAGCGGGTAGGACTCGTCGCCCGCCATCCCGATGGCGACCACCTTCGACGGGTGCTCCAGCGCCAGGTCGAGCGTGCGCCGGGCCCGCTGCGGTGGGCGCCGCCGCGAGTGGTCCAGGATCAGCCCGTAGGCCAGGCCGTGGGCCGCGCGGCCCTGCTCCAGCCCCTCGATCACCGCCCGCAGCGGCATTCCGGTATCGCCGAGGCGCTCGCCGTGGGCGGCGGCGCTGAAGGTGACTTCGGCGTAGCCGACGCCGTCGGCCGCGGCATCGGATGCGAACTCCCGAGCGATGCGGGTGAAGTCCGCGGGTCGGCGCAGGCAGGCGCGTACCAGGGCGTTGCGGTCGGCGAAGGCGCGGAATCCGGCGAAGCCGGCCGGGGCCGGTCCGGGAGGTTCGGCGTCGTTGGCCGCGGCGATCTCGCGCAGTGTGGCCGGACGGATCGTGCTCTCCAGGTGGACGTGCAGGTGGACTTTGGGCAGCCGGGCCAAATCGCGCATGCGGGGCAGCTTACGAAAGGCGCTGACCTGGCGGAACCGGTTTTCGCGGTGCCGTGTGCTGCGGCGGCGCCCGCAGCGGCGTACCGGGTCGGCCGCCGGCGGCCACGGCCGTCGCCGCCACCGCCGCACAGCGGCGGATCCCGCCCCCGTGCCGCATGACCCCCGCGTCCCCTCGAACGCCGCCCCGGCCGATTCGCGCCGGGGCCTTCCGGGCGGGTGCACCGCCGCGCTATGGTTCCTGCGCCCGCCCCGCTCACCTGGGCCGCGGCCGCAGACCGGAATGCTCCAACCCGGGTCGGGCGCTTCGCGCCGCCGGCGGCGGGCAGCCGATTCGACAACGCCACGGTGCGTGCCATGCTTGCTTCACGACGTAGGAGCCCCGCGGTCCGACCGGATTTCACCCGGTGGACACCGCCGGTTGGAGCGGAGGCGGTACACCGGCACTCAGCGAGCCATCAGCGGATCCAGCAGGCACGCGCGTCCGTCGCCACCTTCCCCGACAACGACAAGGCAGCCCCGTGAGGATTTCGGTGATCGTCCCGGCCTACAACGAGGAAGCGGTGCTCGGCCGCTGTCTGGAGGCCCTCGTGACCCAGACCGTGCCCGCCGAGGAGATCATCGTGGTCGACAACAACTCCGCCGACCGCACCGCCGAGGTCGCCGAGGCGTTCTGCGAGCACGGGGTGCGGGTGGTGCGCGAAACCCGCCAGGGCGCCGTGCACGCCCGCAACCGGGGCTTCGACGAGGCCGGCGGCGACGTGCTCGGCCGCATCGACGCCGACACCATGGTGGGGCCCGAGTGGGTGGGCCGCCTGGCCGAGTCCTTCGCTCCGGATGCGCGCACCGGCACGCGCCCCGACGCCGTCACCGGCCCCTCCTGGTTCTACGACATCCCGATGCGCCGCACCGGGCTGGTGGCGCACCGCTTCTTCTGCCACCGCCTCAACCGCCTCCTGTCGGGACACCCGATGCTGTGGGGATCCAACATGGCGCTGAGCCGCGAGTGCTGGCGCCGGGTGCGCGGCCACACCTGTGCGCAGCCGGGCATGTGGGAGGACCTGGACCTGGCGGTGCACCTGAGTCGGCTCGGGCTGCGGGTGCGCTACGTCGACGGGCTGCGCGTGCCGGTCTCGGCGCGGCGCATCGGCGCTTCGGTGCGCGACCTGTACTCCTACCTGCGGGCCTGGCCCTATACCTACCGGCTGCACGGCCAGCGCCGCGCCGCCTACGGTGCCGCGCTGTGCCTGCTCATCGGGATCGTGCTGCTGCGGCCCTGCTCGCTGCTGGTGCGGCTGCACACGCCCTACGACGGCCACCTGTCGCTGAGCCGCCTGTTCCGCCGCTCCTCGGCCGTCAGCCGCCCGCTGCCCTGAACCGGCCGCCCCGCGCTGCGGCCACCCGCGAGCGCGGGGGAGCGGTGGAGCCGGTGGCAGGGGGTATTGCCCGGCGGCGGCGCCACCCGCCGTCCGGCGCGGATGCCGCCGAGACCGTCGTGCGCGGCCCGGCCCCCTCCCGGCCGCGCTCCCGCACGAGCGGGAGCGCGGCGTCCGGTCGTCCCCCGCTGGGGGGGATCCGCGGCGGGCGGGGGCTGCTGTGGACTGGCGCCATGACCACGCCTGCAACTCCCCCCTCCGCCTCCGCGGCGCGCACGAAGGCCGCGCCTGCGCGGCCGGGCCGCCGTGTCGTCGCCGCCGCCGTCGCAGCGGCGCTGGCCTGTGTCGGCTTCGCCGCCGTGAACGTCGGGTTCGAGGCCGCCGACCGCTTCTCCCAGGGGCCCTACGCCGCCTACGCGACCGGGCTGAGCGTCATGAACTGGCTGGTCGTCGCACTGAAAGCCGCGGGCGCGGCCATGGCGCTGCTGTCGCTCGTCCAACGCCCGCGCCTGCCGGCCCCGGCGGTCCTGGCCGCCGGGCTGTGGGCGGCGTTCGCGACGCTGGGGCTGTACGGACTGGGCAGCCTGGTCCAGGTGGCCGGCATGGCGACGGGGGTGCGCGGCAGCCCGGCCGACGTCGATGTGTGGGGCCTGGCCTACGTGGCGTTCTTCCTGCTGATGGCGGGCGCGTTCGGGGTGGTGGCCGTCTCCCACACGCGGCGCCGGGGTGTGCCGGTGCGCTTCGCCGTCCTGGGGGCGCTGGGCGCGCCCCTCGCGCTGGGCGCCCTTCTGGTGGGGATTCCGGCGCTGCTGGCCGCTGCGGGCGTGATGCCCGCGCTGTGAACGGGCGGATTCGGCCGGGCAGCGGCGGTGCACCGGCCTCGGCCGCCGGGCACCGGCCGCGACCGGCACCGAGGCGCCGCCCGCCCCGGCTCCGCCTGCGCGAGAGGAGGCCCTAGATTGACGCCATGCACACCGTGGCCGTCCTCGCGCTGGACGACGTCCTTGCCTTCGACCTCTCGACGCCGATCGAGGCGTTCTCGCGCGCCCGCCTGCCCGACGGCGGCGTCGCCTACCGGGTGCGCATCTGCGCGCCCGGCGGCCGAGCGGTCGACGCCGGCGCGTTCACGCCGAACGCCCCGTGGGGGCTGGAGGCGCTCGCCGACGCCGACACCGTCATGCTGCCCGGCTGCGCCGACCCGCTCGCGCCCGTGCCGCAGGAGGTCCTCTCCGCGCTGCACACGGCTGCGGCGGCGGGCACCCGCATCGCCTCGATCTGCTCGGGCGCGTTCATCCTGGCCGCGACCGGACTGCTGGACGGGCTGCGCGCCACCACCCACTGGGCCGCCGCCGACCTGCTGGCCAAGCGCCACCCGCAGATCACCGTCGACGCCGAGGTCCTCTACGTCGACAACGGCACCCTGCTGACCTCGGCCGGCGCCGCGGCGGGCCTGGACCTGTGCCTGCACCTGATCCGGCGCGATCTGGGCTCCGCGGCGGCCGCCGACGCCGCCCGCCGCGCGGTGGTGCCGCTGGAGCGCGAAGGCGGCCAGGTCCAGTTCATCGTGCACGAGCAGCCGCCCGCGCCGCGCGGCTCGGAGGTCGAGCCGCTGCTGCGGTGGCTGGAGGACAACGCCGGATACCCCCTGACGGTCGAGGACATCGCCCGCCGCGCCGCCATGAGCACCCGCACCCTCAACCGCCGCTTCCGCGAGCAGATGGGCACCACGCCGCTGCAATGGCTGCACCGCGCCCGCATCCGCCAGGCCCAGCACCTGCTGGAGACCACCGCCCGCCCCGTCGACCGCATCGCCGACCAGGTCGGCTTCGGCTCGCCCACGTCCTTCCGCGACCGCTTCAAACGCGTGGTCGGCACCAGCCCGCAGTCCTACCGGCGGGCGTTTCGCTCGGCGCCCCGGCCCTGAGCCTCACACCAGCACCACGCACCCGCGGCGCCGCAGCGCCCCCAGCCAGGCGGGGCGGCGTTCGATCTTGGTCCAGCGCAGGTCCAGCTTCTCCAGCCGCGGCAGCTCCGCCAGCGCTTCGGGAAGCGCGTCCAGTCGCGCGCCCCGCAGGTCCAGACGGCGCAGATTCACCAGCCCGGACACCGTTGCGGGCAGGCGCTGGAGCGGATTTCCGCGCAGGTCCAGGTGCATCAGCCCGCCCAGGGCGCCGATGGACGAGGGAAGTTCGCCGATGCGGTTGCCGGCGGCGTGCAACTCCCGCAGCGCCCCCAGCCCGCCGATGGAGTCGGGCAGGCGCTCGATGCGGTTGCGGTAGAGGCGCAGCTCCCGCAGCCCCGCCATGTCGCCGATCGCCTCGGGCAGCCCGGTGAGCCGGTTGTCGGTGGCGCCGAGGTAGTCCAGGCGGCGCAGCCGCCCCAGCGACTCCGGCAGGCGGGTGAGCCGGTTGCCGCTGAGGTAGAGGAAGTCGGTCAGGCCCGCGAGGTCGCCGACCTCGGCGGGCAGCTCATCGAGGCGGTTGTGGCCCAGGTCGAGCATCCGCAGCCGGCTCAGCCGCGCAATGTGCTCGGGCAGGCGGGTCAGCGCGTTCTCGGCGAGGTTGAGCGTGCGCAGCCCCCTCAGCCGCCACAGCCGCCCGGGGACCTCCGCCAGCCGGTTGGCCCCCAGCGACAGGTTTCGCAGCAGCGGCGCGTCGCCCAGCTCGTGGGGCACAGAGCGCAGCCGGTTGGCGTAGAGCAGCAGCGTGTGCAGCCGCGGCAGCGCGCACACCTCGGCCGGCAGGTGCTCCAGCAGGTTGCCGTCGAGATCGATCCGCCGCAGCCCGCGCAGCTTCGCGATCGAAGCGGGAACCCGCCGCAGCCCGGCGTGGGCGGCCTCCACCGCGACCACACGCCCGCCGGAACGCCGCAGCGCGCCGCCGGGCAGCGCAGCCTCGCCGCCGCCCCCGTTCACGGGCGCCCTGCGCCCGACGTCCGCGGGGCGCGGTGTGCGGAATTGCGGTGCGGGAGCGGCGGCGGGAGCGGGAGGATCACGGCCCCGATCCTGCCACACCGGGGGGCGGGCGGCCCGCGCCGCGGCGGCAGCGCGCCCGCGGCCCCGGCGGCACCTCACGGGAACGGGCAACGGTCGCCGATCGATGTCGCGGCCACCGATGAACGCGGCGCCTGCGCGGAGTCGGCCCTGTGAAAGCTCGAACCGACGAACGATCTCATGGAGGTGCCATGGCCGCCGACGCGATGCCGCCCGTGGTCGACGCAGCGACCTGGCAGCGGAGCCTCGAAGCCCTGCGCGACCGCGAGAAGGCCGCCACTCGGGAACTCGACGCGATCGCCGCCCAGCGCCGCCGCCTACCGATGGTCGAAATGCCCGACTACATCCTCGAAGGCGAGGACGGCCCGGTCCGGCTGGTCGATGTCTTCGACGGCAAACGCCAACTGATCGTCTACAACCACATGTGGTTTCCCGGCGAGCGCTGGCAGTGCGGGGGATGCACCAGCTTCACGGCGCAGTTCACCCGACTGGAGTTCCTCGCCGACTACGACGCCCGCTTCGTCATCGTCACCCAAGGCCCCATCGACGAGGCGCTCGCCTACAAGCGGCGCGTCGGCAACGCGATGACCTGGTACTCGACGGCGAACAGCGACTTCGGCGCCGACGTCGGCGCCCCGCCCGGCGGCGCGTTCGCCCTCAACGTCTTCCTGCGCGACGGCGAGACCGCCTACCGCACCTGGCACACCACCGGCAGAGGCCTCGAGCAGCTCGCCCACACCTTCGCCCTGGTCGACGTGCTGCCCTACGGCCGCCAGGAGGACTGGCAGGAGTCCCCCGCCGGCCACCCGAAAGGCGAACCTCCCGGCACCCGCTGGCTCAGCCCCCAAGACATCGCCGCCTACTACGGCCAGAGCGAGTGAGACCGGCGCAAGCCGCCCCGGCGCCAGCGCGCCGGGGCGGCGCGTCCCGTGCTCGCAGACGCCGCTCCCGCCGCCGGCCGGCTCCCGCAACCAGCCCGAGCCGAAACGCCGAAGCCCGCTCGGGCGGCTGCGTTCACGACACCGGCAGAAACGGGCTCGGCTCGCCGCTGTAGGAGACATGCAGCGCATCGCGCGCCCGGGTGCAGGAGACGAACAGCAGGTTGCGTTCGCGCTGCATGTCGCGGGCGTGGCCGGCCGGGTCCTCGTCGGCCTCGGCGATCTGCGACTGGCGGGGCACGGTCTCCTCGTCCGCGCCCACCACCGCGACGCAGCGGAACTCAAGTCCTTTCATCGCGTGCATGGTGCCCACCCGCACCCCGGGGCCCCTGGCCAGGCTTCCGCAGCCGATCGCCTCGTCTTTCAGGCGCTCTCCGGCGGCTTCGGCGATCTTGCGGGTGCGTGCGGCGATTCCGATGGAACCGGCCTCGACTCCGTCGTCGAGCCATTCGCGTACCTGCTCGACCAGGCCGTCGAGCTCGGCGCCGCGGTCGGCGAACCAGCGCACCGCGGGCCGGCGGCCGTGCAGGGGGGAGCTGTAGGTGTCGAGGTTGTCCTCCAGGTCGTCCAGGCCGGTGGCGGGGGAGGAGTCCAGTACCCGCACCGCCCACGAGAGGATCTCCTGGGTGCTGCGGTAGCTGACCGTCAGCTTGCGGCTGCGCCCGCGCACGTTGATGCCCAGTGAGGCCAGCGACACCCGGTGGTCGTAGATGCGCTGGTGGGGATCGCCCGCGATGAAGAGGTCGTCGGGACCCTCTCCGACCAGCGCGCGGATCAGCCGCCACTTCGCCGGGTGCAGATCCTGCGCCTCGTCGACGACCACGTGCTCGTAGCGCCGGTCGCCGGTGCGCTCCAGTATCTCGGCGGCGGTGGCCGCGACCTGGGTGAACGTCCACTGGTTGGCGGCGGACATGCGCTCGGTCGCCTCCAGCACGGCCCTCCAGACCGCGCGCTTCTGATCGACGCTGAGGCGCGTGCCCCGTCCGCGCCGCGCGGCGTCCACGTAGGCCCGCTCGGCGCCCGCCTCCTCCCAGAGGGCTTCCAGCTCGCGCGCGTCGGGGAAAGCGAGACCCGCGCCGCGCTCGTTGGACACCACCTCGTAGGCGACCCTGTCGAGGTTGCGCACGTCGACGCGTTCGCGCTGCGCGGGATCGGTGATCAGCAGTTCGACCTGCGAGCGCAGCGCCGCGTCCAGCGTCTTGGTGAACGTGGTCAGCAGGATCTGCGGCGGCCCGGATTCGTAGCGCGACGCCAGGTGGGCCACCCGGTGCACGGCCGCCACCGTCTTGCCGGTGCCGGCGCCGCCGGTGACCATCGCCGGGCCGTTGAAGCTCGGCCGGTAGGCGATCCTGCGCTGCTGGGGGTGCAGGAACACCCGCCACAGGTCGAACGCCGCCTCCAGCATCGCCTGCAGCCCCTCCGGGCCTTCCACGAACACCGCCCGGCCGGGGCTGCGCCGGATGGCGGCGGTCAGGTCGTCGGGGTCGATGCGGTCCGGTGCGACCTCCTCCACGAGGTTCTTGGCGACCTCGGCCCAGGCCTCCTCAGGCGTCATCCCCGAGGCCAGCGCCACGAGGGCGTCGTACTGGCCGCCCGGCAGCATCTTCGCCATCGCCTCCAGATGCGCCTCGGACGTCAGCAGCCGCACGATCGGCAGCGATTCGGCGTCCACACCCAGCCGGATGAGGTCGGCGTCGGAGATGTGGTCGAACAGCCGCGCCGAATCGGCGGCGGCGAGCTCCTCCAAAGCGGGGGTGAAGCTCTCCAGCGCCCCCTCGTCGCGGACCTCCAGCACGCCGAGCGCGTGGTTGACCGAGAACCGCCTGCTGCGGATGTAGGCGTAGGCCTCGTCATGGGGCAATACGGTGACCAGCAGAAAGGAGTCCCCGGCATCAGGGGCGATGACCACGCCCCGGTACCCCTGGGTGATCCGCAGCGTGCGAACCCGCGGATCGCGCGCGTCGGTGACCTTCTCCAGGTGCCCCCCGGCGTAGTACACCTCCGCGAACTTGTGCAGTGCGTCGTCGACCGCCTTCTGGATGCGCTTGTCGAGCTTGGCGTAGCGGCTCAGGAAGTCCTTGTCGATGGCGAGCTGGGGCATGGGGGATTCCTCTCTGCGCGCGGTCCGAAGGCGATCGTCTCGACCCGGCGCCGCTGAAGTCGAGACGCGATGGCAGTCCACCAGGAAGGCGGCCGCTTTGTCCCCGAAAGGGGAGAATGACCGCCACATGTCGGTAGGGCGGTCACGAATGCTGGAGCGCGCCGCTGGCCATGACCGCGGCGATGTCCGCCACCTGTCCGAGTACGTCCGCGGGGGCACGGTCCAGGTCCAGAACGTGCTGGTGCACCAGGACGGCGCCGGGGCCGGCGATGCGGTGGGTGCGCGGAGCGGGCTGAGCGCCCGAGGCGTAGATCAGGTGGCCCTGGGCCAGGTCCAGCGCGGTGCAGTAGGCCAGCACCTGGTAGACGTCGTCGTCGGTGCGGCCTGTGCGAGCGGTCTTGTACTTGGCGTCGGCGACCCCCGCCGGCGCCGGTCGGCCGTCGCCGCCCTGGCGGTAGTAGACGAGATCGGGGCGCAGCCGCAAGGTGCGGGCACGGTCCAGGTAGTGGTCGGTGTCCTGGGTTTCGCAGCGGCCGCCGTAGGAGGCCAGGGCATCGCTCAGCGCTTGGGAGACGAAGTCTTCGAAGATCTGCCACATGCGCAGCATCAGGCCCTCGACGCGCACCCCGTCGGGCCGGTGCAGTTCATAGGAACCGCCGCGCAGCACGAGTTCCGCAAGGCCCAGCGGCGCCTGGTACCGGGTGTTGAGGCGGCTGGGCCGCCAGTACGGCAGCGCGCCGCCGGGCACCGGCGCAGAGACACCGTCCAGCCGCGCGATCACGCGGTGCAGCAGCGCCCGGGTCGCGCCCTGCAGCCCGCCCAGGCGCAGAAGGCGCTGAGCCGCTGCGAGCAGGATCCGGTTCTCCGCGATGTCGGGGGAGAAGTCGTCGTAGACGACCTCCACCGGCAACAGGGAACCGAAGCGCCGACGCAGCTGCTCGGAGGAGCGGATGCGCCCGCGAACGACCGGCAACGCCTCCTCGACCGTGTGGTAGCCCAGCAGCACCCCGCGAGCCAGCGTCCGATCGGCCATGCGGGCGAACGCGGCCGCGATCGCCGGCAGCAGGTCGGTTCGCTCCTGGGCCTCGACGGTATGGCGGCGCCAGTGGACGCCGTGCTGGGCGTAGCCGATCAGGAACATGATCCGCTGGACCGCCAGTTTGGGGGCGACGCGCAGTTCGACGTCGGCATCATGCGGCCCCACGCGGACAGCTCCAACCAGCCCCTTGTCCGCGGTGAGCGTCCAGGTCCCGCCCGGTTCGGGTTTCATCGACACCAGCTCGCACGCCGCCAGCGCCGCCGCCTGTGCGGCCGTCAGCACGACCCCGGTCTGCGGCGCGTGCTCGGTCAGTTCGATCCGCGTCATGCCGACGGCGCCGCGTCGTCGCCCAGGCCCAGATCCTTGCGCAGCGTCGCCAGTCCGTACATCTTCTCGACGTCCACGCCGTCGCCGTAGTGGTGCTCCTCCAGCAGGGGGAGGATCTGGTGGCGCCACACCCGTTCCAGGCCGCGCGAGTCGGCGTGGAGCGCCTCGCGCATCAGGTAGGAGGGGCCGACGCGGAAGTCCCGGTCGGCGATGCGGTCGTTCAGGGCCGCCAGCAGCCGCGCCGCGTCGTCGGGCAGGTCGCGGCGGGAAAGCCAGCGCTCCAGTACCACCGAGGCCGGGCCGGTGCTGGGGTGCAGCTCCTGGAACCAGAAGCGGCGGCGCATGGCCGCGTCGATCAGGGCGATGGAGCGGTCGGCGGTGTTCATCGTGGCGAGGATGACGATGTTGCGCGGCAGGGTGAAGCCCAGTCCGTCGTCGGAGCCGTAGAGCAGGTCGACCGACTTTCCGCGGTACTCCAGCAGGAAGTACAACTCGCCGAAGACCTTGGCCAGGTTGCCCCGGTTGATCTCGTCGATGATCAGCACGAACGGTTCGCCCGGGCGCTTGCGGGCGGCGTCGGCGAGCTTGCGCAGCGGCCCGGGGGTGAGCTCGAAGGAGGGCTGCTGGCCGTCGGCGGCCGGGCGGGGGCGGTAGCCCTCGAAGAAGTCCTCGTAGGAGTAGGACGGGTGGAACTGCACGAGCTGGGTGTTCTCCGGTTTGCCGCCGGTGAGGTGCTTGGCCAGTTCCTGGGCGACGTAGGTCTTGCCGGTGCCGGGCGGGCCGTAGAAGATGAGCTGCGGCCGGTCGCGTAGCAGGTCGACGCATTCCTGCAGCCAGTCCTGGTCGAAGAGCAGCGCCTCGGCGAGCCCGGGATCGGCGTCGGGCAGGGAGAAGTCGCGCTCGGTGACCGGCTGGTCGGGTTCCTCGCCGAGCCACTCCTCCAGGTCCCCGGTGAACTCGGTGAGGTCGATGAGGACGGCATCGGGATTGGTGAGCCGGTTGGCCGCCGCTTCGGGGAGGTCGGTGTAGTCGCGCGGGCCGTCCGCGGTGTGCCAGGCGACCTTGCGCTGCAGGTTGGCCTTGCCGCCGCTGCTGGCGGTGTAGCCGGGCGGGCCGTCGACGAGGCCGATGTAGACCTCGGCGCCGTCGTTGGTGAGCACGATGTCGCCGGTACGCATCCGGGTGAGGAAGTCGTGGTACTCGCGGGTGAGCTTGTCGCGTTCGGTGGAGCCGGCGTGGGCGTAGCCTTCCTCGACCGCCGCGGCGACCTCCTCGCGTGCGCTGCCGGCCGGGACCTCCCGGAGCCGTGATGCGGGCAGCGAGCACATGCCCTCCGGCAGCCAGAGCGAGCGGACGAGGTTCTCGCCGTGGACGCTGGACCCGCGCACCAGCCAGGCGCGGCGTTTGGGGGTGTCGCCGGGGTCGTCGTCGGCGAGGTACTGGCGCAGGTCGGACTCGGTGAGCCGCTGATGGGGCCGTGCGCGGCCGTCGGCCCCGACAGTGCCGTCGGCCTCCAGCAGTCCTTCGACCAGGCGCCGTTCGTCCTCGGTCAGGTGCGCCTGCTCCGGCGGCCTCCCGTCGGCGTCGAGCACACGGTGCCACCCCTCGGGGCGGGTACCGCACAGGTGGTGCACGAGCAGGGAGGCGTCGAGGCCGGTGACCAGCGCCAGGTCCTGGGCGGAGGCCCACGCCCCGCCCGGCAGCGCGGGGAGGGCGTCCTGCACCCGGTCGAACCAGGCGCGCTGCCGGCGCCACTCGGTGTAGCGCTCGCGCTGGACTTCCCACAGCTTGTCCTGGTCGGGCCAGGAGTCCAGCGCCCAGCGGCCCACCCCTGTGACCTGCCAGGTGCCGTTGCCGTCCTTGAAGATCCAGCCGATCTTGACCAGCTCACTCGATACCCAGCGGAGGTTGCGGTTGGGTCCGTTCTGGTCGTTGACGTAGGCGGCCCAGTCCGACTCCAGTTGCGGGTATTCCTGCAGGAGCTGCTCCCACAGGGCCCCGACGTGCATTCCGCGGGGTTCGCCGGCCAGGATCACCATGGTCAGGCGAGTGGTCTTGGCGTTGAGTTCTTTACGGGTCGGCATCGGGGGCTCCTGAGCAGCCTGACGTGTGGGGGACGTGGGTAGGTGGCCGGCGGTGGCTTGCATGGTGTTCGGGGGCACCTTAGTTCTGGGTAGTCTCACCGTCATCGCTTCGGCTTGCGGCTGCTCGACGCGCTTGCGCGCAGGTAGCGCTGCGCCTGCGTAATCGCTTTTCGCAGCATTGATACCTGCGCGGTGGTGGCGCGGGAGCCGAGGGTCTGCACCATGGCGGTGGCGTCCTTCCTGAGGCGTTCGACGCGCCGCCGGTCTCCCTTTCGGACTGCCGCCTCCAGTTTTTCGACGGCCTCGGTGACTAGTTGACCGACGGACGGCGCGGATGCGCGTGGGCGCGCGGCAGCGGACCTGTCGGCGGCGCCCAACCGCGAGGAGATCATTCGGCGCTGCTGCGGGGAAAGCCCATTCTCAGTGTTTCGGGCTAGCCCGTGCAGTTTGTGCTTGAGCTGCGCGGCATGCTCTCGCTCCCCAGAGTGGACGGCCGTATCCAGTTCGTGCAGCAACCGCTCGGCCTGCAAACGTACGGCAGAGCGGTCTTTGAGTTTCTGCAGATCGATCAGTTTGGCTCGGAATTCGTTCTTCGCCTCGGGGGGGAAACCAGACATGTGCTGCACGATCGTGTCGATGGCGTGGCGTGCGGCACCCGGATTGTTCTCCTTCAGCGCGCGACCGATGAGGCGTCGCAGCTTCTCCACATCGTCGACCGTCTCCGGCTCGAATTCGGGTCGAGGTGTTCTGGCGGCAGTGGATGCCAGGCGAAGCCGGTGCCCGTCCGCCAGAGTCGGCGTGCGGATCCCCTTAAGGGTAAAGACGCATTCGGAGAGATCGCTCCAGCGGAGATGGCCGTCGCGGGTGGCGGTGCCGACCTCGAAAGCGCGGCCCAGATCCTGGTCCTTGAACCGGATACGCAGCGCATAACCGTTGCGGTCGATAAGTTCTCCCGCGAGTCGGGAATTGTCTCTGATGAGCCAGTCGACCCGGTTGATCTCGTCGGCTTGAAGTAGCTGTGTCAGATAGCTGTCGAACCGCTCGGAGAGCTCGATGCAGATCGGCGGAAGAGCGTCCAGGGTTTCGAGGAGGACCCGTGTGCACGTGCCGCCGGTGGAGAACTCGCCCGTGTACTGGGCGTAGCGCCCGTCCCAGCCCTGCTTTTCAAGCCAGCGGTTGACGTTCTTGCTCGCGTAAAGGTGGTCGGCGCTGTCTGCTGCACCGTGACGCCGAGTACACCCGTTGGAGGAGGACTGGTGCGCCAAGTGGCACACTCGGTCCTTGTAGACCTTATCGCTCAGCTCTCCTCCGCAGCCGCCCACATACATCCCGCACCACAGGGTCCGTCCCCGATGGCGTCGCCGGAACGCTTGTACGCCCGCCTCGTCCATGGGCAGATAGACGGGATCCTGTGATCGCGGGTTGCCCAAGACCGCTGTCTGAATCAGACGGTGGTCGTCTGCGTCGTCTCGGCGCGCCATAAAGAACCATAACCACGCTGTTTCGCCCCGTCGCATCGCTGCAGCGATGGTTGGCCGGTTCCGGTCAGGCAGGAAGTCGGTGGCCGCTCACCTATCGATTATGCCTGCTCGATCTTCGGGTAGCCGATCCTCGCCATTGCGAAGGTGCCGTTGACACTCCGTGAGCGGTAGCGTCAGCTGAAGGTCCATCGGACGGTTCGGGACGGGTGGGTGGTCTGGTGTGAAGGCGGGGCGGCGCCTGGGGAAGACTCCGGCGGAACTCGGCAACACGACAGGGGTGAGCGGGTCTCCGGATATCGTCGAGCTTGACGACGGCGGTTTCGCCGTCATCGGCGTCGACGTGACAGAAGAAATCGGCGTTACGCCCTTGAGCGACGCGAAATGCGCGCCGAACGAACGGATCGTTCGAATCCCCCGCAACACGCTCACAGCAGCCAAGAAGGACATCCCGGAGAGTTAGGTGCAGCCACCCCGGTGGGTCGTGGAAGGCGGTACGCGCCTCGACCTCGACGAATTCGGTGCGGAGTTCTCGACCGCCTGGTCGCGTTTGGAGTCGAGGTTCCTCAAGATCGAGTGCTGGCAGTCCTACCAGGAGAGTGCGGCCAACGAGTCCCAGGAGGCCTACCGGCGCGGCGATCTCGAAAGTTCCCTTGATCTGCTGAAAAAGGAGGCCGAGAGCGACCGTCCGCTCTACGAGGACGTACGCGCCCGCGCGATCGAGTTCGCCCGAGTGCGCGTCGTGCAGGAGCCGGTGACCGAATACCTGCGCTACGAGCTGATGAGTTACCGCATTCGCGCGACGATGGGCGAGAACATCGAGGTCGTACGGGAGTCATCCGAGACGCCGTTGCCGAACGGGGAGACCTTCGACTTCCTGCTCTTCGACCGGCGTACCGCCCTGGTCCACGACTACGGACACGGCCCGACCGGTGTGCAGGCGGGAGGCTGGCTGGTACGCGACCCCCGCACCGTTGGGGCCTTGGAAGAGCGGGCACTCGCGTTGCGCGCCGGCGCCGTTCCTCTCGAACGGTTCCTGGCTCAGTCGGAACTTTGAGGCGTGCCGATCCGTCGCGGCCGCGACGGATCGCGGGCGGTAGGCTGCGCTGATGAACCGGGGAGGGGTGCGATCCGCTGCGGTGGGCGCCGGCGTCGTCCTCGGCGTCGCAGCGGTGGCCGCAAGTCTGGCTATTCCGGCCCTGCTGCTCCTGGGAGCCGACGACAGGACACTCGACCGCTGGTCCAAGATCGGCGAGGCCGTCGCCCCGGTCGGTGTCTTCTTCTCCGGTGTCGCCTTCATCGGGATCGCCCTGACGCTTTTCCTGCAGCGGCGCGATCTGCAGAACCAGAGGTCGCAGTTGGACCTGGCGATGGAAGACCAGCGGCGCAGCAGCGAGATCTCGCTGCGGCAGATCCACACCGACATCGTCAAGATGGCGATCGACGACGACGAGCTGCTCGGAGTCTGGCCGGAGGTGTACCCGGGATCGCGGGAGACGCGGAAAGACCACTACTGCAATCTGGTCCTCAACCTGCAGAAGGTCGCCTACGAAACCCAGACGATCGAACTCGACGAGTTGCGCGGAGCCCTGCGCCACCTGATGACCAGCCGCGACATCTACACCTTCTGGGCGAAGGCCAGAGCGGCCCGCGCGGCCGTGACCGGCGGCGACGAAGCCGAGGACTTCTTCACCGCAGAGGCCGACGCGGCTTTTGCGGCGACGCGGCCTCCCTCCCCGCAGGGCCTGGCGGCTGTCCTGGTCAACGCGATCGCCCAGTGGCGGCGCGAACGCACAACGGTGCTGCGACGAGGATGACGTACTGATCGGGGCAGCCGATCGCGCTAACCGGATCCCGGCTCGTTCGGGTCGGGACCGACCCCGCGCACGGTTTCCAGGATGTAGTTCGGGCATGCGAGGTCGGCCCAGGTGAAGCGGATGATGCGGACGTCGGGGCGGGCGAGTTCGAGGGCGTTCTGGCGGCGGCGATCGCGCAGCAGCGACTCGGGGAGCTCGTGCGGCGCGCGGCCGTCGGCCTCGACGAGCAGGCGGCGGTCGGACCACCACAGGTCGCCGACGGCGAGGAGGCGGCCGCGGGCGTCGTGGAAGGGGTGCTGCAGATCGTCCGGCGGCACGCCGCCGTCCGCGCACACCAGCCGGATGCGCGTCTCCAGAGGGCTCTGCGCCCGGCCGTCGGCCAGGCCCCACCAGGGGCGCGAGCGGCGGCAACCGGAGCGGGCACGGTTGGCGGTGGCGAGCCCGGAAAGTTCCCCGCTCCGGACGAGCCCCTGGTTGAGAGCGGAGTCGAGCAGGCAGACCGCGGTGTAGCGGTCCACACGCAGCACGACGTCGCGCAGGGTCCGCCCGGGGCGCGTGGCCCGGATCCGGCCTCGCGAGACGGTCTCCTTCGGCTCGGTGGCCCAGGTGTAGAGGCGGACACCGGGAATGCGGTACGGGGTGCCCGTGGCCGGAAGGGTCATGTGCACGGTCCCGTCCCACATGGGCAGCCCGTGCAGGCCCCACAACCGCGCGGCGGTCTCGGCACTGGCGAACGCCGCCGGCCCCAGCGCCGACTGCGCCGCCATGACCGCCGACAGCAACCGGCCCCGCTCACTGCGGTCCTCAAGCTCGCGGATGCGGAAGACACCCTGATGGACACGAACCCAGGCGCCACGCCGCACCAGGTGCCGAACCTCGCCCTCGGCCATTCCGCACCGGCGCGCCTGCGCGAGGGTGAGGACGCCGTACTGCGCGCCCGCGGCCCGGCGTGCCTCCTCGGTCTCCATACGCCCGAGCATGACCGTGCGGCAAAGCCCGCGGCCACACGGATTATGCGGTTGTGGACGGTGAGACCGACTCTCCCTCATCTATCGCGAGGTTTCTGCCGGTTTTCCCCGCCACAGCGACGGTTTCCGCGCAATAGATGACGGCACCGGGTCGGCGCGAGCCGAAGGCGGCGGCGTCCCCCGGCGGCCCCTCAGCGGGCGCCCGCCAATGACCTTTGTGGACGACCGTCCACTTTCACGGCAAATGCAGCTTGCGACGTCGGAGGCCATGCTCGCTGATCGCGACGACGTAGGGCCCTTCGGCGCGGTGGGCCATGCGGCATACGGCGGCCGCATGGCCCAGGAATAGCTCCACCATCGGAGGGCCCTTCAACCGACGGTTCGCCAGGCCGAAGGCGCGGGCGCTGTTCATGTAGATGCAGTGGGCTTCCAGCGGATTGACAGCGATCTGAAGGTCCTTGCATAGGAGGACGTCGCCTTTGGCGGTTGCCTCCTCGATCCACTGGACGTCTTCGACGCGCTGGGAGGAGTCCTTGCCGTAGCGCTCGTCCATGGTCTCCAACTGCCAGCCGGCATCGCGCAGGGCGCCCGCAACGATGCGCGAACCGAGACCCCGGTCGAGGAAGAACGTCAGGCCATCGGGGGATGAGAGGTCCATGCGCTTCTCAGGTGGCTTGCGGGAGAACAGCCGCGATCTCCCGTTCAGTCAGCTCATAGTCGTAGGCGAGTTCTTCAAGGCTCTCCCCGGCGTGCCGTCGGTCGGTGATGTCCGAGACCCGGATACCGCGTCGCGCGACAGTAGGGGCGCCCCCATTGATCCGGGGATCCACAACTACATCGGCGCGCTCGTATCGGGGGAGCCGGATGAGCTTGGCCCAGCCGTCTTCGTAGGTGACCTGCGTGAGGTAGTCCTTGATGACTTCGCGAAACACACCCTGGTTGTTCCGAAGGACCACGAGCCCGCCGACGACGTGTTGATCATAGGGATCGTCGGACTGCTGCCCGTAGTTCCAGAGAACTTCCGCGCCATCGGTGTACAGACGCTCGCTGGCCAATGCTTGGGGCAGACCGAACCGCTTCTCCAACTCCTCGACGGCCGACCTGATGCGCTGCATCGACACCCCGGCGGCCCGGAACGCCGAGATCACGTAAGACTCGGCGAACCCGACGAAAGGAACGCTCGGCTTCCTGCCGCTCACCGTTGGGTCGGTGGTGATCAACGAAGCCGACACCGTGCGCCGGCCGCTGGGGCGCTTGATCGTGTATCCGTTGGCCCAGTTGCGCAACGTGTTGGTTCGTATTCCCACAAGCTGTGCGGCTTCGCTGCGCCGATATATCGGGGTGGTATAGCGAGGATCGTCGAGCGGCCGTACAGGTGCCGTCGCTCCGGTCACGGCCTCTCCCTCCCTGGTAGGAAGCACCAAGTATGGCACTGCTTGGTCGGGGTGTGCAGTTGAACGACCCGGTAGGCGCAGACTTCTCGGGACCCGGGCGAGCGGCGGGGGCGGCTTGTGTGCCGCGGCCGGAGCGGCTGCGTTGGGGAGTGTCCGGGGCAGGGGGCAGGAGGGTGGGGGCTGGCTGGGGGCTGGTTCAGATGCGGTGATGGTGAATGGCGGGGTGCGGGGACTGCGCGGCGCTGCTGGGGCTACAGCCTCGCGCGGTCGGTGAGGCCGTCCAGGGACAGGGTGGCGAGGTTGAAGGCCGCCCAGACGGTCAGGCCCATGTCCTCGGCTGGAGTGTGGCCCCAACCGTCGGCGACGGCGGCGACCAGGTGCAGGCCGCGCCACCCAGGGGAGCCGGGGGTCGGCGACTTCAACTCGGGCCAGGTGTGCGCACCGGCGAGGCGTTCGGCGCTGGTGGGGCCTTCGTCGGTCACCGAGACGACGGCCAGCCCGCTGGGCAGGGCGCTGATGCTGAGCGCGAGCGTGCCGCCGGGCTCGCCGCTGCGGGTGTGGCGGCAGGCGTTGCCGAAGAGTTCGGCGGCGACCAGTTCGGCGTCGTCGACGATGGCGGTGTGACCGGCCAGAGCGGTGCGGACGAGCCGGCGGACGTGCGGGCAGTGGACGGGCTCGCCCGGGTAGACGCGCAGTTCGGAGACGGCCGGGGGCGGGCGGAGGTCGTGGCTGGGCATGGTCAGGCTCCTTTGCTGTTGCTGGTGGTGTTGCTGAAGGTGCTGCTGCTGACGGCCGGGCGGCGGGTGGTGGCGGGCGGGGTGCCGGTGGGGGTGGCGGGGGCACCCGGGTCGGCGAGGTAGGCGGCGAGCGCTTCGGTCTGCGACGAGTCGGCCCAGCCGGTGCGGCCCCACACGAAGGACCATCCGCCGCGGATGTCCTGGACGAGGACGACGGGGATGGTGCGGTCCCGGTGGCGGACGTAGAGCACCGGGTGAGCGGTGTGGGAGAGGGCGACGACGGCGGTGCCGCCGTGCGCCCGGATGGTGGCGGCGAGGTGGGTGAGGTGGTGGGGGCGGCCACTGCTTTGAGTGGGTGGGTGGTGGCCGTGGGTGATCGTTGTGGGCATGAGGGAACCTCCTATGCACCCTGCCTCTACCTGGGAAGCTGGGGTGAGCTTGACAACATAATCTTGAAGCTATCTACCCCTAAAATCAAGCGAAAATCAGGATTACCCCAAGACTGGGAGCGTGGTTAGACTGCCCCGCATGCAACGCACGTACGGCCCGAGTGTCCGACGCCGCCGTCTCAACGCCCAGCTACGGCGCTACCGGGAGAGGAAGGGCGAGACCACTGGACAGGTGGCCAAGGCACTGGGCTGGCAACAGACCAAGGTCTCCAAGATCGAGACGGGAGAGCGCAAGAAGGTCACGGCCGACGAGTTGAGCGCGTTGCTGGACTACTACGGGGAGGACGATCCCGAGGTCCGCGAGTCCCTACATGAGTGCGCACGACTCGGCAACCAGCGGGGGTGGTGGTCGAAGTACCGCGACTTGCTGCCCAGCGGCTTGCCCGACTTCGAGGCGGAGGCATCGGTCATCAAGACCTACGAATCACAGGTAATACCGGGACTCCTCCAAACTCCGGACTACGCAGAGGCCATCTTTCGCGCGAACCTGGTGCGCAGCGGCGACGAGGTCCAGGAGCGGGTGGCTGCCCGCCTGAAACGTCAGGACTGCCTCAACCGAGTGGACCCGCCGAGCTATTGGGTGATCCTCGACGAGGCGGCACTACGGCGGGTGGTGGGTACTCGCGAAGTGATGAGCCAGCAGCTACGCCACCTCACGCACATGGCCGCCCGGCACAACGTCAACATCTACGTCCTGCCGTTCTCCGAGGGCGCGCATCCGGCGACGGTTGGGAGCTTTGTCATCATGGAGTTCCCAGACCCTATGGACGTAAGCATCGGCTACGTGGAGAACCCGACATCCAGTGTGTACGTCGAGGAAGGCCACGAGCTCGCAGATCTCAACGCCATCTTCGCCGGAGCGCAAGGAGCGGCGTTGAGCCCGGTACGGTCGCTGGCGTTCATCAACGACGTCATCGAGTCCCTAGAAGAGTGAGCCGAGTGCCTGACCAGAGATTGTGGCGGAAGAGCAGCTACAGCGGTGTGAACGAGAACTGTGTCGAAGTCGCCGACCTCCCCGGCGCCGCCGCTCTACGCGACTCCAAGCACCCCGACGCCGCAGCCCTCGCGTTCCCGGCCGCTGAGTGGCGGTCCTTCCTTACCGGCGTCGACCGAGACGAGTTCGAGGGCTGACGCACGACGGCCGCACCGCCGACCAGTCGGCGGTGCGGCCGTTGCATGTCCGGGGCCGGATCAGTCGCGCTCGGGGTGGCGCGGCCCTTCACCGGGGGGCGGGTCCAAGACGGTCCGGTAGGGCTCGCCGGTCTCGACGGCCTTCGCCATCGCGTCGTAGATCTCCAGGATCGTGTCCTTGGTGCGGTAGGAGCCGTGGGACTTGAGGTCTTTCTTCTTCACGATCGGGAACGTTTCCATGATGTAGTCAACGTCGTCCCGTTCGATCCCGTACAAGAGGAAGAACGCTGCATCCAGTTCACAGCGGAGCAGAAACCTTCGCCTCTCATTCCAGGTGAAGGGAGTTCCCGGGTACCCATGGTCTCGTGCGAACGACTCCAAGTCCCACGCGGTGTACGTTAGTTCAACCACACGGGGTGTTATCCATCCAGAGAAATCAAGAACGTTGTTGAAACGACACGCACCCCATAGCTGTTCCGGAGGAACGACGGGTAGCTGGTAAGCAGTGAAGAATTTGAGATGAGTGCCACCTACTTTTTGTCGTGCCGAATAGTCCAGAACAAAACTGGAAAGATTGGCAGCTAACCCGGCCGCCGGTCCATCGTGAGGGTACATGAGAAGCGTGCCGTCGGGCACTGCTACCCGAGGAAAGACTGCGTTAAGCATGGTTCGCTCGTCCGTAGTGCGACAAATGTCTCGCCAGCCGAATAGCCAGTCGTGACCCCACTCTTGTTCTGTCAGCTTTTCCTCGACTTCGGTTTCTCGAAGCCAGTACCTCGGTAGAGCGAGCGCGCTAGGGTTGCCCTTCTCCTCCATCGTCATGTCCCGAGCGGACTCGCTAGTCTCATAAGTCGCCCACCGGTGGTCGTAGTGGTGGAGCATCTTCGCTTCGTACAGCGGGAGCATCCGCTCCTCGCCCTTCACGAAGACATTGCCGTCTAGACGCCAGCCGTCCGCCTTGAGGTCCTCGCGGGTGTGGAAGTGGTGCGATGCTGACGTGATGTTGAAGAGGCCCTGCATGAACGAGACGCCCCACGGGTTACCGTCGGACTTCCCGTGCTCCACCAGTACGGGCGCCGCTTCATAGATCTTGAGGGTGATGTCGGCGTCGCGGCGCGACCGGAAGATAGGACAGGTGCCCGTGTTGGGATTGAGCTTGAGGATCTCCTCGGCGCTAAGGTAAAACTTTTTCTCGGCGTCAGTGAGTTCGGCTGTGTCGTGCAGGAAGAAGGCGAATTCGGCGCGCTCGACGGCGGCGCCGCGACCGGCGACAGTCAGGAGAGTGAACTTAACCCGACTGTCTACGTCGGCGAAGATCTTCCTACGGTTCTCGAAATCGAACACGGTGGCCAGTGCGCGACGTTGGACAAGGTCCTTGAAGAAGTACTGCGTCGTCGCGTCTGTCACGATCCCAGTCGGAACAATGAGCCCAAGCCTTCCGAGCGGATGCAGAAGGCTCACTCCGCTCTCGCTGAACACCGCGTAGGTGTTGATCCGGCCGCGCCCAGTGTTCTCATAACGCTGGGAGTCGGCGGCGAAGTGGCGAACCCCATCGACTCGGCGCTTCTCATCTAGATAAGACTCGTGGATGTCTTGCTTCTCTGGATGGTCGGCGAGTTCTTCGATTAGCTTCTTGCGCTTTGCGCCGGCCGCGCTCGCGATCTCTGGGTCCCGACTGGTGAAGAACTCCTGTTCCTTCAGCTCAATCTGATCCCACGGCGGATTCCCCAGCACACTCGTGAACCCGCCCTGCCACCCCGTCGCCGCGTTGTAGTCCTCCCGCTCATCATCGGCTCCCGGAAACACCTCCGGGAACTCCAGGTGCCAGTGGAAGAACTGGTATCGCCGGTTCAGCCGGTCAAGCTCCTCCGTCTGCTCCCGGCCAAGAGCCCCGTCCGCCTTCTCAAGCTGGCGCACAGTCTCCGTCGTGACCGGCGCAGCCGCATCCGGTCGCTTGGGCCAGACGAACGCCGCACACCACGCGTCAGCCACCCGCCGCCGCTGCTGCTTCTCCGCTGAGTGCTCCAGCTCCCGCAGCTTCCGTGCCTGCTCGCGGATACCGGCCAGCCCCGGCTTGGTGTTCCGGTTGATCTCGCGAGCTTCCTTCGCGAGCTTCACGTTGCTGGAGTAGCCCTCACCGGCCGAGAACGCGCTGATCTGCCCGCTCTCGCGCTCCTTCTTGTTCTGCTTCTTCACCACACCGACGAACTTCTTGTCGTCGCCCTCCAGCACCTTGAACGCGCCGTCGGGAACCCCCTGCTCCAGCAGCTTCGGCGTGGTCCCCAGCAGCGCGTTTCCCACCTTGATGTGCGGGTCCAAAAACGCCAGCGGCTTGCCGGGCTCCAGCGAAGCCAGCCACAGCGACACCTTGGTCAGCTCCACCGCCAGCGGGTTCAGGTCGACCCCGTAGATGCAGTTGCGCACCACCTCCGGCATGGCCTTGGTGACCGCGTCCGGGGTGGGCTCTTCGTCGTCCGCCTCCAGCACCGCATACGCCCGTGCGATCCTTCGTGCCGCCGCCACCAGGAAGTGCCCCGACCCGCAGGCCGGGTCGCACACGGTGATCTTCAGCAGGTCGGCCGGGACATCGTTCTCCGCGTACTTCTCGATCACCGGGTCCAGCGCGCTGTCCAGCAGCGTCTCCACCAGCGGGCTCGGCGTGTAGTAGGACCCCGTCGTCTTGCGGTCGTTGCCCGCCGCACCCTTCAGCTCGAAGGTGCGGTTGGCGGTGTCGAGGTGCGGGATCAGCTCCAGCAGCGACTCGTAGATGGAGCCCAGTTCCTCGGCGTCCAAGTGCTGGTAGTCGACCCGCTGCCAGCGGCCGCCGTCGTCCTTCACCCGCGTCAGGTGGCGCACCGCCGCCAGCAGGCGCCGGTTGGCCAGCGTGACGCTCGACTCGCGCAGCAGCTCAGGCCGGACTTCAGCGGCCTCGCCGTCGCCCGCGCTCTCCTCCAGCGCCCCGGCCGTGAAGTACAGCCCGCCCAGCGGCGGCAGCGCCAGTTCCGGTCGCCCCTCATCGGTGCCCAGCGCCTCCAGCACGATCACCAGCGTCCGCCACAGGTCGTCGTGGCGGTCGCCGATCCGCTCCGCGGCGATGCGGCGCAGTCGCTCAGTGGAGAAGTAGATCCGGTAGCGCTCCCGCGCGGCGTCGCCGGCGCGGGGGTCGAGCAGCGCCCCCTTGTCCTCGGCGACGAACAGGAACAGCACCTGGTAGGCCAGCCGCAGCAGTTCATTGCGCAGGTCGTAGCGCGACACCGCCCCCGTGCGCAGTCTCTCCCGCAGCTCGGGGCTGTCCTCCAGGAACCCGGTGCCCAACTCCTGGAGTGCCTCGGTCAGGCCGTCGCGCAGCTTGTCGCGGAACCGCACGCCGGTCTTGTCGCCCTCGGTGCGCCACTTCTCCAGCCAGCAGTCGGCCACGCTCGGCGCCTTCAGCGCCGGTGCCGCGGCGCCCTCCTCGTCTGCCGCCTCGTCGCCCTCGGCACGCCCGCCGCCGTCGGCCGCGCCCTCCGGCGTGTGCGGCTCGAACCGGGACGCGTGCGCGAGCGCGAACAGCAGAACGAAGTCGGAGTACAGCTCGCCCTCGAAGATCGACTCCAGGTCGAACTCGATGAACGCCGCCTCCGACAGCGACGCCGCGTCGCGCAGGATGCGCAGCTTCTGGCCGTTGCTGACGATGCCCCACAGGTGGTCGTCGCTGGCGTTGAGGAACTCCTGGAGCATCGACTGCGGGGCGCGATCGCCGCCGGCGTGGCCGTTGCCGCCGCGGCGCTTGTCCAGGTCGCGTTCCCAGGCCACCAGGTGGATGGGCACGCTGCCCCACACGTGGCTGATCGGGTAGGCGCGCCCCTCGGCGGTCAAATTGGTGCGCTGATGGGGGAGGCGCCCGAATCCGAGCTGCTCGAAGAGCGGCAGCAGCCAGCGGTTGCGGGTCAGCGAGACGGCCGAGTCGCCCGGCCCGGCATCGGCCAGGCGCTTCTGGAACGCCCGGTAGGCGCCCAGCAGGTCGTCCCAGCGGCGGCTGGCGGCCTCGCCGAGGCGGCGGCCGGGAACCAGCCCGTAGTCCTCGGAGCGCAGGCCCTTCAGGTCCGGGTCGCCCGCGCCGATGCGGCCGATGAGGTCGGCGGTCAGCAGCGAGCCCACCACCCGGATGGCCGAGTATCCCCGGGTGTTGACGGTGCCGGCCGCGCTGGTGCTCGCGGTACTCACTGGGAACCTCCGGCCGGAAGGTAGACGTAGGCGCCGAGCACGTCGGCGCGGTCGTGGGGGACGAGCTTCAGCCCGCGCACGCGGGCCTCGGCGGACTTGCGGACGTTGTAGTGGGCCTCGCGCAGTTCCTCGGCGATGTCGGCGCCCGCCGCGTCCAGGTCGCCCTGGAGCGCGTCGAGTTCGGCGACGGCGCGTTGGGCCTGCTTGGCGACCTGTTCGGGCAGGATGTTGCCGTCGGGGGAGGAGGACAGCAGCTCGGCGACCTCGTCGTGGCCCAGCCATTCGCGCTGTCCGTCCTCGCCGGGCCGGTAGCCGTGCACCCGCGCCTCCTCCACCACGGTGGTGCGGGGGGTCCCGCGGCCGGGCAGGGTGAGCAGGAACCGGTAGCGCACCAGCAGCAGCACGGTGCGGATGGACACCCGGGCGCTGCGGGTGACGCCGAGGCGCTTGGCGGGCGGCTTTGTCTCCGGTTTGGGGTCCAGCGCCGACTCCAGCACGTAGCGGGCCAGCGCGCGCACGGCCGGGTCGGTGCGCAGCAGGACGTGTTCGCGCGGGCCTGTGGGCAGGTCGCGGCGGAAGACGAGCTCCTTCTTGGCGGCCTTGCCGTTCTTGGCGTCGTCGTCCACGCCCAGTGCGGCGCGCACGCCCGTCGGCAGCGGGTGCGGGGCGACGGTGAGGGCCTCGCCGTCCAAGTGGGCGGGGGCGCCCAGCGCGGAGACCGAGTCGCGGACGAACGCGGCGACGTCGCTGGGGCGGCCCAGGGCGTCGCGCGCCGCGGGTCCCAGGCGCTCCAGTTCGTGTTCGACGTCGGTGAGGTCCATGCCGGACTGGGCGAACTTGGTGACGCGCCGGGACTCCTTCTCGGAGAGCAGTTCCCATTCGCGGTCCAGGTTCTCGCGGGCCCGGGTGATGCCGAGGTCGAGTTCGAGCTGGTCGGTCTGCTGCCCGCGGATGAGCACGCCTTCGACGAGGGCTTGCAGCACGGTGTCGCTGGAGCTGGGCACGGGCACCGCGACGCCGGTCTGGGCGGCGATGGTGCGGTGCTTGCGGATCAGTACGTCCAGCACGAGGCCGTCGATGCCGTTGTCCACGCCGTAGAGGGTGACGGCGCGCACCCGGTCGGCGCGCTGGCCGAAGCGGTCCACGCGGCCTTCGCGCTGCTCGTGGCGGGTGGGGTTCCACGCCAAGTCGTAGTGCACGACGGCGCGGAAGTGCTCCTGGAGGTTCACGCCTTCGGAGAGGCAGTCGGTGGCGACCAGGACGTGGCGGCCCTCGGCGCCGGTGAGCTCCTCGATGCGGGCGACCCGCTCGGCGGGGGGCAGTTCGCCGGTGACGGCGGCGACGGTGTGGTTCTTCTTCAGGGCGCCGCGCAGTTCCTCGGCGACGTAGTGGGCGGTGGGGATGTAGCGGCAGAAGACGATGGGGTCGTAGCCGTCGGCGAGCAGGTCCTTGACGGTTTTGACGACCAGTTTGAGTTTGGTGTCGTGCTGCTGGCCGCTCAGGGCGTCGGCGCGTTTGGCCAGCTCGGCCAGGCGCCGCTTCTCCTTCTTGGCGAGGGTCTCCTCGTCGGCGTCGGCGCCGGGGGTGGCGTCCACCCCCTCCACCGCTTCGTCCTCGGCGAGGTCGAGCACGGTGGAGCGGGCGAGGTCGTCGGCTTCGGGTTCGGTCTCGGCGTGGGTGGCGGCTGAGCGGGCGCGCAGGGTGGCGGCCGCGGCGGCGGGGGAGGAGGCGACCGAGCGCAGCAGAGCCAGCGCCGACCACCAGCGCACGCGCTGCTGCACGCCGGTGCCGCTGGTGTCCTGCACGGTTTCGCGGGCGTAGGCGAGGATGTCGGCGTTGAACTCGGCGTAGGCCGGGCTCATCTCGTAGTCGGCGTCGCGGGTCTCGCGGTCTTTGGGGAAAGGCGTGTCTTCGCCGATGTAGCGGCGGATGTCGTTGCGGCGGCGCTGCACGAAGTGCCGGGCGAGCAGGTCGCGGCCCTTGCTGCTGCTCAGGTCGACCTCGGCGAGTTCGGGTTTGAGCAGGCCGATGAGGTCGCGGAAGGCGTCCTCCTTGCCGCTGTGCGGGGTGGCGGTGACCAGCAGCAGGTGGCGGGAGGTGTCCTTGGCGACGCCTTTGAGCAGGTCGTGGCGGTGCTGGCGCTGGCCGGTGCCGGAGGCGCTGACGCAGGTGTGGGCCTCGTCGACGATGACGAGGTCGGGGCAGCTGCGCAGGAACTGGGCGCGGCGGTGCTCGGCCTTGATGAAGTCGGTGGAGACGATGGTGTGCTGGTAAACCTCGAACAGCGACTGGTCGGTGCGCAGGGGGCGCTCCAGGCGGCGCACGGTGGAGGGCAGCACCAGTTGGGCCTCGATGCCGAACTTGTCGCGCAGTTCGCTCTGCCACTGCTCGGCGAGGGCGGGCGAGCACAGCACGGTCAGGCCGCGGGCCTCGCCGCGCTCCAGCAGCTCCTTGGCGATGAGTCCGGCTTCGACGGTCTTGCCGATGCCGACGTCGTCGGCGATCAGCATGCGCACCGTCTCCATGCGCAGCGCCATGAGCAGCGGAACGAACTGGTACTGGCGCGGTTCGACCCCGATGGCGCCCAGCGCGCGGAAGGGGCCGGCGGTGGAGGTGAAGCCCACGCGCATGGCGGTGCGCAGCAGGCCGGCGGAGACGTGGTCGCCTATGTGCTCCACGCGGGTGGAGGGGCGCGGGAAGTCGGCCGGTTCCACCTCGCCGGGGAAGAGCAGGGCGGTGTAGGCGTCGTCGCCGTTGAGCGGGCGGGCCACGACGAAGGCGTCGTCGGTGGGCGGCAGGACCACCCATTCGCGGCCGCGGCCGCGCACCAGGGAACCGGGTTGGAACGTGGCGGTGGCGGTGCTCATCGGATGCCGCCTTGGCGGATGCGGATCTGGGTCAAGGAAACTACCTCGCGCTCGTTGATCAGGGGATTGATATCCAGCTTAGGAACCGCCGCCGACATCTCGCGGGGCTTTCGGGTGGGCTTCGAGAGAGGCGCCCACGGGGAAAGCACCAGCACTCCGCCGGGGCGGGGGCTCGTAGTGGATCTCTGGGGGTGGGCGGGACTGAGGGCCGCCCGGGGTGTGCCGCCTCTCGGCGCGCTCACCGGCCGTGGCCGAACACACTGGGGTTGGCGGCCACCACCCGGTGCCAGTCGGTGTCGTGGGCGAAGCGCACCACGAGCCAGCCCAGATCCTCCAGGCGGTATTCGGCCTGAAGGTCGCGCATGGCCTGGTGGTCGCTGTCGTGGTGGGGGCCGTCGACGAACACGGCGACGTCGGAGCCGTTCAGCCGGTACACGAAGTCGGGCCGGGCCAGCGCCTGGGCGATCGTCACCTGGGCGTCGTCGGGCACGCGGTAGCCGCCGTCGCGCAGCATCGCCAGGAAGTCGCGTTCCAGGCCGCTCTCGGAGCGGCTGTCCAGGTCGGCGAGCTGCTCCTCGGCGCTCGCGGCGTCGCCGCCCACGGCTTCGGTACGGCCGCCGGCCAGGGCCAGCAGCGGCTCGACGGCGGAGAGTCGGTCGATGCGGGTGTGGTCCTTCTGGTTGGTGTAGGAGAGCAGGCAGTCGTAGCAGCCGCGCTCGCAGCGTTCGGTGGTGCCTTCGGCGCTGCCGCGGTCGGTGCCGTCGGCGTCGGTGTGGATGATGTTGAGCGCTTCTGTGGCGACGCGGGCGAGGGTGCCGGGTTCCTCGCGCAGGCGGCGCAGGACCCCGGCGCCGCCTTCGGCGCTTTCGATGAACAGCATGCGGCCGCGGTGGTCGGGGTCGGGCAGGTCCTCGCTGGAGAGTTCGGCGTCCTCCAGTTGGAAGACGGCTTCGATGCCGCGTTCCAGCGCGTAGCGCAGGGTGACCGCCTCTTCCTCGCTGAGCTGGGAGGCCCAGCGCAGCACCAGGATGTTCTTGCTGTCCTCGACGTAGGGGGTGACTTTGGCGGTCTTCTTGGCGTCTTTGAACGAGCCCAGGCCCTCTTCGTCGGGGACGGCTTCGGTGGCTTTGGCTTCGCTGAGCCAGCGGCCGGTGACCGGGTCGATCCAGAAGCCGACGTCGTTGCGGTTGCGGCGGCGGCGACGGCCCATGTTGATGACGCGCACGGTGGCGGTGTCGCCGTAGACGAGGTCGGCCAATGCGGCGCCGTCGGCGTCCTTGGCGGTGGCGGCGGCGCGGCCCGAGCGGGCGCCGTGCTCGGAGAAGCGGAAGGCGGTGCGCAGTTCGAAGCCGGCGCGGCGGCGTTCTTCCTCGTCGGAGGAGATGCGCTGGCGCCGCACGGTGTAGACGGTCTCCAGCCGCATGAGGTCGGACATGGTCGAGCTGAGCTGCTGCCCGCACTCCTGGCACTCGTCGGTTCCGGCCTGGCGGTCGTGCCAGTAGCCGCAGGCCGCGCAGATGCGGGCTTCGGCGGTGCTGAGGTCGCCGCCGTCGGTGGGGACCTGGATGCTGGTGACCTCGTAGCGCTGGCCCTCGTGGTAGATGAGCGCACCGGGGCCGAACTCCGAGACCGCGATGAAGCGGGGACGCTGGAGGTAGGTGCCGCGTTCGCGGCGGGCGGGGATGTAGGCGGCCAGCGGCAGGCGGGGGAAGGAGTAGCCGGGCAGGAAGCCTTCGGAGGCGAAGTAGCGGTAGGTGTAGAAATCGCTGAATTGGTGGTTGTGGTCCTGGTTGAGCAGGAGCTGCTGCTGGGTCTCGGCGTGGCCGCGGCGTGCCTTGGCCTCGCGGATCACCCGGGGGCTGTTGGAGGTGTCGATGACGTGGCGGTTCTGGGCGCGCTGCTCGGTGAGCGCGGCCTGGTAGAGGCCGCGCCAGCGGTCGCAGACGGTGTCGAAGCGCCCGGGTGCGGCGCGTACGACGTCGTCGACCCATTCGTCGTACCACCAGGGGCTGGTGTGGACTCCGGTGTCGGCCAGGACCGCGTGGGCCCGGCTGACGGCGCGGCGCTGGGGGGCGGGGTCGTTGACGGTGCTGGTGATGTGCTGGCGCAGGGCCAGCGAGGGCATGGTGTCGGAGTCGGCGGCGACGTCGAGGATGTCGCCCATGCCGCTGTTGAGGTGGGCGCCGGTCTCGGCCAGCCAGATCGCCTGGACGTGGGAGCGCACCAGGTCCTCGTTGGCCAGGTCGAGGCGGGGCGGTTCGACGCTGCCGGCCACCATGCGGGCCGAGCGGCGGAAGTAGTACTGGTCGTGGGCGCTGCCGGTGGAGCAGTAGGTGGTGACCAGGGCGGGCTGGCCGCTGCGGCCGGCGCGGCCGGAGCGCTGGGCGTAGTTGGCCGGGGTGGGAGGGACGTTGCGCATGCCCACGGCGTTCAGCGAGGAGATGTCGACGCCGAGCTCCATGGTGGGCGAGCAGAACATGAGCTTGAGGGTGCCCTCGCGGAAGTCCTGCTCGCGCTCGCGCCGGTCGTCGGCGGGGACCTGGGCGGTGTGCTCCTTGGCCTGCAGGCGGCGGAACCGGTCGGAGCCGGCGCGGTAGAGGTCGCGGAAGTAGGCGTTGACGTGGGCGCCGGCGTCGTCGTCGACGACCTTGCGCAGCGGGTCGGACACGCCGGACTCGCCGGTGCCGGCCCGCCAGATCAGGCCTGAGGACTTCAGCCGGTAGCCGGTGGCCGAGCGCTTCTCCTCGATCGGTGTGAGCAGACCGAGCCCTGTCAGGACGCCCACTAGGTCGTCGATGACCAGCTGGGCGTCGTCGAGGGAGATGGCGCCGGGCACCGCGTGGGCGAAGCGGCCGGGGTGGCGCAGGTAGCGGCCGAAGGCGCCGCGGGCGGTGATGTGCTTGTCGGTGCGCAGTTTGCCGGTGCGTCCGGGCTCGGTGTAGACGGTGCCGGGCTGCACCCGGTCCTCGCCCGGTGACAGTGCCCAGGGGTCGCGCAGGGACTGGTTGGACTGGTTCTCCAGGCGCTCGTAGCCGGCCTGGGTGAAGGCGTCGACGTCGACGGCCAGGGCGCGGCGGAACTCGTCCAGCAGGATCTTGGCGAGCCGGTAGCGCAGTTCGGGGGGCGCGTCGCGCAGGAGGGCCGAGATGTCCCGGTCGGTGCCGGGGCGCTTGTCCCAGCTTTCCTCGTCCTCGCTGATCTCGGCCAGGTCGGTGTAGTCGAAGCGGAGCAGGCCGGTCTGCTCCAGGTTGGGCATGGTGACCCGCCAGCCGTCTTTGAGGTCGGTGTAGATGCGGTAGCCCACGACGTTGCGCAGGGCGGCCAGCACCGCCTCCTTCTGGGAGAACTTCACGCCGGGGTTCTGCGCGAACTCGTCCAGCGGCAGGTCGAGGACGTCGGTGACGCGTTCGGCGACGGTGTCGTGGCGCAGGCCCGTCTCGCCTGCCTGCTCGGCGGCGCGGTGCAGGGCGGCGCGGATCTGGGCGACCTGGGCGAAGTCGTTGAAGTGGCCGGCCTGCAGCGAGGCGTCCTGGCGGTTGTCGACGAAGGTGAGCAGTTTGCGGGCCTCGGGGGCGAGGTCGCGCTGGTGCTCCAGCCCGTGCACGACGCTGCCGCTGACCAGCGTGACCGCGGAGCTGCGGCCTTCGGCGGCGAAGGTGGCGAGTTTGGCGAAGTCGTTGGAGCGGGGTTCCTCATAGGAGACGCGGCAGCGCAGGCAGAAGCGGAAGGGGGCCTGCACGTACCAGGCGCGCAGGCCTTCGCCGGGAGTGGTCTCGTAGCCGGCGGCGTCGATCCACTTCTGCTGGGGGAGCTTGTCGCGGAACCGCGGGAGCACCTGGCCGGCGCCGTCGTCGCCGACCGACCACCAGGAGTCGGGCAGGCGCCCGGCCTCGATCGGGTCGGCGGGCCAGGGGTAGTCGTCACAGACGTAGAGGTAGCCGTTGACGTCGTCGCCGCCGCCGGCGTCCTGCTCCTGGCGGGCTGAGTAGGAGGGGGGAGCGGTGGTCTTGGTGGAGCGCGCCACGACGATGTACTCCTGGCCGCATTCGCGGCAGAACGCCAGCGGCAGTAGCGCCTTGTCACGCCGCCCCGGGACGCTGACCTGGTACTTGCCGGTGACGTAGCGCTCCCGCGGCGAATCCAGGCTCACATAGACGGTGTCGCCTTTGGACAGGAACTGGTGCAGCCGGAACGCGAAGAGCGGGCGGCCCGTTTCGGAATGGCGGGCGCGGGCGCCTTGCTGGAGCGTCTCCTGAATCGCCGTCTCGCAGCGCCTTCGCCCTTCCTCGCCCTGGGCACCCGTGGTCTCGGCCAGGGCGCGGGAGGCTTCGGGCAGGGTGGTCGGAGGGCTGCGCACCAGGCGCGGCGGTGCTCCGGGGTGCTCGGCGGGTTCTTCCGCCAGGCCGAAGGTGGACTCGATCCAGCAGGCCAGCGGGTCGGACGCCAGTTCGGAATAGCCGTGCGCGGTGGTGCCCTGCGCCAATGCGGCATCCACGGCCCCGCGCAGCTCGGCGGTCGAGGGGGAGGGTGTGTCGGTGTTGCGGCGCAGGGTCTCGCCGATGACCCGTTCGGGCTTGACGTGGGTGCCGAAGAGCCGGGAGGCGACACCGGCCACGCTGCGCTGGGCCTCGGCGAAGGTGCGGCTGGAGGCCATGGTGGCCGAGGTGCCGATGAACTGCAGCTCCGGTGCGTTGCAGGCGTCGCGCAGCCGGCGCACGAGCAGGGCGACGTCGGCGCCTTGGCGGCCGCGGTAGGTGTGCAGTTCGTCCAGGACGAGGAAGCTCAGCCCTTGGGCGGCGCCGAGCAGTTGGCCCCGCTCGTGGGGGCGGGTGAGCAGGTACTCCAGCATCACGTAGTTGGTCAGCAGGATGTCGGGCGGGCGCTTGAACACCTGGTCGCGCTGCTCCTGGTCCTCCTGGCCGGTGTAGCTGGCGAAGCGCACCTTCTGCCCGCTGCGGGACAGGCCCCAGGTGAGGTACTTGGTCAGCTCGTGGTGCTGGCTGTTGGCCAGGGCGTTCATGGGGTAGACGACGATCGCCTTGATCTGTCCCGGGCGGGGGTCGCGCAGTACCCGGTCGACGATCGGCAGGATGTAGGCCAGGCTCTTGCCGGAACCGGTGCCGGTGGTAAGCACATAGCTGTCGCGGGTCTTGGCGGCCTCCAGCGCCTCGCGCTGGTGGCGGTGCAACGTGAGCGATCGCTCGCCCGGGTCTTCCGCGTGCTTCTTGTCGCGGAAGAAGCGCTCGCACTCGGGGCGAAGCACGCCTTCGTCGGCGAGTTCGCCGACGGTGCCGCCGGAGGCGAACCCCGGGTTGAGGGAGAGCCAGGGGTCGGGCCAGCGGACCTTGTTCTCCTCTTCCTGCTTGAGGTAGTCGGCGATTCTCTGATCACGTACTTTCACCAGCGAGCTCGTGTACTCGCTGTAGTCTTTGATCAGTTCCTTGTGAACAGAGAAGACGTCCATTCGCCACCCACGCCCTATGTGCGGAGTTCCCGCGCGTTCTGCCATCGGCGGGCAGCGCCGCTGCCCGAGCCCCATAGGTAGCACAGCGTGAGGACAGAACGGAACGGAAAGGTCAATGTGAACCCGGCGGCCGGGACCGGCCACGGCGGACTGCCAGCGCGACGCGGTTCTGCGATCCACTTGTCAGAGGATCTCTCTAAAGTGGGGGTCTCGTTCAGATGCGGAGCATCCCCTGCCCGAGCCGCTCGCCTTATGTGGAAGCGCCGCTCGGGCCTGCGCCTCGGCACCCGCACACCGTCGGCAGAGGGACGCCCGCCGATACGGCCCCGGTCGGAGGGAATGTGGGCGACAAGTACCGTGCTGCGGTTATCGCTGCGGAGCAGCGTGCGGTCGACCACGCCTATCGCTGCTTCGAAGACAGCAGGCAGGAGACCACGCGACTCAGGGACAATCCCGCCGGGGCGAGCACCAAGGACAACAGCGATCTGCGGAGGAGTCACCAGAAGAAACTGGAATCGTATGACTTGCGCGGGGAGTCCCTGGTAACCGCGCGAGTGGATCTCCAGGAGAGTGGCGAGCCTGAGACGTTGTATGTGGGTAGGCGCACCGTCCGCGATGCGGACCGCAACATCGTGGTCGTCGACTGGAGGAGCGACGCGGCCGTTCGGTGGCAGACCGCCGATCAGCGCAATCCCGGCGGCATCCGGCTTCGGCGCGTTCTGAGATGCCGTGCCGCCCGGGTCATCGACTACTCCGACGAGGTTCGCCTCGGGAAGGATTCGTCAGCGGGCCGTACCTCGTCTGCGGCTCATACCGCGAACCGGGAACACGCCGGATCGGCCGTCGACCCATTCCTCGAGGAGGAACTGGACCGGGTCCGAGGCGCGGCGATGCGCGACATCGTCGAGACGATCCAGCGCGCGCAACTGGCCCTCGTCGCCGACGATCGTCCAGGGGTGCTCGTCATCCAGGGCGGCCCCGGAACCGGCAAGACCGCGGTCGGCCTGCATCGGCTGAGCCGGCTGCTGTTCAAACAACCCCCTCACGTCGGCAAGCTGCGCCCTGACGAGATCCTGATACTGGGGCCGCATCAGGGGGTTCTCGACTATACGAAGGACGTTCTGGCCTCGCTCGACTGCCGGGGGGTGCACACCGCTACCCCCCACGACCTGTGGCCCGGACCGTCGGCCCCCGACGCGTCGCCGCTCAGGAATTCGGTGAAGGGCGACCTGCGGATGGCCGAGGTTCTTGCGCGGGCCGTCCACAACCTCGTTCAAGAGGCCCTGCGAAAGCGGCCCCGGGATCGCGCGTTCACGGCGACAATAGGTGAAACGTCGCTGAACGTCGCGGGCATCGAGATCGCTGAGGACATCGACCGCGCTCGTCGAGCGGCGGGGTCCTTGCAGGAACAGCGCAGCTTCTTCCGCAACTATCTCGTCGAGCGCTTGATGCACGGTGCCCTGCGGCGTCGGCCGGAATGGAGGCACGATGCGAACCTCCGTGCGCGTATCGAAGCGAGCAAGGATGTCGTGAACCTCGTCAACGCCGTCTGGCCGAATTTCACGCCCAAAGGCGTGTTGCGTCGGCTGTTCTCCGATGCCGCGTTTCTGCGTGGGGCCGCGGAGGGAATCCTCACCGACGAGGAGCAGCGGGCGTTACTGGCTGCGCCGCAGCGCAAGGCGGACACGCACTGGACTCGCGACGACCACGTCTGCATGGAGGAGCTGAACCGGCTCATCTCGGGGGTGCTGCCGAAGCACTACCGCCACCTCATGGTCGACGAGGCGCAGGACCTGACGCCGATGCAGGCGCGCTTGCTGGCGCGTCGCTGCCGTACGGGATCGATGACCGTCCTCGGCGACCTCGCGCAGTCGAGCGGCGCCTATCGCCACGCGCAGTGGTCACGGATCGCTGAGACACTTGCCGGAAACCACGGTTGGCACCTGGCCGAACTGGAGGCGGGTTACCGGGTGCCCAGCTCGGTCATGGAGCTTGCCTCGCCACTGGCCGAGGCCATAGCCCCCACTACGCGGGTGCCGCGATCGGTCCGCCCCGCGGAATCCGGATCGCTGCGGACAGTTCCCGTTCCCGCGGAGCACCTACTGAGCGACGTCGAAGAGCGCGTGCTGGCACTGCGGGAGACGACCACCGGGCCACCGCGCTCGGTCGCCGTGATTCTCCCGGACGACGATGCCCGAATCGCGGAAGCGGCCGAACGGTTCGCCGGTGACGCGCCCGAGGGCGCGCCGGCGGTTCGGTGTCTGGGCGCGTCACAGGCCAAAGGGTTGGAGTTCGACCATGTGGTTGTGGTCGAGCCGGCCGCGATCGCCGGAGAAGGATCGCAGGGCCTCGGGCGCCTCTATGTCGCTCTCACGCGATGCACTCAGTCGCTCACGCTGGTGCACGCCCATCCGTTGCCTGCGGAGATGGCCGAAGCGGCTTACACGCTGCTCAGAGACCGGATCGTGCAACGGCGCTGTAGCCGCTACCACATCGGCGGTGCTCGCTGCGAAAACGCCACGACCGAGCCCGACGGCTGGTGCCGACACACGGAGTGCGGCGGATATCGCACCAGCACCCCGTCGGATGATCCCCACAGCCGCGCAGGGCTCTCGATGCCTGCGGGGGCAGACCGCGAGGCCAGGCTCGACGTGGATCCCGAACGCATAGCTCGAATCAGGATCAGCAGGACGGCTTTGGACGGCTTCCTCTCGGACCATGGGGGAGCGCCCTACGAGGCCGAGGCCGAGCTCCGCGCCATGCTGGCGGACGTGTTGCACGACGGGCGCCATGCCCGTCAGGACGACGGCTACTGGGTGCTGGACCACGACGGTTACCGGCTCATGCTCAGCCCTGACGCCGACGCGGTGACCGGCTACCGGACCATCCATCTGGAGCGCAGCTACGCTCAGCTCAAAGCCGGTGTCGCGTCCCGTATCGGCCGCAAGGGCACGGCCAACCGCCGCGCGGCGCTTCGGGAGCGTCCCGAGCCGGGGCCCGCGCTGACCGACTCCGCCGACGTCGCCGCCGTGGACCCCGAACGGGTCTACATCACCGCGCAAGCGCACGATCGATTCCATCAACTGGTCCCTGAGAGCCGCGAGCTTTCCGACGCGGAGTTCGACGCGATGGTTCGCCGCTGTCTCGGCCGCGATCTCACGACCGGGTCTGTTCGAACCGAGGAGAACATCCACCGCATCCTCGGAGAACTCACCTGGCTCATGTCCCGGGACGGGCGAAGCGTCCTGTCGCTGCGGCCGCCGGAGGAGACTGCGGATCCGGTCGAGGGAGTCGAGGACGAACCCCGGTCGGCGGATACGGATAGTGCGTCAACGACAACGGATGCGGAGTCCGGCGTGCGTAGCGCAGACGAGACGACAGCGAGCGATTCGGCCGATCCCGGGGACCTGCACGCCTTCGTGGCGGCGGCCGCAGAGGCCGGTCATCAGGACACCAGGCGCAAATCGGTTCGCTACAAGCTCCTGGGGGAACTGTTCGACGCGGAATGGGACGAACCTCCTGACGAGACCGGACTCGCCGACATCGTCGCGACCTCGTCGGCCGGTTGCCTGCACTACGAGGTGCTGGGGGAAGGCGGGCACACCTACGCGGGGATGCGCCAGGGAATGCTGCGCGCCATGGAAGCCCGCCAAGCCGACGGGATCCAGGCCGACCACACCTTTCTCGTGCTGCCATGCCCGCCGGCAGAGCCCTGGTCGGTCGCGGCGATCTCCGCGATGTCCGGCTTCCTGGTCGTCTGGCGGATCGAGGGCGGCTGGGACGGGCACCGGGTGGCGCTGGCGCTGGGCAAAGACGGCTGAGCGCCCAGTCCCCGTCACCGTCGTCGGCGGCTCACCCCAGCTCGTGGCCGCGGGTGCTGTCGACGTGGGCGGGGACCTCCTCGCCGGTGCGGTCGCCGGTGCTCAGGGTGCCGGCGGATTCGACGAGGAGGAGGGAGGCGCCCTCGGGGGAGGAGGGGCGGTGTTCGACGCCGCGGGGAACGCAGAAGGCCGAGCCGCGCTTCAGGGACACGGTGCGCTCGCGGCCGTGCTCGCGCAGGCCGATGTCCAGGCGGCCGTCCAGGACGAGGAAGAATTCGTCGGTGTCGTCGTGGACGTGCCAGATGTGGTCGCCTTCGACCTTGGCGAGGCGGACCTCGTGGTCGTTGACGCGGGCCAGGACGTGGGGGCTCCACAGCCGGTCGATGGCGGCGAAGGCGTCGGCGGTGGCGACCGGGCCGGGCGCGGGGGCGGCGTGCGCGGGTTTCGTGGCGGCGGTGTGTTCGCTCATGGCAACCATGCTCGCGGCTGGCTCCGCGGCCGCGGAAGTGCTAGGAATCGCATATGGCGCACGAATCCTCGCAGCGCGGCGACACCGCCGAGCGGTCCGCCGGGCGCGACCGCCCGCACCGCGTGGCCATGATCGTCGACGAGGGGTCCAACCCCTTCGAGATGGGCGTGGCCACCGAACTGTTCGGGCTGCGCCGCCCCGAGCTGGGCCGCCCCTGGTACGACTTCACGCTGTGCACGGCCCAGTCGTCGGTGCGCATGCACGGCGGCATGTTCTCCCTGTCCGGCGCGGCCCGTCTGGACGCGGCGGCCGAGGAGGCCGACACGGTGATCGCGCCCAACCGGCCCGACCCGCAGAACCGCCCCGCCGACGCCGTCGTCGGCGCCGTTCGTCGCGCCGCCGCGCGCGGCGCGCGCCTGGTCAGCCTGTGCACCGGCGCGTTCACGCTGGCCGAGGCCGGGGTGCTCGACGGGCGCCGCGCCACGACGCACTGGCGCTGGAGCGAACTGTTCACCGCCCGGTATCCGCGGGTGCGTCTGGAGCCCGACGTCCTCTTCGTCGACGACGGCGACGTGCTGACGGCGGCGGGCAGCGCGGCGGCGCTGGATCTCGGCCTGCACCTGATCCGGCGCGACCACGGCGCTCAGGTCGCCAACGCGGTCAGCCGCCGCCTGGTGTTCGCCGCTCACCGCGACGGCGGCCAGCGCCAGTTCGTGCCGCAGCCGGTGCCCGAGGTCGCCGACGCTTCCCTGGCCCCGCTGCTGTCGTGGGCCCAGGAGCACCTGCACGAACCGCTGACGGTGGCCGACTTGGCGCACCGGGCCGCGGTGAGCCAGGCGACGCTGCACCGCCGGTTCCGCGCCGAGGTGGGCACCACTCCGTTGGCGTGGCTGACCACCGAGCGGGTGGCGCTGGCCTGTCGGCTCATCGAGCGCGGCGAGGTCCGCATGGCGGCCGTGGCGCGCGCCAGCGGCCTGGGCAGCGCCGCCAACCTGCGCACCCGGATGCGCCGCAGCACCGGCCTGAGCCCGGCTGCCTACCGCGCCCGCTTCGGCCCCGCGCGGCCGGCGTGACCGCAACGCGGGGCCGCGTGCCGGGGCCGGCCCTGCCGACTGTGGCGGCGGCGGTCTGGTGCAGCCGCTCCTTCGCCGGTCAGGCCCGCAGCATGCTCAAGGCCGCGGCGCTTTGGGCGAGGCGTGCACCCTGTGTGCGTGCCGCCGTCAGCACCGCCTTGGCGTAGTCGGGGTCTTCGGCGGCCCGGCTCTCGACCTGGCTGACGCCGTAGGGGTTTCCGCCGGCGGCGTGAGCGACCTCGTAGTCGGCATATCCGGTCGGCAGCACGAGAGCGCCCCAGTGGTACATGGTGTGGTACAGCGATAGCAGCGTGGACTCCTGGCCGCCGTGGTGCTCGTAGCTTCCGGTGAATCCGGTGGCGGGCTTGCCGACCATCTCGCCCGCCTCCCAGAGTGCGCTCGTGGTGTCCAGGAACTGCCGGAGCTGGGAGGCCATGTTGCCGAACCGGGTCGGCGTGCCGAACGCGTACCCCTCGGCCCAGATCAGGTCCTCGTGTGCGGCGGCGGGAATGTGCGCGGTGGCGTCCAGGTGCGCGCGCCAGTCGGGGTTCGCGTCGATCACGGACTCCGGAGCCAGCTCGGGGGCCGTGCGCAGCCGCACGGCCGCCCCCGCGTCGGCGGCACCGTCGGCGAACGCCTCGGCCAGGCGGTGCATGTTTCCGGTGGAGGAGTAGTAGATGACGGCGATCCGCGTGCCGTTGGCGTCCATGGTTTCCTGCTCCTTCGGTTGCGAACGAATCGGTTCCACGGTGGCCGTGCGCGCTTACCGCCCGCTGATCACGGACTTACCGTCGGCTGCGCGCCATTGCCGTCGACTAGCATCGGCCGCATGCGATTCGGGGTGCTCGGTCCGCTGGCGGTCTGGGACGCCAAGGGGGCTTTGGTCCGGGTCTCCGGCGCGAAGGTCCGGGCCCTGCTGGCCGATCTGCTGCTGCACGAGGGGCGGCCGGTGCCGGCCGACCGGCTCATCGACGACCTGTGGGGCGAGGCGGTGCCGGGTAATCCCACCGCCGCCCTGCAGGCCAAGGTCTCCCAGCTCCGGCGGGCGCTGGAGCAAGCCGAGGCGGGCGGGCGGGCGCGCGTGCAGTCCGGGCCCGCGGGGTATGCGCTGCGCGTCGATGCCGACGACCTCGACACAGCCCGCTTCGCGGCGCTCGCCGCCCGGGCGCGAGACAGCGCCGAGCCCCGGCACCGCGCCGAACTGCTGGCCGCGGCCCTGGACCTGTTCCGCGGAGGCGTCTGCGCCGAGTTCGCCGACGAGGAGTTCGTCCGCACTGCCGCCGCCCGGTGGGAGGAGAAGCGGGCGACGGCGATCGAGGAGCTGGCGGAGGTGCGGTTGGACCTCGGCGAGCACCGGCTCCTGGTCGCAGAGCTCGAACCGCTGGTGCAGCGGTACCCGCTGCGTGAGCGGCTGCGCGCGGTCCACATCCGCGCCCTCTACCTCTCCGGACGGCAGAGCGAGGCGCTGGAGGCGTACGGCCACGTGCGTGACCACCTGAGCACCGAGTTGGGGCTGGACCCCGGCCCGGAGCTCGTCCGGCTCCATCAGTCGATCCTGGAGCAGGACCCCCGGCTGCGGGCGGCGGAGTCCCCAGCCGCAGCGCGTCCGCGCTCCAACCTCCCCCCTGCCGTTCTGAAGGAGCCGTTCACCGGCCTCATCGGACGCCGGGAGGCCGGCGCCGAGGTACGCGCCAGGCTCGACGCGGGGCGGCTGGTGACCCTGGCCGGGCCGGGCGGGGTCGGCAAGACCCGGCTGGCGGTCGAGACGGCTGCTCGGGCCGCGGAAGACTTCCCCGACGGTGTCTGGCTGGTCGAACTGGCTGCGCGCAATCCGGGGACCGACGGGGTGGAGGCGCTCGCCGACGCCGTGGCCTCGACCCTGGGAATCCGCGAGGACGCCGCGTTGGGCGCGCCGCACGGCGAAGAAGCGCACTTCGGAGTCGTCGACCGGCTCACTAAGGCGCTGCACGGCAAGCGCCCGCTGCTGATTCTGGACAACTGCGAGCACCTGATCGAGCCGATCGCCGAACTGGCGGGGCTGCTGCTGGGCGCCGTCCCGGAGATGGGCATCCTGGCCACCAGCCACGAACCCCTGGGGCTCGCCGCGGAACTCGTCTACGCGGTGCGGCCGCTGGAGCTGCCTTCCCCGGACGCCGACGCGGCCGAGCTGGCGGGCAATCCGGCCGTTCGCCTGTTCACCACGCGCGCAGGGGCCCAGGCGCCCGGATTCGCGCTCGACGCGGGCAACGCCTCCGCGGTGGCGTCCATCTGCCGACGGCTGGACGGCATTCCGCTGGCGCTGGAGCTCGCCGCCACACGCGTGCGCACCTTCGGCGTCCACGAGCTGGCCAACCGGATCGGCGACCGCTTCCGGATCCTCACTACGGGCCACCGCAACGCCCCGGCGCGCCATCAGACGCTGCGGGCCATGATCGACTGGAGCTGGGAGCTGCTTCCCGGGCCCGAACGGGCCGTACTGCGCCGATTGGCCGTCCACGCCGAGGGCTGCACGCTCGCCGCCGCCGAAGAGGTCTGCGCCGGCGGTGGCATAGAGCGGACCGAAGTGCCCGACCTGCTCGCCCGACTGGTCGACAGGTCGCTGGTCGCTGCGGTCGAGGTCGCCACGGGCGGTGGGCCGCCGACGGTGCGCTACCGCCTCCTCGAATCCGTGTCCGCCTACTGCCGCGAACGCCTGGAGGACGCCGGCGAGTCCGACGACATGCGCCGCAGACACGCGGAGTTCTACACGCGGCTGGCCGAATCGGCCGAACCGCATCTGCGCGGGTGGGAGCAGCAGGAATGGCTGGCGCGGTTGGACGCGGAGGCCGCGAACCTGCGCGCCGCGCTCGACACGGCGGTGCGGACCTCCCGCGCGGATCTGGCGCTGCGTCTGGTCGACGCGATGGCGTGGTACTGGTTCCTGCGCGGCCGGCACGGGGAGGCGCGGCGGTCCCTGCGCGCGGCGCTGGAGGCCGGCGCGGACGGCCCGGTCCTCGCACGGGCCGCCGCGACGGCGTGGGCGTCCGGTGTCGCCTTCCTGACCGGCCAGACCGATCCCGCCGCCCACAGTGAGCACGCCCTGGAACTCTACGACCGGATCGACGCGCCGCTCCGGCGGGCGCGTGCCCAGTGGCTGCTGGCGTTCAGCCGGTCGGGGGCGGGGGATCTCGACGGCAGCACGCGGCTGGTCGCGCAGGCGCTGACGGCGTTCCGCGGCCACGGCGACCGATGGGGCATCGCCGCGGCACTGGGCACCCGCGCCGAGCACGCCCTCGTCCAGGGGGATCTGGTCGCGGCGCGGCAGGACAGCGAGGCGAGCGCGGCGCTCTTCGAGGAACTCGGCGACCGCTGGGGGCAGGCCTACGCCGCGCAGACCCGGGGTATGCTCGCCGAGGTCGCCGGCGACTACGTGTTCGCGGCACGCCTGCACCGGCGCTCGCTGCGCACCGCCGAGGAACTGGGGCTGTGGCCGTCGGTGTCCATGCAGTTGGCGAAACTCGGACGCCTGTCCCTCCTCGACGGCGACATCGCCGAAGCCGACGAGTTCCACGAGAAGGCGCGGAGGCTCGCCGCGGAGCAGGGCAGCGGTTCAGGAGAGGCGTTCGCCCTTGTGGGCCTGGCCCTGGGCGCGCGGCGGCGGAACCGGCTCGACACCGCCGAGGAGTACCTGCGTCGGCTCCTCGACTGGAACCGGCGCATCGCCTACCAACCCGGAGTCGCACTGGCGCTGGCCGAACGGGGGTTCGTCGCGGAACTGCGCGGCGACGCCGAAACGGCGGCCGCGCTGCACGCCGAGGGCCTGTCCGCTGCCGAGCAGACCGGTGACCCCAGGGCGGTCGCCCTGGCCCTGGAAGGGCTGGGCGGTGCCGCCGCGGCGGCGGGCGATCATCGGCGCGCCGCCCGGTTCCTCGGTGCCGCGGCGGCCCAGCGGGAGTCGGTGGGGGCGCCGCTACCCGCGGCCGAGCGTGGCGACGTCGATCGCGCCACCCTGGCCGCCCGCACCGAGCTGGGCGCCGACGCCTTCGACGCGGACTTCGAGCGCGGCCGCGACGGTGCGGTCTGCGGATCGGCGCCGAGCGTGCCCGGCTGAGTCGGCGACCGGGTGCCCCATGGGTCGGACTCCTGCGCCCGCGCCGGGACGCCTTCGGTCGCGGCCGATCACCGGCGGTGGCGGTGCTCGGCGACCGCCACCGCGCCGAACCGGGCGCCACCCCGCTGGCGTGGCTGGCCGCGGAGGGGGTCGCGCGGACGGGCTCAAATCCGCCTGCGGGCGTGCAGGACGGCGTCGGTCAGCATGCCCCCGTGGCCGTGCTCGCCTCGATGGCCCGGCACCGGGCGGGTTCGGGCCTCGGCGGCCAGGATCTCCCACCGGTCGGCGTCCAGCAGTGCGGCGATCTCCTCTGGTGCGAGGTAGGCGTCGGCCCGGGCCGCGTGCTGGGGATCGCCGGGGTGGTGCCCGACCAGGACGAGTGTCCCGCCGGGAGCCACCGCCGCCGCCAGCCGGGCGAACAGCGCGTCGCGCCCCTCGGCGGGGTGCACGTAGTGGGTGCACACCAGGTCGAACGCGTCCGCGGCGGGCGTCCATTCGGTCAGATCGGCCCGCACCCAGGTGATGCGGTCGGCGATTTCGGCGCCGCCGTCGCGGGTGCGCTCGCGTGCCTCCTCCAGGGCGGCGGCGGAGATGTCGACCGCCGTCACCTCCCAGCCGGCCGCGGCCAGCCAGCCGGCTTCCGCCCCGTGCCCGCAGCCGGCGTCGAGCGCCCGGCCGGGGGCGAGTTGCTCGGCCGCGGCGACCAGGTGCGGGTTGGGCGGGGCCTCGCCCCCGCCCGCGCCGCCGTGAGCGCGGTAGTGCTCCTGCCAGTAGTGTTCGTCGAACGCTTCGGACACGCTCGGTCCCCCGTCCCCTCGTCGTCGGATATCTGCCGGTCACAGGCCGTGGCGGTGCTCGGCGGCCACCGCCGCCTCGCTCAGCCGCGCCTCGGAGGCGCCGGAGAACGGCTCGTGCAGCGCCTCGACCGCGCGGCGGGTGTCCTCGGCGGTCAGGTCGCCGTTGATCTGCGCGCCCGCCCAGGCCCCCGCTGCGGCGGCCGCGCCGACCTGGGCGACGAGGTCGGTGACGTTTCCGGCCAGCCACACCCCGGGGACATCGGTGCGCCCGGCGGTGTCGGCGGGGATGTACTCGCCCATGCCGCCGGGGTGCTCCACCGGGTGCAGTCCCAGTTCCGCCAGGAAGCCGGCGCGGGCCCGCATCCGCGATGCCACGGCGAGCACCTCGCGGGCCACCAGCCGGCCGTCCGCCATCCGCAGCCCGGCCAGGCGGTCCCCGGCGGTCTCCAGCGCCGCGACCTCGCCCTCGACGACGCGGATGCCGCGCGCGGCCAGCTGCTCGGCCTCCTCACCTGAGGGCGCGGTCGTCGTGTGGGTGAAATGGGCGACGTTGGCGCTGAGCTGGCGGAACATCAGCGCCTGGTGCACCGACATCGGACCGTTGGCCACCACGCCGATCGCCCGGTCGCGGACTTCCCAGCCGTGGCAGTAGGGGCAGTGCACCACGTCGCGGCCCCACCGCTCACGCAGCCCCGGGATCTCGGGGAGTTCGTCGACCAGCCCGGCGGCCACCAGCAGGCGCCGGGCGCGGACCCGGCGGCCGTCGGACAGCGCCACGGCGAAGGCGCCGTCCTCCCGGCGGGCGGCGGAGCCGACCTCGCCGGATACCACGTGGGCGCCGTAGCCGCGGACTTCGGCCCGGCCCAGTTCCAGCAGCTCCTGGGGCGCCATCCCCTCGCGCGCCAGCAGTCCGTGCACGCCTTCGGCCGGGGCGTTGCGGGGTGCGCCCGCGTCGATCACCGCCACCGAGCGCCGCATGCGCGCCAGCATCAGCGCACCGTTCAGCCCGGCGGCGCCGCCGCCGACCACCACGACGTCGTAGTCGCTTCCCAGTTCATCGCTCACCGCGATCACCTCCACCCGGATCATGCAGAGCGGACCCCTCGCAGCGCAAAGTTCCTTGCCGGAGTGGCAAAAGTGGCAGACTGGCGGTATGGACAACGAGCTCGACCAGGCACTCGACGCCGTCGGTCCCCGGCTGCGCGCGCTGCGCCGCAGGCGGGAGACCACCCTGACCGACCTGTCGGCGCAGACCGGCGTCTCGGTCAGTACCCTGTCGCGGCTGGAGTCGGGAGCGCGCCGACCGACGCTGGAACTCCTGCTGCCCCTGGCCAAGGCCTACGGCGTCACTTTGGACGAGCTCGTCGACGCCCCGCCCACCGGCGACCCCCGCATCCACATGCGCCCGGTCGAGCGGGCGGGCATGACCATGCTGCCGCTGACGCGCCGCTCCGGCGGCATCCAGGCCTACAAGCTGATCCTGCCCGCCGGCGCCGACCGCCGCGATCCCGTTCCCCAGACCCACGAGGGCTACGAATGGCTCTACGTCCTCAACGGCCGGCTTCGCGTGGTTCTGGGCGAGCACGACCTGGTGCTGGTGCCCGGGGAGGCCGCCGAGTTCGACACCCGCGTGCCGCACTGGTTCGGCGGCGCCGACACCGAACCGGTGGAGATCCTCAGCCTGTTCGGCAAACAGGGCGAACGCGCCCATCTGCGCGCCCGGCCCAAGGCCAAGCAGGAGCCGCAGGACGACTGAGCCGTGCGGCGCGGCCGGCGAGCGGTCGGGCGCGGCTCTTGTCGGTTCTTCGATTTGGCCCGGTGCGGTTTGTGCCTCCTAGCGTCGGGGACGGCAGAGTGCGCCGGCCCGCCCGCGGCAAAGGGCCGGCCGGCGCAGTCGACCAGACCGGTCGCCGGGCGGGTGCCCGGCGCGCCTACCAGGGGGAGAACAATGGCACGCATCCTGTTCGTCATCACCGGGGCCGACCACTGGACGCTGTCCGACGGCACCAAGCACCCCACCGGCTACTGGGCCGAGGAGGTCGCCGCCCCCTACCGGGTCTTCACCGACGCCGGACACGAGGTGGCGGTGGCCACCCCGGGCGGTGTGCAGCCGGTGGCCGACGGCGCCAGCCTCGCGCCCGAGGCCAACAGCGGCGAGGAGGGCGCCGCGGCCGTGCGGCAGGCGCTGGAGACCATCGAAGGGCTGCGCAGCCCGCTGCGCCTGGAGGAGGTGCGGGTCGGCGACTTCGACGCGGTGTTCTACCCCGGCGGCCACGGCCCCATGGAGGACCTCGCGTCCAACGGCGACTCGGCCCGGCTGCTGCGCGCGACCCTGGAGTCGCGCACCCCGCTGGGCGTGGTCTGCCACGGCCCCGCGGCGCTGCTGGCCACCGCGCCTGCCGGCAGCGAGTCCCCGTTCGCCGGGTACCGGCTGACCGGCTTCACCAACACCGAGGAGACCCAGGCCGGGCTGGCCGACAAGGCGCCCTGGCTGCTGCAGGACCGCCTGGAGGCCCTGGGCGCCGACTTCGCCGAGGGGGCGGCGTGGGCGCCAAACGTCGTCGTCGACGGCACCCTCTACACCGGCCAGAACCCGGCCTCCTCGGCGCCGCTGGCCAATGAGATGCTGACGGCGCTGCGCTGAGGCGCACGCCGGACGCGCCGGAGGCCGCGGCGCCACTCAGCAGGGCCGCGCCGCGGCCTCCGGCCACTGTCGACCCGCCATGGGTTGCGCCCGTTGGCCGACCGCCGTTTCGCCCGTCTCACCGGGGAGGGCTAGCGACAGGTGCGCTCGGCCGTCACGACGGGTGGCGGCCGACGAAGCCGGCCAGCCGCGTGTAAGCATCGGCGTCGTCGGGCACGGGCACCGCAGCTCCGAACGGTCCCTGCTCGCCGCGCGCCTCGGACGGCTCGAAGCGGGCGAACCAGGCCAACGCGTCGGCGGCAAGGGCCTCGTCGAGTCCGGTGCGCCGATTCGTGGCGTGCGCGAGGTCCCAGGAGTGCACCGTGAACTCGTGGGTGTAGGCGGTCAGCGCTTCCCGCCCCGGCAACGTCGCCCACGGCAAGGCGATCCGCCGGTCGAGCACGGCGTCGTCGCGCCACACGTGCTCGACCTCGGCACGGGCCCGCCTGAAGGCGCCGGCGTGGTCGTCGGCGACGTCGACCACGTCGGGCACCTCAGCGGCGCTCCGCCCGGCGCCCAGGCGTGCCAGCTTGTCCAGCACCGCGACCATGTGCCCGCACAGTGCGCGGACGTCGTACTCGGCGCAGGGGGTGGGTGCGGCGAGTTCGCCGGGGAGTACCGCGGCGACCAGGTGATCGGTCTGATCCAGTGCCCGGTCGAACCGGGGGCGGGGATCGGTGGTTTCGGTGTGCGTCGTATCCATCGCGTGGACGCTACCGAGACCTGACGACAATGGGCGGCCACCCGCCCGAGCCGGACGTCCTCGGCATGCCGCAGGCGGGTGTGCGGCAGTGCGGCCCCGGTCGGCAGCGTCGCCGTCGCCCCGCGCGGGGGCGCCGCAGCGTGCCTCAGGAGGTCGCTGCGCCGGACTCCGCCAGCAGGCGGTGCACCGCCGCCTCCAGTGCGGACCGCTGGGCGGAGTCGAGCACCGCCGTCATGCGCTCCAGTTGCCCGCACACCTCGTGATGCACGGCCCAGCCCAGGCGCTTGCCCTCCTCGGTCAATCCGATGCGGCAGGCGCGGCGGTCACGCTGGTCACGCTCGCGGGCGGCCAGGCCGCGGCGCTCCACGCGGTCGATCAGGCCGGTGAGGCTGGACTTCTCCAGGTTCAGGGTGCGTCCGAGGTCGCCCATGCCCATCGGGCCGGTACTCAGGATGCACAGCAGCCGGGCCTGCTGGGGTGTGAGCCCGTACTCGCGGGAGACGTCGCCGAACACGCGGTCGACGGTCGAGGACAGGCGCACCAGTGCCTCGGCGCCGGTGATCGCGGACCCTGTGGCCTCTGTCATGCCGCCACCCTAGTTGACGGAAGTTCGTCTCGCGAACTAATTTGATTCGCGATACGAACAGTACGCATTACGAACATAATGGTCCGGGAGTGCCCATGACCCCCACTGTGGCCGTCATCGGCGGCGGATACGGCGGCATCAGCGTCGCCGCGCAGCTCGACGCCGCCGCCGACGTGGTCCTCGTCGACCCCCGCGACGCCTTCGTGCACAGCACCGCCTCGCTGCGCAGCCTGGCCGACCCCGCGTGGATCGACCGGATTTTCCTGCCCTACGACCGGCTGCTGAGGCGCGGGCGCGTGGTGCGCGACCGCGCCGAACGCGTCGACCCCCGCGGCGCCGTCCTCGCCTCCGGAGAGCGGATCGACGCCGACTACACCGTCCTGGCGACCGGATCGGGATACCCCTTCCCCGCCAAGTTCGCCGAGCACGACAGCGCCCGCGCCAAAGCCCGCATCGGCGCCGCCCACCGCGAACTGGCGCAGGCGCACAGCGTCCTGCTGCTGGGCGCCGGCGCCGTCGGCCTCGAACTCGCCGGCGAGATCAAGGCCGCCTGGCCCCGGACCGCCGTCACCGTCGTCGAACCCGGGCACGACATCCTCTCCGGCGCCTTCCCCGACGAGTTCCGCAAGGAGGTGCGCCGCCAGCTCGAAGCGCTGGGTATCGAACTCCTCCTGGACACCGCCCTGGCCGCCGAACCCGCGACCGAGCCCGCGCACCGCGAACCCTTCACGGCCGCCACCCGCGACGGTGCCCTCCTCGGCGCCGACATCTGGTTCCGCTGCTACGGCGTCAGCGTGGAGTCGGACTACCTGGCGCCGGAGCTCGCCGCCGCCCGCGGAGCGCGCGGCCGCATCGCCGTCACACCCGAACTGCGCGTGCCGGGCCAGGAGCGGGTCTTCGCCATCGGCGACCTGGCCGAGACCGCCTCCGAGACTCAGACCGCCGCCACCGCCCACGCCCACGCCGACACCACCGCCGCCAACATCCGCGCCATGATCGCCGGCGACCCGCCGAAGCCCCACCCGCCCCGGCCCGCCGGCATCGCTTTGCCCCTGGGCCCCGACGGCGGCGCCGCCTACCGCCCCGACCTCGGCCTTCTCGACGCCGAGACCACCGCCGGTATCAAGGGAGGACACATGAAGCTCGACACCTACCGCGACCTGCTCAACCTGTCTTGAAAGGCCCGAGCCCACCCAACGGCCCGGCCGCACACCACGCACCCGGTGCGGGCGGGCCGCACCCCTTCGACGTCGACCCCCGGGCGCTCGCCCTGTGCGAGAGTTGCGCCGTGTCCCCAAAATTCCCCTTCCTGCCCGGCGGGGGTGGACCGGCCCTAGACAAGCCCTGGACCGGTGCGGGTTCGAGGCCGACCGGGTAACATCCCCGAGCGATACCGGGAGCAAGGTGGGAGACCGTGGGCGAGCAGGAGACGCAGGCGAACAGGTGGGCCGCCCTCACCGGCGGCGAGCAGGGGGCGCGCTACGCCGCCCGGTTCGACGCGCTGGCCGAATCCGGGGCCGACGTCCACGGTGAGGCGCACTTCTGCGAGGAGCTGCTGAGCCCCGGATCGCGGGTGCTGGACGCCGGGTGCGGTGCCGGGCGAGTCGCGATCCGGCTCGCCGAACTGGGGCACACCTGCGTCGGCATCGACGCCGACGCCTCCATGCTCACCGAGGCGCGCCGCCGCGCGCCGCGGATGACGTGGCTGCAGGCCGACCTCGCCGATATCGAAGGGCTCGGCATGGCGCCGGACTTCGACATGGCGGTAGCGGCGGGCAACGTCGTCCCGCTGCTGGCCCCGGGCACCGAGCCCGCGGCCGTCGCCGGGCCGGCCGCCCTGCTGCGGCCCGGCGGCCTGCTGGTCGCCGGCTTCGGCCTGGACGCCGCGCACCTGCCCCTTCCCGAGGCCCCGGTCTCGTTGGCCGACTACGACGCCTGGTGCGCCGACGCGGGACTCGTACCGGTGAGCCGGCACGCCACCTGGGACGGCGACGACTACACCGGCGGCGGCTACGCCGTGAGCGTGCACCGCCGCGCCTGAGCGGGGCCGGGCAGGGCCGCCGGAACGGGCCGGCCCCGCCCGTGCGGGCAACGCGGTTCGGGCGTATCAGCGGCGGCTCGGCCGTTGTCGGCCCGACGGAAGCGGATGAGGCACGCCCGGACGTCTATCGCGCCGATCCGAGCCGATCCGCCTCGGCGGCCGCGGGACGCCACATCGGTTGCAGCCGCGGCCCGCCGGGCAACTCGATCGGATCGCCGAGGTCGGCGAACCCGACGCGCGAATACAGTCTCCGGTTCCGCGGCGAACTGGCCTCCAGGTAGGCCGACGCGCCCTCTGCGTCCACGCGCCGCAGGTGCTCGTCCAGCATCGCGCCGCCGACGCCCTGCCCGCGCCGGTCCGTGTCGACCACGATGTTCTGCAGGTACCAGTACGCGCCGGACTGGGGGTGGCGCTGACCGCAGAGCTCGATCAGCTGCTTCATCCGGTCGGCGTAGTCGCCGTAGAACCGCTCGACGAACCGGGCGCCCTCCGCCTCGCCCGGCTCCGGCGTGCCGGTGGCGGAGTGGTCGATCCGTTCCCAAAGAGAGATTCCGGCCACCACCCCGGGCTCGTCCTCGGCGATCAGCAGTTGCCCGGAGTCGAGGACGCCTGCAAGGTAGCCCGCCATCGCCTCTTGCCGGGGACCGCCGGTGAGCTGCCGACGCGCGTCCTCGTCGTCGATCACCCAGCTCAGTACCGGGTCGTGCAGGTTGGCCGCGGTGTAGGCCGCGGCCACCGCGGGCAGTTCACTCCGCTCGGGTCGGCGGACGGTCATGGGATGGTTCGCCATGTCTCCTTACCTTTCTTGTGGGAGTTCGGTCCTGACCGTCCGTAGGGTCGGGAGGACCCCAGGAGCGCCAGGTATGGCTGACATGTCTCTGCCGCAGGTGAGGCTGAAGGAGATTGGCCGCCTGGCGCTCCGCGACGACTCGGCCGCTGATTGGGATGCGCGAACAGATCGCTGTGTAAGGACACGACGGCGCGGTCGTCTGCTGGGACCCCTGCAACTGCGACGACGGAGGAACCGATGCCCGCCATCTGGGCCGGTGTGGACGCGGGCAAGACCCACCACCACTGCACCGTGATCGACAGCGACGGCCAACGGCTGCTGTCGAGAAAGACGGCCAACGACGAGGCCGAACTGATCGATCTGATCGCCGAGGTCAACGCCCTGGACACCGACGTGCTCTGGGCGGTCGACCTCAACAGCGGCGGCGCGGCCCTGCTGATCACCCTGCTGCTCGACCACGGCCAGGAGTTGATCTACATCCCCGGCCGCACCGTCCATCACGCCTCCGGCTCCTACCGGGGCGACGGCAAGACCGACGCCAAGGACGCCTTCGTCATCGCCGACCAGGCCCGCATGCGCCGCGACCTGCAACCTCTGGCCGCCTTCGACGAGATCGCCGCCGACCTGCGCATCTACACCGCCCGGCGCACTGATCTGGGAGCCGACCGCACCCGGGCCATCAACCGGATGCGCGACCAGCTCCTGGGCTACTTCCCCGCCCTGGAGCGCGCCTTCGACTACAGCAAGTCCAAAGCCGCCCTGGTGCTGCTGGGCGGTGACCAGACCCCGGCCGCGCTGCGCCGCATGGGACAGGCACGACTGGAGTCGTGGCTGCGCGCCCGCAAGGTCCGCAACGCCGCCCGGGTGGCCCGGGCCGCGATCACCGCGGCCCAGGCCCAGCGCACCACCGTGCGCGGCGAGAAGGCGGCGGCGTCCATGGTCGCCAAGCTGGCCGGGGAAGTGATCGCCCTCGACGCCGAGATCGCCGAAACCGACGCGGCCATCGAGGGCCGGTTTCGCGAGCACGAGCATGCCGGGGTGATCACGAGCCTGCCCGGCGTAGGGACCCTGCTGGGGGCGGAGTTCATCGCCGCCACCGGCGGCGACATGGCCGCCTTCGCCAGTGCGGACCGGCTGGCCGGGGTCGCGGGACTGGCCCCGGTCCCCAAGGATTCGGGGCGTATCAGCGGCAACCTGCACCGTCCCCGGCGCTACAGCCGCCGGCTGATGCGGGTGTTCTACATGTCGGCGCTGCTCAGCATCCGCTGCTGTCCGGCTTCGCAGGCGTTCTATGAGCGCAAGCGGGCCGAGGGCAAGCGTCATGCCCAGGCGGTGATCGCACTGGCCCGGCGCAGGGTCAACGTGCTCTGGGCGATGCTGCGCGACGGTCGCCCCTACAGCGCGGCGCCTCCAGTGAAGCTGGCTGCGGCGGCCTGAGACCTTCACGGTCGGTCACCGCTGCGGGTTGACAACTTCATTGGGAATCCTTGAAGGCGGTCGATTCTGGATCGGCTTCGGCGCAGGAGAAGGGGTGAGCGCCACAATCTGATCGTACGTACGTCAAAAAACTCGTGCAATACGTACGTTCGTAAAAATGCTAGGGTCGGCTGTATGAGCCAACGCGACGACCTGCTGACCGGTGCGCGGCAATGCCTGGTCGAGAAGGGGTACCACCGCACGACAGCGCGCGACATCGCAGCGGCGTCCGGTTCACATCTGGCCTCGATCGGCTACCACTTCGGGTCCAAGGACGCCTTGATGAACCTCGCCGCGCTGCAGGCGCAGGACGAATGGGGCGACGCGCTCGTCGCGGCGGTGCGGGCCGCGGCGAAAGAGGACCCCGCGCAGCGGCTGAAGGTCGCTCTCGAAGAGCTCTTCGCGTCCCTGCCCCGGCACCGCGAGCTCATCCTGGCCAGCGTCCAGGCCTACGCCCAAGCCGGGTTCACCGGGGAGATCGGCGACGCCCTGCGTGATGCCACCCGGCACGCCCGGGCCGAACTGGCCGCGATGCTGCTCGGCCGCGACGTCGCCGACATCGACACGGCGACCGCGGAGACCGTCGGCATGACCGTCCATTCGCTGGTGGTCGGCTTCGCGGTCCAGTCACTGATCGCTCCCGACTCGCTGCCGACCGGTGACCAGGCCGTCGCGGCGCTGCGCGACCTGGTGGACCGGAACCCCGCGTAGCGGGAGACGGGCACGTCGGTGCCGGCTCCGGCTTCGGCCTCGGTGCGCGCCACGTGAAACGCCCCCGCGCTGACGCCGGCGTCCGGGTGCGGCCGGGCCGCTGCTGTCGTCCAGCGCCTTTCAGTCCACGGCCGGTACTGGGCCGTCGCGGTTGTGGTCGTAGTAGTCGACCATCTGCTGCCAGTAGACCATCGTCAGGCCCATCGTGGTGGCCGCGGCCGCCGCCGTGGCCACCGGGCGGCGGCGGTAGGCCGCGGCGAGGGCGGCCAGCATCGCCGCCGAGCTCGCCGTCTGCACCGCAAGGGCCGCGTCGTAGGGGCGGTCGGTGATCCACTGCTCCTCGCCGAGCATGGCCCGCGTGGACCAGGCGCGGTCGTCGGCGGGCTCGGGGAACAGGACCGGGTTGAGCGCCATCCACGCGGCCACGGCGGCCGCGTGCCTCCAGTCGCGGGTCCAGACCGGCACCAGCACCAGCGGCGTGGTCGCCCACCGCGACCAGGCGCTCCACGGGCTGGCGTGGCGGGCGAAGACGGCGCGGCGGATGCGCGCGAAAGCGGCGGGGGCTTCGGCGGCCATCGAGGGCTCCCGTCGTGGTCGGGGATGCGGTTCGCGGTTCTCATGTTGCGACGTGCGACGCCGACCAGACTTCCCGGCACACCGGGTGGAACGCTACGCCGCCGCCCGGCAGGCGGGCAAGCACGGGCGGCGGTCTTGGCGGGTTCCTAGCGCAAGGCGGCCCCGAAGCTGCGCGGACTGCTCGGGCGAGCCGGTCACCGACGAAAGCGCCAGAAGCCGCCGACTGAGGTGCCCGCCTGCCCTCGCCGCCACCCTGAGTCGATACGCGTCGGCCCGGTGACCGAACGCGGACGGAATCTGACCGCATTCGGTGCGATCGTTGTCGCGTAGCCGAAACCGGAGCCGCTTGGAAGGACGTGATCACCGTGACCACCGCGCCTGCATCCGAACACCGCCGTGCTCCCGAGACCGAACGGGGCGCCCTCATCGCCGAACTCGCGACCGTGCGCGCGGCCCTGATCACCACGCCCCGCGGGCTCAGCGACGCCCAGGCCGCAGAACGCCCGACGGTCAGCGCCCTGTGCCCCGGTGGGCTGATCAAACACGTCGCGTCCATGGAGCAGGGGTGGATGCGCTTCGCCGTCGAAGGCACCGCGGCGATGAAATACGACCTGCCCGAAGGCGTCACCTGGGCCGACATCGAAGCCGGGACCGCCCGCGAGATCCCGCAGTGGATGATCGACCACGAGAACGGCTTCCGCGTGCTGCCCGGCGAGGGCCTGGCCGGGATCATCGCGGGCTACGAGGACGTCGCCGCCCGGACCGAGGAGATCATCGCCTCCGTGCCCGACCTGTCGGCGACCTATGCCGCACCGGAGGCACCGTGGGAGGAGGGGGGATCCCGGCTCAGCGTGCGCGGCGTCATCCTGCACGTCATCTCCGAGACAGCCCAGCACGCCGGACACGCCGACATCCTGCGCGAGGCGATCGACGGCCGGACCGCGACCTGACGTGGCGACGACCGTCCTCGACTCCCGGGCGCTCAACCGCGCCACCCTCGCCCGCCAGTTGCTGCTCGAACGCGCCGATTGCACGCCCCGGGACGCCGTCGCGCACCTGTGCGGGCTGCAGGCCCAAGAGCCGCAGGAACCCTTCGTCGGGCTGTGGTCGCGGCTGCGCGCGTTCGATCCGGCGGTGTTGTCACAGGCGCTGCTGCAGCGCACCGTGGTGCGCACCCACCTGATGCGCCGCACCGTCCACCTGGTCACCGCCGAGGATGCCCTGGCATGGCGGGCCCGCCATGCGCCCATGCTGCTCCAGCGGGTACGGGCGGTCTACCGCCGCGAACTGGAAGGCGTGGACCTCGACGCGCTCGCCGCGGCGGGCCGGGCGGTCACGGCCGACGGCGCGCCCCGCTCGATGGGAGAGATCGGGCGCGCCCTCGCCGAGTACTGGCCTCGGGCCGGGCCGCGGGCGCTGGGGGAGACGGTGATCGCCGCCCTCGTCCCCATGGTGCAGGTGCCGCCGCGCGGGTTGTGGCGCAGGCGGGGCGGAGCAGACAACGTCGCGCTCGCCTCCTGGCTGGGCCGCGGGATCGATCCGCCGAGCCCGAAAGGAACCGATCCCGTGGGCCAGGCGCTGGTGCGGCGCTACCTCGCCGCCTACGGGCCGGCGGCCTCGGCCGATGTGCGGGCCTGGTGCGGCCTGGCCGGGCTGCCGGGTGCCATCGCCGCGATGCGCGAGGAGCTGGTGTCCTTCCGCGACGAGCGCGGCCGCGAACTGATCGACCTCCCCGAAGCGCCGCGCCCCGACCCCGACACTCCGGCCCCGGTGCGGTTTCTTCCGGCATTCGACAACGCGATCCTCGGTTACGGCGACCGCAGCCGGATCGTCGATCACGAGCACCGCGGTGTGTCGGTCGCCGGGGCACGCGTGGTGCTGGTCGACGGGCGGGTCGCTGCGACATGGACGGTGCGGGAAGGCGCGGTGAGCGTGGCGGCGCTGCGACGGCTCTCTTCGGCCGAGCGCACGGCTGTGGCCGCGGAGGGCGGTGCGGCGGCGGCGTTCCTCTCCGACGGCGACAGCGACCGCGTCCGGATCGAAGGGCTCGGGGGGTGATTAGCCTTTGCGCCGATCGGGTGCCGGGCCTCAGCGCTGTGACGCTGGAAGGTGTGCTCGACGTCCGCGGCAAGCCGACCCCGCCGTTCTCAACAGCCGGCGAGAGGACACGGCGACCCGATAGGCCGCGCCCCGGCCATTCCGTTGCAGCCGCCCGCTCGCCCTGTCGCACCTCCCCACTCCTGACTTCCGATAAGGCCCGCTTATCGGAAGTGAGAACTCACGGCTGTTTCGTGTTTTCGTTTCGTAGTTACGTCTTCCATAAAACGTTAATGCACAAACGTTTCTATGTGGGCTCGGCCGCTCGCCACATCGACGCCCACCGGCCCCTGCCCGCACCGGACACGCCCCCGGCGTGTCACCGGCGCCGACGAGGTCCACTTGAGCAACGGCGAAGGCCGCCCTGCCGCATGCCGTAAACGCCGGTGCCGATACCGTGGCGATGCGCAGATTCCGCACGGCGGGCCCGCAACCGCACTCGGCACCGGGACCCGCCTGCCGTGCAGCGCTGAGCGGCCGCTCTCCGGGGCTGCGGTCGTCTCCGCCGCCTCAGCCGGTGAAGGGTTCGACGAAGAAGCGGCCCCACGCGACGAAGGCGGCCAGGACGAGATAGACCAGGTCTGCCACCACGGCCCGGGGCTCGCGACGGCGGAGGCGGGTGATCACCGCGCCGGTCATGATCATCACCAGGCCGAGGGCGGCCAGTGGCACCAGGATCGGCGCGATGCCCAGCACGGCGGGCAGGACCAGGCCCACCGCGGCCAGCACTTCCAGGGCTCCGATGGTCTTGACGGCGCCGGCGCTGAAGTCCTCGGCCCACCGTGCGCTGGGGAAAGCGGCGAGCCTTTCCTTCGAGACGATCATCTTGCCGGCGCCGCCGACCAGGTAGGCCGCGGCCAGTAGTGCGGTGACGATCCACAACGCGAGGTTCATGAGGGTTCTCCCTGCAGGGGCGACTGGGTTGGTGGAGGGGCGATATGAGTGGGTGCCGCCTCAGAGCGGCCGAGCCGAAGTGGCGGGGCGGGCCCTATCCGCGGCACGCCCCGCGGCGGCCGGCAGCGGGTCTCCGTCGCCCAAGCGCGGTGCGGCCGCCCATCCTTCCCCGGCTTCGAATCAGGCGAAGGCGCCGGGCCGGTAGTCTCCGGCAGGCTGGCCGACGATGATGTTGGCGCGGTTCATGGCGTTGATGAGGGAGATGGCGCACACCAGTGCGGCCAGCTGCTCCTGGTCGTAGTGCTCGGCGGCGTCGGCCCAGGCTTGGTCGGTGACGCCGCCGGCCGCGTCGGCGGTGCGGGTGCCCTGCTCGGTGAGCTCCAGAGCGGCGCGCTCGGCCCCGGTGAACACCGTCGCCTCCCGCCAGGCCGCGACCAGGTTGAGCCGGGTCGAGGACTCGCCGGCGTGTGCGGCGTCCTTGGTGTGCATGTCGGTGCAGAAGCCGCAGCCGTTGATCTGGCTGGCGCGCAGCTTCACCAGCTCCTGCGTCGCTTCGGGCAGCGCCGACTCCTGGAGCACGCGTGCCGCGGCGACGAGGTGCTTGCCGAACTCGGCGGCGAGCGGGCTGGCCATGAGGTCCAATCGGGCTTGCATTGTGCGCTCCTCGCGGTATCCGTTCTTCGCCCTCTAAGACGGAACACCGCGCCCGACTGTGACGGGAGCACATGTGAGGTGCGCCTCCGCGCCCACGCGGACCGGGACGCGACGCAGCCCGGGTCGGCCCCCGCGGGCCGGCGCCGAGAACGAGAACGGGGCGTGCCCGGTGCCGCACGTACTCGGCGACCGGGCACGCCCCGGCGGCGTGCGCGCTTTCGGACCGGGCCGCTCAGCCCAGCCGGGCCTCGATGGCCTCGATGATGCGGGGGCGCAGTTCCGCGGCGCCGATCACCGCATCCACCGAGCCCACCTCGACCGCGCGGCGGATGTCGTGCACGCGGTCGAACTCCGCGGCGACCTCGCCGAGCTTCTCCGCGCGCACCGAGGTGCGCATCTCGTCGAGCTCGGCGCTCAGCGCGGCGCGGTCGGTGCCCGATGCCTCCTCGACGCGGGCCTCCAGTTCCCGCACGCGCGCATCCGCGGCGGTGCGGGAGCCGACGTCGCCGGAGAACACCACCGCGGCCGCTGGGGCTCCGCCCAGCACCGAGGCATAGGAGCCTTCCAGCGCCAGCACGGTCATGTTCGGGTTGAGCGCCTTGGAGAACACCACGAACGCGCCGCCGTGGTACCGCGAGATGACGCAGAACACGATGGGCCCGCGGAAGTTCACGATGGCGCGCCCGATCTCGGCGCCGTACTCCAACTGCAGCTTGCGCATCGACTCCGGCGACCCGTCGAAGCCCGACAGGTTGGCCAGCACCACCAGCGGCCGGTTGCCGCTGGCGGCGTTGATGGCCCGCGCGGCCTTCTTCGACGAGCGCGGGAACAGCGTGCCCGCGGTGTAGGCGTCGGGCCCGTCGGTGGGCGGGAAGCCGCGCCGCGCCACCGCTTGGGACTCGATGCCCAGCAGGCACACCGGCATACCGCCCAGGTGCACGTCCTGGACCGCCGCGGTGTCGGCGTCGGCCATGCCCGCCCAGCGCTCCAGCGCCGGGTGGTCCTGGTCCGACAGCGCACGCATCACCGTGCGGATGTCGAAGGGCTTCTTGCGGTCGGGGTTGGCCTGGGCGGAGAAGATCTCGCCGACGGATGTGAAGTCGCTGCCCTCGGCGGTGTGCGGGAAGTCGGAGACGTCGCGTCCGCGCGGGTCGGTGGTCGCCGCCGGCCGCGGCGCCTCCTCGCCGGGGGCGATGTAGGTGTGGGCGTAGTGCGACATCAGCACGTCGCGCGCACCGGCCAGGTTGGGCGCCCAGTACTGGGCCTGGCCGTTGGGGCCCATGACCCGGTCGTAGCCGCCGATGCCGAAGTTGTCCTCGGCGGAGACACCCCCGGAGAAGTCCAGCGACTGCTTTCCGGTCAGCACCATCGCCGAGTCCGGCGTCATGACCAGGATGCCCTTGGTGTGCATGAGCATGGTCGCTTCGGCGTTCCAGTAGGGCTGCGCGCCGACGTTGATGCCGGCGACCACGATGTTGATCTCGCCGCCGTCCTGGGTGAACTCGACGATGCGCTTGAGCGCCGCGGCCACCCAGTCCATGTTCTCGGTGCCCGAGTCCATGGAGATCCGCGCGCCGGCCGACAGCGCGTACCACTCCAGCGGCGCCCCCATCCGCTCGGCCAGATCCAGGGCGGCGATCACGCGGCGGCACTCCGGCTCCGACAGGGCGCCCAGCGATTTGGTCGGGTCGCCCATGAGCACCACGCGGGTGACGCCCTGCGGGTGGCGCCCGGTGGGGGTGGTGACCACGCCGGTCACGATCCCGGCGGTGTTGGCGCCCTTGGGCCGCTCGACGGGGGAGAGCGCGCCGTCGTCGTCGAGGTCGTATTCGGCGAATTCGCCGAGCAGCTTCGCCAGTTCGTAGGGGTAGACGGTGTTGCGGCTGCTGGCGCGCAGCACCTTCTGGCGGTAGTCGTCGAGCGGCTCGACGGGTTCCTCGGAGGGCTCTCCGACGGTCAGTTCGCTGCCGCCGGCCGCGTCGAAGGAGACGCGCACGGCGATCTTGGCGAGTTCGCCGGTGGCGCGGTCGCGCTGGCGCGCGATGAACTCGATCTCCTCCAGCCCGGCGCCGGCGGTCGTGGGCAGCACGCGCCCGGCGATGGTCTCCAGCTCCGCGCGGGTGAGGTCGCTGGGCGGCCACACGTAGACCACGATGCGGTTGGTGTTGAACCGCTTCTTCGGCGGCCGCCGCGACTGCGCCCGGCGGATCGCGTCGAGGCAGGCGGCCACGGCGTCCTCGGCCGTGGGCAGCGCCACCAGCCGGCCGTCGTGCTCGCGCAGCTCGGTCAGGTCGCGCACCTGGGTGAACGCCACCAGGCGGTCGTCGGAGGGGTTGTCGCGCGCCACGCACTGGAACAGGTAGACCTCTTCGTCCGACGACGGCAGCCGGGTGAGGTCGAACTTGTGCAGCCGCTCCAGCTGCATGCGCTGCGCGATGTAGGGGTGCAGGCCGCGGATGAGCCGCTGCTCCGACATTGCCGAGGCCGAATGGCGGAAGGTGAAGTGGTGGTGCATCACCGCGCCGCGGCTGCCGGCGACGGTGGCGGTGACGCGGCGCACCCGCTCGGGCAGCGGGTGGGCGTCGACGGCCTCCTGCAGCGCGGCCGCCATCGCGTCGGCGTCTGCGGGCTGGTTCTCCCAGGCGAGGTAGATGTCGGCGTCGACGGCGTCCTCGGTACGGGCCAGCTCCGCCAGGCCGCGCAGCGCGCTGCCCAGCGCCTCGAAGCCGACCGCGGCCGAGGCCACGCAGGAGCCGGCGCGGTGGGCGACCACGAACGTGCAGCCGGCGGCCTCGGCGGTGCGCACGCCGGTCAGGCCCTTGTTGCCGTAGTAGCGCCGGGTGAGCACTTCGAGCATGACCGCGTTGTCCAGGTCGTCGCGCTCCAGGCGCCGCCCGAGCAGCCGCACCAGCGGTTCGGTGCTGGCCACCATCTCGGCGATGCGCTCGGCGCGGTCGGGCGCGTGGGGATCGGCGTCCAGGTGGCGCAGGTGCTTGCGGACGTCGGCGTAGACGCGGGCGCGGTTGCGGCGCAGCAGCGGCTGGCCGAACCAGGCGAAGACCACGCCGCGCGCGAGGTCGGCCACCACGGGGAAGCGGACCTGGGTGGCGGCCACCAGCCGCTCCAGCACCAGGCCCACGGGTTCGCGCAGCGTCGCGTCCGGCGGCGGCTCGCGCAGCCACGTACGCAGCAGCGCCGCAACGACCGCGGCGTCGGCGCCGATGCGCTGCTGGGCCAGGAAGATCCGAAACACCGCGGACTCGAGCTCGGGGGAGCGCTCCAGGTCGGCGACGCCGTAGTGGCCCAGCGCCGTGGCGAGCTTGGCCTGGAACGCCTCGGGCAGCCCGGCGCGTTCCACATCCAGGCTCTGCAGGTAGGTGTGGAAGTGCTCCCGGGGGCTGTGCACGCGGGTGTCGCCGCCGCCGTCCTCGCCGGCGGGGCGGTTGCGGCTCAGTTCGGCGATGTCGGCGAAGACGCCGACGAGCTCCACCTCCTCGGCCAGCGGCCGCCGGTCCTGCGCGGCGGCCTCCCGGCGGGCGGCGAGGTAGTCCTCCAGCAGGCGGCCGTCGTCGTGGGGGTCGCCGTCGAAGCCCAGCAGCAGGCTGCGCAGGTCCTCGCGGCCGCGGGCGAGCTGCTCCTTCAGGGGAGCCTCACCGGCGGCCTCGGGCAGGTCGAGCTCGACGGCGCCGGCGTCCTCGGCCTCCTCGGCGGCGTCGTCGGCGAGCGGCTCCAGACGCAGCAGCGGGGCGCCGGTGGCCACCTGGCCGCCCACCGAGACCAGGCATTCCTTCAGCCGCGCCTTGAACGGCGCCCGCAGCACCGTCTCCATCTTCATGCTCTCCAGCACCAGCACCGGCGCCCCCGCCTCGACCTCGGCGCCGACCTGCAGCGGGGTCGCCACCACCAGCGCGGGCACGGGCGAGCGCAGCACGCCGCCCTCATCGCGGCTGACGCGGTGCGTCACCCCGTCCACCTCGACCAGGTGGGTGGGCCCGTGGGTGTCGGTCAGCAGGCGGTAGCGGGTGCCGTTGACGGTGATCTGGCCGGTGTGGCGGTCGAAGCGCTCCAGCTCGACGTCGGCGGAGCGCACAGCCTCGCCCGCCTCGACCCCGATACGGAAGCGGTGCGCCCCGATGCGGGCGATGCGCACGCGGTAGCCGACGCCGCGCAGCTTCAGATCCAGCGGGCGGCCGCTCTCGTGCTGCACCTGCGGGCGCCCGCCGAACGCCGTCGACAGCAGCCGCTGCTTCTCGACGCGTTCCTCCTCCTCGTAGGCCTCGATCGCGGCGGCGGCCAGCGCGACGGCGGAGTGGCGGTGCGAGACGAGCCCGCCCTGGCCGCGGACGCGGTCGATCCAGCCGGTGTCGGCCTGGGCGCCCACGACCTCGGGCCGCTCCAGCAGGTCGAGCACGAAGCTCTTGTTGGTCGCGCCGCCCTCGATGATCACCGTGGTCTGGGCCATCGCCCGGCGCAGCCGGCCCAGCGCCTCGTCGCGGTCGCGCCCGTAGGCGATGATCTTGGCGATCATCGAGTCGAAATCGGTGGGGATGGTGTCGCCCTCGGCCACACCGGTGTCGACGCGCACCCCCGGCCCGGCGGGCAGCTCCAGCCGGGCGATGCGGCCGGGGGAGGGCGCGAAGTCGCGGTCGGGGTCCTCGGCGTTGAGCCGGGCCTCGATGGCGTGGCCGCGCTCCTGGGGCGGCCCGCCCTCCAGCTTGGCGCCCGAGGCCACCTGCAGCTGCGCTTTGACCAGGTCGAAGCCCGTGGTGGACTCGGTGATGGGGTGCTCGACCTGCAGGCGGGTGTTGACCTCCAGGAACGCGAACAGCTCCTCGCCGGGGTGGTACAGGAACTCCACGGTGGCGGCGCCGCGGTAGCCCACGGCCAGGGCCAGGCGTTCGGCCGAGGCTTTCAGCTCGGCCGCCTGCTCGGGGCGCAGCACCGGCGAGGCCGACTCCTCGATGATCTTCTGGTTGCGCCGCTGCACCGAGCAGTCGCGCACCCCCAGCGCCCAGGCACTGCCCTGGCCGTCGGCGATCACCTGCACCTCGACGTGGCGGGCGCCGGTGACCAGCCGCTCCAAAAAGACGACGCCGCTGCCGAAGGCCCGCGCCGCCTCTTGGCTGGTGCGCTCGAAGGCGTCGTCCAGCTCGCTCTCGTCGGTGATGACCCGGATGCCGCGCCCGCCGCCGCCCGCGGTCGCCTTCAGCATCAGCGGGTAGCCGGTGGCCGCGGCCGCGGCCCGGGCGTCCTCCAGGGTCTCGACGGGGCCGCGGCTCCACGGCGCGACCGGTACGCCGGCCTCCTCGGCGATGAGCTTCGCGCCGATCTTGTCGCCGAGTCGGCGCATGGCATCGGCGCCGGGCCCGACGAAGGCCACCCCGATCTGCTCGCACAACTCGGCGAAGGCGGGGTCTTCGGCGACGAAGCCCCAGCCGACCCATGCGGCGTCGGCGCCGGTCTCCACCAGTGCGCGCTCCAGCGCCTTGAGGTCGAGGTAGGGGCGCGCGGACGCGGGGCCGAGGTCGTAGGCGAGGTCGGCCTCGCGGACGAAGGCGGCGGCGCGGTCGACGTCGGTGTGCAGGGCGACGGTCTCGATCCGCGCTCCCGTCTCCGCGGCGATGTCGCGTACGGCGTGGATGAGCCGCATCGCGGCCTCACCACGGTTGACGATGGCGATTCGACTGAACACCCCAGAGAGCCCTTCTGCTGAACGTCGGACATGGCGACCGCGAACACAGCGGTCCCCGACAGTGTTCACCCTTTCGCCTACCGCCCGGTGGGCACCATATCGGTGACCGCGCACGCTGGGCGCCGAAAATTGTGGGAACCGACCAAAAGCCCCCGTCCACATGGGCGTCCGCCTGCGGGGCCGCGGACAGGAAAACGGTGCGCTTCGTCACAGCCGCACCGGACTCCGCGTCGACGCCGAGCACTACGGCAGGTGTTCGATCTCCAGGGCGGCGTCGAGGGCGAGAAGCCGCTCGGGGGAGGAGGTGACGACGGGCCAGCCGCGCACCCGCGCCGAGAACGCCACATGGGCGGCGTCGAGGACCTGGCCCTGCGGCCGGATGCGGGCCCGGGCCACGAGGTCGCCCGCGCGGCCGGCCGTCTCGGTGGTCAGCTCGTCGACCACGACCGGGGAGAGCGTGACCAGCTGGCCCAGCTGCGTGCGGGCGGCGCCCGCCAACCGCCCGCGAGCCGCCATCAGCGCCGCGGCCGGCACCGCCAGCACCAGCGCACTCGAGCGCTGGGCCGCGCCGACGAGGGCGCGAGCGTAATTGCGGTCGGCGGCGTAGTCGGTGAGGGCCGTGGTGTCGAGGACACGGCCGCCGATCACGGGGACGTGCTTTCCAGCCCCAGCCGACGCAGCATGTCCGCGATCGCGTCGTCGATCCCCCAGGAGTCCACGATGCGCGCGGTCTCCTCGGGCGTCATGGTTCCGGGGCGCTCGGCGGCGCGCAGCGCCGCGAGGTCGGCCTCCCGATCGAGCGCGGCCAGCGCCCGCTCGGCGTCGGCCGGTGAGACCTCTCCGGAGTCGAGGCGTTCGCGCAACCTCTCGCGCGGGTCGCGCGCGTCATCGCCATCGGTCATGCCCTCGAGTGTATGCCGCGCCCCCGCCGGTCGGCAGCAGAGCCGGCAAGAACGCCCGCGGCCTCGCCCGGGCGGTGCCGCTCATGCCGTTCGCGCCAGCGCCGCCTGCGCGGCGTCGCTCCAGTGCGGCGCCCGGGCGCGGTCGGCCACACGCGCGGCGTGGCGGTAGTGCTCGGCCGCATCCCCGCGGCGGCCCAGGGCATCGGCCAGGTCGCCGAGGCAGTGGGCGACCGGTCCCAGAGTGAGCAGCCCGCTGCCCGCCCCGGCCAGTTCGTCGGCGGCGGGCAGCAGGTGCTCGTAACAGTGCCGCATCGCCTCCCGGTCGCCGGCGGCCATGGCGGCGTGCGCGCGCAGGCAGGTCAGCGCCTCGTCGAGCAGGCCGACCGGCGCCTGTGGGGGCACATCGGCTCGGCTGGAACCCTCGGCGCGGATCAGCGCGGCGGCCCAGGGGGCGTAGGGGCCCCAGTCGGCGCCCTCCTCGGCCGCGGCGGGCCGCCCGGTCTGCAGCCGCAGGCACAGCAGGGCCAGCGGCACGATCCCCTCCTGCAACCCCGGCATGCCGGTGCCGGCCAGCCGTGCGCCCGCGGCCCGGCAGGCGGCCTCGGCCTCCTCGAAGCTGCCCGACACGGCTTGGCGCAGCGCGCCGTACCAGCGGATGAACACCTCCACGTGCCCGATCTCGTGGCGCTCGCCGAGGCGCTGGGCAGCGGCGGCGTGGCGGTCGGCCTCGGCGAAGTCGGCCATGGCGGCGTGGGCCTGAAGCAGCACGAGGCGCCCCAGTACCTCGTAGGCGACCAGTCCCTCGGCCGCGGCGAGCTCGACGAGTTCGGCGCCCACGGCCGCACGGCCGCGCGCCCCGCCGGCGCGGTGGAAGGACTGCATGAAGCCTGCGTTGAGGGCTTGGGCCAATAGCGCGGGATCGGCCAGGCGCCGCGCGGTCTGCTCGGCCTCGCGGGCGGCGCGCGCACCGCGCGGCCCGGTGTCGCCGCGCAGCTCCAGGGCCAGGGCGGCGAGCAGGCGGGCGCGCAGCTGCTCATGGTGGGCGGGCAGGGCCGCCAGGGTGCGTTCGCAGGTGGCGGCGATGCGCCCGGAGAGGTCCTCGTCGTCGTTTCGGGGCCACACGGCCGGCACGTCGAAGGCCGTCACGATGCGGGCGGTGAGTTCGGGATCGCCCAATCGCTCGGCGTCGGCGACGGCCTCGGCGCGGCGGTTGCGCGCATCCGCCAGGCGCCCGGTCACCGCCAGCGCCCGCACCAGGCCCATGACCGCCTCCAACCGGGCCCGCTCGTCGCCGATGCCGGCGCGGCCGTAGGCGGCCACGGTCTCCTCCCACAGCCGGGCGGCCTCGTGGGGGGCGAAGCGTTCCTCGGCCCGCTGCGCGGCGACGCGGCCGTAGTGGGCGGCGCGGGCATCAGCGCCGGGGGCGGCCGAGCGGGCGAAGTGGTGGGCCAGCGACGCGGCGTCGTCGGGGCGCAGCCGCTGGATCGCCTCCGCGGCCGCCGTGTGCCAGTGCGCCCGCCGCGCGCCCGAAACACCCGCGTAGACGGCGTCGCGCAGCAGAGCGTGAGCGAAAAGCAGTCGGCGCGGATCGGGCTGGGTGAGGACCCCGGCCTCGACCGCGGCCTCCACAGCCTCAAGCCCGGCCTCGCCGCCGCCGGCGACGGCTGCGAGCACGTCGGTCTCCACCTCGCTGCCGATCACGGCGGCCTGGCGCAGCAGGCGGCGGGTCGCGTCGTCCAACCCGGCCAGGCGGTGGCGGACCACGTCGCCCACCCCCGCCGGGACCGCGTCGAGGGCCGATGCGCCCTCCTCGGCGAAGACGCGGGCGAGTTCGCGCACGTAGAAGGGGTTGCCGCCGCTGCGGCGGCGGATCGCGCCGACGGTCGCGGCGTCGGCCGCGCGCCCGGCGACGCAGGCCACCAGCTCGCCGACGGCTTCCTCGGACAACCCGTCCAGGTACAACCGGACGGGTTCCCTGCGGGCCAGCCGGGCGAGCGCAGCGGCCAGGGCCGGGCCGATCGCGTCGCCGCGGTAGGCGCCCACCAGCAGCACCGGGCGCTCCAGCGGCTCGGCCGCCACGGCGGTGAGCAGGTCCAGGGTCTCCTCGGCGGCGCGGTGCAGGTCATCGGCCACCAGCACGACAGGGCCATGTTCGGCGGCCGCCGCCACCAGCGCGACGCCCTCGCGCTGGGCGCTGAACCGGGCCGCGGGGGTCGGTTCAGCGGCGGAGCCCTCCGCACGCCGCGGGTGGGATCGCGCTGTCGCGGGCGGGGCGCCGGCGGCACCGAGGTCGGCGGCGATGCGTTCGACGGCCCACACCGCGGGCGCACCGTCGTGCTCGGGGCTGTCGCCCCAGGCGGTGGCCCATCCGCCCTCGGCCAGGCGCCGGAACAGGGCGCGGGCCAGGGCGGTCTTGCCCTGCCCGGCGCCGCCGGCGATCAGCACCGGCACCACCCGGGAACCCTCGGCTGCCGCCGCGGCGGCGTCCTCCAGCGCGTGCAGTTCGGCGGTGCGGCCGACGAAGGGCCGCGCCGGGGCCCCGCTCGTCGCGGCGGACGGTTGCCGCAGCGGCGCCGGACCGCGCACGGGCCCGGCCGGAGGGGGTGCATCGGCGCCGAGCCCGGGTGCCTGGGCGAGGATGTCGGCCTCCAGCGCCCGCAGCCGCGCCCCGGGGTCCAGGCCCAGGTCCTCGGCGAGGCGGTGGCGCGCCCGCCGCAGGGCCTCCAGCGCGTCGCCTTGGCGGCCCGCCCGGTACAGCGCCAGGGCCAGGGTGTGCCAGGCGTTCTCCCGCAGCGGATGGGCTCGGACGTGCTCATGCAGTTCCGCGGCGGCCTCACCCGCCCGGTCCAGGCCGATCAGCGCCTGGGCGCGCCGCTCCATGGCCAGCAGGCGCAACTGCTCCAACCGGTCGGCCTCGCCGCGGGCCCACGATTCCTCGGCGAACTCGGCGTAGGCCGGGCCGCGCCACAGCGCCAGCGCCTGCTCCAGCGAGTCCAGGGCCGCCCGGCTGCGCCCGGCGCCCAGCAGGTCGGCCCCGGCACCCGCGGCTGTTTCGAAACGGCGGGCGTCCAGGGCATCGGGGTCCATGCGCAGCGCATAGCCCGGGGCAGCGGTCACCAGCAGCCGGGCGGGGCCCCGCGGCGGCCGGTCGGGCTCCAACGCGCGGCGCAGGTCGGCGACGAAGGTGCGGATCGCGCCGACGGCGCCCTCGGGGGGCCACTCGGGCCAGAGGGCGGCGACGAGCCCGTCGAGGGAGACTACGCGCCCGCCCGCCACGAGCAGCCGCGCCAGCAGCGCGCGCTGGCGCGGCCCCTTGAGCGCGAGCGGTCCGTCGGCGCCGCGGGCCTCCAGCGGGCCCAGCACGCGCAGCGACACCGGTGTCGCCTGGCTGGTCATGCCCCCAATCTAGCCGCGGACCGCGGTTTGCTGATCATCTGCTGATCGGCTGCTCACCGCCGCCGGGCAGGCTCGGGCGAGCCAGAGACGACGAGTGCGAGGAGCCACTGTGCAACCCGGAATCAGCGGATTCGACTACCGGCAGGTGAGCGTGGCCGAAGGCGTGCGGCTGAATACGGCCGTGGGCGGGTCCGGCCCGGCCGTCGTGCTGCTGCACGGCTTCCCCCAGACCCACCTGATGTGGCGGCACGTGGCCGCCGACCTGGCCGCCGACCACACCGTCATCTGCCCCGACCTGCGCGGCTACGGCGACAGCGACAAGCCCGCCGAGGACGGCGGCGCCTACGCCAAGCGCACCATGGCCGCCGACGTCGTCGCGCTGGCCCGCGCGCTGGGCCACGACCGCTTCGCGCTGGCCGGCCACGACCGCGGCGCCCTGGTGGCGGTGCGCGCCGGGCTGGACCATCCGCAGGCGGTCACCCGTCTGGCGGCGCTGGACGTGCTGCCCACGCTTGACATGTGGGAGGCGCTGCACGGCCGGGCCGGGGCCGTGGGGTTCCACCTCTACCTGATGGCCCAGCCACCCGGGCTGCCCGAGGAGCTGATCGGGGCGGCACCCGATGCGTTCTTCGGCCACTTCCTCCAGGTGTGGGGGCGGGACCCGGCGGCGATCCCGCCCGAGGTGCGCGAGACCTACCTGGCCAAGTCGCGCGCGGCGGTGGCCTCGATCGTCGCCGACTACCGGGCCTCGGCCGGAATCGACGTCGAGCACGACGAGGCCGACCGGCGGGCGGGCAACCGGCTGGCCATGCCGGTGGCGGTGCTGCAGCAGGACTGGGGGGCGGCGCTGGGGTACGACGCCGCCGCGCTGTGGCGGGCCTGGGCAGGCGACCTGCGCCACTCCACCGTCGACTGCGGCCACTTCATGGCCGAGGAGGCGCCGACGCAGGTGGTGGGGGCGCTGCGGGAACTGCTGAGCTCCTGAGAGCGGCCGGCGCCGATCGGCTCCGGCCGGCGCCGTGGTTTGCCGCAACGGCAAGAATCTTTGTCGCATCGCGGGCGATGGCCGAGGATCGCCGGTGGAGGCCCGGCCCGGCCGGTCGCGGGCGGCCGGCCGGGCAGGCGGGTCTGCCGCCCGCAACCGATCACGAGGAGGATGCGCCGATGAGCGAGGACACCCACGCGGCGGGGCCCCGGCCCACCGGGCGGGAGTACTGGGAGGACCGCTACCGCGAAAGCGAGCGCATCTGGAGCGGCGAGCCCAACGCCGCCCTGGTCGCCGAGGTCGGCGGCGTTCAGCCGGGCACCGCCCTGGACCTGGGCTGCGGCGAGGGCGGCGACGCGGTGTGGCTGGCCCGGCGGGGCTGGCGGGTGACCGCCGTCGACATCTCCGAGGTCGCCCTGCAGCGCGCCCGCGACGGCGCGGCGCGCTCGGGCGTGGCCGACCGCGTCGACACCCGGCGCCACGACCTGGCCGAGTCGTTCCCCCAGGGGAGCTTCGACCTGGTCTCGGCCTGCTTCCTGCACTCTCGCGAGGACATGCCGCGCGAGCGGATCCTGCGCACCGCCGCTTCGCGGGTGGCTCCCGGCGGGCTGCTGCTGGTGGTGGGCCACGCCGGGCACGCCCACTGGGAGCAGGAGGCCGAACAGCAGGTGGCGCTGCCCACACCGCCGCAGGTGCTGGAGGCGCTGCACCTGCCGCAGCAGGAGTGGCAGGTGCAGCGCGCCGAGGAGCGCGAACGCGAGCACGCCTCTGCGGGCGGCCACCACGCCGACAGCGTCGTCAAGCTGCGCCGCCGCTGAGACCCACCCGCCGATCCGGGCGTGCGAGCCGGGGCAGTAGCGTCGGCACGTGCTGCGTATCGACTCCCTGCTGTGCTACCCGGTCAAAGGCTGCGCAGGTGTGGCGCTGAGCGAGGCCCGCATGGAGGCGGCGGGATTGCGCCACGACCGGGCGTTCATGGTCGTCGATGTGGCCGGCGTCTTCCGCAGCCAGCGCCGCGACCCCCGCCTTGCGGTGATCCGCCCCGAGATCACCGCCGGGGGTGCACGCCTGGTGCTGCGCGCCGCCGGCCACGGCGCGGTGGGGGTCTCCGTCGACAGCGGGGGTCCGCGGCGCCCGGTCGAGCTGTTCGGTACCGCCTACACCGCAATCGACCAGGGTGATGAGCCCGCCGCGTGGCTCAGCGCCGTGCTGGGTGCCTCCAGCCGCCTGGTGCGCGTGCCGCCCGAGCACGCGCGGGCGACCGGTGGGCTGACGCCGGGTACCTCCGGCTTCGCCGACAGCTGCGCTGTGCTTGCCGTCTCGCGTGCGTCGCTGCGCTAACTCGGCCGGCGCATCGCCGATCGGGGGCGAGATCCGGTGCCGATGAGCCGGTTCCGGCCCAATATCGTCCTCGACGGGGACGCGGAGCCCCACGTCGAGGACGGCATGCGGGCGGTGGGCATCGGCGGCGCCGAGCTGGGTTACGCCAAGCCCGCCATCCGCTGCGCGGTGACCACCGTCGACCAGGACACCGGCGCCAAGGCGGGCCCGGAGCCGCTGACGACACTGGCCCGCTACCGGCGCGCACCCCGGGGCGGTGTGGCCTTCGGAGCCGAGTTCGCCGTGGTGCGCCCGGGCAAGATATCGGTGGGCGACGAAGTGGCCGTGACCGCCTGGGACGAGCCGGAGGTGTGAGTCGGCGGCGAGGCCCGCCGACGACGCGTCCTGCCCCGGTAGCCAAAGCCTGGCCAAAGCCGCATACCGCCGGCATGCCGCTCGCGCGCCCGCACCGCAGCCCGCGGGCCGGCAGGTGCACCGCCCGCTCAAGAGCCGGTGTAGTGCGCCGCGAACTCGGGTGAGGGCGCGACGGGGGTGATGACATCGATGAGGACGCCGTTGGGGTCGGCCAGGATGAAGTGCCGCTGGCCGAAGTCCTCGCTGCGCAGCCCGAGCTCGGGGCGCAGGCCCTCGGTCTCGACGAGCCGCCGCCATTCGGCGTCGACGTCGGCGACCTCGAAGTTGAGCAGCATCCCCTGCACGGGCCTGCGGTAGGGCTCGGGCAGCGTCGGGTGGCCGCTGTCGAGCAGAGCCAGTTCGTATCCGGGCCCGGTGTCGCGGCGCAGGCTGACGTACCAGTCGGCCTCGAAGGTCACCGTGAAGTCGAGATAGCGGGTGTAGAAGTCGCGGGACCGGGCGATCCGGTCGGTGCACAGCACCGGGTAGAAGCTGGTGAGCGTCATGGTTGGCACCTCGTTCGCATACCGTTGGTACGCGGAAAGCTATTCGCATACCATCGGTATGTCAATGGGAGGAGCACACGTGTCCAGCGGACGCAGGACCCGCCAGCGCGAACAGACCCGCAGCGCGCTGCTGGAACAGGGGCGGCGGCTGTTCGCCGCCAAGGGCTACGCCGGGGTGGGCCTGGCCGAGATCGTCGGCGCGGCCGGTGTCACCAAAGGCGCCCTCTACCACCAGTTCGACGGCAAGACCGAGCTTTTTGGCGCCGTACACGCCCGCATCCAGCAGGAGGTCGCCGCGCAGGTGGCCGCGGCCGCCCAGAGGCGCCACGACCCCTGGGAGCAGCTGCTGGCCGGATGCCGGGCCTTCTTGGAGGCGAGCACAGCGCCGGCGGTGCAGCGCATCATGCTCGTGGACGGCCCGGCGGTCCTGGGCTGGCGCGAGTGGCGCGCCGTGGACGAGGCCGCCTCGGCCCGGCACCTGGCCGACGCGCTGGAATCCCTCATCGCCGCGGGAACCATCGCCCCCCAGCCGGTCGCGCCACTGACGCACCTGCTCTCCGGCGCGATGAACGAAGCGGCCCTGTGGCTGGCCGACACCGCAGCCCCCGGCGATCTCGACGCCACCTGGAACGCGCTCGCCCGCATGCTGGAGTCCCTGCGCGGCCAATGAAGCCGCTGCCGCGGCCCGCAGTCCCGACCGAGCGGAGCACGCACCGCGGTGGGAACCCCCTCGGTCGCGCTCAGCGGGTGGGGAACCCGCTGGGCCGATCGGGCGTGGCGAGCGTGGCGGTCGGCATGCACGGCCGTCCAGGCGCGCGCCGGCGCCGCCGCGTTCGCGGCACCGGTGCCCGAGGCGCTGCGGACCGATGCGCGCGCGGCCACCGGCACGCCCGTATCCGGGGTCCGGGGAACGCACCCGCGGCCGCGTCGGGCAGGCGGCGCCTCAGTCCAGCAGCGCCGCCAGCCACTGCGGCTCGCGCTGCTCGGCGTAGTCGGCGTCGGCCCGCCAGATCGCGCCGTGGCCGCTGCGCCACAGCCCCAGCCACGGCTCGACGCCCGCCTGCGCTCGGCGGGCGAGGAAGTCGCCCATGGCCCGGCAGCGCAGGCTCAGCAGCGGCACCAGCCGGCGGCGCCCCTCCTCGTCCAGCCCGTAGGCGTCGGCCAGCACCCGCAGTCGCGCCCCCGCCTCGGCCTCGGGCTCTTGCCAGTGGGCATCGGCCGAAAGCGGGACGAAGCCGTGAGCGGCATAGGCCAGATCCCACAGCCGCGTGCCCCAGGCCGCGGTGTCCCAGTCGATCAGGGCCCACGCGCCGTCCTCGCTCGCCACCAGGTTCCACGGGGCCAGGTCGTTGCGGACGACGATCTCGGCGCCGTCGGCGGGCATGAGCTCCTGCCAGCACGCACCGGGCGGGGGCCGGAACTCGGCCAGGGCGTCATGCAGGTCGCGCACGAGGCGTCCCAGCCGCACCACCCGGTGGCGGGGCCGCACGAGGTGGAAGCGGTCGGGCCAGACCACGGTGCCGGGCGCGAAGCTGAGGACTTCGCGCCCCTGGGCGTCGAACCCCAGCGGCCGGGGAGCGGCGTGGAATCCGACGGCGTGCAGATGGCCCAGCAGCGCGTGCACGGCCGGAGTCCAGAAACCGGCCGGACGCCGGACGGTGTCGCCCACGCGCACCACACCCGCGGTGGCGTTGCCGCCCGTCAAGGGGTGCTCGCCCGCGGCGCCGCGCCCCCGCTCGCCCTCGTCCATGGCGCCATTGTCGCCGCACCCGCGCGATCCCACCTCCCCTGCGCGCCTCCCGCACGGGTCCTGTCCGAAGTCGGCCACCGCCGCGGCCGACGAGGGCCCCTAAGCTGGCGCGGGCCCCGCCACCGGGGCCGGGCGCCACGCCCCCAGCCGACCCGTGCACGAAAGGACAGTGTGACCGAGCAGCTCGCGCCCATGCCCGCCGACTGGCAGCGCGCCCTCGCCGTCGTCGCCCACCCCGACGACCTGGAGTACGGCGCGGCCGCGGCCGTGGCCGCCTGGACCGACGGGGGACGCGAAGTCGCCTACGTGCTGGCCACGCGCGGCGAGGCCGGCATCGCGACCATGGAGCCCGCCCAGGCCGCCGCGGTGCGCGAACGCGAGCAGCGCGCAAGCGCCGCCGTGGTCGGCGTGTCCGCGGTCGAGTTCCTCGACCACCGCGACGGGGTCATCGAGTACGGCCCCGCGCTGCGCCGCGACGTGGCCGCCGCCATCCGCCGCCACCGCCCCGAACTGGTCGTCACCCTCAACCACCACGACACCTTCGGCCACACCGCCTGGAACACCCCCGACCACAGGGCCGTGGGCCGGGCCGTGCTCGACGCCGCCGCCGACGCGGGCAACCGGTGGATCTTTTCCGAACTGGCCGAGCAGGGCCTCGCCCCCTGGGAGGGCGTGCGGTGGGTGGCCGTGGCCGGATCGCCCCGGCCCACCCACGCCGTCGACGCCGGTCCCGGCATGGAGCGGGCGGTGGAGTCGCTGCTGGCCCACCGCGCCTACATCGGCGCCCTGACCGAGACCGACCCCGAAGACTACGTGCGCGGCTTCCTCACCTCGATGACCGACTCCGCCGCCGAACACTTCGGCAACCGACCCGCGGTCGCCTTCGAACTGTTCCCCCGCTAGCACGGGCGGCACGGCCCGGCCCCGGGCCTCATCCCACCGCACCCGGGGCGGGCGGGTTGGCCGCGGCGGCCTTGAAGAAGGCGTAGTGGAAGGTGCCGCCGTCCTCGGCGGTGCGTTCCAGGTCGGCGATGCCGCGCTCCCAGTCGGCGGGGGCGACGATCCCCTCGGCCCGGGCCCGCTCGCGCACCGACTCGACCATGGCGATGAAGGTGTTGCGGACGAAACCCTCGACCAGGTGGGGCCGGCTCCGGTCGGCATAGACCGTGCGCGGCTCCACGTCGACACCGGTGAAGCCGGCGGCGGCCAGCAGCGGCTGCAGTTCGCGCCCGATCAGCGCGTTGCCGCCGTCGCGGGCCTGCAACCGCACCAGCGCCGCCACGACGGCCTCAGCATAGACGCTCGGGGGGTGGAACAGCGCCGAGCCGTGGTCGCCCTCGACCACGGTGATGGTGCCGCCGGGGCGCAGCAGGGCGCGCAGCGCCTCCAGCCCCAGCACCGGCTCGGCCAGGTGCTCCAGCACGAAGCACACGAACACGTGGTCGAACAAGCCCGCGGCCGGCGGCAGGTCGAACAGGTCGGCGCAGACGAACTCGACACGGTCGCGGCCGGGATGGCCGGACAACCGCTCACGCGCCCGCACCAGCGACTCGGCCGAGACGTCCAACGCCGTGACGCGGACGCCGGGTGCGGCCGCCAGCAGGTGCGGCGTCTGCGCGCCGACGCCGCACCCGACCTCCAGCACCCGCGCGCCGGCGGGCAGAGCCGAACCGCCGTGCAGCAACGCGGACAGCGTCTGGGCCTGGTCGCCGAGCCGGCGGGTCTCGCGCGGGGTGTAACCGTGCACATAGCCGAGCGTCATGGATCATCCGCTTTCGTCGTGGAGGCGGCGCCGGGCCGGCGGCGCCGGCGGGACGGTTCCACCCTGCTGCCAGAATGGACCGGTGAACAGGTCCAATCGGCAATCCCCTGAGGGGTCCATAACGCCCGGAGCGGACTTCCTGCAGCTGGACGCCGCCGACGCGCCCCGCGGCGGCCTGTCGGACTGGCTGGCCGCCCGCCTGCGCGGCGCCGTCGCCGACGGCCGCCTGCCCGTGGGCAGCCGCCTGCCGGCCACCCGCGTGCTGGCGGCCGAACTCGGCGTTTCGCGCGGCGTGGTCACCGAGGCCTACCAGCGCCTGGGCGAGGACGGCCACATCGCCGGGCGCGGGCGCGCCGGCACCGTGGTGGTCGCCGCCCCCGTCGCAGCGGCGGCCCCCACCGACACCCGGCTCGACGCCCGCCCCGGCCCGGCACGCAGCCCCTTCGCGGCTGCGCCCGGCGACGACGCCTTCGACGAGCTGCGCGCGGCCCCGGCCCGCCTGGACCTCGCACCCGGTGTGCCCGACCTGGCCGCCTTCCCCCGCACCGCGTGGCTGCGCGCCGAGCGGGCTGTCCTAGACGGGCTCTCCGCGGCCGACCTGGGCTACGGCGACCCGCGCGGCGCCTGGGCACTGCGAAGCGCCGTCGCCGACTGGCTCGCCCGCAACCGCGGGATCCGCACCCGCCCCCACGACGTGGTCGTGGTGGCCGGGGTGGCCCAGGCGCTGACGCTGCTCGCGCCGGTACTGCGCCGGGCGGGAGCGGACGCGGTGGCGGTCGAGGAGCCCGGATCGCTGGGCGCCCGCCGCCACCTGATGCACGCGGGGCTGCAGACACCACCGGTGGCCGTCGACGGCCAGGGCCTGCGCATCGACGAACTGCACGCCTCCGGCGCGCCCGCCGCCCTGCTCACCCCGGCCCACCAGTTCCCCACCGGTGTGGTGCTCAGCGGCCGGCGCCGCCGCGAACTGGCCCGCTGGGCGGGCCAAGGCGGCCTGATTGTGGAGGACGACTACGACGCCGAGCACCGCTACGGCCGCCCCCCGGTGCCGGCGGTGCAGGCGATGCTGCCCGAAAGCACCTGCTACACGGGCAGCATCTCCAAGCTGCTGGCTCCGGCGCTGCGCGTGGGCTGGATGCTGGTGCCCGAGCGCCACCACGAGGCGCTGGTGGCGGCCAAGCGCTTCGCCGCCCTGGGCAACGCGGTGCTGCCGCAACTGGTACTGGCGCGGCTGATGGCCTCCGGCGAACTGGAGCGCCACCTGCGCATGCTGCGCCGCCGCCACCGCCGGCGCCGCGACGCCTCCGTCGCCGCGATCGCCGAGCACCTGCCCGGCGCCCGCGTCCACGGCGCCGCGGCCGGGCTGCACCTGCTGGTGACCTTCGACGACGCCGCGTTCAGCGACACCGAACTGGCCGCGGCCGCGCTGGAAGAGGGCGTCAAAGTGCACCCGCTGTCCTGGCACACCCAAACCCAGGGCGCACCACCCGGCCTCGTGCTGGGCTATGCCGCCCGCACACCCTCCGAACTCGCCGAAGGCGCGGCGGTGCTGGCCCGGGCGCTGGCGCGGCTGCGCTGAGACGGGCCGGGTGTCAGCGCGTGTCGGCGGCCAGGCGCACGGCCGGCCCCGCCGACATCCCCACCGCCGCCAGCAGCCCGGAGCGGGGACCTGAGGCCAGGCCGGTGTGGCTCGCGCGGCGCGCCGCCGGCCGTGGTGACCCGCCCGGAGATCCCGGTCCCGACTCGGGCGGGCGCGGCGCCGTGGCTCACCGGCGCATCCGGCCGCTGCTGCGCCGCACGCGTATCGCCGCACCCGCCGACCGCAGCGCCTACCCGGGCGCAGGCCGCCGCAAGGCGCAGCAGACGCAGCACCGACGGCCGCCTCAGCCGCACCCCAGCGCCTCGCGCACCGCCCGCTCCACCGGGGTCGGCGCCGCCGACTCCAGCTCCAGGGGGCCGGTGGGCACCAGCGGCGGCTGGGCGATGAACCGGGGAGCGGCGCCGCGGTGGGGCTGGGCGGCGTGGATGAGGAAGGGATGGCACAGGAACACGTCGCCCGGCCGGCCGGTGGCGAGCCGCTCCGGCCGATCGGCGCCGGCCGGCACGGCCTGCCCGCACAGCTCCAACCAGTCCCGCCCGGTCTCCTCAGGGGAGTCGGCCAGCAGCGGCGGGACGTCGAAGTGGGAGCCGAGGCGGATGCGCGTGGGCGCGTCCACCTCGGTGACCTCGGAGAACAGGAACAGCATCAGCAGCGCCCGGCCGTGGGAGCGCAGCGTCACCCGAGGGCCGCCCCGCTCGTCGGTGACGCCGCTGGCATCGAGGTGCCACCCGTCGTCGCCGGGCGCCTCGCGGCTGGGAAAACGCACCGGGAAGGTGCCCAACCCCGGCGGCGCCTGCCAGCGGCCCTTGCCGGCGAGGCGGTCGTAGGCCGCGTGCAATTCGGGGGTGTTGGCGGCCTCGCGGAAGGGCCGGGTGGACAGTCCCGGGATGCGCACCACGGGATCCGTCCAGGTGGCGGGATCGTCGGGGTCGCACCCGGTGGCCTGCCACAGTTCGGCACGGCACTGGTCGGCCACCGGCCGCGGCACGGCGCGGGGAAGGCGCACGAATCCGTCGCGCACGAAATCCTCGACCTGGTCGTCGGTAAGCATCGCACTCCTTGGAACGGCCGACAGGGCGCCCACAGCCAACTAGGAGGCCAGCGGCGGCCGCAACGCGTTTTCCCTCCCGCCCCCGCGCACTCCCGGGCCCGGGGCAGCGTGCTGCTTTGCGCCCGGTGTGAGCCGCGCACCGCCGGGGCAGAAGCCGAGGCAGCGGTCGCCGGCCCGCCGCACCAGCAGAGAGGAGAGGCCGATGCTGCTTGCCCGGTTCCTGGGGGCGGTGACGATCGCCTTCAGCGTGGCGATCATCGCCCGCCCGCGCCTGATGGCCGACCCCAGCGGCCACACCGCCCCAAACGGGCGGGTGCCGCACGACGTGCGGCTGCTTATGTACGCGATCGGGGTCCGCGACATGGCCCTGGGCGCTCTTATGCTGGGCGCGCCCAACCCGCCGGCGATGCGGGCGGCCCTGGCCGCGCGGGTCGCCTCCGACCTGGGCGACCTGGTCGTCTTCGGCACCCGCCTGCCGCGCCCCGGGCAGCGGCTGAAGGTCGGCACGGCCGCAGGCGGGTGGGCGGCGGTCTGCGCCTGGAGCCTGCGCCGCATCCCCGCCGGGGCGACGACGCCCGAACCCCGGCGCGCACGCCGACTGCGGCGGCGCTGACCGCCGACGACACCGCGCGGGCGCGGCACTCACCGGCCGCCCCGGGCGGGCGATCCGGCACCTGTTCGTCCGCTGCGCCGGTTTCCGCGGGAGCCGTCGCGGCGAAAACCCCGGAAACCGGCCCGGTACCCGGGATGCCGCGACGGAGGCCGGCCGCGGCCCGCCGACAACGCCCCGCCGCCCCGCCGGATCAAGGCGCCGGGGCGTGGACTAGGCTGCGACGGTGCCTGACGACACCTCTCCCCAACCCCCCGTGCGGTGGGGCATCCTCGGAACCGGCAAGATCGCCCAGCGCTTCGTCACCGGTCTGCGCGCCGTCGACGACGCCGAGGTCGTCGCCGTCGGATCGCGCAGCGAGGAGACCGCCCGCCGCTTCGCCGACACCTGGGACATCCCCCGCGCCCACGGCGACTACGCCGACCTCGCCGCCGACACCGGGGTCGACGTCGTCTACGTCGCCACACCCCACAACGTCCACCACCGGGCCACCCTGATGTGCCTGGAGGCCGGCCGCCACGTGCTGTGCGAGAAGCCGCTGGCCGTCAACGCCGCCGAGGCCGCCGAAATGGTCGACGCCGCGAAGCGCCGCGGCCGCTTCCTGATGGAGGGGATGTGGACCCGCTTCGCCCCCGCCATGGCCGAGGTGCGCAAGCTCCTCGCCGACGGCGCGATCGGCGAGGTCCGCATGGTCACGGCCACCATCGGCGGGCGCATGGACTACGACCCGCAGGGGCGGCTGTTCGCACCCGAGCTGGCCGGGGGAGCGCTGCTGGACGTCGGGGTCTACCCGGTGGCCTTCGCCTCGATGTTCCTGGGGGAGTTCACCGGCATCCAGGCCCAGGCGCACAAGGCGCCCACCGGTGTCGACGCGCAGGTGGCGATGTCGGTGACCGGCCGCAACGGGGTGCTGGGCGTGCTGGGCTGCTCGATCGAGGCGCCCATCCCGCGCCGCGCCGACATCGTGGGCACCGGCGGCAGTATCGCGCTGACCGACTGGTTCTGCCCGACCGGGTTCGTGCTGCGCCGCGCGGGCGCCGAGCCCGAGGAGTTCTCCTTCCCGCACCGGGCCAACGGCTTCGAGTACGAGGTGATGGAGGTGCACCGGCGCCTGCGCGAGCAGGCCCTGGAAAGCCCGCTGATGCCCTGGGCCGAGAGCCTGCGCATCGCCGAGGCCCTGGACGCGGTGCGCGCCGACATCGGCGTCACCTACCCCGGCGAGGGCGGTTAGCGGCACGCCGCGCCCGGCCGGTCGCCGCCGTGCGCGGTTCGAGGAACCCTGATGCGAGGTCCCCCGGCCCCCGAGGGGGCGGGCCACCGCAGAAGCCGCGGCAATGAGGCCCGAACGCGCGAAGCGCTGTGCGCCGCCGAGCGCACGGTGCACCGCCGCCCCGGGCCCGCCATACCACCGCGGCGCGACCGGCGGGGCACGTTGGAGGAGACCGGGCGGGATCGGCAAGGCCCAGCACGCCCAAGCCCGCGACCCCGCGGTGGGCCGACGCCATATCGACGAGCGGGGGAGCGGGGCGGTAGCGGCCCGAAGCTTCGGGCCGCCCGTTCAACGAAGCCGCCTCCGGGCCGCGGCGCCGTGCGGGCACCGCGGCGCTCACCGCCCACCCGCTACCGGAGGAAGACGTCACTGCACGCAGAACTCGTTGCCCTCGGGGTCGGCCATCACCACATGGACGGTGCCGGGTTCGTCCACGCGCCGCAACACCGCCGCACCCATCTCCGCCAACCGCGCCACCTCGGCCTCGCGCCGCTCGGGACCCGCGTGCAGGTCCACATGCAGCCGGTTCTTGACGCTCTTGGGCTCGGGCACCGCCTGGAAGAGCCAGCGCCGCCCCAGCCCGATCCCCGTCTCGGGATCGACCGGGTCCTCGGGGTGGCGGATCGCCGCCAGATCGCGCCAGACGCGGCGGCCCTCGAACTCCACCAGCAGGTCCTCGGTGATCATGCCGCCGGCCAGCAGCTGCTCGATGAGCACACTGTTGTCCTCGGGCTCATAGCCCAGCGCCCGCGCCCAGAAGCGCGCCAGCGCGTTGGCGTCGGCACAGTCGATGACGAGTTTCCAGTGCAGGGCCACGCCGCCTCCAAGCCAGGTGTTTCGGTCCAACCGCCGCCACTGCGGCGACGACCGATGCTTACCGCGCGGCGCCCGGCGGCGCAACACCCCAAGCGCATCCCCTGAGCTGCCCGATCACCCGTCTGAGCAGGTCGGGTGTGGCTGGGTAGAACCGCAGGGCGGCCGCATGCGGCCGCCCTGCGGTTCTACCCAGCCACACCATCCCGCAGCGCGCCCCGGTATTCGGACAGCCGCCCCGGGTCCCGGCGCCGCCGAACGGGCAGCGATTCCCCCAAACGCGCCCGCGACCTGCGCAGACCCCGATAGCTTTCCACCATGCCCGCAACCGCGCACGACATGGCGATCGAGCTCCGGCACAACCGGCCGCACCCGGCGGCGACGCCGCTGGGCGCCCCCGTCCCCACCGAGGAACGCGAGCGCCTGGCCGCCCGCACCGACACGGAGCGGCTCGACGACTGCCCGGACAAGGCCGTGCCGGTCGGCGCCGCCGACGACCCGTCCGACTGAGAACCTTCCCCGAACGCCGCCCGAGGGGCGCTGTGCCCCCTCCTCGGCCCGCGGGCGGCGGCCGCCCGCGGTCGGCGGCGCGCGAACACCACGCGCCGCCGACCGCCCGGTGGTGTAACGGGCCCGTTCACCGACGCACCGAGAGCCCTCTCGCCGGACCACCGCCGATACAGCCCGGCCCCTCTGCGCCACGCCCGGGGGAGAGGCGCGGCCTAGGACGGCTGCTGCCGGTGCCCGCCCGCAGGGGCCGCCGGCGGCTCCGCGGAATCGGCCCCGGCGCCGGGTTCCGACTCGGCTGGACCGTCCTCATCCGGCTCGTGGACCATGCCGCGCTCGGTGCCGGCGATGATGCGGGTCGCACTGAGATCCCCCGTCACGTTGCACATGGTGCGCACCATGTCCAGGATCGCGTCGATGCCGGCCACCAGCGCCACCGGCGCGAACGGCAGCCCGGCCTGGGAGACCGCCAGCGACAGCATGATCAGCCCGGCGCCGGGCACACCCGCCGTGCCGATCGAGGCCAGCACCCCCACCAGCACCACCATCAGCAACTGGGCCAGTGTCAGCTCGACCCCGGCGACGTTGGCGACGAAAACCGTGGCCGCGCCCACATAGATCGCGGTGCCGTCCATGTTGACGGTCGCCCCCAGCGGCAGCGTGAAGCTGTAGACGCCCTCGTCGACGCCCATGCGCCGCGCGGCCCGGGTGGACACCGGCAGGGTGCCGCTGCTGGAGCGGGTGGCGAACGCCATGACCATAGGATCGCGCGCGGCGCCGAAGAACCGGCGCAGCCCGACGCGGAACAGCGCCAACAGCCCCACATAGACGCCGATCTGCACGGCCACCCCGCCGTAGACCACGCCGGTGAGCTTGGCCAGCGGCAGCAGCGCCTCGACCCCGGTCTCGGCCATCACCGCGGCGATCAGCGCGAACACGCCGATGGGGGCATACTGCAGCACCCCGCGCACGATCAGAAACACCAGCTCCACCCCGGCGTCCACACCGCGGCGCAGCAGCTCGCCCAGGCCGCGGATGCGCTCATCGGAGCTGCTGCGCATGAACGCCAGCGCGATGCCGGCCGCGATCGCCGCGAACATCACCGCCAGCACGTTGCCTTCGGCCAGGGCGGCGAAGGGGTTCTCGGGGATGATGCCCAGCAGGGTCTCGCCCACCGGCGGCGCCGGTTCGGGCTCCTCACCGGACTGGCCGGGTGCGGCCAGCCCGGCGCCCGGGGAGACGGCCAGCGCCAGCACCAGCCCGACGGTGATCGCCAGCGCCGAGGTGACCAGGTAGAACACGAGCACTTTCAGCCCGATGCCGCCCAGCCGGGCCGGGGTGATCGCCGAGACCCCGGCGATGAGGGTCACCAGCACCAGCGGCATGACCAGCATCTGCAGCAACCGCAGGAACACGTCGCCCAACGGCTGCAGCGCGGCGGCGGGCTCGCCGACGATCAGGCCCACGGCGGCGCCCGCCACCAGGCCCACCGCCAGCTTCCAGATGAGGGGGAAGTCGAGGTAGCGCCGCCACAGCGACGGTCTCGACACGCGATCGGCCATGTTTCACGCGCTCCTTCGCGCTCGGGCGGGACGGCACCCTGCCGCCCCGATCAGCTGGTTCCCGTGCGCGCGGATGCTGCCACACCGCCGATGCGTATCGCTACCGATGCGTGACCCGCCGTGGACCGCGGCGTGTCCGCTCCGTGGCGTCGCCCCACCCGTGCGGCGCGTTCCTGTGGCGGCTGCGGTAGGAGCCCATCGTGTGGCCCGGCGCCGCGGATCTCCATGCCGCACCAGCCGGCGGAGTCGGCGGGCAAGCGGCCTCGGCTTTTGCCCTCTTCGCGGCGGAGGTTTCGCTGCGCGCGCTCGGCCCCGGCCGACCGACCCTCCCTGGCAGGATGAGGCCCATGTCCGTGCGCGAACTCGTCGTCCTGGGCACCTCCAGCGCGGTGCCCACCCCGCGCCGCAACCACAACGGCTACTTCCTGCGCTTCGACGGCCACGGCGTGCTCGTCGACCCCGGCGAAGGCACCCAGCTGCAGATGCGCCGCGCCGGCGTCTCCGCCCACGACATCACCCGCATCCTGATCACCCACTTCCACGGCGACCACTGCCTGGGCCTGCCCGGCGTCATCCAGCGCATCGCCCGCGACGGCGTCACCCACCCCGTCTACTGCGCCTACCCCGCCCAGGGCGCCCACTACTTCGACCGGCTGCGCCACGCCAGCGCCTTCGGCGACACCGACGCCATCCGCCCACAACCCCTCTGCGGCGAAGCCGCCGCATGCGGCGGCGACGCGGACCTGCAGGTGAGCGCGCGCGCTCTCGACCACAGCATCGCCTGCTACGGCTACCGCCTCGCCGAACCCGACGGCTGGACGATGCTGCCCGATCTACTGGCCCGCCGCGGCATCACCGGCCCCGACGCCGGCCGCCTCAAAACCCGCGGCCACGTCACCGCCCCCGACGGCCGCCGGGTGGAACTGGCCGAGTGCGCCAGGCCCCGCCGCGGCCAGGTCGTGGCCTTCGTCTTCGACACCGCCCCCTGCGCGGCCGCCGAAGAACTGGCGCGCGGCGCCGACCTGCTCGTCATCGAGGCCACCTACACCGCATCCGAGGCGGCCCTGGCCGCCGCCTACGGTCACCTCACCGCCCCGCAAGCCGGGGCGATCGCCGCCGCGGCCGGCGCGAAAGCGCTGGTGCTGACCCACTTCTCCGAACGCTACGAGCCCGCCGAGGCGCCCCGCTTCGCCGCCGAAGCCGCCGCGGCCGGCTTCACCGGTCCCATCACGGTGGCCGCCGACCTCGACCGCGTCACACTGCCGCCGCGGCGCCGCTGAGGCCGGCCCGCTCCGCCACCGCGCCGCGAACCCGGAGCCTCACTCCGGCGGGGCGCAGGCGGCGTCCTCGCCGACCTCGGCCGAGCCCGAAACGGGGGCGGAACCGCGCTTCAGCCGCGCGCGCAGCATGCGCCGCGCCAGCGGCCCCATCTCCTCCACCACACCCACGGCGGCACCCAGCTGCTCCAACGCACCCAGTGCCCGCTCGGCACCCGCGGCATCGGCGCCCTCGTAGAGCTCCAGCCCCACGAAGCCCGCCGCGGCCGAACGGGCCAACCCGCCAACGTCGACGAGCCCGGCCATCGGGCCCCGCTCCACGATGCGCTCCAGCACCTGCTCCAGCTCGGCGATCCACAGCTCCAGCCCGGCGGCGGTGGCCTCGGCCAGGCGCGGGTGGTGCTGGGCGCCGGCCAGCAACTGGGCCAGCGTGGCCACATGCCCGGCCGCCCGCTCCTCGGCGTGGACCTCACGGCCCAGCTCCACCAGTTCGCCCATGGTCTGCACGGCGGCGAAGCGGCCGCGGTAGCGCGCCACCCGCTGCTCGGCGCCGTACCGGCACGCCTCGGCCAGCAGGTTGTCCACCGAACCGAAGTGGTAGAAGACCAACCCCTGGTTGACCCCGGCCGCCGCGGCGATGGAGCGCGCCGAGGCACCGGCGATACCCTGCTCCACCAGCGTCTGCAGCGCGCCGGCCAGCAGCCGGGCGCGGGTCTGGGGGGCCATGCCCGCACTATAGCCGCTGCTCCTCGCGCACCGGCCGCAGCCGCGCACGCGGCCGATACGCCGCGGCCTCGGGGTAGGTGCAGGTGAACCACCCTTCATAGCCGAACAGCGGCCCGACGAGGGGGTTGGACACCTCCACGCCGATGCGGAAGCACCCCGCCGCGTCGTCGTAGGACTCGCGCACCAGCGCGCGTCCCGCCAGCACATCGGGCACCCCCACGTCCACCGGCCCCTCCCGCAGGCGGTGGCGCCCCGACTCGATCACCAGGGCGCCGCTGTCGTCGACGCGGGGGTGCAGGTCGGTGGCAAGGTGCTGGTGGGTGCCCAGGTAGTCCACGATGCCGCCGCGCCGGGGGCTGTAGACCATGGTCGCGTCGAAGCGCCGCAGTCGGCGGGGGAAGGCGAAGGTCCGCACGAACGTGAGGGTCTCGCGGCCGTAGGCGTCGCGGTAGGGCACGTTCTCGATTGTGAAGAACACGTTCTCGCCGGTCTCGGGCACGAGGATGTTGCGCAGGGCGCCCACGGCGAGAAACGGGGCGAGGTAGCGGGGGCCGTGCCAGACGCGGTGCATGACGCCGCGCCCGACGCAGGCCCGTCCCCCGGCCAGGCCTACCGAGAAGCGCTCCTGCAGGCGCGGGTGCAGCCGGTCGAAGTCGGAGCCCAGCGCGCGCACGAACAGCGGGGGAGCGGAGGTCGTCATCGCCCACCTCCGCCGGTCGCAGCCGGGGCGGGAGCGCCGGTACCGCCTCGCGGGCGCGGCCGCCGCCGGCAGCGCCGCGCCGCCGGGACCATGGGCGGCGGGGGCAGCAGCAGGGCGGCGGCCACCACGGCCGCACCCGCCCAGCCGGGCAGCCACACCAGGCCCGCGGCCACCGCCGCGGCGCGCGCGCCCGCATCGCACAGCGCCGCGGTGCGCAGCCGCTCGGGGCTGTCTCCGCGCTCGCACCACAGCCGCAGCCGGTCGAAGGACCAGGCGGTGGCCCAGCCCATCAGCGGCGCCAGCAGCGCGGCGTCGAGCATCCGGCCCGCGCGGCCCCAGCGCGTGCGGTAGTGGTAGGCGGTCGCGAACTCCACGCCGCCGGCGCGGGGGGTGTAGCGCCAGTGGCCGGCGCCGTGGGCGATGGGGCTCAGCGCGTGCGCCGAGCCGAACCGCAGCGCGGAGATGCGGGTTCCGTCGGCTCGGGTGCGCTCGGCGGTGGTGGCGCCGGTGCCGGTGAGGGCCACACCGGGCAGCAGCCGGGTGGTGTAGGTGAAGCGCTGGGCCTCCTCGCGCTCGCCGTCCAGGTCGGCGATCCCGGTGAAGCGCAGGTCCCAGCGGCGGTGCAGCTCGGCGTCGCGGGTGCGTCGCCACACCGTCTCCAGGTCGGCGGCTATCGCGGTCTCGATGTAGAGGGACAGGGACACAGTCGACCTCCCGATGGTTGAGCGGTCGCTCAAAAACAGCCTAGACCGAATTGAGCGACCGCTCAATACCCGGACGCCGCGCCGGGACTCACAGGCCGTTGGCGGCCAACCACTGCGCATCGGGCTCGACGAGCTGCAGCACCTCCACGACCACCCCCTCAGGCCCCAGCACCTGGCAGCGCCGCTGCCCCCACGGCTCGCTCACCACCTCCAGCGCGAACTGCACACCCTCGGCGCGCAGCCGCGCGGCCTCGGCGTCGACGTCGGCCACCAGGAAAGCCACCATCGCCCCCGACACCGCCTGCCCGCGCAGCGCCGGGGCCAGGCTCTCGTGGTCACGCTGCACGAAGTCCAGACTGACCCCGGCCAGATCGGGCGAGGCGGTGTCCACGAACCAGCCGATGTCGACCCGGACCGCGAACCCGAAGTGGTCGGCGAACCACTCCGCACACGCGCCCGGATCCCGCACCGACAGCGCAAAGCCGATCATGCTCTTGGTCTGCATCGGACTCCTCCCTCGAAACAACGACAAACAAAGTACTATGGACGTAGTACTACACGCATCGTCTTTTCTAGTTTTCCAGGGAGGGCCGAACCATGCCCCGCACCAACGAACCCCGCCGCCGCGCGCTGCTGGACGCCGCCATCGACGTCCTCGCCGCCCAAGGCGCCCGCGGACTCACCTTCCGCGCCGTCGACACCGCCGCGGCCGTACCCGCCGGAACCGCCTCCAACTACTTCGCCGACCGCGACGCCCTCCTCACCCAGGCCGGCGCCCGCGTCCACCTCCGCCTCGCCCCCACCCCCGAGCGCATGGACGAACTCAGCGCACCCGCCCCCACCCGCGAAGCCGTGCGCACCGCCATGCACGACCTCTTCGGCCGCGTCAGCCGCGACCGCGCCGGCTACATCGCCCTGCTGGAACTGCGCCTGGAAGGCATCCGCCGCCCCGACGTGCGCCAGGCGCTGACCGCCGCCATCAGCGACGGCATCACCCAAAGCATCGCCTTCCACGTCGAGGGGGGCTACCCCGGCGGCCGCCGCAGCGCCGTGGCGCTCTACCTGGCCATGAGCGGACTGATCGTCGAACACCTCACCCTGCCCGAGGCCTGGCAGGACCCCGGATTCGCCGAGATCATCGACGAGGTGGTCGAGGTGACCGTGCCCGACCCCGCACAGTGACCCCTGCGCGCGAACACAGCCGCAGACCACCGACCGCGCCACGCCGTTCGCGACCGCCTCGACGCGACGGCCCGCCGACCGCCCGGCACCGCCCGTCAACCGCGGGCCAGGCGCCGACCCAGCTCGACCAGATCGGCCACGAACCACAACTGGGCGCCCCGGTCGGCTTCGCGCACGAACGCGGCCGCAGCCGAACCCGCCCCCGCCTCGACGGGGACCGCGCCCACCACAGCCAGCCCCAGGCGGTAGTTGGCCAAGCGCTGTACCACACCACCGGCCACCCCGTTGGCGAGGTCGAAAAAGCCCGCCCCCAGCCGCTCCGCCGGCAGCGCCGCCCACGCGGCGCCGCGGCCCCACATGTCACCGATCAGATCCAGGGCCGCGCGCTCGCCGTCCAACGGCGCCCCCTCGGGCGCGCAGACCAGCACCGGCGTGCCGGACAGCTCCTGCACGGTGTCCACACCTCTCACCTCTCACCTCCACGGACGGACCGCGTTCAACCCGCGCGATCTCGCCCTGCGCCGCAGCCACGGGTCACCACGACAAACCGGGCCACCTGCTTTGCCCAGCAGCAGCACCGATCCACCCCGACCCGCCCTGCGACACGCGAACGTCTTCTAGTTCCTGAAACTACCTCAAACAAACGCACAACGCATTCGTTTACGTAATTGTAGAGAACCTCCCAGTGCGGAGTCGCGCACACGACGGCGCGACCGAAGCCCCACCCCGCCCGATCCGAGCATCCGAAGTTGACCGATCCCCACATCTGCACAGGCCCGGTCCGGTAAGGTCCTAGCGGTCGGGCACCCGAGGGTTCGCCCCCCTGGTCACACCAGGTGTCCCCTTCGCTCTCGGGTGCCCGCGGCACCGGCGTGCCCGCCCCGACTCCGCCCCCGGACGCCTACACACCCGGCGCACCCCCGCAAAAGAGGGGAGTGGCGCGCAAACCCACCCCCCGGGCACCGCCCCACCCTGCGCAAACACCACCCACCGGGGATGCTTCACTAGGCGCCATGGACACCACGCCCTACACCACCAGCACCGCCTTCCTCGAAGCCCTCACCGAAACCGGCGTCGACTACGTCTTCGCCAACCTCGGCAGCGACCACCCCGGCATCGTCGAGGCCTACGCCCACGCCCGCGCAGCCGGCGACGCCCACCGCTTCCCCCGCATGATCATCTGCCCCCACGAAAGCGTCGCCTTCTCCGCAGCCCAGGGCTACGCCCAACTCACCGGCCGCCCCCAAGCCGTCATCGTCCACGTCGAATGCGGCACCCAGAACATCGGCGGCATGCTCCACAACGCCGCCAAAGGCCGCACCCCCGTCCTCGTCTTCGCCGGCGCCTCGCCCTACACCCAATACGGCGAGCACACCGGCAGCCGCAACGAATTCATCCAGTGGATCCAAGACGTCCACGACCAACGCGGCATCGTCCGCGGCTACACCAAATACGACAACGAGATCCGCACCGGCGCCAACGTCAAACAACTCGTCCACCGCGCCATGCAGATCGCCACCAGCCAACCCGCCGGCCCCGTCTACCTCGTCGGCGCCCGCGAAGTCATGGAGCAACACCTCGACCCCGCACACACCGACGACCCCCGCTACCACCTCCAACGCACCACCCCCATCGCACCCGCCGCCCTCGACCCCCACACCACCGACACCATCGCCCGCGCCCTCACCCAAGCCGACAACCCCCTGATCGTCACCTCCTACCTCGGCCGCGACCCCCGCGCCGTCACCCAACTCAAGCGCCTGGCCGAATCCGTCGCCGCCCCCGTCCTGGAGTCGGTACCCATGCGGCTCAACTTCCCCGCCGACCACCCCCTGCACGCCGGCTACCAGTGGAACACCCAGGAACCCAACCCCGTCCTCGCCCGCGCCGACGCCATCCTCGCCGTCGACACCGACGTCCCCTGGATCCCGCAAAGCAACCCGCCCCGCCCCGACGCCCGCATCTTCGTCATCGACACCGACCCCCTCAAAGAGCAGATGCCCCTGTGGCACGTGCCCGCCGAAACCTTCGCCCGCGCCGACGCCCGCACCGCCCTCGACCAACTCAGCACCCACATCACCGACACCGCGATGGCCGACCCCGCAACCGTCGACGCCCGCCGCACCCGCCTCGCCGCCGAACACGACGAAAACCGCCAGGCCGTCACCGCCCGCGAGCAACCCGCCGCCGACACCATCACCCCCCAGTCCCTCGTCGCCCAACTCCGCGACCTGCTCGCCGACCTCGACGACGACACCGTCGTCCTCACCGAAGCCATCTCCAACTACCACACCGTCAACGAACACCTGCGCGCCACACGACCGGGCAGCCTCATCGGCTCCGGCGGCGGCTCCCTGGGCTGGCACGCCGGCGCCGCCATCGGCGCCAAACTCGCCCACCCCCACACCCTCGTCGTCAGCCTCGTCGGCGACGGCTCCTACCTGTTCGGCGTGCCCTCCTCCGCCCAATGGACCGCCCGCCGCTACAACACCCCCACCCTCACCGTCATCTTCGACAACCGCGGCTGGAAATCCCCCAAACTCTCCACCCTCGGCGTCCACCCCGACGGCGCCGCCGCCACCCACGACGACTTCCAGACCGGCTTCGACCCCGAAGCCGACCTGCCCGGCATCGCCGCAGCCGCAGGCGGCGCCTGGGCCCGCACCATCGACCACCCCGACCAGGTCGCCGGCACCCTCAAGGAAGCCGTCGACGCCGTCCGCGCCGGACAGTCGGCCGTGGTCAGCGCACACGTACCCAAGGCCTGAGCCCCGGACGTCCCCGCCGCCGCGAGCCGGGCGCCGCCCTCGGCCGCCGACACCGCCGCCTCGACGGCCGAGGTCCGCTCATCCCACGCCCCGCCCCCGGTGGTCTGGTGCCGCCCCGCACCAGACCGCCCGACCGACGCCACGCCCACGCCTGCGGCTCGCCCCCTGCCGCCTACCATCGGCCCCCGACCGCAACCGACTCCCGCCGAGGCGCCGGCACGCGAAAAGGGAGCCCCACCAACCCCCCGACCCCGGGCCGCCCCTGCGCGTCGGCGCCGACCAGGTCCGCGCCTTCCGGCTCGCCCACCACAACCTGACCCGCCGCCGGCCCGCCAGGGACCTGCTCGACATCACCGGTGCCTGCGCTTTCCAGAACCGTCCTCCCGGCGCGACCGCCCCGGCCCTGCACCCCCGCATCGACTGAGTCCGCCATCCGGCAGGGGAGAGGGGCCCGAAACCGACCTTCGCGCGACCGCCTGCTTCCACGCGGCGAGAACGGGGGAGAGGCGCGGCCTGCGGCACTCGTTTCGCCATCGGTAGGCCAGGAGACAGGCGCCTATTTGTCTGCTGTGTCCGTTTCCTCGGGCGCCCTTCGCGGGAAAACGCCCAAAAACCGGCCCTCACCTTGGGAGTTTTCCCGCGAAGGGCGTGGGACAGCCCTCTACCGGTTCGGAGTCGGCATGGACCACGGGCACCGGCTGTCCGGCGGCGCCGGCGCGGGGGCGAGAGAGCGGCGGAAGGGCATTACTTTACATAATGTACATTATCGGCGCATTGCGGGCGCAAGCCAGAAGGGGCACACAACGGGCGTTTCGGCTTTTCCCGTCGTAGGGAACAGTACGGCCCGCGCAATTCCGACTCCGATGCAGCCGCCCGGCGTGTGAGCCATCGCGCGGACACCGAACGAGCCGCAACACGCGCCGCGGGCGGCGCCGGAACGATGATCCTCGGGCATCCGGATCGTCGGGACGGCGCCGGAGCGGTCGACACGCCGCGGTGAAGCTCCGTTTCCCGAGGCACCCGCATGTCGCCACGGGGCTACGTGCACCGACGTGTGGTCGCCGGCAGCGTCACAACCCGCCCCGATCACCCTTTTCACCCCGACTCAGCCAAGTTTGATGCATAAAATGTGTTATGCATCATTTGCGGAGATCGGCTGCAACGGCCGCCGCGCCATACGATCGATCGGCGCCCCTTCCCGGATGGCCTCCCGCAGCGACCGGCCACCCTCGTGCCACAGCCGCCCGCTCCGGCCCGCGCCCGTTCGCTTCCCCCTCCCCGTGAACCGCCCGGCTCCCCCACTCCCCATAACCCGGCGCACCGCCGGAACGGCCACACCCCCGCCCCAGCCGCCGAAGGCTCATGCGCGCCGCAGACGCCTACTCCCCCGCATCCGTTGTCCGCGGCCGCGCACCACCGCACCGATCGGCCACAACCGGTCACCCCACGCCGAACCCCCTACATTCCGGCCATGCGCTAGGGGATGCTTCAAGGGTGTCCAACAGCACCAGCACACCCCCTCACGGCGACGCCCGCGACGACGGCCCTCCACTCCCCGACCCCGCGGCCGACCTCGGCGAAGATCCCGCGGCCGCGGAGGCCCCCGCCGCCCAGCGCCCGGCGCCCGCCCCGGCCGCAGACGCCGCACGCCATCGCCTCGTGGGCGTGGACGTCGCCCGCGGCCTGGCCGTCCTCGGCATGTTCGTCGTCCACGTGGGACTGGGCTGGAGCCTAGGCGAAGCCGGCACCAACCCGCTGACCGGCCTCGTCTCCGGCCGCGCCGCCGCCCTCTTCGCCCTACTCGCAGGCGTCTCCATCGCGCTGCTCTCCGGCGGCCCCTCCCCGGCCACCGGCCACGCCAAGGGAGTCGCGCTGTGGCGCGTGGTCATCCGCGGGCTGATCATGCTCCCCCTGGGCGTGGCCCTGACCATGCTGGGCACCCCCGTCTCGGTGATCCTGGCCTACTACGCCGCCTTCTTCGTCCTCGCGGTACCGCTGATCGACGAACGATGGAAGGTCGTCGCCGGTACCGCCGCCGTCCTCGCGGTGGCCGGACCGCTGGTGTCGTTCTGGCTGCGCAGCATGATCGAGGGTGAGGGAGCGCTCAGCGGGCCCGTCGCGGCGATCAACGCTTACGACCCGCTGGTGGCGGCCTCGGGCAGCGGCGTGGTCGACCTGCTGGTGACCGGCGCCTATCCCGCTCTGACCTGGTTGCCTTTCGTCCTGGCGGGCCTGGCCATCGGCCGCCTCGACCTGCGCTCGCTGCGGGTGCGGGCCTGGCTCGTGGGTGTCGGCGCCGGGTTGGCGGCGCTGGGCTACGGGCTGTCGTGGGTGGCGATGAACGCGATGGGCGGCCGCGACCGGTTGGAGGCCACCTTCAGCGCGAGCGCGATGGCCGAGCACGGCGGCTACACCAGCACTGCTGCGGCCATGGCCGAGGGGTTCAACGGATCGGTCCCCACCAACGACTGGGTGTGGCTGCTGACCGCCCTGCCGCACAGCGGCACACCGCTGGAACTCGCCGGGGCCGGCGGCGCGGCCATTGCGGTGCTGGGCATGTGCCTGCTGGCCGAGCCCGGCCTGCGCCGGGCGGGCTACCCGCTGGCGGCCGTGGGCGCGCTCGCGCTGACCGTCTACGTGGGCCATGTGCTGCTGATCTGGGTGGCCGAGAACGACCTGTGGCAGGGCACGTTCCTGCAGTGGGCCACCGACAACCTGGCGTGGACGGTGCTGGGAGCCGCCCTGGTGTTCGCCACGGCCTGGCGGCTGACGATAGGCCGCGGACCGCTGGAGTGGCCGCTGCACAAGATCTCCTCATGGGTGGCCGCCCGCATCCCCTAACCATCCGGCGCGGTCGTCGCGTTCGGGGCGCTACCTGCGGCGGTGCCGCCCCGGGCGCGGGAGGAGCCTCACCGGGTGCGAACGGTGATCATCAGCGGGATGCGGACACCTTGCTGCCAGGCGGCCTCGGCCGCGAACGCGCTCAGCCAGCCCAGGGCCTCCGGCGACCACTCGCCCAGCGTTCCGTAGAGGCTTGTGCGGTGGTAGCGGGGTCCTTGCCAGAAGTGGTCGGGGATCTGCGGCGACAGGTCCGCGGCGGCGTCGCCCTCGTCGGATGCGGGATCGCAGACGAAGAAGGACTGCTTCCACCGGCGCATCCACGCCGGTAGACCGGGCGCCGCGGAGACGACGGCGGGGTCCTGGCCGGTGTCGATCGTCACCTGGACCCGCCGGGCCAGGCCCGGATCGCCGTCGCCGAACCAGCCCGCGGCCTCGATCAGCCCGCCCACGGCACCGGCGCTGTGTCTGGGAACCTCGCGTCGGGTGGCGACGCGCTCGTGCACGGGCACCAGGAGCTGCAGCGCGTGCACCTCGAGCGTACCGAGCCGTTCCGCCACGTCGCCGATGCAGGACAGGAACGGCTGCAGCGGCAGCGGGCGGTCGTCTTCCAGCGACCCGGTCAGGTGTACCTGGAACCACAGCCTCCGGGTGGCCCCGCGGCCGATGTCGGCCTCGCCGTCCTGGCCGGCGTCGTTCATGGCCCACAGGCCGGGATAGGCGTCGGGCACCGCCTCCTGGAGCCAGATCATCGCCGAGGAGCGGTCGTAGAACAGGGAGAAGGCGTCGCGCTCGGCGACGTCGGGACGACTTCCGGCGAACGGCTCGAGTTCGCCGTGCAGAGCCGCCACCATCGGAACGACCACAGCGACACCTTTCCTTCGCAGCCTTCGGCACCGACAGTAGTGGGTGGCCTACGGGCCGACCTGCGCCAACACCCCCACCTGCTGCCGAACACCCCCTCGGAGGCCGGACTCCCCGCTCAAACCGGGGCGTCGCGATCCGAGCGCAACGCGACCCCGGCGCCCGCGTCGTGGGCCTCGGCGGACTCCAGTACGGCCTTCATCAGGCCGGGAAAGCACGCGTCGAGGTCGTCGCGGCGCAAGGTGACGAAGCAGCGGGTGCCCTCCTGGCGGGTGCGGGTGATGCCGGCGTCGCGCAGGGCGCGCAGATGGTGACTGAGCGTGGACTTGGCCACCGGGGCGTCGAGCTGGCCCCAACCGCGTTCGCGCCCGTCGGCCAGTAGGCGCACCAGACCCAGGCGCAGCGGGTCGCCGAGGGCCGACATCACCTCGACCAGGGAGATGTCCTCGGGTTCGGGGTGATGGGCGTGCTTCATGACCCCATGATACATTGTTCGATGTTCGTCAAACATCGAATGATTGAGGTTGCGCCATGACCACCCCGACCACCACACCCCTCACCGGACGCGTCGCCCTCGTCACCGGCGCCTCCTCCGGCATCGGCCGCGCCGCCGCCACCGCACTCGCCCACGCCGGCGCCCACGTCATCGGCGTCGCCCGCAACCCCGAACGACTCGCCGAAACCGCACGCACCCACCCCGCCATCACCACCCACCCCGCCGACCTGCGCGACAACCACGCCCCCACCGCCGCCGTCGACGCCGCCCTCAACACCCACGGCCGACTCGACATCCTCGTCAACAACGCCGGCGCCACCGCCGTCATGGCCCTCGACGACACCCGCCGCGACACCGTCGACGACCTCTTCGCCCTCAACGTCACCGCGCCCAGCCTGCTCACCGCCGCCGCCCTGGACCCCCTCACCCAGCACCAGGGCACCATCGTCAACATCTCCTCCACCTACGGCCACCGCCCCCTACCCGGCGGCGCCCACTACGCAGCCTCCAAAGCCGCCCTCGAATCCCTCACCCGCACCTGGGCCCTCGAACTCGCCCCCCGCAACATCCGCGTCAACGCCCTGGCCCCCGGACCCACCCGCAGCAACGCCCTCGCCGCCGCCGGACTCGACCCCGACACCATCACCGGCATGCAGCAAGCCGAAGCCGACCGCGTCCCCCTCGGCCGCCGCGGCGAACCGGACGAAGTCGCCGCCTGGATCACCCACCTCGCCGACCCCGCCCACACCTGGCTCACCGGCCAGGTCCTCACCATCGACGGCGGCCTCGAACTCACCTGACCGACCCGACGAGCACACGGCCACCGATCCAGCCCGCCCCACTCCCCCGGCAGCCAGCGCCACACCGCCCGACGACACACCACGCACGTGTGGAAACCCCACCCCATCGGCAATGCTTACCACCATGGAAACCACCGAGCCCACCGCTCCCACCATGCGCGTCACCGACGCCATCAGCGAATACCTCACCTACCGCCAACCCCAGAAACCCTCCCCCCACACCCTCGCCGCCTACCGCCGCGACCTACACACCCTCCTCGACCACATCGCCCACACCGAACGCTGCCGACCCGACCAACTCCACATCGCCGACCTCACCCCCACCCTCCTCCGCCACGCCTTCGCCGCATTCGCCACCGACCGCGCCCCCACCAGCGTCACCCGCGCCTGGTCCACCTGGAACGGCTTCTTCGGCTTCCTCGTCGCCCACAACCTCACCGACGGCAACCCCATGCCCGCCGTCTCCCGCCCCCGCACCAAACCCCACCAACCCAAACCCCTCATCGGCGAAGACACCCCCGAAAAACTCCTCACCGCCCTCGCCAACGGCTGCCGCCGCGCCCGCGACCCCTGGCCCGAACGCGACTTCGCCGTCCTCGCCCTCGCCCTCCTCACCGGCCTGCGCTCCACCGAAATGCTCGACCTCACCATCGACTCCCTCGGCGGCCGCCCCGGCGAACGCCGCATCCGCGTCCACGGCAAAGGCGACACCACCCGATCCCTCCCGATCGAACCCCCGCTCGAAGCCCTCATCGACACCTACCTCGCCACCCGAACCACCCGCTTCAACCACACCCCCACCAGCACCGACGCCCTCCTCGTCGACAACCGCAACCAACCCCTCCGCCGCGGCGGCCTCCAATACCTCGTCCGCCAGTGCTACAAACACGCCGGCATCCACGACCGCGTCGCCCGCGGCACCCTCGTCCACGCCCTCCGCCACACCTTCGCCACCCGCCTCGCCGAAGACGGCGCCTCCGTCACCGAGATCATGCACCTCCTCGGCCACGCCGCCATCACCTCCAGCCAGACCTACATCGACACCACCGCCGCCGCCCAACGCGACGCCGCCCGCTCCAACCGCACCTACACCGCCCTGCGCGACCTCACCGACACACCCCCGCCCACCACCGGCTGACCCGCCCACACCCAACCCACCACCCGATTGGCTACCCTTGCCGTCGTGTCCACGACGATCTCCACCGTCAACGTCAACGGCCTGCGCGCCGCAGCCCGCAAAGGCTTCCTCACCTGGCTCGACACCACCGAAGCCGACATCATCTGCCTGCAGGAAACCCGCGCACGCCACGAGCAGCTCCCCACCACCCTCACCCGCCACCCCCGCTACCACCTGCTGCTCGCCCCCGCAGACGACGACCCCGGACGCGCCGGCGTGGCCATCTACACCCGCACCCCGCCCCACACCCACCGCATCGGCTTCGACACCCCCGAATTCGACAACGCCGGCCGCTACCTCGAAGCCGACATCGGCGACCTCACCGTCGCCAGCCTCTACCTCCCCTCCGGCGACGTCGGAACCCCCCGCCAAGACACCAAGCACCGCTTCATGGACGCCTTCCTCCCCTACCTCGCCCACCGCGCCCACGAAGCCGCCGACCGCGGCCGCCACCTCCTCCTCTGCGGAGACCTCAACATCGCCCACCACCCCGCCGACCTCAAAAACTGGCGCAACAACCGCAACCACTCCGGCTTCCTCGACCACGAACGCGACTGGCTCACCCGCCTCATCACCGACACCGGCTGCACCGACGTCGTCCGCGCCCTCCACCCCGACACCCACGGCCCCTACAGCTGGTGGTCCTACCGCGGCCGCGCCTTCGACAACGACACCGGCTGGCGCATCGACTACCACCTCGCCACCCCCCACCTCGCCCAGCGCGCCGAAAAAGCCCACGTCGAACGCGCCCCCACCTACGACCAGCGCTGGTCCGACCACGCACCCGTCACCGTCACCTACACCCCATGACCACCCACCCGATGACCGCGCGCCCACCCCAGCAGCGCCCCACCCAGGTGAAGGGCCACCCATGAGCCTGCCGATCGTCCTGGTCCACGGCCTCCGCTTCTCCGGAAGCATGTGGCGGCCCCAGATCGACCAACTCACCCAGCAAGGCCGCCGCGTCACCGCCTGCGACCTCCCCGGCCACGGCAGCCGCCGCGGCGAACCCTTCTCCCTCGGCGGCGCCGTCGAAGCCGTCCTCGGCGCCATCGACGACCTCGGCGACCGCGCCCTCGTCGCCGGACTCAGCCTCGGCGGCTTCGTCTCCATCGCCACCGCCGCCGCCTACCCCCACCGCGTCGCCGGACTCGTCGCCGCCGGCTGCACCGCCCGCCCGGCCCAGACCCTCGCGCAGGTCTACCGGATCCCCACCGCCCTCCTCGACCGCCTCCCCGACAAGGGCCAAGCCGTCAACGAACGCTTCCACCGCCTGACCCTGCGCGGCGACGGCGCCGAGGCCGTCCTCGACGGGGGCCTGGCCATGGAAGCCGCGCACGCCGTCATCGACGCCGTCGCCGACATGGACGTCCTCGGCGCCCTCAGCGCCTACGACGGACCCGTCTGGCTCATCAACGGCTCACGCGACCACTTCCGCATCCACGAGAAGCGGTTTCTCGACGCCTGCGCCGACGCGCGCCTGCTCAACATCCCCCGCGCCGGCCACCTGGTCAGCCTCGACCAGCCCGAAAACGTGACCCGCATCATCGCCGACGCCGCCGACGTCGCCTCCCTGCGCCGGCCGCAGCCTCCCCCGCGGCGTCCCGGCGCCACACCCATGCTGGAGGACCCCACCCATCAGGACCCCGCGCCCTGAGCGGTGCCCCGGCACCGTCCGCGAAGCCGCGGCGCAGGACCGGGAGTGGGCGGGCCCACATCCGGCCGGCGCCCGCACGCCGCGCAGCGCTGCCTAGACTCGCCTGCGTGATGATCTCTGCACAGGCGCTCCTGTTCGACATGGACGGCACTCTCGTCGACTCCGGCCCCGCCATCGAGGCGAGCTGGGCCCAGTGGATCGGCGAGTACGGCATCGACCGCGACCGCTTCGAGCAGGTCATCGGGCACGGGATACCGGCTCGCCAGATCGCCGCGGAGCTGCTACCCGCCGACGAGGTCGCCGCCGCAACCCTGCGCCTCGAACAGCTGGAGATCGACCGCGCACCCGACCTGCGCGTCCTGCCCGGCACCCGGGAAGTGCTCGCCAGCCTGCCAGACGAGGCCTGGGCCATCGTCACCTCCTGCACCCGCCCCCTGGCCGAGGCTCGCGTCAAAGCCGTCGGCATCGACCCGCCGCTGCTGATCACCGCCGACGACGTCACCACCGGCAAACCCGCCCCCGAGCCCTACCTGCTCGCCGCCCGCCGGCTGGGGGCCGACCCCGCCGACTGCCTCGTCTTCGAGGACGCCCCCGCCGGCCTGGCCTCCGCTCGTGCCGCGGGCGCCCGTGCCGTGGCGCTGACCACGACTGCCACGGCAGCCGAACTGCAGGACGCCGCCGAAGTGGTGATCGCCGACTTGGGCAGCATCGAGTGTGATCCCGCGCCCGAGCCACCGGTCACGGTGCATATCCGAGCCTGAGCGCTTGGTGGGGTCTTGGTGATGAGTGCGGCGTAGTCGCTCGTTTTTCGGTTCTAGGGTTTGTTCTTGACACAAACGATGGGCTTTACATCGTAGATTTCTAACGCGCCGAGTCGGATGCAAGGCCCAGTCGGGCGATGACCTGGCGTGCTAACCGCCACTCGCTGAATCCGAACGTTCATTCTGTGCTGGTTGGGGTTTCATGCCCCTTATGTCGTCATAGAGCACGGTCCGCCCGCCCCGACTCCCGTCGAGGGCGGCCCCCGAGCGACGCCGAGGAGACCGTGCATGTCGGACGACCCCGATCCCCCGCATCCCCCGCATCCCCGCCGGTGAGAAGACCCCCGCTGACAGACCCCTCCCCTCCCCCACCGCCGCGGCGCCCACCCGTCGTGGTGCGCTCGCGGCCGGCACCGCCACGCTCGGCGCCGCGGCCCTGGGCGCCGGAACCCTGGGGGCGGCCCCCGCCCGTGCCCGTGTCCGCGACCGCGGTCGCGGACACGGGCGCATCCGCGAGTCGTTCACGCTGGGCGTGGCCTCGGGTGACCCGCTGCCCGACGGTTTCGTGCTGTGGACCCGCCTGGCGCCCGAGCCACTGGCGGAGGACGGCCACGGCGGCTGTCGGCACACGTGCGGCATCGTCGCGGCCGCCGCATAGCGCCGGACCGGGGCGCCTCCCCGGCAGAGGGAGGCGCCCCGGTCCGGCGTGGCGAGTACTGCGCGACCGATAGTCTCGATGGCCGTGACCTGGGACCGAACCTCTTCTGCGACCTCTTCCGCCACATCGGGGTTGGCGCATTCGCTGCGGCGCCGGCACATGGCGATGATCGCCATCGGCGGCTCGGTGGGCGCCGGGCTGTTCATCGGCTCGGGCGCGGTGATCAACACCGCCGGACCGGCCGCGGTGCTGTCGTATGCGCTGGCGGGTGCGCTGGTGCTGCTGACGCTGCGGGCGCTGGGCGAGATGGTGGTGGCCCGGCCCTCGGCCGGGTCGTTCTCCGACTACGCGCGCATGGCGCTGGGGCCGCGTGCCGGGTTCTGCATCGGCTGGCTGTACTGGTGGATGTACAGCGTGCTGGTGGCGGCGGAGTCGGTGGCGGGGGCGGCCATCCTCGGAGCGTGGGTGCCGCTACCGGGATGGCTGCTGGCGCTGGTCCTGCTGCTGGTGATGACCGGGGCGAACCTGATCTCGGTGCGCATGTTCGGAGAGACGGAGACCGTCTTCTCGCTGATCAAGGTCGCCACGATCGTCGCGTTCCTGGTGCTCGGCGGGCTGTTCGCGCTGGGCCTGTGGCCCGGCGGCACGGGGGCGAGTGTGGAAAACCTCTGGGTCCACGGCGGTTTCGCGCCCAACGGGTGGGGGGCGGTCCTGGCGGCGACGGTGGTCGTGCTGTTCTCCTTCGGCGGGGTGGAGATCGTGACGATCGCCGCCGGGGAGAGCGACGAGCCCGAGCGGGGCGTGGCGCGGGCCACCACGAACGTGCTCTGGCGTATCGCGCTGTTCTACGTCGCCTCGATCCTGGTGGTGGTGGCGGTACTGCCGTGGGACACCGCCGAACTGCTGCGCAGCCCCTTCGTGGCGGTGATGGAGCGGTTGGGGGTGCCCGGAGCGCCGCTGATCATGGAGGCGGTGGTGTTCGTGGCGGTGCTCAGCGTGCTCAACGCGGCGCTCTACACCTCGTCGCGGATGCTGCACGTGCTGACCCGCCAGGGCGACGCGCCGCGGGCGCTGTCGGCGGTTGGACGGCGCGGTGTGCCGACGCGGGCGATCCTGCTGGGCACGGTGGTGGGCTACGCCTCGGTGATCGGCAACTACCTGTGGCCCGAGACGGTGTTCGCGTTTCTGGTGGCCTCCATCGGGGCGATCCTGCTGGTGCTGTTCGTGACGATCGTGGTCTCGCAGCTGGTGCTGGGGCGCCGGCTGCGCCGGAACGAGCCGGAGTCGCTGCGGTTTCGGATGTGGGGCTTTCCCTACCTGAGCTGGACGACTCTGGCGGGACTGGTCGCCATCCTGGGGGCGATGGCGCTGCTGCCCGACCAGCGGCTGCCACTGGCGGCGACGCTGGCCGCGGTGGCCGCGGTGCTCGTGGCCTACGAGCTGCGCCGGCGTTTGGGCCGCCGACCGGTGAGCCGGGTGCCGTTGGGGACCTCGGCGGCGCAGGCCGACTCCGGCGGGGCTGCGGAGGCAGAGGGTGAGCACTCTTCGGGGGACGCGTCCGGAGGCGGTTCGGCCCCGGGGCGGTGAGTCCGCGCCTTCGGCCGCCGGCGGCGGCTCGACGGCCTGCGGCGTGATCACGTGATCTGATCCTTCTAGCGGCGCAGCCCACGGCTTCAGCCGGGGGAGGAAGTCGATCCTGTGGGCCGGTTGCGGGCGGGGTGTCCGGACGGGCGGCCGCGGGGCCCGCTGGAGGGCGGTTGCGGTCCCGGTCGTAGCCTCGGGGTGTGGTCGCCGAGTCCGAACGCGCATTCTTCGAGGGCCTGCCCCGCACCCGCGGGGCGGCCGCCGCGCTGCTGCGCACCGCCGACGAGCGGCTGCTGCTGGTCAAGCCCACCTACAAGCCGGGATGGTCGCTGCCCGGCGGGGTGATCGAGGAGGGAGAGTCCCCGCTGGCGGCGTGCCGCCGCGAGTGCGCCGAGGAACTGGGGTTCACCCCGGAGCTCGCCGAGCTTGTGGGCGTGGACTGGGTGCCGCCCGAGCTGTCTCCGAACCACCGCCCGGCGACCGTGTTCGTGTTCTCCGGCACACTCACCGTGTCCGACTTCGCTCGGGTGCGACTGCCGGCCGACGAGCTCGGCGATGCGGTGCTTGCCCGTCCGCAGGAGCTGGCGGAGCTGCTCGACGCCCGCGTGCACCGCCGGGTGGAGGCCGCGGTGGCCGCCGCGGGCAAGGGGCGCACCTGCTATCTGGAGAACGGCGGCCCGGTTCTGCCGGGCTGACGTGCCGGGTGTGCGCGGCGGCCGCGCCCCGGGTCGGCCGCTCAGGCGGGGTTCTCCGGGTCCTCCGGGTTCTCGGTGGCCTGGGGCGGATCCGGCGGCGATGAGCCGGAGGACAGCAGATCGGCTTCGCGCAGGGCCGCCTGCAGGGCGGCGGCCAGGTCCTCTTCGGCCAGGCCGGCGCGCTCGGCCAGGCGGTCGATGTCGGCCGCGGCGTGTTCGTCGGCTGCGGTGGCGGCCAGCAGGTCGCGGTAGTCCTCCTGCTCGTGCAGCAGTCGGCGCAGTTCGTCCAGGCGCCGCTGGTGCCGTGCGGCCGCGGCGATCCCGGCGGCGTAGCGCTCCAGGGCTGCGACGCGCGCCTCGATGGCGCCGCGGGCGGTCTCCACGGCGGCGCGGCGCTCGGCCAGCAGGTCGGCGACCTCCTCGGCCAGGGCGGGGTCGACGATGCGGGCTCGGTCGCCCAGGTCGGTGATGCTGCGCAGGGTGGTTGCGATGTCCCACAGCTGGCGGGGCAGCACGACGGTGTTCTCGCGTGCCTCGATGCGGCCGGTATCGGCGAGTTCCTCGGTCGAGGCGGTGGCGTCATCAGCGGCCTGCTGGGCGCGCGCCAGCAGCGCCCGGCAGGGTTCGTCGAAGTCGGCGGCCAGCAGGTAGCGGCCGTGGCGCAGGCGTGCCGCGCGGGCGGCCGGGTGCTCGCGGGCGGCGGGGCGCAGGGCGCCGGACAGGCCGGCCGGGGCCATCGCGAGCAGTAGCAGACAGCCGAGGATGAGCACGGGCGAGCGGGTGAGTACCGCGATCCCCACCAGGGCGGCGAGCAGGCCGAGGACGATCGGGATGCGCCGGCGATCGGAGGGTTGGGCGTCGCGGGTGGGGGCGGGCGCCGGTGCCGTGGCGGGGACGAGCACGCCGGGGTGGGCGGCCAGTAGGTCGCGCTCCTCGGCCGCGAGGTCGGGGTCGATGACCGGCCGGAGGCGCCGCTCGGAGGAGGTCACCGCTCAGGGCCGGTCGGTGGAGAACCGCTGCAGGTAGTGCTCCTTTTCGAACATGCGGGCCGCCTCCAGCGCCGAGGGGGTTCCGGCGCCCGGATCGGCGCCGTGGTCGACGAGGACGTCGACGACCTCGTCTTCGCCTTTGAAGACCGCACCGGCCAGGGGTGACTGCCCGCGGTCGTTGAGGCGGTCGACCTCGGCGCCGCGTTCGCACAGCAGGGCCGTGGTGCGGGCGTGCCCGTGGTAGGCGGCGAGCATGACGAGGGTGTCGCCTTTGTCGTTGGTGAGGTTCACCGGGACTCCGGCGTCGAGGTAGGCGGTCAGCAGGTCGGTCTCGCCGCGGCGGGCGAGGTCGAAGACGCGACTCGCCAGTTCGATGACGTCGGGGTCGGGTCCGGAGGCGTCGGCGGGTTCTGCGTTGCTCACGCCTCCAGACTAGTTAGTCCTTCGTCGAGTTGGTCAGCTTAACCCGGCCTGAAGGGCCCTGAAGGGCCGGGCTTGGAGGTAGCCGCCCGCCTGGCCGGCGGGTGGGCTCCTCCGTCCAGACACCCCTTATGGGGCGGCAGGGACGCGTGACTCACGCCCCGCATTCCATGCGTCCTCGCCCCGGCGGGCGAGGTTGCGGGAAGCGTTGCGGTCGGCGTGGGCAACGACCCCGCACGACCGGCACACGAACCGGGCCCGATCCAGGCGGTTCCTCGTGTCGATGTGGTGGCGTTCGGCGCATTCCCGGCTGGTGTAGGCCGGATCGACCTGCACCAGCGGGACCCCGGCCCGCTTGGCTTTGTAGGCGATGAAGGCGGCGAGCCGGGCGAAGGCCCAGGAGTGCAGCGCGACCCGTTGGGGCCTGCGGAGCCGTACCCTCTGCCGGATGCCCGTGAGGTCTTCCAGGGCGATACCGGATGAGGTGCGTTCAGCCTCGGTCACGATCTGCTTGGCGATGGTGTGGTTGGTGTTCGCAACGTGGCGCCGCTCGCGGCGGTTGCGCTTCTTGAGCCGGCGCTTTGCTGATTCGGTCTTTTTGGCCTGGAGTTCGGCCCGCAGGGCGGCCTGGCGCTTGCGGTGGCGGTTCAGGCCCCGCCCGGCCGCCCGGTAGCCGGTGGAGGTGGTGGCGATGCTGGCGATGCCCGATGAACCCGTCCGGTTCATACTGCTCGGCCTCGGCCACTTCGCAGGTGGCCATCAGGTAGAACACGCCGTCGCGTTCGACCAGGTCCGATTCGCCCTGCCGGTGCTCGACCAGCATTTTGAGGGTCTCCGGTGCGCAGGCGAAGCGCACGTTCTTCAAGCGGCCTGCGGTGGTCCAGATGGACACCGTCTGCTGGTCGTACTGCCAGCTCAGACACCGGTCGTCGTAAGGTTGGGCGGCTTCGGCCCGGAAGGCGATCGGCTTCGCCTCGGCGTTGCGGCGGCGTTTGCTGCCGGGTGTGCCGAGGTGGCCGGCCCCGATATTGGCCGCCAGCGTGGTGTAGGCGTCGCGGACCTTCTTGATGACCTGTTGGGCGGCCTGGGCGCCCAGCCCGCGAGACTTCAGCTCGGCGTAGGTGTGCTTGCGCAGCTCGTACTCGCGCGGCACGCCGTGCTCGAAGGCCACCGCCGAGACCCGGTTGGCGGCCTCGTTGAGGGTGCGCAGGGTCGCTGACAGCGCGGACGCCTGTGCGGCATCGGGCACGAGTTTGGCCTGCACGACGATCTTCACAGCGGTGATCCTACGATCACCGCCGCCCCGGCGGGGGGCGAACGCCGATATCCGCAGGCGTGCTCGTATTCGGGGCGGGGCCGTGGTGAGAAGCGATTCCTCCCGGCTCTGCAGAGCCGGGGCTCCTCGCTAGAATCGGCTGAATCCCGCGCGCCGATCGGCCCGGTTCGCTGCTGCCTGCGGCGGCGCCCGCTCTGCGCTGTGGGGCCTGGGTGCCGGGCGGGGTTGGGGTGTCGTTCTTGGCGGAAAGGGCGACGGTGAGA